>NZ_OZ034999.1:0-1200000 GCF_964030965.1 Spiroplasma endosymbiont of Amphimallon solstitiale
TGAATGACACTGATAATAAACGAGAAAACTTTCAAAATATTTGAAATAAAGTTAGAAATTTTCTTCAATATGATGAAATGATTGATCCAAGTATTTTTAATAACTATATTAAAAACACTTATATTTATGATATTTTTGAAAATAAATGTTTAATTATTGTTGATTCACTATTCGCAAAAGAAATTTTAACTAAAAATATAACATTTAAAGTTAAAGAAATTTTGGAAAGAATTATTCAACAAAATCTTCAAATTGAATTTTTAGAACTTAATGAAGCAAAGAAACAAAAAATATATGTAGAAAAAGATTTTGTTGAATTTAATAAATTGCAACAAATTAAAAAACAATTTCAATTTAATAACTTTGTTAAAGGTGAATCAAATAACGATGCTTATCAAGCAGCATTTTCAATTACCATAGAACTTGGTAGGTATTGAAATCCCTTATTTATCTATGGTAATTCTGGATTAGGAAAAACACATTTACTTCATGCTATTGAAAATGAAATACTAACAAAATATAATAATCAAAAAAAAGTACTTTACTTATCTTCTGAAGAATTTGGCCGTATGGTACCAGAAATTATTAAACAAAATATTAATGATATTGAAAAATTTAAAGATTCATTTAATCAATACGATGTTCTTCTCGTTGATGATATTCAATTTTTAGCTAATCGTAGTAAAACAAATGAAATATTTTTTCATATATTTAATAGCTTTGTTAACAAACAAAAACAAATTGTTATTACATCAGATAAACATCCTGATGATTTATATGGTTTTGAAGAAAGAAATGTTTCAAGATTTCAAAGTGGTTTAAGTGTTGGTATTGATTCACCAGATTTTGAAACTTCATTAATTATTTTAAAAGAAAAAATTAAGTCTTTAAATTATGATCCAAGCATTTTTACTGAAGAATCTTTAAGTTTTATTGCTTTAAATTTTAATAGTGATGTTAGAAAATTGGAAGGAGCATTAAATAGATTAATTTTTTACAGCATTTTATATATAAAGCCTAATCATTTAATAGTGCTTGAAGACGTTATGAAAGCTTTTAAAACATCAAATACTTCATTAAAAGAAAAACTAACTATTAAAAAAATTAAAACAATTGTATCTGAATATTATAATATTCCAATCAAATTATTGATTAGTACTTCTAGAGTTAAAACAATAACAATAGCACGCCATGTAGCAATGTATTTAATAAAAACACTTTTAAATGAATCATATACAAAAATTGGTTCTGAATTTGGAGGTAAAGATCATACAACAGTAATGAATGCTTATAACAAAATTAAAAAAAATATTGAAACTAATTATGAATTTAAAAAAAATATTGAAAGATTATCACGTGAATGTTTAAAACACAATTAATCCACTATTTTAATCATAAATTATTAACATATAAAATCCTAATTTTTTACTGATTTTATAATTTAAAATTAGTTATTCACATTAATCCACATTATAATATTATTAATAATTAAATAAATAATAGTAATTAATATATATAATATATAATTAATTATTAATGTTTAAAAATGGGAGATATTTATGAAAATCGAAATCAAAAGTTCTATATTATTCAAAATAATAAAAAAAATAATAAAAATAACAATTTCTAATAACAATTACGAAGAATTATCTTGTTTTTTATTAGAAGTTGAAAAAGAAAAAATAATTTTAACCGCATCTAATGGTAATTTATCATTAAAATATGAACTAAATAATAATGAAAAATATTTAAAAATATTAAATATTGGTTCAGTATTAATTAATACTAAAATTATTTATGATATTTTTAGTAAATTAGAAGATGAATGAATTTTATTTGAACTTAAAATTAATAACTTAATTATTAGTAATTTTAAAAATGATAATAATGATTTTATCTTCAAATTAAGTACGTTGACAATTGAAAAATTTCCAAAAATTAACTTTAATAAAAATATTAAAAATAAAGTATCTTTTAATAAAAGTTTGTTGCAAAATATAAATGAACAAATTGCTTTTGCAACAAATACAAACAATAATAAACCAGCATTAAGTGGAATTAATTTTAAATTTAATGATCAAAAGTTATTTGTTACAGCAACTGATGGATATTGTTTAGCAAAAAAGTGATTTTCTTTTGAAGAAAAATTAGAATTTAATAATAAAGAATTTAATATTCCAGTTCATTTATTAAATGAAATTGATAAAATTACTAGTGATTTAAATTCAAATATAAATTTTTATTTTGAAAATGATTATAATTTAATTATTGAAATTGAAAATTTTTTATTTCAAACACGAATGATTGAAGGTACTTATCCAAATACGGATGATATTATTAAAAATATTATAGAAAAAGAAAAAAATATTATTGAAATTAATAACGTTAGAGAATTTTTAAAAATTATTGAATTATCAATAATTTTAGCAAAAAAAGATACTTCACCTATGATTCAATTTTGAATCAATGTGGAAAAAAATGATTTTAAAATTAATTGTTTATCTAATAATGATAGTATAGGTGAAGTAATTGAACAATTTAAAAAATTTCATATTGTAAAATCTAAAAGTTTAAAAGAAGAAATAAAAGTAGTTTTTAATTCAAAATTAATTATTAATGCTTTAAAATCTTTTAATAAATGTAAAAAAGTAAATTTGAAAATTTCTTGACCAAAAAATTATACAATTATTGATAGTGAAGAAGAAACTGGGTTATTACAACTAGTTTTACCAATTGGAGAAAAATAATATGATATAACTAAAATAGTTATTTTTAATTAATAAGCTAAGAAAAGGTAAAAAATAATGAAGAAGAAATTACAATTGTTAAGTATGTTTACTATTTTAATTTTTACTAATTTAAATATAATTGCTTGTAAAAATAAGCAAGATAGTATTAGTGAATTTTATGTTTTAGGGGATAGTTTATCAGATACTGGTGCAGGAACATTTGCACAAAATCAATATTTAGAAAATAGTAATAGTAAATTTAAACATTTTCAATTAGATAAACCTTATTATAATAATTGTTGAAGTAGTAATAAAGTAGCTTCACAATTAATTGCTGAAAAATTAAATATTAATTTTAAACCTAGCTGATTATTTAACATCAATGGTAAAACATTTCAAAGTTTGGGTAATAATTATGCTTATGGAGGAGAAGTTGCCTTTAATTTTGTAGAAAAGTAATGATACATGATAAAGTGTTATTTTTAGAGAATTTTTACACTAAATAATGTTACTTTTAACAAATTTTTAATTAAAAATAATATTTTAAGTGTAAATTGATGAATAATTTTTGGTCATCCATACTTTTCTACATAATTAAAAGAAGTTGCTGATAGCAGTGATAATAATTTAGATATTATTAAAACTTTTGATTTGTCTCATCAAACACAAATGTTGTTATTACAACATTCTTTACAAAAAAAGATGTTATTTGAATAGAAATGGGAGCTAATGATATTGGTAATTTAATGAATAAAACAGATCCTATTATTATTAACAGTAAAATTAATAATGTAATAAATGAAGAAAAAAAGCAATAAAATTATTAATTAAAAATGGTGCAAAAAAATTATTATTAGTGATGTTCCTGACTTAACATTAACACCAAAAATTAAAAAGATATTACATAATAATCAACAAAAAATACAAATAGCACGTAAAACATGTATTGAATATCAAAAACAATGAAAAAAAATGACCTGAATTGTAAAATTAAAAAGGACACTTATATAAAAATTAAATTGTGTTAATTCTATAATTAAGAAAAGAAAGGAATTAGCACAATGTATAAGTATCTGACTATTGAATCAATAATAGCAATAAAAGAATATAAAAGTTATGGATTTTCGATTCGTAAAATAGCAAAAGCCATTGATTATAGTAAATCAACTGTACATAGAGTTTGTAGATTATTAAATCAAAACTTATTACCATTAGAAATATTGAATAAAATTCAAAAAAATAAACAAAATGCAGGTAGAAAATTAATAATTTTAACTTTAATAGAAATTAATACTATTAATCATTTGTTAATTACTAAAAATTATGCTCTTGATATAATTGCTAATTTTTTAAAGGAAAATAAAATAAAAAGTATTTCAACAAAAACTTTATATAACATGTTTAAAACAAATCGAATGGGTTTTGATGAAAATAACTTATTGAGAAAAGGAAAAAATAAACCTCACAAACAAAAAGAAACTAGGGGCAGAATTAATAATTGTAAGTCTATTCATGAAAGAAATTTAATCATTCCTAATATTAAAAATATAGAAGAATTTGGTCATTTAGAGGGTGATACTATCATTGGTAAAGATCATAAAAGTTCTATTATTACTTTAGCTGATATATGATCAAAAACCACAATTCCTTTAGCAACTAAAAATAATAAATCAGAAAATATTACAAAAAGTATAATAAAATTTATTTCAAAGTTACAAAAAGGAACAGTTAAAACTATTACTTTTGATCGTGGTAAAGAATTTAGTAAATGAAAATTAATCGAAAAAAATTGTAATGTTAAGATTTATTTTGCAGATCCTGGTAAACCTTGTCAAAGAGGTTTAAATGAAAATAATAATGGTATTTTAAGAAGATATTTACCAAAATCTACAGATCTATCTTCATATAAACAAAAAGATTTAAATACTATAGCATTTCAAATTAATTCTACACCCAGAAAATCACTATCTTATAAAAGACCAATAGATTTAATACAATTATTTTAAAAAACTGTCCCATTTATATTTACAATTCAGGTGATATTAAAAATGAAAATAATTTATAAAAATATTATTACACCTTTTTTTCTTTCAAGAGAATTAGCAACTGATATGAATAATTTTAAAAATAAAATTCCAGATGGAATTGTTGAAACTAGTGCTATAATTTGTAAAATGATGTCTAAAGAAACAAAATATTCTTATAAACCAGTTTTTAATTCTGGAGTTAATGAAAGTAATTTAAATAAATATTTTTATTTTGATGAATTTCATCCAGGTATGTGATTTGATCAACAAATGGCAAATAGTATTATTAATTTAATAGAAAATTTTAAATAGATTTTTTGTTAAATATTTTTAAAAAAGTAATTTATTATTTTTGAATAAAGATTTTTTAATTTTTTCTTTTAAAAAAATTATGTTGTTTTAAATCAAAAAAAATGTATAATTTATACATAAAATGTAAAATAATATGCTTATTTTAAAGAATAAAAAGTCTTTTTTTGAATTTATTTTTGAAATTTTAAATATTTTCATTAATTTAATAATGAAAATATTTAATGATGAAAGAGAGTGAAAATAGTGAGCACAAGGACTCCAAATGATTATAATGCTAACTCAATTCAAGTTTTAGAAGGACTAGAAGCAGTTAGAAAACGACCTGGAATGTATATTGGTTCCACTGCAGAAAGAGGATTACATCACTTAGTTTGAGAAATAGTTGATAATGCTGTTGATGAAGTTATTGCTGGTTTTTGTACAAAAATTTCTGTAACTATTACTAAAAATAATGAAATATTAGTAAAAGATAATGGTCGAGGTATTCCTACTGATATACATCCAAAGACTAATATTTCAACAGTAGAAACGGTTTTTACTACATTACATGCTGGTGGAAAATTTGATAATGGTTCTTATAAAGTATCAGGTGGTTTACATGGTGTTGGTGCTTCAGTAGTAAATGCTTTAAGTAAGTATTTGGAAGTTACTATTTACCGTGATGGTAATATTTTTTTTCAAAAATATATTGAAGGTGGTAAACCAGAATTACCATTGGCAATTATTGGACAAAGTGATAAAAATGGAACAACTGTTTTATTTAAACCTGATGAAAGTATTTTTACTGAAACTGTAAATTTTAGTTTTATAATAATTAAAACAAGGTTAAGACAACTTGCTTTTTTAAATAAAGGTTTAACTATTCAAGTTATTGATGAACGTGAAAATAAAGAAGAAACTTTTTGTTATGAAGGGGGCATTAAAGAATATGTTGCCTTTTTAAATAATAAATTTGAACCTTTAAAACATGAAATTATTTATGGAGAGTTTGAAATAAATGGTATAAACACAGAAATAGCTTTTCAATATAATGAAAGTGAAGAATCTCAAATATTTTCATTTTGTAATAATATTAATACACCTGAAGGTGGAACACATGAAGATGGTTTTCGTTTAGCATTAACAAGAGAATTGAATTCTTATGCGAAAAAAAATAATCTTTTAAAAAATAATGATGAAACATTTACTGGCGATGATGTTAAAGAAGGAATTTTAGCAATTATTTCAGTTCAACATCCTAATCCACAATATGAAGGGCAAACTAAAACAAAACTTGGTAATTCTGAAGTTAGAAAAATTGTTTCTAATGTAACTGGAAAAATAATTAATAAATTTTTATTGGAAAACCCTGCTGAAGCAAAAATTATTATTAACAAAGTTATTTTATCAGTAAGTGCACGTTTAGCATCTAAAAAAGCACGTGAGAATATTATGACTTCGAGAAAAAATCCTTTACAATTTTCTAATTTACCAGGTAAATTAGCAGATTGTTCTTCTAAAGATCCAACTAAAACAGAAGTTTTTCTTGTCGAAGGTGAGTCAGCTGGTGGAACTGCAAAGTTGGGAAGAAGTAGAGAAATTCAAGCAATTTTACCATTAAGAGGGAAAATAATTAATGTTGAAAAAGCACGACTTTTAAAAGTTTTTTCTGACGAAGAAATAAATAATCTTATTATTTCCTTTGGCTGTGGTGTTGGTAAAGAATTTAATATTACTAAATTACGTTATCATAAAATTATTATTATGACTGATGCTGATGTTGATGGTTCACATATTAAAACATTATTATTAACATTTTTTTATCGTTACATGCGTCCCTTAATTGATGCTGGTTATATATATATAGCTCAGCCTCCTTTATACAAATTTTATAGTGGTAAATTTATTAAATATGCATATAATGATCAAGAATTGCAAGAAATTAAAGATAATTTTAATGGAACTAATTTTAACATTCAACGTTATAAAGGTTTAGGAGAAATGAATGCCACACAACTATGAGAAACAACTATGGATCCACAACATAGAATTTTATTACAAGTAAGTATTGATGATGCTTCAGAAGCAGATGAAACTTTTTCAATATTGATGGGGAAAGATGTATTTCCACGAAAAGAATTTATTCAAGAAAATGCTAAATATGTAAAAAACATTGATGCTTAAAAGTTAATAAAATAAAATTAGGAGTTTATATATGAGCGAAATAACTAAAAAAAATGAAACATTTATTTCTAATAAATATGTTCGTAATATATCTGATGAAATGAGAACTAGTTTTTTAGAATATTCAATGTCAGTTATTGTTTCAAGAGCTTTACCAGATGCAAGAGATGGATTGAAACCAGTACATCGTCGAATTTTATATTCTTTAGCAATTTTAGGTATGACATATGATAAACCTTATAAAAAAGCAGCACGTATTGTTGGAGAATGTATTGGAAAATTTCATCCTCATGGTGATATTGCAGTTTATGAAACAATGGTAAGAATGGCACAAGAATTTAATTATCGTTATCCTTTAGCTGATGGCCAAGGTAATTTTGGTTCAATTGATGGTGATAGTGCTGCTGCTATGAGATATACTGAAGTTAGAATGAGTAAAATAGCAGGAGAGTTGGTTAAAGATTTAAATAAAAATACAGTTACTTTTGTTGAAAATTATGATGGTGCTGAAAAAGAACCTAGTGTTTTACCAGCTTATTTTCCTAATTTATTAGTTAATGGAACAACAGGTATTGCTGTTGGAATGGCAACAAGTATTCCGCCACATAACTTAAGAGAAATAGTTGATGCAATTATTTTTGTAGCTCAAAATCCTGATTGTGATATTATGGAAATATTAGATATTGTTAAAGGACCTGACTTTCCTACAGGTGCAATGATTTTAGGTGTAAATTCATTTAAAAATGCTTATTTAAACGGAAGATCAACAATAACAGTTCGTAGTAAAACTAAAGTTGAAAAATTATCAAATGGTAAGCCTGCAATTATTGTTGAAGAAATACCTTATCAAACTAATAAAACTAATTTAATAAATAATATAGTTAAAGCAGTTCAAGAAAAAAAAGTAAATTATATAACTGATTTGCGAGATGAATCTAATCGTGAAGGAATAAGATTAGTATTAGAAATTAAAAATATTGATTATGCTGAACTTATTTTAAATCAACTATATAAATTTACTTCATTACAGACAACGTTCACAATAAATTTATTAGCATTACATAATAAACAACCTAAAGTAATGAATTTAAAAGAAATGATTGAAATTTATATTGAACATCAAATTGAAATTATTCTTAATAAATCTAATTTTGAATTAAAAAAATATGAACATCAATATCATATTATTTTTGGTCTTGTTAAAGCATTACAAAATATTGATGAAATTATTAAAATAATTAAGGAATCAAAGAAAACAGAAGAAGCATTAACTAATTTACAGAATAAATTTGAATTTTCTGAAAAACAAGCTAAAGCTATTTTAGAAATGAAACTGCAACGTTTAACAGATTTAGAACAAGAAAAATTAAATAATGAATTATCATTTATTAATGAAGAAATTATTCGATTAAGAACTTTAATTAATGAACCTTCTAAGCAAATAGAATTAATGATTTCTCAGTTAACAACAATTAAAGAAAATTATGGTGATGATAGAAGAACTGAAATTATTGAAAATTATGAAGGTGAAATTATTGATGAAGCTTTAATTAAAGAAGAACAGGTGGTTATAACGCTTTCAAAAAGTGGTTATATTAAACGTTTACCTTTAGATACATATAGAACTCAACATCGTGGTGGTGTTGGTGTTAAAGGTGCTGGTGGCACTGATATTAATACTGATGATATTGATAAAGTTTTAATTACTTCAACTCATTCTGATTTGTTAATATTTAGTAATAAAGGGAAAGTTTATCGAATTCGTGCTCATAAGGTGCCAAATTATTCAAGAACAGCTAAAGGAACACCAATTGTTAATTTAATAGCAACAGAAAAAAATGAGACTATTAAAACAATAATTGCTATATCAGAAGATTATGATATAAATGCTAATTTATTTTTTGTTACTAAAAAAGGAATTATTAAACGTTCAACTTTAGATCAATTTAAATCTATTTACCAAAATGGTAAAATAGCTATTAAATTGCGTTCAAATGATCAATTAGTAGATGTGCTGAAAACTACAGGTAATAATGAAATAATTATTGCTGTGGCTAATGGACGAGCAGTTAGAATCAATGAAAATCAAGTTAGAGTAATGTCAAGAATAGCCAGCGGAGTAAAAGGAATAGATACAAAAGGTACTCATGTTATTGGAATGTGTTCTAATCAAGATGGTGATTTAGTTGTCTCTATTAGTGAGAAAGGTTATGGAAAAATATCACGATTTGAAGAATATCGTTTAGCAAATCGTGGTGGTAAAGGTGTAATTTCAATGAAATTAGCTCAAAAAACAGGAAAATTAATTGGTATAAATTCAATAAATAACACTAATAACACTAATAATAGTAATGATTTATTAATTATGACTTTAAAAGGTACAGTTATTAGATTTTCTTTAGAAGATATAAGAACTACAAGTAGAAATACTATAGGTGTTAAATTAATTAGATTTAAAACAGAAAATGATGCAATTTCTTCAATTGTAACAATCCCAGTCACTAAAGAAAAAACTATTTTTATTGATTAATTTAAGAGGTGCTAAAATGATTGATATAGAAAAAATACGTAATAATTTGGAAAAAACTATTAATAAAATAGAAACAAGGGGCCAAAGCTATAAAAATGAAATAAATAAAATTTTTAATTTAGATTTAGAAATAAGAACTTTAAAAACAAAAAATCAAAAATTAGAAGAAACAAGAAATAAGCAATCTAAACAAATTGGTGAATTATTAAAAAATAAAAAAAATGATCAAATAAAAAAAATTAAAGATGATATGATTATTTTAAAAGAAAAAATTATAAAAAATAATTTAAAAATTGTAGATTTAGAAGATAAAATATATGAATTACAATTAGTAATTCCTAATATACCACATTTTTCAGTTCCACAAGGAAACGATGAAACTAATAATCAAGAAGTTAAAAAATGAGGGAAAATTATTAAAAAAAATAGTAAACCACACTGAGAAATTGCTGAAAAATTAAATATAATTGATTTTTCAAAAGCAACTAAATTAAGTGGTACTAGATTTATTATGTATAAAAATAAAGGTGCTTTATTAGTTAGAGCATTAATGAATTTTATGATTGATTCTCATTTAAAAAATGGTTATTCTGAATTTTTACCACCATTAATTATTAATAAAGAAAACTTATTTGGTACAGGGCAACTTCCTAAATTTAAAGATGATTTATTTCAATTAAATAATGAACAGTATTTAATTCCAACAGCAGAAGTTCCTTTAACAAATATTTATCGTAATGAAATTATTAATTTTTCTGAATTACCAATAAAAATGTGTGCTTATACACCATGTTTTCGTTCAGAAGTGGGTTCTGCTGGTAGAGATACAAGAGGAATAATTAGATTACATCAATTTAATAAAGTAGAATTAGTTCAAATTGTTGATCCTGAAAAATCTTATGATGCCCTTGAAGAGTTAACTAAAAATGCTGAATTAATTTTACAAAAATTAGATATTCCTTATAGAGTTATTAATTTATGTAGTGGTGATATTGGTTTTAGTGCTGCTAAAACTTATGATTTAGAATTATGATTACCTTCTCAAATGTGTTATCGTGAGGTTTCTTCATGTAGTAATTGTGAAGATTTTCAAGCAAGAAGAATGGAAACTAGAGTTAGTCAAGATAATAAGAAAGTAGTTCCACATACACTAAATGGATCGGGATTAGCTATTGATCGAGTTGTTGCAGCAATTTTAGAAAATTTTTATGTTGAAGAAGATAATGTTGTAAATATACCTATTGTTTTACAACCTTATATGAATAATTTAAAAACTATTTAATTTATAATGTTTCACGTGAAACATTATAAATTAAAAAAAATGTATTTTTTTATAAAAAAAATTGTTATAATTAATAATGCCACTGCAACAATTACATTCGAACCGGGTCAGGACCGAAAGGTAGCAGCCATAAGGATTAGGATTGTGTGCGGTGGTTTTATTTTGAAAAATAAAAAAGAGGTTTCTTTAAATGAAAAAACAAAATTACATGGAAATTGCCTTAAAGCTTGCTAAAAAAGCTGCTATTAATGGTGATGTTCCAATTGGAGCAATTATTGTTGATGAAAATGATAATATTATTGGTAGAGGATTTAACAAAAAGGAAAAAGACAAAGATCCAATTCAACATGCGGAAATTATTGCAATAAAAAAAGCATGTAAAAAAATTAATAATTGACGTTTGTTAAATTGTACTATTTATACAACATTAGAACCATGTTTAATGTGTGTAGGTGCTTTGTTACAAACAAGAATAAAACATATTGTTTTTGCTTTAAAAGATAGTAAGTTTGGATGCGTTGAATCACTCTATAATTTAACATTAGATAAAAGATTTAATCATCGTAGTGAATATACTTATTCTTTAAACTTAGATAGTAAAGAAATGTTACAAAGTTTTTTTGGAGAAATTCGTAATTTATAATAATTGTTTTTATAACAAATTTTATAAAAAATTGTTAGGATAAATATAGGTGATTTAAATGAAACATAAATCTTTTTATAGAAAGTACCGACCAAATTCTTTTTCAGAAATAATTAGTCAGGATAATATTGTAAGAATATTAAAAAATTCTATTTTAAATAATAGTTTTAATCATGCTTATTTATTTTCAGGCTCAAAAGGTACAGGAAAAACATCAACGGCTAAAATATTTGCTAAAGCAATTAATTGTCAAAATAACATTGATGGAGATGCATGTAATACTTGTGAAAATTGTATAAACATTAGTTCAAATAATTGTATTGATATTTTAGAAATTGATGGTGCTTCCAATAATGGTGTTGATGAAATAAGAAGTATTAGAGATAATATTAACTTATTACCGATGAATTTTAAATATAAAGTTTATATTATTGATGAAGTTCATATGTTAACAACTTCTGCTTTTAACGCATTATTAAAAACCTTAGAAGAACCACCACAACATATTATTTTTATTTTAGCAACAACAGAACCATATAAAGTAATTCCAACTATAATTTCTCGTTGTTTATGATTTGAATTTAAAAAAATTAATGTAAATGAAACTAAAAAACATTTTATTGATGTTTTAACAAAAGAAAAAATTAATTTTGAGGTTGAAGCAGTAGAGGAATTAGCAATATTGAGCGAAGGCTCTTTACGTGATGGTTTAAATTATTTAGAAAAAACATTTAATTATGGTAATAATATAACACTTAAAAATGTTGAAAAAATATTTTCTGTTTTATCAACAAAAAATAAAATATTATTTTTAATTAATATATTTAATTGTAATATTGAGCAAGTAATAAAACAATTAACATTATTTGATGAATATACTATTCAATATAAAAAAAATATTATTGATTTTATTTACATTCTTGAAGAAATATTAATTTATGCTATTACTAAAAAAACAGAATTACTTAAAATGATAAATATTCACCAAGTAAATATTTTTTCTGAAGTAGTAAAATCTGATTTACTTTTAATTTTGAATTCATTTAATGAAATTTTAATTCAAGAAGATGTTGATGATTTAAAACCAATATTAATACTAAAAATATTAAATTTAATTAAAAATTTTGAGAATAAATATTCATTAAATTATTTAGAAAAAACAAAAATATCTATTATGAATATAGAAAATAAAAGTATAAATTTAAATAGTAAAGATGAAATAACAAAAATTTTAAAAAAAAGCGAAATAGATAAAAATAATGAAGAATTAATTTCAATTTTAGTAAAAGAAGAAAATACTAATATTAAAGAAAAAGAAATTTTTGATGTACCAACTGTGAAAAATTTAAAAAATGATGAGATAATTGATAAAGCCATTAATTTAATTTTACAAGCTGATAAAAATATTAGAAAAGAAGTTAGTGAAAAGTGAAAAAATATTTCTAAATTTATTAATGATAATAAATTTAGAAACATAACTAAAGTTTATATAAATACTATTATTGCGGCAGCATCTACTAATGGCATTATTATTATTACCAAAAATATTATTCAATCTGATTTAATAAATCAAAGTTTTTTAAGTAAAGAACATAGAGAATTTTTAAATATTTTATTAGAAAATGAATATATGATTTATGCCCTTGATAAAAATCAATGACAGGAAACAAGAAAAAAATATCAAGAGTTACTAACAAAAAAAATATTACCAAAACCAGTAGATATTGTAATATCAAAACCTGTAATTGAGTCATTTACCAATGTAGATAGAGATCCGACTTTAAATTTTATTAAAAAAATATTTACTGAAATTGAAGAAATATAAAAATATGAGGTGAAAAATATGGATATGAAAAGAATGTTAGCACAAGCACAAGCAATTCAAGGAAAGTTAACAAAATTTAAAAAAGAAGAATTTACTTTTTCTGATATTGATGGTTTGGTTAAAATTATTATAACAGGTGGACGTAAACTAGTTTCAATTAATATTGAAGGATTATTAAAAGAAGCAGAAAATGATTATTCAAGTATTAATGATATGTTACAAACAGAACTAAATAAAGCATTAAAACAAATAGATGAAAAAGAAAAAAATATTGCTGGCAAGTTTTAGAAGAGTTTAGTAATTTTAGCATAGAAAGAGGTAGAAAAATGTTATTTATTACCTTTGAAGGGCCAGAAGGTGCAGGTAAAACTACAGTTTTAAAAATGATTAAAGAACAATTAAAACAAGATGGTTTTGATGTTATTATTACGAGAGAACCAGGTGGTAGCGAAATTTCTGAACAAATAAGACAAGTTATTTTAAATAAAGAAAATACATTAATGGATCCATGAACAGAAGTTTTGCTTTATATTGCAGCTAGAAGACAACATTTAATTGAAAAAGTTCTGCCAAATAAAAACAGTAATAAAATCATTATTTCTGATCGTTTTTCTGACTCAACTTTAGCATATCAGGGTTATGCTAGAAATTTAGATATTGATAAAATAAATCTTATTCAAAAACTTATTTTTGAAGATTATCAACCTGATTTGACAGTTTTATTTGATATTAAACCAGAAACAGGTTTACAACGAATTTTATTAAGAAAAGGTGAAAAATTGAATAGATTAGATGAAGAAACAATAGAATTTCATCAAAAAGTATATAATGGTTATAAAAAAATTGCTATTAGTAATCCAAATCGCGTTCATACAATAAATGCTAATTTATCAGAAAAAAAAGTTTTTAATAGTGTTTATGAACTAATCATAAATTTAGTTGAAGAAAAAGGTTTTAAAGAAAAAAAAATCAAAATTAGAGGATCTAATGAAGGAAAATAATGTAATTTTATTTGAAAATGAAGAATCAGAAAATTTTTCTATTTTTGCAATGGAAAATATTCCACAGGTAATTTTATTGTATTCGAAAAATAAAATATTAAATATAAATGTTAGTAATAAGTTAATAAAAAAAATTGTTTGTAAAAATAATAATCAATTAAAAAAATGTACTGAAGAAAATATGTGTCAAAATTGTTTTAAAATTAAAACTAATAGTTATTTTGATTTTAAAAAATTTGATTTTAGTAAAAATAATATTATGAATAAAAATATTGTTTTAGAAATTATTAATGATTTTTTTAAAACTAATTTAGAAAAAGATGCTAATAAAATTTATTTAATAAATCAAATTGAATTTTCTTCAACTTCAGCCTCAAATGTTATGCTTAAAACTTTAGAAGAATTATCTAAAAATATTTATGTAATTTTTACTACCACTAATATTAATCAAATACTCCCTACTATTAAATCTCGTTGTCAATTGATAAATTGTTCAAAAGAAAATGATATATTTGTTAGTAACAATTATGATGATGAACAATTATTAATATTAAAAATATTTTCAAATACTACTTTTTTGACAGATGAAAGCAGTAAACTTAAATTAAAAAAATATATTGAAATTATTAAACAATTTATTATTAATGATAATGATAAAAAGGTTAACAATCAACTTTTGAATAAAAAAATAGTTAGTTTAAAAGAAGAAATTATTTACTTTTTTAGATTTTTTAATTTAGTAGTTTTTAATAAATTAACTTTTCTTTTATTTAAAAAGTATGATTTTAATAATTTTTTTATTGAAAGTTTAGTTAATTTATGAAAAAATAGTAATTTAAAAAACATAGCCTATATTTTAGAACAAATTTCATTTACAATTACTAAATTAAAATTTAATGTTAACTTAAATTTATTAATAAATTCTTTTCTTATTAAGGTAAGTGATAATTAAACTATGGAAAGTACAAAAAAGATTTTAATTTTAAATCAAGATGATAAAAAAATTAAACTTATTCAAAGAAAAGATATGTTTTGTGTTTCTTTGGATACTATTTTATTAAGTAATTTTATTAAAATAAAACCTAGTACTAAAACAATAATTGATTTTGGAACTAATAATGCTGTTATTCCAATAATTTTAGCTGCAAAATTTCAAGGAAAAGTAATTGGTATTGAAATTCAAGAGCCAGCTGTTGAACTTGCTTTAGAAAATATAAAACTTAATGATTTAGAAAAAAGAATTGTCATTGTTCATGAAGACATAAAAATTTATGCTCAAAGAGAAAAAGAAAAAGTTGATTTAATTGTATGCAATCCACCTTTTTTTCCTTTATGAGATAAAAGCAAAGTAAAAGCACAACCTTTAAAAATTGCAGCAAGACATGAAGTATATATTAATTTAGAGGAGATTATTGCTAGCGCAAGTAAATTATTAAAAGACAAAGGGCGATTGGTTATGATAAATAGTGTAGAAAGAATAAACGAAACGCTGCTTTTATTAAAAAAATATCAAATTATACCTAAAAAATTACAAATAGTTTATCCTAAAATTAATCAGGCTGCCAATGTTTTTTTAATTGAAGCAGGATTTTTAGCGAAAGAAGGAATGATTGTTTTGCCACCATTGATTTGTCATAATGAAAATAATACTTATATTGATGAAATAGCAAAGTGATATAAATAATCTTAATATAAGTGTAAGGTTAGGTGTTTAAAATGAATATTAATTGATTAAATAAACTTAATAAAAAAATAACTTACTTATTAGCTGTATCAGGTGGTCCAGATAGTATGTTTTTATTAGATAATTTAGTACGTAATAAGTTTAAAATTATTGTTTGTCATGTTAATTATCATAAACGTTGAAGTAGTAATGTTGATGAGCAAATTGTTCGAGAATATTGTACAAATAATAAAATAACTTTAGAAGTAAAAAATATTAAAGAAGAGGAATACAATAAAAAACAAAATTTTCAAAGTCAAGCACGTGTACTTAGATATGATTTTTTTAATGAAATTGCTCAAAAATATCAAGTTTATAATCTTGTTGTAGCACATCATATTTACGATTTACTTGAAACATATATTATTCAAAAACAGCGCAAGGCAATAGTTTCTTATTATGGATTAAAATTTAAAACAACATATAAATCTTTATCGGTTTATCGTCCAATGTTAGAATTAAAAAAAGAAGATATTATTGACTATTTAACTTTGTATCATATTAAATATGGATTTGATGAAACAAATGAATTAATTATTTATGAAAGAAATAGAATTAGACAACAACAAATTAATAAACTTACTGATTTTGATATTAATTTAATGTTAAGTGAAATTAAAGAATTAAATAGTGAACAAGAGTTACTGAAAGATGAACTTGAAGTAATTTACAATACCATTATTAATGATGATGTGCTTGCTATTAATGAATTTAAAAAATATGAATTTAAATTACAACAAATGATTATCTATGAATTTTTAAGCCAATATGATGAAGAATTAGTTTTATCTTTAAAAAAGGCTAAAATTAAAGAAATAGTTAGAGTTTTAACTAAATCTAGTAAACCAAATATTACTATTTGTATTTCTGAAAATACTTGAGTTATTAAAGAATATAATTTTGCATATATTAGTGAAAAAAATGAACCAAAACAATTTAGTTATAAAATTTCTAAAATAAATAACTATAATTTTAAGGAAATTACTATTTCTAAAACTGAACCAACAGGTGGTGAATTTCAAGCTTTATATATTAATAAATCAGATTTTCCATTAACAATTAGAACTAATAATGGTGAAGAAGAAATTGAAACACCATTTGGTACAAAAAAAATTAATCGTTTATTTATTGATAATAAAATTCCATATCGTGAACGTCTTATATGACCAGTAATCATAAATTCAAGCGGAAAAGTAGTGGCAATTCCAAAATTATCAGTAAATAAAAACAATATTAGTGAGAAACCTAATTTGTATGTGCTAAAATATTATGGTATTATTTAAGAAAATAAATTAGAAATTAAACGTAGGTGAAAAAATAATGCAAACGCGAATTAAAATTAATTGAATGATTGTTGCACTATTCGTTGCTTTTTTAGTATTTGTTGGAATTTTATTGTGATATTTTTTAAGAGGTAATGCTTTAACTTTAGATCAATTTCAATTAGAAACATTACTTAGAGATGGTAAACTCCCTGGTAATAGTAGTGACACTGTTAGCAAAATTGATGGAGTACAAGTTCAATTTTTTGATCATACTACTTATATTACAGGTTTTTTAGGAATTAATGGTAAGGTAAAACGATTTGAAGCGACAGTTTCTGGAACTGCTACAGGTGGTTTTTATCATGATGTTATTGAAAAATTATTCAGAAAAGATAAAGAGGGTAAAGGCTTTGATATTAACCCCACAATTATTAGTGAATTAGTTCCGTTTTGAAAAACATTTTTAATTAGTATGTTTCCAATATTAGTATTAGTTGGTGGTTCATTTTGATTATTTTCTAAAATGAATAAAATGGGTGCTGGTGGTGGCATGAGTCCTTTTTCAATGGGAAAAAGTCGTGCTAAGATTAGAACATCAGATACTAGATTTACTGATGTTGCTGGTATTAAAGAAGAAAAATTGGAATTAGAAGAAGTTGTTCATTTTTTAAAGTTTCCACAAAAATATGCACAAATGGGTGCAAGAGTGCCAAAAGGAGTTCTTCTTGTAGGACCTCCTGGTACTGGTAAGACTTTATTAGCAAAAGCAGTTGCTGGTGAAGCAGGTGTTCCTTTCTTTTCAATTTCTGGTTCTGAATTTGAAGAAGTTTTTGTTGGAGTTGGAGCTTCAAGAATTAGAGAAATGTTTACTACTGCTAAAAAAAGTGCTCCTTGTATTATTTTTATTGATGAAATTGATGCAGTAGGAAGAAAACGTGCCTCAGTTTCAACTGCAACTAATGAACAAACTTTAAACCAATTATTAGTTGAAATGGATGGATTTGAAACTAACTTGGGAGTTATTATTATGGCTGCTACTAACCGTGCTGATGTACTTGATGAAGCGTTATTACGTCCAGGTAGATTTGATCGTCAAATTTCTTTAAGTTGACCTGATATTAAAGAACGTGAAGCAATTTTACGATTACATGCTCGTAATAAAAATATTTCGCCAAAAGTTAATTTTCAAAGAATAGCAGAGAGAACGCCAGGATTTAGTGGTGCACAATTAGAAAATGTATTAAATGAAGCAACGTTGTTAGCTGTTCGTCATAATAAAACAGTTATTGGTTTAGTAGAAATTGATGAAGCTATTGATAGAGTTGTTGGTGGACCTGCTAAAACTTCAAGAGTAATTACTGATATGGATAAAAAAATAGTATCATATCACGAAGCTGGACATGCTCTTATTGGTTTAAAACTAGAATATGCTTCTAAAGTTCAAAAAGTTACAATAATACCACGTGGACAAGCAGGTGGATATACTATTATGACTCCTAAAGAAGATACTATGTTTTATTCAAAAGTACATTTAAGAGCAACTATTACTGGTTATTTAGGTGGTCGCGCTTCAGAAGAAATTATGTTTGGTAATGCAAATATTACTACTGGTGCTCATGATGATTTAGAAAAAGCAACAAATATTGCCAGAAAAATGATAACTGAATATGGAATGTCATCTGAATTAGGATTAGTTCAATTTGAAAGTCCACGTAATGAGTATTCACCTTTTGCAGCAAATAAGTTTTCTGATGATATTGCATCTAAAATTGATGGAGAAATTAAAAAATTATTAGATGTTTGTTATATTGAAGCAGTAGCAACAATTAAAAAACATAAAGATACATTAGAATTAATTGCTAAATCATTAATGACTTTAGAAACAATTACTGCTGAACAAATAGAATATATTGATAAATATAATAAATTACCAATTGAAGTAATAGAAATGCAAAAAGAAATGCAAAAAAATAGTAAAAATCCTTCCAAAGAGGATAATGAATCAAGTGATAAAAAGGAAGATAATAATTCAGGAACTGATGATGATGATACAATATCAGTTGTTCCTAAGAAGAAATAATTAAATTATTATAATAAAAAAACAAAACTTACTATTTTAATATTTTCGATAATGTGTAAGTTTTGTTTTATTTTCTTTTTTTATTTGGTAAATATAATATAAAAAGTAATAAGGAGAAAAACAATGTTGGAAAAACATGAATTAGTAGAAAAAATATTATTAAGTACTGATGTAATTAATAATAAAATTATTGAACTTGCAAAATCAGTTAATAGTTATTATAAAGATAATAAAGAGCCCATTATTTTAGTAGGGATATTAAGAGGATGTTTACCTTTTTTATCACAATTTATGTTAAATCTTAAGATTGATTGTTTGGTTGATTTTATGTATGTAGAGTCATATTTAGGACAAACAAAGGCGGTAAATAAACCAAAAATAAGAATGGATGTTATTAATAATGTTAAGGGTCGTGATTTATTAATTGTTGAAGATATTATTGATTCAGGTAATTCGTTATTTAAAATTCGTGATCATTTACAAGAACTTGGAGCAAAATCGGTAAAAATAATTACTCTATTAGATAAGAAATCTAAAAGAGTTGCTAAAATTGAAGCTGATTGATATGGTTTTGAAGTTGCTGATCATTTTTTAGTGGGATATGGTCTTGATTATGATGAAAAATTGAGAAACTTACCTTATGTTGGTATTGCTGACCTTAATAAAATTGCAATTTTAGAAAAATGTAAAAAAAGTAGTTAAGTAAATAAGTTTAGAAGTTAATAATAATATTAAAATTTTTATTTTTTAATATAGTTCAAATATAATTAGCATTATTTTATTATGATAAAATTATACTATTAGCATTTTTTAAGTTGTATAAGAATATTGGAGTTATAATGAGCAATCTTTTTGTTAATGTTTTAAGAGGAATCAAGAAAAGATTATTACAATATTTAGGTATTATAATACTATTAGTTATTGTAATTTCTACTCTTTCTGCACTTTATAGTACAGCGTCAAGAGCTGAATCAGGTTTTTATACAGTATTAAACAATAGTGGTAAATATGACTATCGTATTAATTTACAATTATTAAATAATTATAAAGATACTGCTACTGCAACATCAAGAATCCAAACAATTATCAAAAAACAATTTAAAGATCATCCACAAGAACGAGAAATTGATGAACAGATAGATGAAATTAAAGAAAATAATCTTAGAAATAATAGTTTTCCTACCCTTCCTTCGGGAGTAGATATTAATAAAGATTTTGAAAATTATTTGTTAAACTGAGGATTAAGTTATCAAGGAATATTATTTAATGATATTTTAGAAAACGAAGTTAAAGATGATGAAATTTATAATTTGCAACATTATGAACTTGCTAAATCATTTTTTAAAACTTTTGATTATGAAAACGTTATTTCTTTTAAAAAAATTTATTATTCATTAGAAAATGGATTTTATACTTCAGAAAAAAGTGAATCTTTTGATTTTGCTCCAAAAAGAAATAATATTAATGAAGTTTATATTTCCGAAGGTATTAAACCTATTAATCCATTAGAAATAGTAATCAATCCTGAATTTGCACGTATTAATAATATTAAATTAAATGATTATATAACAGTTATTGATAAAGTTGAAAAGTTAAAAGTTGTTGGTTTTGGTTACGCTTATTGGGGAATTACTGGTAGTCGTACTGCAACAAATCCTAATCCGACATCTGAAAATACAAGTCCTGTTTATATGACAAATCAATGGTTTAATAATTTAATAAAAGATTCTACATTTAGAACTAATTTAAATAATATATTTTTATTAAAAGTTAACAATAACGATAATTATTTTGTTAGTAAGTTAGAAGAACTTTTAATTAAAACTTTTAGTTTTAGTTTTGGTTCAATTATTAGTAGTGATAGTGAAGATATTCGCTCAGGGCAAATTTTAGAGAGTTTTAAAATGGAAAATATAATGTTTACAGCAATTACTCTTGTAGTATTATTAGTTATTATTTTTATCATTATGTCATATGTTAGAAAAGAAATTGATTTACAAAAACCACAGATAGGATTATTAAAAGCCCTTGGTTATAGTAATTTTCAAATTGCTATTAGTTTTGTAATTTTAATATTTTTGATAACATTCATTTCTAGTATTATTGGTTTAGGTATTGGTCTAGGATTACAAATATGATTTAATTCGTTAAATAACATTGGTTTTTTTATGCCATTACCAATACTATTTTTTAGTTGGATAGTATTTATTGTAAGTTTAATAATTATTCCTATTATTTTTATAGTAATTAGTTATATACAATCAGAAACAAAATTACGCGTTAGTCCATTATTATTAATTTATGATAGACCAAGTAATTCAAGTTCTAAACTAATTTCAGTTTTAAAATACCCCTTTCGTTATTGACCATTTAAACAACGTTTAGCAATTGCTTTCACTCTAAAATCGGTTGGAAAACTATTTTTAGTATTTTTTACTTTTATTTTTGTTAGTTTTTTATTACTATTTCAAAGTTCAGCTACTGATTTATTTGATAATAAAATAAACAATTTATATGGATATTACAATAAAGATGTTAAATGAAATACATCAACTTCATCAATGTATACATATACTAATGATTCTAATTTAAGTATTGATAAGCAGGTTTTTGATTGAGTTTCAGAAAAAGATATTGCGAAAGATAAAGAAACCGGTACTAATAAATATCATCAATGAGTAGCTGATGATTTTCATATTGATAATGATAGTAAAGCTAAAAAAATTGAAAGTGTTATTATTAATAATAATTTTAAAGATTATTTTATGAATAGCGAAGAAATTAATATCCTTTATCAAAAAACTAAGACCAAATCTGATTGTGAAGATTTTATTAATCCAAAAAAGATAATACCTGAACCATTAATGGAAATTATTTGTCAAAATATTCATCAAATATTTAATTATATTTCAACAAATACAGGTATTAATCCAGAAATAAACCCGTTGCCTGGTATTAGTTTAGGTTTAAATATTTATAATAATAAGTATTATACAACTATTGAAATAAATTTAAGACCTCCTAATGAATGAAAAGGACATAATCAAGGTCGCATGCTCGCAAAAAAAATTAAAGCAATAGGACTTTATAATGATCCATATCAAGATTTAGTTTGAAAAAATTGATTTAACTTTAAAGAAGCAAAAAATCGTGATATTGATCCTATTTTTAATAATTCTCATAATTTACAAGCACAAAAAGTTACTTATACTGATAATCAAGGACAAAATATAACAACTACAGCTTATATTTTACCAGCAGTTATTTCAAAAACATTATCAATTTTAAATGATTATAAAATTGATGATCACTTTTTAATGTTAGCAAGTTGATATAATTATACAATTCCAGTAATTTATCAAGTTAAAGGAATTATTGAAAATAATTTAGACAATTCGAATGTTTATATTAATCTTGATGATTTACGAATATCTATTGGATTAATAAAACCTTCCCCGTCAGAAGATCCAAAACCAATATCAGATTCTTTTAATCATTGATTATCTAAAGAGAGCAATATTTTTCCATTAAATTATATAAATATTTTGCAACCATCTGCAGAATATACTAAAGAACAAATGTTAGCAAAAAATTTAGAACCTATTAATAAAATACCTTTTATTAATGATTTAGTTAAAAGATTATTAGTTGAAATATTTGATGGAATTAGAACAATTATAAATATTACAAAAATTTTAACATTATTTGCTGTAGCTTTTGTATTGGTAATTATCGTTAATATGATTTTAGATAATAATTTATTAATTATTGCAATGATGAAATCTTTGGGTTATCGTGTAAATGAAATTAACAGATTGATTATTGGCTCCTATATTATTGCTTTATTGATTGCTTTTATTTTAGGTACTATTATTTCTTATGTTGTGTGAAATATTATTACTTTAATTATTGCAACTAAAGCAGGCGTTGTTTTTAATGTGGCTGCTAATCTAGTTACAATTTTATCTTGCTTTGGAATGGTATTTTTAATAATGGTTATTGGCTATGCTGTTGGGTTATATTTAATTAAATACAAACCAGTAACAGCTTTATTACAAGGAAGTTAAAATATTTTTTAAGCATTTCTATATAAATAAGGTAAAGTAATTGATAAAATGAGTGTGTTATTTATAAAAGCATGGAATTAAAAAGGAGAAATGATTATGAAAAAAGATAATAAGGAAATTAAAAAAGATGATAAAGACATTGGAAGTAAACAAGTAACCAAAAATAAGTTAGAATCTAGTTTTACAAAGAAGTCAGTATCTAAAAATGAAGGTGCAATACCACCAGTAACCCATAAATCTCATGATAAACCAGAATCAAAGGAAGAAATAGAAGCTAATAAAGCCAAATTTCAAGCTTTTAAAGATAATCAAAAAGCAATTAAAAAGTTAACAAAAACTCATTCAAAAGAAATTTTAGCAGGTAAAATTATATCAATGACTAATAATACTCCTGATACTCAAACTAATGTTATTGAATTATTTGATGTTAAAAAATCTTACTTAACTGGAGACTTAGAATATGAAGTATTAAAAGGAGTTAATTTAAAAATTAAATTAGGTGATTTTGTTGTTATCTTAGGACCATCGGGAAGTGGTAAGACAACATTATTAAATATTATTTCGGGATTGGATAAACCTAATACTGGTGATGTTTTTGTGGCGGGATACAATTTATCTTTATTAAAAGATAGTCATTTAACTAAATTTAGACGAGATAATGTTGGTTTTATTTTTCAACAATACAATTTATTAACTAACTTAACTGCTCGTGAAAATGCTGAAGTTGGTGAAAATCTTGCTAAAAATAAAAATAAAAATATGAGTATTGATGATATTTTTCAAGTTATTGAAATGGATGAACATATGAATAAGTTTCCAAGTCAATTATCAGGTGGACAACAACAAAGAGTATCGATTGGTAGAGCACTAGCAAAAAATCCGACAATTTTATTTTGTGATGAGCCAACAGGAGCACTTGATGAGGAAATGGGGCGTAAGGTGTTAGAGATTTTATTGGATGTTAATCGAGAATATAAAACATCAATTATTATGGTTACTCATAATCCTAACTTCCAATATGTTGCAAATACTGTTATTAACGTTAAAAATGGTAAAATTATTAGTGTAAAGAATAATGAAAAACCAATGAAACCAAGTGAAATAAATTGAAGTTAATATTATTAATTAAATAAACTAACAAATTGTTAATAGAAAAAATATCATAACAAAGGGAGGGAGTAAATTATTCGGTTGGTGATACCTTATTCTAATAAATATTTATCTATTAAAATAAAATTCCTAAGAAAAAGATAAATTTATCTTTTTTAATTAATTTAATCATAACATAAAAGTAATAATTTACAATACAAAAAATAATAATTCGCAAATTATTTAATAAATTTATTTTAAATTATTGATTTTTACTTTAAATTTTAGACAAAACATTGTGCCTGGTGAGCAACATTTTTATTTAACCTGAATTGTAAAATTAAAAAGGACACTTATATAAAAATTAAATTGTGTTAATTCTATAATTAAGAAAAGAAAGGAATTAGCACAATGTATAAGTATCTGACTATTGAATCAATATTAGCAATAAAAGAATATAAAAGTTATGGATTTTCGATTCGTAAAATAGCAAAAGCCATTGATTATAGTAAATCAACTGTACATAGAGTTTGTAGATTATTAAATCAAAACTTATTACCATTAGAAATATTGAATAAAATTCAAAAAAATAAACAAAATGCAGGTAGAAAATTAATAATTTTAACTTTAATAGAAATTAATACTATTAATCATTTGTTAATTACTAAAAATTATGCTCTTGATATAATTGCTAATTTTTTAAAGGAAAATAAAATAAAAAGTATTTCAACAAAAACTTTATATAACATGTTTAAAACAAATCGAATGGGTTTTGATGAAAATAACTTATTGAGAAAAGGAAAAAATAAACCTCACAAACAAAAAGAAACTAGGGGCAGAATTAATAATTGTAAGTCTATTCATGAAAGAAATTTAATCATTCCTAATATTAAAAATATAGAAGAATTTGGTCATTTAGAGGGTGATACTATCATTGGTAAAGATCATAAAAGTTCTATTATTACTTTAGCTGATATATGATCAAAAACCACAATTCCTTTAGCAACTAAAAATAATAAATCAGAAAATATTACAAAAAGTATAATAAAATTTATTTCAAAGTTACAAAAAGGAACAGTTAAAACTATTACTTTTGATCGTGGTAAAGAATTTAGTAAATGAAAATTAATCGAAAAAAATTGTAATGTTAAGATTTATTTTGCAGATCCTGGTAAACCTTGTCAAAGAGGTTTAAATGAAAATAATAATGGTATTTTAAGAAGATATTTACCAAAATCTACAGATCTATCTTCATATAAACAAAAAGATTTAAATACTATAGCATTTCAAATTAATTCTACACCCAGAAAATCACTATCTTATAAAAGACCAATAGATTTAATACAATTATTTTAAAAAACTGTCCCATTTATATTTACAATTCAGGTATCATTAAAAATATTAACTTGATTATAATTTCTCAGATTAATCTTTTAATTATGTAGAAAAGTATGGATGACCAAAAATTATTCATCAATTTACACTTAAAATATTATTTTTAATTAAAAATTTGTTAAAAGTAACATTATTTAGTGTAAAAATTCTCTAAAAATAACACTTTATCATGTATCATTACTTTTCTACAAAATTAAAGGATTAATCATTAATTTTCCATCATTAAGTTTTTTTATGTCATTTGGAATTGCAATAATTGCTGCGTTTCCTCATCGCATTTGTTTTGTTGTAATTGTATAAGAACATTGTTGAATGATTTTAAGTTTATTGTTTTCAATTGCTTTCTTCATTGATTCTTGTCTAATAAAATATTTTTCATTTACATTGTTTTCTAAAATATCTTTTACTAAAAATTTTAAATTACAGGGTTGGGGATATTGAAATTTAAAATCTTGCTTTAATGTTGAAATCATAAATAATCGTTTTCTATTTTGGGGAATTCCATAATCCTTGGCATTCATTGTAAAATATTGATTATGATATCCTAATTTATTAAGTTGATTTTGTAGATTTTGAAATTCAACAAAAAACTTTTTACTTAATAAATTTGGTACATTTTGCATTAAAAGATATTGGGGTTTTATTGCCAATGTTTTTATTAAATCAACAACTTTATATGCTAAACCACTTCGCTTACCATTTAATCCTTCTCCATTATTATTGGCATTTGATATATCTTGGCACGGAAATGATCAAGTTATTAAATCAGCATACGGTAAAGTTTCTAGTTTAGTAATATCACAGGGGTATCATAATCATTAAATACTGCTCGATATGATTTTTCAGCGTATTTATCGTTATCACAAAATGCAATTACTTTGTGATTAATTCCAATCTTTTCTAATGCTTTTCTTTGACTTCCAATCCCAGCAAATAATTCAATTACTTTAAGCATAATAAACCATCATTCTTCTAATTTTTCTTTTATCTAAAATAATTCATGGATTGGGATACCTATAAGAACAAAAAAATAATATATTGATATTGTTTTCATTATAAATATTATGAATATATTTACAAAATGGACAATTAATCATTGCTGCACCTCTTTCTAAAAAACAAGATATTAATTATCTTGTTTTGTGTTATTTTTATTATTTTTGTTGTTTTTATTTTGTTTTTTATTTTGAATTAGTTCTCAAATAAAAAATAACAAATCAAATATTATTTTTCCAATAAAAAGAACATCCACAGCAACAAGGATAATGTATATCATTAAACGAAAAAAAGCGATCTGTATTCCTCATTCGTTATATTGAAAACTAGATCATGGCCATATTTTAAAATAAAAAAACAAAAATGTTGTTTTTATTGTTATCAATAAACTCGTTAAACAAATTTTAAAAATATTATTTTTACATATTTGTTTTAAAATTATTTTCACATTAAATTCATTCCTTTCTTAATTTCTTTTAACTTCATCTAAAATGATTTTTATATTTTGAATTTTTGTATTAATTTTTTCTAAATCTTTCTGGTCAAAATCACTATTTTTAATTTCATTTAGTAAATTTAAAGCACTATTTAAGTTGTTAATTTGTTTTTTTAATAACTTAATTGCTTGTTTTTTTTTGTTCGTCTGTAAACTCATTTTCTTTTTGACATAGTAAAATTTGATATTCGCAATTATTTAGTTCAGACATTTTAATAAATTTTTCTGCTTGTGTTTGTTTTAGTTCTCTTTGATAATCTGTTTCATTTTCATAATCATTTTTACTATTTTCAATTTCTTTAATTACTTCATCATATTCTTTAATTTCTGCTGTAATTTCTTGTTTTAATTTTTCATAGTAAAAAATGTCTTTGATTATTGGTTCTTTTGGTTTTGTTGGTGGTAAGTGTGGTTTGTTATTTGCAATATTACCACAACTAATCAAATTCACTGTGTTTGTACAAGATAACGAAAATATTGATAATAAACTAAGTATTTTTTTCATATTTGTTATATCCTAAATAAAAACCATTATCTCAATAATTGGGATTATCAATATTTTCTAAATCTTCTAGTAATTGTTTTAGTTCTGTCTCTGTTAATTTTCGTTGTATTGTTTTATTATCATAATGATTGTTATATTCATTTAGTAAATTATTATTAGCATCATTTTTGTTTTGCAAATTAAAATGCTTTTTGTTTTCTTGCTTTAATTTTTCAAAATATAAAATTAAATTTTTTCCCACAATATTACCATTTTTATTATTAACCCTACTGTGAACCATATAATTTTTATTTTCATCAATTTCTAAACTAAAATAATTTTGATAACTTGATAAACCTAAACAATTTTTATCTAAAACAACGAAATCTTTTTGTTTGTTTATTAAAATATGCGTTTTATTTTTTATTTCTTGTGAAATTAAATTTTGGTTTAAATAAATTTTTTTTATCATATTAACACCCCACTTTATTTTTTACATTTTTGGCATTTATAGAATTTATTAAGCGTTAATCATTCTGAATTTAAAATAGTGAACTCTTGTTCACATCTAATACAGTCAATAATTATATTTCCATTAAATCTTGCTTTGGGTTTTGAAATAATCTTTTTTTATGATAATCACCTCGCTTTATTTTTTGCCTGTAATTTTATTCTTCCTAAATTTACTATCCAATAGTAGATTAAAAATAAATAATTAATTAAACCATAGAACCACTTCTTAACGAACTGGCTCTATATTTTTGTCTGGCTCTTTTTCTCAATTAATATCAGATAAATGATTTACCACTGTATAACCAAATTTATCTTCAACATAATTTTCCTTTAATTTTGTAGAAAAGTAATGATACATGATAAAGTGTTATTTTTAGAGAATTTTTACACTAAATAATGTTACTTTTAACAAATTTTTAATTAAAAATAATATTTTAAGTGTAAATTGATGAATAATTTTTGGTCATCCATACTTTTCTACATAATTAAAATACTTTTCTACATAATTAAAATAATTTTCTATAATTTCATTTCACGATTTTTCTTGTAATTCTTTAAACTTTTTGGTTAAATATTCATCAATATCTTTTATATTATCTATCATTCCACTTGATCAACAATATCCTGTTCAATATTGTTCTAAATCAAATTTATATCAAAAGTTTTCTTTTTCTTTATGATCATTATTTCTTGAAATTAAATCCGTTATTTTATAATGATCTTTTATATTATCTGAATCTTTTATAATTAAATACATATTAAATATCCTCCTTACTAGGTAATTTGTCATATAATGAATTGTCTTTTAATTCTCAACTTTCAATATTTGTATGACCTTTGGAACTATAACTAGTAGTAATCATTTTTTTAAAATCTTCTTTATATAATTGTTCTTCTTTTAATTTAACAATTTCTTTATCTTTTTCATCAAGTTGGTTTTTAAGTTCTTGATTTTCTTCTTTTAGTTTGTCAAATTTAATTGATTCTGTTATTGTCATTATTTAAAATCTCTCTTTCATATTCTTCAATATCCTTAATTGGTAAATTGTTTAAATAATTATTAAGTGCTTGACTTAATTCTTCTTCATTTTTATAATCATAAACTCTTTTAAAATATCAAAATATTTCATCTCAACTTAAATATTTTGATAATATGTTTCATTCTTTATATTGCTTTTTATCAAACATATTAAATTTCCTCCAAATTCTTTTCCAACATTTCACAACATTTCAAATAACTAAGTGATCATCTAAAAATTAAATTTAGAACATTTATAAAACAAGATTCACAAAAAACATATTCATTATTTTTTCTTTCTAAAAATATATGATTTTTTTGCTAAAATACAATAATCATTGCTGCATCATAATTCTTTACCATCACCATCTATTTTTGATCTACATTTAGGACAACTTTTTCTTTTAATTATGTAGAAAAGTATGGATGACCAAAAATTATTCATCAATTTACACTTAAAATATTATTTTTAATTAAAAATTTGTTAAAAGTAACATTATTTAGTGTAAAAATTCTCTAAAAATAACACTTTATCATGTATCATTACTTTTCTACAAAATTAAAGACTTTTTCTCATTATTTTTATCTCCTTTATTTTTTATTTATCAAAAATAAAAAACCAACTAATTTTAATAAATAGTTGGTTTAATTTTTTTATCGTATTTGATTTAAGATATTTTCAATATTGTTAACTTTGGCAATTAAAGCTTCCATAATTTGTTCTAAATTACTTAAATTGTTTTCTGTTGTTGTTTTAATTTCGTTAATTAAATCACTAATTGTATTTTTGATATTATTTTCAACCATATAATTTCTCCTTTCTAATTTTTAATATTAATAATTCATCATTTATTTTTCTTAAAAATTAATTTTTTAATAATTTGATGGTTATTTTTGCATTGTAAAGTCAAAAATCAAAGATTATAACTTATTTTTTGTTTATTAATAAATTCTAATTTTGCTAAGCAATGCCGAGCATACTTTTTACAATATCAACCGCCTTTTCTGTTTCTGGTTAATTTTGTAAAGTACTCATTGATATAACACTGACATTTATTAATTAATACTGTCTTATTTGCTAATTTAATTTTTAACTCTTTTCAACAGAGTTCTTTTAAAGACAATCGTAAAACCTCCTTATAAATAGTAAGATTTCTAAATTTTTTTATTGTGGAACACTTACCCTTTAACCATTGCAGGTTAAAGATTTATCCCCAAACCACGATAACTCTTTTATATTGCCTAAGAACCTGTTTAGAATCTTTTTAATAAAACTGAAATAAATGAAAGAACAACCATTTGTAAACTAGTATTTAGTTTTCTTTCACAATTTTTTCATAATCTTCTGTATTTTTCTAATCAAGCAAAGCTTCGTTCTACAATTCATCTTTTTGGTAATACTACAAAAGATGTAGGGAGGTTCCCAAAAACATAGGAAGATAAATTACTAGATAAATAAATTCTTTCCAACATTACCATTTAAAAATGATGATAGATAAATTAAATTCTCTTTTACCCTTAAATTTATATTCGACGTATTTTAAAAAATATACATTTAAAAGATAAAATAAAAATTATTCTCAAAGGAAAAAGACAAGAAATAATCTTGTCTTTTTTTGTAATTGTAAAATTTTAAAATTTTTATTATTAACACCCTTTAAATATCTACTACACGCAGTGACCAAGTAGGAGAAAGTTAATAATTAATAACCCTCTTTAACACTATTATCAACACGTGTTAGGGAATTAAAACAGTGAACCACAACACAGTTGTTAAAAATAGTGGCCAAAACATGTGGACTTGCATGGATAAATAAAAAGTGGAGTGATACCTAATAAAATATACTAACCAGTAATGGTAATTCTTGGGGTGGGAGCGAATTGGAAACTAGTATATATAGACCTACTAGGGAACCTACTATATTAATTCTATTCTTTATTTAACCAACCTTGCCACTTCCCAGTGAGCAAGCGTTGGTTTTATTTTTTTTGAAAATTTTTTTGGGCGAAAAAATAAATTTCAAACTTGTAAAAAAAATTGAGCGGTGCAGGTTCAATTAAAATATTAATTTGTTTAACACAAATTAAATAAATATTGAATCGAATGCCTCGATTTCTTTTTAAAATTTCACAATTTATTTTTGAGCCCAGAATTTCTGGAATGAATAAAACTAATAGTATTAATAATATAAAAATAAAAATATATATTCTTTATGCTACAAGCAACAGAATATATTAGAAAAGAAAGTAAAAATGGAAGAAAAAGAAAAGAAAGAATTAATAGAACAAAAAATCAAAATAGCAAAAGAACATCAAAAAAAGTGATTAAAAATAAAAATAATTATTACTTTAATTTCAACTTTAATTGGATTAATAATTTTATTAATTACTGTAAGTAAAAATTAAAGAAATAAATAAAGTTATGAATATTAATGAAAATAAAAAATGTGAATTAAGAATTTGTAAAAATAAAGTTTGAAAAGATTGTATTAATAATTCTACTAAAACTATTAAATATAAAAATTGACCAATACCTTATTTAATATGTGACAGTTGTTATCACAAACTGCCTAAATACCTTAAACAAACAGCAAAAATAATTGAAAAGGATATTTTGATTATGAATAAAACTAAAAAAAGAAGAAAAAGATGTGTTGAATGTAATGAATTATATGAAGATAACAAAATCAATATGCTTTATCACTTTAAAACAGAATTAGAAGCAGAACAACATAATACTAAAAAATATGAAGATAATTATAATATTGAAAAACATTTAGATTATACAAAATCATATGGATATGTTTGTGATTGATGTAGAGATGATTAATAAATGCAATACGAATTAATCATTGGTATTGACCCTGCTGGTATTGGTAATAATGGAATTGTTATATACTCAAATGAAACTAATAATATTATTTTTAATGAAACATTTAAAGCAAAAACAGTTTTAGAAAGTAAAAATATATATAAAGAATATTTTAAATTAATTAAAAAACAATTTAAAAATAAAAAAATATTAGTTATTGTAGAAAATTTCTTTTTAAGTTCAAAACAGTTATTAACTAATCCATTAGCAACACCAAAAGTTATTGGTGCTTTAATGATATTAGTACAAGATGTTATGAACTGAGATTATCATGAAAATGAACCAAAAAACAAAAATAAAATAGAAGATTATAAAGGAAATATAAAATTTACAAAACATGAACAAGATGCTTATAAACATATTCAATATTATTTAAGGAATTATAAAAATGAAAAATAAAGAAAATTACGTTAAATTAACAGTAAAACTTAGTAATACTATTGAAGTAAAATATCATGAAAAAGGTAATAAACAATTATATTATACTGTTCGTGGTCAATGAAATGGATTAAACTATGTTACTTTAATTTTTAATAACCCAAAATTTTATAAACGATGTATTTTATTAAACAAAAATGATGAAATTATAGTAACTGGTCAAATCTTTAATACTTTAAATATTCCTAAAAATCGTGCATTTTGTTCAATTAATGTTAAATGATTTAAAAAATGAAAGGAATAAATAATGAATTTTGATGAATGATACATGAAAAAAATAAAAGAAACTTTAAAAATTATTGAAAGTGATAGTTATAAAGAAGAACTAAAAAAACATAATGAAATCATTGAAAAACATAAAAATTTAATGAAAGGACTAAATAATGAATAAAGAAAAATTAATTAATTATATTAAAAAACAACAAAAATTCTATAACGGTACAGAAATAGATTTGATACTTGATATTTTATTGCAAAAAATAATTAATGGTGAATTTAATAATGAATAAATGTAAAAAATGTAATAAAAGAATCTGATTAAGTAAAAATTGATGTATGACATGTTTAGAAATAATAGTTAATAATTTAAATAAAAATAAGGAGAAATAGATAGTGAATAAAGACCAAGAAATTATTAATGAATATAATAAAAAACGTAATAAAGAAATAACTGAAGAACATTTATATAATATAGAAAAATTAAGAGAAGAGTTTAAACAAAAAGTAATTAATAAATATAATGAAAAATTAATTATCTGATTGAATAAGCAAATTAGTATTTGTTTATGTGATTCATTAAAAGAAGCAGGTAAACTTACTGCTTATTATAAATTAATTGAGTTTATAGAAAATGGAGAACTTCATTAATGATAATATTACCTACTTTGTTTGAAAATAAAGATGAAATTGAGAGGCTTTTTAGAAATCTGTGTATCTTTGTTTTACAAAGTACTAGTTCAGATTAATTCTGTCTTCAAATTTTATCATAAAATGAGCAATTGCTGTATTTCAATTTTGAATAGGCAATGTTCATTTTTTTGTTATATTTTCAATTGCTAAATAAAATATTTTAAAAACTGACATATCATTATGAAAAGCTTTTTTGTTTCTAATAACTTTTCGTAATTGACTATTAACAGATTCAATAGCATTTGTTGTATAAATTACTCTTTTGATTTCTGCAGGATAACTAATAAAAATCATCAAATTTTCTCAATTTTTATATCAAGATTTAGCAATTTGGGGATATTGTTTATTTCATTTACTTTCAAATGATTCTAAAGCTTGCATTGCTTGTTCTTCACTACATGCACTATAAATTGGTTTTAAATCTGTAACTAGAGTTTTTCGATGTTTGTATGAAACATATTTTAAACTATTTCGAATTTGATGAACAATGCATAATTGATGTTCTGTTTTAGGATAAACTGCTTGTATTGCTTCTGACATGCCTGTTAAATTATCACTACAAGCAATCAAAATATCATTTAAGCCTCGATTTTTCATTTCTGTGAAATTAGCTAATCAAAATTTAGCACCTTCATTTTCACTAATTCATAAGCCTAAAACATCTTTTTTACCTTCTAAATCAACTCCTAATGCTATATAAACTGATTTATTAATAATCCGTTTATCTTGTCGAACTTTAACTACTATACAATCAAAATAAACAATCGGATAAATGCTTTCTAATGGTCGATTTTGTCATGCTTTGACATCATCAATAACATCATCAGTAATTTGACTAATAACACTTTCACTAATATCAGCACCATGATATAACTCTTGTAACTGCATTCTAATGTCAGATAGAGTCATACCTTTTGCATATAGTGAAAGCACTTGTTGATCAAAACCATCAAATCTTCGCTGTCTTTTTGCAACTATTACAGGAGTAAAATCACTATTGCGATCTCTTGGTACATCAATCTCAATTTTACCTTGTTGAGTTATTAATTTTTTTGAACTTGTACCATTACGAGCATTTTCAGTATTACTATGTTGATTTTTTTCATATCCTAAATAATTTTGCATTTCAGAATTCAACATTTTTTCAACTAAACGTTTTGTTAATTCTTTATATAAACCCCCTTCTTTAAAAACTGTTGTTAAATCTTCAGTATTTTCTAATAATAAATCTACTGCTTTTGATATTGGATCATTATTATTAATATTTTGTTTTTTAGCCATCTGTAACTCACTCTTTCTAGTCATTTAATTATATTTACTAGAATTAATTAAACATAGTTATTTTTGTAAGTTACACAGATTACTAAACATTGCCTTTAATAAAATCAAATTTTAAGTCAAGTTGATGACTTTTTTTATTTTACCACTACTTTTCTACATAATTAAAATTAATGTTTATTACAATTGAAGAATTTAAAAATTGAAAAGGTTTTAATAAATCATTATTTGATGAAGTTACAACACCAGATAGTGAAATTAGATATGCAATTGAAATTGCAAGTAGTAATATTGATTTTTTAAGTGGTTTTACTATTTCAAAAAAATGACCAGAAATAAATCCAACAAAATTTACAGATAATATTCAAACTGCAACTACTCATTATGTTAATTTTTTATTAGGTAAAGGTGTTGAATATGCACGTGGTCAAGCAAGTATTGGTCAAGGTGGTATTACTTATTCACAAAATAATCCAGAAGACCCTTATTATATTGTTCCACAAGTATTTAATTATTTAAAAGAAATAAATGAATATCCAACTATGCAAGGTTTTAATCTTAATGTTTCACCTAAACAAAATTGATTTAAAAAATTTATGGGTACTGGTGGTGAACAAAATCCATGAGAAATTTATTTACAAACTATTAATTTAAAATCATCAGACCATAGAACTAAAATTAATATTACTCATCCAAAAAATATTATGGGTTCAGTAGTTGATATTGATACACGTGGTATAAAATCATTTGATAATTTAACAACACTTGAATTATTTACTAAATATTTTAGTAATGATAGTTTACAGTTAGTTGATGGTAAAGAAGGTCAAGAAGAAAAAGTTATTAGTGCTATTGGTGGTGAATTATTATGAGAAGTTGATAAAGATAATCCTAATTTTATTCATTCAAAAGATGATAAAGGTATTAGTGCAAATGATAAACGTATTATTGATGTTGGTACACCTACTTTTTTAACAGATGGTACAAATAAAGAATATGTTGATAATTTATTAGATAAAAAACAAAATATCAATGATGAAGATTTACAAACAGTTGCTAAACAAATTGTTTTTGCTATTAATGAAAATAAAGAAAATATTGATAAAAAACAAGATAAAGAAATATGAAAAGTAATAAGTAAAAGTAAAAATAATCGTGAATGAGATACTTTTGAAATTAATTTTAATACTGTATATAGAGTAATTATAACATTAGATAGATTACCAGTAAATCAAGCAAATATAAAGCATAAAGTGGAATTTAAAACTGGTAATTATTTAGGTGGAGATTATTTACTTGCAAAATTTAAAATTAAAAATGAAGATGTAATATTAACTTTAACTGTTAAAGGAAGTTCTTTTGATTGTAGTTTATATTTAAAAGGTGGAGATATTAATTATGGTGCTATTCTTTCATTAGAAGAATTACAAAATACAATTAAAGTTGATGTTACACCAAAATTAAAAATTAATTCAAAAAGTTTAGAAACAAATGAAGTTGAAGAAAATTGTTGAGATATTGAATTACCAAATAATCCAACACCAAGTCCAAGTGGTTCAAACTGAAAAGAAGTAGGAATAAGAGAAAAAAATAAATGAGATAATTGACAAATTACTTATGATTTTATAGTTAATAAACATTATAGAGTTTATTATTCTTGAAGTATATATAATCCAGTTTATACTATTCAAGAATTTATTATAACGGATAACAAAATTGCTGGTGTACCAATACAAACCTTTAATGATAGTGTTAATATAGTAATTTTATCAGTTCAACATGCAAAATTAATTACTATTTATAGTGGAAAAGGTAATTTAAAAGGTAATGTATGAAAATTACAAGAATTACAAGGATAATATTATGAATAAAGAATTTACTTATTTACATGAAATTAGTTATTGATTATTAAATAAAAGTGATTTTACTCATAGTGAATATAATTTAAGTGGAAGTAGATATTCAAGTAAAACATATAGTATTGCAGAAGAATTAGCAATATTAATAGCAATTTCAATTAAAGTTAATAAATCAATTGCTATATAGGCAATGTTTAGTAATCTGTGTAACTTACAAAAATAACTATGTTTAATTAATTCTAGTAAATATAATTAAATGACTAGAAAGAGTGAGTTACAGATGGCTAAAAAACAAAATATTAATAATAATGATCCAATATCAAAAGCAGTAGATTTATTATTAGAAAATACTGAAGATTTAACAACAGTTTTTAAAGAAGGGGGTTTATATAAAGAATTAACAAAACGTTTAGTTGAAAAAATGTTGAATTCTGAAATGCAAAATTATTTAGGATATGAAAAAAATCAACATAGTAATACTGAAAATGCTCGTAATGGTACAAGTTCAAAAAAATTAATAACTCAACAAGGTAAAATTGAGATTGATGTACCAAGAGATCGCAATAGTGATTTTACTCCTGTAATAGTTGCAAAAAGACAGCGAAGATTTGATGGTTTTGATCAACAAGTGCTTTCACTATATGCAAAAGGTATGACTCTATCTGACATTAGAATGCAGTTACAAGAGTTATATCATGGTGCTGATATTAGTGAAAGTGTTATTAGTCAAATTACTGATGATGTTATTGATGATGTCAAAGCATGACAAAATCGACCATTAGAAAGCGTTTATCCGATTGTTTATTTTGATTGTATAGTAGTTAAAGTTCGACAAGATAAACGGATTATTAATAAATCAGTTTATATAGCATTAGGAGTTGATTTAGAAGGTAAAAAAGATGTTTTAGGCTTATGAATTAGTGAAAATGAAGGTGCTAAATTTTGATTAGCTAATTTCACAGAAATGAAAAATCGAGGCTTAAATGATATTTTGATTGCTTGTAGTGATAATTTAACAGGCATGTCAGAAGCAATACAAGCAGTTTATCCTAAAACAGAACATCAATTATGCATTGTTCATCAAATTCGAAATAGTTTAAAATATGTTTCATACAAACATCGAAAAACTCTAGTTACAGATTTAAAACCAATTTATAGTGCATGTAGTGAAGAACAAGCAATGCAAGCTTTAGAATCATTTGAAAGTAAATGAAATAAACAATATCCCCAAATTGCTAAATCTTGATATAAAAATTGAGAAAATTTGATGATTTTTATTAGTTATCCTGCAGAAATCAAAAGAGTAATTTATACAACAAATGCTATTGAATCTGTTAATAGTCAATTACGAAAAGTTATTAGAAACAAAAAAGCTTTCCCTAATGATATGTCAGTTTTTAAAATATTTTATTTAGCAATTGAAAATATAACAAAAAAATGAACATTGCCTATTCAAAATTGAAATACAGCAATTGCTCATTTTATGATAAAATTTGAAGACAGAATTAATCTGAACTAGTACTTTGTAAAACAAAGATACACAGATTTCTAAAAAGCCTCAAATAATCCGTTATTTAAAAATAAACAAATTAGTGAATATAGCACTATTACTGGGGGAGTAGAAAAAAAGATCTTAACACAACAGTAATAAATGAAATGAAAGAAGAAGCTAATATTAATGTTAATAATACAAAAGCAAAAATTTATTATTTAGGTAAACATTATTCAAATAAAATAAGTACCAAAGAATGACATTTGTATGGAATTGATTTAACAAATATGAATTTAGATTTAAATAAGCCCTACAAAGGTGGTGGAGATGGTTCTATTGCTGAAAAAACAATTACTGCCAAATTTGTAAATAAAACTATTTTAGGCATGTGCAATGATGTTTTAAGTTTAGCTATTTATGGAAAATTAAATTTAGATAAAAAAATCGAATCAAATTTAAATATTGATAAAATTAATTCAATGGAATTAGGAGATTTTTCAAATCAATCTTTAACAAGTATAAATAACAACTCTTCATTATAAAAATAAGTTATTTATATTATTGGTGGATATCAACTAAAAACTCATTTGTTGACTATGAGCCAAAACTTAACTGCAATAAGAAACAAAGTTTCTATTATCTATTAGTAGTTACGATACTAAGCATATTTTTAATAAAAATAAATTGAAAGGGAAAAACAAGATAATGTTAAAAAAAATATTTATGGAAATTAAACAAAAAAAACTAAGAAAAAAATAAATAAAATAAAAGAAAATTTAGTTTTTATTGATAGAATAAATTTACTTATAGAAAAAATTGAGGCTTTTTAGAAATCTGTGTATCTTTGTTTTACAAAGTACTAGTTCAGATTAATTCTGTCTTCAAATTTTATCATAAAATGAGCAATTGCTGTATTTCAATTTTGAATAGGCAATGTTCATTTTTTTGTTATATTTTCAATTGCTAAATAAAATATTTTAAAAACTGACATATCATTAGGAAAAGCTTTTTTGTTTCTAATAACTTTTCGTAATTGACTATTAACAGATTCAATAGCATTTGTTGTATAAATTACTCTTTTGATTTCTGCAGGATAACTAATAAAAATCATCAAATTTTCTCAATTTTTATATCAAGATTTAGCAATTTGGGGATATTGTTTATTTCATTTACTTTCAAATGATTCTAAAGCTTGCATTGCTTGTTCTTCACTACATGCACTATAAATTGGTTTTAAATCTGTAACTAGAGTTTTTCGATGTTTGTATGAAACATATTTTAAACTATTTCGAATTTGATGAACAATGCATAATTGATGTTCTGTTTTAGGATAAACTGCTTGTATTGCTTCTGACATGCCTGTTAAATTATCACTACAAGCAATCAAAATATCATTTAAGCCTCGATTTTTCATTTCTGTGAAATTAGCTAATCAAAATTTAGCACCTTCATTTTCACTAATTCATAAGCCTAAAACATCTTTTTTACCTTCTAAATCAACTCCTAATGCTATATAAACTGATTTATTAATAATCCGTTTATCTTGTCTAACTTTAACTACTATACAATCAAAATAAACAATCGGATAAATGCTTTCTAATGGTCGATTTTGTCATGCTTTGACATCATCAATAACATCATCAGTAATTTGACTAATAACACTTTCACTAATATCAGCACCATGATATAACTCTTGTAACTGCATTCTAATGTCAGATAGAGTCATACCTTTTGCATATAGTGAAAGCACTTGTTGATCAAAACCATCAAATCTTCGCTGTCTTTTTGCAACTATTACAGGAGTAAAATCACTATTGCGATCTCTTGGTACATCAATCTCAATTTTACCTTGTTGAGTTATTAATTTTTTTGAACTTGTACCATTACGAGCATTTTCAGTATTACTATGTTGATTTTTTTCATATCCTAAATAATTTTGCATTTCAGAATTCAACATTTTTTCAACTAAACGTTTTGTTAATTCTTTATATAAACCCCCTTCTTTAAAAACTGTTGTTAAATCTTCAGTATTTTCTTTTAATTATGTAGAAAAGTATGGATGACCAAAAATTATTCATCAATTTACACTTAAAATATTATTTTTAATTAAAAATTTGTTAAAAGTAACATTATTTAGTGTAAAAATTCTCTAAAAATAACACTTTATCATGTATCATTACTTTTCTACAAAATTAAAGGTATTTTCTAATAATAAATCTACTGCTTTTGATATTGGATCATTATTATTAATATTTTGTTTTTTAGCCATCTGTAACTCACTCTTTCTAGTCATTTAATTATATTTACTAGAATTAATTAAACATAGTTATTTTTGTAAGTTACACAGATTACTAAACATTGCCAAAAAATTGAAAATTTTAAAATTAATTTTATTGAAATTACAATATATGCACAAGATATAGACTTAACTTCTTACTATCTCTCACAACATAATCTTGAAAATAACTCTAATAAATATTATTTTAAAACCTGAATTGTAAATATAAATGGGACAGTTTTTTAAAATAATTGTATTAAATCTATTGGTCTTTTATAAGATAGTGATTTTCTGGGTGTAGAATTAATTTGAAATGCTATAGTATTTAAATCTTTTTGTTTATATGAAGATAGATCTTTTAATTATGTAGAAAAGTATGGATGACCAAAAATTATTCATCAATTTACACTTAAAATATTATTTTTAATTAAAAATTTGTTAAAAATAACATTATTTAGTGTAAAAATTCTCTAAAAATAACACTTTATCATGTATCATTACTTTTCTACAAAATTAAAGGATAGATCTGTAGATTTTGGTAAATATCTTCTTAAAATACCATTATTATTTTCATTTAAACCTCTTTGACAAGGTTTACCAGGATCTGCAAAATAAATCTTAACATTACAATTTTTTTCGATTAATTTTCATTTACTAAATTCTTTACCACGATCAAAAGTAATAGTTTTAACTGTTCCTTTTTGTAACTTTGAAATAAATTTTATTATACTTTTTGTAATATTTTCTGATTTATTATTTTTAGTTGCTAAAGGAATTGTGGTTTTTGATCATATATCAGCTAAAGTAATAATAGAACTTTTATGATCTTTACCAATGATAGTATCACCCTCTAAATGACCAAATTCTTCTATATTTTTAATATTAGGAATGATTAAATTTCTTTCATGAATAGACTTACAATTATTAATTCTGCCCCTAGTTTCTTTTTGTTTGTGAGGTTTATTTTTTCCTTTTCTCAATAAGTTATTTTCATCAAAACCCATTCGATTTGTTTTAAACATGTTATATAAAGTTTTTGTTGAAATACTTTTTATTTTATTTTCCTTTAAAAAATTAGCAATTATATCAAGAGCATAATTTTTAGTAATTAACAAATGATTAATAGTATTAATTTCTATTAAAGTTAAAATTATTAATTTTCTACCTGCATTTTGTTTATTTTTTTGAATTTTATTCAATATTTCTAATGGTAATAAGTTTTGATTTAATAATCTACAAACTCTATGTACAGTTGATTTACTATAATCAATGGCTTTTGCTATTTTACGAATCGAAAATCCATAACTTTTATATTCTTTTATTGCTATTATTGATTCAATAGTCAGATACTTATACATTGTGCTAATTCCTTTCTTTTCTTAATTATAGAATTAACACAATTTAATTTTTATATAAGTGTCCCATTTATATTTACAATTCAGGTTTATTAAAAATATTATGATACATTTTTATTAAGTTAAATCTAAATTTTAATTTTCAAGAAGTATTTTTATAAAGGTTATATTTTCATTTATATTTCATAATTGTCGTTAAACATGTTAATCATCATTTATGATAGAATTTAATATATGAGATTTTAATGAGATTTTAGAGTTGTGAGGTTTTAGTATGGAAGTGTCAGCAGAGAATTATAGAAACATTAATTCTCATAATCGTTGAGGAATTATTGTTAGTTCGGGGTTAATGGCAATAACTTTGATTATAAGTTGAGTATTATGACTTATACTTTATCGTACTAATGTTAATGAGATTTTAACAATTTTAACTGAAGTAATTAATAGTAAAGGTATTACATTTACTCTTACTTTTCAGATTTTAACAATTTTTACTTTAATTTTTTCGGTTATTACTCTAGTGTTTATTACAATTCCATTTATTTTTTTAAATAAATATGGAGTAATAACTTTAGTATGAGCATTAATAGTAGTAGTAATTTCGCTTGTCTTACTTATTGGTTTAGGATTATTAATAAGTTATGGTTATAAAAAAATTTATAGTTATGTTATGGACAAAAAAATTATTAATGTTTTATTTTTTATTTTACCTTGAGGCTTTGCATTAATTTGTAGTTTCTTTTTAGTACTTTTTTCTTTATGATTAATAATGGCTAATCTAAGAAATAAATGAAAAAAAGCATTATCATTGACAAATAATAATGCTTTATCAGCAACAGAAATACCCGCAAGTGTTGAACAAAATTCTCTTTTTTGTGAACAAACTATTGGACCATCATTTACAGATCGATTTTTAATGAACACGATAAATCAACACAAGGTATAAATATAGTTATTAATAATACTGGTGGAGGTGCACTTCCACAATCAAAATTACTTGATAATCAAGTAACTAGTAATCCAAATCCTGTTCAAACTAATAACAGTAGTAATATTGTTAATAGTGAAGTAACTTGAGCACCACAACAAATTGAAGAAGTATGAAATAAAGGAGAAATTATTGATGATTATAATCCACAGTTATATCGAAAAGACTATGCAGGTGGGCTAATGTTTAAAAATAACTTTATTAGTAATGTTAAACTTAATGATGATCCTAAAAGTTATAATTGAACTATTATACATCAACGACCTTTATTTCATGGAGGCACTTCTGATATTAGTAATTTACAGCCAATGAATAATACTAATGCTATTACTAAAGGTAATAATTATCCACGTTGAAAAACAGCTATTACTTTTAATGGAAAACAAAATTTTTTAAAACAAAAATCATGAAAAGATAAAAAATAGAGTATTAATCATTAATTTAACTGAAGATGATATTGAGCATATTATAAATATAATTGGTATTTTGCTTAGTTGTTAATAATTTAAATTTAATTACACTATTATCTTTTAAAATTTATTTGTTTATGGGAAAATGTATATAATAATTAAAAGATAGGAGCAATTAATCATGCAAGTTATTGTCCATGGAAAAAATATTAATATTACTTATGAAATTAAAAATGCTGTTGATAAAAATTTTAATTATTTACAAGAAAAGTATTCTAAATATATTAAAAAAGATATGATTGCTAAAGTTGGTATTGAAAGAAATAGTAATCATACATATAATATTTCCGTTCATATTCAGTTATTAAATAATAATTTTTTACAGTGTTTAGTAGAAAATCACGATCTTTATGTTGGCATTAATAAAACATTGGTTCCGTTGGAAAAACAATTAAGTCGTTTAAAAACGGTTGCTGATAAAACTGGTGCTGAAAACGTTGGTCAATTTATAACTAAAGAAATTCTTGATGATAATAGTGAAGTTATTATTGACGTAACAGAAAATAATTTTAATTTTGTAGAAAAGTAGTGGTAAAATAAAAAAAGTCATCAACTTGACTTAAAATTTGATTTTATTAAATTTTGGGATTTATTTTTTTTACAAACTGAAATATAACACATTGGATTTTTGATAAGGGGTTAATCCGTAGTGGTGATATTTTCATTTCCATAAATTGAGGTAATTTTGAATATTGGTAAATCCAATGCCATGGTAATGAGTAATAAATTCTTTTAAACTTGATTGTATTTTACTGACATTACTTAATTTTTTATAATTTAATTCTTTATTTTCTTTTGATTTAAACTGCTGGATAGTGGATTTAGTTTGTTTAGCTACTGTATCATATAATACTTGCATATCACAAACTATAATTGAATTTTCTTCGATAAGTTTCGATGTTAATTTTTCTTGTACTCATTTTTTATTTAATCTTTTAGTATTTGTTGTTTGAGCATAGATATTTCGGTTTTCATCAATTGCCATTTGAATACAACAATTTAAATCTTTAGCATTTTCTTCAATTCATTGTTTTCTTGGATCATTTGGATCTTTAAAGTTTCCTTTATGAATTTCTTTGATAAAAGTTTCGTCAATTTCAATTCTAGCTTTTAATTTTACAAATTGATTTTGTGTTTTTACTAATTGTGTTGATTTCATAAATTTTTGACGATTAAATCAGGCAGTTTTATTTGTAGTATTAATAAATTGAAAAATAATGTAAGCAGATTGACCTAAAGTAGCTATTTGTATCAATAAATCTCATTGATCATGAGATAAATGACTTCAATAAAAATAATGATTTTTAAAAGCATGAAAAGTAATATTACAACTTTTACATTTATATCTTTGCTTATAATCTTTACTACCATATTTAGTACACAAAAAAGAACTACAATCTGGACATTGAATCCCTTTCTCTTTGAATTTTTGTTCGACTGCTTCAAATTTTTCTTTTTTCTCAATTTGTTTAATTCTAGTTTTATTTTCTCTAAAAATCTCAATAAAATCTTTATCAGACAAATTATTTAAAATTTCTTTTACTGTATTTTTATTCATTTAAAATCACCTCTTTAATATTAAAAATACCATATAAAAATATATTTTTGCTAATTTTACTAATACCACTACTTTTCTACAAAATTAAAGGAAAATAAAGATTAAAGAAAACGTTTATGAAAGTATACAATTATTAGCATTAGTTTTTTTATTTAAATATGATGCATCATATTTTTCATTTTCTGCATCTTGTGCTTTTTTTTGTAAATTTTCTTCTGGTGTTATTTTTAAATTTCGCTTATAAATATTTGTATCCATTTTGTTTATTATTAAAATGGCATATTCAAGACTTTTTTTTATTTCTTTAATTAATTGTATATTTAAATTATCTTGATAGTTTTTTGTTGAAATATGTTTCTTTTTTTTGTTATCTCTAATTCTAAAATGTTTGATATAGTTATAGTAATAAAAAATATAATAGAGATTTTTAAAAGTCCTGAATTGTAAAATTAAAAAGGACACTTATATAAAAATTAAATTGTGTTAATTCTATAATTAAGAAAAGAAAGGAATTAGCACAATGTATAAGTATCTGACTATTGAATCAATAATAGCAATAAAAGAATATAAAAGTTATGGATTTTCGATTCGTAAAATAGCAAAAGCCATTGATTATAGTAAATCAACTGTACATAGAGTTTCTTATTACCATTAGAAATATTGAATAAAATTCAAAAAAATAAACAAAATGCAGGTAGAAAATTAATAATTTTAACTTTAATAGAAATTAATACTATTAATCATTTGTTAATTACTAAAAATTATGCTCTTGATATAATTGCTAATTTTTTAAAGGAAAATAAAATAAAAAGTATTTCAACAAAAACTTTATATAACATGTTTAAAACAAATCGAATGGGTTTTGATGAAAATAACTTATTGAGAAAAGGAAAAAATAAACCTCACAAACAAAAAGAAACTAGGGGCAGAATTAATAATTGTAAGTCTATTCATGAAAGAAATTTAATCATTCCTAATATTAAAAATATAGAAGAATTCTTTAATTTTGTAGAAAAGTAATGATACATGATAAAGTGTTATTTTTAGAGAATTTTTACACTAAATAATGTTACTTTTAACAAATTTTTAATTAAAAATAATATTTTAAGTGTAAATTGATGAATAATTTTTGGTCATCCATACTTTTCTACATAATTAAAAGAAGAATTTGGTCATTTAGAACCTGTTTAGAATCTTTTTAATAAAACTGAAATAAATGAAAGAACAACCATTTGTAAACTAGTATTTAGTTTTCTTTCACAATTTTTTCATAATCTTCTGTATTTTTCTAATCAAGCAAAGCTTCGTTCTACAATTCATCTTTTTGGTAATACTACAAAAGTATGTAATTCATTACGTTTTATCACTTCAACATTTGCATTTATGATTGTTTTGATTTCAGAAGCAAATTTTTCACCAGTATAACCAGCATCTACTATTATTTTTTGAACTGCAGAAAGATTTTCTTTTTCATTTTCAATCATTATTATAGCGCTATTACGATCTGTTTTTTCTGCTGTGGTTATGTAAATTGCATGTGGTAAACCTTGAGAATCAACAACAATATGACGTTTTATGCCTGAAATCTTTTTACCAGCATCATAACCTTTATTTTCGGTAGTATCTGTATTTTTAACACTTTGCGAATCAATTATACAAAAACTAGTTTGTTCTTTGCGATTATTATTGATACGAATTTTTTTAACTAATTTTTTTTAAAATTAATTGCAATACACTAGGTTCTTTACCATTATTTTTACTTCAAATTTGAAAATAATAATATACAGTTTGTCATTTTGGAAAATTTTTTGGTAGCATTCTTCATTGACAACCACTTTTTAATACATATAAAATTGCACAAAATACTTCATATAAATCTAAACTTCTTGGTTTTGTTTTCTTTTTGCTATTTTCTAAAATTGATTTTATGTTCTCAAATTGTTCTTTGGTGACATGACTTGGATAATTTTTATGCATATATACCTCTTATTTTAAAATATATAATCATTTTACATTATTTTCGAAAAGATTCTAAACAGGTTCTAAGAATATTAGTTACTAAAAACTATATTTGAAAAACTACTGGTGATAATAATGAAAAAAATGAAAATATTAATATGACAAGCAGTAATTTTAAAGGTAAAAACTTAACTGATATCTACGATTGAAATGTTAATGAAATATTTAAACGTTGTGGTATTCATATACCAAGTCAAAAGAAATCTGCACAACAATCAGTTCCCGAAAGTACAGCAGTTAATATTTCAACTATTAATTATATTGAACAAAAATTATGACAATTTAATATTGATATTCTTAAATTTATTCAAATATTAGTGAAAATTGATAAAGATTTATTAAATAGTAAAACATTTAATATTAATGATGAACAAGAAATTAATAATTTAACAGTTAAATTAAAATTATTTAATCCCGAAAATAACCAATTAATAGGAGAAAACAATGGACAACCAAGACAACAAACCACAAACCAAGTTTCCACAGAAACAAAAGCAAACTAAACTTAATCAAGCAAATGTAGAAAATGATTATTTAATTGATAATATTCCTTATGACTTTACAAATATGATGAGTGCTACTAGTGACCCAGATATTAATAGAGCATATGATGAATTTAAAAAAAGAACATTATATATTTATGAAATTGAGCGTTTATTTAAAAATAATGAAAATAATAGTTTAAAATTTTCAGCAAATACTATTAAAATAGGTTTTATTGATATTGATAAAGTATTAAAAACTACTGCTGCTGAAACATCAGACTTTACTATGCAATTAAATCAAAGAGCAAGTACTAATATTAATGATAATACTATTGAATATAGTATGACAGATATTAAAAATTTAATTTTTCAAGAAATAAATTTATTAAATCAATTTAAGTTATATGCAGTTAGTATAAATGAACCATTAACTGAAAATAATATTGATAATTTATATATTATTAATAATTATTCTCAACCTTATCAAAATCCAAAAACAAGAAGTACTAAAAGTATTACTATTATTAAAATTAAAGATTTTAAAACAAGAGATGGTTATCCAATTATTATTAAATTACAAAAACCATTAGATAAAGATACAAAAGTAACGGGTTTAAAAATTAAAGCCCCTAGAAGCATGATTTTCGGCAATATAAAGGTACTTGGTGAAATTGATAATATGGAAGTATACCCAAAGTTATTTGTTAAAGATAAGATAGCATTTCCACTATTATCAATGCCTATTGAAACTCAACCAAAAGTTAGAATTTTACAACAATGATTTAGTGAACAAATATTACCTTGAAATTTAGCAAAGCAATTTATAGGACAAGAAAAATCAGTTTTAGATTTAATTGCTATTGGTGGTGGAACTGAAACAAGAAAAGAAATTTTTAATAATGCAAGGGTTACAAGTACTAATATTGGTAAATATGATGGTGCAAACCCAATACCAAGTGATTTACCTGATTTTTTAATGGTAGCAAACCAACAATATCTTTTATATAGTCATCAAGACCCTAATCCACCATATCCAAGCAGAAGTATTATAATTGAATTATCAAAAAATTTTAAAGATGTTGAAATTGAAATAAATGATAAACCACCAATTGATAGTTTACAAAAAGTATTATTAGATATGCTAACTTATACATATAGTTATAATAGGAATTTTGATGGTGCAAAATATGAAAACGGTAGCCCAAATAATCATATTGCTTATTTAAAAGTTAAATTTGAAGGACAAAAACCCGATGATGTAATTACTAACTTATTTAAACAATGAAAATTAGATTATCCTAACTATATTAATTTAGAACAAGTAAAAATATTTAAACAAATAGTCATTATGTTATCTAATAATATTTATTCAAGTATGTCAATTAATAAAGGTTTAAATGATGATTATAAACTATTATTACCTTATTATTTTGAATTAAAATCTAATCCTATACATACTACTAGTGATGAAATTTGAGAATTTAAAGATGTAAAAGTATTATTAAAATCAGAGTATTTTGATTTTACAGATATGAATAATATTAAATTAAAAAATAATGATATTAGTCAAAATGAGTTATTTAAACTAGATGATAATCAATTTAATTGATTATCTATAACTAATGAACTTGAAAGTAATAATATTCCATCGTTAATTCCTGCTGATTGAACACTTGGTAATGGTGAATATGGAAAATACTTTACAAGAGCAATTATTGGAAAAATAAAAATTGAAAATGCTTTAAATTTATATGGTTCAAATAAATCACAATTATTTTCTAAATTAGAATTTTATAAAGAAATATCGCAAATTGATAATGAGAATAAATTTGAATTACAAATTGAAAATCCGATTAATAACTTAAATCGAATTGAAATTAATGGTATATTTGGCGCTGGAAATTATGATTTAATTTTAATAACAGATAAACAAGAAATTAATTTAACTAATATTAGTTTATTTGATAAATATAATGAAAATATTTCTTATATTAACTTAGAAATTTAATTAAAATAATTTGATGTATATTTACCATCTCATTTTATATCTTCATTATGTTCTTTTACACTATTGAAGTATAAAGAAGTTTTGTTTGGACTCAAAAATTTATTTCATCAAATAGTTGTTGTTCCAAATACTTTTTCGCCATTTGGTTTTAAGTAGGAATTTTCCATATTATGGGTAAGCACCCCCCCCATGATTAATCCTATTGTTCCAGTTGTAGCACCAGTTAATGCTAGTGCTAATGTTATTTTATTTAAATTTGTTTTTATTCATGTTTTCATAATAAACTTCTCCTTTTAGTTAATTTTTATTGAGTAATTATGTTCTTCTATAATATTATTTATTTTATTTTCTAATTCTTGTTCAAGGTCAATAATGTCATCTAGTATTTTAAGTTCTCATTTTTCAAAAAAATATTTATTATTGTAATTATTATCAATAAAATTATTTTTACATTTTGTAATTATTTTTGATTTTTTTCTTTTTCTTTTACATCTTTTTTTATTCATAAATACTCCTTTTTTCTTAATTTTACTTCTAAATTGTACTATTTTTCATTATTTTTACAAGTATGCTTTTAAACTCAAAATAATACCTAAATTAAAGGCGTTTATTTTATGAGACCTATACTATTAATTATATTGAACTTGTTTATTATATTTTAAATATGAAAGCATTTTTTAAAATATTTTTTATTTTATTTAAAATAACACTTATATATTTATATAATAATTAAGTAAATTAATTTTTTAAATATATTTACAATAAATTTAAAATTTAAAAAAAGTTAGGAGAAAAAATATGAGTTTTAATTACTTATGAACTTTAAATGAAGCAACTAAAAGAATGTATCAATCATTTAGAGATGATGTAAAAAATCAATGAGAAAAAACAGATTGAAGAATCTTAAAAGAAAGAGATAGAAAATATATCCCCGTTAAAATTAAAACAAGAACTAGAAATACTATCAATGGTCTTGTTACTTATAAATGTCGTGATTATAAATATTATGATGAACAATTAAAAAAATGAGTTCCTATTTGTTTATTAGATGAAAAATTGCAATTACCTAAATACAAAAGGACTTGTCAAGATATCAAAAATAATGTTATTGAACATTTTGCAGATGGAAAAAAATATCGTGATATTTTACATACTATGAAACAAACAAAATTTAGTACAACAAGTATTGGAAGAGTATTTCAAGAATATCAAGTCAATAAATTAGATGTTCCTAAAATAAAATTAGAACCAAATCAATTTATTTATATTAGTATTGATGATGGACATCGTAAGTTTTGAAAATTTAAACGTAATTCTGGTAAATATTCAATGCGCTTAGTATTATTTTGTACAGATAATATTAATCATAAATTAGTTAATAAAAGAGTAGATGTAATAATAAGACCAACAAAAACAGCAATTGGTGTTAAAAAAACTGCTGAATTTATTTTAGAACAAGGAAATAGATTTTTTGAAAATTTTGACCAAGCAAAAATTATTATTTGTGGTGATAGTGCAGAATGAATTAAAGATGTTGCTGATTATTTAGGTGCACAATTTGTTTTAGATAAATTCCATTTAGTTAAAAAGTTATATGTAGGAATAATTGCTGGAAATAAAGGAAAATATTGAAACGAATATAATACTTGTAGAAATTTTATTGAAAATGGTCAATATGATGAGTTAATAAAATATATGAATGAAATATTAAAAAATCATAAAAAATTAAAAAAACAATATTGAGGCTTTTTAGAAATCTGTGTATCTTTGTTTTACAAAGTACTAGTTCAGATTAATTCTGTCTTCAAATTTTATCATAAAATGAGCAATTGCTGTATTTCAATTTTGAATAGGCAATGTTCATTTTTTTGTTATATTTTCAATTGCTAAATAAAATATTTTAAAAACTGACATATCATTAGGAAAAGCTTTTTTGTTTCTAATAACTTTTCGTAATTGACTATTAACAGATTCAATAGCATTTGTTGTATAAATTACTCTTTTGATTTCTGCAGGATAACTAATAAAAATCATCAAATTTTCTCAATTTTTATATCAAGATTTAGCAATTTGGGGATATTGTTTATTTCATTTACTTTCAAATGATTCTAAAGCTTGCATTGCTTGTTCTTCACTACATGCACTATAAATTGGTTTTAAATCTGTAACTAGAGTTTTTCGATGTTTGTATGAAACATATTTTAAACTATTTCGAATTTGATGAACAATGCATAATTGATGTTCTGTTTTAGGATAAACTGCTTGTATTGCTTCTGACATGCCTGTTAAATTATCACTACAAGCAATCAAAATATCATTTAAGCCTCGATTTTTCATTTCTGTGAAATTAGCTAATCAAAATTTAGCACCTTCATTTTCACTAATTCATAAGCCTAAAACATCTTTTTTACCTTCTAAATCAACTCCTAATGCTATATAAACTGATTTATTAATAATCCGTTTATCTTGTCGAACTTTAACTACTATACAATCAAAATAAACAATCGGATAAACGCTTTCTAATGGTCGATTTTGTCATGCTTTGACATCATCAATAACATCATCAGTAATTTGACTAATAACACTTTCACTAATATCAGCACCATGATATAACTCTTGTAACTGCATTCTAATGTCAGATAGAGTCATACCTTTTGCATATAGTGAAAGCACTTGTTGATCAAAACCATCAAATCTTCGCTGTCTTTTTGCAACTATTACAGGAGTAAAATCACTATTGCGATCTCTTGGTACATCAATCTCAATTTTACCTTGTTGAGTTATTAATTTTTTTGAACTTGTACCATTACGAGCATTTTCAGTATTACTATGTTGATTTTTTTCATATCCTAAATAATTTTGCATTTCAGAATTCAACATTTTTTCAACTAAACGTTTTGTTAATTCTTTATATAAACCCCCTTCTTTAAAAACTGTTGTTAAATCTTCAGTATTTTCTAATAATAAATCTACTGCTTTTGATATTGGATCATTATTATTAATATTTTGTTTTTTAGCCATCTGTAACTCACTCTTTCTAGTCATTTAATTATATTTACTAGAATTAATTAAACATAGTTATTTTTGTAAGTTACACAGATTACTAAACATTGCCTAAATCTTAAAAATATTCGTTTTCTGCCTTTTCTAAATTTATAACCAATAATTTTAAAATATTTTAAAAACGCAAAAACATGTTCAACTTTTCTGCGAGTTTTATTAATAATCTTATTAAAAATTTTAATTTTACTTGTTTTAGGATTGTTTTTACTAGTTTTAATAGGTAAAAATGTATTAGCATGAATTTTTTGTAAACCTTGATAACCTTTATCTGCAATAATTATAGTTTCTGGTGAAAATTTTAACTTTGAATTTTTAAAAGTTTTAAAATCATGATTTTTACCAATATCAGGAAAAATATTTAAAATTTCATTAGTATGTGCATTAATTATGGTTTGAAACTTAACAGTATGCATTCATTTTTTACCAGAAAATCAATCTTTTTGGTTATATTTTGGTCGTTCTGTTTCTACTTCTGTTACATCAATTATCAAAATTTTATTTTTTAATTCTTCTTTTTAAAAAAAATATTTTTATTTGTTAAATCCTGAATTGTAAATATAAATGGGACAGTTTTTTAAAATAATTGTATTAAATCTATTGGTCTTTTATAAGATAGTGATTTTCTGGGTGTAGAATTAATTTGAAATGCTATAATACTTATACATTGTGCTAATTCCTTTCTTTTCTTAATTATAGAATTAACACAATTTAATTTTTATATAAGTGTCCTTTTTAATTTTACAATTCAGGTTATTTAAAAGGAAATGTAACACCATTAAATACTTTTTTTAATATATTACCTGCATTTGTTGGAATTAATAAAATTAGTCGTGGTTATCGTACTACTAAATTTATTAAGTTAGCACAAAAAACTAAAACATTAGAACAAATTGGTGTTAAAGAAGCAAAAAATTTACAAGAAATTATTAGTCAAGTAAGTGGAAAAGAAATTTTAACAGATAAAATCATTGGTAATAAACGTTATTTATTTAATTATAGTTTGGCACCTAATCGTGAAACAATAACACAAAATTTAGGTTATGTTGCTGAAAAACAATTTAAAAATAATTTTAAATCTTTAAAATCACAACAAATAAAAGAATATTTATCATTACAAAATACATTAATAAAATTAAGTCCACAATTAACTCCAAAGTTTAAAATTAAAGATATTGAAAAAGCAAATAACTTTTTAAAAAAATATAATACTGAATTAAAAGAAGTATTAAAAATGAACCAACATGATTGATTAAATTTAGTTCATACAATACATACAGAGAATAGATATGGAAAAACTTTAATTTTAGATTTACAAAAAATTCGTGCTAATGCTATTAAATTTAATTTTAAAAATAGTTCAATTCATAAAATTGTTTTAAATGCAAATAAAATTTTTAAGTATTTTGATATTAGATTTTATTTAAAAAAAGGTTTAAATAAATTTTGAAAAGATACACCATATTTTGAAAAATTACGAGAAAGTATATATAAATTACAAGAAAAATTTGAAAAATTAGAAAAACAAGCATTTGAAAAAATTAATAAATTAAAAGAAAAAGCAACAGATTTATTTACTAGTGCAGAAAAAAGAGCAATTAAACATGCACAATTAATTCCACTAAATTCACCAGTATTTATGGGTTGTAAAATTCAACCTTTATCATTAGACAAATGTGCAATTACTATTTATCATCGTAATCCTAAGTATAAACCAATTACAGTTGTTGATAGTATTCTTAAAGCAAAAACTTTTGTTACTCAAATACATCCATTTCATTGATATCGTTGATATAGTGGTTGATACATTGGTTATGGTGTTAATCGTAATAAATGATTAAAAGCAATAGCATTTGCTCCACCAGTGGTGCAACAAGTAATTAGAGATAGTTTTAAAGTATATAGAGAAATATTTAGAACTATTAGAACTTATCATAAAGTAGTAAATGTTATTAATAATCCTATTGAAAATATTAATAAATCATTTAAAAGTGTTGGTTTAAAATTTTCAGTTAATACTTTATTTGGTACTGGACTATTACATCATTTAGAAAAATTTGCATATAGTCAAGTTGTAGAAAAAGGTAAGAAAAAATTACAAAAAGAAATTATCCATATATCACATAGGAAAACTAAAACAAAAACTAAACATTATAAAAAAGCATTTTTTAAGGAATGATAAATTATGATTAATAAACTTTGAACTGATGTCAGTCTTGAAAATTATAATAACTGATATCCATTAACTGGAAAAATTACAGAAACTCCACCGCAATATATAAATACATGACCTAATGTAAAAGACTGATTTACAACTTTTGCTATTCGCGCTCAAAATGATATTAATGCTTATCTTGATTTTATTTTATCTAAATTTCCTTTTGATAGTTTTAAAGATGAATTAATTAAAGAAACATTAAGAGATATGGTTTATGTAATGGTTGAACATTGAGTATTTAATCGTACACCAATTGAATTTAATGTTGATGCTACTATTCAATTCAATAATGGTACATCATTTAATGCAAGTAGTATTCCTACAATTAATGTTTGAGATTTAGCACCAAGTAGAATGAAAATATGAGCAAGATTAACAGAATTAAAACAAGTATTTTCAAATTATAATCAAGATGAAATAGATATTGAAAAAATTGACTTAAAAGTATTTTATACTAGAAATCAAGTTGATGAATTAATTAAAGAACAAAAAGAATTTACATTATCAAAACAAATAAAATTATATGATGATTTAGTTAATGATAACGAAAATGAGATATATAGGGGTCGTGTTACAAACTTTATAAATAAAGGTTATGTTGCAACTGATTATGACCCAAAAACTGAAACAATGATTTTAGATTGACCTGATGAAATTGGTACATTACCACCAGAAGCATTACAAAATAATCCACAAATTGGTGATTTTACTCATGCTGCGACTGCTGACTTTTCTGCTAAACAACAAAAAAGAATTACTACTAATGAAAATAGTATTAAATTATTAGAAAATAAAGTTGATATTAATAAACAAAATATTGATGATATTAAAAATAATTGATTTAATATTGAAACTAGTCCTTTATGAAAAAAAGTTAAAAATGAAAATATTAAAACAGATATATGATATATTATTGATTGAACATATTATTTTATCGATAGTAAACAACTTATTATAAGTAATAATAAATTAACTAAATCTAATATAAGAATTACTAATCATCAAATAGAAAATAGACAAATAATAATTGAAAAAATTGATGTTAATATTGACAAAGTAATGTTATTATATGATGATAATTTAATAAAATTTATTGTTGCTAATAGCACAAAAAAGTATACACCAATAATTCATAATATATATCAATATCAAGGTACTGGAACACCAACTGAATTTATAGCAGAAGAAAATACTGAACGTGATTATTATACAAAACTAGAAACTAATAATTTATTAGATAAAAAACAAGATAAATTATCTTTAATTAAAGAAGATATTACTTATAAAGTTTTACAATATAGAGAATTAGGAACTGGTTTATTTACGGGTGATTTAGATATTCCACCAACTAAATTTATTAAACAATGAATTAAAGATAGTGGTGGTGGAGTTGACCCAACTAAATATTATACAAAACCAGAAATTGATAAAAAATTAGAAGATGTAAAGTCACAATTCCCCTTTAATTTTGTAGAAAAGTAATGATACATGATAAAGTGTTATTTTTAGAGAATTTTTACACTAAATAATGTTATTTTTAACAAATTTTTAATTAAAAATAATATTTTAAGTGTAAATTGATGAATAATTTTTGGTCATCCATACTTTTCTACATAATTAAAACAATTCCCTATTGCATTTCAATTGAATGCTGTAAGTCAAGAAATCCCTAATTTAGAAACTATTAATAAAACTGTTGCTGGTGCTATTAATGAAAATAAAGCAAATATTGATAAAAAACAAGATAAAGAAATATGAAAAGTAATAAGTAAAAGTAAAAATAATCGTGAATGAGATACGTTTGAAATTAATTTTAATACTGTATATAGAGTAATTATAACATTAGATGAATTACCAGTAAATCAAGCAAATATAAAGCATAAAGTAGAATTTAAAACTGGTAATTATTTAGGTGGAGATTATTTACTTGCAAAATTTAAAATTAAAGATGAAGATGTAATATTAACTTTAACTGTTAGAGAAAGTAGTTTTAATTGTAGTTTATATTTAAAAGGTGGAGATATTAATTATGGTGCTATTCTTTCATTAGAAGAATTACAAAATACAATTAAAGTTGATGTTACACCAAAAATAAAAATTAATTCAAAAAGTTTAGAAACAAATGAAGTTGAAGAAAATTGTTGAGATATTGAATTACCAGATAATCCAACACCAAGTCCAAATAATCAACAATGAAAAGATGTAGGAACAAGAGAAAAAAATAAATGAGATAATTGACAAATTACTTATGATTTTATAGTTAATAAACATTATAGAGTTTATTATTCTTGAAGTATATATAATCCAGTTTATACTATTCAAGAATTTATTATAACGGATAACAAAATTGCTGGTGTACCAATACAAACCTTTAATGATAGTGTTAATATAGTAATTTTATCAGTTCAACATGCTAAATTGATTACTATTTATAGTGGAAAAGGTAATTTAAAAGGTAATGTATGAAAATTAGAAGAATTACAGGAATAATATTATGTTTTTTAAAATTATAAAAATTATTTTAGGTTTAATTGGAGTAATTCTATCATCAGCAACTGCTGGTTTAATTATATTCATTATTGTAAAAATTATATTAAAAATTAATCAAATATTTTAAAGAAAGGTGGTGAATATTATGCTAAGTTTATTTAAAAGAAAAGAAAAAAATAATATTAATGATAATCAAAGTGAAAAATTAAAATTTTTAACTAATAAAAATAAAAGTACACATGCTTCTATTTTAAATTATTTTGGTTTTAATGATTTTAACCATGAAACTTATTTTACTGATTTTGTAGCAGAAAATAATGCTAATTTATATAATGCTCCATTAGAAATTAATAATGAAACCATTAAACAATATTTAATTCAACAAGAATTTTATAGAAAAAATTGAAATTCTATTTTTAAATTAAGTAAATTAGGAATTAGTGGTTATTTAATTTATATTGCAAATGATAATTTATATTTTCAAGTAGTTGATATACAACAAAGAGTTTATGATATTACTGGTAAATTAATTGAATGTACTATTTTTTATGATAGTTATCAACAAAATGCACAAACTGTAAGATTATTCGAAGTTTATACATTAAATAATGAACAAGTAACAATTAATCGTGCAATTTATAGTATTAGTGATAATAAAAAACAATTTCCATTAGATTTTAAATCATACATTAATAATCCTAATTTATCACAAGAACAAACATTAAACATTAACTATATACCAATAGCAATTATGAGAAATAAAGCAAATGAACAAGCAGATTGTGATAAAGTAATGGATAAAATTAAAGCATTAGATGTTATTTATGAACAAATTGTTTTAGATACTATTTTAAACTCACCTAAATTTATATTTAGTCAAACTTATGGTAATGTTCAATCAGCATTAGAAGAAGCAGTAAGAACTTTGGTTACTAAAAACTACATATTTAAAAGTGGTGGAGATAATAATGAACAAAACGAAAATATCAATATGACAAATAGTAATTTTAAAGGTAAAAATTTAACTGATATATATGATTGAAATGTTAATGAAATATTTAAACGTTGTGGTATTCATATACCAAGTCAAAAGAAATCTGCACAACAATCAGTTCCCGAAAGTACAGCAGTTAATATTTCAACTATTAATTATATTGAACAAAAATTATGACAATTTAATATTGATATTCTTAAATTTATTCAAATATTAGTGAAAATTGATAAAGATTTATTAAATAGTAAAACATTTAATATTAATGATGAACAAGAAATTAATAATTTAACAGTTAAATTAAAATTATTTAATCCCGAAAATAACCAATTAATAGGAGATAACAATGGAAAACAACAACAAACCACAAACGAAGTTTCCACAGAAACAGAAGCAAACTAAACTTAATCAAGCAGAAGTAGAAAATGATTATTTAATTGATAATATTCCATATGATTTTACTAATATGATGGGTGCTACTAGTGACCCAGATATTAATAGAGCATACGATGAATTTAAAAAAAGAACAATTTATATTTATGAAATTGAGCGTTTATTTAAAAATAATGAAAATAATAGTTTAAGATTTTCAGCAAATACTATTAAAATAGGTTTTATTGATATTGATAAAGTATTAAAAACTACTGCTGCTGAAACATCAGACTTTACTATGCAATTAAATCAAAGAGCAAGTACTAATATTAATGATAATACAATTGAATATAGTATGACTGATATTAAAAATTTAATATTTCAAGAAATAAATTTATTAAATCAATTTAAGTTATATGCAGTATCTATTAATGAACCATTAACTGAAAATAATATTGATAATTTATATATCATTAATAACTATTCACAACCTTATCAAAATCCAAAAACAAGAAGTACTAAAAGTATTACTATTATTAAAATTAAAGATTTTAAAACAAGAGATGGTTATCCAATTATTATTAAATTACAAAAACCATTAGATAAAGATACAAAAGTAATTGGTTTAAAAATTAAAGCCCCTAGAAGCATGATTTTTGGCAATATAAAGGTACTTGGTGAAGTTGACAATATGGAAGTATACCCAAAGTTATTTGTTAAAGATAAGATAGCATTTCCGTTGTTATCAATGCCTATTGAAACTCAACCAAAAGTTAGAATATTACAACAATGATTTAGTGAACAAATATTACCTTGAAATCTTGCAAAACAATTCATAGGACAAGAAAAATCAGTTTTAGATTTAATTGCTATTGGTGGTGGTAAAGAAACAAGAAAAGAAATTTTTAATAATGCAAGAGTAACACATGCTTGATTAGGTTATGAAATGGGTACTGTTTGAAATGGTCAGTGACCATTGAAAAAACAAAAAGAATTAAAAGACAAAGAAGTTTGAAATTTTCCGGGTGAAAGCCAATTTTATCAATATGTTGCAACTAATAACAGATTTGATGATATAGAAATTGAAATTAAAGACGCACCAACAGTTGATAGTTTACAACAAGTATTATTAGATATGCTAACTTATACATATAATTACAATAGAAATTTTGATGGTGCATCTTTAATAACTCCCCCAAATGAAATGGATATACTACGAGCAAAATTTGAAAATCAAAAACTAGATGAAGTAATTAGTAATTTGTTTAAACAGTGAAAACTAGATTATCCAAATTATATTAGTTTATCACAAGTGCAAATATTAAAACAAATAGTAATTATGTTATCAAATAATATTTATTCTAATATGTCTATTAATAAAGGTTTAAATGATGATAATAAAATACTTTTTCCTTATTATTTTGAATTAAAATCAAATCCAATACATACTAATAAAGATGAAATTTGACAATTTAAAGATGCAAAAGTAATATTAAAATCTAATTATTTTGATTTTACAGATATTAATAATATTAAATTAAAAAATAATGATATTAGTCAAAATGAATTATTTAAGTTAGATGATAACCAATTTAATTGATTATCTATTACAAACGAATTAGAAAGTAATAATATACCTTCATTAATTCCTGCTGATTGAACACTAGGTAATGGTGAATATGGTAAATATTTTACAAGAGTAATCATTAGTAATAATAAAATTGAAAATGCTTTAAGTTTATATGGTTCAAATAAATCTCAATTATTTTCTAAATTAGAATTTTATAAAGAAGTTTCACAAATTGATGATAATAGTGAATTTGAATTACAAATTGAAAATCCGATTAATAACTTAAATCGGATTGAAATTAGTGGCATATTTGGTGCTGGAAATTATGATTTAATTTTAATGACTGATAAACAAGAAATAAAATTAACCAATATTAATTTATTTGATAAATATAATGAAAATATTTCTTATATTAATTTAGAAATTTAAAATTATTTATAAAAATATCCATCAGGATATTTACCATCTCATTTTATATCATCTTGATTTTTTGGATTAACTCCAAAATATAATTCTATTTTATATTTATCATTTCTTTTATGTTCCCAAATAATTGCCCCCCCTATGTTCTTCATAAAAATGGTCTAAATATTTTGTTAATCCATTAGTTTGATAATATGCAACTGCACCTAATATTAAACCGGTAGAACCAGTTATTACAGCAAATGATAATGCTATTTTTTGAAAATTTGTTTTTATTCATGTTTTCATATTAAATTACTCCTTTTTTTCTTAATTTCACTTTTAAATTGTACTATTTTCTATTATTTTTACAAGTATGCTTTTAAATGCAAAATAACGCCTAAATTAAAGGCGTTTATTTTATAATACCTATACTATTAATTATATTGAAATTGTTTATTATATTTTAAATATGAAAGTCGTTTTTTAAAAAGTTTTGATTTAATTTTAAATTACACTTATATATGTTTATAATAAAAAAGTAAATTAATTTTTTAAATATATTTACAATAAATTTAAAATTTAAAAAAAGTTAGGAGAAAAAATATGAGTTTTAATTATTTATGAACTTTAAAAGAAGCAACAAAAAGAATGTATCAATCATTTAGAGATGATGTAAAAAATCAATGAGAAAAAACCTTTAATTTTGTAGAAAAGTAATGATACATGATAAAGTGTTATTTTTAGAGAATTTTTACACTAAATAATGTTACTTTTAACAAATTTTTAATTAAAAATAATATTTTAAGTGTAAATTGATGAATAATTTTTGATCATCCATACTTTTCTACATAATTAAAAGAAAAAACAGATTGAAGAATCTTAAAAGAAAGAGATAGAAAATATATCCCCGTTAAAATTAAAACAAGAACTAGAAATACTATCAATGGTCTTGTTACTTATAAATGTCGTGATTATAAATATTATGATGAACAATTAAAAAAATGAGTTCCTATTTGTTTATTAGATGAAAAATTGCAATTACCTAAATACAAAAGGACTTGTCAAGATATCAAAAATAATGTTATTGAACATTTTGCAGATGGAAAAAGGTATATTGACATTTTACATACTATGAAACAAACAAAATTTAGCACAACAAGTATTAGTAGATTATTTCAAGAATATCAAGTTAGTAAATTAGATGTTCCTAAAATAAAATTAGAACCAAATCAATTTATTTATATTAGTATTGATGATGGACATCGAAAGTTTTGAAAATTTAAACGAAATTCTGGTAAATATTCAATGCGTTTAGTGTTATTTTGTACAGATAATGTTAATCATAAATTAGTTAATAAAAGAGTAGATGTAATAATAAGACCAACAAAAACTAAAATTGGAGTTCAAAAAACTGCTGAATTTATTTTAGAACAAGGAAATAGATTTTTTGAAAATTTTGACCAAGCAAAAATCATTATTTGTGGAGATAGTGCAGAATGAATTAAAGATGTTGCTAATTATTTAGATGCACAATTTGTTTTAGATAAATTCCATTTAGTTAAAAAGTTGTATGTAGGAATTATTGCTGGAAACAAAGGAAAATATTTTGAAGAATATAATACTTGTAGAAACTTTATTGAAAATGGTCAATATGATGAATTAATAAAGTATATGAATGAAATATTAAAAAATCATAAAAAATTAAAAAAACAATATTTTAAAAATAATAAACAAGGAATTGAAAATCAAGGTGCAAAATGAAATATTGGTACTTTTGCTGAAAGTAATATTTGATATATTTTAAAAGAAATGCTTGGTAATAGAACATATAGCATAGATATTTATATTAAAATGGTTATTTTTAAATGTAATCTTGTGAATTCTAAAACATAATCAAAATTTTTATTTTTATTAAAATATTAAAAACTTATTAATTAAAAGTTAATAAGAATTTTTGTTGTGTATTTATATTAAATTTTCTTATTGATTTTTTAATATTTGTATTTTAATTGAAATTAATTTAATTTAGTAGTAATATTTACTTACAATTGCATATAATTACAATTATTTCTTGTCTATAATTTAAAAGAAATGTTTAAAAAGTAATTATATCCTCCGTTTTTGTTACCGTCCCGTTATACTTTTAACCTTGGTATCTTTGTCTAATGGTTTTTGTAATTTAATAATAATTGGATAACCATCTCTTGTTTTAAAATCTTTAATTTTAATAATAGTAATACTTTTAGTACTTCTTGTTTTTGGATTTTGATAAGGTTGTGAATAATTATTAATGATATATAAATTATCAATATTATTTTCAGTTAATGGTTCATTAATACTAACTGCATATAACTTAAATTGATTTAATAAATTTATTTCTTGAAATATTAAATTTTTAATATCAGTCATACTATATTCAATTGTATTATCATTAATATTGGTGCTAGCTCTTTGATTTAATTGCATAGTAAAGTCAGATGTTTCAACAGCAGTAGTTTTTAATACTTTATCAATATCAATAAATCCAATTTTAATAGTATTTGCTGAAAATCTTAAACTATTATTTTCATTATTTTTAAATAAATGTTCAATTTCATAAATATAAATTGTTCTTTTTTTAAATTCATCATAAGCTCTATTAATATCTGGATCACTAGTAGCACGCATCATATTAGTAAAGTCATAAGGAATATTATCTATTAAATAATCATTTTCTACATCTGCTTGATTAAGTTTAGTTTGCTTTTGTTTCTGTGGAAACTTGGTTTGTGGTTTGTTGTCTTGGTTGTCCATTGTTTTCTCCTATTAATTGGTTATTTTCGGGATTAAATAATTTTAATTTAACTGTTAAATTATTAATTTCTTGTTCATCATTAATATTAAATGTTTTACTATTTAATAAATCTTTATCCATACGTACTAATATTTGAATAAATTTAAGAATATCAATATTAAATTGTCATAATTTTTGTTCAATATAATTAATGGTTGAAATATTAACTGCTGTACTTTCGGGAACTGATTGTTGTGCAGATTTCTTTTGACTTGGTATATGAATACCACAACGTTTAAATATTTCATTAACATTTCAATCATATATATCAGTTAAATTTTTACCTTTAAAATTACTATTTGTCATATTGATATTTTCGTTTTGTTCATTATTATCTCCACCACTTTTAAATATGTAGTTTTTAGTAACCAATATTCTTACTGCTTCTTCTAATGTTGATTGAACATTACCATAAGTTTGACTAAATATAAATTTAGGTGAGTTTAAAATAGTATCTAAAACAATTTGTTCATAAATAACATCTAATGCTTTAATTTTATCCATTACTTTTTCACAATCTGCTTGTTCATTTGCTTTATTTCTCATAATTGCTATTGGTATATAATTAATATTTAGTATTTGTTCTTGTACTAAATTGGGATTATTAATGTATGATTTAAAATCTAATTTATTTTGTTTTTTAGTATCATTAATACTATAAATTGCACGATTAATTGTTACTTGTTTATTATTTAATGTATAAACTTCAAATAATCTTACAGTTTGAGAATTTTGTTCATAATTATCATAAAAAATAGTACATTGAATTAATTTACCAGTAATATCATAAACTCTTTGTTGAATATCTATTACTTGAAAATATAAGTCATCATTAGCAATATAAATTAAATAACCACTAATTCCTAATTTACTTAATTTAAAAATAGAATTTCAATTTTTTCTATAAAATTCTTGTTGAATTAAATATTGTTTAATAGTTTCATTATTAATATCTAATGGAGCATTATATAGATTAGCATTATTTTCCTTTAATTTTGTAGAAAAGTAATGATACATGATAAAGTGTTATTTTTAGAGAATTTTTACACTAAATAATGTTATTTTTAACAAATTTTTAATTAAAAATAATATTTTAAGTGTAAATTGATGAATAATTTTTGGTCATCCATACTTTTCTACATAATTAAAATTATTTTCTGCTACAAAATCAGTAAAATAAGTTTCATGATTAAAATCATTAAAACCAAAATAATTTAAAATAGAAGCATGTGTACTTTTATTTTTATTAGTTAAAAATTTTAATTTTTCATTTTGATTATCATTAATATTTGTTTTATCTTTTCTTTTAAATAAACTTAGCATAATACTCACCACCTTTCTAAAAGATTTGATTAATTTTTAATACAATTTTTACTATAATAAATATAATTAAACCAGCAGTTGCTGATGATAGAATTACTCCAATTAAACCTAAAATAATTTTTATAATTTTAAAAAACATAATATTATTCCTGTAATTCTTCTAATTTTCATAAATTACCTTTTAAATTACCTTTTCCACTATAAATAGTAATCAATTTAGCATGTTGAACTGATAAAATTACTATATTAACACTATCATTGAAGGTTTGTATTGGTACACCAGCAATTTTGTTATCCGTTATAATAAATTCTTGAATAGTATAAACTGGATTATATATACTTCAAGAATAATAAACTCTATAATGTTTATTAACTATAAAATCATAAGTAATTTGTCAATTATCTCATTTATTTTTTTCTCTTATTCCTACTTCTTTTCAGTTTGAACCACTTGGACTTGGTGTTGGATTATCTGGTAATTCAATATCTCAACAATTTTCTTCAACTTCATTTGTTTCTAAACTTTTTGAATTAATTTTTATTTTTGGTGTAACATCAACTTTAATTGTATTTTGTAATTCTTCTAATGAAAGAATAGCACCATAATTAATATCTCCACCTTTTAAATATAAACTACAATTAAAACTACTTTCTCTAAGAACCTGTTTAGAATCTTTTCGAAAATAATGTAAAATGATTATATATTTTAAAATAAGAGGTATATATGCATAAAAATTATCCAAGTCATGTCACCAAAGAACAATTTGAGAACATAAAATCAATTTTAGAAAATAGCAAAAAGAAAACAAAACCAAGAAGTTTAGATTTATATGAAGTATTTTGTGCAATTTTATATGTATTAAAAAGTGGTTGTCAATGAAGAATGCTACCAAAAAATTTTCCAAAATGACAAACTGTATATTATTATTTTCAAATTTGAAGTAAAAATAATGGTAAAGAACCTAGTGTATTGCAATTAATTTTAAAAAAAATTAGTTAAAAAAATTCGTATCAATAATAATCGCAAAGAACAAACTAGTTTTTGTATAATTGATTCGCAAAGTGTTAAAAATACAGATACTACCGAAAATAAAGGTTATGATGCTGGTAAAAAGATTTCAGGCATAAAACGTCATATTGTTGTTGATTCTCAAGGTTTACCACATGCAATTTACATAACCACAGCAGAAAAAACAGATCGTAATAGCGCTATAATAATGATTGAAAATGAAAAAGAAAATCTTTCTGCAGTTCAAAAAATAATAGTAGATGCTGGTTATACTGGTGAAAAATTTGCTTCTGAAATCAAAACAATCATAAATGCAAATGTTGAAGTGATAAAACGTAATGAATTACATACTTTTGTAGTATTACCAAAAAGATGAATTGTAGAACGAAGCTTTGCTTGATTAGAAAAATACAGAAGATTATGAAAAAATTGCTTTAATTTTGTAGAAAAGTAATGATACATGATAAAGTGTTATTTTTAGAGAATTTTTACACTAAATAATGTTACTTTTAACAAATTTTTAATTAAAAATAATATTTTAAGTGTAAATTGATGAATAATTTTTGGTCATCCATACTTTTCTACATAATTAAAAAAAAATTGTGAAAGAAAACTAAATACTAGTTTACAAATGGTTGTTCTTTCATTTATTTCAGTTTTATTAAAAAGATTCTAAACAGGTTCTAACAGTTAAAGTTAATATTACATCTTCATCTTTAATTTTAAATTTTGCAAGTAAGTAATCTCCACCTAAATAATTACCAGTTTTAAATTCTACTTTATGCTTTATATTTGCTTGATTTACTGGTAATTCATCTAATGTTATAATTACTCTATATACAGTATTAAAATTAATTTCAAACGTATCTCATTCACGATTATTTTTACTTTTACTTATTACTTTTCATATTTCTTTATCTTGTTTTTTATCAATATTTGCTTTATTTTCATTAATAGCACCAGCAACAGTTTTATTAATAGTTTCTAAATTAGGGATTTCTTGACTTAGAACCTGTTTAGGATCTTTTTTGACTAATTTTTAATTAAATTAATATTATAAGTTTTTATTTATAATAAAAAAATAGATTTTTAGTTGATAAGTGATCAAATTATAAAATTTTTTAAAGAAAAAATGAACAAGAAAATAAAATGCTAATTAAATACCTATTTATAAATAATTATTCCTTGTTTTAGCGGAATTATATTAGAAAGATCTAAACAGATTCTTACTAATTTTATCATTAATATAATAAGGTGAAATGAAATCTTTTCTACTTATATTTTGAATATTACCTGTTTTTATTAAACTTTTTCTTTAATTTTGTAGAAAAGTAATGATACATGATAAAGTGTTATTTTTAGAGAATTTTTACACTAAATAATGTTATTTTTAACAAATTTTTAATTAAAAATAATATTTTAAGTGTAAATTGATGAATAATTTTTGGTCATCCATACTTTTCTACATAATTAAAAAACTTTTTTGTTTTAATTCTACTTTAATACTATATTTATTTTTATTTTGTTCATCAATAAATTTTTTTATGATTTCATTTGAAACTAGAAAAACCATTAAGCGGTTTGAAGACAAACTTGATGGTTTAAGACAATATTTAAAACAAAATATTCATATCATATGACTTGTTCCTAAAGAAAATATGAAAAAATTTGTTAATGAGCAAATTAAAGCATACAACTGAAAATTAGAACAACACCATATAGAAATATTTAATTCATAATATTAATAAAGTTTATATTATTTAAATTAATAGTATATTCACTACCCCCTTCGATACCACATAAAAATCATTTAAAGTAAATATTTTCATTATCATGTCAAATATTTAAATCGAATATTTCTTTAAAGTGATAACGACCTGCCGAATAAGGAATAGAGATATTATATAAAGAATTAGTATTACCTTCACCTTGATTAGTTAAAATATCATTAGTTTTTAAATTAGTAAATTTGCTACTGCCATGACTCATTACTGATAAATTTACATATGAATCTTTATCAAAAACAAATGTAGGAAAAATTTTAATAAAGGTATCTCAATTATGAGCATATTTTTTTCAATTTAGTAAATTGTGGGTATCTGAACTATCATTGACAGTTCCAAACATAAAATAAGTTCAGTAATAATAATAATTTAAGTTATTATTTATATTTGATTTATTAAATTGATTCTAATAAACTGCAACTAACTGATTATTACTATCAAAAATTCAATTTAATGAATAATTTTTATCAGTTATTTTTATTGGAGCATTATATAAAAAATTATAAATATCTTTATTATTAACCTGAATTGTAAATATAAATGGGACAGTTTTTTAAAATAATTGTATTAAATCTATTGGTCTTTTATAAGATAGTGATTTTCTGGGTGTAGAATTAATTTGAAATGCTATAGTATTTAAATCTTTTTGTTTATATGAAGATAGATCTGTAGATTTTGGTAAATATCTTCTTAAAATACCATTATTATTTTCATTTAAACCTCTTTGACAAGGTTTACCAGGATCTGCAAAATAAATCTTAACATTACAATTTTTTTCGATTAATTTTCATTTACTAAATTCTTTACCACGATCAAAAGTAATAGTTTTAACTGTTCCTTTTTGTAACTTTGAAATAAATTTTATTATACTTTTTGTAATATTTTCTGATTTATTATTTTTAGTTGCTAAAGGAATTGTGGTTTTTGATCATATATCAGCTAAAGTAATAATAGAACTTTTATGATCTTTACCAATGATAGTATCACCCTCTAAATGACCAAATTCTTCTATATTTTTAATATTAGGAATGATTAAATTTCTTTCATGAATAGACTTACAATTATTAATTCTGCCCCTAGTTTCTTTTTGTTTGTGAGGTTTATTTTTTCCTTTTCTCAATAAGTTATTTTCATCAAAACCCATTCGATTTGTTTTAAACATGTTATATAAAGTTTTTGTTGAAATACTTTTTATTTTATTTTCCTTTAAAAAATTAGCAATTATATCAAGAGCATAATTTTTAGTAATTAACAAATGATTAATAGTATTAATTTCTATTAAAGTTAAAATTATTAATTTTCTACCTGCATTTTGTTTATTTTTTTGAATTTTATTCAATATTTCTAATGGCAATAAGTTTTGATTTAATAATCTACAAACTCTATGTACAGTTGATTTACTATAATCAATGGCTTTTGCTATTTTACGAATCGAAAATCCATAACTTTTATATTCTTTTATTGCTATTATTGATTCAATAGTCAGATACTTATACATTGTGCTAATTCCTTTCTTTTCTTAATTATAGAATTAACACAATTTAATTTTTATATAAGTGTCCTTTTTAATTTTACAATTCAGGTAATAATTAAATTAACAATGGTAGTAGTTAATTCATTGCTAATTTGTCCTTTTAAACTAGATTGGTTAATAAAATACTGTCCTAACTTATTAGCTATTATTTGACTAATTTTATTTTCATATGCTGATTTGCCAATATAATATAGTCCTAAATTTTCACTTAAATCATCACTATGGTCAACTTTATCAGCACCTGCTTTTTGTGAAATATCAATGTGTTTTTCAACTCCACCTAATTGAATATATTGTCAATTATTATCACCGCTAAAATATGTATTAGAATATTCGCTTTTGCTATATGGATTATAATCATTTTTAATAGTAGTTACTTTTCGATAACTAATCATTTCTTGTTTTGTATTTTCAATATTAACTTTATCTTTATCAGGAATAGTAACATCAGGATTATAAACTAGGTTACCTGTTATATCTTTTAATTATGTAGAAAAGTATGGATGACCAAAAATTATTCATCAATTTACACTTAAAATATTATTTTTAATTAAAAATTTGTTAAAAGTAACATTATTTAGTGTAAAAATTCTCTAAAAATAACACTTTATCATGTATCATTACTTTTCTACAAAATTAAAGGTTATATCTACTAAGAAGGTATTTCTAGCATTGGCAAAAGTATAATTTTTTAATGCTGAAGTATCATAACTATAAAATTTATGATTGGTTGTTGATTGGTTAGTAATTCAATCACTAGTACTTAAATAACCATATTGATTATTAAATAATGAATTTTGATTATTATTATTTGTTTGTAAATTGTTAGTAAAAGTAGTATTTTGATTCAAATTAGCAAATGTACTAGTTGAAATTGTTAAAGTTGTAATACTACTTAATAAAATTAAAAATTGTTTCATATTTTTATACTCTTAAAATTAATTTATATTTTTAATAAATATATATATTTATATAATCATTAAAAATATAACGTTATAAATGAATAACGTTATATAAATTATATTATGTTTACAGTATTTCTGCAATAAGTTCTTCATATGCTTGTTTTTGTCGTCAATAATAAGCATATGAAGAATTAATAAAAGAAATTATATAAAAAAAACCCAACAATTAATTTAATCGTGGGAAAATTCGATTCCTATAGAACCTTGCATAACATAAAGTTATACTTACATTATAATGATAGCATAAAAATAGTAAAAGGTCAATGACTGGAGCATTAGCATGGAAAATAATCAAAAACAATGAAAACAATATATAAAGGGTATGGGAATTCGTGTTAAAATTACTGATGATATTGATAAAGAAACTGGTAAGCAAAAGTATCGTCCAGCAATTGTTATTAAATCTTATCCAAGTCATGTAAAAGTACAATTGATGACTACTGAGTCAAGTAATCATGATTATTATAAAATTAAAATTAATAATCAAATTCAATATATAAGACCAATATATTACAGAACTATACCACTTGAATGAGTAAATCAAAAATGAATTGATAATAATAAAAAACAAATATTTATCAGTAAAAACAATTCTTTATTTATTAAAATTCAAGAAATGGAAATTAAAGAAAATCTTGGGTATAAAATTGAATTAAAAAAAAATAAAAAAAGTTTTAAATAAAAATCAAAATTTCAGACAAGAAAATAAACAACTTAAGAAGCAAATTTGTATGCAATCATTAAAGTTAAAAAATCGCAATCATGGATAAATTTCTTTACTAAAAACCAATATGTGAAAAATTAATTTTTAAATCATGTAAAATTATAGTAAGAAAATTTAGGGGGTAAAAATATGTCAAATAAAGTTAAAAGACCAATGAATGCTTATATGCTTTTTAGTAAAGAAAAAAGAGCAATTAAAAACACATAACTAAAAAGGAGAAAATAAAATGAAAAAATTACTAACTACAATAACTCTTAGTGCATTAGTAGGAACAAGTGCAAGTAATTTAAAACCAGTTTTTACAAATAGTGTTGTAAATAATGACTTTAAATCAAATATTAAATTAAGAGTAACTAATGGAACAGACGTTCCTGAAGGTAAATATGCTTGATTTTCTTCTACTAACATAAATTTAAATTTAATTTCACCAAATTGATTATTATCTGCTCATCATGTTTTTGAAGGTGCAACTCCGAAAGACATAGACAGAATTGAAATTGAATTTAAATTTTATAATCAAAAAAATGAAATAGTTGTTATTAAAAGAAAAATTAAGAATTTTATGACTTGAGCTAATAGCAAAGAGCCTAATTGAACTCATGATATCGCATTAGTCCAATTAAATAAACCTATATATGATATAAAACCAATTTCTTTATATGATAAACTAGAAAAACCAAAAACTAATACTATTGCGACTGTTATTGGAAAAGGTGTTTGTGGTGTTGATAATAATGGAAATAGAATATTTCCAAATAAATTGCAAGAAGCAAATATTCCCATATTAGATGATAGTGTTAGTAAAGACCCTAGATGAACATTTCCAAATGGTTGAAATCCTAAAACTGAAATTTTAGCTGGAATAATAACTGGTGATAAAAGAATTACTGCTGCTCCTGGAGATAGTGGAGGCCCACTATTTATAAAACAAAATGATAAAGATGTTCTTGTTGGAATTGTTAGTGGTGCTCCTGTTGATAATACAGAAGATAATTTAATTGATCCTGAACCTGGTGTTTTTACATTTGTTGGCGCTTTTTATGATTGAATTAAAGAAAATACTAATAATTTTAGTTAATAGATTTCATGCATAATTGATTGGTAATCACTGAAAAGAAATGACTAGTAAAGAAAAAACTAAATATGTAAAAATGCAGAAGCAAACAAAAAAATATATGAAAGTGAAACTCAAAAATAATTATTTAATTGATTTACAAATTTTAATTTTAAACACAATGATATATGACAATTCATATATCATTGTGTTATTTTAAAAAAATAAAAAGAAAGGTGAATATTATGAATGTAGAAATAATTGGTTGATTAGCAGTTGTTGTAAATAGTTTTATATTTTTACCTCAAATTATAAAAATTATTAAAACAAAAAGAATACGTGATTTATCATTTTTCATGTTATTAATTCAATTTTTATCTTGTTTTTTATGAATGACTTATGGAATATTCATAAAAAATTGAGAAGTTGTAAGTTTAGATTCAATAATCTTAATATCTACAATTATTATTTTAGGATTTAAATTAAATATTCATTATAAAGAACCATAAAAATAGACCAGCATAGTTATGGTGGTTATTTACATTTTTTGTGATTTACTACTAGTACTTTGATATTGACTTGATAAAAGATGTTTATTTTGTAAACCAATAGAATTTATTTTTACATAATTTGTTGCATATTCGAATTTTGATATTTCTATTTTTAATTTTTCAATTTGATTATTAGTATCATCTTTTTTTGATAGTATTTTTTTAAGTTCCTGATTTTCTAATAAAATTTTATTTTTTATATCTTTATTTTTGTCAATACATCCAAAACTAAAAAATTTAATAACAAAATTGAAAACTGGATTTATCTTTTTTTGCTCAAAATATTTAATATTTTTTCTTATATTATGTATATCTTTATTAATTGTAATTAAATTCTGTTCATGATTTCGTAATTCTAAGTTTTTAATTTTAAATAATTCTATAGTTGTAATTTCCTGAAATTTTTTAAGCAAATCTAACAAATAATCTTTTTCTAGAAACAAATCATCTTTATTGATTGATTTATATATATTTTTTAATTCTTGTAAATTTTGATGAATTTTAGGAACTATAGCCATACTATAATTTCCATTAAAATATTCATTATTTTTTTGAAAAATTTTATAGCAATCTTTAAAATTACCATCAGGAACATTTTGAAGATTATATTTTTCTTTTCTTTCAAAAGCATTAATTTTAATAATATTTCTTTTCTTTCATTCATTTAAAATTTCTTTGATTTCATAAAAAAGGAATATTTTAACATGTTCTTCAATTAATGATTTAAATTCGTGAAAACTATTAGTTTCTTTAAATTTCAATTTTATTAAAATTTCCATTGGATTCTCATTTTTAACTTTTACATTTTTTTGAATTATCTCATTAATTATTAGATTAAAAAATTCACCATCGCCTTTATCTATAAAATATTTTTGAAAATATAAATCTAGCATTTTTCATTTTCTCCTTTTAAATATTAAAACCCATTTACTTTTAAAATAAAGCAATGGGTTAAAATTTATATATTCGATAACAACTACATATTATCAAATTTTGTGTATTTTACAATTAGTTAAGTGTTAATATAAATTGAATTATAAATTACTTAATATTTACTTTTTGTTATGTTTTTTTTCTTCTTTTAATGTTTCCTGAATTGTAAAATTAAAAAGGACACTTATATAAAAATTAAATTGTGTTAATTCTATAATTAAGAAAAGAAAGGAATTAGCACAATGTATAAGTATCTGACTATTGAATCAATAATAGCAATAAAAGAATATAAAAGTTATGGATTTTCGATTCGTAAAATAGCAAAAGCCATTGATTATAGTAAATCAACTGTACATAGAGTTTGTAGATTATTAAATCAAAACTTATTACCATTAGAAATATTGAATAAAATTCAAAAAAATAAACAAAATGCAGGTAGAAAATTAATAATTTTAACTTTAATAGAAATTAATACTATTAATCATTTGTTAATTACTAAAAATTATGCTCTTGATATAATTGCTAATTTTTTAAAGGAAAATAAAATAAAAAGTATTTCAACAAAAACTTTATATAACATGTTTAAAACAAATCGAATGGGTTTTGATGAAAATAACTTATTGAGAAAAGGAAAAAATAAACCTCACAAACAAAAAGAAACTAGGGGCAGAATTAATAATTGTAAGTCTATTCATGAAAGAAATTTAATCATTCCTAATATTAAAAATATAGAAGAATTTGGTCATTTAGAAGGTGATACTATCATTGGTAAAGATCATAAAAGTTCTATTATTACTTTAGCTGATATATGATCAAAAACCACAATTCCTTTAGCAACTAAAAATAATAAATCAGAAAATATTACAAAAAGTATAATAAAATTTATTTCAAAGTTACAAAAAGGAACAGTTAAAACTATTACTTTTGATCGTGGTAAAGAATTTAGTAAATGAAAATTAATCGAAAAAAATTGTAATGTTAAGATTTATTTTGCAGATCCTGGTAAACCTTGTCAAAGAGGTTTAAATGAAAATAATAATGGTATTTTAAGAAGATATTTACCAAAATCTACAGATCTATCTTCATATAAACAAAAAGATTTAAATACTATAGCATTTCAAATTAATTCTACACCCAGAAAATCACTATCTTATAAAAGACCAATAGATTTAATACAATTATTTTAAAAAACTGTCCCATTTATATTTACAATTCAGGTGATCAAAAAAACAGTAGTAATAAATCAAATGAAATTTCATGAAAAGATTAGGAGGATAAAATTATGCAATTAACAAATAAAGAGCAAGAGATTCTATCAACTTATCAAAATTGATTAAAGAAGAATAATTTAAATGATAAATGCATTCTTAATTTTATTGAAGAAAATTCCTTTAATTTTGTAGAAAAGTAATGATACATGATAAAGTGTTATTTTTAGAGAATTTTTACACTAAATAATGTTACTTTTAACAAATTTTTAATTAAAAATAATATTTTAAGTGTAAATTGATGAATAATTTTTGGTCATCCATACTTTTCTACATAATTAAAAGAAAATTCTATACTAGTTTTTCAAACATGAAATTTAAAAGAAATTATTAGTGAAACAATTTGATTAAAAAGTGATAATGAAAAATGACAGTTTTATATCAAAACTTTAGGTGAGAAGTTTAATAAATATTTTTCGCTAGAAGAAATTTTGAAAATTGAAAAAGATTTTGTTTTAAAGATTTTTAAAGAAAAATCAAATTTGTAAACAATATGCAACAATGTATAATTAACTTGTTTATATAATTACAGTGTTTCATTTATATAAGTGTTATTTTTAGAGAATTTTTACACTAAATAATGTTACTTTTAACAAATTTTTAATTAAAAATAATATTTTAAGTGTAAATTGATGAATAATTTTTGGTCATCCATACTTTTCTACATAATTAAAAGAATTAACTACAACGAGTTAGTTCATCAAGATTTACTCATCAAATGACTATCTCAACAAAATGACATTATTTCATATCAAACAGAAAAAGAACTAAAAGCAGAAAGTTATCGAGAAAAAGGATATCCTGACTTATTAGTTCACTATGAAAATAAAATCATGATTATTGAATTTGAAAGAACTAGAAAAACTAAACAACGAATGAGACAAAAGTTTGATGGATTACGACATTATTGTAAAAACGGATGCGAAGTTTTACTTTTAGTTCCAAATGAAAGCATGAAAAAATTCGTTGATGAACAAATCAAAATTTACAACTGAAAACTAGCAACTTTCAAAACCCAAATATTTAATATTAATATAGACAATTAATAGTTAAATTTTGGTTAAAACTTAACTAATTGTAAAATACACAAAATTTGATAACATATAGCTGTTATCCAATATATAAGTTTTAACCCATTACTTTATTTTAAAAGTAAATGGGTTTTAATATTTAAAAGGAGATATTAACATGACTGACAAAACTAAATCACAAACATATAATTTTCTTTTAATTATGTAGAAAAGTATGGATGACCAAAAATTATTCATCAATTTACACTTAAAATATTATTTTTAATTAAAAATTTGTTAAAAGTAACATTATTTAGTGTAAAAATTCTCTAAAAATAACACTTTATCATGTATCATTACTTTTCTACAAAATTAAAGTAATTTTCTATTAGAAAATAAATCCATAGAAGATATTTTAAAACAAGAAAACATTTTTGTGAAAGAAATCAAAAACAAGAGACATGGAGGAAAAACATATAGGATTGATAATAATCAACAACTTAATGATGATTCCTTAGAACCTGTTTAGAATCTTTTTAATAAAACTGAAATAAATGAAAGAACAACCATTTGTAAACTAGTATTTAGTTTTCTTTCACAATTTTTTCATAATCTTCTGTATTTTTCTAATCAAGCAAAGCTTCGTTCTACAATTCATCTTTTTGGTAATACTACAAAAGTATGTAATTCATTACGTTTTATCACTTCAACATTTGCATTTATGATTGTTTTGATTTCAGAAGCAAATTTTTCACCAGTATAACCAGCATCTACTATTATTTTTTGAACTGCAGAAAGATTTTCTTTTTCATTTTCAATCATTATTATAGCGCTATTACGATCTGTTTTTTCTTTTAATTATGTAGAAAAGTATGGATGACCAAAAATTATTCATCAATTTACACTTAAAATATTATTTTTAATTAAAAATTTGTTAAAAGTAACATTATTTAGTGTAAAAATTCTCTAAAAATAACACTTTATCATGTATAATTACTTTTCTACAAAATTAAAGGTTTTTTCTGCTGTGGTTATGTAAATTGCATGTGGTAAACCTTGAGAATCAACAACAATATGACGTTTTATGCCTGAAATCTTTTTACCAGCATCATAACCTTTATTTTCAGTAGTATCTGTATTTTTAACACTTTGCGAATCAATTATACAAAAACTAGTTTGTTCTTTGCGATTATTATTGATACGAACTTTTTTAACTAATTTTTTTTAAAATTAATTGCAATACACTAGGTTCTTTACCATTATTTTTACTTCAAATTTGAAAATAATAATATACAGTTTGTCATTTTGGAAAATTTTTTGGTAGCATTCTTCATTGACAACCACTTTTTAATACATATAAAATTGCACAAAATACTTCATATAAATCTAAACTTCTTGGTTTTGTTTTCTTTTTGCTATTTTCTAAAATTGATTTTATGTTCTCAAATTGTTCTTTGGTGACATGACTTGGATAATTTTTATGCATATATACCTCTTATTTTAAAATATATAATCATTTTACATTATTTTCGAAAAGATTCTAAACAGGTTCTTAGAAAATAATATAAAAAATTTAGAACCAATTGGTATTAGTTTAATAGATAACCAAAATATGCAAAAAACAAATGTTGATACATGAACAAAACTAACTAATTACTTAAATTGAGCAACACCAAATGCAGAACAACTAATACAAGCTCAAAGAACAATTCAAGAAAAAGACAAAGAAATTGAACAACTTAAAAAGCAAATTAAAGAATTAAAACAATCAAAACAAATCAATGTGAATTTCAATAAGTTTAAATATAATATAATGCTGTAACAATTTATGATGAAAAACAAAGAAAAAAGACAAGAATTGAAAAAATTTACAAAGAAATTTTACCAATTAATAACAAAGTTTATTTTATAACGACCATTCAACATATTGATAATTCAATTAATGAAGAGGTAATATATTTTCAACACCTTACAAATGGTGATATACAAGTTGTTAAACAAATAAAGAATTATAAAAATATCAATGATTATAAAAAAGATATTTTACTAATTAATGACATTTCAACCCATAACATTAATAATTTTCAATTTGTACAAATTAAAGACTTTTTAAAACAACAACAAGGTTTCAAATTAAAACCAAATAAAAGTGAAATAGCTACATGAATAATTACTTGGTTAATAATACCCCTAGGTGTAGTGGCTATTAATCTTATTCATCCACCATTATTAATAATAAGCCTTGTAATTAGTGGTATTGCTACAGCCCTTAGAGGAGGGGTAGAATTTTTTTCATCAACTGCAAAAAAAGTTTGATCATGATTTTCAAATAAATATTTTAAAAATAAAGAACAAAAAGAAAAACTTAAAAAAGAACGCGAATCAATAATTAAAAATCTTACCAGTAATAAAACAGAAATTAAATTAGAAACACAATATGATATTTTAAAACAAGAATTGGATAATAGAAAAGAGAAAAATCCAGACCAATTAATAAGTAGTGAAACAATTAATCAAAATTCAAATATTGAATCAGTAAATAATCAAAATTTTGATTCATCTATACGAAATAAAGTAAATAATCAAGATCCACAACCTTCAACAACTTCAAAACATAATTGAAATAAAGTAAAATGCTTATTAACAACATAATTAATAAATTAACAAATTTAATTAAGTAATAAAGTTCTAATCGCTATTTTTTGAAAATAGCGATTTTTTATTATTTTTTACACATTTTTCGTTTTAAAAATATATACTTTTATTAGATATTTTAAGGGTAGAAAAAAATATTCAAAAATAATAAAGAGAGGAATTTTACAATATGGAAAAATGAAGTCAAGCGAATAGAGACAAATACGCTAAAGAAGCTAGAGAAACAAACAAAGCATGAGGAGAAAAAAACGAACGTGAAAGACGAGAAAGAGTTGCTAATGCTCTTGGATTTGAAAAAGATAAATCAAAAATAAATAGCGAAGCTTCAACAAGTAAAAGTCAAAGTTCTAGTAATAAATCACAAAAAATGTAAATCTTAAATACTTTAAAACTGCACAATTGTGCAGTTTATTTAAGAATTTTATTTGTATAATTTTAATGAAAATATTTAACTTAAATAAGTGTTAAATATAAAATAAAAGTGTTATAATTAAATTGTTCTTATTTTTTATAGAACAAAACAATTTTAAAAAATGAATATAAAATTTAAATATAAAAACAAAGAGGCTTTTTAGAAATCTGTCTATCTTTGTTTTACAAAGTACTAGTTTAGATTAATTCTGTCTTCAAATTTTATCATAAAATGAGCAATTGCTGTATTTCAATTTTGAATAGGCAATGTTCATTTTTTTGTTATATTTTCAATTGCTAAATAAAATATTTTGAAAACTGACATATCATTAGGAAAAACTTTTTTATTTCTGATAACTTTTCTTAATTGACTATTAACAGATTCAATAGCATTTGTAGTATAAATTACTCTTTTGATTTCTACAGGATAACTAATAAAAACCATTAAATTTTCTCAATTTTTATATCAAGATTTAGCAATTTGAGGATATTGTTTATTTCATTTACTTTCAAATGATTCTAAAGCTTGCATTGCTTGTTCTTCACTACATGCAGTATAAATTGGCTTTAAATCTGTAACTAAAGTTTTTCGATGTTTGTATGAAACATATTTTAAACTATTTCGAATTTGATGAACAATGCATAATTGATGTTCTGTTTTAGGATAAACTGATTGTATTGCTTCTGACATGCCTGTTAAATTGTCACTACAAGCAATAAGAATATCATTTAAGCCTCGATTTTTCATTTCTGTCAAATTAGATAATCAAAATTTAGCACCTTCATTTTCACTAATTCATAAGCCTAAAACATCTTTTTTGCCTTCTAAATCAACTACTAATGCTATATAAACTGATTTGTTAATAATGCGTTTATCTTGTCTTACTTTAACTACTATACAATCAAAGTAAACAATAGGATAAATACTTTCTAATGGTCGATTTTGTCATGCTTTGACATCATCAATAACATCATCAGTAATTTGACTAATAACACTTTCACTAATATCAGCACCATGATATAACTCTTGTAACTGCATTCTAATGTCAGATAGAGTCATACCTTTTGCATATAGTGAAAGCACTTGTTGATCAAAACCATCAAATCTTCGCTGTCTTTTTGCAACTATTACAGGAGTAAAATCACTATTGCGATCTCTTGGTACATCAATCTCAATTTTACCTTGTTGAGTTATTAATTTTTTTGAACTTGTACCATTACGAGCATTTTCAGTATTACTATGTTGATTTTTTTCATATCCTAAATAATTTTGCATTTCAGAATTCAACATTTTTTCAACTAAACGTTTTGTTAATTCTTTATATAAACCCCCTTCTTTAAAAACTGTTGTTAAATCTCCAGTATTTTCCTTTAATTTTGTAGAAAAGTAATGATACATGATAAAGTGTTATTTTTAGAGAATTTTTACACTAAATAATGTTACTTTTAACAAATTTTTAATTAAAAATAATATTTTAAGTGTAAATTGATGAATAATTTTTGGTCATCCATACTTTTCTACATAATTAAAAGTATTTTCTAATAATAAATCTACTGCTTTTGATATTGGATCATTATTATTAATATTTTGTTTTTTAGCCATCTGTAACTCACTCTTTCTAGTCATTTAATTATATTTACTAGAATTAATTAAACATAGTTATTTTTGTAAGTTACACAGATTACTAAACATTGCCAAAATTACCATTGGTGGAAGACCATATAAAATGTCAATAGAAGATAGACTAGTAATGACTTTAAGATATTTATATGAAAATCGTACATATCATAGTATTGGCGCTGAGTATAATATGGTTGATACTACTGCTTTACGAAATATTCGTTCAATTGAAGACATTTTAATAAAAAATAATAACTTTAATAATTTAACAAATAAAAATATTTTTTTAAAAAGAAGAATTAAAAAATAAAATTTTGATAATTGATGTAACAGAAGTAGAAACAGAACGACCAAAATATAACCAAAAAGATTGATTTTCTGGTAAAAAATGAATGCATACTGTTAAGTTTCAAACCATAATTAATGCACATACTAATGAAATTTTAAATATTTTTTCTGATATTGGTAAAAATCATGATTTTAAAACTTTTAAAAATTCAAAGTTAAAATTTTCACCAGAAACTATAATTATTGCATATAAAGGTTATCAAGGTTTACAAAAAATTCATGCTAATACATTTTTACCTATTAAAACTAGTAAAAACAATCCTAAAACAAGTAAAATTAAAATTTTTAATAAGATTATTAATAAAACTCGCAGAAAAGTTGAACATGTTTTTGCGTTTTTAAAATATTTTAAAATTATTGGTTATAAATTTAGAAAAGGCAGAAAACGAATATTTTTAAGATTTAATTTAATTGCAGGATTTTATAATTTATCATTAAAACTTAAAAACGTTATGCAGTAAGTCTAAACAAAAAATAAAGAAAAAATCAAAAAAAATAAGAATGAAAAAGAAATTATAGATTTAAAGAATGAAAAAGCAAGACTTAATAAAAAAATCGCTTGTTTGCATTTATTTATAGATGATAAAAAAGAAGAAGTAAAAGATTTAGAGTTACAAAGATGTAAAATATTAGAAGAAAAAAGTAAAAATGAGAAAAATAATTTCTTATCAAAAGAAGATAGAGAAATACGAGATATTGAAAATAAAATATGAAAAATTATTTTAGATAATTATTTTCAAGATAAAAGTAATAAGAAACTTATATTAAAAGAATATGAGGAATATGCAAGTAATTTTAAAAAAAACTATTAAAGAATTAAAGATTGGTGATAAAAAATGTTATGATGCATTATTAGATATAGTTACAACTTTATATAAAGACGTGTCAAGAGATAAATTATTTTTAGAAAGAGAAAACATAAAAACTGATGGTTGACAAGACATAAATTTAGATGAAGATTCAACAAGATTACAAAATTTATCTTTAGAAAATAAATTTAAACCATCTTTGTAGTCAAAAAATAGAAAGAAAATAAAAGATAAAAGAAACTATAGAAAAAATAAATAATGAATTAAAAGAATTTTGAAATAAAAATCAAAAAAACATCCTGATATTTGTAAAAATTTAGAGTTATCAGGAATTACGGTTATAAAAGGTGGTGTTCCTATGATTGGAGGTGCTTTATTTGGTGCTTTAATTGGAGTTCCGGGAGAGGACCTATTGGTATAGCCGTGTGGGGGCGTACCTATTGGTGTATTGCTAGTTTTAAAGGTGCACTTCTTCAATTTAAACCAAGTATTGATGAAAAATATAACCAAATTAAAAAGACAAAAAAACTAGAAAAATTATTGAAAAGACTAGAAAGTATTGTAGAAGAAGTAAATTTGCAAGAAGAAAATATTATAACAATAGAATCTGACAGTGAATTAAGAGAAGAAAATTTATCTGATATTTTAAGAAAACATAAATTGTACAATGAAGAGTGTAGAAAAAAATTTTTTGAAGATGATCAATCATTTCAATCTGAAACAAAACTTCAAGATTGAGGAAAAAATATAGGTGAAGAAGTAAATAAATTGCATTCAGCAACATCTTTAGGGCAACAGGATGTAACTAGTAATTATCAAACATCTAAAATGTAAATAAATATAAAAATAAAAAACTACTTAAAATTAATTAAGTAGTTTTTTATTTTTATAATCCGCATTTAGATTGAATACCACAATTATTGCAAGTATAACAACCAGCGCTAAAGACAAGGACTCCTTCTTTACACATTGTACATAAGTCACCTAAATCAGTGCCAATTTTACGATCTTGACGATCATTACGTCATCCTGGTTTAATTGGTTTTGTTTCATTAATACTATCAGCAAAAGTTTCAGTTAGACCAAGATCACTTAAGTTAACTTGCTCTTGCATTTGATTATCATCATCAGATAAAGATAAGAGTTGACTATCTCTACTTCCATCAACATAAACAGTTCCACCTTTTGCTCCATCTTTATATAATTTGTAATATATTTGTTCTACTTTTTTAACAGTGTAACCTTTTGGAGCATTAACAGTTTTTGAAATTGAAGAATCAACTCAACGTTGAATAATACATTGTACATTAGCATGATCTTCAGGTGTTAATTGCATTGCTGAAACAAAAATATCTGGTAATGGTTTTTCTTTAAATTCTGGATGATACTGTAATCAGTCATTTACAATTTTTGCTTTTACTTCCATAAATTTGCCAAGTCTTCCTGAACGGAAATATGAAAAGGCAAAGTATGGTTCAAGTCCTGTTGATACACCAACCATAGTTCCAGTTGAACCTGTTGGAGCAACAGTTAATAAATGTGAGTTACGGATACCATATTTAAGAATATCATTTCTGATGTCTTCAGGCATTGTTTTCATGAAGCCACTATTAATAAATGCTTCGCGTGATTTTAAAAATGGAAAACTTCCTTTTTCTTTAGCAATATTAATTGATGCACGATAAGCACTAGTAGTAATAGTTTCAAAAATTTTATCAACTACTTCATTAGCTTCTTTTGAGCCGTATTTTAGATTACTTCAAATTAGTAAATCATGTAAACCCATTACTCCTAGACCAATTCTTCGTTCACCAAGTGCTTGTTTTTTATTTGCTTCTAAAAAGTATGGAGTGCTGTCAATAACATTATCTTGCACACGAACACAAGTTGTTACAGATTTACTTAGTTCATCGTAAAGAATTTCACTTGTTTTTTTATTAACAAAATTAGCTAAATTAATTGCTGATAAATTACACACTGAATAGGGTGCTAATGGTTGTTCACCACAAGGATTAGTAGCAACAACACGCATACCATATGCTTGAGCATTAGTCATTTCATTAGCTCTATCAATGAAAAAAATACCGGGTTCTGCTGAATATGTAGCACAGAAATTAATTAAATCTCATAAGTCAGATGCATTAATTGTATAATAAGTTTTAATTGGGTAACCCATTTTTTCTCAATCATGAACATCACCAATTTTATTTCAATGTTCATCATAAGCTTGTTTTTGAGTTACAGTATAATTATCTAAGTCAGGGAAACGTAAATTTCATTTACCATTTGTTGCAACGGCATTCATAAATTCATCACTAATTGTTACTGAAATATTAGTTCCGGTTAAAAAATCGCTTTTAATTACTTGTCAAGATCCACCAAGTGCTAGTTTATTTTTAGCATTTTCTATTATTTCTTCATTAAAAAGTTGTTCATTATTTAAGATTGATTCAAAAATATTACGATCTTGGTCACTAAGTACTTCAAATTTTAATTTTTTACTTGCTTCATCACGAATTAAACTTGATTTTGAATTTTCTTTTAACCATAATAAAATTTTTGCATTTTGCATTTTTGAAATAATAAATTCAATAATATCTGGATGTCAATCAGCTAGCATAATCATTTGTGCGCCACGTCGTGATCCACCTTGTTCTACTAAATGAGTTAATGTAGATAAATCGTTTAATCAAGAAACAGCTCCTGAAGATTTACCACCAACTGTTTTAGCAACAGTACCTTTTGGTCTTAGTGTTGAACCATTAGAACCAACACCACCACCATGTGACATAATTTCCATAACTTCTTGACGATGGGCAGCAATTCCACTTCGTGAATCATGAATAAAAGGCATTACAAAACAGTTAAAAAAAGTAACATCAGAATCACTACCAGCCCCATATAAAACTCTTCCAGCAGGTACTATATTTAGCGATTTTAATTGTTTATAAAATTCGGATAAATAAACAGATCTTAATTTTGGTGATTCTTTTGTAGTTAATGATTTACTAACACGATAAGCAATTTGTTCATAAAATAACTCTAGTGGTTTTTCAAGTTCATATTTTTGTTTGTGGATAATACCAGCTTTACCAGAAATTTTTATTAGTTCAGGATCAATTGAGCCGAGGTATTCATCTTCAATTTTGATAACATAAACTTGATTTTCTAATTCTTCAATAACATAACCAATTCCTCTAGTTGGAAAAATAGCGTCTTCACGGATAATACTAATTACCAAATCACCTGGTTTTAAAGTAATTAAATTTTTGTCTTTTTGTGCATAACGATCAAGCATTACCATTCTTGATACACCTTCATGAGTAATTTTATAATCTTTTTCAATTGTTTTTAAGTGTGTAAAATGCTTACTAATATCTTCATTTAAATTATTTTTTAAATTTTCACTGTACATAAAAATTCACCTGACCCTTTACAAATTTATTCTTATTATAACAATTGATAAATTTAAAGTCTAAATTTACATTGTTAGTAACTTATTATTTATTTCAGAAAATAATACGCTTTAAAATAATATCATAATTTATTTTATTAAAAATTTATTTTTTGAAATAAATAAATTCAAATTTAATATTATATAGTGAATGCTAATAATCTTACAAATTAATTTTTCTTAGTTATAAATTTATTTTTAATAATGCATTTTATTGTTTGTGGTTCTAGGTTATTATTGCCCACTATATAAGAAATATTTTTTGGAAAGTTTAGGTTTTAATGTTTAAATATTCAGTAATTAAAATATTAAACTTTAAATTAAAATTAATAAAAAAATTATAAAAAATCATTTATATTACCTTTATTATTAAATTTTTTTTGTTCTTTCAAGAAGTTTTTATAATTATTGGGATATTTTTGTAAAAAATTAAGTAAAAGTTTAATTATAGATTTCTTATATAAAATACTCTTTGTAATGTCTAATTTATAACAATGGTTTTTTAAATTTATTAGATATAATTAATTTTTCATAATTATTAGACATATTTCAAGGTTCTCAGTTGCTATTTTCATTTGGTAAAGAAAAAACACAAAAATATTTCAATATATTTGTAAAATCTATTTGATTAAATTTTGAATCAAATTGAGTTTTTAATTCACTTACTACTTTTGAAGATTTAAGATCTTCTTTAGTTATTTGATTAGGGTCTAAATCTTTTTTTAGAATAATATTGTTTTCTTTTTTACTATCATGATTTGCTATGATAATATTTTTAGCATATTCTTTAAAGAAATTTTGCAATTCTTCTTTATTAATAATTTCTTTTATTTTTATCATGTAAGTATTTTCTATTGGTATATTAAAATTATTATCATCATTATTAAAATATATTATGTTTTCATATAATTTAAAATCGGGTGAAATTTCAAAAATTATTTTTTTATATAAGTTTATTATACTGGTTAAAAGCATTACATTTTCTATTGAATTTATTGTTTTATCGTCTATATTATTATGAATATTGTGATGTATTTCATTTCTTATATCATTAAATGAATCTATTATTTTTTTAAAATCAGAAGTTATGACAGATTCCTTTTTTAATATATTAGACAATTCGTAAAAAGGTTTAATTTCTTGTTTTTTATCATTTTTATATTTTTTATCATTTTTTATACAAAAAGCTATAAATAATCTATTAAAAGCTATATGTGCAAAAATATAAAAATTTTCTAATCTATCATTTTCTAAAAAGTTATTATAAGAAATTATTGCTTTTTTCATTTTTAGTACAGAAGAATTAAAAAATGTTTCTTAGTCGTTATTCATACAAAATCACCTCTATTTATTAATAGTACAAAATTATTAATTTGGTTTTATCATATTAATTTTATAAAATTAACCTATAAAGAACAATATACATATATAAATAATAAGTTTAAAAATAATAATATGGAAGTTAACTAAAAATAATAGATTTAAGTTAGAGTAAAATTTATATGTTATGATAAATATAGTTATTAAAGGGTGTATAGAATCAAGAAAGTGTATTATCAATAATTTTAAAAATACAATTGATATTACGTTAATCTTTGAAAATATAAGGAACAAGTTTTAGTAAAAAAAGTAAAATTTAATTTATTAAATGTTTTTTAAAATTTTTTATTTGGAGGGAGAAAATTTATATATTAAGATAAATTAATTGTAATCATATATTATGGGAGGCAAAAAATGAAAATTGTATTATCTGGTGTAGTTGGTGTTGGTAAGAGCACTATTAGTAGAGAATTAGCAAAATTATTAAAATATAAAATTATGGACGAGCCAGTTACTAGTAATCCCTATTTAGATGATTTTTATCAAAATCCTTTAGAATATGCTTTTAAAATGCAAGTATTTATGTTGATGGCACGAAGTAAACAATTAAAAGAAGCACAAAATTTTAACAATGTTATTTTTGATCGCAGTATTTTAGAAGATCCTATTTTTGTTGAAGTATTAAAAGCTCAAAACAATATGAATGATAGAGATTATGAAGTGTATTTAAATTTTTATAATAATGTTATTATTTCATCACTTTATTTTGATCCACAAATTAAGCCCGATTTAATTGTCTATTTAAAAGCAAATCTTGAAAACACAATTGAACGCATAAACCTTCGTGGTCGTGAATCAGAAAAACATGTACCTCATGAATACTGAAGTTTATTAAATAAAAAATATGAACAGTGATATGAAAAAGAAAAAAATAACTTTAATTTTTTAGTAATTGACACTAATGATTTAACTCCTAAGGAAATAGTGCAAAAAATAATTGATTATATAAAATAAAATTTCTTATTGAAATCAAATTTTTATTTAGTCATTTTTTCTCATGTTATATTAATAATTATTGTTATTTTTCCTTTACTTTAAAGGTAATTACGTTATAATATTGTATGAGTAAAATATTTAAAAATCAAACTTAATATATTTACTCCTTGCTCATCAGAGCCATATGCCCAAAAGGAGGTCTTCGAACATTGGAAGATTTAAAACAAAAGCATAATTATGAAATTATGTACATCGTTGATGATCAAAATCAAGAAAAAGCACAATTAATTAAAAAAGAATTTTGTGAAATTTTAACTAAAAATGCTGGAAAAATTACTAAAGAACAAGATTCTATTCGTCAATTTGCTTATCCTATTAACAAAAAAGTTAAGGGTCATTATTTTATTATTGAAGTGCTAACTTCACCAGAAAACATTGCTAACTTTAATCGTGTAGCTTTAAATAAACAAAGACAATTAGACGTAATGCGTTTTTTGGTTATTAATTTAGATAGTGAAAAAATTAATAAGTTTAAACCAAAACGCCAAGTAGAATCTAGTTCTTTCTCTCGACCAACAAGACCAGGAAATCGTCCTTCTTATAATCGTGATGAAAATGGTGAAAGAAAACCAAGACCAATCGCTGGTACTGAATCATCTTATCGTACAAAAACTAATTACCAAAATTCAAAAACAAATACTAATAATAATGCATCGAATACTGAACAGAAAGATTAATAAAATCTAAGTTAAAAGTGAGGATAAAAAATGAATATTGTTACATTAATTGGTAGAATCACTCGTGATTTAAAGTTACATCAAACTTCAACAGGAAAACCTTTTACTTTTTTTACACTTGCAGTTAATAATATTCAAAATCAAGCTGATTATATTTCGTGTGTGGCTTGAAATAAAGTTGCTGAAAATATGACTAATTATTTAGTTAAAGGTTCTTTAATTTCAGTTTCAGGAAGACTGTCAGTAAGAAAATCAACAGATCAGAATGGAAAAGAACTATATATTACTGAAGTGGTTGCACAAACTGTTACTTTTTTAGATAATCGTAAAAAAGATAGTAGTGGTAATAATACTAATATTAATTATTCAAAACCAAGAGATGAGAATAAAATTCATTTAGATGATGCTTTTAAAAGTCCTAATTATAGTACTGATATTGCCTTTACTAATACTAATCAACTTCAAGAAAAAGAAGCGGCTATTCAAAATATAGAATTTGATGAAGAAGATATCATTTGAGATTTAAATAATTAAAGGAGGATAATTATGAACACTGGTAAACCAAGAAATTTTACAAGAAGAAAATCTTGTTTTATTACTAAAAATAATATTACTTATATTGATTATAAAGATATTGAATTACTAAGTAAATTTATGGGTAATAATAACAAAATTTTGCCAGCAAGAACAACAGGTACTAATCCAAAGTATCAACGTTTAATTGCTAAAAATATAAAACGTGCCCAAATCATGGGATTATTAAGATATTCAAGATAAAAAAATTGAGTAAGTTTACAAATCTTACTCAATTTTTATTTATTTTTATCTTAAAAATATTTTATTTTAAATAATAGTTTAAAATTAAAATAAAAAGACCTTAATAGTATTATATTACCTGAATTGTAAAATTAAAAAGGACACTTATATAAAAATTAAATTGTGTTAATTCTATAATTAAGAAAAGAAAGGAATTAGCACAATGTATAAGTATCTGACTATTGAATCAATAATAGCAATAAAAGAATATAAAAGTTATGGATTTTCGATTCGTAAAATAGCAAAAGCCATTGATTATAGTAAATCAACTGTACATAGAGTTTGTAGATTATTAAATCAAAACTTATTGCCATTAGAAATATTGAATAAAATTCAAAAAAATAAACAAAATGCAGGTAGAAAATTAATAATTTTAACTTTAATAGAAATTAATACTATTAATCATTTGTTAATTACTAAAAATTATGCTCTTGATATAATTGCTAATTTTTTAAAGGAAAATAAAATAAAAAGTATTTCAACAAAAACTTTATATAACATGTTTAAAACAAATCGAATGGGTTTTGATGAAAATAACTTATTGAGAAAAGGAAAAAATAAACCTCACAAACAAAAAGAAACTAGGGGCAGAATTAATAATTGTAAGTCTATTCATGAAAGAAATTTAATCATTCCTAATATTAAAAATATAGAAGAATTCTTTAATTTTGTAGAAAAGTAATGATACATGATAAAGTGTTATTTTTAGAGAATTTTTACACTAAATAATGTTACTTTTAACAAATTTTTAATTAAAAATAATATTTTAAGTGTAAATTGATGAATAATTTTTGGTCATCCATACTTTTCTACATAATTAAAAGAAGAATTTGGTCATTTAGAGGGTGATACTATCATTAGTAAAGATCATAAAAGTTCTATTATTACTTTAGCTGATATATGATCAAAAACCACAATTCCTTTAGCAACTAAAAATAATAAATCAGAAAATATTACAAAAAGTATAATAAAATTTATTTCAAAGTTACAAAAAGGAACAGTTAAAACTATTACTTTTGATCGTGGTAAAGAATTTAGTAAATGAAAATTAATCGAAAAAAATTGTAATGTTAAGATTTATTTTGCAGATCCTGGTAAACCTTGTCAAAGAGGTTTAAATGAAAATAATAATGGTATTTTAAGAAGATATTTACCAAAATCTACAGATCTATCTTCATATAAACAAAAAGATTTAAATACTATAGCATTTCAAATTAATTCTACACCCAGAAAATCACTATCTTATAAAAGACCAATAGATTTAATACAATTATTTTAAAAAACTGTCCCATTTATATTTACAATTCAGGTTACATAAAAGATAATGGCTGTTTTTAATATTAGTGTTATAGTATAATTAATAATATTAGAAGGAAGTGACAAAGTGTTCAAATCGTTAAGAAATTATCATTTAATAATGATTGTTTGATTAGTAGTTGAAATTTTAATTGGCTTGACTTATTTTATTGTTAATATTGAGACAGCAGAACAAGTGGTCACTATTACTGTAATTTTAAGTTTAGTTTTAGGTAATTTTATTATTGTTTGTCTTTATATTTTTTTATTTAGTTTATGAATTCGTCATCGTTATATTAACACAGCTGAAATCATAAAATTAAATAATGCACAAGCTTTAACTTTTGGTAGTGTTGGTATGATTGTTTTAGATAGTGATTTATCAATTATGTGAGTAAGTGAATTTTTAGAAGATAAAGGTTTAGGTAGATTAATTGGAAAATCAATTGTTAAACTATCAAGAGATTTAGAACAATTAATTAGTAATAATATTACTCAAATTACACTTAAAATTGAAGATATGCTTTATGATGCTATTTATTTAGTACAAACTAGAACAATTTTGTTACAAGAAACAACTAAATATCATTTCTTATATAATAAATTACAGCAAGAAAAATTAGTTTTTGGTGTAATTAGTATTGATAATTTTTATAATTCTTTACAAAAATTAAGAGTTGAGAATCAAATTCGTGTTGAAGCATTTATTAAAACTGAATTAAATGATTTTGCTAATAATTATTCAGGTTTATTATTAGGTAATATTGAAGATGGTTACAATATTTTACTTTATCAAAATGAATTTAATAAAGCAAGGAATGATAATTTTCCACTTATTAAAAATATTCGAGAAGGTGTTAAAAAATTTAAAGCAGATATTACGTTATCTGCTGGTTTCTCTTATGGTAATGCTATTAGTAAAGATCTATATGATTTGGCTATTGAAAGTAAAGAGTTAGCAGTTTATCGTGGTGGTGATCAAGTAGTTATTCGTGAATTTGGTGGTAATACAGTTTTTATTGGAGGTACTATTGAAGCAAAACAATCAGAATCTAAAATTAATATTAGAATGTTTGCACAATCATTATATAATGAAATAAAATTAGCAGAAAACATTTTAGTTATGGGACATGCGGCTGCTGATTTTGATAGTATTTCTTCAGGAACAGCTATTATTGAAATTGCTAAAAGTTTAAATAAAAGTGCTCATTATGTTATTAATCAAAATGAAGTTGATGAAAAAACATTAAAAATTCTTCATGAACTTGTTCCTGAAAGTTATATTAGTCATAATTTTATTACAGGTAAACAAGCACTTAAATTTCTTCATGCAAATACTTTATTAATTGTTGTTGATACTCATAATCCACAACGCGTTGATAGTCCTGATTTATTAAGTAAAGCTGTAAAAATTATTGTTATTGATCATCATCGTGTTTCTGATGAATCAATTAGTAGCACCATTACTTCTTATATTGATGCAGGAACTTCTTCAACAGCTGAAGCAATGACAGAAATTATTTATTATAATGATTTTAATAATATTGAATCAGAATTTTTATGAAATATAATGTTTGCAGGTATTTTAATTGATACTAATAATTTCCAAGTAAGAACAACAAGAAGAACTTTTGAAGCCTGTGGATTATTAACTGATTGAGGAGCTTCTCCTTCTAAAGTTAAAGGATTATTGAAAAATAGTTTAAATGAACTAATTGATAAATTTGCTTTAATTAGTCACGCCCAAGAAATTAAAAAAGGATTTTTAGTTGCTGTTGGTGATGAAAACTTAGAAGTACATACTTCATATTTAGCGCAAATTTCAGAAATGTTGTTAGACTTACGTGATTCTAAAGCATCATTTACTATTGCTTATGATCGTCAAGGACGTGCTTGTTTATCAGCACGAAGCAACGGTGAAATAAATGTTCAAATTATTTGTGAAAACTTAGGTGGTGGCGGTCACTTTAGTGCTGCTGCTGTCCAAAGTAGTAAATTAGGAATTAGAGGATTGTATGATGAATTGGTAAAACTAATTGAAAGTGGCGTATATCAAAGTGAGAGTGCTACTACTGAAAGGTATTAAAAATTATTAAAATAGAAAGTGAGATGTTTACAATGAAAGTTGTCCTTTTAACGGATGTTAAAAATTATGGTAAAAAAGGTGAAGTTGTTAATGTTAGTGATGGTTATGGTAAAAATTATTTATTACCTAGAAAATTAGCTGTAATTGCTACATCAGAAGCATTAAAAATTAATCAAAAAGTAATTGAAAATAAAAAAATACAACGAGAAATGGAATTAGAAGATTTACAAAAAATTAAAGAACAATTAGCTTTAATTACTTTACAATTTAAATTAAAAAGTAATAATGGTAAAGTTTCTGGTGCTATTTCTTCAAAACAAATTTGTGAACAACTAGTGCAAAAATATAACATTAAAATTGATAAACATAAATTTGTTAAATTTAATCCTATTAATGAATTAGGTATAACTAACATTAATATTAAATTAGATGTTACAATTATTGCACAATTAAAGGTTGAAGTTTTAGGAGAATAATTATGTCTAACAATGGTCAATATATAAATAATGCAGAAGTTAATGTTTTAAGTGCGATGATTCAATCATCACCAGCATGTGAAAGTGCATTAAATTTATTGGCACCACATGATTTTACAATTAATTCTAATCAAATTATTTTTAAAACAATTACCAATCTTTATAAAAATAATTCTGGTATTGATGTAACAACTATTGCCGAAGAATTAGTTAAGCAAAATAATTTGGATAAAATTGGTGGAATTGAATATTTATCTTCTTTAGTGGCTCAATATATTACTGATGCTAATTTAAAAGAACACATTGATATTTTGATTGAAAGAACTACTAAACGACAATTAGAAAATGCTTTAAAAAATATTGGTAAAGAGTTACAAAGTGAAAAGTCAATTAATGAAGTTTTAATTGCTGCTGAAGCTCAAATTGTACAAGTAAGTAGTGAACGTAATCATGAAGAGATGTTGCCAATTAGTGAACACATTGATGATGTGGTAACTAAAATTGAACAACTACAAAAATCAACAGTTAATATTACTGGTACAAGTTCAGGTATTAACAATTTGGATATGATTACTAGTGGTTTTCAGCGAGGTGACTTAATTATTTTAGCAGCTAGACCTTCAATGGGTAAAACCGCCTTAGCACTTAATTTTGCTTTAAATGCTGCTAATGAACAAAATAATAAAAACGATGTTGTTGTTATTTTTTCATTAGAAATGCCAAAAGATCAATTAATTACAAGAATGATTTCTTGTCAAGGACATTTTGATGCTAATCGTTTACGTAATAAGTCTAAATTTACACAGGCTGATTGAAATCGTATTAGTGCTACTGCTGAGCAATTGAAACAAAAAAGAATTATTATTGATGATACACCTGGTTTAAGAGTTTTAGAGTTGCAAACTAAATTAAGAAAATTAAGTCGTGAAAATAGCATTAAGTTAGTAATTATTGATTATTTACAGTTATTAACTGGTAGAGATAGTGAATCACGTCAACAAGAAGTTTCAAATATTTCTCGTAGTTTAAAAATTTTGGCAAGAGAATTAAGAGTACCAATTGTTTGTTTATCACAATTATCAAGAATGGTGGAGAGACGTGAAGAAAAACGTCCTTTAATGTCTGATTTACGTGAGTCAGGGGCTATTGAACAAGATGCTGATGTAATTATGTTTTTATATCGTGATGATTATTATAAGGAAAAAAATAGTGAAGAAACAACAAGTTCACAAGAAAGTAATCTTGCTGAAATTCTTATTTCTAAACATCGAAACGGCCCAACAGGAAAAGTAGTAACTGTTTTTATTCCAAAATGAGGTAAGTTTGAAAATTATACAGGATAAAAATAATAAAAAACCTAAAATTAAATTTTAGGTTTTTTTTAAAAGAAGTTAATAAATTAAATTAATTAGTTTTTATTATCCTTCTGGATTTAAACTTTTAAATAGTTTTCCTTTATTATCACTAATTTTAGTTCCAGCGTAAACAATACCATTGACATTTAATAAACTGTGTACTTCACCACCACTGCTACTTCAACTAAAAATACCAATTGCTACTGTATAGACAACTTTTTTAATTTTGTAGAAAAGTAGTGGTAAAATAAAAAAAGTCATCAACTTGACTTAAAATTTGATTTTATTAAATTTTGGGATTTATTTTTTTTACAAACTGAAATATAACACATTGGATTTTTGATAAGGGGTTAATCCGTAGTGTTGATATTTTCATTTCCATAAATTGAGGTAATTTTGAATATTGGTAAATCCAATGCCATGGTAATGAGTAATAAATTCTTTTAAACTTGATTGTATTTTACTGACATTACTTAATTTTTTATAATTTAATTCTTTATTTTCTTTTGATTTAAACTGCTGGATAGTGGATTTAGTTTGTTTAGCTACTGTATCATATAATACTTGCATATCACAAACTATAATTGAATTTTCTTCGATAAGTTTCGATGTTAAGTTTTCTTGTACTCATTTTTTATTTAATCTTTTAGTATTTGTTGTTTGAGCATAGATATTTCGGTTTTCATCAATTGCCATTTGAATACAACAATTTAAATCTTTAGCATTTTCTTCAATTCATTGTTTTCTTGGATCATTTGGATCTTTAAAGTTTCCTTTATGAATTTCTTTGATAAAAGTTTCGTCAATTTCAATTCTAGCTTTTAATTTTACAAATTGATTTTGTGTTTTTACTAATTGTGTTGATTTCATAAATTTTTGACGATTAAATCAGGCAGTTTTATTTGTAGTATTAATAAATTGAGAAATAATGTAAGCAGATTGACCTAAAGTAGCTATTTGTATCAATAAATCTCATTGATCATGAGATAAATGACTTCAATAAAAATAATGATTTTTAAAAGCATGAAAAGTAATATTACAACTTTTACATTTATATCTTTGCTTATAATCTTTACTACCATATTTAGTACACAAAAAAGAACTACAATCTGGACATTGAATCCCTTTCTCTTTGAATTTTTTTTCGACTGCTTCAAATTTTTCTTTTTTTTCAATTTGTTTAATTCTAGTTTTATTTTCTCTAAAAATCTCAATAAAATCTTTATCAGACAAATTATTTAAATGTATTTTTATTCATTTAAAATCACCTCTTTAATATTAAAAATACCATATAAAAATATATTTTTGCTAATTTTACTAATACCACTACTTTTCTACAAAATTAAAGGACAACTTTAAATAATCTTCCTTTACCATCAGTAGTTCTTGTTCCAACAAAGATTGTATTATTGTCATTAACTAGACTTAAAACTTCGCCATTAGTTTCTTTCCAGTTGGTTACTAGTGTACTTGTACCATCTTCTTTAACTTTATATAAATCTCCTTGACCATCACCAGTTTTGGTTCCAATATAAATACTTTCGTTTGTTGAAGTAGTTAAACTATAAATTTCATCATTATTTACATTTCATTTTGATAATATTGTTATTGTGTCATATTTTGTAATTTTAATTAACTTTCCTGTATATGCATTATTAACAGGTGTTGTTTTAGTTCCAACATAGATTGTGCCATTGACATTTAGTAAACCATGAACTTCACCATTAGTATCTTTTCAATCAGATAGTGCTGTTATTGTATCATCATCAGTAATTTTAAATAAGTTACCTTTGTCATCACCAGTTTTGGTTCCTGCATAAATAGTATTTTTATTATTAACTAAGGTTTGAATTTCACCATTATTTTCTTTTCAATTTGTTATTTCTTGAAAATTACTTGTTATATTACTTATACATGCAGTGACATTGCTTGTTGTTGCTGCTGTAAATCCTAAAACACCTACAATTGATAGTATACTTTTTAAATTTTTCATAAAATACCCCTTTTTCAAACTTTAACCCCTTTTATAAAATAATTTTACATTATTTCAAAAATAAAATAGTATTTATAATACTTTTGAGTGTTATTTATGAAGTTAATGCAAGTATTTTAGAAAGATATTAAATTAGAAATCTATATTAAATTTTTTTTGATTAATATATGAAGTATTTACAAAAGGTTCATTTAATAAATCATTAATTTCTTCGATATTTATGATTTTTTCTGTAGTTATTTCTTGAATTTTATTTCAACTTAAACTTAAAAAATTATTTATTTCAGTATCATTTAATTTTAAAATTTTGCTTATTATTTCCAAAGTATTATTTGTTATTTTAACAGTTTTTTTAATCTTTTTATAATATAGTGAAACATCCGCTAGTAATTCTAAGTTACTATAAAATTTATTTTCTTCTTTTTTTGAATTTATAAGTTTTACTAAGAACTCTTTGATTTGATCATTTTTATATTGTTTTTCTAAAATTGATTTAACTTCTAAGTCACATTTTTTTTAATTATGTAGAAAAGTATGGATAACCAAAAATTATTCATCAATTTACACTTAAAATATTATTTTGGGACGGTAACAAAAACGGAGGATATAATTACTTTTTAAACATTTCTTTTAAATTATAGACAAGAAATAATTGTAATTATATGCAATTGTAAATTTATCTTACTACTAAATTAAATTAATTTCAATTAAAATACAAATATTGAAAAAATCAATAATAAAATTAATATTTATACACAACAAAAATTCTTATTAACTTTTAATTTAATAAGTTTTTAATATTTTAATAAAAAATAAAAAATTTTGATTATGTTTTAGAATTCACAAGATTACACTTAAAAATAACCATTTTAATATAAATATTTATACTATATGTTCTATTACCAAGCATTTCTTTTAAAATATATCAAATATTACTTTCAGCAAAAGTACCTATATTTCATTTAGCACCTTGATTTTGAATACCTTGTTTATTATTTTTAAAATATTGTTTTTTTAATTTTTTATGATTTTTTAATATTTCATTCATATATTTTATTAACTCATCATATTGACCATTTTCAATAAAATTTCTACAAGTATTATATTCGTTTCAATATTTTCCTTTATTTCCAGCAATTATTCCTACATATAACTTTTTAACTAAATGGAATTTATCTAAAACAAATTTTGCAAGTAAATAATCTCCACCTAAATAATTACCAGTTTTAAATTCTACTTTATGCTTTATATTTGCTTGATTTACTGGTAATTCATCTAATGTTATAATTACTCTATATACAGTATTAAAATTAATTTCAAAACTATCTCATTCACGATTATTTTTACTTTTACTTATTACTTTTCATATTTCTTTATCTTGTTTTTTATCAATATTTGCTTTATTTTCATTAATAGCACCAGCAACAGTTTTATTAGTAGTTTCTAATGTAGAAACATCATAAGTAATAACATATGTTTGAAAAGCAATTGGAAACTTTTCTTCTGTTTCTTCTAATTTTTTATCTACTTCTTCTTTTTTATAATAATCTGATAAATCTGCACTTCCACCAGTAGCACTAATTTTATTATTTTCATCAATAGTTATATTAGTACCAGCAATTAATTTATCTTGTTTTTTATCTAATAAATTATTAGTTTCTAGTTTTGTATAATAATCACGTTCAGTACTTTCTTCTGCTATAAATTCAGTTGGTGTTCCAGTACCTTGATATTGATATATATTATGAATTATTGGTGTATACTTTTTTGTGCTATTATTAACAATAAATTTTATTGAATTATCATCATATAATAACATTACTTTGTCAATATTAACATCAATTTTTTCAATTATTATTTGTCTATTTTCTATTTGATGATTAGTAATTCTTATATTAGATTTAGTTAATTTATTATTACTTATAATAAGTTGTTTACTATCGATAAAATAATATGTTCAATCAATAATATATCATATATCTGTTTTAATATTTTCATTTTTAACTTTTTTTCATAAAGGACTAGTTTCAATATTAAATCAATTATTTTTAATATCATCAATATTTTGTTTATTAATATCAACTTTATTTTCTAATAATTTAATACTATTTTCATTAGTAGTAATTCTTTTTTTGTTGTTTAGCAGAAAAGTCCTTTAATTTTGTAGAAAAGTAATGATACATGATAAAGTGTTATTTTTAGAGAATTTTTACACTAAATAATGTTACTTTTAACAAATTTTTAATTAAAAATAATATTTTAAGTGTAAATTGATGAATAATTTTTGGTCATCCATACTTTTCTACATAATTAAAAGAAAAGTCAGCAGTCGCAGCATGAGTAAAATCACCAATTTGTGGATTATTTTGTAATGCTTCTGGTGGTAATGTACCAATTTCATCAGGTCAATCTAAGAACCTGTTTAGAATCTTTTTAATAAAACTGAAATAAATGAAAGAACAACCATTTGTAAACTAGTATTTAGTTTTCTTTCGCAATTTTTTCATAATCTTCTGTATTTTTCTAATCAAGCAAAGCTTCGTTCTACAATTCATCTTTTTGGTAATACTACAAAAGTATGTAATTCATTACGTTTTATCACTTCAACATTTGCATTTATGATTGTTTTGATTTCAGAAGCAAATTTTTCACCAGTATAACCAGCATCTACTATTATTTTTTGAACTGCAGAAAGATTTTCTTTTTCATTTTCAATCATTATTATAGCGCTATTACGATCTGTTTTTTCTGCTGTGGTTATGTAAATTGCATGTGGTAAACCTTGAGAATCAACAACAATATGACGTTTTATGCCTGAAATCTTTTTACCAGCATCATAACCTTTATTTTCAGTAGTATCTGTATTTTTAACACTTTGCGAATCAATTATACAAAAACTAGTTTGTTCTTTGCGATTATTATTGATACGAACTTTTTTAACTAATTTTTTTTAAAATTAATTGCAATACACTAGGTTCTTTACCATTATTTTTACTTCAAATTTGAAAATAATAATATACAGTTTGTCATTTTGGAAAATTTTTTGGTAGCATTCTTCATTGACAACCACTTTTTAATACATATAAAATTGCACAAAATACTTCATATAAATCTAAACTTCTTGGTTTTGTTTTCTTTTTGCTATTTTCTAAAATTGATTTTATGTTCTCAAATTGTTCTTTGGTGACATGACTTGGATAATTTTTATGCATATATACCTCTTATTTTAAAATATATAATCATTTTACATTATTTTCGAAAAGATTCTAAACAGGTTCTAAAATCATTGTTTCAGTTTTTGGGTCATAATCAGTTGCAACATAACCTTTATTTATAAAGTTTGTAACACGACCCCTATATATCTCATTTTCGTTATCATTAACTAAATCATCATATAATTTTATTTGTTTTGATAATGTAAATTCTTTTTGTTCTTTAATTAATTCATCAACTTGATTTCTAGTATAAAATACTTTTAAGTCAATTTTTTCAATATCTATTTCATCTTGATTATAATTTGAAAATACTTGTTTTAATTCTGTTAATCTTGCTCATATTTTCATTCTACTTGGTGCTAAATCTCAAACATTAATTGTAGGAATACTACTTGCATTAAATGATGTACCATTATTGAATTGAATAGTAGCATCAACATTAAATTCAATTGGTGTACGATTAAATACTCAATGTTCAACCATTACATAAACCATATCTCTTAATGTTTCTTTAATTAATTCATCTTTAAAACTATCAAAAGGAAATTTAGATAAAATAAAATCAAGATAAGCATTAATATCATTTTGAGCACGAATAGCAAAAGTTGTAAATCAGTCTTTGACATTAGGTCATGTATTTATATATTGCGGTGGAGTTTCTGTAATTTTTCCAGTTAATGGATATCAGTTATTATAATTTTCAAGACTGACATCAGTTCAAAGTTTATTAATCATAATTTATCATTCCTTAAAAAATGCTTTTTTATAATGTTTAGTTTTTGTTTTAGTTTTCCTATGTGATATATGGATAATTTCTTTTTGTAATTTTTTCTTACCTTTTTCTACAACTTGACTATATGCAAATTTTTCTAAATGATGTAATAGTCCAGTACCAAATAAAGTATTAACTGAAAATTTTAAACCAACACTTTTAAATGATTTATTAATATTTTCAATAGGATTATTAATAACATTTACTACTTTATGATAAGTTCTAATAGTTCTAAATATTTCTCTATATACTTTAAAACTATCTCTAATTACTTGTTGCACCACTGGTGGAGCAAATGCTATTGCTTTTAATCATTTATTACGATTAACACCATAACCAATGTATCAACCACTATATCAACGATATCAATGAAATGGATGTATTTGAGTAACAAAAGTTTTTGCTTTAAGAATACTATCAACAACTGTAATTGGTTTATACTTAGGATTACGATGATAAATAGTAATTGCACATTTGTCTAATGATAAAGGTTGAATTTTACAACCCATAAATACTGGTGAATTTAGTGGAATTAATTGTGCATGTTTAATTGCTCTTTTTTCTGCACTAGTAAATAAATCTGTTGCTTTTTCTTTTAATTTATTAATTTTTTCAAATGCTTGTTTTTCTAATTTTTCAAATTTTTCTTGTAATTTATATATACTTTCTCGTAATTTTTCAAAATATGGTGTATCTTTTCAAAATTTATTTAAACCTTTTTTTAAATAAAATCTAATATCAAAATACTTAAAAATTTTATTTGCATTTAAAACAATTTTATGAATTGAACTATTTTTAAAATTAAATTTAATAGCATTAGCACGAATTTTTTGTAAATCTAAAATTAAAGTTTTTCCATATCTATTCTCTGTATGTATTGTATGAACTAAATTTAATCAATCATGTTGGTTCATTTTTAATACTTCTTTTAATTCAGTATTATATTTTTTTAAAAAGTTATTTGCTTTTTCAATATCTTTAATTTTAAACTTTGGAGTTAATTGTGGACTTAATTTTATTAATGTATTTTGTAATGATAAATATTCTTTTATTTGTTGTGATTTTAAAGATTTAAAATTATTTTTAAATTGTTTTTCAGCAACATAACCTAAATTTTGTGTTATTGTTTCACGATTAGGTGCCAAACTATAATTAAATAAATAACGTTTATTACCAATGATTTTATCTGTTAAAATTTCTTTTCCACTTACTTGACTAATAATTTCTTGTAAATTTTTTGCTTCTTTAACACCAATTTGTTCTAATGTTTTAGTTTTTTGTGCTAACTTAATAAATTTAGTAGTACGATAACCACGACTAATTTTATTAATTCCAACAAATGCAGGTAATATATTAAAAAAAGTATTTAATGGTGTTACATTTCCTTTTAAATAATCATAAACTTGATTAATAGTAAAATCAGTTGTAGCATAAATACCAAAATTAATAGTACTTGCAATAAAATCACTTGCACCTAATCCAAGTGCTATACTTTCACTTAAACCACCAGTAAAAGGAGCAAGTGCTACTGCTATTACTTGTACACCAATCATTTCTAAAATTTCTCATCAAAAACTTTTATTTTCTTGTTGGTTACTTGTTCTAGTATGTTTTGGTTTATTTATGTTTAAAAGTATTGCTGTACTAGTTGTACCAATTGGCATGATATTAATTTCCTTTATTTAAGAGTTATTTTAATTGGATTTGTTGTTCCTTTATAATTTAAGTCATTAATATTTGCAGTAATAGTTATATATAAGTCACCTGCTTTTTGTTTTTGATTACTTACATTAGTTTTTCCTTGTGCATCACTAAAATATTTAATAGTTGGATTTGTTAAATTTGGATTTAATGATTTAAGTTCATTAGTACTTTTTATTTCTGTATTTAATTCATTGTTATTGTTATTACCATTTGCAGTAATATCAGTTGTTAAATTTGTAATCTTAGTTTTTAAATCATTTTTATCATTATTAACAATTGCACATAACATTCAGCGTGAAGTTGTTTCTTCATCTGTTATATAGGGTATTGATTCACCAGTTACTTCTCCACCAACTAAATATCTTCTTCCAACTTTACCATCAGCAATATCTTGAACATATACAACTGTATTTTGTAACATATATCTTTTCATTGCTCTTGGTGTTGCTAAAACAAAAGACATAATTTTAGTTTCATTATTATCAGTAAATGTCATATAATCATCCATTACAATTTGACATAATACACCTTTAATATATAAATCATTTCCATTTAATCTTAATTGTTGAGCAATCTGATTATCAGTAATTAATCCTTTATTATTAGCTAAATAAACAATACTATCATAAAGATTATTAGTAATAAAAAAACGACAATTATTACTATTTCTTAGTTGAAATAAAGTATTTCAAGCATCTAACATTGATTTTAAATATCCTACTGGTGATTTATCAGTAATGTCTATTTTAGTTGCATATTTTGCAATTACATTTGTATCATTATTTGCTAAATAATCTGCTAAGTCATTAGCAACTTCATATTGCATTGTATTTAATAAATTTTGTCCATTTTCAGCATTTAAATCAACATTAGCAATTATTTCACCCGCAACTGCTTCTTCTTTAATTTCTTTTAAAATTTTAATAGTTTCAGCATAACTAACATCTAATCCTTTGCTTTTATCATTTCATTTTAATACTTTAATTTCTGAATTTTTTGGTTTTTTAACTATAAATTCAATTTTTGTTGAATTAACCATTTCGATAGGAAAAAAACTTGCTCATGGTGAATTTGATTGTTTATAAAATTCTATAAACTCTGGTGCTTCTACTAATTTTTCGGTATTATCTAAATTTTTATTGAATTGTATTGCCATTTTTTGATTTCCTTTCTGTTATAAATTATTATTTTTTTTATAATCCAATAATGTACTTTTTATTGAACTTGGTTGATTTGTTATTATTGTTTGTGGTTTGCCACCTGTATTAATTGTTTCTTTAAATACTGGTTGTTCTTTAATGATTTTTTTAATAGTTTCTTCAATTTTTGAATTTTCTAAATTATTAGTTTTAAATTTCCTGAATTGTAAATATAAATGGGACAGTTTTTTAAAATAATTGTATTAAATCTATTGGTCTTTTATAAGATAGTGATTTTCTGGGTGTAGAATTAATTTGAAATGCTATAGTATTTAAATCTTTTTGTTTATATGAAGATAGATCTGTAGATTTTGGTAAATATCTTCTTAAAATACCATTATTATTTTCATTTAAACCTCTTTGACAAGGTTTACCAGGATCTGCAAAATAAATCTTAACATTACAATTTTTTTCGATTAATTTTCATTTACTAAATTCTTTACCACGATCAAAAGTAATAGTTTTAACTGTTCCTTTTTGTAACTTTGAAATAAATTTTATTATACTTTTTGTAATATTTTCTGATTTATTATTTTTAGTTGCTAAAGGAATTGTGGTTTTTGATCATATATCAGCTAAAGTAATAATAGAACTTTTATGATCTTTACCAATGATAGTATCACCCTCTAAATGACCAAATTCTTCTATATTTTTAATATTAGGAATGATTAAATTTCTTTCATGAATAGACTTACAATTATTAATTCTGCCTCTAGTTTCTTTTTGTTTGTGAGGTTTATTTTTTCCTTTTCTCAATAAGTTATTTTCATCAAAACCCATTCGATTTGTTTTAAACATGTTATATAAAGTTTTTGTTGAAATACTTTTTATTTTATTTTCCTTTAAAAAATTAGCAATTATATCAAGAGCATAATTTTTAGTAATTAACAAATGATTAATAGTATTAATTTCTATTAAAGTTAAAATTATTAATTTTCTACCTGCATTTTGTTTATTTTTTTGAATTTTATTCAATATTTCTAATGGTAATAAGTTTTGATTTAATAATCTACAAACTCTATGTACAGTTGATTTACTATAATCAATGGCTTTTGCTATTTTACGAATCGAAAATCCATAACTTTTATATTCTTTTATTGCTATTATTGATTCAATAGTCAGATACTTATACATTGTGCTAATTCCTTTCTTTTCTTAATTATAGAATTAACACAATTTAATTTTTATATAAGTGTCCTTTTTAATTTTACAATTCAGGTTTTAAAAAATCATAAAATTCACTTTTAACTTGATATTTTTTAAATATATTAATTATTTCTTTTTCTTTAATTTCTTGATTAAGTTTATTTAACTTATTTTCTGCTTCATTAACTTTATTTTCTATTTCTTGTTGAGCATTATTTTCAGTTAAAGGTTCAGTTGTTTGTTGAACATTATTTTCATTTTCTAACATTTAACATTCTCCTAATCTTATCCCAATAATCAATCTTTAACTAATTGTGGCATTTCACTTATTAGTTTTTTATAATCATTAACAGCATTTTCTAATGTATTGATATCAGAAAATTTAAAACAATTATCAATATGTAAATCAAAATCTCTATCAATACTGATATCTTGTTTTCTATATTTTTCATTAAATTCAATTTTTGTCATATTATTTTTCTCCTTTATTATTTATTTTCTTTATTAATCTTTTCATTTAATTTTGCTAATTTTTTTTGATGTTTGATAATTTTGTTATTTGCTCTAACATGTTTTGGAGTTGTAATAAATCGTTTTAATAAAACAATAATTTCTCTGCAAATTAATATACCAGTGCTTATTCCAATTGTTTCAAGTGCTTTTAAAAATTCTTTCATTTTTATATTTTCCTTTCAATTTTTTATTTTTTTATTTTTGATTATTCATCAAATTCACCTTTATTAATTTTTTCAATCATATATTTTGTGTCTATTAAAATATTTTTAGCTATACCTTCATTCAGTCGTATTTCTTGTAAATCTTTTTCATGTTGTTTTAATTTGTCATTGTAATATTCAAGTAATTTTTCTTTATTCATTATTTTTCACCTCCTTTATAAACTCATGTGATTATAATCTCAATTTAATGAAGCATTATCATTATTTAATAGTGCTTCGCTTATATTACCACTACCATATTGACTTGATGTTTCACTATTAATAGTAAATCTATTATCATTTATTAATCTTGCAGTTTCATTTGTAAATGAAGTTTCTTGCATTTCTCTATTATGATTTGTTTCTATTGGAAGTAAATTATGGATAATTTCACTTACACCAGCAATTATGGTAGGTACTGCATAAGAATTATTAAAATCATTATTAATACCCATAGCAACACCACTTGATATTAAACATCCACCAGTTGCCATATTACAAATTTTTCTTATTGCTTCAAATTTATTAGGTATTAATTCTAGAATTCCACTAATAAGATTTGATATACCATAAGCATTTAAACTAATATATGTATCTCAATCCATTAATGACTGATTTTCTTGTTTATTTAATAGTAATCATGGAGGACCTTCTGTTGTAGTTGTAGTAGTTATTGGAGTTGGTGTTGTTGGAATAATAGGATTAATATTATTTTCTGTTCATTTACTATAATTTGCTAAACCAATTGTTCCTAAACCTAAAATAATTTTTTTAGAACTATTAATTAATTTAGTTTTTGTATTTGGTCTTTGATTTAAATTTCATATATCTAAACCTAATTTTTTACCAAATAATAAACTATTAATTGAACCTAATATTGGATTTGCAATTACTTGACCATAATAAGCACTTGTACCAATCATTGCACAAATAGGACTTATACCAGTTCTAATTAATTTAGTTAAAGTATAATTATTTGTTTCCATTTTTTTCTCCTTGTATTTCTAATTGTAATAATTTTTCTAAAACATAATTATTTTTATCAAATTCTCTAATAAGTCATTTTTTTGTTTCTTTTCTATTATTAGTACAAAGAATTAATCTTTCTATCATATTAATTAATTCTTTTTTATCTGCTCTATCAAAAATTACTTTTAAAATTTCATCTAACATAATTTATTCTCCTTTATTTGTTTTTATCAGTTCTCTTATAACATCTAATAAGGAATCTACTACATAAGAATTTAATTCAAATTCATAATTTCTAATTTTAATTTTTTCCTTTTGCATTTGTTTATTCTCCTTTAATTTCTAATTTTTTAACTGTTACTTTAATTCAACCTTGATAAACATCATTATCACCAACTATTAATGCAACATTACTTTCGGGGTCAGAAACAATTATGTGTTTTGATTTAACATTTGGATATTGTCTTAAAATAATTGCTCTAATATCATTACTTGTATGAATTGCTTTTGGAAATGGTGATAATATTTCAATTTCATCTTTATTTTCAAACAAAGTAGGTAATATTATCATTAATGAAGTTCTCCATTTTCTATAAACTCAATTAATTTATAATAAGCAGTAAGTTTACCTGCTTCTTTTAATGAATCACATAAACAAATACTAATTTGCTTATTCAATCAGATAATTAATTTTTCATTATATTTATTAATTACTTTTTGTTTAAACTCTTCTCTTAATTTTTCTATATTATATAAATGTTCTTCAGTTATTTCTTTATTACGTTTTTTATTATATTCATTAATAATTTCTTGGTCTTTATTCACTATCTATTTCTCCTTATTTTTATTTAAATTATTAACTATTATTTCTAAACATGTCATACATCAATTTTTACTTAATCAGATTCTTTTATTACATTTTTTACATTTATTCATTATTAAATTCACCATTAATTATTTTTTGCAATAAAATATCAAGTATCAAATCTATTTCTGTACCGTTATAGAATTTTTGTTGTTTTTTAATATAATTAATTAATTTTTCTTTATTCATTATTTAGTCCTTTCATTAAATTTTTATGTTTTTCAATGATTTCATTATGTTTTTTTAGTTCTTCTTTATAACTATCACTTTCAATAATTTTTAAAGTTTCTTTTATTTTTTTCATGTATCATTCATCAAAATTCATTATTTATTCCTTTCATTTTTTAAATCATTTAACATTAATTGAACAAAATGCACGATTTTTAGGAATATTTAAAGTATTAAAGATTTGACCAGTTACTATAATTTCATCATTTTTGTTTAATAAAATACATCGTTTATAAAATTTTGGGTTATTAAAAATTAAAGTAACATAGTTTAATCCATTTCATTGACCACGAACAGTATAATATAATTGTTTATTACCTTTTTCATGATATTTTACTTCAATAGTATTACTAAGTTTTACTGTTAATTTAACGTAATTTTCTTTATTTTTCATTTTTATAATTCCTTAAATAATATTGAATATGTTTATAAGCATCTTGTTCATGTTTTGTAAATTTTATATTTCCTTTATAATCTTCTATTTTATTTTTGTTTTTTGGTTCATTTTCATGATAATCTCAGTTCATAACATCTTGTACTAATATCATTAAAGCACCAATAACTTTTGGTGTTGCTAATGGATTAGTTAATAACTGTTTTGAACTTAAAAAGAAATTTTCTACAATAACTAATATTTTTTTATTTTTAAATTGTTTTTTAATTAATTTAAAATATTCTTTATATATATTTTTACTTTCTAAAACAGTTTTTGCTTTAAATGTTTCATTAAAAATAATATTATTAGTTTCATTTGAATATATAACAATTCCATTATTACCAATACCAGCAGGGTCAATACCAATGATTAATTCGTATTGCATTTATTAATCATCTCTACATCAATCACAAACATATCCATATGATTTTGTATAATCTAAATGTTTTTCAATATTATAATTATCTTCATATTTTTTAGTATTATGTTGTTCTGCTTCTAATTCTGTTTTAAAGTGATAAAGCATATTGATTTTGTTATCTTCATATAATTCATTACATTCAACACATCTTTTTCTTCTTTTTTTAGTTTTATTCATAATCAAAATATCCTTTTCAATTATTTTTGCTGTTTGTTTAAGGTATTTAGGTAGTTTGTGATAACAACTGTCACCTATTAAATAAGGTATTGGTCAATTTTTATATTTAATAGTTTTAGTAGAATTATTAATACAATCTTTTCAAACTTTATTTTTACAAATTCTTAATTCACATTTTTTATTTTCATTAATATTCATAACTTTATTTATTTCTTTAATTTTTACTTACAGTAATTAATAAAATTATTAATCCAATTAAAGTTGAAATTAAAGTAATAATTATTTTTATTTTTAATCACTTTTTTTGATGTTCTTTTACTATTTTTATTTTTTGTTCTATTAATTCTTTCTTTTCTTTTTCTTCCATTTTTACTTTCTTTTCTAATATATTCTTTATGCTACAAGCAACAGAATATATATTTTTATTTTTATATTATTAATACTATTAGTTTTATTCATTCCAGAAATTCTGGGCTCAAAAATAAATTGTGAAATTTTAAAAAGAAATCGAGGCATTCGATTCAATATTTATTTAATTTGTGTTAAACAAATTAATATTTTAATTGAACCGGCACTGCTCAATTTTTTTTACAAGTTTGAAATTTATTTTCTCGCACAAAAAAATTTTCAAAAAAAATAAAACCAACGCTTGCTCACTGGGGGGTGGCAAGGTTGGTTAAATAAAGAATAGAATTAATATAGTAGGTTCCCTAGTAGGTCTATATATACTAGTTTCCAATTCGCTCCCACCCCAAGAATTACCATTACTGGTTAGTATAATTTATTAGGTATCACTCCACTTTTTATTTATCCATGCAAGTCCACATGTTCTAGCCACTATTTTTAACAACTGTGTTGTAGTTCACTGTTTTAATTCCCTAACACGTGTTGATAATAGTGTTAAAGAGGGTTATTAATTATTAACTTTCTCCTACTTGGTCACTGCGTGTAGTAGATATTTAAAGGGTGTTAATAATAAAAATTTTAAAATTTTACAATTCAGGATTATCAAAAAATATAAAAAATAAAAAATTATAATCTAGTAATAGATTATAATTTTTTATTTACATTTAATATAATACTTTTTATAAAGTTGAAGATTGTTTTTGAACAGTTGTTTGTTCATCATAATAATTATTCATATCATTTCTAGTAATTCAGCAGTTAACATATTATTGAGGATATTGAAAATTAAAAAATAAATAACTTTTTATTTAAAAAATAAGATAAGGATGAATGTTATAATTTCTTTGTGAAGTAAAATTAAAAATTTTGTAAAAAGAGTAAGGAGGTCTTACTTTGAGTAAATTAAAATTTATAGATTTATTTGCTGGAATTGGTGGCTTAAGTTTACCTTTTAGAGAATTAGGAATGGAATGTGTTTTTAGTAGTGAAATAGATAAATTTGCAGTGCAAACATATATTGAAAATTTTAATGAAATACCTTTTGGAGATATCAGAGAAATATCTGAAGAAAGTATACCAAATCATGATTTATTATTAGGTGGTTTTCCTTGTCAAGCTTTTTCAATTGCAGGAAAAAGAAAAGGTTTTAACGATGATCGTGGTAATTTATTTTATGAAATAGTTAGAATATTATCTTTTCATAAACCAAAAGCATTTTTATTAGAAAATGTGAAAGGTTTAATGAATCACGAAAAAGGTAATACCTTTAGAACTATTTTAAATAATCTAACAGATTTAGGTTATAAAGTTACTTATAAGATATTAAATGCTCGAAATTTTGGTCTTCCTCAAAATAGAGAAAGAGTATACATAGTTGGTTTTTTAGAACATAGTATAGATTTTCAGTTTCCTACTTCTTTTAATAAGCCAACAGCAGTTTCCGATATAATAGAAAATAATATTGATAAAAAATATACAATTTCTGATAAACTTTGAAACAGTCATCAGGAAAGAAAAGAGCGTAATAGGTCTAAAGGAAATGGATTTGGTTATTCATTGGTGTATAAAAATTCAGAGTATACAAGTACTTTATCGGCCAGATATTATAAAGACGGATCAGAAATATTATTATATCAAGAAAATAATAATCCAAGAAAATTAACTCCAAGAGAGTGTGCTAATTTGCAAGGATTTCCAAGTAATTTTAAAATTATTGTTAGTGATAATCAATCTTATAAACAGTTTGGAAATTCGGTTGCTGTAGCAGTCGTTAGAGAAATAGCTAAAGAAATTGTTAAATTATTAGAAAGAGTAAAATTTTAATCATGAATATTGATAGTATTGAAAAAACAATATGAGATGAAAATATTTTGTTTTATAGAATATTAAAGTGACTAATTCAATCAAAAGTAAAGTCATCTGTTTTATTTCATTTACAAGTATTAATTGAAAGAAATAAAAATAAAAATTTGGATAGTAAATCTTGATATGAACTTATTATTAGTATATTAAATTATAAAACTAATGGCGAATCAAATAATATATCTGAATTATTATTAACAAATAATAAAAATGTAAATAATTTTATTATTTTTTTAGATTTTGCAATTTCTTTATTTCAATTAAAAGAACTTTTATGAGAAGAAGTTAAAACATTTACAAATTCCAGATTTGTAAAAAAAATTAGTAGTATAAATGATCCACTTAGTATAGAGTATGATATTAGTAGTTTAGAATATCCATATAGTTTTAGAGTAATTTTTTCATTAATAATTGATATGCTTATAAGATTTGATAATGGTAAAAGTAGTTTTATTTTAAATACATCAAATAATGAAATATTAAAATTAAATGAAAAAATTAAATTTTTATCAAAAAATAGTAATTTAAATAGTGCTGCAGTTTTTAATTTGATTATTAGTGAGAGTGTTAATCAATCAATAAAATCTACAGCTGGTTCAAGTTATGAAGCTAGAGTTAAGGAGAAATTTTTAGAATTCAAAGAAAATATTGAATTATTAAATAATTCTCATGATTCAAAAGTTCATTCAGTTGAATATGATTTTATTGTAAAATATAATAAATTTAATATTGGTATTAGTGCAAAAAGAACGCTTAGAGAAAGGTATAAACAAAACTCTGAAAATGTATCAGAGTTAGATGTTGATGCAATGATAGTTGTAACTTTAGGATTAGATTTAACAGAAAAAGTGATGAATAATATTTTACAGAAAAAAGGACAATATATTTTGGTTTCTCAAGAAATTTATAAAACAAAAGAATTTTTAAAAAGAAATAACAGAGTTTTTTCATCTGAAGATTTTGATTTTTCAATGTTAAAAATTAATTAGTATATATTTTTCATATTAAAATCAAAAATTTTAATGATTTTCAATTACCAAAAAATCCTGAATTGTAAATATAAATGGGACAGTTTTTTAAAATAATTGTATTAAATCTATTGGTCTTTTATAAGATAGTGATTTTCTGGGTGTAGAATTAATTTGAAATGCTATAGTATTTAAATCTTTTTGTTTATATGAAGATAGATCTGTAGATTTTGGTAAATATCTTCTTAAAATACCATTATTATTTTCATTTAAACCTCTTTGACAAGGTTTACCAGGATCTGCAAAATAAATCTTAACATTACAATTTTTTTCGATTAATTTTCATTTACTAAATTCTTTACCACGATCAAAAGTAATAGTTTTAACTGTTCCTTTTTGTAACTTTGAAATAAATTTTATTATACTTTTTGTAATATTTTCTGATTTATTATTTTTAGTTGCTAAAGGAATTGTGGTTTTTGATCATATATCAGCTAAAGTAATAATAGAACTTTTATGATCTTTACCAATGATAGTATCACCCTCTAAATGACCAAATTCTTCTATATTTTTAATATTAGGAATGATTAAATTTCTTTCATGAATAGACTTACAATTATTAATTCTGCCCCTAGTTTCTTTTTGTTTGTGAGGTTTATTTTTTCCTTTTCTCAATAAGTTATTTTCATCAAAACCCATTCGATTTGTTTTAAACATGTTATATAAAGTTTTTGTTGAAATACTTTTTATTTTATTTTCCTTTAAAAAATTAGCAATTATATCAAGAGCATAATTTTTAGTAATTAACAAATGATTAATAGTATTAATTTCTATTAAAGTTAAAATTATTAATTTTCTACCTGCATTTTGTTTATTTTTTTGAATTTTATTCAATATTTCTAATGGTAATAAGTTTTGATTTAATAATCTACAAACTCTATGTACAGTTGATTTACTATAATCAATGGCTTTTGCTATTTTACGAATCGAAAATCCATAACTTTTATATTCTTTTATTGCTATTATTGATTCAATAGTCAGATACTTATACATTGTGCTAATTCCTTTCTTTTCTTAATTATAGAATTAACACAATTTAATTTTTATATAAGTGTCCTTTTTAATTTTACAATTCAGGTTTTCTAAAAAATTAGGAATTGATATATGAAATTTAAATCAAATGCCCAATTTAAAAAGTAAACTATTAAATTCAAGTAAAAAAATAGCATTAGGATTAGGAACAATTGGTTTAGTTAATTATACTAAATTTACTGAAACAATAAATCCTATTACCCCAACTACAACAACTACAGAAACACCACCATGACCAACATTAACATTATCAATAACTAACAATAACGTTAATGAACAATCTTTAATGGATTGAGATACATTTATTAGTTTAAATTCATATGGTATTGCAAATTTGGTTGCTGGAATTACTGAATTAATACCAAGTAAATTTGAAACTATACGTAAAATAGCAAATATGGCTACTGGTGGTTGCTTAATATCAAGTGGGGTTGCTATGGGTATTAATAATGATTTTAGTAATGCTTATGCAGTCCCAACTATTATTGCTGGTGCTTCTGAAATTATTAATAATCTATTGCCTATGGAAACAAATCATAATGTTGAAGAAATGCAAGAAACAACATTTACTAGTGAAAATGCAAGATTAATTAATGATGTTGTAGATAGAATATCACCAGTATATAGACCAACTACATATTATGAAAGTTTATAAAGGAGGTGAAAAATAATGAATAAAGAAAAATTAATTGAATATTATAATCACGAAATAAAAACGCATAAAGAAAGAATGGAACAATTAAATAAAGAAATTTCTTTATTAGTAACTATTATAAGTAATTATCAGTCAATGATTGAAAGAATTAATGGTGGTCAATTTGACGAATAATTAAAAAATAAATAATTGAAAGGAAAATATTGAAATGAAAGAATTATTGCATGAATTAATCATTATTGGAACAAGTGTAGGAACATTAATTTGTAGGGAACTAATTGTTTGATTTAAACGATTTATTACAACTCCAAAACACGTTCGAGCAAATAATAAAGTAATAAAACATCAAAAAAAATTAGCAAAATTAAATGAAAAAATTAATAAAGAAAGTAAATAATAAAGGAAGAAAGTAAAATGACAACTAAACCAATTTTATGAAAATGTATGGAATGTAATGGAGTATTTTCAACTTATTCAGAAAGAATAACTGATAATCATTGTCCATACAAAGATTGTCAAGAATATAAAGATAGTATTAAACAAAAATTAATGCAAGAACGTAAAAAGATAAAGTTACATTAAGCAAGGAGAAAAGTATTATGACAGAAAATGAAAATAATGTTCAACAAACAACTGAATCCTTACCTGAAAATAATGCTTCACAAGAAACAGAAAATAAAATTAATGAAGCAGAAATTAAGTTAAATAAACTTAATCAAGAAATTAAAGAAAAAGAAATAATTAATATATTTAAAAAATATCAAGTTAAAAATGAATTTTATGATTATTTAAAATTTAAAACAAGTAATATAGAAAATTCAAAAATAGAAGACACTATTAAAAAAATGATTAAAGAACAACCACTATTCAAAGAACCAATTAATACAGGTGGAAAACCAGAAACCATATTAACTAACCAACAAACTTCAATCAAAAGTAGTTTATTGGATTATAAAAAGAAAAATAATTTATAACAGAAAGGAAAAATAAAAATGGCAATTAATATTCAAACAAACTTAAACAATACAGAAAAATTAGTTGAAGCACCAGAATTTATCTTTAATTTTGTAGAAAAGTAATGATACATGATAAAGTGTTATTTTTAGAGAATTTTTACACTAAATAATGTTACTTTTAACAAATTTTTAATTAAAAATAATATTTTAAGTGTAAATTGATGAATAATTTTTGGTCATCCATACTTTTCTACATAATTAAAAGAATTTATTGAATTTTTCAAACAATCAAATAGTCCATGAGCAAACTTTTTTCCAATTGAAATAGTTAATTCTACTAAAATAGAATTTATTATTAAAGTTCCAAAAGACCCATCAATTAAAGTTATTGCATGAAATGATAAAAGTCAAAGAATAGATGTGACTTATGCACAAACTGATACTATTCCGAAAATAATTGAAAAATTGTATGTTGCTGGTGAAACTATTGCAGCAGTTGATTTAAATGCTGAAAATGGACAAAATTTACTAGAAAGTATGCAATATGAAGTCGCTAATGATTTAGCAGATAAATTAGCAACTGATGATATACAAGTAATTAGTGATAATGCAACTAAAGTAATAATTAGCGACACATCACCAACAGGACATATACAAGCAATGTTATCTGCTTGAAATACTTTATTTCAATTAAGAAATAGTGCAAATTGTCGTTTCTTTATTACAAATAATCTTTATGATACTATTGTTTATTTGGCTAATAATAAAGGTTTAATTACAGATAACCAAATTGCTCAACAACTAAGATTAAATGGTAATGATTTATATATAAAAGGTGTATTATGTCAAATTGTAATGGATGATTATATGACATTTACTGATAGTACAAATAAAAAACAAATTATGCCTTTCATTTTAGCAACACCAAGAGCAATGAAAAGATATATGTTACAACAAACAATTGTCTATGTTCAAGAAATTGCCGATGGTAAACTTGGTAGAGCATATAAAGTTGGTGGTGAAGTACTAGGTCAATCAATTCCTTATATGTCAAAAAAAGAAACAACATCACGTTGAATGCTATGTGGAATTATTACTAAAACGGATTTAAGTAACAAACTTACAACTTTAACAACTGATATTACTGCTAATACTAGCAGAAAAAATCAATTATTAGATACAGCAATAAAAAATGCAAGAGAAATTACTAGTTTGAATCCAGCATTAGATTTAGTACATGCAAATATTAAATATTTTAGTGATGCACAAGGCAAAACTGATGTAAGTAATCAAAACCAAAAAGCAGGAGATTTATATGTAATTATTACTGCAGATATTAATGATGCAAATTATCAAGGTTCAACAAATCCTATAAAAATAACTCTTAAATAATAAGGACATTAATCATGCCTATTGGTACAGCAAATACAGCAACACCTTTAAAAATAAATAAACCAAAACATACTAGAATTAGTCAACAACAAGAACATAAAAGTTTATGATGAGAAATTTTAGAAATGATTGGTGTACAAGTTATAGCAGTAGCACTTGCTCCTTTTACTGGTGGTTTAAGTGAAGATTTAGCACTTGGATTAGGTGCAAGTGATTTAATTGCTAGTATTAGTGCTACGGGTGTTGAGTTTGCAACTGATTTTACTATTAATCAAGTTTATGATTATTTAAAAGGAAATGTAACGTCAATTAATACTTTCTTTAATTTATTACCAGCATTTGCAGGACTTAATAGAATTACTCGTGGTTATCGTACTAGTAAATTTATTAAATTATCACAAAAAACTAAAACTTTAGAACAAATTGGTGTTAAAGAAGTTAAAAACTTACAAGAAATAATTAATCAAGTAACTGGAAAAGAGTTTTTAACAGATAAGATTATTGGCAATAAATGTTATTTATTTAATTATAGTTCTGCTCCTAATCGTGAAACAATAATTCAAAATTTAGGTTTTGTTGCTGAAAGACAATTCAAAAATAATTTTCAAAAATTAGAAGAACAAGAATTAAAAGATTATTTATTATTACAAAATACATTGATAAAATTAAGTCCACAATTAACTCCAAAATTTAAAATCAAAGATATTGAAAAAGCAAATAACTTTTTAAAGAAATATAATAGTGATTTAAAAGAAGTATTAAAAATGAATCAAAATGATTGATTAAATTTAGTTCATACAATACATGCAGATAATAGATATGGCAAATCTTTAATTTTGGACTTACAAAAAATTCGTGCTAATGCTATTAAATTTAATTTTAAAAATAGTTCAATTCATAAATTAGTATTGAAAACAAATCAAACTTTTAAATATTTTGATATTAGATTTTATTTAAAAAAGAGTTTTAATAAATTTTGAAAAGATACACCATATTTTGAAAAATTACGAGAAAGTATATATAAATTACAAGAAAAATTTGAACAATTAGAAGAAAAAGCAATTGAAAAAATTAATAAATTAAAAGAAAAAGTTACTGATTTATTTAGTAGTGCTGAGAAAAAAGCAATCAGACATGCACAATTAATTCCATTGAATTCACCAGTATTTATGGGTTGTAAAATTCAACCTTTGTCATTAGATAAATGCTTTAATTTTGTAACTCAAATTCATCCATTTCACTGATACAGGTGATATAGTGGCTGATACATTGGTTATGGAGTAAATCATAATAAATGATTAAAATCAATAGCATTTGCACCACCAGTTGTTCAACAAGTAATTAGAGATAGTTTTAAAGTATATAGAGAAATATTTAGAACAATTAGAACTTATCATAAAATAGTAAATATTATTAATAATCCTATTGAAAATATTAATAAATCGTTTAAAAGTGCTGGTTTAAAATTTTCAGTTAATACTTTATTTGGTACAGGACTACTACATCATTTAGAAAAATTTGCATATAGTCAAGTTGTAGAAAAAGGTAAAAAGAAATTACAAAAAGAAATTATACATATAGAACATAGAAAAACTAAAACAAGAACTAAACATTATAAAAAAGCATTTTTTAAGGAATGATAAAATATGATTAATAAACTTTGAACCGGTGTCAGTTTAGAAAATTATAATAACTGATATCCTTTAACTGGAAAAATTACAGAATCACCACCACAATATATAAAAACATGACCAAATGTTAATGATTGATTTAAAACATTTGCTATTCGTGCTCAAAATGATATTAATGCTTATCTTGATTTTATTTTATCTAAATTTCCTTTTGATAGTTTTAAAGATGAATTAATTAAAGAAACATTAAGAGATATGGTTTATGTAATGGTTGAACATTGAGTATTTAATCGTACACCAATTGAATTTAACGTTGATGCTAATATTCAATTTAATAATGGTAGTCAATTTAGTGCCAATAGTATTCCTACAATTAATGTTTGAGATTTAGCACCTAGTAGAATGAAAATATGAGCAAGATTAACTGAATTAAAACAAATATTTTCAAATTATAATGATGATGAAATAGATGTTGAAAAAATTGACTTAAAAGCATTTTATACTAGAAATCAAGTTGACGAATTAATTGAACAACAAAAAGAATTTACATTATCAAAACAAATTAAACTATATGATGACGTTGTTGAGGAAAACGAACATGAAGTTTTTCGTGGTGCTGTAACTAATTTTATCAATAAAGGATATGTAGCAACAGAATATGATAAAGAAACTGAAACTATGATTTTAAATTGACCTAATGAAATTGGTACATTACCACCCGAAGCATTACAAAATAATCCACAAATTGGTGATTTTACTCATGCTGCAACAGCTGATTTTTCTTTTAATTATGTAGAAAAGTATGGATGACCAAAAATTATTCATCAATTTACACTTAAAATATTATTTTTAATTAAAAATTTGTTAAAAGTAACATTATTTAGTGTAAAAATTCTCTAAAAATAACACTTTATCATGTATCATTACTTTTCTACAAAATTAAAGGATTTTTCTGCTAAACAACAAAAAAGAATTACTACAAATGAAAACAATATAACAAAATTAAATAGTGAATTAATTAAAGCAAACGAAAATATTAATGATATTAAAAATAATTGATTTATTATTGAAACTAGTCCCTTATGAAAAAAAGTTGAAAATAATAATATAGAAATATTTAAATGATATTTTATTAAAATCAGTTATCAATATTCAACAGAAAATAACTTTATGAAATTTTATAAAGTAATTAAAATTTATTTAAATAATGTTTTTAATGAATTTGAATTGTTAAATGTTGATTCCATAATTTATAATGAACAAATCCAAAATAAAAGAATTTTAAATACCGGAATGATTTACTATAACAATAAAAAGAAAGAATTTAGTGGTGGTGGTAGTTCTTATCCTGAACGTGGAAAAATTGATTTAATTGGCGATATAGAAGAAATATATCAATATCAAGGAATAGATACACCAACTGAATTTATAGCAGAAGAAGGTACTGAACGCGATTATTACACAAAAATAGAAACTAATAATTTATTAGATAAAAAACAAGATAAATTAATTGCTGGTGAAAATATTAAGATTGATGAAAATAATAAAATCAGTGCTACTGGTGGTAGTGGTGAATCATTATGAGAAATAGACCCTAATTCACCTAATATTATTCAACCTAAAGAAAAAAGAATTATTACTTCAAATAATACTAGAATTGTTGATATAGCAGACCCTACACAACCACAAGATGCTATTAATTTACGAACTTTAGATAAAAAATTAGAAGATGTAAAATCACAATTTCCGATTGCATTTCAAATAAATGCTGTAAGTCAAGAAATTCCTAATTTAGAAACTGAAAATAAAACTGTTGCTGGTGCTATTAATGAATTAAATAAAAAACAGCCAGCACCTAGTCCAACTCCAATACCACAATGAAAAGAAGTAGGGACAAAAATCAATATAAATCATATTCAATATGATTTTAAACCAAATACTAAATATAGAATTTATTATAATTTTGAAAGTCAAACAAGCAATAAAAAATTTTGTTTTATTTGTAAAGAATTTTTATATGGTGAATTAAATACAGATGTTCAATCCTTGGATTGGGATAATGTTAACCATAGAACAATGGTTTCTTTGCAAATACAAAATAATACCATTGCCGTTGTTAGTGACCCTACAAGATATGGACAACTTTTAAAATTAGAAGAATTACAAGGATAAAATAATGATTTGAAAAATTATAAAAATTATTTTAAGTTTAATTGGAGTGTTATTATCTTCTGCAACTGCTGGTTTAATTATATTTATTATAGTAAAAATTGTCTTAAAAATTAATCAAATATTTTAAAAAAAGGTGGTGAATATTATGCTAGGTAGATTTTTAAGAAGAGATAAAAATATTAATAATGAAGAAAAAACTAAATTAACTTTTTTAAAAGGTAAAAGTACACATGCTTCTATTTTAAGTTATTTTGGTTTTAATGATTTTAATCATGAGACTTATTTTACTGATTTTGTTGCAGAAAATAATGCTAATTTGTATAATGCTCCATTAGAAATAAATAATGAAACTATTAAACAATATTTAATTCAACAAGAATTTTATAGAAAAAATTGAAATTCTATTTTTAAGTTAAGTAAATTAGGGATTAGTGGTTATTTAATTTTTATTGCTAATGATGATTTATATTTTCAAGTAGTTGATATACAACAAAGAGTTTATGATATTACCGGTAAATTAATTCAATGTACTATTTTTTATGATAGTTATGAACAAAATGCACAAACAGTAAGATTATTTGAAATTTATAAACTAAATAATCAACAAGTAACTATTAATCGTGCAATTTATAGTATTAATGATAATAAAAAACAACTGCCATTAGATTTTAAAACGTATATTAATAATCCCAATTTAGAACAAGAACAAACATTAAATATTAATTATATTCCAATAGCAATTATGAGAAATAAAGCAAATGAATTAGCAGATTGTAATAAAGTAATGGATAAAATTAAAGCATTAGATATTATTTATGAACAAATTGTTTTAGATACTATTTTAAACTCACCCAAGTTTATTTTTAATTCCACTTATGGTAATGTAAAAGATTTATTGGAAGATGCTGTAAGAATATTAGTTACTAAAAATTATATTTTTAAAAGTGGCGGAGATAATAACGAACAAAATGAAAATATTAATATGACAAGCAGTAATTTTAAAGGTAAAAATTTAACTGATATATATGATTGAAATGTTAATGAAATATTTAAACGTTGTGGTATTCATATTCCAAGTCAAAAGAAATCAGCACAACAATCAGTTCCCGAAAGTACAGCAGTAAATATTTCAACCATTAATTATATTGAACAAAAATTATGACAATTTAATATTGATATTCTTAAATTTATTCAAATATTAGTACGAATAGATAAAGATTTATTAAATAGTAAAACATTCAATATTAATGATGAAGAAGAAATTAATAATTTAACTGTTAAATTAAAATTATTTAATCCCGAAAATAACCAATTAATAGGAGAGAACAATGGAAGACAACAACAAATCACAAACGAAGTTTCCACAGAAACAGAAACAAACTAAACTTAATCAAGCAGAAGTAGAAAATGATTATTTAATTGATAATATTCCTTATGATTTTACTAGTCTTATGAGTAGCAAAGGTGACCCTGAACTTGAAAGAGCATATGATGAATTTAAACAAAGAACTTTATATATTTATGAAATTGAACGTTTATTTAAAAATAATGAAAATAATAGTTTAAGATTTTCAGCAAATACTATTAAAATTGGTTTTATTAATATTGATAAAGTATTAAAAACTAATGCTGTTGAAACATCTGACTTTACTATGCAATTAAATCAAAGAGCAAGTACCAATATTAATGATAATACAATTGAATATAGTATGACTGATATTAAAAATTTAATTTTTCAAGAAATAAATTTATTAAATCAATTTAAGTTATATGCAGTATCTATTAATGAACCATTAACGGAAGATAATATTGATAATTTATATATCATTAATAATTATTCACAACCTTATCAAAATCCAAAAACAAGAAGTACTAAAAGTATTACTATTATTAAAATTAAAGATTTTAAAACAAGAGATGGTTATCCTATAATTATTAAATTACAAAAACCATTAGATAAAGATACTAAAGTTACTGGTTTAAAAATTAAGGCTCCTAGAAGCATGATTTTTGGCAATATAAAGGTACTTGGTGAAGTCGACAATATGGAAGTATACCCAAGTTATTTGTTAAAGATAAGATAGCATTTCCACTATTATCAATGCCTATTGAAACTCAACCAAAAGTTAGAATATTAGAACAATGATTTAGTGAACAAATATTATCTTGAAATTTAGCAAAACAATTTATTGGACAAGAAAAATCCTTTAATTTTGTAGAAAAGTAATGATACATGATAAAGTGTTATTTTTAGAGAATTTTTACACTAAATAATGTTACTTTTAACAAATTTTTAATTAAAAATAATATTTTAAGTGTAAATTGATGAATAATTTTTGGTCATCCATACTTTTCTACATAATTAAAAGAAAAATCAGTTTTAGATTTAATTGCTATTGGTGGTGGTAGAGAAACAAGAAAAGAAATTATTAATAATGCAAGGGTAACTAATGCTTGATTAGGTTATTTTTTAAGTACTCTTGATTATCATGAATGACCATTACCTAATGAAAAAGAACTCAAAGATAAAGAAGTATGAAAAATTCATGATGTTCTAGGAAAAGAATATGTAAGTATTGCTACAAATGATAAATTTAAAGATGTAGAATTAGAAATAAAAGATAAACCACCAGTTGATAGTTTGCAAAAAGTATTATTAGATATGTTAACTTATACATATACTTATAATAGAAATTTTGATGGTGCTTCATTAGGAAGTGTTGCTGCGGATATGAATGATTTAGATAGAATGCGTGCTAAATTTGAGGGGCAAAAACCTTTTAATTATGTAGAAAAGTATGGATGACCAAAAATTATTCATCAATTTACACTTAAAATATTATTTTTAATTAAAAATTTGTTAAAAGTAACATTATTTAGTGTAAAAATTCTCTAAAAATAACACTTTATCATGTATAATTACTTTTCTACAAAATTAAAGCAAAAACCTGACGATGTAATTACTAATTTATTTAAACAATGAAAATTAGATTATCCAAATTATATAAATTTACCGCAAATAAAAATATTTAAACAAATAGTTATTATGTTATCTAGTAATATTTATTCAACAATGTCTATTAATAAAGGATTAAATGATGACTATAAACTATTATTACCTTATTATTTTGAATTAAAATCAAATCCTATACATTCTACGCATGATAAGGTTTGAGAGTTTAAGGATGCAAAAGTAGTATTAAAATCTGCATATTTTGATTTTACTGATATTAATAATATTAAATTAAAAAGTAATGATATCAGTCAAAATGAATTATTTAAACTAGATGACAACCAATTTAATTGATTATCTATAACAAATGAACTAGAAAGTAATAATATTCCATCATTAATTCCTGGTGATTGAACATTAGGTAATGGTGAATATGGAAAATATTTTACAAGAGCGGTTATTGATAAAAATAAAGTTGGAAATGCTTTACATTTATATGGTTCTAATAAATCTCAACTATTTTCTAAATTAGAATTTTATAAAGAAATTTCACAAATTGATAATAATGGTGATTTTGAATTACAAATTAAAAATCCGATTAATAATTTAAATCGGATTGAAATTAGTGGTATATTTGGAGCTGGAAATTATGATTTAATTTTAACAACTGATAAACAAGAAATTAATTTAAAAAACATTAATTTATTTGATAAATATAACGAAAATATTTCTTATATAAATTTAGAAATTTAAATTATTCAAAATAATTATTTGTATAATTACCATCTCATTTTATATCTTCATCATGATGTTTAACTTTAGCAAAATATAAATTTGTTTTATTTGGACTACTTCATTTATTTCATCAAATAGTTGTTGTTCCATATACTCTTTCTCCATTTGGCTTTAAGTAGGAATTTTCCATATTATGGGTAAGTATACCCCCCATGATTAAACCTATTGTTCCGGTTGTAGCACCAGTTAGTGCTAATGCTAATGTTATTTTACTTAAATTTGTTTTAATTCATGTTTTCATTTTATTTTCCTTTCTACAATAATTTATGGTTTTATTTTTTTACCTTTTGCAATATTAATTGGTTTAGATTTTTCTATTTTATTATCAATGCTATTTATGACTTTTTTTGAAAAAACTGGTGCTTTTTTAGTATTTAACATTAATAATAATTCATTACTTTGATATATTTTTTCATTAAAATAATCTATTACAGATTCGTGGTATTTAATTTTAGAATTTATTTTTTTATTTTAATTAGTAAAATCAAAAGATGTGTCTTTTAAAGATATATTATTAAATTCTTGATTTTTTTTCTTTTCTAAAAAAGATATTTCTGTATGAGCATTTTCTATATTTTTCTTAAAATCTTTAATAGATTGTTCTATTTTATGTTTTTCAAATTGACTCATATTAAATTACTCCTTATGTCTTAATTTTACTTTAAAATTGTACTATTTTTCATTATTTTTACAAGTATGCTTTTAAACGAAAAATAACGCCTAAATTCAAGGCGTTTATTTTGTGAAACCATAACTATTAATTATATTGTACTTGTTTATTATATGGCAAATGTGAAGATGCTTTTTTTCACAGTAGCATTATTTTTACCCCTAATTATATTTTTATATGGATATAGTGCATAAAACAATGCATCATATGGGTCTTGATACATATTTTTGTCAGGAATGTTAGTTTTGGTTTGGTCATAACGTAATTCTTCTAAACATTGAGTAGTTTTTGGTAAATCATCTTTATTTGCATAAAAGTTTCCATAACTCATAATATTTCTCATTCAAACTACTCTATTAGTTAATCCTGCTTCTTGATTTAAATTAGAAGCATGTTTAATTGCAGTTTGTGTTATTAAAATAGTATTATGTTCATCAATTAATTTTTGATTTAATCAATCCATTGCTGTTCTTGCTTTATCATCATAAAAATAAATTGCTTGTTCAAAATTTTCAAAGTTATCCATTAATCCTAAAATTTCATTGACATAAGCATTAATTTTTTCATTTTCATTTATAAAATCATTTGGAGTAATTACTAATTCACAAATAATATAAGCATCATAATAACCAGTATTATTATATTCTTTAAAACCAACTACCATAAATACAGTATGGTCTTTATGTCCAGTTGCTCAATCCACACCAACACTATAAAAATCAAATTTATACATATCTTTTTCTTTATTATAAAATTGTTTTAAATCATATGGTTGTCAATATTTTACTGTTTTTTGAAAAGGAAAAATTGTTGCATCACTATCTAAAAATTCAAAACCATAATAAACAGTATTGAATTCATCAGGATTACTTTTTTTCATTTCTAATAATGTTCTTTTTTGAATATCAGGTAATTTATTTCAAAAAGGTTGAATAGTAAATCTTAAAACAAATAAACCTAAACCACTAAATATGTCTTTATTTTCATAGTAAACTTTACCAATTTTTTTAAGATTTTCCATTATTTTACCATTTAATGGTAAAAATGGCGTACAGTATTTTAAGTAAAATGGATGATATTTATCATAAGGGTTACATGTAAAAATAATAAAGAAATTTTTATAAAAATAGCGAGTAATCTTTTGTCCAAATGTACTACTATATATATTTTTATCAATAAATGTTCAACTTCACTCTTTAATAGGTTCATTTGACACTTTAATTCTGTTGCTTCTAAACATAGAGTTTTGTAATCTTTCATATCTATATGTTAATTGTTTTTCAGTTAATGTTTCTTTTTCTTCTGCCATAATAATTTCATCAGTTCTTGAACCCAAAAAACTTGAACCACCTGCTTCTTTTCCAAAAATTTTATTACCATTAGCATAACCAATAAAATCAATTTGCTGATTGTTAGGAAAAATGATAAATCCTCCATCCTTAGTTATTTTTCATTTAATACCATGTGGATTATTAGGTAATAAATTAATATCATATTTTTCTAATAAAACTTGACAAACATTCATTAAAGCACCAATTGTAGTTTCGCTATGAGTATTTTCATAGCGTCTTACTTCTTGAACACTACTATCACTAAAATTACAACATATAAATAAATCAAATGCTAAACAGTTTCAAGTTTTTCTTGTTCCACGTGCAGTTGGAACAAAACGATAAAAACAATTAGTTGTAAAAAATTCTGCTCATTCATCGCCAACAAATTCTTTAAAAATATCTCAACTAAAACCATAATTATTATCACTAAAATTAAGGTCATATTTTTTATTTAATTGTCCATAACTACTAATAAAAGCCATATTTTCTCCTTATTTATTAAAAAAATTAAACTTAAACTATTAACAAATCCAAATTTAGAAAGGAAGATTAAACATGAGTGCAAAATACAAATGAATTTATCAAAAAGAATACGCTAATATCAATCAATTAGTATTAGCACATATAAAGCAAAAATGAGAAAAATTAGATAGAAAATTTTTTAAAACAAGAGATAAAAATAAATATAAAATTGTTGATTATAAAGAAAGAAAAAGAAAAACAAAATATGGCATAGTAATTTATAAACGACGTATTTATGAATATTATAACATAGAATTACAAAAATGAGTACGTATTTGTTTAGTTGATGAAGAGTTAGAATTACCAAAATATAAAAGAATTGGAGAAGACATAGAACAAATTGTTATTGAATATTTTGCTGATGGAAAAAGATACAAAGATATTTGTGATATTTTAAAAGATGCTGGTTTAACTACAATGGATATTCATAGAATTTTTGAAAAACATAAAGTTTTTAATGAAAATGTAGCAAAAATTAAATTAGCAAAAAATCAACCTATTTATATCAGTATTGATGATGGACATCGAAAGTTTTGAGAATTTAAACGTAAAATTAATAAATATTCAATGCGTTTAGTAGCATTTTATACAGATAATATTAATCACAAATTAGTTAATAAAAGAGTTAATGTTATTATCAGACCAAATAAAACAGCAATTGGAGTTAAGAAAACTGCTGAATTTATTTTAGAACAAGGAAAAAGATTTTTTGAAAATTTTGAACAAGCTAAAATCATTATTTGTGGAGATAGTGCAGGATGAATTAAAGAAGTTGCCGATTATTTAGATGCACAATTTGTTTTAGATAAATTTCATTTAATTAGAACATTATATCTTGGTATACTTGCTGGAAATAAAGGTAAATATTGACAAGAATATGATACTTGTAAAAATTTAATTGAAAATGGTCAATATGAACAATTAATTAATTATTTATATAAAGAATTAGATAATCATAAAAAACTAAAAAAACAATATTTTAAAAATAATAAGCAGGGAATTATTAATCAATCTGAAAAATGGAATATTGGTACTTTTACTGAAAGTAATATTTGACATGTTTTAAAAGAAATGCTTGGTAATAGAACATATAACATTAGTATTTATATTAAAATGGCTACATTTAGGTGTAATCAAATAAATTTAAAAACATAATTTAATGTATATAATAATTGTAAATTATTTCACAATTTTGAATTGCATCTCAAAAATTATTATTTTTTAATTTTATTTTTAAACCAATAATTAAAAAGATTAATGACATAGTTATTGATGAAAAAATTGGAACTAAAATTACACAAAAAATAACTCCGATTTGTAATTGAATTCAATTATAGTATAGTTCATAATTTCTATTTATTAAACATATAAAATTTGCAGAGTGATTTAAAATATAAATTATACTTATATGCTTTAATAAATTAAATCCATTACTTTTTCTTAAAACTAATTTTGAACTCCAATTAATATGTATATAATCAAAATTTGAAATACCAATTAGTATTAAACCAATAGTCATAATTGAGATACTTAAAATAAATAACGATACAGTTATTAATTGTAATTTTTTAGTTTTCATCTTAAAAATCTCCTTTTATATGCGTTATTTTAACATATAGTAAAATTTAATATAAGTACTTTAGTTGCAATTAATTTTTATTAGTAGTACTATTTATTTACAATTACATAACAAAGTCTTAATTTATTCTCGTCTAAATGATAATAAAGACATTATTGAATAATTTATTCCGCATTTTTGTTACCCGTCCTACAATTATTTTAAAAAACTGTCCCATTTATATTTACAATTCAGGTTAATATAAAACCATCATTTATTTTTAATGTTCATTAATAACAACAATTATTTTTTGACTAACATTGTTAATTTTAATAAAATCATTAATTTTTTGTGAATTAACTCGTTTGGCATTACGCAATGCTCAACCAATAGAACGTATTAGATAAAAATTTGTTGTTAATAACATTGGCTTAATTAATGCAAATAGTAAATTAAAATCAGTATTTTCTTTAAACATTAATTGTGATTGAATTGCTATTCTTTGAATTCAAAAATTACTATCATTTATTAACTTAAATAAATATTGATCTCTAACACTAATATTATTGTTGCTAAATATAAGAACACCAATAATATTATCAAAATAATCAGTAGTATCTCATCAAATATTATGTTTAATTATCGATAAAAGCCAATCTAAGTCATTAAAACTTAAGTTTTTCTTTCATCAAAGATTTAAAAATTCCATTGCTGTATATTGAAATTCACGATTTTTTTGTAAATATAATGTTTCAAATAACTGTTTTTTATTTACTAACGATAAATTTTTATTTCATTTATTTAAAAATAATTTTACTAATGGTTTTCGTTTACTAGTTAAAATTCCATAAAATTCAAAATTATTGATTAAAAATTTTTCTTGTTTAATTTTAGTATTGATATTAGCATTATTAATAAAAATTGTCGTTAATATTTTTATTTCTTCATTAAATTTTTCCATATATACCTTTCTATCTATATAAAATATTTTATTTTAAAAATATTGAAGGGAAAGTACTCATTAAAATAATCATTATTATTGCTAAACAACTAAATATGCATAATCTAAGAATATGACGAAAATGTTTTTTATTTAAATAATTAATTGTTTGATTTAAATACATTAAATTTCATTTATTAATTGGCAATTGATAATAATCCAAAATAGAGATTAAAATTGCATGTCGTTTAAATGATTTACATTTTTTATAATATTTAATATGGAATGAAATTTCATTTCAATGCTTGAAACTAAAAATATTATTAAGATCCATTAGTTCCGAAACAATTTCTTCTGGTGTAAAATCAGCATTTGCTGCATAAAAAGATTTGAATTGCTTATTTTGTTTAATTCAGTATTTAACCTCATAAATAATCATAAATAATGCAATTACTAATACCATTACCACTGTTAAATCTTTAAATATATTTACCGCATACAATAATTTTCGAAGTTCAAAACTAATTTTTTGATCAGTTTTATCAATAACAGTTAATAATATTGAAAGAATTATTGAAAATATTGATAAAAACAATGCTAATATATCCATAATTCTAATTTTTTGTGTACATTTTAATTTAATATATTTAAATAAATCTTTTAATTATGTAGAAAAGTATGAATGACCAAAAATTATTCATCAATTTACACTTAAAATATTATTTTTAATTAAAAATTTGTTAAAAGTAACATTATTTAGTTTAAAAATTCTCTAAAAATAACACTTTATCATGTATCATTACTTTTCTACAAAATTAAAGGATAAATCTTTAACAACAATATTAACATCAATTGTTAATGTTAAATTTTGTATATTTGTTTGTATTTCTTCATACCTAGCTTCTTCTAACTTTTCTTCATCATCATCAAAAAACATAGTTTTCCCTCCATCCTATATTATAATTTTAACATTATCCGTAACTAAAACTAAAAAAATGAACAACTCAAAAAGTTGTTCATTTTTATATTTTAGTAATAGTTTATTTTGGAGTTCAAGTTTTTAATAAATCATTTTTAATATTACCTACTTGTGGCCCATAAATTACCTGAATAGCTGTACCTTTTTTAAAGATACCAACTGCACCAGTTGATTTTAAAATATTATCATCAACTTTAGTTTCATCAAAAACTGTAACACGCAATCTTGTAGCACAATTGTCTTTTAATTATGTAGAAAAGTAGTGGTAAAATAAAAAAAGTCATCAACTTGACTTAAAATTTGATTTTATTAAATTTTGGGATTTATTTTTTTTACAAACTGAAATATAACACATTGGATTTTTGATAAGGGGTTAATCCGTAGTGTTGATATTTTCATTTCCATAAATTGAGGTAATTTTGAATATTGGTAAATCCAATGCCATGGTAATGAGTAATAAATTCTTTTAAACTTGATTGTATTTTACTGACATTACTTAATTTTTTATAATTTAATTCTTTATTTTCTTTTGATTTAAACTGCTGGATAGTGGATTTAGTTTGTTTAGCTACTGTATCATATAATACTTGCATATCACAAACTATAATTGAATTTTCTTCGATAAGTTTCGATGTTAAGTTTTCTTGTACTCATTTTTTATTTAATCTTTTAGTATTTGTTGTTTGAGCATAGATATTTCGGTTTTCATCAATTGCCATTTGAATACAACAATTTAAATCTTTAGCATTTTCTTCAATTCATTGTTTTCTTGGATCATTTGGATCTTTAAAGTTTCCTTTATGAATTTCTTTGATAAAAGTTTCGTCAATTTCAATTCTAGCTTTTAATTTTACAAATTGATTTTGTGTTTTTACTAATTGTGTTGATTTCATAAATTTTTGACGATTAAATCAGGCAGTTTTATTTGTAGTATTAATAAATTGAGAAATAATGTAAGCAGATTGACCTAAAGTAGCTATTTGTATCAATAAATCTCATTGATCATGAGATAAATGACTTCAATAAAAATAATGATTTTTAAAAGCATGAAAAGTAATATTACAACTTTTACATTTATATCTTTGCTTATAATCTTTACTACCATATTTAGTACACAAAAAAGAACTACAATCTGGACATTGAATCCCTTTCTCTTTGAATTTTTGTTCGACTGCTTCAAATTTTTCTTTTTTCTCAATTTGTTTAATTCTAGTTTTATTTTCTCTAAAAATCTCAATAAAATCTTTATCAGACAAATTATTTAAAATTTCTTTTACTGTATTTTTATTCATTTAAAATCACCTCTTTAATATTAAAAATACCATATAAAAATATATTTTTGCTAATTTTACTAATACCACTACTTTTCTACAAAATTAAAGCAATTGTCTAATAATTTAACATTACTTCGTCCACCAAGACCTTTAAAGATATTTTCTAACATATCATTATTTTTATCTTTATTAGTATCAGGTGTTAATGTTTGTTTCTTTGTCATTTCTGCTTGTAAAGTTTTATGAATAGACTCTGCACCATCAAGATAAGTAATTTCAACTTTATTGGAAATTACTTTAATATTTTTAGTTCCACTTAATCTTAATAAAGCTTTTGAATAAATATTTGCATCTTTTAAAGTTGCAACTAATACTTTATCTTTAGCGTTAACATCAATGATATTTAATGCTCCACCAAGTCCAAGTAATAAATTTTCTACTTTTGTTCTACCTTTTTTTGAAGACTTATCTAAAGAACTTTCAACACTTTGTAAAGCTAAGTTGGTTGCTAATTCTCCTTCTTCACGACCTAAAGTTTTGTAATTTCTTCACTTAATAATGTAATAGAACCCAAAGAAATAAGCAGGTGCCATAATTAATCCAGTAACAAATACTCAATAGAATCCTGTTTCTTTACCAAGAATACTTGGTAATATTCCAAAGAAAGAAAAGTCAATAAATCCAGCAGCAAAACCTTGACCAACAACTATATTTAATAAATACGCCATCATAAAACTAATTCCTGCCATAAATGCATGGAAAACAAAACATAATGGTGCTACAAATAAGAATGAAAACAATAATGGTTCTGTAACTCCTGTTAAGAAAGAAGTTAGAGCAGCAGATCCTAAAATACCACCAACCATTTTTTTATTTTCTGGTCGTGCTAACATTCACATAGCAAGCACTGCAAATGGATAGCCATATTGCATATATGCAAATCGCCCACTCATAAACATTGTTCTTGGTGTTTGATTCATGTGTCCTACTGCATTAGAAGCAAATTGTCCAAAGAAAATATTGTACGCTCCAACAAAATGATCACCAGATTCATTAATTCAATTTCCACCAATTCCAGTATATCAGAAAGGTGCATATTGAACGTGATGCAATCCTGTTGGTATTAATAAACGTTCAGTAATTCCAAAAAACATTGCAATAAATGCTCCACCAACTGTCGGATGAAAATTATCACCAGTTAACTGTCCATCAGTAAGTTGACCTGTATTCATACCAGCTGCTAAGCCATTACCAATTTCTCTAAAAGCAATTAATAACATTGGTCAAATAAAGAAAAAAGCTAATCCCATTCCTATTCCAACAAAAACAGCTAAAATTGGCACAAAACGTTCACCACCAAAAAAAGCTAATACTCTTGGCATACGAATATTGTATGAATGATTATGAACAATTGATACTAATCAACCAACAAGAATGCCACCTAAAACTGAAGTATCAAACGTAGGAAATAATCCTAAGAACCTGTTTAGAATCTTTTTAATAAAACTGAAATAAATGAAAGAACAACCATTTGTAAACTAGTATTTAGTTTTCTTTCACAATTTTTTCATAATCTTCTGTATTTTTCTAATCAAGCAAAGCTTCGTTCTACAATTCATCTTTTTGGTAATACTACAAAAGTATGTAATTCATTACGTTTTATCACTTCAACATTTGCATTTATGATTGTTTTGATTTCAGAAGCAAATTTTTCACCAGTATAACCAGCATCTACTATTATTTTTTGAACTGCAGAAAGATTTTCTTTTTCATTTTCAATCATTATTATAGCGCTATTACGATCTGTTTTTTCCTTTAATTTTGTAGAAAAGTAATTATACATGATAAAGTGTTATTTTTAGATAATTTTTACACTAAATAATGTTACTTTTAAAAAATTTTTAATTAAAAATAATATTTTAAGTGTAAATTGATGAATAATTTTTGGTCATCCATACTTTTCTACATAATTAAAAGTTTTTTCTGCTGTGGTTATGTAAATTGCATGTGGTAAACCTTGAGAATCAACAACAATATGACGTTTTATGCCTGAAATCTTTTTACCAGCATCATAACCTTTATTTTCGGTAGTATCTGTATTTTTAACACTTTGCGAATCAATTATACAAAAACTAGTTTGTTCTTTGCGATTATTATTGATACGAATTTTTTTAACTAATTTTTTTTAAAATTAATTGCAATACACTAGGTTCTTTACCATTATTTTTACTTCAAATTTGAAAATAATAATATACAGTTTGTCATTTTGGAAAATTTTTTGGTAGCATTCTTCATTGACAACCACTTTTTAATACATATAAAATTGCACAAAATACTTCATATAAATCTAAACTTCTTGGTTTTGTTTTCTTTTTGCTATTTTCTAAAATTGATTTTATGTTCTCAAATTGTTCTTTGGTGACATGACTTGGATAATTTTTATGCATATATACCTCTTATTTTAAAATATATAATCATTTTACATTATTTTCGAAAAGATTCTAAACAGGTTCTAAGACAGAAGAAAATAAACCAGAAGATTTCTTTAATTTTGTAGAAAAGTAATGATACATGATAAAGTGTTATTTTTAGAGAATTTTTACACTAAATAATGTTACTTTTAACAAATTTTTAATTAAAAATAATATTTTAAGTGTAAATTGATGAATAATTTTTGGTCATCCATACTTTTCTACATAATTAAAAGAAGATTTACCACTTTCTGGAGTAATCTTTGCACCTTCACCTAAACCTCATGGATCAAATCCCAACATTCCTGTTTTAGGATTTCAAAAAAACATGCCACTAATAACTGAAGTCATAACAATAAAAGTAATAAATCCAGAAAGAGCAGCTACACCTTTACTAGCTTTTGCAAAACCAAAAGCAATAGAAATAGCAAAAATCAATCCTAAATTAGCAAAAACAACGTTTCCGGCTGATTGCATAATTGAAAAAATATTAATAATAGCAACAAGACTATCATGATTAGGTAATTGCTTTAAAGCACTAGCAACTCCACCACCAATTCCTAACAATAAGCCAGCTATTGGTAATGTAGCTATTGGTAAAACAATGGCTCTTGATAAGTTTTCATTTTGCCAAACATTTTGCCACCTAATTTATTGAAAGTTCGTTTAAAAGTAAAACTAGGATTTTTCTTATCCTCAGGAGATGTTTGTTTACTATGAAAAAATTTACTCATTTTCTCACCTCCATTCTATATTGTTCTATACAGATGAGAATTTTATTTTAATTATGTAGAAAAGTATGGATGACCAAAAATCATTCATCAATTTACACTTAAAATATTATTTTTAATTAAAAATTTGTTAAAAGTAACATTATTTAGTGTAAAAATTCTCTAAAAATAAAAATTTATCATGTATTATTACTTTTCTACAAAATTAAAGGAATTTTATTCTATACAGATAAAAATATTATATATATAATAGTAAAAACAACAATAAAATAAATAAAAACGATTTTTTTACTACTATAATAGTAATTTCGGAGAAATTTTATAATCTATATAGATATTATTAATAACTACTATAAATTTTAATAGTATATTGTAATTAAAAAAATAGTAAATATTTTAAAACACTTACTATTTTTATTTTTTTAATTTTAAGTATTAATTTAAATCAAACCAAATATCTAAACCAATAAATTTAATAATTAACGTACCAATACAATAAGTAAAAACCAAAGTTGTTAACATATATAAAATTCATGATTCTTTTACTCTTTTATGATCAAGAAATTTATTAAAAGGAATTGCTTTTACAGCAAATCCGCTAGCAATAAAACTAAAAAGATAAATACTTATTTCAATTATTCATTTTATTAAATGTGAATCATGCATATTTATTAACCTCCACTAACCCTTTTAATACGCTCATCAAATACCTTTGTTTCTTGCTCTTTTAAAATTGATGTATATTCAACTTTATCACTAATAATACGAACCATATGTAAATCAGTTACCAAAAGTCCACCAGAAATCGTTAAATTACGAATTTTTTCTTTAATTTTAAATGACATTTTCGATATTTGAATATTAGCAATCAAAGGTGTATGCCATTCAAGAATACCAACATAGCCTTCAGTTGTTTTAACATTAACTCACTGTACTTCTCCATCGAAAAAAATACCATCAGGAGTAATAATTTTAAGATTTAATGCCATACTATCACCTTCAATTATCTCAATTTCTTTGCCTTTTCAATTGCTTGTTCAATAGTTCCTACATATAAAAACGCTTGCTCTGGTAAATCATCACATTCACCATCTAAAATTTGTTTAAAACTATTAACAGTTTGACTAACAGGAATATAAATACCATTTAAACCTGAAAATTTTTCAGCAACATGAAACGGCTGTGAACAAAAATTACGAATTCTTCTTGCTCTAGCTACTATTTTTTTATCTTCTTCACTCAACTCATCCATTCCTAAAATACCAATGATTGGTTCTAATTCAGAAAAATGTTGAATTGTTTCAATAACTCTTTGCGCAACATCATAATGCTCCTGACCAACAATAGCAGGATCTAACATTCTTGATGAAGATTGTAAAGGATGAACAGCAGGATAAAGCCCTAAAGCAGCAATATTACGATCTAAAACAATTTTGGCATCCAAGTGAGTAAATGTTGTCGCAGGAGCTGGATCAGTTAGATCATCGGCTGGTACATATACTGCTTGTACAGATGTAATAGAACCACGTGTTGTTGATACAATACGTTCTTGTAAAGCACCCATTTCTGTTGATAATGTTGGTTGGTATCCTACTGCTGAAGGCATTCTTCCTAATAAAGCTGATACTTCACTACCAGCTTGTGTAAAACGAAATATATTATCAATAAATAATAATACATCTTGCTGTTTTTCATCACGGAAGTATTCAGCAATTGTTAAACCAGTTAATGCAACACGCATTCTAGCACCTGGTGGTTCTGACATTTGACCAAACACTAAAGCAGTTTTACTAATAACACCTGACTCTTGCATTTCATAATATAAATCATTACCCTCACGTGTTCTTTCACCAACTCCTGAAAAGACAGAAATACCAGCATGTTCTTTAGCTATGTTATTAATTAATTCTTGAATTAAAACTGTTTTACCAACTCCAGCTCCACCGAATAAACCAATTTTTCCACCTTTAGCATAAGGTGCTAATAAATCAATAACTTTAATTCCTGTTTCTAAAATTTCTGATTTTGATTGTAATTCATCAAAACTAGGAGGTGTACGATGAATAGGATATTTTAATTTAGTTTTAAGTTCTTTACCATCATCAATGACTTCACCCAATACATTAAAAAGTCTACCCAAAACTTCTTCACCAACAGGAACACTAATTGGTATTCCTAAATCAACTGCTTCAAGACCACGTAGTAATCCTTCAGTTGGACCCATTGAAATACAACGAACACTATCATCACCAATATGTTTTGCAACTTCAACAATTAATTTTTGACCATTATTATCAATACTAATAGCATTATTTAAATTAGGTAAACTATTATCATTAAAACGAATATCAATAACTGGACCTGAAATTTGAACAATTTTTCCAATATTTCGTTTAGTTGGTAATTGTTTACTAGTTTTAACACTTTCTTTGCTATTAACTACTTTTTTAATCACTTTTGCTTTTGCTTTTACTTTAGCAATAACTTTAGTGTTATCTTTTTTTAAAGAATTTTTATCACTAACATTTTTTTCTTTAATTGTTATAGATTTTTTACTAGTTGCATTTTTCATTTTAGTTTACTCCTTTATTATGATGATTGGGCATCAGCGCCACCAATAATTTCTGAAATTTCTTGGGTAATAGCACCTTGACGGGCACGATTATAACTTACTAATAATTTATCTTTCATTTCTTTGGCATTATTTGAAGCATTTTCCATTGCTAATCTTCGTAATGCTTGCTCTGACACTTGTGATTCTACTAATGCACCATAAACAATGGCATCAACATATAAAGGAATAGCACTATTAATAACAGTATTAGCGTCTGGTTCAAAATCGGTTTGAATTAAATTACTTTCTTGATTAGTTTTAATAGAAACAATTGGTAATAAATCAATAATTGTTGGAATTGTTGTTACCGTATTTACATATTTTGTATATGCAATTTTAATAGCATCAGTTTCTTTATTATTAAACTTAGAAAGTAACAACAAAGATATCTCTTGCGAATCATTATATGATGATTGAATGTTAATTTCAGTATAAGATTGCATAATTTTACAATGATGATTAGTAAAGTATGAAACTCCTTTACTACCAATAACAACTATTTCATCTTGTGGTTGATATTGTTCTAGTACTAATTTATTTAAATTATTATTAAAACCACCACATAATCCTAAATTAGAATTAAAAACAACTCATATTGTTTTATTAATAACTTGATCCTTTGTTTTTAAATAAATTGAATTACTTAATTTAGGTATTAGTTGATTGAATGTATCATAAACTTCAGAATAATAAGGTTTAATCATCTCAATTCTTTTACCTACTTTTTTTAATTTAGCTGTTGATACTAGTTGCATTGCTTTAGTAATTTTATAACTAGTATTAACAGATTTAATTTTTTGTCTAATTTGTTCCATGCTTTGAGCCATGATATTTCACCTTACCTTCCTAATACATTATTTGAATGTTTTAATTAATGTTTCCCATTCTTCAAGACTACCATATATTTTAGGATTATAGTCATTTAGCTTATTGGTCAAATTATAAACAACCTGCATAATGCCTTGACTAATGCTCACTTGTAACTCTTCACTAAACGCTTGATCTTGCTGTAATTTTAAATAACTTTTTCGTTGTTGTTTTTGAAAATAAGTTATTACTTCCTTTTTAAAAGAATCCATCATTTCTACTGGTAATCATTTAATTGCCTTATTTTTAATTGCTAATAAAATAATTGCTTGATCAATTTGATTTAATGGTTCATTTTGTTTTTGTTTTAAAATTTCAATGGCACGTTTACCATGTTCAATAACAGCTCTAGTATTTTCATCTAAATCAGAACCAAATTGTGAAAAAGCTTGTAATTCACGAAATTGTGCTAATTCTAATTTTAATGTTCCACCTGCTTGTTTTATTGCTTTAATTTGTGCTGATGAACCTACCCGTGAAACTGATAAACCCACATCAACTGCTGGACGAATTCCGGCATTAAATAATTCTGACATTAAAAAAATTTGACCATCAGTAATTGAAATAACATTAGTAGGAATATATGCAGAAATATCACCGGCTTGTGTTTCAATAATAGGTAAGGCAGTAATACTCCCACCACCATGTTTTTCATTTAATTTAGCTGCACGTTCTAATAAACGTGAATGAAGATAAAAAACATCTCCTGGATAAGCTTCTCTTCCTGGTGGTCGTCTTAATAATAAGGAAATAGCACGATAGGCCACTGCATGTTTACTCAAATCATCATAAACAATTAAGACATCTTTACCTTCTTCCATTCATTCTTCGGCAATAGTTACTCCTGTATAAGGAGCAATATATTGCAAAGGAGCAACTTCACTAGCAGTAGCAGCAACAATAGTTGTATACTCCATTGCCCCTAGTTGTGTTAATTTATCAACAATTTGAGCAACAGTTGAAGCTTTTTGACCAATAGCAACATAAACACAAAAGACATTTTTACCCTTTTGATTAATAATAGTATCAATAGCAATCGTTGTTTTTCCAGTTTGACGATCACCAATTATTAACTCTCTTTGACCTTTGCCAATCGGAATCATTGCATCAATTGATAATAATCCTGTTGCTAAAGGTTCTGATACAGATTTTCTAGTCATCACACCCAGCGCTATTCTTTCAATCGGTCTAGTTTTCGTAGTTTTAATTGGACCTTTACCATCAATCTTTTGCCCTAGTGCATTAACAACTCTTCCTAAAAGCATATTACCAACTGGTGTTTCAACAACATTACCTGTTCTACTAACAATATCTCCTTCTTTGATACCCGTATCATCCCCCATTAAAGTAACACCAACAGCAGTTTCTTCTAAACTCAAAACCATACCATAAATATTACTTTTAGGAAAAAATACTAATTCACCATTAACAGCCTTATCTAAACCATGAATTAGCGCAATTCCATCACCGACAGTAACAACAATGCCTTCCTCATTAGCACTAATTTTTTTACCATAATTTTTAATTTGGCTTTTTATAATTTCTGAAATTTGATTAACGTTTAAGGACATTTGTTTTACCTCTATTCATGACTTAATAATTCTTGTTTTAATTGATCAATTTGACCTTTAACTGAACCATCAAAAACTTGATTCCGTACTTTAACTTTAATACCGCCAATTAATGATTTATCAATCTTGTTAACGACTTTAATCTTATGTTTAATGACTTTCTCAATTTTCAATTTTATTTGATTTATTTGTTGGTTTGAAAGTTCTATTACTGAATAAATAATGCCATAGTTTACATCTTGATATTCATTACATAATTTGCGAAATTCTTTTAAAATGAAACGAACACACTGGAAATGATGTTCATCAATCAACAAAAAGAAAAAATTTAACATATATGGTTCAATATGATTTTTAAAAGTTTCACTAATAATTTGTTTACGTGTTTCAATAGTTATATTACTACTACTAGTAATATCAATAAATTCTGGATAAGTAGTAAAAATATCAATTAATTTATTACTTTCTTCAGCAAATTGAGTAATTTTTTTTATTTCTCTTGCTAATTGAAAAAGACCATTACTTCATTGATTAGCTAATCCTTCATCTATCATTTAACTTCACCACTATTCCAAATTCTTAATAAAATCAGTAATTAATTGTTCATGTTTTTTAGCATTCATTTCAGCACCAATAATTTTTTTAGCTGCTTCTAATGCTACTACTTTGATTTCTTCATTAATCTTTGCTTCTGCCTCTTTACGAGCACGAACTAAATCACGATTTGATTGATTAGTAATACGCATACTCTCTTCTTGCGCTTTATCAATAATTTGTTTACGCTTATTGTAACCATCATTTTGTGCATTAGCAATAATTTCCTGAGCTTCAATTTTAGCAGCTTTTAATATTTGACTAGCTTCACCACGATCTTGATTAGCTAATGATTGCTTGCAAGCAGCATCATCAAGTTTTTCTTTAATTACTAAATGTCGCGAATGTAAAACCTTACGAAACGGAGCATAAACTCATCTTCAAAGTACCATTAATAAAATTAATGTTGCAAAAATATGAGCAATAAAAACAGGAAGATTGGGAAATAATTGATTAACAATATCATCACCTGATACTAAATCATTGAAATTAAAATTCATAAAATCACCTACTTTTTAATATTTTTTAATACCTTATGCTTCAAATATTAAAATTAGAGAAACAACTAATCCATAAATAGCACCTGATTCGGCAATAGCTGCACCAATAACAAATTGTGTTCTAATTTTAGATTCTACTTCAGGATTACGAGCAACCGCTTCAACAGCTTTACCAGCAGCAAAACCTTGACCAATTCCACTTCCTGTACAAGAAATAGTTGAAATTCCAGCTCCAACAAACTTTAAATTCATCAATCCATTAGTATCAGCTGCTAAATGATTAAAAAAATGAAAGACATGTGTCATTACTGTTGTTAATAATTCCATAATAAATAAATTCTCCTTTTTGTGTTTTATTTTTTTTCCATAATTGAACGTTCGGTATAAATTTCTTCTTCATGATTTATTGCTTGTTGTTTACGAAGTTTTTTTGGTAATTTAATAGTAAGTTCTCCCTTATGAGAACTCTCTTCTTCCATTTGTAACTTCCAATAAACAAGAGTTAAGGTGCCAAAAATTAAGGCTTGGATACTTCCAGCAAATAAATCAAAATAAATATGTAAAAATGGTCCAATTACACCAATTAATAAATTCATCTGACCAATAATTGGGATATTACTTCAAATATTAGCAGTTACCCCATAAAGCATTGCCAAAATAATACTTCCACCTAAAATATTACCAAATAAACGAAAAGATAAAGAAATCAAAGGTGCAAATTGAGTAATTAATTCTAGAGGGTTAATAATAAATTTTTTAAAAAATAAAAGTTTCTGAAATTTAATAGCAATATAATATATTCCAATAAAAGTAACTAATGACATTGATAAAGTAACCGTATACATTGATGACTGTGGTTCAAGACCAATAATCGATAATCAATTACCAATTAAAATATAACCCATTACATATAACAAATAAACTGTCAAGTTTTTATACTTTACACCAAGAACATCAACAACAATTTTTTCAACTGATTTAATTATTAATTCAACAACTAAAACAATACCTCTTGGATCTTCATCAGGCTTCATTCGTTTTACTTTATAATAATAAATATAACTAATAACACTGATAAAGACTGTTGTTATCAAAATTGTTACCAATTGTGGCATAATTTGTAAATAATTCCAACTTTCCAATCCAGCTAAAGTTTCCATTTAAATTCCTTCTTTTAAGTTATTTTTTTGATATACACATAATGTTGCAGTAATAGTAGCAACCATTAATATTGACATTCCGGCAATTATAGTAAAAATATTAGCAAAGTTAAAGAAAATATTCAAAACTATAATTGAACCATAAATTAACATTCTTAATAAGAATCCAAAATATGCTAAGGTTTGTTTTAAATGTATTCCGCTGGTTAATCATTTTGACGATAAATATAAAAAGCATAACCCAATCATACTTCCTATAAAACCAATATTAAATCCAGCAATTAATAACCAATGGTTTGTATTAATTATAACAGTTATAATTAATCCTACATTAATTAATAATCAATAGCATAACATTGTAAAAAGTATTGAAAGAAAAAGGTTATTTCTAATTTTTTCCATTAAAATATTTATTTAGTTCCAAAAATTCGATCACCAGCATCACCCAATCCAGGTACAATATAACCATTATCATTTAATTCTTTATCCAACGCTGCTAAAAAAATCTTAACATCAGGATGATTATGATTAATTTTCTTAATAGCTACTGGTGCTCCTACAATGGAAACTAAAGTAATATTTTTAAAACCTACTTTTTTTAATTCTTTAATAGCAGCATCAGCAGTACCACCAGTAGCAAGCATTGGATCTAAGATAAATACTAATGCATCACTTATATTTTTAATATTTTTGGGATATTTAAAAAAATATTTTTGTGGTTTTAAAGTTTCTTCATCACGATAAAGACCAACATGACTAATAATTGCATTAGGTACTACATACTCAAATCCATTTGTCATCCCTAATCCTGCTCTTAAAATCGGAGAAAGAATGATTGTCTTGGTTAATGTTTTACCAATAACTTTAGTAATGGGTGTTTCAACTTCAATTTCATCAAGAGGAATATCTTTAAATACTTCATAAGCCATTAACGTTGCAATTTCGCTTAAATTCTCTTTGAAATCTTTTTTTTGGGTTAAGTGATTTCTAATTCTTGTTAATTTATCTTGTATTAAAGGATGATTAACAATAAACAGATTTTTACTACTTTCCACTAAAAACACTCCTTTATCTTTAATGCGTATATTTTCAATAATTTAAAATATATACTAATATGAAATTTTACGCCTTTTAATTTATAAATCAATAAAATAACAATAAAAATAACGAAAAAAGATAAAAGATTTATTCAAAAATTATTTTTTTAATTGTTAATAACATTCTTATAGTTCAAAATTAACTAAATAAAAATATAATTTATAAATTTTATTTTAATAACTTTGTTTTTATTTTAAAAAATTATAATCTAAAATATAAATTTAATAAATTTCTTTTATTGATATAGAAAATTATATATTTACAATAAACTATTAATAGTAATTTTTGTCTTATTTTTATCAAAAAAAATCTTATGTTAAAATTAAAATCCTGAATTGTAAATATAAATGGGACAGTTTTTTAAAATAATTGTATTAAATCTATTGGTCTTTTATAAGATAGTGATTTTCTGGGTGTAGAATTAATTTGAAATGCTATAGTATTTAAATCTTTTTGTTTATATGAAGATAGATCTGTAGATTTTGGTAAATATCTTCTTAAAATACCATTATTATTTTCATTTAAACCTCTTTGACAAGGTTTACCAGGATCTGCAAAATAAATCTTAACATTACAATTTTTTTCGATTAATTTTCATTTACTAAATTCTTTACCACGATCAAAAGTAATAGTTTTAACTGTTCCTTTTTGTAACTTTGAAATAAATTTTATTATACTTTTTGTAATATTTTCTGATTTATTATTTTTAGTTGCTAAAGGAATTGTGGTTTTTGATCATATATCAGCTAAAGTAATAATAGAACTTTTATGATCTTTACCAATGATAGTATCACCTTCTAAATGACCAAATTCTTCTATATTTTTAATATTAGGAATGATTAAATTTCTTTCATGAATAGACTTACAATTATTAATTCTGCCCCTAGTTTCTTTTTGTTTGTGAGGTTTATTTTTTCCTTTTCTCAATAAGTTATTTTCATCAAAACCCATTCGATTTGTTTTAAACATGTTATATAAAGTTTTTGTTGAAATACTTTTTATTTTATTTTCCTTTAAAAAATTAGCAATTATATCAAGAGCATAATTTTTAGTAATTAACAAATGATTAATAGTATTAATTTCTATTAAAGTTAAAATTATTAATTTTCTACCTGCATTTTGTTTATTTTTTTGAATTTTATTCAATATTTCTAATGGCAATAAGTTTTGATTTAATAATCTACAAACTCTATGTACAGTTGATTTACTATAATCAATGGCTTTTGCTATTTTACGAATCGAAAATCCATAACTTTTATATTCTTTTATTGCTATTATTGATTCAATAGTCAGATACTTATACATTGTGCTAATTCCTTTCTTTTCTTAATTATAGAATTAACATAATTTAATTTTTATATAAGTGTCCTTTTTAATTTTACAATTCAGGAAATATAAAACTTCATACAAGTTTTTAAACTATTATTTTAATTTTAAAATAAATAGTTTTTTTATTTTGAAAGGAGAAAAAATGAAAAAAATTCAAAAATACTTTACATATACAGGCGGAATATTAGGTGGTAGTGCAGCGCTAAGTGGCATAAGTTATTTTTATTATGATTTAATTTCAAAAAATAAGGAAGCTTTACATGATCCAGAAGCAGGAATGGCACTCTTTGGAATAATGGTTAGTATAACAGGTTCAACTTTTATTGGAGCATTTTTAGGCTCTAAACTAGGTTATGGAATTAGCACTTCCATTTCAAATATTTATGATAAATGCTTTCCAACAAATATTTCTGATATTAATGTTGAAAGTAATAACGAACAACAAATATCTGAAAGAACTCCATTATTAAGAAATAACGATATAACAAGTATTAATAGTGAACAATTACCAATAATTAATCAAAATCATTGTCAATTAACTTTTTCATAAACTTAATAAAAATAAATGTTGGTAATTTACTAACATTTTTTATTTATGATTAAATAACAATAAAAAAAATTACTATTTAACACCCATTTTTTTCATTTCTTCATATAACTTATTATTATTTCTATTATTTCATGTACCAAATTGATGATTAAAAGAAGTAAGCAAAGGATAAGAAAACCCAAGTTCTACTAATTTTTTAATACATTTAAAATAATCTTCTTTTAATGGTAAAACAACTTCAGTAACTTTCTGTTTTCATGGTTGTTTATATTGAATACCACTATAAATATCATTTAATTCAGGAACAATAAAAGCATAAATTCCACCAACACCAACTTCCATAAAATTATGTTTATTTGGATGAGGATATTCAAAAATTTTAATATGCAAAACCAAATGTTCTAATAAATTACAATAAACTAATCGATCAGCATATTGATAGGCAAATGGTGACTTTTGAGCTCATTTGGGAGTAGATAACAAAATTGCTTTATCTTCATCAATATGATGAATATATAAACCTTCTTTTCCCCTTGTTATTCCTTGTGATTTCTTAGACATTGTTGCATCTGAAAAATAATTTTTTGAAATACACCCATATTTATTTTTTAAAAAATTACAAACATTTTCATAATTCATTGTTAATAACTTTTCTACTTCTGACATGCTTACCCCATACTATACTACTTTATTTTTATGATAATAATGAAAATTAAGTTATCTTTTTTATTATCCAAAATAATATAAATTAATCTTTAACAAAGGCTAAGACAAAACTAAAACTACCATGTAATAAAAAATGATAATCATCTTCAATAGCACTAACATTAATATGAACATCATCAAATGTTTTAATAGATTCTGATAAAGTATGACCTTCTACATTAACAACATAGTCACTATCTTGTTTTGCTGTTGGAACAATAGCGTTAATTTTACTTTCAATTAATGATAAACAACGTAAAGCAATTGCTTCACCAAAAGTAGTGGTATTAATTTTAATTTTTTCTTCTTGCTTATCAATATTAACATTACTAATGTCTTTAGCTTTTGATACTAATTTTACACAAGCATTAAAACTACCTTTTAAAATATTACTATTATTTGAAGCAGATACATTAACAGCAAGTGATTCAAATTTATCAATTTTAGCATACATATCATTATGATTAACAATTGTTATTTTATAATCGGTGCCATTTTCTGGTTTTTTTCCTTCTGGAACTAATTTACTAATTTCAGTTTGTACTTTAGTTTTAAATTTAATTAAAGCTGTATTATAAATATCTTTATTTAATTCAACAGGAGCATTAGTAACTTCCATATTAATATTACTAATATCAACATATTTTTGGTTTGCATCATTTACCTTATCACATGCAATAAGCGGTAAAGAAATAATGCTCGTTAAAAACATCGCTTTAAATATTTTTAATATTTTTCTCATAGTTTTTCACCTATTATTCTCTCGAAAAAACTAATCTTCTTAGTTTTAACTTTATATTTCTTAATTATTTTTGATTATTAACTTATTATTATTTTGTTTTCTTGAATATTTTTTATAACTATTTGTTCCAATAAAAATATAGTAAATTAAAATATTAATAGAACCTATTAATACTGATACTAAACCAAAATATAACAATAGGCTAACTTTAAAAGAAGAAAAAGAAAAAATAATTCCTAAAGTAATTAAAAAAAAGCCAGTAAATTGAATAAACTTTCAAGTATTGAATTTAAAGTGTTTTTTTGCCATAATTTTGCTCCTAATAATATATTTTGTATAATTATATCATTTTCACAAAAAAAGCAAAATTTTTAATTATTAAATAATAATTATTATAAACTAATAACATGAACAGCAAAACTAATTGCTTCTTCATATTTATTAAAAAGAAAAAATAAACGTTTATTTTGAAAGTTAATTTCAATACCAATATATTTTTGTTTATTTTTTATATAATTATTTTTTTCTCAAAAAAATGTAATACTTTTAACATTAACTAATGGTATTATTTGCAGTTCAAAAGAATCAATAAAATAAAGATTATTTTGTGAAATTAACAAGTCTATTTGATTTAAAGGTATAAAATCTGATGATTTGATAAGATTAATGTCTTTAATTTTATAACGTAAAAATAATTTTTTGGCATCACTATATTCAGTTTTTAACAAAATATTTTGGCCAGAAATCTTATTAAGATCTTCATACTTTCCCAAAATGACTTTGTCACTATAATAAATATCTTCTTTAATTTTTTCTATTGAAACTGGTAATTCTTTAGTATTTATTTTTTTTAATTTTAAGTATTTATATAAAGTATTTATATCTTTAGTAATTTTTAATATTTTCTTTTGTTTATTTTTTTTAATTAATAAAATTAGTGCAATTAATAAAATCAATATTGTTGTGCATGCAATAATAATTAAAATTATTCATCAATTCATAGTATTATCTCCTTTTTTAATACTGTTATCTAATTATTACCTGAATTGTAAATATAAATGGGACAGTTTTTTAAAATAATTGTATTAAATCTATTGGTCTTTTATAAGATAGTGATTTTCTGGGTGTAGAATTAATTTGAAATGCTATAGTATTTAAATCTTTTTGTTTATATGAAGATAGATCTGTAGATTTTGGTAAATATCTTCTTAAAATACCATTATTATTTTCATTTAAACCTCTTTGACAAGGTTTACCAGGATCTGCAAAATAAATCTTAACATTACAATTTTTTTCGATTAATTTTCATTTACTAAATTCTTTACCACGATCAAAAGTAATAGTTTTAACTGTTCCTTTTTGTAACTTTGAAATAAATTTTATTATACTTTTTGTAATATTTTCTGATTTATTATTTTTAGTTGCTAAAGGAATTGTGGTTTTTGATCATATATCAGCTAAAGTAATAATAGAACTTTTATGATCTTTACCAATGATAGTATCACCCTCTAAATGACCAAATTCTTCTATATTTTTAATATTAGGAATGATTAAATTTCTTTCATGAATAGACTTACAATTATTAATTCTGCCCCTAGTTTCTTTTTGTTTGTGAGGTTTATTTTTTCCTTTTCTCAATAAGTTATTTTCATCAAAACCCATTCGATTTGTTTTAAACATGTTATATAAAGTTTTTGTTGAAATACTTTTTATTTTATTTTCCTTTAAAAAATTAGCAATTATATCAAGAGCATAATTTTTAGTAATTAACAAATGATTAATAGTATTAATTTCTATTAAAGTTAAAATTATTAATTTTCTACCTGCATTTTGTTTATTTTTTTGAATTTTATTCAATATTTCTAATGGTAATAAGTTTTGATTTAATAATCTACAAACTCTATGTACAGTTGATTTACTATAATCAATGGCTTTTGCTATTTTACGAATCGAAAATCCATAACTTTTATATTCTTTTATTGCTATTATTGATTCAATAGTCAGATACTTATACATTGTGCTAATTCCTTTCTTTTCTTAATTATAGAATTAACACAATTTAATTTTTATATAAGTGTCCTTTTTAATTTTACAATTCAGGTTATCTAATAATTTTATCATTAAAACTATTAAAAATAGTTGATGGTTTATTTGTTAAAATCTCACCTGCTACTCTATACCTTAAATTAGGCAAGTTTATATTATGATAATCGTTAATTGGTTGTTCATTACTTAAATTACAACTTGTAGCTACTAAAGGCCCTGTTAATTTAATTAATTTTTGAATAAAATGTGAAGCACTAACTCTAATTGCTATTGTCTTTTTATTTATTCAATATGATGTGTTTAAACTAGGTTGTTTTAAAACTATAACAGTAACTTTACCAGCACTAAAATTATTTATTAAAAATGACTGTAATTGATCGCTAATTATACCAATGCTTTTAGCTTGTTCTCAACTAGCAACTAAAATTGGCAGTTCTTTAGTATAATCACGTTTTTTAATTTGATAAATTTTATTAATAGCTTTGTCATCATTAAATTTACAAACAAGACCATAAATTGTATCTGTTGGTAAAGCAACCACTTCGCCATTAGCGATGATTTGACTAATTTCTTTAATTTGATTTTGCTGTAAAGTTATCATGAAAACACCACTATAAATTTTAACTAAATTATACACCTATTATTTTAAATATAATAGTTGTTTCAAAATAATGAATAAAAAACTTATAAATGATATTTGTAATTTAAAATAAACCTTAAAATTACTAATTAAAGATTGGAAAATCATTCATTAATGGTTTAGTAAACATCTTAATTTAATATAGATTAATATTTATATTAGATTTTTATTAAATTAAATTTTATTAGTAAATAAAATGAAAATAAAATGAATTTTAAATTTGTTTTGAAATATCAAAGAGTTTTTTATATATAAAAGGATAATAGGGAACTCGTAATTAGGAATAGGTACTAATTGATTTATTAATAATATTTTTTCATAAATATGATTTTTAATTATAGAACATTCATCAATATCTAAAAATTCTAAATTTAAATTATATTTTTTGATAAATGTTTTTTGAAATGCTCACAAAATAGATTTAATACTATAAAATTTTTCTTGGATATAAAAATTAAATACCACAATTGAATATTGAATTTTTTTTAACATTACTCATTTTATTTTTTCATTAATATTTTTTTCTAATTCATAATTTCATGAATTTTCATTAATATTAATGACAGAAATATTCTTATATTTATCTAAATTATAATTACTATAGATATTTACCTTTTCAATTAATATACAAGGTTTTTGATTTAGTAAATGAAGCTTAAAATTATTACTTAAGTTATTTTTTAGGTAAATAATTAAAATATTAGGGAAATTTACTTTTATAAATGAAGTTATTTGAATTTTATTAGCATAGGAGTCATCAATTAAGAATATATATATATATATATATATATATATATAAGGGAATGTTTCAGTTCTCATTTGCTATAAAACTTTTATGAAAAGTAATCATTAAAAATTTATTTTGTAAAAGATTAAGATTGGGAAAATAATTATTTTTTAATTGCGAATTTATAATAAAAAGGAGTTGTTGCCCTCATTGGTAGTCACTTTCTATTTTAAAAGTATCATCCAAGGCAAAACTAATATCACTATAATAATTAAATTGTAATTTAAATCAATTATCACTAAGAAAACTATTCAAATTACTTTTAAAAGTATTTGAATATAAAGACACCTGATATTCATAAGTAATAAAAGAAAATATTTTTTGAGTAATGTTACTAATTTCTGAAGTTATATTTGGAAATAATTGACTGTCAACTTTAATATTAAGTAAACAAATGAAATTAAAATAATTGGTTTCAAACTTATCAAACTCTTTAGCAAACTCTTTAGCAATTATTAATCTAAAATGTTCGACTTCTTTTTTATACTTAAGTTTAAATTAAATTCAATTTGTTCATCTTTTTCAAGAAAAAAATTAAGTTTAATTTTTCGTACATGAATTGTTAAAAATCATATTAGTTGATCATCATAATATTTTTTATAACCGATATTGATCATTATAATTTCTATTTTTTTGTATATATAGGTTAGGACTTTATCATTAGTTAAGAGAATTTTTTTATCTTTACTAATAAGTTTTATAATAATAGCGGTTATAAATCTTAAATGTCATTCATAACCATCTAATTGAAACCCTTTATTATGTTCAAATTTTAATTTTAATCTTAAATTTTGTTCAAAGAAAAAGTTATTCAAGTAAATAATGTCTTTTTTTAAATTATACTTATTTGTGTTACTTATATTGATAAGTCACTTACTACTTAAATATTTTTTTTGTCATACACATATTAAGAACAAATTACTCATTCTAACAAAAGGATATTCATTGGATATGTGGATAAACTGTGTAAGCAAAGTATTTATTGCTATTATTTCATTGTCACCATTAATTACAAAGTAATCTTGCTTTCTGGAAATATTACAATTACTAATTTTTATTAACATTGTATTAATAAAAGTAATATTTCTTTGTAAAGTTCGAAATGTAACATTAAATTTTTCCATTAGAAATGCTATATTAACCGAACAAGAATACTGAAAATATTTTAATATTTCAATGATACGCCACATTAAAACTGCCCCCGTTATCCTAATTGAAAGATTAAATGAGATTTTCCTTTTCAAAAAAATAAAATAGTCACCTTTTGAGTGACAAAATTATTGTTCTTAAATTATTTTTATATCCTGAATTGTAAAATTAAAAAGGACACTTATATAAAAATTAAATTGTGTTAATTCTATAATTAAGAAAAGAAAGGAATTAGCACAATGTATAAGTATCTGACTATTGAATCAATAATAGCAATAAAAGAATATAAAAGTTATGGATTTTCGATTCGTAAAATAGCAAAAGCCATTGATTATAGTAAATCAACTGTACATAGAGTTTGTAGATTATTAAATCAAAACTTATTGCCATTAGAAATATTGAATAAAATTCAAAAAAATAAACAAAATGCAGGTAGAAAATTAATAATTTTAACTTTAATAGAAATTAATACTATTAATCATTTGTTAATTACTAAAAATTATGCTCTTGATATAATTGCTAATTTTTTAAAGGAAAATAAAATAAAAAGTATTTCAACAAAAACTTTATATAACATGTTTAAAACAAATCGAATGGGTTTTGATGAAAATAACTTATTGAGAAAAGGAAAAAATAAACCTCACAAACAAAAAGAAACTAGGGGCAGAATTAATAATTGTAAGTCTATTCATGAAAGAAATTTAATCATTCCTAATATTAAAAATATAGAAGAATTTGGTCATTTAGAGGGTGATACTATCATTGGTAAAGATCATAAAAGTTCTATTATTACTTTAGCTGATATATGATCAAAAACCACAATTCCTTTAGCAACTAAAAATAATAAATCAGAAAATATTACAAAAAGTATAATAAAATTTATTTCAAAGTTACAAAAAGGAACAGTTAAAACTATTACTTTTGATCGTGGTAAAGAATTTAGTAAATGAAAATTAATCGAAAAAAATTGTAATGTTAAGATTTATTTTGCAGATCCTGGTAAACCTTGTCAAAGAGGTTTAAATGAAAATAATAATGGTATTTTAAGAAGATATTTACCAAAATCTACAGATCTATCTTCATATAAACAAAAAGATTTAAATACTATAGCATTTCAAATTAATTCTACACCCAGAAAATCACTATCTTATAAAAGACCAATAGATTTAATACAATTATTTTAAAAAACTGTCCCATTTATATTTACAATTCAGGTATGTTATAATATTTGCCAAATAAATAGCATTCTTCATTTATTATTAATATCTTTAATAAATTTGTAATTATATTGTGGTAAATATTTTTTAATAAGAATAGTTAATGCTTCTTTTTGATCAAAACCAAATTCAAATGCTAATAAAAAAGATTTTTCTAAAACTGCATGACATTGTTGAAAAATTACTTCATAAAAATATAATCCTTTATGATCAGCAAATAAAGCTAATTTTGGTTCATATTGTAAATTATGTTTTGAAAAAGTATTTGCTGTCTCATCAATATATGGCGGATTTGAAACAATAATATTAAATTTATGATTTTTAAAATTTGTAAATATATCGCTTTCAACAAAATTAATATTTTTTAGGTTAAAATTATCATTATTAATCTTAGCAATAGTTAATGCATCTTTGCTAATATCACTTGCTACTATATTTCAATTAGGTTTCTTTAACCCTAAACTAATAGCAATAGCACCACTGCCTGTCCCTAAATCTAATACTTTTAAATTATCATTATTAAAAATGTTTTGCGCATAGACAAAAACATTTTTAACTAATTCTTCAGTTTCATTACGAGGAATTAATACTCTATTATCAACAACAAACTTATGATCAAGAAATCATTGATAACCAATAATATATTGTAAAGGATAGCCAGCAACAAATTTTTTAACTAGTTGTAAATATGATTCTAAAAAATCTATTGCTATTGTTTGACTAAGATTTGCATATAATCAAGATAAATCTTTATTAATAAACTTTAATAAAATTATTTTATTAATTTGTTCATTTTTTTTATTAATTTTTTTTGCTAATAAAAGATAATCTCTATAAGTCATTAATTTATACTCCAAAAATAAATATTTTATTGAAAATTAACAGATGAATTATTATTTCTTGAAATTTTTTTTATTAAATTATTAACAACGAGAATTAAAACAATAATACTAAAAATAAATAAAAAACTAATTGTTAATAAACAAATAATTGGAAAAAGAATAATGTAACTACAAATACTAATAATAAAACCAAAATTATTAATATTATTACCATTAATATTTCGTAAAAATTCTAAATTTTTTCATAATAAATAATGAAAAATTAAACTAGATGCACTAGCAAATCATAATGTTAAAACTAAAAATAAAATGTGAATAATACCACTACTAAAAGTTAATGTAATAAATGTTGCTAATGCCGCATATAAAAAAATAACTGATATTAAAAACAAAATTTTTGTTCTAGAGTCTAAAATCTTAAAATCCATAATAATTTCTTCCTTTTTTACTTTAATACTGTAATATTTTCATCAATATTTTCTAATTTTTCTTTTTGTTCACTACTAATTAAAGCAATAATAATTTCATCAATATTACCTTCCATAATACGATCTAACTTTAATAAAGATAATCCAATTCGATGATCGGTTACTCTATTTTGTGGATAATTGTATGTTCTAATTTTTTCTGAACGATCACCGCTACCAACAGCTGTTTTTCTTAAATTACCAATTCTTCCCTGTTCTTCTTCAACTTTTTTTTCATAAAGTTTAGCTCTTAATACCCGCATTGCTTTATCTTTATTATCATGTTGACTTCGTCCGTCCTGTGAAGTTACAACAACACCTGTTGGAATATGAGTAATTCTAATTGCTGAATCGGTAGTATTAACATGTTGACCACCAGCACCACTAGAACGATAAGTATCAATTCTTAAATCAGAATTATTTATTTTAATTTCAACTTCATTAACTTCTGGCAATACAGCAACCGTTGCAATTGAAGTATGAACTCGTCCTTGTGATTCGGTTTTTGGAACTCTCTGAACACGATGTCCACCAGCTTCAAACTTTAATTTAGCAAATACATGTTTACCTTTAACCATAAAAGCAATATAACTAAATCCACCATTTATTGCTTCTTTTGCTTCAATAGTTTCAATTTTTCATCGTTGAATTTCACAATACTTACTATACATACGATATAAATCACCAGCAAAAATATTTGCTTCATCGCCACCAACAGCTCCTCTGATTTCAATAATAACATTTTTATCATCATTTATATCTTTAGGAATTAGTGTTAGTTTTAATTCATTTTCTGCTTTTTCTAATTCTATTTCATTTGCTTTAATATCTATTTTAAGCATTTCACAAAGTTCTTGATCCTGTTCGGTTGCTAATGCCTTTTTTGCTTCAATAATTTCTTTGTTAATTTTTTCATATTTTCAATATTGTTCAATAATTGGTTCTAATCTACTATGTTCTTTTGTTAATTCAGTGTATTTATCACGAGGAATTAATTCGGGATTTTCTAATTGCTTTTCAATTTCACTATATTTTTTAGTAAGTTGCATTAACTGTTCTAATGTTTTTTCATTCATAATATCACACCTGATTTATCTATTCTGATTATTTGTTAAGACACGATGATGACTACGACATCGAGCTTCATATTGTTCTTGCGCACCAATTAAAATAATTTCATCATCATATCTAGCTTCTCGGCCATTAATAATACGTTGTGTTCTTGTTGCTGCTTTACCACATTTTACACAAACAGCATCTAATTTAGTTACAAATTCTGCTAAAGCTAATAATTCTTTAGTAACAGGAAATGGTTCACCACGAAAATCTTGATCTAAACCCGCAACAATAACTTGCTTATTTTGATTTGCTAATGTTTTAATCACTTCAATAATTGATGGTTTAAAAAATTGTACTTCATCAATTGCAACTGCTTCTATTTCTTTATCTACATGTTTTAATATTTGCATTGGATCATCAATTACTATCGCTGTGATAGATACTCCTTTATGACTTACTACTTTTTTGGCATCATAACGAATATCAACCTTGGGTTTAAAAACTAGCACTTTGCGTTTAGCATACTGTAAACGATTTATACGTCGCATAAACTCTTCTGTTTTTCCAGCAAACATACAACCAGTAATTACTTCAATTCATCCCTCATTATAACGACTATACATTTATATCCAACTCCATCTCTAATTTTAATTGTTTGTTAATTCTGGTGATTTACTAGCAATTTTATCTAAACTATCAATCAATTTTTTAACTTCATTAATATTTTGTAAATATGCACCAGCTGCTGTCTGATGACCACCACCACCAAACTTTGCAATAGCATCATTAATTATTCATCTTGCACTACGAACACTAACTTTAATTTTACTATTCATTTGATCATAAGCAGCAATTAATCAAATTTTAATACCATCAATATTTGACATTACATTAACTTGGCTAGTTAAATCTTCTCTAGTTAAAACAACTTCGCCTTTAATATTTAATATTTTATTTTGACTAATAATTTTTGTTTGTAAGTCAGTAATTATTTTATCGTTAAATATTATATAAGCAACACCATTATCAGTAATTTTAAAATTTGATAATATATATCCTTTCAATCTTGCGATTTTTAAATTTTGAATATATAAACTTTGATATAAGTCTAATAAATTAAAATTTTGTTTAACTAAAAAACTAGCAACCTGAAAAGTTTCTTCATTAACAGAGCGATACAAAAATCTACCAGAATCAGTAACTAAACCAAAAAATAAATTTCTAGCTGCTAAAGCAGAAACTTTTAAATTCAATACTTGTGCTCATTTTGCCACTACTTGGCAAGTAGCAGAAGCCTTTTCTTCAATTAAATCAATATCACCATATTTATCAACAATTGGATGATGATCAATTTTAATTATTTTTTTTCCTTCTTCTCAAAATTCACCACTAATTCGTTCGCGATTGGCTGTATCAGTGACTATTACTAGTGCATTTTCATAATCTTCTTTTTTAACAAAAGTTGGTTGTGGAAATAATGATGCCATATGTTCATTTGTTTCACCTGGAACAAGTACTTTTTTATTTTCAAAATTATCTTTAATAATTTTTTTTAATCCTCATTGTGAACCCAAAGCATCTCCATCAGGATTAATATGACGATGAATAATAATTGGATCACTGATTTTTATTAATTCATAAATTGCTTGTGCTTCTTTTTTAAACTTATTCATATTATATATCCTTTCTATCATGTACCAATTAATTGCTTTGTTTCATCATCAAAAACAAAAATTGAATTTTTAGTAATACTAATTCAACCAACAGTTCCCACTTCTAAATTATCATTATTATTTGTTAAAACTTCAAATTGTTCTGATTTAGTAGTTTCAACCAATAAATATGCTTTTTTATCATCAACTTTAGTAATATTTTTAATAACACCATTAATAATAATTGAATTTTTTAAAAAAGTAAATCGTGGTTTCTTTGCACTAAACAAAATGGCATTTGATTTAAAAGCAATAGTAGAAGCAGTTTTAACATCAAACTTACCTAAATTTACATTATAAAAATATAAATTATGAGCATTTCATTCTCCCTTTGCAATATTAATATGCTGTTCATTTATTTCTTTCAATAAATTTAAAGATAATGGTTTATCAGTGATTTCACTAACATTTCCTTGTTGAATAATTATTTCATTTTCAATAACAGTAACATTAGTCGCTAATAAATTAATATCAACTTGATTATTAGTTGTAAAAATAATAATTATTTTCAAAAATTTTTGTAATTTTTTAATTCAATTTGCTAATTGTTCTTTATTATCAACATTTAAAAGTTCAAATGGGTTATGTAAAATTAAAATTTTAGTAGGTACAATTAATTGTTGAATGATTTTTATTATTTGTCGTTCTACTATTGTTAATTGTGTTAAACGTAGTGACAATAAATGACTTAGATCTAAATGTTTAAATATCATAACAATATTTTCACTAATTAAATCACGGACATCAATTAACTGTGAATATAAAGTTTGTAATTGTTGTTGATATGTTTCTTTATCTTGTAACTGTGGATTTTTTAAAATTTTATCATGATAAATTTTAATTTCATCTTTAATATTTTTTAAAAGTAAATGCATTTCATCTGGTAAAAGTTGCATTGCCACAAAATCTTGTTTCATATTAAATTTAATTCTTTGTACTTCTGCTAAGTCAATTCACTGGTCTAAAATTTGATCAATTTGACTACGAGTACATTTAATTTGTTGATATGAAACTAAATGATTAAGTTCACTATTAAAATTTTGATTATGATTGTTACAAGTTTTTAACGTAGTTCTAATTTCACTTCTAGTAGTACTAATCTCTCTATTTAAATAATTATTTATTTCTTTAATAACAAAACTAATTTCTCGTAGTTGAAACTCTCATTTTCTTTCTTTTGGTGGATTACATCCACAAAAACATGGTCCCACTAAACTTTCCAAACTAGAAATACGATCTTGCAAAGATTGTAAAAATAATAAGTTATTATTTGCAATAATATTTTTTTCTTCGGCAGTAAATTTTTTAATTAGAATATCTGTTAATTTTTCACTTCCAGCAAAATTAAATTTCTCTTGAGCAAAGTTTTTATGAAAATGATTAATTTGATATTGATATTCTTTAATAAAATTATTACGAGTGCTTTGTGTCTCATTAATAAAATTTTTAATAATATTAATTAATTTTTCTTTAAAATAACCACTGTCTAAATTTAAACCTGTATTTTTTAAATTTTCAATATCAGTCTTAATTTTTTGATTAATATTGCTTATTTCTTGTAAAAAAGGTTTATTAGTAATTGCTGTTCTTGCTAAGTTACGTTGAATACTAAATAATTTATTTCAACTCTGTAAATGCATACTAACATAAGCCATTTTTCGTTCAAAACCAATACTATTATAAGTAACATCAATATCATCAATTAAAATTTTACCCTCCATAATAGCAGAAGAACCTGCTAGAGCATTAATTAATTTTTCAATATTATCTTCATCATTACTAAAAATTGCCAAGCAACTAGGATATTTTCCTTCAAAACTTCAATCTTTTACGGCTTTTTCAACGGATAAATTAATAATACTAAAATTAAAGTTACTAGTTTGCTCAGTATTATATCTAATACCTTTACTTATTACCAATTTATTAAAATCAGATGATTTTTCCATAAAACCATTCCCTACCTTAAAGTTTTTTATTTCATATACTATTAAAATTATATTCTATATTTATTGGGTTGTATACATACAATATTTTAACTTAATTAATGTTAAATATGTCTGTAAATAATTTTATTTTTAAAGTATAAAAAAAAAGAAACTATTATTAGTTTCTAGTTTAATTAAAATTATTTTTTAACTTGTTTAGTATCAGTTAATTTTAGAACATCTTTTGCTGTTTCTAATACAATAGTTTTAGTATTTTGTGGTTTTGCTTTGTTTATTTCAACAGTTTTTGATTTTGTTTCAACTTGTTTGCTTGCTTTTGTATTAAAGCGTTCAACTCTTCCTTTTGCTGAAACAAATGATTGTTTTCCAGTATAAAATGGATGACAACTTGAACATGTATCAACACGGATTTCTTTACCCTTAGTTGAACCACTTATAAAATTATTACTACATGTTATACATGTTACTTTAGTTTGAAAATACTCTGGATGGATGCTTGCTTTTGCCATGGTTTCACCTCACTTATAAAATTACTATTAATAAAAAGTACTTAAAAATGATATCATTAACAATATAAAAAAGCAAATAAATATTAATGATAGATAGAGTTTTTATTTTGGTAGATTATGTTGTAAAAATGTGTTCTAATTCAATTAACTAGATATCATGAATTTTATTTTTTTTAAATTATATACTCTATTGAAATCTAAAACTTAAAAATTGTTTTTATATGAATAAAAAAATATTATTTACATAATTGATACATTTTTCAGTTAATTAAATACAATAAAAAATATTTACTTTCAGTAATTAAAGATAAAATTTTAATTTGTAAATGATTAGTAATTCTTTGATATTTTTTAATACCTAATGCTAAATTAGAAAGATAAACATAACGATATTTGTATTTATCTTAATGCTTAGTATAGATGATGACTATAAGTTAAAATCACCAAAGATATTATTAATTTTACTTTTTCTTGATTTTGAATGGAATGTTTCTTTATCTTCATATTCAACTTTTAAATATTCTAATGCTCTTTTAAAAACATCATTAGATTTTTTCTCATAGAAACTAAACTGATTTTCAATACTAATTTGTTCTTGCATTGATATCAATCCCCTATTCTGCTTTTAAAATTAACTAATACTACATTAATTTTACTAACTAAATAAAAAATGACCCACTTAAAAGTTTAGCTCTAAGTAGGGTGAAAATTTTTAAATACTAGACACTAATTAACTTCTGATATTCATTTTGATAATTTTTATAAAGTCATTTCATAAATGAAGCACTATAATTATTAATATATGTCAGTTTACCTTGTTCATTTAATCCATGCATTTTAAATTCTTCTATAATACCTTTATAAAATTTTACTGTACTTTTTAAAATGCAATTAGATGTAAATGGATTTGTTTTTGTTGGTAAGTCTATAATGTTTTTAATAGTCTCAATACTTAAATTAAATTTATTATTATTTTCTTCTAAAAAAGTAAAAAGAAAATTTAATAATCTTATAGTGTAGTTAGGATCTCATAACATTAATTTTTCTAAAAAAAGATTATTATTTTCCTTTAATTTTGTAGAAAAGTAATTATACATGATAAAGTGTTATTTTTAGAGAATTTTTACACTAAATAATGTTACTTTTAACAAATTTTTAATTAAAAATAATATTTTAAGTGTAAATTGATGAATAATTTTTGGTCATCCATACTTTTCTACATAATTAAAATTATTTTCTGTTTTTTGTCTTTCATAATCTAAAATATTTTTTGCTAATGTTATCTTTATTAAGATTCTTCCAAAACAAGTTTTCAATTTTAAATTGTTCAAGAAACTTTAAAGTTAAATATACTTCATTTTTATCTTCAGATTCAGATTTAAAATATTTCATATAAATGCTTGAATTATAATAATAAATATTTTTACAAATCCTGAATTGTAAAATTAAAAAGGACACTTATATAAAAATTAAATTGTGTTAATTCTATAATTAAGAAAAGAAAGGAATTAGCACAATGTATAAGTATCTGACTATTGAATCAATAATAGCAATAAAAGAATATAAAAGTTATGGATTTTCGATTCGTAAAATAGCAAAAGCCATTGATTATAGTAAATCAACTGTACATAGAGTTTGTAGATTATTAAATCAAAACTTATTACCATTAGAAATATTGAATAAAATTCAAAAAAATAAACAAAATGCAGTGTAGAAAATTAATAATTTTAACTTTAATAGAAATTAATACTATTAATCATTTGTTAATTACTAAAAATTATGCTCTTGATATAATTGCTAATTTTTTAAAGGAAAATAAAATAAAAAGTATTTCAACAAAAACTTTATATAACATGTTTAAAACAAATCGAATGGGTTTTGATGAAAATAACTTATTGAGAAAAGGAAAAAATAAACCTCACAAACAAAAAGAAACTAGGGGCAGAATTAATAATTGTAAGTCTATTCATGAAAGAAATTTAATCATTCCTAATATTAAAAATATAGAAGAATTTGGTCATTTAGAAGGTGATACTATCATTGGTAAAGATCATAAAAGTTCTATTATTACTTTAGCTGATATATGATCAAAAACCACAATTCCTTTAGCAACTAAAAATAATAAATCAGAAAATATTACAAAAAGTATAATAAAATTTATTTCAAAGTTACAAAAAGGAACAGTTAAAACTATTACTTTTGATCGTGGTAAAGAATTTAGTAAATGAAAATTAATCGAAAAAAATTGTAATGTTAAGATTTATTTTGCAGATCCTGGTAAACCTTGTCAAAGAGGTTTAAATGAAAATAATAATGGTATTTTAAGAAGATATTTACCAAAATCTACAGATCTATCTTTTAATTTTGTAGAAAAGTAGTGGTAAAATAAAAAAAGTCATCAACTTGACTTAAAATTTGATTTTATTAAATTTTGGGATTTATTTTTTTTACAAACTGAAATATAACACATTGGATTTTTGATAAGGGGTTAATCCGTAGTGTTGATATTTTCATTTCCATAAATTGAGGTAATTTTGAATATTGGTAAATCCAATGCCATGGTAATGAGTAATAAATTCTTTTAAACTTGATTGTATTTTAGGCAATGTTTAGTAATCTGTGTAACTTACAAAAATAACTATGTTTAATTAATTCTAGTAAATATAATTAAATGACTAGAAAGAGTGAGTTACAGATGGCTAAAAAACAAAATATTAATAATAATGATCCAATATCAAAAGCAGTAGATTTATTATTAGAAAATACTGAAGATTTAACAACAGTTTTTAAAGAAGGGGGTTTATATAAAGAATTAACAAAACGTTTAGTTGAAAAAATGTTGAATTCTGAAATGCAAAATTATTTAGGATATGAAAAAAATCAACATAGTAATACTGAAAATGCTCGTAATGGTACAAGTTCAAAAAAATTAATAACTCAACAAGGTAAAATTGAGATTGATGTACCAAGAGATCGCAATAGTGATTTTACTCCTGTAATAGTTGCAAAAAGACAGCGAAGATTTGATGGTTTTGATCAACAAGTGCTTTCACTATATGCAAAAGGTATGACTCTATCTGACATTAGAATGCAGTTACAAGAGTTATATCATGGTGCTGATATTAGTGAAAGTGTTATTAGTCAAATTACTGATGATGTTATTGATGATGTCAAAGCATGACAAAATCGACCATTAGAAAGCGTTTATCCGATTGTTTATTTTGATTGTATAGTAGTTAAAGTTCGACAAGATAAACGGATTATTAATAAATCAGTTTATATAGCATTAGGAGTTGATTTAGAAGGTAAAAAAGATGTTTTAGGCTTATGAATTAGTGAAAATGAAGGTGCTAAATTTTGATTAGCTAATTTCACAGAAATGAAAAATCGAGGCTTAAATGATATTTTGATTGCTTGTAGTGATAATTTAACAGGCATGTCAGAAGCAATACAAGCAGTTTATCCTAAAACAGAACATCAATTATGCATTGTTCATCAAATTCGAAATAGTTTAAAATATGTTTCATACAAACATCGAAAAACTCTAGTTACAGATTTAAAACCAATTTATAGTGCATGTAGTGAAGAACAAGCAATGCAAGCTTTAGAATCATTTGAAAGTAAATGAAATAAACAATATCCCCAAATTGCTAAATCTTGATATAAAAATTGAGAAAATTTGATGATTTTTATTAGTTATCCTGCAGAAATCAAAAGAGTAATTTATACAACAAATGCTATTGAATCTGTTAATAGTCAATTACGAAAAGTTATTAGAACCTGTTTAGAATCTTTTCGAAAATAATGTAAAATGATTATATATTTTAAAATAAGAGGTATATATGCATAAAAATTATCCAAGTCATGTCACCAAAGAACAATTTGAGAACATAAAATCAATTTTAGAAAATAGCAAAAAGAAAACAAAACCAAGAAGTTTAGATTTATATGAAGTATTTTGTGCAATTTTATATGTATTAAAAAGTGGTTGTCAATGAAGAATGCTACCAAAAAATTTTTTTAATTATGTAGAAAAGTATTTTAATTTTGTAGAAAAGTAGTGGTAAAATAAAAAAAGTCATCAACTTGACTTAAAATTTGATTTTATTAAATTTTGGGATTTATTTTTTTTACAAACTGAAATATAACACATTGGATTTTTGATAAGGGGTTAATCCGTAGTGTTGATATTTTCATTTCCATAAATTGAGGTAATTTTGAATATTGGTAAATCCAATGCCATGGTAATGAGTAATAAATTCTTTTAAACTTGATTGTATTTTACTGACATTACTTAATTTTTTATAATTTAATTCTTTATTTTCTTTTGATTTAAACTGCTGGATAGTGGATTTAGTTTGTTTAGCTACTGTATCATATAATACTTGCATATCACAAACTATAATTGAATTTTCTTCGATAAGTTTCGATGTTAAGTTTTCTTGTACTCATTTTTTATTTAATCTTTTAGTATTTGTTGTTTGAGCATAGATATTTCGGTTTTCATCAATTGCCATTTGAATACAACAATTTAAATCTTTAGCATTTTCTTCAATTCATTGTTTTCTTGGATCATTTGGATCTTTAAAGTTTCCTTTATGAATTTCTTTGATAAAAGTTTCGTCAATTTCAATTCTAGCTTTTAATTTTACAAATTGATTTTGTGTTTTTACTAATTGTGTTGATTTCATAAATTTTTGACGATTAAATCAGGCAGTTTTATTTGTAGTATTAATAAATTGAGAAATAATGTAAGCAGATTGACCTAAAGTAGCTATTTGTATCAATAAATCTCATTGATCATGAGATAAATGACTTCAATAAAAATAATGATTTTTAAAAGCATGAAAAGTAATATTACAACTTTTACATTTATATCTTTGCTTATAATCTTTACTACCATATTTAGTACACAAAAAAGAACTACAATCTGGACATTGAATCCCTTTCTCTTTGAATTTTTGTTCGACTGCTTCAAATTTTTCTTTTTTCTCAATTTGTTTAATTCTAGTTTTATTTTCTCTAAAAATCTCAATAAAATCTTTATCAGACAAATTATTTAAAATTTCTTTTACTGTATTTTTATTCATTTAAAATCACCTCTTTAATATTAAAAATACCATATAAAATATATTTTTGCTAATTTTACTAATACCACTACTTTTCTACAAAATTAAAGGAAAAGTATGGATGACCAAAAATTATTCATCAATTTACACTTAAAATATTATTTTTAATTAAAAATTTGTTAAAAGTAACATTATTTAGTGTAAAAATTCTCTAAAAATAACACTTTATCATGTATCATTACTTTTCTACAAAATTAAAGAAAAATTTTCCAAAATGACAAACTGTATATTATTATTTTCAAATTTGAAGTAAAAATAATGGTAAAGAACCTAGTGTATTGTAATTAATTTTAAAAAAAATTAGTTAAAAAAGTTCGTATCAATAATAATCGCAAAGAACAAACTAGTTTTTGTATAATTGATTCGCAAAGTGTTAAAAATACAGATACTACTGAAAATAAAGGTTATGATGCTGGTAAAAAGATTTCAGGCATAAAACGTCATATTGTTGTTGATTCTCAAGGTTTACCACATGCAATTTACATAACCACAGCAGAAAAAACAGATCGTAATAGCGCTATAATAATGATTGAAAATGAAAAAGAAAATCTTTCTGCAGTTCAAAAAATAATAGTAGATGCTGGTTATACTGGTGAAAAATTTGCTTCTGAAATCAAAACAATCATAAATGCAAATGTTGAAGTGATAAAACGTAATGAATTACATACTTTTGTAGTATTACCAAAAAGATGAATTGTAGAACGAAGCTTTGCTTGATTAGAAAAATACAGAAGATTATGAAAAAATTGTGAAAGAAAACTAAATACTAGTTTACAAATGGTTGTTCTTTCATTTATTTCAGTTTTATTAAAAAGATTCTAAACAGGTTCTTAGCAACTAAAAATAATAAATCAGAAAATATTACAAAAAATATAATAAAATTTATTTCAAAGTTACAAAAAGGAACAGTTAAAACTATTACTTTTGATCGTGGTAAAGAATTTAGTAAATGAAAATTAATCGAAAAAAATTGTAATGTTAAGATTTATTTTGCAGATCCTGGTAAACCTTGTCAAAGAGGTTTAAATGAAAATAATAATGGTATTTTAAGAAGATATTTACCAAAATCTACAGATCTATCTTCATATAAACAAAAAGATTTAAATACTATAGCATTTCAAATTAATTCTACACCCAGAAAATCACTATCTTATAAAAGACCAATAGATTTAATACAATTATTTTAAAAAACTGTCCCATTTATATTTACAATTCAGGAAACAAAAAAAGCTTTTCCTAATGATATGTCAGTTTTTAAAATATTTTATTTACAATTGAAAATATAACAAAAAAATGAACATTGCCTATTCAAAATTGAAATACAGCAATTGCTCATTTTATGATAAAATTTGAAGACAGAATTAATCTGAACTAGTACTTTGTAAAACAAAGATACACAGATTTCTAAAAAGCCTCTAATTTTTTGCAAACGACATTCTAGATGTAACCTAAAATGTCGTTTTTCTTTTTAAAGTTTATAAAAAAAGAAAGGAAGTAAAAATTATGTTTTTATTTAATTTATTATCAAGTGTGGATCCACAAACTCAACAATTATTGAACAATTTAATGGATGTACTACTACCAATTTTGTATACCATTGCAGGATTTGCTTTAGCATTTTCCTTTAATTTTGTAGAAAAGTAATGATACATGATAAAGTGTTATTTTTAGAGAATTTTTACACTAAATAATGTTACTTTTAACAAATTTTTAATTAAAAATAATATTTTAAGTGTAAATTGATGAATAATTTTTGGTCATCCATACTTTTCTACATAATTAAAAGAATTTAATAGTAAATATGAAGATTTAGAAATTGAAATTGATAATGATGGTGATTTAAAAATTAATTGTGATTATTTTAATTATAAAAATGTAAATCAATTAGAACAAGTAATTATTGATTATAAAAGAATTATTAAAAGTTAAAGGAGATGAATATAAATGGTAGCAGCAGCACTTAAAAAACATCAAGATAAATTATTAATTAAAAATTTAAAAATTCGTCTTACTAAAAATGACCATTATGAATTAAAAACATATTGTTATGAAAGAAATATAATTATGAATGATTTTGTAAGAACCTGTTTAGAATCTTTTTAATAAAACTGAAATAAATGAAAGAACAACCATTTGTAAACTAGTATTTAGTTTTCTTTCACAATTTTTTCATAATCTTCTGTATTTTTCTAATCAAGCAAAGCTTCGTTCTACAATTCATCTTTTTGGTAATACTACAAAAGTATGTAATTCATTACGTTTTATCACTTCAACATTTGCATTTATGATTGTTTTGATTTCAGAAGCAAATTTTTCACCAGTATAACCAGCATCTACTATTATTTTTTGAACTGCAGAAAGATTTTCTTTTTCATTTTCAATCATTATTATAGCGCTATTACGATCTGTTTTTTCTGCTGTGGTTATGTAAATTGCATGTGGTAAACCTTGAGAATCAACAACAATATGACGTTTTATGCCTGAAATCTTTTTACCAGCATCATAACCTTTATTTTCAGTAGTATCTGTATTTTTAACACTTTGCGAATCAATTATACAAAAACTAGTTTGTTCTTTGCGATTATTATTGATACGAACTTTTTTAACTAATTTTTTTTAAAATTAATGGCAATGTTTAGTAATCTGTGTAACTTACAAAAATAACTATGTTTAATTAATTCTAGTAAATATAATTAAATGACTAGAAAGAGTGAGTTACAGATGGCTAAAAAACAAAATATTAATAATAATGATCCAATATCAAAAGCAGTAGATTTATTATTAGAAAATACTGAAGATTTAACAACAGTTTTTAAAGAAGGGGGTTTATATAAAGAATTAACAAAACGTTTAGTTGAAAAAATGTTGAATTCTGAAATGCAAAATTATTTAGGATATGAAAAAAATCAACATAGTAATACTGAAAATGCTCGTAATGGTACAAGTTCAAAAAAATTAATAACTCAACAAGGTAAAATTGAGATTGATGTACCAAGAGATCGCAATAGTGATTTTACTCCTGTAATAGTTGCAAAAAGACAGCGAAGATTTGATGGTTTTGATCAACAAGTGCTTTCACTATATGCAAAAGGTATGACTCTATCTGACATTAGAATGCAGTTACAAGAGTTATATCATGGTGCTGATATTAGTGAAAGTGTTATTAGTCAAATTACTGATGATGTTATTGATGATGTCAAAGCATGACAAAATCGACCATTAGAAAGCATTTATCCGATTGTTTATTTTGATTGTATAGTAGTTAAAGTTCGACAAGATAAACGGATTATTAATAAATCAGTTTATATAGCATTAGGAGTTGATTTAGAAGGTAAAAAAGATGTTTTAGGCTTATGAATTAGTGAAAATGAAGGTGCTAAATTTTGATTAGCTAATTTCACAGAAATGAAAAATCGAGGCTTAAATGATATTTTGATTGCTTGTAGTGATAATTTAACAGGCATGTCAGAAGCAATACAAGCAGTTTATCCTAAAACAGAACATCAATTATGCATTGTTCATCAAATTCGAAATAGTTTAAAATATGTTTCATACAAACATCGAAAAACTCTAGTTACAGATTTAAAACCAATTTATAGTGCATGTAGTGAAGAACAAGCAATGCAAGCTTTAGAATCATTTGAAAGTAAATGAAATAAACAATATCCCCAAATTGCTAAATCTTGATATAAAAATTGAGAAAATTTGATGATTTTTATTAGTTATCCTGCAGAAATCAAAAGAGTAATTTATACAACAAATGCTATTGAATCTGTTAATAGTCAATTACGAAAAGTTATTAGAAACAAAAAAGCTTTTCCTAATGATATGTCAGTTTTTAAAATATTTTATTTAGCAATTGAAAATATAACAAAAAAATGAACATTGCCTATTCAAAATTGAAATACAGCAATTGCTCATTTTATGATAAAATTTGAAGACAGAATTAATCTGAACTAGTACTTTGTAAAACAAAGATACACAGATTTCTAAAAAGCCTCAAATTAATTGCAATACACTAGGTTCTTTACCATTATTTTTACTTCAAATTTGAAAATAATAATATACAGTTTGTCATTTTGGAAAATTTTTTGGTAGCATTCTTCATTGACAACCACTTTTTAATACATATAAAATTGCACAAAATACTTCATATAAATCTAAACTTCTTGGTTTTGTTTTCTTTTTGCTATTTTCTAAAATTGATTTTATGTTCTCAAATTGTTCTTTGGTGACATGACTTGGATAATTTTTATGCATATATACCTCTTATTTTAAAATATATAATCATTTTACATTATTTTCGAAAAGATTCTAAACAGGTTCTTAGAAACAAAAAAGCTTTTCCTAATGATATGTCAGTTTTTAAAATATTTTATTTAGCAATTGAAAATATAACAAAAAAATGAACATTGCCTATTCAAAATTGAAATACAGCAATTGCTCATTTTATGATAAAATTTGAAGACAGAATTAATCTGAACTAGTACTTTGTAAAACAAAGATACACAGATTTCTAAAAAGCCTCGTATTTTACTGATATTACTTAATTTTTTATAATTTAATTCTTTATTTTCTTTTGATTTAAACTGCTGGATAGTGGATTTAGTTTGTTTAGCTACTGTATCATATAATACTTGCATATCACAAACTATAATTGAATTTTCTTCGATAAGTTTCGATGTTAAGTTTTCTTGTACTCATTTTTTATTTAATCTTTTAGTATTTGTTGTTTGAGCATAGATATTTCGGTTTTCATCAATTGCCATTTGAATACAACAATTTAAATCTTTAGCATTTTCTTCAATTCATTGGTTTCTTGGATCATTTGGATCTTTAAAGTTTCCTTTATGAATTTCTTTGATAAAAGTTTCGTCAATTTCAATTCTAGCTTTTAATTTTACAAATTGATTTTGTGTTTTTACTAATTGTGTTGATTTCATAAATTTTTGACGATTAAATCAGGCAGTTTTATTTGTAGTATTAATAAATTGAGAAATAATGTAAGCAGATTGACCTAAAGTAGCTATTTGTATCAATAAATCTCATTGATCATGAGATAAATGACTTCAATAAAAATAATGATTTTTAAAAGCATGAAAAGTAATATTACAACTTTTACATTTATATCTTTGCTTATAATCTTTACTACCATATTTAGTACACAAAAAAGAACTACAATCTGGACATTGAATCCCTTTCTCTTTGAATTTTTGTTCGACTGCTTCAAATTTTTCTTTTTTCTCAATTTGTTTAATTCTAGTTTTATTTTCTCTAAAAATCTCAATAAAATCTTTATCAGACAAATTATTTAAAATTTCTTTTACTGTATTTTTATTCATTTAAAATCACCTCTTTAATATTAAAAATACCATATAAAAATATATTTTTGCTAATTTTACTAATACCACTACTTTTCTACAAAATTAAAGGATAGATCTGTAGATTTTGGTAAATATCTTCTTAAAATACCATTATTATTTTCATTTAAACCTCTTTGACAAGGTTTACCAGGATCTGCAAAATAAATCTTAACATTACAATTTTTTTCGATTAATTTTCATTTACTAAATTCTTTACCACGATCAAAAGTAATAGTTTTAACTGTTCCTTTTTGTAACTTTGAAATAAATTTTATTATACTTTTTGTAATATTTTCTGATTTATTATTTTTAGTTGCTAAAGGAATTGTGGTTTTTGATCATATATCAGCTAAAGTAATAATAGAACTTTTATGATCTTTACCAATGATAGTATCACCCTCTAAATGACCAAATTCTTCTATATTTTTAATATTAGGAATGATTAAATTTCTTTCATGAATAGACTTACAATTATTAATTCTGCCCCTAGTTTCTTTTTGTTTGTGAGGTTTATTTTTTCCTTTTCTCAATAAGTTATTTTCATCAAAACCCATTCGATTTGTTTTAAACATGTTATATAAAATTTTTGTTGAAATACTTTTTGTTTTATTTTCCTTTAAAAAATTAGCAATTATATCAAGAGCATAATTTTTAGTAATTAACAAATGATTAATAGTATTAATTTCTATTAAAGTTAAAATTATTAATTTTCTACCTGCATTTTGTTTATTTTTTTGAATTTTATTCAATATTTCTAATGGTAATAAGTTTTGATTTAATAATCTACAAACTCTATGTACAGTTGATTTACTATAATCAATGGCTTTTGCTATTTTACGAATCGAAAATCCATAACTTTTATATTCTTTTATTGCTATTATTGATTCAATAGTCAGATACTTATACATTGTGCTAATTCCTTTCTTTTCTTAATTATAGAATCCTGAATTGTAAATATAAATGGGACAGTTTTTTAAAATAATTGTATTAAATCTATTGGTCTTTTATAAGATAGTGATTTTCTGGGTGTAGAATTAATTTGAAATGCTATAGTATTTAAATCTTTTTGTTTATATGAAGATAGATCTGTAGATTTTGGTAAATATCTTCTTAAAATACCATTATTATTTTCATTTAAACCTCTTTGACAAGGTTTACCAGGATCTGCAAAATAAATCTTAACATTACAATTTTTTTCGATTAATTTTCATTTACTAAATTCTTTACCACGATCAAAAGTAATAGTTTTAACTGTTCCTTTTTGTAACTTTGAAATAAATTTTATTATACTTTTTGTAATATTTTCTGATTTATTATTTTTAGTTGCTAAAGGAATTGTGGTTTTTGATCATATATCAGCTAAAGTAATAATAGAACTTTTATGATCTTTACCAATGATAGTATCACCCTCTAAATGACCAAATTCTTCTATATTTTTAATATTAGGAATGATTAAATTTCTTTCATGAATAGACTTACAATTATTAATTCTGCCCCTAGTTTCTTTTTGTTTGTGAGGTTTATTTTTTCCTTTTCTCAATAAGTTATTTTCATCAAAACCCATTCGATTTGTTTTAAACATGTTATATAAAGTTTTTGTTGAAATACTTTTTATTTTATTTTCCTTTAAAAAATTAGCAATTATATCAAGAGCATAATTTTTAGTAATTAACAAATGATTAATAGTATTAATTTCTATTAAAGTTAAAATTATTAATTTTCTACCTGCATTTTGTTTATTTTTTTGAATTTTATTCAATATTTCTAATGGTAATAAGTTTTGATTTAATAATCTACAAACTCTATGTACAGTTGATTTACTATAATCAATGGCTTTTGCTATTTTACGAATCGAAAATCCATAACTTTTATATTCTTTTATTGCTATTATTGATTCAATAGTCAGATACTTATACATTGTGCTAATTCCTTTCTTTTCTTAATTATAGAATTAACACAATTTAATTTTTATATAAGTGTCCTTTTTAATTTTACAATTCAGGAGATAAAAAACAAGATAAATTAATTGCTGGTACTAATATAACTATTGATGAAAATAATAAAATTAGTGCTACTGGTCGTAAAACCGATTTAACTGATTATTATAAAAAAGAAGAAGTAGATAAAAAATTAGAAGACACAGAAAAAAAGTTTCCAGTAGCATTTCAATTGAATGCTGTAAGTCAAGAAATCCCTAATTTAGAAACTATTAATAAAACTGTTGCTGGTGCTATTAATGAAAATAAAGCAAATATTGATAAAAACAAGATAAAGAAATATGAAAAGTAATAAGTAAAAGTAAAAATAATCGTGAATGAGATACGTTTGAAATTAATTTTAATACTGTATATAGAGTAATTATAACATTAGATGAATTACCAGTAAATCAAGCAAATATAAAGCATAAAGTAGAATTTAAAACTGGTAATTATTTAGGTGGAGATTATTTACTTGCAAAATTTAAAATTAAAGATGAAGATGTAATATTAACTTTAACTGTTAGAGAAAGTAGTTTTAATTGTAGTTTATATTTAAAAGGTGGAGATATTAATTATGGTGCTATTCTTTCATTAGAAGAATTACAAAATACAATTAAAGTTGATGTTACACCAAAATTAAAAATTAATTCAAGAAGTTTAAAAACTAATGAAATAGAAGAAAATTATTGAGATATTGAATTACCAGATAATCCAACACCAAGTCCAAATAATCAACAATGAAAAGATGTAGGAACAAGAGAAAAAAATAAATGAGATATTGACAAATTACTTATGATTTTATAGTTAATAAACATTATAGAGTTTATTATTCTTGAAGTATATATAATCCAGTTTATACTATTCAAGAATTTATTATAACGGATAACAAAATTGCTGGTGTACCAATACAAACCTTTAATGATAGTGTTAATATAGTAATTTTATCAGTTCAACATGCTAAATTGATTACTATTTATAGTGGAAAAGGTAATTTAAAAGATAATGTATGAAAATTAGAAGAATTATAGGAATAATATTATGTTTTTTAAAATTATAAAAATTATTTTAGGTTTAATTGGAGTAATTCTATCATCAGCAACTGCTGGTTTAATTATATTTATTATAGTAAAAATTGTATTAAAAATTAATCAAATCTTTTAGAAAGGTGGTGAGTATTATGTTAGGTAGATTTTTTAGAAAAGATAAAAGTAATATTAGTGATAATCAAAATGAAAAAGTAAAATTTTTAACTAATAAAAATAAAAGTACTCATGCTTCAATTTTAAATTATTTTGGTTTTAATGATTTTAATCATGAAACTTATTTTACTGATTTTGTAGCAGAAAATAATGCTAATTTATATAATGCTCCATTAGAAATAAATAATGAAACCATTAAACAATATTTAATTCAACAAGAATTTTATAGAAAAAATTGAAATTCTATTTTTAAATTAAGTAAATTAGGAATTAGTGGTTATTTAATTTATATTGCAAATGATGATCTATATTTTCAATTAGTAGATATACAACAAAGAATTTATGATATTACTGGTAAATTAATTCAATGTACTATTTTTTATGATAGTTATCAACAAAATGCACAAACTGTAAGATTATTTGAAATTTATACACTAAATAATGAACAAGTAACTATTAATCGTGCAATTTATAGTATTAGTGATAATAAAAAACAATTTCCATTAGATTTTAAATCATACATTAATAATCCTAATTTAGAACAAGAGCAAATATTAAATATTAATTATATTCCAATAGCAATTATGCGAAATAAAGCAAATGAATTAGCAGATTGTAATAAAGTAATGGATAAAATTAAAGCACTAGATGTTATTTATGAACAAATTGTTTTAGATACTATTTTAAACTCACCAAAATTTATATTTAGTCAAACTTATGGTAATGTTCAATCAACATTAGAAGAAGCAGTAAGAATATTGGTTACTAAAAATTATATTTTTAAAAGTGGTGGAGATAATAATGAACAAAATGAAAATATTAATATGACAAATAGTAATTTTAAAGGTAAGAATTTAACTGATATATACGATTGAAATGTTAATGAAATATTTAAACATTGTGGAATTCATATACCAAGTCAAAAGAAATCAGCACAACAATCAGTTCCCGAAAGTACAGCAGTAAATATTTCAACTATTAATTATATTGAACAAAAATTATGACAATTTAATATTGATATTCTTAAATTTATTCAAATATTAGTAAGCATAGATAAAGATTTATTAAATAGTAAAACATTTAACATTAATGATGAACAAAAAATTAATAATTTAACAGTTAAATTAAAATTATTTAATCCAGAAAATAACCAATTAATAGGAGAAAACAATGGAAAAGAACAACAAACCACAAACGAAGTTTCCACAGAAACAGAAGCAAACTAAACTTAATCAAGCAGAAGTAGAAAATGATTATTTAATTGATAATATTCCATATGATTTTACTAATCTTATGAGTAGCAAAGGTGACCCTGAGCTTAAAAGAGCATATGATGAATTTAAACTAAGAACTTTATATATTTATGAAATTGAGCGTTTATTTAAAAATAATGAAAATAATAGTTTAAGATTTTCAGCAAATACTATTAAAATAGGTTTTATTGATATTGATAAAGTATTAAAAACTACTGCTGCTGAAACATCAGACTTTACTATGCAATTAAATCAAAGAGCAAGTACTAACATTAATGATAATACAATTGAATATAGTATGACTGATATTAAAAATTTAATTTTTCAAGAAATAAATTTATTAAATCAATTTAAGTTATATGCAGTATCTATTAATGAACCATTAACTGAAAATAATATTGATAATTTATATATCATTAATAATTATTCACAACCTTATCAAAATCCAAAAACAAGAAGTACTAAAAGTATAACTATTATTAAAATTAAAGATTTTAAAACAAGAGATGGTTATCCAATTATTATTAAATTACAAAAACCATTAGATAAAGATACAAAAGTTATTGGTTTAAAAATTAAAGCTCCTAGAAGTATGATTTTTGGCAATATAAAGGTACTTGGTGAAGTTGACAATATGGAAGTATACCCAAAGTTATTTGTTAAAGATAAAATAGCATTTCCGCTATTATCAATGCCTATTGAAACTCAACCAAAAGTTAGAATATTACAACAATGATTTAGTGAACAAATATTACCTTGAAATTTAGCAAAACAATTTATAGGACAAGAAAAATCAGTTTTAGATTTAATTGCTATTGGTGGTGGCAGGAACCTAGAAAAGAAGTTATTAATAATGCAAGAATAACGTTTACTAATATTGGTAAATATGACGGTGGAGACCCAATACCAAGTAATTTACCTGATTTTAAAATGAAAGAAAATATACCATATTTATTATATAATAGCCATAGTCCTAATCCACCTTATCCAAGTAGAAATATTGTAATTGAATTATCTAAAAATTTTAATGATATAGAAATTGAAATAAACGATAAACCACCAATTGATAGTTTACAAAAAGTATTATTAGACATGTTAACTTATACATATACTTATAATAGAAACTTTGATGGTGCATCATTAAATCCAACTCAGCCAAATCAATTAGATAAATTACGAGCAAAATTTGAAGGACAAAAACCAAGTGAAGTAATAACTAATTTGTTTAAACAATGAGAGTTAGATTATCCAAATTATATAAATTTACCACAAATACAAATTTTTAAGAAAATAGTTTTGATGATATCAAAAAATATTTATTCAATAATATCAATTAATAATGGTTTAAATGATGATTATAAATTATTATTACCATATTATTTTGAATTAAAATCAAATCCTATACATTATACACCCGATGTAGTTTGGGAATTTAAAGATGTAAAAGTAATATTAAAATCTGTATATTTTGATTTTACTGATGTTAATAACATTAAGCTAAAAAATAATGATATTAGTCAAAATGAATTATTTAAATTAGATGATAACCAATTTAACTGATTATCTATTACAAATGAACTTGAAAGTAATAATATTCCATCATTAATTCCAGCAGATTGAACATTAGGAAATGGAGAATATGGAAAGTATTTTACAAGAACAATTATTGAAAAAAACAAAATCGAAAACGCTTTAAATTTATATGGTTCTAATAAATCTCAACTATTTTCAAAACTAGAATTTTATAAAGAAATTTCACAAATTGATAATGATAACCAATTTGAATTACAAATTGAAAATCCGATTAATAACTTAAATCGGATTGAAATTAGTGGTATTTTTGGTGCTGGAAATTATGATTTAACTTTAATTACCAATAAGCAAAAAATAAATTTAAAAAATATTAATTTATTTGATAAATACAATGAAAATATTTCATATATTAATATTGAAATTTAGATTACTTATTAAAATATCCATCAGGATATATTCTATCTCATTTTATATCAGCAGAAATTAGCGGTTTATCAATATAAAAATATAAAACTATTTTATGATTATCACCGGTTTTATTGAGGCTTTTTAGAAATCTGTGTATCTTTGTTTTACAAAGTACTAGTTCAGATTAATTCTGTCTTCAAATTTTATCATAAAATGAGCAATTGCTGTATTTCAATTTTGAATAGGCAATGTTCATTTTTTTGTTATATTTTCAATTGCTAAATAAAATATTTTAAAAACTGACATATCATTAGGAAAAGCTTTTTTGTTTCTAATAACTTTTCGTAATTGACTATTAACAGATTCAATAGCATTTGTTGTATAAATTACTCTTTTGATTTCTGCAGGATAACTAATAAAAATCATCAAATTTTCTCAATTTTTATATCAAGATTTAGCAATTTGGGGATATTGTTTATTTCATTTACTTTCAAATGATTCTAAAGCTTGCATTGCTTGTTCTTCACTACATGCACTATAAATTGGTTTTAAATCTGTAACTAGAGTTTTTCGATGTTTGTATGAAACATATTTTAAACTATTTCGAATTTGATGAACAATGCATAATTGATGTTCTGTTTTAGGATAAACTGCTTGTATTGCTTCTGACATGCCTGTTAAATTATCACTACAAGCAATCAAAATATCATTTAAGCCTCGATTTTTCATTTCTGTGAAATTAGCTAATCAAAATTTAGCACCTTCATTTTCACTAATTCATAAGCCTAAAACATCTTTTTTACCTTCTAAATCAACTCCTAATGCTATATAAACTGATTTATTAATAATCCGTTTATCTTGTCGAACTTTAACTACTATACAATCAAAATAAACAATCGGATAAATGCTTTCTAATGGTCGATTTTGTCATGCTTTGACATCATCAATAACATCATCAGTAATTTGACTAATAACACTTTCACTAATATCAGCACCATGATATAACTCTTGTAACTGCATTCTAATGTCAGATAGAGTCATACCTTTTGCATATAGTGAAAGCACTTGTTGATCAAAACCATCAAATCTTCACTGTCTTTTTGCAACTATTACAGGAGTAAAATCACTATTGCGATCTCTTGGTACATCAATCTCAATTTTACCTTGTTGAGTTATTAATTTTTTTGAACTTGTACCATTACGAGCATTTTCAGTATTACTATGTTGATTTTTTTCATATCCTAAATAATTTTGCATTTCAGAATTCAACATTTTTTCAACTAAACGTTTTGTTAATTCTTTATATAAACCCCCTTCTTTAAAAACTGTTGTTAAATCTTCAGTATTTTCTAATAATAAATCTACTGCTTTTGATATTGGATCATTATTATTAATATTTTGTTTTTTAGCCATCTGTAACTCACTCTTTCTAGTCATTTAATTATATTTACTAGAATTAATTAAACATAGTTATTTTTGTAAGTTACACAGATTACTAAACATTGCCGTTTTATTTGCTCAAATAGTTGTACCATCCCCCCCAGTGAACTTGATAATTTCAATCAAGAAATGATTGATAACCATTAGTTTTATTTTGTGCTATTGAACCAATTATTAAACCAGTTACTCCACTTACTGCGCCAGTTAGTGCTAATGCTAATGTTATTTTACTTAAATTTGTTTTTATTCATGTTTTCATATTAAATTACTCCTTTTTTCCTTGATTTTACTTTAAAATTGTACTATTTTTGATTATTTTTACAAGTATACTTTTAAATAAAAAATAACGCCTAAATTAAAGGCGTTTATTTCATGAGACCTATACTATTAATTATATTGAAATTGTTTATTATATAGCAAATGTGAAGATACTTTTTTTCACAGTAGCATTATTTTTACCCCTAATTACATTTTTATATGGATACAGTGCATAAAACAATGCATCATAAGGATCTTGATGCATATTCTTGTCTGGAATATTAGTTTTTGTTTCATCATAACGTAATTCTTCTAAACATTGAGTTGTTTTTGGTAAATCATCTTTATTTGCATAAAAGTTTCCATAACTCATAATATTTCTCATTCAAACTACTCTATTAGTTAATCCGGCTTCTTGATTTAAATTTGAAGCATGTTTAATAGCAGTTTGTGTTATTAAAATAGTATTGTGTTCATCAATTAATTTTTGATTTAATCAATCCATTGCTGTTCTTGCTTTATCATCATAAAAATAAATTGCTTGTTCAAAATTTTCAAAATTATCCATTAATCCTAAAATTTCATTAACATAAGCATTAATTTTTTCATTTTCATTAATAAAATCATTTGGTGTAACAACTAATTCACAAATAATATAAGCATCATAATAACCAGTATTATTATATTCTTTAAAACCAACTATCATAAATACAGTATGGTCTTTATGTCCAGTTGCTCAATCAACACCAACTGAATAAAAATCAAATTTATACATATCTTTTTCTTGATTATAAAATTGTTTTAAATCATATGGTTGTCAATATTTTACTGTTTTTTGAAATGGAAAAATTGTTGCATCACTATCTAAAAATTCAAAACCATAAAAAACAGTATTAAATTCATCAGGATTACTTTTTTTCATTTCTAATAATGTTCTTTTTTGAATATCTGGTAATTTATTTCAAAATGGTTGAATAGTAAATCTTAAAACAAATAAACCTAAACCACTAAACATATCTTGATTTTCATAATAAATTTTGCCAATTTTTTTAAGATTTTCCATTACTTTATCATTTAATGGTAAAAATGGTGTACAGTATTTTAAATAAAATGGATGATATTTATCATAAGGATTGCATGTAAACGTAATGAAAAAACTTTTATAAAAATAACGAGTAATCAATTTTCCAAAAGTAGAACTATATATATTTTTATCAATAAAGGTTCAGCTTCATTCTTTAATAGGTTCTTTTGATATTTTAATACGATTACTTCTAAACATAGAATTTTGTAATCGTTCATATCGATATGTTAATTGCTTTTCTGTTAGTGTTTCTTTTTCTTCTGCCATAATAATTTCATCTGTTCTTGAACCTAAAAAACTTGACCCACCTGCTTCTTTTCCAAAAATCTTATTACCATTAGCATAACCAATAAAGTCAATTTGTTGATTATTAGGAAAAATAATACATCCACCATCCTTAGTTATTTTTCATTTAATACCATGTGGATTATTAGGTAATAAATTAATATTATATTCATCTAATAAAACTTGACAAACATTCATTAAAGCACCAATTGTAGTTTCACTATGAGTATTTTCATATCTTCTTACTTCTTGAACACTACTATCACTAAAATTACAACATATAAATAAATCAAATGCTAAGCAGTTTCAAGTTTTTCTTGTTCCACGTGCTGTTGGTATAAAACGATAAAAACAATTAGTAGTAAAATATTCTGCTCATTCATCACCAACAAATGCTTTAAAAATATCTCAACTAAAACCATAATTATTATCACTAAAATTAAGATTATATTTTTTATTCAGTTGTGCATAACTACTAATAAAAGCCATATTTTACTCCCTAATTTTTATAAACAATACAATTAAATTATTAACAAACAAAATTTTGAAAGGAACATTAAAAATGTTAAAACTACCATTCGCAAATCATTTTGATTGAGACAAACACTATTTTAATCAAGATGAATTAAATTTACAACAAACAGAAGAATTATTTAAAAAAATAGATGATTATTTATGAAATACATGTGATAAATCTGTATATAAATCATATAGATTTAGAAAAAGAAAATTAAAAACAAAAAAAGGTTTATTAACTTATAAACGACGTATTTGTATATATTATAACCCAAAAACACAAAAAAAGGAATTTGTTTCATTGCTAGATAATTATCTTGGTGTTAAAAAATATAGTAAACTTGCACCTAATGTTATTAAACAAATTTTAAAATATTTTGCTGATGGTAAAAAATATCGTGATGTTTGTGATACTTTTATTGAGGATTTAATAAGTACTAGTACAGTTTGTAGAACATATCAAAAATTTCAATTACCAAAAGCTAATATTCCTAAAATACCATTGCAACCAAATCAAACTTTATATATAAATATTGATGATGGACATAGAAAATTTAAGTTTAATGAAAAACATAATACTAAAAATTGTAAAAAATGTTCTATGAGATTACTAGTATTTTGTACTGGTAAAAAGAAAAATGGAAAATTAATTAATAAAAGATCTGTATGTAAAATAAGAATATCAAAAACAGAAATTGGTGCAGAAAAAACAGCTAAATTAATTCAAACATATGGTAATTTATATTTTGAAAACTTTGACCAAGCAAATTTAGTAGTTTGTGGAGATAGTGCAAAATGAATTAGAAAAACTGCTCAAATTTTAAATGCTAAATTTATTTTAGATAAATTTCATGCTTTTCATGTTTTATTTCTTGGAATAATGGCTGGAAGAAGAAAAAATAAAATTGCTAAATTGCACTATGAAAATGCAATAAATTTATTTGTCAAAGGTCAATATTATGAATTAATTGATTTTTTACAATCATTAACTTTACAATATAAAAAATTAAAAGTTGGTTATTTTATTAATGCAAAAGATGGTGTATTAAACCAAGCACTAGTTGAAAATATTGGTTGCTTTACTGAAACTAATATTAAACAAATTTTAAAGCATATGATTGGTGATAGAACATATAACATTGATATGTATACAAAAATGGTTAATTTTAAATGCTATCAAATAAATACAGCCATACAGTTATTATAAATTAAAATTAAAATTTTAAAAAAAATGAAAAATAAAATAAAACTTATTAAAGTTTTCTTTAATAAGAATTTTTGAGTTATAAAAGTAAGTATTATTGTTGACTAATATTTGTCAAGTGTTAAGATTAACATACAATTGCATATTGAAGTCTAAATTATTCTCGTCTAACTTTATAATTTTAAGACAAATTTGAATATTATTGACAACATCGATACGCTCCCTTTACATTTAACAGAAGACCAAATTCAATCATTTTTACCAATTCAAATTGCAGCTTTTACAAAAGAACAAATTCAATCTTTTATGTTATCACAAATTCAAGCATTGACAGAAAATCAAATTTCATTTTTTACACCTTTGCAAATTCAATCTTTTAAACCAGAACAAGTTTCATTTTTTACAAAAGAACAAATTTCTTGATTTACAAAGGACCAAATTCCAGCGTTTACAAAGGACCAAATTCCATACCTTACAAAAGAGCAGATTCAAGAGTTGACAATGGAACAGATTCAGTCTTTAATAGGCCAACAAATTCCAGCGTTTACAAAGGACCAAATTCCATTTTTTACAGATATGCAAATTCAATGGTTTAGAGCTGACCAACGTAAATTTTTTAAAGTAATAAGAATTCCAATTATTAATAAACTAAAAACTAGTTCATTAATAATTAAAGAAAATCAAATTTTTGTAGAAGAGAAAATTAGAAAAAAAAGTAATCAATGAAGTTTAAAAAAATTTTGATTTTTAGTTATTAGTTTCTTTTTCACAACAACTTCAATATTTAGTTTATTTTATATTTCCTGAATTGTAAAATTAAAAAGGACACTTATATAAAAATTAAATTGTGTTAATTCTATAATTAAGAAAAGAAAGGAATTAGCACAATGTATAAGTATCTGACTATTGAATCAATAATAGCAATAAAAGAATATAAAAGTTATGGATTTTCGATTCGTAAAATAGCAAAAGCCATTGATTATAGTAAATCAACTGTACATAGAGTTTGTAGATTATTAAATCAAAACTTATTACCATTAGAAATATTGAATAAAATTCAAAAAAATAAACAAAATGCAGGTAGAAAATTAATAATTTTAACTTTAATAGAAATTAATACTATTAATCATTTGTTAATTACTAAAAATTATGCTCTTGATATAATTGCTAATTTTTTAAAGGAAAATAAAATAAAAAGTATTTCAACAAAAACTTTATATAACATGTTTAAAACAAATCGAATGGGTTTTGATGAAAATAACTTATTGAGAAAAGGAAAAAATAAACCTCACAAACAAAAAGAAACTAGAGGCAGAATTAATAATTGTAAGTCTATTCATGAAAGAAATTTAATCATTCCTAATATTAAAAATATAGAAGAATTTGGTCATTTAGAGGGTGATACTATCATTGGTAAAGATCATAAAAGTTCTATTATTACTTTAGCTGATATATGATCAAAAACCACAATTCCTTTAGCAACTAAAAATAATAAATCAGAAAATATTACAAAAAGTATAATAAAATTTATTTCAAAGTTACAAAAAGGAACAGTTAAAACTATTACTTTTGATCGTGGTAAAGAATTTAGTAAATGAAAATTAATCGAAAAAAATTGTAATGTTAAGATTTATTTTGCAGATCCTGGTAAACCTTGTCAAAGAGGTTTAAATGAAAATAATAATGGTATTTTAAGAAGATATTTACCAAAATCTACAGATCTATCTTCATATAAACAAAAAGATTTAAATACTATAGCATTTCAAATTAATTCTACACCCAGAAAATCACTATCTTATAAAAGACCAATAGATTTAATACAATTATTTTAAAAAACTGTCCCATTTATATTTACAATTCAGGAAAGACCAATAGATTTAATACAATTATTTTAAAAAACTGTCCCATTTATATTTACAATTCAGGTTTTTAAAAAAAATAAAAATCAACTTAGAAAAAAAGCAAATTAAAAAAAGAAGAAGATAACTTTAATAAAAATAGTTTAAATAAAATGTTAGAATCTAAAATTAATTTTATTGAACTTACAAAATCAGAAATTAACAAGGAATCTTTTAATAAAAGTAATATTAAATCATATAATAATCAAGTTTTTTATAGTAATTAAAATAATTATAGTAAATTATTTTTTCTAACTTCGAAGAGAAAGAAAAAAATATAATATAAATACAATTTTTTTTTAATTATGTAGAAAAGTATGGATGACCAAAAATTATTCATCAATTTACACTTAAAATATTATTTTTAATTAAAAATTTGTTAAAAGTAACATTATTTAGTGTAAAAATTCTCTAAAAATAAAACTTTATCATGTATCATTACTTTTCTACAAAATTAAAGATTTTTTTTGGGTACTAAGTTTTCTTTTAATTTTGTAGAAAAGTAGTGGTAAAATAAAAAAAGTCATCAACTTGACTTAAAATTTGATTTTATTAAATTTTGGGATTTATTTTTTTTACAAACTGAAATATAACACATTGGATTTTTGATAAGGGGTTAATCCGTAGTGTTGATATTTTCATTTCCATAAATTGAGGTAATTTTGAATATTGGTAAATCCAATGCCATGGTAATGAGTAATAAATTCTTTTAAACTTGATTGTATTTTACTGACATTACTTAATTTTTTATAATTTAATTCTTTATTTTCTTTTGATTTAAACTGCTGGATAGTGGATTTAGTTTGTTTAGCTACTGTATCATATAATACTTGCATATCACAAACTATAATTGAATTTTCTTCGATAAGTTTCGATGTTAAGTTTTCTTGTACTCATTTTTTATTTAATCTTTTAGTATTTGTTGTTTGAGCATAGATATTTCGGTTTTCATCAATTGCCATTTGAATACAACAATTTAAATCTTTAGCATTTTCTTCAATTCATTGTTTTCTTGGATCATTTGGATCTTTAAAGTTTCCTTTATGAATTTCTTTGATAAAAGTTTCGTCAATTTCAATTCTAGCTTTTAATTTTACAAATTGATTTTGTGTTTTTACTAATTGTGTTGATTTCATAAATTTTTGACGATTAAATCAGGCAGTTTTATTTGTAGTATTAATAAATTGAGAAATAATGTAAGCAGATTGACCTAAAGTAGCTATTTGTATCAATAAATCTCATTGATCATGAGATAAATGACTTCAATAAAAATAATGATTTTTAAAAGCATGAAAAGTAATATTACAACTTTTACATTTATATCTTTGCTTATAATCTTTACTACCATATTTAGTACACAAAAAAGAACTACAATCTGGACATTGAATCCCTTTCTCTTTGAATTTTTGTTCGACTGCTTCAAATTTTTCTTTTTTCTCAATTTGTTTAATTCTAGTTTTATTTTCTCTAAAAATCTCAATAAAATCTTTATCAGACAAATTATTTAAAATTTCTTTTACTGTATTTTTATTCATTTAAAATCACCTCTTTAATATTAAAAATACCATATAAAAATATATTTTTGCTAATTTTACTAATACCACTACTTTTCTACAAAATTAAAGAAGTTTTCTAAGTTTTTTTATGTTAAAATAATAAAGATTTTATTACTTTACAAGTAATAATAAGTATAAGTAATAATAAAGAAAAAAATGGTGATTTACTTTATGTGAGATCGTAAAATTTTACGAAAAATTAATAAACAAGTTAAGGCAATAATTAGCCTTGATGAAACAATGAGAAAAATTAAAGATGAAGAATTAGCAAATAAAACAGTTGAATTCAGAACCAGATTGGCAGAAGGTGAGACTTTAGATGATATTTTAGTTGAAGCTTTTGCGACAATTAGAGAAGCAGCACGAAGAATTAGTGGATTACATCCATATCCTGTTCAATTAATTGGTGGTATTGTTCTTCATAATGGCGATGTTGCTGAAATGCGAACTGGTGAAGGAAAAACTTTAACTGCTGTGATGCCAATTTATCTAAATGCTTTAAGTAGTAAAGGTGTTCATGTTATTACTGTTAATGAATATTTAGCAGCAAGAGATGCTGAATTAAATCGACCAATTTTAGAATTTTTGGGGATTACTATTGGCGTTAGTCTTCGTGATCATTCTACTAATCAAAAACGTGAAGCGTATTTAAAAGATGTTACATATACAACCAATTCAGAATTAGGCTTTGATTATTTGCGTGATAATATGGTTAAGGTTTATCCAGAAAAAGTTCAACGTCAGCTTAATTATGCTATCATTGATGAGGCGGACTCTGTTTTAATTGATGAATCAAGAACACCTTTAATTATTTCTGGTGGTTCAAAAAATCGTACTCCTTTATATCAAGCATCAGATGTTTTTGCAAAAACTTTAATACCTGAAGATTATAAAATTGATTGAGAATCACGTCAAATTGCATTAACAGTAACGGGTGTTAATAAAGCTCAAAAACAGTTTAATTTAAAAAATTTATTTGATATTGATAACTCGGAATTATTTCATCATATTCAAAATGCACTTCGTGCTAATCATGTTTTCAAATTAGATGTAGAGTATGTTGTTAAAGATGGTGAAATTGTGCTAGTTGATCAGTTTACTGGTAGATTAATGCCTGGTAGAGTATATAGTGATGGACTTCATCAAGCTTTACAGGCTAAAGAAAATGTTACAATTCAACAAGAAACAACAACAGTAGCTACTATTACTTATCAAAACTTTTTCCGTTTATATAATAAATTAAGTGGTATGACAGGAACTGCTAAAACCGAAGAAGAAGAATTTGTAAAAATTTATAATATGAGAGTAATTAAGATTCCTACTAATAAACCAATTATTCGAGAAGATAAACCCGATCATGTTTTTGCTTCATTAAATGCTAAATTTAAATCTTTAATTGCAGAAGTTAAAGAACGACATACTAAAGGACAACCAATTTTGATTGGTACTGCTAATGTTGATGTATCAGAACGAATTGCTAATATGTTAACTTTGGAAGGAATTAAGCATGAGATTTTAAATGCTAAAAATCATGCTCGTGAAGCTGATATTATTGCTAGAGCTGGTGAAAAAGGATCAATTACTTTAGCAACCAATATGGCAGGACGTGGAACTGATATTAAACTTGGTAAGGGTGTTATTGAACTTGGTGGCCTTGCTGTATTAGGTACTGAAAGAAACGAAGCACGAAGAATTGATAATCAATTACGTGGAAGAGCCGGAAGACAAGGTGATCCTGGATTTTCACGATTTTATGTTTCAATTGAAGATGATTTGATGTTACGTTTTGGTGGTGAAAAATTAAAAAAAGCTTTTGCAAGTTTAGGTGAAGACTATATTAGATCAAAAATGTTAACTAGATCAATTACTAGAGCACAACAAAAAATTGAAGGTATGAATTTTGATGCACGAAAAAACTTATTAGATTATGATAATGTTATTGCTCAGCATCGTGAAGCTACATATCATCAACGTGATAATATTTTACTTGCTGATGATTTATTAGATTTAATCAAAAATATGCACAGAACAGTAGCACGTGATTTACTAAATATTTTTAATAAAGTTGTTGGTAGAGAACAGTTTGTTGATTATGATGAATTAGTTAAAGGTATTGAAAATAAATTAATTAAACCTAATGATTTAATAGCAGAAAAGTTAAATCGATTAAGTACTGAAGAAAATATTGATTTAATTGTTGAAAAATCTTATAATTTTTATCTTGAAAAAAGAGAAAAATTAAATGATGTTATTATAAAACAAATTGAAAATAGTGTTATTTTACAAACTTTTGATCAATATTGAACTAATCACATTGATGCTTTAAGTAAACTGCGTGCAGGAATCCATTTGCGTGGTTATGCGCAGTTAAATCCCTTACAAGCTTATATTGAGGAAGCTTCAAAATTATTTAATCGTATGAAAATCAATGTTGCTCATCAAGTTATTATTATGTTACATAGCATTGATCCAGAACAACATCAGGTCCGTGGTGGTCAAGATGTATTGGATACAGTATTAGCAAGTAATGTTGAAACTAAAACTAAAATTGGATAATTAATCTTTATTTAAAAAACTAAGTACTTTAATACTTAGTTTTTTAAATATGTTTTTTTTATTCTATTTGATTTTTTTCTTTATGTTTTCATGACTTCTTTTTAAATATGTTTTTATTTTTTTTACTGTCATAAGTGACTGAAGTTGTTCAATGGGGGAAATTATTACCTTTAGTAACAGCATTATTATTATTCATGGGTACTAAATTTTTAATATAATTAGTTCCATCTGCTGTGGTGGGGCGTTCATAAACAATAGTTCAATTTAAACTTTCAATTGGATTATTAAGTTTAGGTTGTGCAATAAAATTATGCTTTAATTTTGTAGAAAAGTAATGATACATGATAAAGTGTTATTTTTAGAGAATTTTTACACTAAATAATGTTACTTTTAACAAATTTTTAATTAAAAATAATATTTTAAGTGTAAATTGATGAATAATTTTTGGTCATCCATACTTTTCTACATAATTAAAAAAATTATGTCAAAACATTAAGGCACCCGCATAATCTCGACGGTATAATTGTGGATTAAAATTATTGATAATTTCTCCTTTATTTCATACTTCTTCAATTTGTTGTGGCGTTCATATTGTTTATTCATCATCATTATTTGTTGAAGAAGTTATGTTTTGATTAATTTCATTTTGTGAATATAGTGCTTTTGCTTCTAGTGACATATATTTCTTTTTTCTACTTTTTTTAATAAAGCATATACAAGAAATTATTAAAACTATAAAATAAAAAAATTCTATTCCTCATGGAATAATGAAAAATAGTTTTTTATGAATGGTTATTACAGAAGCAAATTTATAAAAAGCAGCATATCCACCAAAGGAAAAAAATAAAATTGATCCAATAATAAAAAATAAAAGGAAAGGCAACAACACCTAAAATTATGAAACCAAAACCCAATACTGCAATTGTCAGAGTTGGAAAAGTTAAATTGAATTTAAAAAATTTCTTAGTGATTAAATTATCAATAAGGATTAATAAATCAGTAGTTTCTCTTTTAAAAAAAATAATTCATAAAACTCAACTAATTATTAAAGTTATACTTGTTAATCATGAAAAAATTATAATCATTCAATTATTATAATAGTTAATACTTTTCTTTGTTGAATAATTATCATCAACAGTTTCTTTAAATATCTTTTTTTTCATTTTTAAAAACCTTATAATATTTTATTGTTAATCAGTTCTATTAATTTTTCTTTTTTCATAATATCTCTCCAAAACTAATTTATTATTTTTGTGTATATTTTGTTACTGTATTATTGAATGCTTGTTGATAACATTTACCACTGCAATATATAAATTTATCACGATATAAAGAGTCAAATGTATATTCTTTCTCACATGATGAAATATAGCATTTAGTTGTAATAATTGGCATAATCTAATTAACCCCCTTCAAGTAATAGGGGCTTTGCCCCTCGTTGCTTCGCAACTCACCCCAGCGGGGCTAAACCCGTGGCCAACCAACCAAGGTTCTGGTTGGCACCGACCAATAATATAGGTTTACTTTATTTTAACATCTTTCTTATTTTTCTTAGAATATTTATTTCTATAATAACAAGTACGGCATACAACATTTTCAGTTTCTTTTTTTCAGTTTGTAATATATTATCCAACTTATCTAATCCTACTGCTCTAATATCATTTACTGAAAAATCTAATGCTTGTGACTGTTCATAGTCTTTAACAATACTTAATTCACTCTTTAACGAATGAATATAATTTAAAGCACGACTATTATATCTTTGCAAATAAGACTTAGGAAATCATAAACTAAAAGTCATAGTTTCACCACTATAACTTGGTGGTAAACCACCACGTTTAATTATTTTCTTAGTTTGTCTTTTAGATAATACAACTTTATTATAATCATCAACATTAGTATAAATATTTAGTTTAAACTTAACTAAAAATAATAAAATACGCATTCTTTTAACTTGAACAATATACTCTACTTTTTCACGTGCTTGTTTTGGTATTCTATCGGGGTGTTGTTCAATCATATACATAATTCCATTAAAATTATGACCTATTAATTTACAAAACATTCCTAAACTTTCTTGTGTTTCTTTAAATTCCGATGACAAATCATTACTATTAATTTTCAAACCTAACTCATCTAAAACAACCATATCACACTCTTTAAAAGCATAATTACTATTTAATTGATTAAATTTAAAAACATCATCATAAGAACAACGATAACTATATTCATTACGTACTTTAATAGGAATAGGACTAACTACCCTACCCTTATGCTTTTGCGTTAAACAACAAGCAAGAGCAGATTTACCAGTACGTGGTGGTGTTGAAATAATATAACTACCTACACGTTGTAATATCTTTATATTTTTTCTAGTTATTAAAAACGGATAAACTATTATTAATAATAAAACTCCTAAAAGTAAATAACCATATCAAGGCATTATTTAACCACCTTACTTTTATTTTTAAACTTATTTTTAATTCAAAAACAAAACTCTACAAAATATGAACTTAAAATACCTGAATTGTAAAATTAAAAAGGACACTTATATAAAAATTAAATTGTGTTAATTCTATAATTAAGAAAAGAAAGGAATTAGCACAATGTATAAGTATCTGACTATTGAATCAATAATAGCAATAAAAGAATATAAAAGTTATGGATTTTCGATTCGTAAAATAGCAAAAGCCATTGATTATAGTAAATCAACTGTACATAGAGTTTGTAGATTATTAAATCAAAACTTATTACCATTAGAAATATTGAATAAAATTCAAAAAAATAAACAAAATGCAGGTAGAAAATTAATAATTTTAACTTTAATAGAAATTAATACTATTAATCATTTGTTAATTACTAAAAATTATGCTCTTGATATAATTGCTAATTTTTTAAAGGAAAATAAAATAAAAAGTATTTCAACAAAAACTTTATATAACATGTTTAAAACAAATCGAATGGGTTTTGATGAAAATAACTTATTGAGAAAAGGAAAAAATAAACCTCACAAACAAAAAGAAACTAGGGGCAGAATTAATAATTGTAAGTCTATTCATGAAAGAAATTTAATCATTCCTAATATTAAAAATATAGAAGAATTTGGTCATTTAGAGGGTGATACTATCATTGGTAAAGATCATAAAAGTTCTATTATTACTTTAGCTGATATATGATCAAAAACCACAATTCCTTTAGCAACTAAAAATAATAAATCAGAAAATATTACAAAAAATATAATAAAATTTATTTCAAAGTTACAAAAAGGAACAGTTAAAACTATTACTTTTGATCGTGGTAAAGAATTTAGTAAATGAAAATTAATCGAAAAAAATTGTAATGTTAAGATTTATTTTGCAGATCCTGGTAAACCTTGTCAAAGAGGTTTAAATGAAAATAATAATGGTATTTTAAGAAAATATTTACCAAAATCTACAGATCTATCTTCATATAAACAAAAATATTTAAATACTATAGCATTTCAAATTAATTCTACACCCAGAAAATCACTATCTTATAAAAGACCAATAGATTTAATACAATTATTTTAAAAAACTGTCCCATTTATATTTACAATTCAGGTTAGATAAAATTTAATATTATTGTAAAATTAAAATAAACAATAGAGGAGTCATAATTATGGCAAGTAAATTTTATGCAGTAAAAAAAGGTAGAGTCATTGGAATATTTGAAAACTGGAATGAATGTGAAACACAAATTAGAGGTTTTGTTGGTGCTCAGTATAAAAAATTTGCATCTAAAAAAGAAGCTCAAGATTATTTAGATGATAAAATTCAAATAAAATCTGAAAATCACTATAAATATGAAGTAATAGCATATACTGATGGTAGTTTTAAAGAAGAAATTAATCAATTTTCTTATGGACTTGTTTTCTTAAATAATGGCAAAAAAGATATATTTTATGAAAAATTTGATGATGAAAATTGAGCAAAATTAAGAAATGTTGCTGGAGAAATAATGGGTGCGCAAAAGGCAATGCAGTTAGCTTTGGAAAATAATATAAAATCAATTTTAATTTGTCATGATTATGTTGGAATTAGTAAATGATGTACTGGTGAATGAAAAACTACTAAAGTAGAAACAAAGGCATATAAAGCATTTTATGATAAAATAGCAAAAGATGTTAAAGTTTATTTTAAATGAGTTAAAGGTCATAGCGGTAATATATATAATGATGAAGCAGATGCTCTTGCTTGAAAAGCATTTAATTTAAAAAAAATATCTAAACCAATAATTTAAATGTTAAAAAGGTGGTAAATAACATGATTAATAAAAAAATAATATTAGCAGCTTGTTTAGGAAATATTATTGGAGGTAGTTTGTTTACTCTTTCTGATCTATATCAAAAAAGAGAACAAAATATTCTTGAATTTGATATTACTTCAGCTATAACAGTGCTTTCAGGATGTTTTACTGGTGCTCTTTTTGGCTTTATTTCAGGTCTTTTTTGTTGTTTAAATGATGAAGAATATAATGGTGATTATAGAGAATTTTTCTTTAATTTTGTAGAAAAGTAATTATACATGATAAAGTGTTATTTTTAGAGAATTTTTAAACTAAATAATGTTACTTTTAACAAATTTTTAATTAAAAATAATATTTTAAGTGTAAATTGATGAATAATTTTTGGTCATCCATACTTTTCTACATAATTAAAAGAATTTTTTGAAAGTCAACAAATCATTGATAACACTCATTCTTTTCAATCTTCAAACGAATTTGCGCCTTTATTGCAAGAATATATTCTTGAAATTAATGATGAACAATTCATTCCTAATAATAATGCAGATCTTGTTTTTAATCCTCGTTTAGTTTATTAAATATAATAAAAATTATTCAAAAAATTTAATACCTTGATCATTAATAACTTTATTAATATCAATTTTATTATTAAGGATGTCTCTAATTTTTAAATCAATAGTATTAGCACAATATAAATTAATAATTTCTCTAGTTTTATTATCGTTTAATTGAGTTGGAAAAAAGCGACTTTCAGCTTGCTCATTTTCGGTTGGGTTTAATTCACGATCTAGAAAAATCATAACATCACCTTGATCTAATGTGATACCAACATTAGTAGATTTAATATTACATAAAATAATTTTAACTTTTTTACTTTGAAAATCACTAATAGCTTTAAGTCTTTGTTCATGATTTACTTTACCAGTAATTAATTGATGATTTAATTTATATTTATCTAAAATGTTACTTAAAATGTTAATTCCTTTATCACTAAAACTACTATAAATAATAATTGAATCATTTTCATTATCATGTAAGTAGTCTAGTAGTCAATTAAATTTTGCTCCTAATTCTTTCATTCCCTCATTAATAGGTGTTGAACAAATAGTTCTTAATTTGGTAAATATTTGTAAAAAAGTTATTTTAGATTTTTTATTATAAAATAATTCTTGTTTCATAGTTTCAAGAGTATCATAATAAATTGCAGTTTGTGCTTTGGGCATAGTTAAAATTAAATCATTTTTAATAATTTTTGGCATTTCATTACGTACATCAATTTGTTTACGCATAATTGATATTTTTTTAACTAAATAATCAAATTCTGCTGCTAGTTGTGGTTTAACATTTGGTTTTGGTATATTAATAGTTACAAAATTGGTAATACGTTTTCTAATTATTCCAAAATAACGAGCAACAAAATCTCAATAATCAATATTTTTATATAGTTTATTATCAATAATTTTTAATATACCAAAAATATCACTAGGATGATTATTGGCAGGAGTACCAGTTAAACAATAAACTGATGATACTTTATTTGCAACTTCCAAAATTGTTGAACTTTGTGCAGTTTTATAGTTTCTTAAAAAATGTGCTTCATCAATAACTAATGTAAAATCAAATTTAGTTAATAATTTATTTTTTATATCATTTTTAAAAGTGTTTTTAGAAACTACTAAAATACAATTATTACTATTTTTAAATTGATTATATTTTTCTGTTCGCACTTTAGTAATATCATCTTTAATAGTAATACAATTATAGGTAGTTCATTTTTTAATTTCAGGAACCCACGTTAATAAAATAGTTGACTTAGGAACAACAAATAATATTTTATTAGTTTTCATTTCTGATAATGCTGTTAAAATAGTGGGTGTTTTACCAGTACGCATTTCATTAAATAAGCCAAATCTTTTATTTGCTTTTAAAATTGCAACATCAACACGTTGATAATGTCTTAGTTTAGGATTACCTGGATAATCATTTAAGTTTTTTTCTTGTTGGATTTTTTTTCATGATATTAGTGAGTGTTCATATTTTTGTTTTAATTTATCATTATTATTTGTATATTTAAGTAGTACTTCAAGAGCAAAAGGAGTATTAAATATTTTAAATTCATTAGTATTATTGATATAAATAATACCTAGTGCATTTAAAATTTCTTTTTTATTTTTTTTCACTTTAATTGTAATATGTTCATTATTAAGACTTATGATTTCTAACATTATTAACCTACTTTAGTGTTTGTATATGATATTAAATATTATAATAAAATTAATATAAATTAAAAAATAATTTATTTTTTTTAGTAAATATTAGATTATTAATAATTTATTTTTAAAAGAATTATAAGTTATTGAATTGTATATAGAAAATAGTATTAATGCATATATCATGTAAATTTATTATATTTATATACAATGTAAAAGAAAAACTAAATATAGTTTTCAATCTATTATTTTTTTAAGAAAGTAATGATTTTTTTTATATTACCTGAATTGTAAATATAAATGGGACAGTTTTTTAAAATAATTGTATTAAATCTATTGGTCTTTTATAAGATAGTGATTTTCTGGGTGTAGAATTAATTTGAAATGCTATAGTATTTAAATCTTTTTGTTTATATGAAGATAGATCTTTTAATTATGTAGAAAAGTATGGATGACCAAAAATTATTCATCAATTTACACTTAAAATATTATTTTTAATTAAAAATTTGTTAAAAGTAACATTATTTAGTGTAAAAATTCTCTAAAAATAACACTTTATCATGTATCATTACTTTTCTACAAAATTAAAGGATAGATCTGTAGATTTTGGTAAATATCTTCTTAAAATACCATTATTATTTTCATTTAAACCTCTTTGACAAGGTTTACCAGGATCTGCAAAATAAATCTTAACATTACAATTTTTTTCGATTAATTTTCATTTACTAAATTCTTTACCACGATCAAAAGTAATAGTTTTAACTGTTCCTTTTTGTAACTTTGAAATAAATTTTATTATACTTTTTGTAATATTTTCTGATTTATTATTTTTAGTTGCTAAAGGAATTGTGGTTTTTGATCATATATCAGCTAAAGTAATAATAGAACTTTTATGATCTTTACCAATGATAGTATCACCTTCTAAATGACCAAATTCTTCTATATTTTTAATATTAGGAATGATTAAATTTCTTTCATGAATAGACTTACAATTATTAATTCTGCCCCTAGTTTCTTTTTGTTTGTGAGGTTTATTTTTTCCTTTTCTCAATAAGTTATTTTCATCAAAACCCATTCGATTTGTTTTAAACATGTTATATAAAGTTTTTGTTGAAATACTTTTTATTTTATTTTCCTTTAAAAAATTAGCAATTATATCAAGAGCATAATTTTTAGTAATTAACAAATGATTAATAGTATTAATTTCTATTAAAGTTAAAATTATTAATTTTCTACCTGCATTTTGTTTATTTTTTTGAATTTTATTCAATATTTCTAATGGTAATAAGTTTTGATTTAATAATCTACAAACTCTATGTACAGTTGATTTACTATAATCAATGGCTTTTGCTATTTTACGAATCGAAAATCCATAACTTTTATATTCTTTTATTGCTATTATTGATTCAATAGTCAGATACTTATACATTGTGCTAATTCCTTTCTTTTCTTAATTATAGAATTAACACAATTTAATTTTTATATAAGTGTCCTTTTTAATTTTACAATTCAGGTTAAATAAAAAAGAAAGGAAGAAGTTAGTGATAGAAACAATTAGAAAGGAATCAAAAATTTTTAAAGAAGAAATCAAAAAAATAGATACTGTAATAAAAACAAAACAAAATAATAGTTTTAAAGATTGAAAAACAAAAATTAGAAAGAGAAAGAAAAAAACATTTTGAACAAATTAAAAAAATAGACAAGATTATAAATATTAATGAACTTTATGAAATACAAAAACAAATAGAAAAAAATTTTAATTATGTAGAAAAGTATGGATGACCAAAAATTATTCATCAATTTACACTTAAAATATTATTTTTAATTAAAAATTTGTTAAAAGTAACATTATTTAGTTTAAAAATTCTCTAAAAATAACACTTTATCATGTATCATTACTTTTCTACAAAATTAAAGGAAAAAAATAGAGAAGAAATATTAAAATTAAAAAATCAATTACCAAATAAACAATTACAAACAACATATATGATAAAAAAATGAAAAGAAAACATAGTGGCATTAGATGAAGAGATATCCAAAGAAATGATACGAGAAGAGAAATTAGATAGTGAAATAAGAGTATTGGAAGTTGAAGGAACAAATATAGAACAGCAAATTGAAAATTTTAATGCTCATGATTTAAATAAAAAAATAATTTTATCAAAGTTAAAATTAAAAACAGCAAGATTAACTGTTAAGTTAGAAAGAAGAACATACAAAACAAAAAGAATATTTTGTAAAATTGCTAGAAATGAACTTGAAATAGCAAATAAATTTTTTTCAATAAAACAAGAAAATTGATGATTATGTCCAAATCTAAAATCAGAAAAAGAGGTTTTAGATGCAAGATTAAAAATAAGATTAAAATTGAAGATGGAAAATATTTGTGATTTAAATCGTAGCATGAGTAGAAGAAATTTAGATATTGCAAAAATAGATAAAAAAATTGCAAAATTAAATTTTAGTATAAATAAAAAAAATATTGAAATTAATGGTTGTCTTGCAGCAGTAAGACAAATTTATAATTCACAAAGTATAAAAACACAAATAAAAATATTATTAAAATCTCCTTTTATTTGATTGAATAAACAATTTCAAAAATATAAATATGAAGTAACGTTAAATCAATATCAAGCTCAATTAGAAAAATTAGAAAAAGAAATTCAAAAATTAGAAACAGATAAAGAAGGGCGAAATTTTTCGAGGCTTTTTAGAAATCTGTGTATCTTTGTTTTACAAAGTACTAGTTCAGATTAATTCTATCTTCAAATTTTATCATAAAATGAGCAATTGCTGTATTTCAATTTTGAATAGGCAATGTTCATTTTTTTGTTATATTTTCAATTGCTAAATAAAATATTTTAAAAACTGACATATCATTAGGAAAAGCTTTTTTGTTTCTAATAACTTTTCGTAATTGACTATTAACAGATTCAATAGCATTTGTTGTATAAATTACTCTTTTGATTTCTGCAGGATAACTAATAAAAATCATCAAATTTTCTCAATTTTTATATCAAGATTTAGCAATTTGGGGATATTGTTTATTTCATTTACTTTCAAATGATTCTAAAGCTTGCATTGCTTGTTCTTCACTACATGCACTATAAATTGGTTTTAAATCTGTAACTAGAGTTTTTCGATGTTTGTATGAAACATATTTTAAACTATTTCGAATTTGATGAACAATGCATAATTGATGTTCTGTTTTAGGATAAACTGCTTGTATTGCTTCTGACATGCCTGTTAAATTATCACTACAAGCAATCAAAATATCATTTAAGCCTCGATTTTTCATTTCTGTGAAATTAGCTAATCAAAATTTAGCACCTTCATTTTCACTAATTCATAAGCCTAAAACATCTTTTTTACCTTCTAAATCAACTCCTAATGCTATATAAACTGATTTATTAATAATCCGTTTATCTTGTCGAACTTTAACTACTATACAATCAAAATAAACAATCGGATAAATGCTTTCTAATGGTCGATTTTGTCATGTTTTGACATCATCAATAACATCATCAGTAATTTGACTAATAACACTTTCACTAATATCAGCACCATGATATAACTCTTGTAACTGCATTCTAATGTCAGATAGAGTCATACCTTTTGCATATAGTGAAAGCACTTGTTGATCAAAACCATCAAATCTTCGCTGTCTTTTTGCAACTATTACAGGAGTAAAATCACTATTGCGATCTCTTGGTACATCAATCTCAATTTTACCTTGTTGAGTTATTAATTTTTTTGAACTTGTACCATTACGAGCATTTTCAGTATTACTATGTTGATTTTTTTCATATCCTAAATAATTTTGCATTTCAGAATTCAACATTTTTTCAACTAAACGTTTTGTTAATTCTTTATATAAACCCCCTTCTTTAAAAACTGTTGTTAAATCTTCAGTATTTTCTAATAATAAATCTACTGCTTTTGATATTGGATCATTATTATTAATATTTTGTTTTTTAGCCATCTGTAACTCACTCTTTCTAGTCATTTAATTATATTTACTAGAATTAATTAAACATAGTTATTTTTGTAAGTTACACAGATTACTAAACATTGCCAATTTTTCTAATAAATTTTGAGTTATTATTAGTTGTGGTCGTTTTAATAATAGTAGAAGCAATGAAATTAAACAACAAAAAAAGGCAAAATTATATGAAATTAAACAAAAGATTTCTGGATTAAGAAATCAAGCAACTATGCAATCTCAACCTTCAACATCTAGACATGCTGTATCTTGAAATGAAATGGATCCCAATCGCTGTTTCAATGAAATTGGATATAACGATAATAGAGGGTTTACTTCTTCGTTTTAATATATTAAATAATTGTAATAATAAAAAAGTGAATTAATAATTCACTTTTTTATTATTATATAATGTATTTTTTCAGTTAATATTTTCAACTAAAATGTGTTATTTTTTTATATTTCATCAAAAGATGAGTTAATGACTTTACTTTTACATAACTTGGATAGATGGTTGATTTGAATCTGGATGATCTATCGGTTCGCTTTCATTTATTAAGTTTGCATTAAATGGTTGAAAATTAAATTGTTTTATTAATTTTTTAAAACTATAATTTTGTGCTTGTTGATTAGCAAATCTTTCTATTCCTTTTATACTATTGGTTGCTATTTCTTTTGCAATTGAAATTTTTGTTCAAAATCAATCAAAATAAGAAAAAGAAAAAGAAGTAAGAGTATTTTCAAGAATTACTGTCAATAGTGTTAGTGGAAGTGCTTTTTTAATATTTTCTAAATTTATTTCTTTTTCTTCGCCATAAAGACCAGTTAATATATTTTTAAAAATTGATACAAAAAGAAGCATACTAACAGTACTACCATATTTAATAATCTTTGAAAAATTTTGATTTTTTAAATTTTGTCATAATTTTTCAATGCAAGGTTGAGCAATTTTATCAAAAATTAATTCTTCAATTAAAATACTAGTAAAAAAGATACTTATTCTTTCTATAAAAGAGATGAAGTTGAAATTTTCTTCACTAACATGTAAATATAAAAATTGATCTCAAATACTAATACCACCAATTACTAAAGAAAAAGATAAGTATTTTCATTTATTTTTTAAAGAAATAAGTTTGTAATTTAAATACGATAAATTCATTACTATAACACCACTAATACCACTCATTAATACATCTCAAAAATTATGATAAAGATTTTCAGGTAACTTTTCTTTATGAAAATAATTTTTAGCTTCAAATAATAATACTGATCCGAAAGCAAAATTTAAAAAAAATGTATTAGGTAAAAACATATATTTTGAACTTAAAAATTTTTTTAAAAAATTAGGTTTTTCTTTATTTATTGGTAAAAAAGTAGTTAAATCCAAGTCATTTAAATTATTATTGTATTCTCTTTCTTCTTCATTATTGTATATTTTATATTTTGTTTCAATTTTTTTATTTTCATTTAAATTTGATAATTCTAAAATAACTGTACCATCATTTAATATAATTTCTTTCATTAAATATAATTGATTATTAATATTTGCTATTTTTTCATTTAAAACATCACCCGTTATAAATTTTGTATTATATTCTCAATTACCATTAATATCTAATCTTTTCTGTGTTTTTCCACCATAACGATCATCAGTATCCCTTCAATCATTGCTAAAATTAACAATAGTATTTACTGAATCACCATCAAATAATAAATTGTTTAAATTATTATTTTCTCTTCCATTTGTTATTTGATCATCATCTAAAACTATAATACTTTCAGTACTAGATGAATCATTATGATTTATTGATATATGTGAATTATTAATTCCATTATAATTAATATGTTCATTTGTTTTTAATAAAGGTAATTTTTCTGTATTAATCATCTTTTCATCCCCTTCAAAATAAAAAACCATTTACTTTGAAATGAAAGTAAATGGATTAAAAAACTTATATTAATTTTTATATTTATTATAAAGAAATAAAACGTATTTCACAATATATTTTTATCTGGTATTTTAAATAAAGTTTATTAAATAAAGTTTATTTAATTCATTATATTTCCTGAATTGTAAATATAAATGGGACAGTTTTTTAAAATAATTGTATTAAATCTATTGGTCTTTTATAAGATAGTGATTTTCTGGGTGTAGAATTAATTTGAAATGCTATAGTATTTAAATCTTTTTGTTTATATGAAGATAGATCTGTAGATTTTGGTAAATATCTTCTTAAAATACCATTATTATTTTCATTTAAACCTCTTTGACAAGGTTTACCAGGATCTGCAAAATAAATCTTAACATTACAATTTTTTTCAATTAATTTTCATTTACTAAATTCTTTACCACGATCAAAAGTAATAGTTTTAACTGTTCCTTTTTGTAACTTTGAAATAAATTTTATTATACTTTTTGTAATATTTTCTGATTTATTATTTTTAGTTGCTAAAGGAATTGTGGTTTTTGATCATATATCAGCTAAAGTAATAATAGAACTTTTATGATCTTTACCAATGATAGTATCACCCTCTAAATGACCAAATTCTTCTTTTAATTATGTAGAAAAGTATGGATGACCAAAAATTATTCATCAATTTACACTTAAAATATTATTTTTAATTAAAAATTTGTTAAAAGTAACATTATTTAGTGTAAAAATTCTCTAAAAATAACACTTTATCATGTATCATTACTTTTCTACAAAATTAAAGAATTCTTCTATATTTTTAATATTAGGAATGATTAAATTTCTTTCATGAATAGACTTACAATTATTAATTCTGCCCCTAGTTTCTTTTTGTTTGTGAGGTTTATTTTTTCCTTTTCTCAATAAGTTATTTTCATCAAAACCCATTCGATTTGTTTTAAACATGTTATATAAAGTTTTTGTTGAAATACTTTTTATTTTATTTTCCTTTAAAAAATTAGCAATTATATCAAGAGCATAATTTTTAGTAATTAACAAATGATTAATAGTATTAATTTCTATTAAAGTTAAAATTATTAATTTTCTACCTGCATTTTGTTTATTTTTTTGAATTTTATTCAATATTTCTAATGGTAATAAGTTTTGATTTAATAATCTACAAACTCTATGTACAGTTGATTTACTATAATCAATGGCTTTTGCTATTTTACGAATCGAAAATCCATAACTTTTATATTCTTTTATTGCTATTATTGATTCAATAGTCAGATACTTATACATTGTGCTAATTCCTTTCTTTTCTTAATTATAGAATTAACACAATTTAATTTTTATATAAGTGTCCTTTTTAATTTTACAATTCAGGAAAATATAATTGAATATAAACTAAAAAGCAAAAAAATATGGAAAAAAATAAAAAAGTAAAACTATTAAAGAAGATATCATAAAGAAATGTAATCAAAATAAATATAAAATAATGATAAAAAATCAGAAAAAAATTGGCAATGTTTAGTAATCTGTGTAACTTACAAAAATAACTATGTTTAATTAATTCTAGTAAATATAATTAAATGACTAGAAAGAGTGAGTTACAGATGGCTAAAAAACAAAATATTAATAATAATGATCCAATATCAAAAGCAGTAGATTTATTATTAGAAAATACTGAAGATTTAACAACAGTTTTTAAAGAAGGGGGTTTATATAAAGAATTAACAAAACGTTTAGTTGAAAAAATGTTGAATTCTGAAATGCAAAATTATTTAGGATATGAAAAAAATCAACATAGTAATACTGAAAATGCTCGTAATGGTACAAGTTCAAAAAAATTAATAACTCAACAAGGTAAAATTGAGATTGATGTACCAAGAGATCGCAATAGTGATTTTACTCCTGTAATAGTTGCAAAAAGACAGCGAAGATTTGATGGTTTTGATCAACAAGTGTTTTCACTATATGCAAAAGGTATGACTCTATCTGACATTAGAATGCAGTTACAAGAGTTATATCATGGTGCTGATATTAGTGAAAGTGTTATTAGTCAAATTACTGATGATGTTATTGATGATGTCAAAGCATGACAAAATCGACCATTAGAAAGCGTTTATCCGATTGTTTATTTTGATTGTATAGTAGTTAAAGTTCGACAAGATAAACGGATTATTAATAAATCAGTTTATATAGCATTAGGAGTTGATTTAGAAGGTAAAAAAGATGTTTTAGGCTTATGAATTAGTGAAAATGAAGGTGCTAAATTTTGATTAGCTAATTTCACAGAAATGAAAAATCGAGGCTTAAATGATATTTTGATTGCTTGTAGTGATAATTTAACAGGCATGTCAGAAGCAATACAAGCAGTTTATCCTAAAACAGAACATCAATTATGCATTGTTCATCAAATTCGAAATAGTTTAAAATATGTTTCATACAAACATCGAAAAACTCTAGTTACAGATTTAAAACCAATTTATAGTGCATGTAGTGAAGAACAAGCAATGCAAGCTTTAGAATCATTTGAAAGTAAATGAAATAAACAATATCCCCAAATTGCTAAATCTTGATATAAAAATTGAGAAAATTTGATGATTTTTATTAGTTATCCTGCAGAAATCAAAAGAGTAATTTATACAACAAATGCTATTGAATCTGTTAATAGTCAATTACGAAAAGTTATTAGAAACAAAAAAGCTTTTCCTAATGATATGTCAGTTTTTAAAATATTTTATTTAGCAATTGAAAATATAACAAAAAAATGAACATTGCCTATTCAAAATTGAAATACAGCAATTGCTCATTTTATGATAAAATTTGAAGACAGAATTAATCTGAACTAGTACTTTGTAAAACAAAGATACACAGATTTCTAAAAAGCCTCAAAAAATTTCAGACAAAGTAGTTCAAATATTAAAAATAATTTAATTATTAGATTCTTTAATATCATTAAACAATTATGCCAGTGAATTCAATTATCATCATAGGCTGTTTGATTTGCTTGTATTTTAATAAAAAACAATTCTGGGTATCCAGAATTGTTTTTAAAGAAAAATTAAAAGTTATTAACGATCGTCACCATTATTAATAGTACCTTTAACAATAACATAATCACATTTTGTTAATGTGGATAAATCTTTACCACCAGCATAAGAAATAGCAGATTGTAAATCTTCTTCCATTTCTTTATAAGTATCAGCAATTGAACCTTTATATGGAACAAGTATTTTTTTACCTTCAATATTTTTCGCTTCCGCTTTGTTAAAAATACTTGCTGATCCAAAATATTCTTTGTAAGATTGACCATTTATTGTAACAATTTTGCCAGGTGATTCATCATAACCCGCTAAAATACTTCCTGCCATAATCATAGTGGCACCAAAAGCTATTGCTTTAGCAATATCACCATTACATCTAATACCACCATCTGCAATTAATGGTTTAGTGGTGCTATTGGCAACATCTTGTAAAGCATTTAATTGTCAACCACCTGTACCAAATCCAGTTTTTAGTTTAGTAATACAAGCTTTTCCTGGACCAACACCAAATTTAATTGCATCAGCGCCTCATTTTTCTAAATCTTTAACAGCGGTTTTTGTCATAACGTTACCAGCAATAATAAAAGGTTTAGTATTTGTTTTAGCAAAAGTAGTTTTTATAAATTTAATCATTTCTTCCATAGCATTACTATGACCATGAGCAATATCAATAGTAATAAATTCAGGAATTAGATTCAGTTTGATTAATTGTTCAAGTAACTCTTTATCCTCTTTTTTAACACCAATGCTAATTGAAGCATATAACTTTTGTTCATGCATACTTTTAATAAATTTAATTTGATCGATATTAAAACGGTGCATTACATAAAAGTAATTATTTTTAGCCAATCAAATACATAATTCTTGGTTAATGACAGCACTCATATTTGCCGGAATAATTGGAATTTTAAAAGTAAAACCATTTAGTTTAACACTGGTATCACATTCTTTTCGTGATTTAACTATTCCTTTATTTGCAATTAGATTTATATCTTCAAAATCAAATTTCACATTCATTTTTTATTTATTCTCCTTAGTCTTTACTAATTGTAATAGTCAAAATATGTACATATTATTTTATAACGTTTTAAATAAAATGCTAAAGGACTAAAACACCATTAGTATTATATATTATTTTTTTGCAATTTAATTATCTTTATTATTAATTAAGTCTGATAATTGGTTAATCATTTTCTTTAAATTAGTAATTAATGGGTTATAAACATCAATTTGTGTTAAATCAACACCCGCATCTTTTAAAATATCTAATGGATATTTGCTACCACCGGCTTTTAAAAAGTTAAGTAAATTTTCTTTTTTACCGTTTTTAACATCTTCATAAAGTTTATAAGAAACGGTAATTGAAGTAGCATATTTATAAACATAATAAGGCGAGTGGAAAAAATGAAGAATTCGTGGTCATGAGTATCCTTTTGCTTTTTCTTCGTATTTATCTAATGCTTTTTGTCCATATTTATTAGCTGTATTTTCAAATAAATCAGCCAAAATATCGGCGTTTAATGGCACTTCTTTTTCTACTAATTTATGTGCTTCTCATTCAAATTCAGCAAATTGAATTTGACGAAAAAAAGTACCAATTACAGTTTCAATATGAGTTTGTAGTAAGTAAATGCGTTCTTGATTATTTGACGCTTTATTATATAAATAATCAAAGGCTAGATGTTCATTAACTGTTGAAGCAACTTCAGCTAAAATAATTGGATAGTCAGCATTTGGATATTTTTGATATTTTTCTGAAAATAGGGTGTGAACAGAATGACCTAATTCATGAGCTAGTGTATTAAGTGAATTAATAGTATCATCTCAATTCATTAAAATAATGGGTTCTACGCCATTACCACCTGTTGAATAAGCACCAGTTCGTTTATTTGTGTCTTCATAATAGTCAATTCTACCTGGTAATAATGCTAAGTTTAATTGCTCTAAATATTCATCACCTAAGATACTTAAAATTTCTTTGACTGAATTAATACCTTCTTCAACACTGAATTTTTTGGTTGGTATTGTTGTCATTTTTAAACTAGTATCGGTACTATAAAATTTTTTAAATTTAAAAAATTTACGTTTTAAATTATAAAATTCTTCTACTAAAATAGCGTGTTTCTGTCCCGTTTTTATTAAATTTTCATATAGTATTAATGGTACATCATCACTTAATAAACTATATTCTAAAGTAGTTAAATGTTTTTTATTATCTTTTTCTTTATCGTTGTTACGAATTTTTATTTCTTCAACAGCTACTTCTAAAATGCTTTCATAAACTTGTGCTAATGAATGTTTTTTATTTTTAATATCTTCATAAAATTTTTTTGAAATATCAATTCTTAATTGTTGATCTTTTACTGGATTACTATTTTCTAAAATGTCTAAATATAAAGTTTGTGTTAATTCTTGTTCTTTATTTTGATAATTAAACATTGTTTTTTGTTTATCAGCATAAACCAAACTATCATATAAACCACCAGCAGCACTTCTTGATTTACTAACTTTGCTTAGTAAAGTTTCATCGTGCTCACTTAAAATAAATTTTTCAAATTTAAAGAAAACTTCCATATCATGTTTATATATCATTAATGAGGGGTCATTATTAATTCAGTTTTTAATAGTTTGTAAACCAATAGTTTTAATTTCTGGTTCAATTCATGCTAACTTTTCCGATAACTTACTTTGTTGAGTCGCAAATAAACTAGATAATTGTTGCAATTCTAAGTTAGTTTGATCTAAATCTCCATAATGTAAATACTGCACAACTTTAGAGCCTAACATTGATATTTCTTTGCTAATTGCTAAATATTTTTTAAAGTTATCAATATTATTTAATTTTCCTTTAAAAGTTAAAAGTTGATTGGCAAATTTATCAAACTCAGGTAAAGCTTTTTTTCAAGATTCATTATTAATAAATAAATGCTTAAAATCTCAGCAGTACTTTTTTTTATCTTTTTCATTTAATTCAGAACGCTTCATAGTTTTTGCTCCATTCTATGGTAATATTACAATACAATAATAATACAATAATATTGTTTAACTTATCTATTTTTGTTGTAATTTTCGAAAATATTAATTCAGATATATTGTAATTATTTTAATATTACCATTTAGGAGTGAAAATATGGATAAAAATATTCTACTTAATGTTAGTAGTAAACTTGAATTAAAATTAAAATTAACAGCGGTATTTGCTGATAAGGTTCCTCATGAATTGATTGCTAAAGAAAAAAATAAATTAACATTAATTTCTGAAGATAAAACTTATTACCTATATTTAGGTGATAGTAAGGGCTTAACTCGTAATGATGTTTATAATTTTTTTGTAAATTTTAGTAGTAATAATAGTCAAGATTTGGATATTGATGTCAAATCTTTTGTTACGAGTAATTTAGATGAAAGTATACTTTTACAAACTATATATGAAGCATTATGATTCGGTACTTTTAAAGAATATACTTTAAAAAGTAAAAAGAATGAAGAAAAAAAAGTTAAATATAATGTTGTTTCAACAGCAAAATTCCCTAACTATACTTCACAACAACAAATCGAAATTCAAGGAGAAAGTATTAATTTAGCACGTAATTTGCAAGATATGCCACCTAATTTGTTATATCCCGAAGTTTTTGCAAAAAAAATTCAAGATGCAGCAAAAGGTATTAAAAATTTATCAGTAAAGGTTTTAGGGCAAAAAGAAATAACAGAACTAAATATGAATTTATTATTAGCAGTTAATGCTGGAAGTAATTTTGATGCTCGTGTTGTTGTTTTAGAATATAAAGGTGATCCACAGCATGCCGATGATATTTTAGGATTAGTTGGTAAAGGAATTACTTTTGATAGTGGTGGTTATTCACTAAAACTTTCTTCAGCAATGAAAGGTATGAAATTTGATATGTCGGGTGCAGCTAGTGTATGTAATACTGCCATTGCTGCTGCTAAATTACAATTAAAAATAAACTTTGTAGCTGTTGCTTGTTTAACAGAAAATAAGATTGGTGGTCATGCTACTTTAGTAGAAACAGTCTTTACTTCAATGAATGGTAAAACTGTAGAAATTAATAATACCGATGCAGAAGGAAGGTTGGTATTAGCAGATGGTATGACATATGCTTTACGTAAAGGAAAAGCAAATCGTATTATTGAATTATCAACTTTAACTGGTGCAATGCTAGTGGCATTAGGTAGTTATATGACTGGTGCTTTTGCTACTGATGATAAATTATTTAATGATTTTGATTTATCATCACAACAAACTAATGAAGAAATTTGAAGAATGCCAATTCATCAACAAAATATTTTAAATATGCGTTCATCTAAAATAGCTGATTTAAGTAATCTTTCTAAAGATCCATATGGTGGTTCATCAAATGCTGCTGCATTTTTAAAAGAATTTAGTGAAGATAAACCATTTTTACATTTAGATATTGCGGGAACTGCTTATAAAAATGATCGTGGTACGGGTGTATTAATTAAAACATTAGTTCAATATATGAAAAATTATAGTACAAGTAAATAAAGTTATAAAAAAGTTATTTGACAATATTTTTAGTTAATTGGTATTGAAATAATATTTGATTCTATTTTTTGTAGTGTTTTTAATAATGGTGGTAGTTGAGAATTATTAATTTTATTAATATTTAATCGATTACTTGTATCAATAGTATCATTTAATTTAATATTTATTTTTTCTAAGATTTTAATATTTTTATCAAATTTTTCATAATAATTTTTCTAAATTTTCTTCAGTAATATTTGAATTTAATTGGAAAATTGAATTGTTTGAGTAAACAGACTGATAATATTTTTTAGGAAAATTACATATATAACTTAATGTTTGACAAGTATATGTATTTTTAAATTTTTCTCAGCAAAAATCAGTAATATTAAGTTTAAATGAAAAACCAATTTGGGCTATTATTGCAACTATTATATTTTCTTTAGTTATTAGTAGTTTTAAATCTTTTATAAAATCTATTTTTTTGTTAGCACTTATTTGAGCAGTAATAATATCAAAATAACTATCAAGTGTCATTGAGGATACTATTGATATTAATCAAGTAAATAAATATTTAATATTTTTACAAATATTAGACTTACTGCATAACTAGTTAACTTTTCATTTTTTCCTGAATTGTAAAATTAAAAAGGACACTTATATAAAAATTAAATTGTGTTAATTCTATAATTAAGAAAAGAAAGGAATTAGCACAATGTATAAGTATCTGACTATTGAATCAATAATAGCAATAAAAGAATATAAAAGTTATGGATTTTCGATTCGTAAAATAGCAAAAGCCATTGATTATAGTAAATCAACTGTACATAGAGTTTGTAGATTATTAAATCAAAACTTATTACCATTAGAAATATTGAATAAAATTCAAAAAAATAAACAAAATGCAGGTAGAAAATTAATAATTTTAACTTTAATAGAAATTAATACTATTAATCATTTGTTAATTACTAAAAATTATGCTCTTGATATAATTGCTAATTTTTTAAAGGAAAATAAAATAAAAAGTATTTCAACAAAAACTTTATATAACATGTTTAAAACAAATCGAATGGGTTTTGATGAAAATAACTTATTGAGAAAAGGAAAAAATAAACCTCACAAACAAAAAGAAACTAGGGGCAGAATTAATAATTGTAAGTCTATTCATGAAAGAAATTTAATCATTCCTAATATTAAAAATATAGAAGAATTTGGTCATTTAGAGGGTGATACTATCATTGGTAAAGATCATAAAAGTTCTATTATTACTTTAGCTGATATATGATCAAAAACCACAATTCCTTTAGCAACTAAAAATAATAAATCAGAAAATATTACAAAAAGTATAATAAAATTTATTTCAAAGTTACAAAAAGGAACAGTTAAAACTATTACTTTTGATCGTGGTAAAGAATTTAGTAAATGAAAATTAATCGAAAAAAATTGTAATGTTAAGATTTATTTTGCAGATCCTGGTAAACCTTGTCAAAGAGGTTTAAATGAAAATAATAATGGTATTTTAAGAAGATATTTACCAAAATCTACAGATCTATCTTCATATAAACAAAAAGATTTAAATACTATAGCATTTCAAATTAATTCTACACCCAGAAAATCACTATCTTATAAAAGACCAATAGATTTAATACAATTATTTTAAAAAACTGAGGCTTTTTAGAAATCTGTGTATCTTTGTTTTACAAAGTACTAGTTCAGATTAATTCTGTCTTCAAATTTTATCATAAAATGAGCAATTGCTGTATTTCAATTTTGAATAGGCAATGTTCATTTTTTTGTTATATTTTCAATTGCTAAATAAAATATTTTAAAAACTGACATATCATTAGGAAAAGCTTTTTTGTTTCTAATAACTTTTCGTAATTGACTATTAACAGATTCAATAGCATTTGTTGTATAAATTACTCTTTTGATTTCTGCAGGATAACTAATAAAAATCATCAAATTTTCTCAATTTTTATATCAAGATTTAGCAATTTGGGGATATTGTTTATTTCATTTACTTTCAAATGATTCTAAAGCTTGCATTGCTTGTTCTTCACTACATGCACTATAAATTGGTTTTAAATCTGTAACTAGAGTTTTTCGATGTTTGTATGAAACATATTTTAAACTATTTCGAATTTGATGAACAATGCATAATTGATGTTCTGTTTTAGGATAAACTGCTTGTATTGCTTCTGACATGCCTGTTAAATTATCACTACAAGCAATCAAAATATCATTTAAGCCTCGATTTTTCATTTCTGTGAAATTAGCTAATCAAAATTTAGCACCTTCATTTTCACTAATTCATAAGCCTAAAACATCTTTTTTACCTTCTAAATCAACTCCTAATGCTATATAAACTGATTTATTAATAATCCGTTTATCTTGTCGAACTTTAACTACTATACAATCAAAATAAACAATCGGATAAATGCTTTCTAATGGTCGATTTTGTCATGTTTTGACATCATCAATAACATCATCAGTAATTTGACTAATAACACTTTCACTAATATCAGCACCATGATATAACTCTTGTAACTGCATTCTAATGTCAGATAGAGTCATACCTTTTGCATATAGTGAAAGCACTTGTTGATCAAAACCATCAAATCTTCGCTGTCTTTTTGCAACTATTACAGGAGTAAAATCACTATTGCGATCTCTTGGTACATCAATCTCAATTTTACCTTGTTGAGTTATTAATTTTTTTGAACTTGTACCATTACGAGCATTTTCAGTATTACTATGTTGATTTTTTTCATATCCTAAATAATTTTGCATTTCAGAATTCAACATTTTTTCAACTAAACGTTTTGTTAATTCTTTATATAAACCCCCTTCTTTAAAAACTGTTGTTAAATCTTCAGTATTTTCTAATAATAAATCTACTGCTTTTGATATTGGATCATTATTATTAATATTTTGTTTTTTAGCCATCTGTAACTCACTCTTTCTAGTCATTTAATTATATTTACTAGAATTAATTAAACATAGTTATTTTTGTAAGTTACACAGATTACTAAACATTGCCAATAAACTGTCCCATTTATATTTACAATTCAGGATTTTTCTTTTGTGATAAATCAACTGTACTTATTTGTTCTTTAACTTCTAATTTTTTACCATTGGTAGGGTCTCATGGATAAACACTTACTCTATCACTTAATTTCATAGTCATAGCAGTTGTTGAAACATTTGCACCTAATAATTTACCAATAGTAAAATCATTATCATTTGTAAAAGCATTTAATGGAATTAAACCACCATTACCAATAATACTTTCTAAATTACTTGTAAAAAATGCTGACATAAAGCCATTAAAATATAACATTTTTTTATATTGTTGAGCATTTTGAGTAATAACTCAACTACTTCAAATACCTAATGTTAAAGCATTTAATAATTTACCAATTAAAGGAATATCACTTAATGCAACTTGACATATCTACATTATAATTACCAGAGATATTATTTATATTTCATTCACTATCTCAAAAAAATTTAGCTTCTCCTACTGATGTACCATTACTTAATCTTGCTTTATCTTTATCAAAAGAAAGCATACCTTTAAAATCTTTTGTTACAAATAAATTATCTTGAAAATTTAATGAAGTTTTTAATCATTCTGTAAAATTTTTAAAATTAGTAAATCCAGTAGGTTGTGCATTCATAATATTATAAAATGTAGTTTCTGGATGACTACTTGTTGTTATTTTATCATTTATTCCAGCAAGTAAACCACCATTATTTTTAATATTAGTTGTAGATTTTTCATTATTACCAGCAATAAATAATCTTCTTGAAGCAAATACTTTACTTTCAAATATTTCTTCATTATTTTGTTGAATAGGCTCTTGTCCTTGAATTATTGGTCTTCCATAATAATAACAACTTGATAATAATTCTAATCCATATGATTGTCTATGACTATATCTTACTCCTATATCACGCATTAAAGTACGATTTAAGGTTACTTTTCCTTTTTCAATAGTAGGGAAGCATAACCACTACCCGGGCTTGCATATTGTACAAAATCAAGTGTATTTTGACCAGTAGAAACTACTCTATCATTTAAACTACTAAAAGTTAAAACTTGCATACTAAATGCACCATTATAAGGACTATAATAATTTGTTACATTTGAAATATATAATAATTGTCTATCTTGATTTTTACCACTATTACCACCAATATTTTCATTTTCATCATTAAATACAACAAAAAATTGTAAATAATCATCAATTGTAATATGTTCTTCAAACATTACTAAAGTATATTGTCTTTTTGTTTGTACTGTTTTAAATATTTGATTATTTGGTAAATTACTAAAATCAACACCACTTGTATCATCAATTAAATAAGCATTTCAATAATCACCAATTTTATATTGTTTTGTATAAAATTCATCTTGTCCACTACGTTTATGAGTTATAGGGTCAATTTTACCTTTATTTTTTTGATATATTTTTGTACTATTTTTTCAAATACATACAACTGGAGTAGTACCAGTTAATATTAATTCATATTGACCAAAATCACTTATTTTACTATTAATTGGTTTATAACCAGTTTCAGTTAAAGGAATTGCACCATTATTAATAATAAATGGAAATATTTTTCAATAACTACATCTTTTAATTAGCAATTGTTGTCTTTTTAATTGAAGATGTAGATGTTTCATTAATTGAATTTGTTGATGTATCATTTTCTTTTTCTCCTAATAATTTTATTTCTTCTTTATCTTCTTCCATTATTTCTTTATAATGTTTTTTTGCTTGTTGTTTTGTTACTTCATCTAATTCAGCAATAGCTTGTGTATATGATATTGTTCTATCTACTAATCTTTGACTAATCATTTCTTGTTTTAATAATTGGTCAGTCATAGCAATAGGTAAAAATTTAAAACTATAAGGTCTATCACCAATACCATTTCATAAATTTTCATGAATTAATAACATATCAAAAAATCTATAAAAATAATATGAATAATGACTTATTTTAGTTTCTGTAGTTTCCATATCATTTTTATTATTAAATAATGATTTAATTTTATTTTCATAATTTACACCAGAAAATTCATTATAATCATACCCTGCACCATTTCAAATATCTTTTCCTAAATCATCTTTATCTAAAATATAATTACTAGCTTTAAAATCACCTTGAATAACTTCCATACCACCAGCACCAGATTTATTATATCCAGCAGTACCAACATTAACTACAATATTTTTTTTAGGATTATCAATTATTTTTCCATGTTCAATCATATTTTTAACAGTTTCATTATCAAATGCACCAAATAAAGTAGTAACATTTAATTCTCTATCAACATTTCTTTGAGTATATGATTTATGATAATATTCAATTAAATTTCAAACTGGATAAGTATCTGGATAAGCATTTAAAGTTGTTGAATTACCATAAAAATTAACCATTGGTAAATTTGTTATTTCTAATATTGGTAAATAATTTCAAGGATTTTTAATTTCATAACTATATTTTGGTATTAAATTAGGTTTTAATTTTGTATGTGCTGTTCCTAAAATAATTTCTTTTTCATTTTTATCATCATTTTTATAAGTTTCAAATCTTATTTTTCCATTTTCAGCAATTACTCAAGTTAAAGTTGCACTATCTGCTTGTTCATTTATAAAAAAGAATTCTGCACATTGTTCTTCTTCATTATATTTAGCAACTCTACCAGCAAATGAATTAGGTAATACTTTTAAACTTGTACTATTATCTTTATAAATAATAGGCATTATATATACTTTTCCAAGTAAACTTTCTTGTATTCCAAATTTATATAATTTTTCAAATCATTTATCACTAATAATTTTATTAGTAAAATATTTTAAAATATTTTCTTTTTCACTATCAAATAATAAACCTTTACCTAATCATAATTTAGTTGATTTTTGAGCAATTCTCATAGGAATATCACTATATCATTCTCTTCTATTACAAGAAAGATATTCTAATGGATTATTCATTTTTATCACTCTCCAAATTTATTTTTATTAATTAATAATTCATTATTAATATTATTAATTAATCATTTCATTTTATGCATTGAAGCATACATTCTTGCATCTCAACAATTATCATATAAATCAAGCATTTGTGGTTCATTATTTGAATTTTCTAATTTAGATTTTGCTAATCATTGCATTTTTGATAATTCTTCATGTGTATTAGGACATCTTTTTCAATTAATACTTATAATATACCTTTAATCATACAAATAGTATCTCAATCAATTCTATCTCTTAAATACATTGTAGTTTTATCTACTGGAGTAAAATTTAATCAATTAATTTTTCTTTTTTCTACTTCTTTTTTTAAAATATCAATAACTGCTAATCCACCACTACCATAATCAACATAACAAGTAAATCCAAATTTCATTGCTTGAAATTTAATACTTTCATCTAAATAATAATCAATAATATTATTTGCTAATTCATAAGTATCTTTAAATTTCATAATAACATTACTATGATAAAATTCACTTTCTTGATGTATTCTTCTAGTTTTTTCATTTTCACCAATAAAACATAAAACAGCAACTGTAGGATGAGCTTGTGAACTTGTAGCAAAACCTAAATCTAAACCACCAACTATTTCATTAACATTAAAATCTAATTCAGTTTTGGCAATGTTTAGTAATCTGTGTAACTTACAAAAATAACTATGTTTAATTAATTCTAGTAAATATAATTAAATGACTAGAAAGAGTGAGTTACAGATGGCTAAAAAACAAAATATTAATAATAATGATCCAATATCAAAAGCAGTAGATTTATTATTAGAAAATACTGAAGATTTAACAACAGTTTTTAAAGAAGGGGGTTTATATAAAGAATTAACAAAACGTTTAGTTGAAAAAATGTTGAATTCTGAAATGCAAAATTATTTAGGATATGAAAAAAATCAACATAGTAATACTGAAAATGCTCGTAATGGTACAAGTTCAAAAAAATTAATAACTCAACAAGGTAAAATTGAGATTGATATACCAAGAGATCGCAATAGTGATTTTACTCCTGTAATAGTTGCAAAAAGACAGCGAAGATTTGATGGTTTTGATCAACAAGTGCTTTCACTATATGCAAAAGGTATGACTCTATCTGACATTAGAATGCAGTTACAAGAGTTATATCATGGTGCTGATATTAGTGAAAGTGTTATTAGTCAAATTACTGATGATGTTATTGATGATGTCAAAGCATGACAAAATCGACCATTAGAAAGTATTTATCCTATTGTTTACTTTGATTGTATAGTAGTTAAAGTAAGACAAGATAAACGCATTATTAACAAATCAGTTTATATAGCATTAGTAGTTGATTTAGAAGGCAAAAAAGATGTTTTAGGCTTATGAATTAGTGAAAATGAAGGTGCTAAATTTTGATTATCTAATTTGACAGAAATGAAAAATCGAGACTTAAATGATATTCTTATTGCTTGTAGTGACAATTTAACAGGCATGTCAGAAGCAATACAATCAGTTTATCCTAAAACAGAACATCAATTATGCATTGTTCATCAAATTCGAAATAGTTTAAAATATGTTTCATACAAACATCGAAAAACTCTAGTTACAGATTTAAAGCCAATTTATACTGCATGTAGTGAAGAACAAGCAATGCAAGCTTTAGAATCATTTGAAAGTAAATGAAATAAACAATATCCTCAAATTGCTAAATCTTGATATAAAAATTGAGAAAATTTAATGGTTTTTATTAGTTATCCTGTAGAAATCAAAAGAGTAATTTATACTACAAATGCTATTGAATCTGTTAATAGTCAATTAAGAAAAGTTATCAGAAATAAAAAAGTTTTTCCTAATGATATGTCAGTTTTCAAAATATTTTATTTAGCAATTGAAAATATAACAAAAAAATGAACATTGCCTATTCAAAATTGAAATACAGCAATTGCTCATTTTATGATAAAATTTGAAGACAGAATTAATCTAAACTAGTACTTTGTAAAACAAAGATACACAGATTTCTAAAAAGCCTCTCAGTTTTAAGTTTATCTAAATATCTTGCAAATATAGAACCAGTTAAAACACTAGGTACACCATAATATCAACTTTGCGCTTTAATAGGATCAAGTATTTTTAATTCTTCTAAATCATTAATTTTATCTTGTTTTAAATTATGTTCATTTAATTTTCAATTTGAATAATGAAATAATTTAAAAATATTATTATCAAATACTGATTTAATTTGTTCATTATTTTCTTTCATTAAATCTAAATTAAAAGGTACAATTTTATTCATATATTCAATAAAATATTGATAAATATTATCTGGATTACAACTTCTAATTTTAATAGTTTTTTTAGCATTACCTAATGCAAATGTAATTGCTTGAAATTCTTGTTGACTAAATTCATTTGCTTCTTCACATCATTCTATTGCTAAATCAAAACCTTTTATTTCACTACGAGAAAGACCTTTAAGTGGTATTCTATCATTACTATTACTATATACACCCATAACTCTAATAAATGATTTTGAACCTTTAAAACGAAAATCTGCTTGTTTATTTGGATATTTTAAAGTAAAATCTTTATAATCAAAACTAATATTAATTAAAGCTTCATCAATTTCTTTTGTTAATTCATTAATATCTTTATTTAATTTTCTAAAACAATATATAGCAATTGATTTATTAACTTTAATTGAAATTGCTATTAATATTGCTAATTCTTCTGCAATACTATATGTTTTACTTGAATATCTACTTCCACTTAAATTATATTCACTATGAGTAAAATCACTTTTATTTAATAATCAATAACTAATTTCATGTAAATAAGTAAATTCTTTATTCATAATATTATTCCTGTAATTCTTCTAATTTTCATACATTACCTTTTAAATTACCTTTTCCACTATAAATAGTAATCAATTTAGCATGTTGAACTGATAAAATTACTATATTAACACTATCATTAAAGGTTTGTATTGGTACACCAGCAATTTTATTATCCGTTATAATAAATTCTTGAATAGTATAAACTGGATTATATATACTTCAAGAATAATAAACTCTATAATGTTTATTAACTATAAAATCATAAGTAATTTGTCGAGGCTTTTTAGAAATCTGTGTATCTTTGTTTTACAAAGTACTAGTTTAGATTAATTCTGTCTTCAAATTTTATCATAAAATGAGCAATTGCTGTATTTCAATTTTGAATAGGCAATGTTCATTTTTTTGTTATATTTTCAATTGCTAAATAAAATATTTTGAAAACTGACATATCATTAGGAAAAACTTTTTTATTTCTGATAACTTTTCTTAATTGACTATTAACAGATTCAATAGCATTTGTAGTATAAATTACTCTTTTGATTTCTACAGGATAACTAATAAAAACCATTAAATTTTCTCAATTTTTATATCAAGATTTAGCAATTTGAGGATATTGTTTATTTCATTTACTTTCAAATGATTCTAAAGCTTGCATTGCTTGTTCTTCACTACATGCAGTATAAATTGGCTTTAAATCTGTAACTAAAGTTTTTCGATGTTTGTATGAAACATATTTTAAACTATTTCGAATTTGATGAACAATGCATAATTGATGTTCTGTTTTAGGATAAACTGATTGTATTGCTTCTGACATGCCTGTTAAATTGTCACTACAAGCAATAAGAATATCATTTAAGCCTCGATTTTTCATTTCTGTCAAATTAGATAATCAAAATTTAGCACCTTCATTTTCACTAATTCATAAGCCTAAAACATCTTTTTTGCCTTCTAAATCAACTACTAATGCTATATAAACTGATTTGTTAATAATGCGTTTATCTTGTCTTACTTTAACTACTATACAATCAAAGTAAACAATAGGATAAATACTTTCTAATGGTCGATTTTGTCATGCTTTGACATCATCAATAACATCATCAGTAATTTGACTAATAACACTTTCACTAATATCAGCACCATGATATAACTCTTGTAACTGCATTCTAATGTCAGATAGAGTCATACCTTTTGCATATAGTGAAAGCACTTGTTGATCAAAACCATCAAATCTTCGCTGTCTTTTTGCAACTATTAAAGGAGTAAAATCACTATTGCGATCTCTTGGTACATCAATCTCAATTTTACCTTGTTGAGTTATTAATTTTTTTGAACTTGTACCATTACGAGCATTTTCAGTATTACTATGTTGATTTTTTTCATATCCTAAATAATTTTGCATTTCAGAATTCAACATTTTTTCAACTAAACGTTTTGTTAATTCTTTATATAAACCCCCTTCTTTAAAAACTGTTGTTAAATCTTCAGTATTTTCTAATAATAAATCTACTGCTTTTGATATTGGATCATTATTATTAATATTTTGTTTTTTAGCCATCTGTAACTCACTCTTTCTAGTCATTTAATTATATTTACTAGAATTAATTAAACATAGTTATTTTTGTAAGTTACACAGATTACTAAACATTGCCGAAATTGAAATATTATCACCATTTCCAAAAGCAATTCATACAAGTAATGATATTAGAGCAATTATTTTAAGACAATATCCAAATGTTAAATCAAAACACATAATTGTTTCTGACCCCGAAAGTAATGTTGCATTAATAGTTGGTGATAATGATGTTTATCAAGGTTGAATTAAAGTAACAGTTAAAAAATTAGAAATTAAAGGAGAATAAACAAATGCAAAAGGAAAAAATTAAAATTAGAAATTATGAATTTGAATTAAATTCTTATGTAGTAGATTCCTTATTAGATGTTATAAGAGAACTGATAAAAACAAATAAAGGAGAATAAATTATGTTAGATGAAATTTTAAAAGTAATTTTTGATAGAGCAGATAAAAAAGAATTAATTAATATGATAGAAAGATTAATTCTTTGTACTAATAATAGAAAAGAAACAAAAAAATGACTTATTAGAGAATTTGATAAAAATAATTATGTTTTAGAAAAATTATTACAATTAGAAATACAAGGAGAAAAAAATGGAAACAAATAATTATACTTTAACTAAATTAATTAGAACTGGTATAAGTCCTATTTGTGCAATGATTGGTACAAGTGCTTATTATGGTCAAGTAATTGCAAATCCAATATTAGGTTCAATTAATAGTTTATTATTTGGTAAAAAATTAGGTTTAGATATATGAAATTTAAATCAAAGACCAAATACAAAAACTAAATTAATTAATAGTTCTAAAAAAATTATTTTAGGTTTAGGAACAATTGGTTTAGCAAATTATAGTAAATGAACAGAAAATAATATTAATCCTATTATTCCAACAACACCAACTCCAATAACTACTACAACTACAACAGAAGGTCCTCCATGATTACTATTAAATAAACAAGAAAATCAGTCATTAATGGATTGAGATACATATATTAGTTTAAATGCTTATGGTATATCAAATCTTATTAGTGGAATTCTAGAATTAATACCTAATAAATTTGAAGCAATAAGAAAAATTTGTAATATGGCAACTGGTGGATGTTTAATATCAAGTGGTGTTGCTATGGGTATTAATAATGATTTTAATAATTCTTATGCAGTACCTACCATAATTGCTGGTGTAAGTGAAATTATCCATAATTTACTTCCAATAGAAACAAATCATAATAGAGAAATGCAAGAAACTTCATTTACAAATGAAACTGCAAGATTAATAAATGATAATAGATTTACTATTAATAGTGAAACATCAAGTCAATATGGTAGTGGTAATATAAGCGAAGCACTATTAAATAATGATAATGCTTCATTAAATTGAGATTATAATCACATGAGTTTATAAAGGAGGTGAAAAATAATGAATAAAGAAAAATTACTTGAATATTACAATGATAAATTAAAACAACATGAAAAAGATTTACAAGAAATACGACTGAATGAAGGTATAGCTAAAAATATTTTAATAGACACAAAATATATGATTGAAAAAATTAATAAAGGTGAATTTGATGAATAATCAAAAATAAAAAAATAAAAAATTGAAAGGAAAATATAAAAATGAAAGAATTTTTAAAAGCACTTGAAACAATTGGAATAAGCACTGGTATATTAATTTGCAGAGAAATTATTGTTTTATTAAAACGATTTATTACAACTCCAAAACATGTTAGAGCAAATAACAAAATTATCAAACATCAAAAAAAATTAGCAAAATTAAATGAAAAGATTAATAAAGAAAATAAATAATAAAGGAGAAAAATAATATGACAAAAATTGAATTTAATGAAAAATATAGAAAACAAGATATCAGTATTGATAGAGATTTTGATTTACATATTGATAATTGTTTTAAATTTTCTGATATCAATACATTAGAAAATGCTGTTAATGATTATAAAAAACTAATAAGTGAAATGCCACAATTAGTTAAAGATTGATTATTGGGATAAGATTAGGAGAATGTTAAATGTTAGAAAATGAAAATAATGTTCAACAAACAACTGAACCTTTAACTGAAAATAATGCTCAACAAGAAATAGAAAATAAAGTTAATGAAGCAGAAAATAAGTTAAATAAACTTAATCAAGAAATTAAAGAAAAAGAAATAATTAATATATTTAAAAAATATCAAGTTAAAAGTGAATTTTATGATTTTTTAAAATTTAAAACTAATAATTTAGAAAATTCAAAAATTGAAGAAACTATTAAAAAAATCATTAAAGAACAACCAGTATTTAAAGAAACAATTAATACAGGTGGCAAACCACAAACAATAATAACAAATCAACCAAGTTCAATAAAAAGTACATTATTGGATTATAAAAAAAATAATAATTTATAACAGAAAGGAAATCAAAAAATGGCAATACAATTCAATAAAAATTTAGATAATACCGAAAAATTAGTAGAAGCACCAGAGTTTATAGAATTTTATAAACAATCAAATTCACCATGAGCAAGTTTTTTTCCTATCGAAATGGTTAATTCAACAAAAATTGAATTTATAGTTAAAAAACCAAAAAATTCAGAAATTAAAGTATTAAAATGAAATGATAAAAGCAAAGGATTAGATGTTAGTTATGCTGAAACTATTAAAATTTTAAAAGAAATTAAAGAAGAAGCAGTTGCGGGTGAAATAATTGCTAATGTTGATTTAAATGCTGAAAATGGACAAAATTTATTAAATACAATGCAATATGAAGTTGCTAATGACTTAGCAGATTATTTAGCAAATAATGATACAAATGTAATTACAAAATATGCAACTAAAATAGACATTACTGATAAATCACCAGTAGGATATTTAAAATCAATGTTAGATGCTTGAAATACTTTATTTCAACTAAGAAATAGTAATAATTGTCGTTTTTTTATTACTAATAATCTTTATGATAGTATTGTTTATTTAGCTAATAATAAAGGATTAATTACTGATAATCAGATTGCTCAACAATTAAGATTAAATGGAAATGATTTATATATTAAAGGTGTACTATGTCAAATTGTAATGGATGATTATATGACATTTACTGATAATAATGAAACTAAAATTATGTCTTTTGTTTTAGCAACACCAAGAGCAATGAAAAGATATATGTTACAAAATACAGTTGTATATGTTCAAGATATTGCTGATGGTAAAGTTGGAAGAAGATATTTAGTTGGTGGAGAAGTAACTGGTGAATCAATACCCTATATAACAGATGAAGAAACAACTTCACGCTGAATGTTATGTGCAATTGTTAATAATGATAAAAATGATTTAAAAACTAAGATTACAAATTTAACAACTGATATTACTGCAAATGGTAATAACAATAACAATGAATTAAATACAGAAATAAAAAGTACTAATGAACTTAAATCATTAAATCCAAATTTAACAAATCCAACTATTAAATATTTTAGTGATGCACAAGGAAAAACTAATGTAAGTAATCAAAAACAAAAAGCAGGTGACTTATATATAACTATTACTGCAAATATTAATGACTTAAATTATAAAGGAACAACAAATCCAATTAAAATAACTCTTAAATAAAGGAAATTAATATCATGCCAATTGGTACAACTAGTACAGCAATACTTTTAAACATAAATAAACCAAAACATACTAGAACAAGTAACCAACAAGAAAATAAAAGTTTTTGATGAGAAATTTTAGAAATGATTGGTGTACAAGTAATAGCAGTAGCACTTGCTCCTTTTACTGGTGGTTTAAGTGAAAGTATAGCACTTGGATTAGGTGCAAGTGATTTTATTGCAAGTACTATTAATTTTGGTATTTATGCTACAACTGATTTTACTATTAATCAAGTTTATGATTATTTAAAAGGAAATGTAACACCATTAAATACTTTTTTTAATATATTACCTGCATTTGTTGGAATTAATAAAATTAGTCGTGGTTATCGTACTACTAAATTTATTAAGTTAGCACAAAAAACTAAAACATTAGAACAAATTGGTGTTAAAGAAGCAAAAAATTTACAAGAAATTATTAGTCAAGTAAGTGGAAAAGAAATTTTAACAGATAAAATCATTGGTAATAAACGTTATTTATTTAATTATAGTTTGGCACCTAATCGTGAAACAATAACACAAAATTTAGGTTATGTTGCTGAAAAACAATTTAAAAATAATTTTAAATCTTTAAAATCACAACAAATAAAAGAATATTTATCATTACAAAATACATTAATAAAATTAAGTCCACAATTAACTCCAAAGTTTAAAATTAAAGATATTGAAAAAGCAAATAACTTTTTAAAAAAATATAATACTGAATTAAAAGAAGTATTAAAAATGAACCAACATGATTGATTAAATTTAGTTCATACAATACATACAGAGAATAGATATGGAAAAACTTTAATTTTAGATTTACAAAAAATTCGTGCTAATGCTATTAAATTTAATTTTAAAAATAGTTCAATTCATAAAATTGTTTTAAATGCAAATAAAATTTTTAAGTATTTTGATATTAGATTTTATTTAAAAAAAGGTTTAAATAAATTTTGAAAAGATACACCATATTTTGAAAAATTACGAGAAAGTATATATAAATTACAAGAAAAATTTGAAAAATTAGAAAAACAAGCATTTGAAAAAATTAATAAATTAAAAGAAAAAGCAACAGATTTATTTACTAGTGCAGAAAAAAGAGCAATTAAACATGCACAATTAATTCCACTAAATTCACCAGTATTTATGGGTTGTAAAATTCAACCTTTATCATTAGACAAATGTGCAATTACTATTTATCATCGTAATCCTAAGTATAAACCAATTACAGTTGTTGATAGTATTCTTAAAGCAAAAACTTTTGTTACTCAAATACATCCATTTCATTGATATCGTTGATATAGTGGTTGATACATTGGTTATGGTGTTAATCGTAATAAATGATTAAAAGCAATAGCATTTGCTCCACCAGTGGTGCAACAAGTAATTAGAGATAGTTTTAAAGTATATAGAGAAATATTTAGAACTATTAGAACTTATCATAAAGTAGTAAATGTTATTAATAATCCTATTGAAAATATTAATAAATCATTTAAAAGTGTTGGTTTAAAATTTTCAGTTAATACTTTATTTGGTACTGGACTATTACATCATTTAGAAAAATTTGCATATAGTCAAGTTGTAGAAAAAGGTAAGAAAAAATTACAAAAAGAAATTATCCATATATCACATAGGAAAACTAAAACAAAAACTAAACATTATAAAAAAGCATTTTTTAAGGAATGATAAATTATGATTAATAAACTTTGAACTGATGTCAGTCTTGAAAATTATAATAACTGATATCCATTAACTGGAAAAATTACAGAAACTCCACCGCAATATATAAATACATGACCTAATGTAAAAGACTGATTTACAACTTTTGCTATTCGCGCTCAAAATGATATTAATGCTTATCTTGATTTTATTTTATCTAAATTTCCTTTTGATAGTTTTAAAGATGAATTAATTAAAGAAACATTAAGAGATATGGTTTATGTAATGGTTGAACATTGAGTATTTAATCGTACACCAATTGAATTTAATGTTGATGCTACTATTCAATTCAATAATGGTACATCATTTAATGCAAGTAGTATTCCTACAATTAATGTTTGAGATTTAGCACCAAGTAGAATGAAAATATGAGCAAGATTAACAGAATTAAAACAAGTATTTTCAAATTATAATCAAGATGAAATAGATATTGAAAAAATTGACTTAAAAGTATTTTATACTAGAAATCAAGTTGATGAATTAATTAAAGAACAAAAAGAATTTACATTATCAAAACAAATAAAATTATATGATGATTTAGTTAATGATAACGAAAATGAGATATATAGGGGTCGTGTTACAAACTTTATAAATAAAGGTTATGTTGCAACTGATTATGACCCAAAAACTGAAACAATGATTTTAGATTGACCTGATGAAATTGGTACATTACCACCAGAAGCATTACAAAATAATCCACAAATTGGTGATTTTACTCATGCTGCGACTGCTGACTTTTCTGCTAAACAACAAAAAAGAATTACTACTAATGAAAATAGTATTAAATTATTAGAAAATAAAGTTGATATTAATAAACAAAATATTGATGATATTAAAAATAATTGATTTAATATTGAAACTAGTCCTTTATGAAAAAAAGTTAAAAATGAAAATATTAAAACAGATATATGATATATTATTGATTGAACATATTATTTTATCGATAGTAAACAACTTATTATAAGTAATAATAAATTAACTAAATCTAATATAAGAATTACTAATCATCAAATAGAAAATAGACAAATAATAATTGAAAAAATTGATGTTAATATTGACAAAGTAATGTTATTATATGATGATAATTTAATAAAATTTATTGTTGCTAATAGCACAAAAAAGTATACACCAATAATTCATAATATATATCAATATCAAGGTACTGGAACACCAACTGAATTTATAGCAGAAGAAAATACTGAACGTGATTATTATACAAAACTAGAAACTAATAATTTATTAGATAAAAAACAAGATAAATTATCTTTAATTAAAGAAGATATTACTTATAAAGTTTTACAATATAAAGAATTAGGAACTGGTTTATTTACGGGTGATTTAGATATTCCACCAACTAAATTTATTAAACAATGAATTAAAGATAGTGGTGGTGGAGTTGACCCAACTAAATATTATACAAAACCAGAAATTGATAAAAAATTAGAAGATGTAAAGTCACAATTCCCTATTGCATTTCAATTGAATGCTGTAAGTCAAGAAATCCCTAATTTAGAGAAACTATTAATAAAACTGTTGCTGGTGCTATTAATGAAAATAAAGCAAATATTGATAAAAAACAAGATAAAGAAATATGAAAAGTAATAAGTAAAAGTAAAAATAATCGTGAATGAGATACGTTTGAAATTAATTTTAATACTGTATATAGAGTAATTATAACATTAGATGAATTACCAGTAAATCAAGCAAATATAAAGCATAAAGTAGAATTTAAAACTGGTAATTATTTAGGTGGAGATTATTTACTTGCAAAATTTAAAATTAAAGATGAAGATGTAATATTAACTTTAACTGTTAGAGAAAGTAGTTTTAATTGTAGTTTATATTTAAAAGGTGGAGATATTAATTATGGTGCTATTCTTTCATTAGAAGAATTACAAAATACAATTAAAGTTGATGTTACACCAAAAATAAAAATTAATTCAAAAAGTTTAGAAACAAATGAAGTTGAAGAAAATTGTTGAGATATTGAATTACCAGATAATCCAACACCAAGTCCAAATAATCAACAATGAAAAGATGTAGGAACAAGAGAAAAAAATAAATGAGATAATTGACAAATTACTTATGATTTTATAGTTAATAAACATTATAGAGTTTATTATTCTTGAAGTATATATAATCCAGTTTATACTATTCAAGAATTTATTATAACGGATAACAAAATTGCTGGTGTACCAATACAAACCTTTAATGATAGTGCTAATATAGTAATTTTATCAGTTCAACATGCAAAATGGATTACTATTTATACTGGAAAAGGTAATTTAAAAGGTAATGTATGAAAATTAGAAGAATTATAGGAATAAGATTATGTTTTTTAAAATTATAAAAATTATTTTAGGTTTAATTGGAGTAATTCTATCATCAGCAACTGCTGGTTTAATTATATTTATTATAGTAAAAATTGTATTAAAAATTAATCAAATCTTTTAGAAAGGTGGTGAGTATTATGCTAAGTTTATTTAAAAGAAAAGATAAAACAAATATTAATGATAATCAAAATGAAAAATTAAAATTTTTAACTAATAAAAATAAAAGTACACATGCTTCTATTTTAAATTATTTTGGTTTTAATGATTTTAATCATGAAACTTATTTTACTGATTTTGTAGCAGAAAATAATGCTAATCTATATAATGCTCCATTAGATATTAATAATGAAACTATTAAACAATATTTAATTCAACAAGAATTTTATAGAAAAAATTGAAATTCTATTTTTAAATTAAGTAAATTAGGAATTAGTGGTTATTTAATTTATATTGCTAATGATAATTTATATTTTCAAGTAATAGATATTCAACAAAGAGTTTATGATATTACTGGTAAATTAATTCAATGTACTATTTTTTATGATAATTATGAACAAAATTCTCAAACTGTAAGATTATTTGAAGTTTATACATTAAATAATAAACAAGTAACTATTAATCGTGCAATTTATAGTATTAATGATAATAAAAAACAATTTCCATTAGATTTTAAAAAATATATTAATAATCCTAATTTATCACAAGAACAAACATTAAATATTAACTATATACCCATAGCAATCATGCGAAATAAAGCCAATGAGTTAGCAGATTGTGATAAAGTAATGGATAAAATTAAAGCATTAGATGTTATTTATGAACAAATTGTTTTAGATACTATTTTAAACTCACCTAAATTTATATTTAGTCAAACTTATGGTAATGTTCAATCAACATTAGAAGAAGCAGTAAGAATATTGGTTACTAAAAACTACATATTTAAAAGTGGTGGAGATAATAATGAACAAAACGAAAATATCAATATGACAAATAGTAATTTTAAAGGTAAAAATTTAACTGATATATATGATTGAAATGTTAATGAAATATTTAAACGTTGTGGTATTCATATACCAAGTCAAAAGAAATCTGCACAACAATCAGTTCCCGAAAGTACAGCAGTTAATATTTCAACCATTAATTATATTGAACAAAAATTATGACAATTTAATATTGATATTCTTAAATTTATTCAAATATTAGTAAGCGTAGATAAAGATTTATTAAATAGTAAAACATTTAATATTAATGATGAACAAGAAATTAATAATTTAACAGTTAAATTAAAATTATTTAATCCCGAAAATAACCAATTAATAGGAGAAAACAATGGACAACCAAGACAACAAACCACAAACCAAGTTTCCACAGAAACAAAAGCAAACTAAACTTAATCAAGCAGATGTAGAAAATGATTATTTAATAGATAATATTCCTTATGACTTTACAAATATGATGGGTGCTACTAGTGACCCTGATATTAATAGAGCATACGATGAATTTAAAAAAAGAACAATTTATATTTATGAAATTGAACGTTTATTTAAAAATAATGAAAATAATAATTTAAGATTTTCAGCAAATACCATTAAAATTGGTTTTATTGATATTGAAAAAATATTAAAAACTACTGCTGTTGAAACATCAGATTTTACTATGCAATTAAATCAAAGAGCAAGTACTAATATTAATGATAATACTATTGAATATAGTATGACTGATATTAAAAATTTAATATTTCAAGAAATAAATTTATTAAATCAATTTAAGTTATATGCTGTTTCTATTAATGAACAATTAACTGAAAATAATATTGATAATTTATATATTATTAATAATTATTCACAACCTTATCAAAATCCAAAAACAAGAAGTACTAAAAGTATTACTATTATTAAAATTAAAGATTTTAAAACACGAGATGGTTATCCCATTATTATTAAACTACAAAAACCATTAGATAAAGATACAAAAGTTATTGGTTTAAAAATTAAAGCCCCTAGAAGCATGATTTTTGGCAATATAAAGGTACTTGGTGAAGTTGACAATATGGAAGTATACCCAAAGTTATTTGTTAAAGATAAGATAGCATTTCCGCTATTATCAATGCCTATTGAAACTCAACCAAAAGTTAGAATATTAGAGCAATGATTTAGTGAACAAATATTACCTTGAAATTTATCAAAACAATTTATTGGACAAGAAAAATCAGTTTTAGATTTGATTAAAATTAGTACTGGAACTGAAACAAGAAGAGAAGTTATTAAAAACGCAAGAGTTACACATGCTTGATTAGGATATGAATTTGGTACTATTTATGATGGTAAATGACCATTAAAGAAACAAAAAGAATTAAAAGATAAAGAAGTTTGAGATTTTGCGGGTGAAAGTCAATTTTTTCAATATGTTGCAACTAATAATAAATTTGATGATATTGAAGTTGAAATACAAGATGCACCAACAGTTGATAGTTTACAAAAAAGTATTATTAAATATGCTAACTTATACATATACTTATAACAGAAACTTTGATGGTGCATCGTTAAGTAATGTTTTAAAAGAAATGAATGATTTAGATAAAATGCGTGCTAAGTTTGAGGGACAAAAACCAAATGAAGTTATTACTAATTTATTTAAACAATGAGAATTAGATTATCCTAACTATACAAATTTACCACAAGTTAAAATATTAAAACAAATAGTTATAATGCTATCAAAAAATATTTATTCAACCATGTCTATTAATAATGGTTTAAACGATGACTATAAATTATTATTGCCTTATTATTTTGAATTAAAATCAAATCCTATACATTCTACACCCGATAATGTTTGAGAATTTAAAGATATAAAAGTAGTACTAAAATCTGCATATTTTGATTTTACAGATATCAATAATATTAAACTAAAAAACAATGACATTAGTCAAAATGAATTATTGAAATTAGATGATAATCAATTTAACTGACTATCCATAACTAATGAATTAGAAAGCAATAATATACCATCATTAATTCCGGCAGATTGAACATTAGGTAATGGTGAGTATGGTAAATATTTTACACGATTAGTAATTGATAAAAATAAATTAGAAAGTTTTTTAAATTTATATGGTTCAAATAAATATCAATTATTTTCTAAATTAGAATTTTATAAAGAAATTTCACAAATTGATAATAATAATGATTTTGAATTACAAATTGAAAATCCGATTAACAATTTAAATCGGATTGAAGTTAGCGGAGTATTTGGTGCTGGTAATTATGATTTAATTTTAGTAACAGATAAACAAGAAATAAAATTAAAAAATATTAATTTATTTGATAAATATAATGAAAATATTTCTTATATAAATTTAGAGATTTAATTATCAAAATATCCATCTGGATAAATACCATCTCATTTTACTGCGTCATCAGTTAATTTATTTGATGCTCAGTAAAGAGTAATTTTATGTTTATTATTTACTGGTCTTGCTCAAATTATTGCCCCCCCCAGTGCGCTTCATGGTCATAATCAAAAAAATATGTTAATTGATTAGTTTTATTATATGAAACTATTCCTAATATTAAACCGGTAACACCAGTTATTACAGCAAATGATAATGCTATTTTTTGAAAATTTGTTTTTATTCATGTTTTCATAATAAATTTCTCCTTTTTTAAAATTTATTTAACTTTTTTTTGGAATTATACTTTTTATTTTTTTCATTTTCTTGATAAATAAATTGTATTGTTACTACATCAATAAACTGTTCATATAATTCAGGATTTTCTTTTCATTCTTCTACTATTTCATCTGAAATTAATTGGTCATTAAGAAAATTTGAAAACTTAATATCATGTTCACTACAAAAAACAGTAGGCTCATTAGTAACAGATATTATGTCATTCTGACATTTTTTATAAAACATTTAATTATTTTTTTCATAAACTCTCCTTTTTCCTTAATTTTACTTCTAAATTGTACTATTTTTGATTATTTTTACAAGTATGCTTATAAATGCAAAATAAAACCTAAATTAAAGGCGTTTATTTTATGATACCTATACTATTAATTATATTGAAATTGTTTATTATATTTTAAATATGAAAGTCGTTTTTTAAAAAGTTTTGATTTAATTTTAAATTACACTTATATATGTTTATAATAAAAAAGTAAATTAATTTTTTAAATATATTTACAATAAATTTAAAATTTAAAAAAAGTTAGGAGAAAAAATATGAGTTTTAATTATTTATGAACTTTAAAAGAAGCAACAAAAAGAATGTATCAATCATTTAAAGATGATGTAAAAAATCAATGAGAAAAAACAGATTGAAGAATCTTAAAAGAAAGAGATAGAAAATATATCCCCGTTAAAATTAAAACAAGAACTAGAAATACTATTAATGGTCTTGTTACTTATAAATGTCGTGATTATAAATATTATGATGAACAATTAAAAAAATGAGTTCCTATTTGTTTATTAGATGAAAAATTGCAATTACCTAAATACAAAAGGACTTGTCAAGATATCAAAAATAATGTTATTGAACATTTTGCAGATGGAAAAAGGTATATTGACATTTTACATACTATGAAACAAACAAAATTTAGCACAACAAGTATTAGTAGATTATTTCAAGAATATCAAGTTAGTAAATTAGATGTTCCTAAAATAAAATTAGAACCAAATCAATTTATTTATATTAGTATTGATGATGGACATCGAAAGTTTTGAAAATTTAAACGAAATTCTGGTAAATATTCAATGCGTTTAGTGTTATTTTGTACAGATAATGTTAATCATAAATTAGTTAATAAAAGAGTAGATGTAATAATAAGACCAACAAAAACTAAAATTGGAGTTCAAAAAACTGCTGAATTTATTTTAGAACAAGGAAATAGATTTTTTGAAAATTTTGACCAAGCAAAAATCATTATTTGTGGAGATAGTGCAGAATGAATTAAAGATGTTGCTAATTATTTAGATGCACAATTTGTTTTAGATAAATTCCATTTAGTTAAAAAGTTGTATGTAGGAATTATTGCTGGAAACAAAGGAAAATATTTTGAAGAATATAATACTTGTAGAAACTTTATTGAAAATGGTCAATATGATGAATTAATAAAGTATATGAATGAAATATTAAAAAATCATAAAAAATTAAAAAAACAATATTTTAAAAATAATAAACAAGGAATTGAAAATCAAGGTGCAAAATGAAATATTGGTACTTTTGCTGAAAGTAATATTTGATATATTTTAAAAGAAATGCTTGGTAATAGAACATATAGCATAGATATTTATATTAAAATGGTTATTTTTAAGTGTAATCTTGTGAATTCTAAAACATAATCAAAATTTTTATTTTTATTAAAATATTAAAAACTTATTAATTAAAAGTTAATAAGAATTTTTATTGTGTATTTATATTAAATTTTCTTATTGATTTTTTAATATTTGTATTTTAATTGAAATTAATTTAATTTAGTAGTAATATTTACTTACAATTGCATATAATTACAATTATTTCTTGTCTATAATTTAAAAGAAATGTTTAAAAAGTAATTATATCCTCCGTTTTTGTTACTGTCCCAAGTATGTAATTCATTACGTTTTATCACTTCAACATTTGCATTTATGATTGTTTTGATTTCAGAAGCAAATTTTTCACCAGTATAACCAGCATCTACTATTATTTTTTGAACTGCAGAAAGATTTTCTTTTTCATTTTCAATCATTATTATAGCGCTATTACGATCTGTTTTTTCTGCTGTGGTTATGTAAATTGCATGTGGTAAACCTTGAGAATCAACAACAATATGACGTTTTATGCCTGAAATCTTTTTACCAGCATCATAACCTTTATTTTCAGTAGTATCTGTATTTTTAACACTTTGCGAATCAATTATACAAAAACTAGTTTGTTCTTTGCGATTATTATTGATACGAACTTTTTTAACTAATTTTTTTTAAAATTAATTGCAATACACTAGGTTCTTTACCATTATTTTTACTTCAAATTTGAAAATAATAATATACAGTTTGTCATTTTGGAAAATTTTTTGGTAGCATTCTTCATTGACAACCACTTTTTAATACATATAAAATTGCACAAAATACTTCATATAAATCTAAACTTCTTGGTTTTGTTTTCTTTTTGCTATTTTCTAAAATTGATTTTATGTTCTCAAATTGTTCTTTGGTGACATGACTTGGATAATTTTTATGCATATATACCTCTTATTTTAAAATATATAATCATTTTACATTATTTTCGAAAAGATTCTAAACAGGTTCTAAAAGAATTGCCTCCATTATGTCGTAGCGGTACGGCCACCCCTATATTGTTTATCCTCACTTTCTTGGTTTTACGACATTCCAAGTAGGAGAGTTTTATTTGGTTGGTTTTGCTATTATTTTCTTAAACTAAGCAAGGTTAACGACAATTTTAACCTAATTAAAAAAGATAGAATTTTATATCTATCTTTTTCTTAGTTTTTGGAAATTTTATACCAACCGAATATTTTACGGGTCTAACAAAGGAGTAAAAATATGATATTTTTTGAAACCCCTAGATTAAAAATTAGACAGTGAAAAGATAGTGATTTAGATGAACTTGTTTTATTAAATTCTGATAAAGATGTCATGAAATATTTTCCTAGTACATTATCAAAAGATGATACAGAAAAATATTTTTCGAAAATTAAAAATAATTTAAATAATAATGGATTTGGTTTTTATGCTGTTGAATTTAAAAAAGACAATAAATTTATTGGTTTTATTGGCTTTAGCGAAGTTGATTTTATTGATGATTTTAGACCATGTATTGAAATTGGTTGGCCTTTAAAAAAGTGTTTGAGGTCAAGGAATAGCAACAGAAGCAGCTAAAGAATGTTTAAAATATGCAAAAAACAATTTAAAATTCACTGAAATTTATAGTTTTACTAGTATATTAAATATTAAATCAGAAAATGTAATGAAACGAATAGGTATGAAAAAAATAAAAGAATTTTATCATTCAAAAATAAATAAAAGTGATATTTTAGCAAAACATGTTTTATACAAAATTAATATTTAGAAAGTAAAAAATGTTTAATAAATTGTCTCTAATTTTTATAGATATCTATTAGTAGAAATATTTAAATTAAACTTTAACCCTTATTTAAATATAAGGGTTTTATTATAAAATTTAAAATTAATTGTTGACAGTAGAATTTGGTATTGAAAATTGATATCATTATGTATAAACCTAAACAATCTTATTTAATTTAATTTTTTTATTTTAAATACTTATTTTAAATACAAAGGATGAAAACAATGAAAGAAACTAAACTTGAAATTAATGGACGTATTTTGACAGAGCAAGAAGCATTAAGATATCAAAAAATACAAGATTTATATAAACAAAATTATGATATTTATGGACGTAATTGAGAAAGAAATTATAATTGTGAAACTTTAAATAGCAAATTTAGAAATAAAAATAAAGAAGAGTTAGCAAAATTTGTTGCTAATTTACCTAATGATCAAATTAAAATGGCAGGTAGATTAATGACAAAAAGAGAAATGGGAAAGGGTTCAATCTTTGCTCATTTGCAAGATCAAACAGGTAAATTTCAAATTTATTTAAAACCAGAATATGTTAATCAAAAAAAATTTGAATGATTTGCAGAATATGCAGATTTAGGTGATTTTTTTGGTATTAAAGGTAAGGTTATGAAAACCAATAAAGGGGAACTAACAGTTCAAGTATATGATATTGTAATGTTATCAAAAGCACTTAGACCTTTACCAGATAAATTTCATGGTTTAACAGATATTGAAGAACGTTATCGACGAAGATATGTAGATTTAATTATGAATCAAGAAACTAAAAAAACATTTTTACAACGTACACAAATTATTAATGAATTAAGAAGTTTTTTAAATAATAAAGGTTATTTAGAAGTTGAAACACCTATTTTACAAGAAGTATATGGTGGTGCTGCCGCTAAACCTTTTATTACTCATCATAATACATTAAAAACCGATTTATATTTACGGATTGCTACTGAATTACATTTAAAAAGATTAATAGTTGGTGGCTTTGAAAAAGTTTATGAAATTGGTAGATTATTTCGTAATGAAGGTATGAGTAAAAAACATAATCCAGAATTTACAACTATTGAAATTTATGTTGCCTATCAAGATATGAAATATATGATGGATTTAACAGAGTCTTGTATAAAACATTTAATTAATACAGTGCATAATAAATTAACATTAGAATATGATGAAAATATATTAAATTTTGAAAAATCATGAACAAAAATTAGTATGATTGATTCAATTAAAAAAGCTATGATCAAAGATGAAGAGTTTACTAAAATTTTCCAAGAAATTAGTGATATGATTTTAAAATATCATAATATTGAAGATGATAATATTAGAAATATTGAAAAAAATAAAACATTTAAACTTATATTAAAACTTGCAAAAAGTTATAAACTTCATATTCCAGATCATTATAATAGTACTGGTTATATTATTAATTTATTTTTTGAATCTTTTGTTGAAGAAACTTTAATTCAACCTACTTTTATTTTTGATTATCCAATTGAAATTTCACCACTTGCTAAATTAAATAAAAATAGTAAAGAGTTTACTGATCGTTTTGAATTATTTATTGCTGGTAGAGAATATGCAAATGCTTATTCGGAACTAAATGATTCTTTGCAACAATATAATCGTTTTGAAGAGCAAGTAAAAGAAAAAAATAGTGGTAATGATGAAGCAGCAACTATGGATTTAGACTTTGTTGAAGCATTGGAGTATGGTATGCCACCAACAGGTGGATTGGGAATTGGTATTGATCGTTTGGTTATGTTAATAACTGGCCAAAATAGTATTAAAGATGTATTATTATTTCCGCATATGAAACCTAGAACTGAAAAATAATTTTTGTGATAAATTTTTATTATATAAACATATAATAGTAATTTATCTTTTTTTTAAAAAAAGATAAATTACTTAGTTATAATCAAGATAGTTCTTTAGAATAAGGAGCGTTTTATTGTTATTAACATAAAAGATTGAAAAATATAAGTTTTCAAACCCATTGTTTTATTTAAAAACAATTGGTTTTTTTATTTTATAAATAAAATTTAGGAGAATAAGATTTATGCCTTGATTTAATGAATTAATAAAAAAATTTAGAAATTATCCTTTAACTGATGAAAATTTAGACGAAGTTGTTGAAACTTTTAAGAATTTTTTTAAAGAATACAATGAAAAAGATAATTTTTTTTCTAATTCAGAAGATACTGATTTTGAAAACCCAAGTACATGGGCGGTTGTCAAAGTTACGAAATAATTAATTATCATATTAGTAACTTATTTCCAAATGAATTATTTGGGCGCATTGCAAACTTGGATACGATTTAATAAAAATATAAATGAGAGATAAAACTCTCATTTTTAATTGTTGAACAATTATAATTAATTATTTTATTAAACCAGCAGTTTATTAAAGTAATTAATTATTCCATAAGTAAATAAAAAATTATGTAGGCTATTGTGCTGGAATTAACCAATAGTAATTTTTGTCATGCTCTTTGAAAATTTCAGAAATTTTGGTTCCCTTCCCCTAGAACCCCTACCCTCCAAGGCTTTGCTACTTACAGTAGCATAAGCCTTACGTATAGTAAGTAGGTAAGTATTTAGTTAGTAGTATATAAGCCTTTTATCACTGTAGGTGATAAGGCTTATACGTAGAAGTAGAAAGGATTCATAATGATTAATGTTAATTTAGATATTAAAAATAAAGTTAGAGAAACAACTAAAGGTATGTTATTAGAAATTGGTGAATATGAAACATGATTTCCTATTAAAGATACTACTATTAATAAAAATAATAAAAAAATAACATTAAAAATAATTGAAGATTTTAATTATAAATTAGGTAAAAAATCAATTACAAAAGATATTGAAAGTATTAAAGGTAGTGATATTTTAAAATATATTAAAAATATTCCAGATATTACTACTACTGAAAATGATTTAATATCTTGTACATTTTATGAACAATATAATGGTTATTATATTTTTACAAATGATAAAAATCAAGAATGTTTTAAATATAACATTACATGAGAACAAGATATGAAAAGTTTTAAAATAAATAATCCATATAAAGATAATGATAAACCAATAAATTATATTGTTACACCAATGAAAGATATAAATACTCATAATGAAAAAATATTTTATTTAAAGTATTAAAGGAAATTAATATGTTACTTAGTTTTGAAAAAATAGAATTAATTAAAAAATTATGTAATGAAAAATTACTTAAAAATAAAAAATATATTGAAATACAAGAAATATTAAAAATTATAGAAAGGGATTAAAAATGGAAGAAAAAGAAAAGAAAGAATTAATAGAACAAAAAATAAAAATAGTAAAAGAACATCAAAAAAAGTGATTAAAAATAAAAATAATTATTACTTTAATTTCAATTTTAATTGGATTAATAATTTTATTAATTACTGTAAGTAAATATTCTTAATTAAAGGAGTAATATAAATGCTTAATTTAAAAGAAGATAAAAGAATATATAAAATATTTGGTTCATGTGATATATGTAATAAAAATTCATCATTTGCAAATAGAACTTGTAATAAATGTTTTTATAAATTAATAGGTGAAAAAAATGAAATATAATATTCATAATGAAAAATATATTTGAATTAGTGAATTAGATAATAGTTATTATTGTAATAAATGTATTAATGAAATGATTGAAGAAGATATGTATTTAACAAGTGAGAATTGAGATTACTTATATGAATATTATATTAATGAATTACAATTAGAAAATTTCTTTAATTTTGTAGAAAAGTAATGATACATGATAAAGTGTTATTTTTAGAGAATTTTTACACTAAATAATGTTACTTTTAACAAATTTTTAATTAAAAATAATATTTTAAGTGTAAATTGATGAATAATTTTTGGTCATCCATACTTTTCTACATAATTAAAAGAAAATTTTAAAGGAGTGTAAAAAATGAATCAATTAGAATTACAAAATGCAATGAAATTAATAGAAAAATTTGAAGAATTACAAGAAGAATTTAATAGTAAATATGAAGATTTAGAAATTGAAATTGATAATGATGGTGATTTAAAAATTAATTGTGATTATTTTAATTATAAAAATGTAAATCAATTAGAACAAGTAATTATTGATTATAAAAGAATTATTAAAAGTTAAAGGAGATGAATATAAATGGTAGCAGCAGCACTTAAAAAACATCAAGATAAATTATTAATTAAAAATTTAAAAATTCGTCTTACTAAAAATGACCATTATGAATTAAAAACATATTGTTATGAAAGAAATATAACTATGAATGATTTTGTAAGAGATTTAATTAAAAATGCAATAAATAGAAAGAGTGATAAAAATGAATAATTTATATAAAAAAATACTTAAATTACAATTAGAAATTGGTAATACACCTAAAAATGGTTTTAATAAATTTGGTAATTATAAATATTGATTATTAAGTGATATTTTTAATAAACCTGAATTGTAAATATAAATGGGACAGTTTTTTAAAATAATTGTATTAAATCTATTGGTCTTTTATAAGATAGTGATTTTCTGGGTGTAGAATTAATTTGAAATGCTATAGTATTTAAATCTTTTTGTTTATATGAAGATAGATCTGTAGATTTTGGTAAATATCTTCTTAAAATACCATTATTATTTTCATTTAAACCTCTTTGACAAGGTTTACCAGGATCTGCAAAATAAATCTTAACATTACAATTTTTTTCGATTAATTTTCATTTACTAAATTCTTTACCACGATCAAAAGTAATAGTTTTAACTGTTCCTTTTTGTAACTTTGAAATAAATTTTATTATACTTTTTGTAATATTTTCTGATTTATTATTTTTAGTTGCTAAAGGAATTGTGGTTTTTGATCATATATCAGCTAAAGTAATAATAGAACTTTTATGATCTTTACCAATGATAGTATCACCCTCTAAATGACCAAATTCTTCTATATTTTTAATATTAGGAATGATTAAATTTCTTTCATGAATAGACTTACAATTATTAATTCTGCCCCTAGTTTCTTTTTGTTTGTGAGGTTTATTTTTTCCTTTTCTCAATAAGTTATTTTCATCAAAACCCATTCGATTTGTTTTAAACATGTTATATAAAGTTTTTGTTGAAATACTTTTTATTTTATTTTCCTTTAAAAAATTAGCAATTATATCAAGAGCATAATTTTTAGTAATTAACAAATGATTAATAGTATTAATTTCTATTAAAGTTAAAATTATTAATTTTCTACCTGCATTTTGTTTATTTTTTTGAATTTTATTCAATATTTCTAATGGTAATAAGTTTTGATTTAATAATCTACAAACTCTATGTACAGTTGATTTACTATAATCAATGGCTTTTGCTATTTTACGAATCGAAAATCCATAACTTTTATATTCTTTTATTGCTATTATTGATTCAATAGTCAGATACTTATACATTGTGCTAATTCCTTTCTTTTCTTAATTATAGAATTAACACAATTTAATTTTTATATAAGTGTCCTTTTTAATTTTACAATTCAGGAAATTTAAATTATTATGTAAAGAATTTAATATTGTTATTACACATGAAGATATATTAACAACTGATAGAAAAATTAATTATTTAGATAAAAATGAAGTAGAAATAACTTATTTTAAAAGATATACAATTATTGATTTAGATAATGATAAAGAAAGTAAATATTTTGATATATTAGCTTGTGCTAAAAATACAGATGTAGCAAAAGCAAAAGGTAGTGCAGAAACTTATGCTTATAGATATTTTTAATGAATTTATTATTAAGTGAAGATGAACTTGACCCAGATAATGATAATGTTAATGTAATTCAAAATAATAATAAACAACAAAATAATTATATTAATAATATCAAAATACAAAATGAAAAATGAGAACCAAGTGAAAAACAATTAGATTATTTTGAAAAATATATGATTACAAATACAGTTTTATTTGATGAATGTATAAGAGAAGATATGGAAAGATTAAATCCAAATAATAATAAAGATTTTTTAATATTAATGGGTAAAAATTATTTAGATAATTTATTTGATAAATTAAGTGAAATTAAAGAAAGATTTAAAAAATTAAAAAATCCTGAATTGTAAAATTAAAAAGGACACTTATATAAAAATTAAATTGTGTTAATTCTATAATTAAGAAAAGAAAGGAATTAGCACAATGTATAAGTATCTGACTATTGAATCAATAATAGCAATAAAAGAATATAAAAGTTATGGATTTTCGATTCGTAAAATAGCAAAAGCCATTGATTATAGTAAATCAACTGTACATAGAGTTTGTAGATTATTAAATCAAAACTTATTACCATTAGAAATATTGAATAAAATTCAAAAAAATAAACAAAATGCAGGTAGAAAATTAATAATTTTAACTTTAATAGAAATTAATACTATTAATCATTTGTTAATTACTAAAAATTATGCTCTTGATATAATTGCTAATTTTTTAAAGGAAAATAAAATAAAAAGTATTTCAACAAAAACTTTATATAACATGTTTAAAACAAATCGAATGGGTTTTGATGAAAATAACTTATTGAGAAAAGGAAAAAATAAACCTCACAAACAAAAAGAAACTAGGGGCAGAATTAATAATTGTAAGTCTATTCATGAAAGAAATTTAATCATTCCTAATATTAAAAATATAGAAGAATTTGGTCATTTAGAGGGTGATACTATCATTGGTAAAGATCATAAAAGTTCTATTATTACTTTAGCTGATATATGATCAAAAACCACAATTCCTTTAGCAACTAAAAATAATAAATCAGAAAATATTACAAAAAGTATAATAAAATTTATTTCAAAGTTACAAAAAGGAACAGTTAAAACTATTACTTTTGATCGTGGTAAAGAATTTAGTAAATGAAAATTAATCGAAAAAAATTGTAATGTTAAGATTTATTTTGCAGATCCTGGTAAACCTTGTCAAAGAGGTTTAAATGAAAATAATAATGGTATTTTAAGAAGATATTTACCAAAATCTACAGATCTATCTTCATATAAACAAAAAGATTTAAATACTATAGCATTTCAAATTAATTCTACACCCAGAAAATCACTATCTTATAAAAGACCAATAGATTTAATACAATTATTTTAAAAAACTGTCCCATTTATATTTACAATTCAGGACATATAAAATTGCACAAAATACTTCATATAAATCTAAACTTCTGAGGCTTTTAGAAATCTGTGTATCTTTGTTTTACAAAGTACTAGTTCAGATTAATTCTGTCTTCAAATTTTATCATAAAATGAGCAATTGCTGTATTTCAATTTTGAATAGGCAATGTTCATTTTTTTGTTATATTTTCAATTGCTAAATAAAATATTTTAAAAACTGACATATCATTAGGAAAAGCTTTTTTGGGCAATGTTTAGTAATCTGTGTAACTTACAAAAATAACTATGTTTAATTAATTCTAGTAAATATAATTAAATGACTAGAAAGAGTGAGTTACAGATGGCTAAAAAACAAAATATTAATAATAATGATCCAATATCAAAAGCAGTAGATTTATTATTAGAAAATACTGAAGATTTAACAACAGTTTTTAAAGAAGGGGGTTTATATAAAGAATTAACAAAACGTTTAGTTGAAAAAATGTTGAATTCTGAAATGCAAAATTATTTAGGATATGAAAAAAATCAACATAGTAATACTGAAAATGCTCGTAATGGTACAAGTTCAAAAAAATTAATAACTCAACAAGGTAAAATTGAGATTGATGTACCAAGAGATCGCAATAGTGATTTTACTCCTGTAATAGTTGCAAAAAGACAGCGAAGATTTGATGGTTTTGATCAACAAGTGCTTTCACTATATGCAAAAGGTATGACTCTATCTGACATTAGAATGCAGTTACAAGAGTTATATCATGGTGCTGATATTAGTGAAAGTGTTATTAGTCAAATTACTGATGATGTTATTGATGATGTCAAAGCATGACAAAATCGACCATTAGAAAGCGTTTATCCGATTGTTTATTTTGATTGTATAGTAGTTAAAGTTCGACAAGATAAACGGATTATTAATAAATCAGTTTATATAGCATTAGGAGTTGATTTAGAAGGTAAAAAAGATGTTTTAGGCTTATGAATTAGTGAAAATGAAGGTGCTAAATTTTGATTAGCTAATTTCACAGAAATGAAAAATCGAGGCTTAAATGATATTTTGATTGCTTGTAGTGATAATTTAACAGGCATGTCAGAAGCAATACAAGCAGTTTATCCTAAAACAGAACATCAATTATGCATTGTTCATCAAATTCGAAATAGTTTAAAATATGTTTCATACAAACATCGAAAAACTCTAGTTACAGATTTAAAACCAATTTATAGTGCATGTAGTGAAGAACAAGCAATGCAAGCTTTAGAATCATTTGAAAGTAAATGAAATAAACAATATCCCCAAATTGCTAAATCTTGATATAAAAATTGAGAAAATTTGATGATTTTTATTAGTTATCCTGCAGAAATCAAAAGAGTAATTTATACAACAAATGCTATTGAATCTGTTAATAGTCAATTACGAAAAGTTATTAGAAACAAAAAAGCTTTTCCTAATGATATGTCAGTTTTTAAAATATTTTATTTAGCAATTGAAAATATAACAAAAAAATGAACATTGCCTATTCAAAATTGAAATACAGCAATTGCTCATTTTATGATAAAATTTGAAGACAGAATTAATCTGAACTAGTACTTTGTAAAACAAAGATACACAGATTTCTAAAAAGCCTCCTTTTTTGTTTCTAATAACTTTTCGTAATTGACTATTAACAGATTCAATAGCATTTGTTGTATAAATTACTCTTTTGATTTCTGCAGGATAACTAATAAAAATCATCAAATTTTCTCAATTTTTATATCAAGATTTAGCAATTTGGGGATATTGTTTATTTCATTTACTTTCAAATGATTCTAAAGCTTGCATTGCTTGTTCTTCACTACATGCACTATAAATTGGTTTTAAATCTGTAACTAGAGTTTTTCGATGTTTGTATGAAACATATTTTAAACTATTTCGAATTTGATGAACAATGCATAATTGATGTTCTGTTTTAGGATAAACTGCTTGTATTGCTTCTGACATGCCTGTTAAATTATCACTACAAGCAATCAAAATATCATTTAAGCCTCGATTTTTCATTTCTGTGAAATTAGCTAATCAAAATTTAGCACCTTCATTTTCACTAATTCATAAGCCTAAAACATCTTTTTTACCTTCTAAATCAACTCCTAATGCTATATAAACTGATTTATTAATAATCCGTTTATCTTGTCGAACTTTAACTACTATACAATCAAAATAAACAATCGGATAAATGCTTTCTAATGGTCGATTTTGTCATGCTTTGACATCATCAATAACATCATCAGTAATTTGACTAATAACACTTTCACTAATATCAGCACCATGATATAACTCTTGTAACTGCATTCTAATGTCAGATAGAGTCATACCTTTTGCATATAGTGAAAGCACTTGTTGATCAAAACCATCAAATCTTCGCTGTCTTTTTGCAACTATTACAGGAGTAAAATCACTATTGCGATCTCTTGGTACATCAATCTCAATTTTACCTTGTTGAGTTATTAATTTTTTTGAACTTGTACCATTACGAGCATTTTCAGTATTACTATGTTGATTTTTTTCATATCCTAAATAATTTTGCATTTCAGAATTCAACATTTTTTCAACTAAACGTTTTGTTAATTCTTTATATAAACCCCCTTCTTTAAAAACTGTTGTTAAATCTTCAGTATTTTCTAATAATAAATCTACTGCTTTTGATATTGGATCATTATTATTAATATTTTGTTTTTTAGCCATCTGTAACTCACTCTTTCTAGTCATTTAATTATATTTACTAGAATTAATTAAACATAGTTATTTTTGTAAGTTACACAGATTACTAAACATTGCCAAACTTCTTGGTTTTGTTTTCTTTTTGCTATTTTCTAAAATTGATTTTATGTTCTCAAATTGTTCTTTGGTGACATGACTTGGATAATTTTTATGCATATATACCTCTTATTTTAAAATATATAATCATTTTACATTATTTTCGAAAAGATTCTAAACAGGTTCTTAGAAAACAAAGGATTTGGAATAATTGTAGTTAAAGTTGAAATTGTTATTAAATTTAAGATTTTTTTCACTTTTTGTGTTCTCCTTATTTTCTTATTATTTTAATTTTTATTAATTTAATAACAAAATTAAAAATTGTATGAGTCATAACTAAAATAAATCCAATTATTGTAGAAACTAAACCAATAATCAATCAATCTGGATAGGGTAATTTTAAATATACGTGAGTTGCCATAGTAATAATTCCAAGTAAACACAAAACACCACCAACTCCATAACCAATAATTTTTAATATTATATTTTCTAATAAAATGATATTTTTTTCAGAAAAATTATGGTTCACATTTATCACCCCTTTAAATTGTCCATATTTATTGTTTTTAGCGTTGTTTAAGAATATGAATGGTTTTTTCGTATTCATATTCTTAAATTCAAACGAATTATCTTTGTTTAAACTCTATATAAACATGATTATTATACAATTGTTCTGTGTTGTTTACAAATTAGAATTTTTTTTAATTATGTAGAAAAGTATGGATGACCAAAAATTATTCATCAATTTACACTTAAAATATTATTTTTAATTAAAAATTTGTTAAAAGTAACATTATTTAGTGTAAAAATTCTCTAAAAATAACACTTTATCATGTATCATTACTTTTCTACAAAATTAAAGCAATAATCTAAAATTTTAAAAATTTTAATTTCATCTTTTTTAACATTTTTTAAAATTTCATCTTTATATTTTTCATAATAATTATATTCTAAATTAATAATATCTAAAAAATCAAATCCTGTTTTAGTTAAAAATTGCATTATTTTTCAATATTCTTTACTATTTGTAGTTAATTTTATTTCTTTGCCTAATATACTAGCAAAATTCTTAATTGCTCAAGGTTTTATTGAAACTTCTCATTTATTAATGATTAAAATTGGCATTGTTTTACCAATAATTTCAATACTACTATTACAAAAAGAAAATTTAACTGAATAATTTTTTAAAATTTCAAAATCAGTAAATGCTATCATTCCATCAAATTTATTTTTTCCAAAATTTGCTTCAACAAATGTTACTTCATAAAAAATTTTATCTTTTACAAAAAATGGTTTTATTTTTTTTATATAAAAACGTTTATCAAATCTAATTTTTAAATTATTTAATTTAGATTGCAAAATTTTTTCAGATATTTTTTCATAATACTCTTTAGAAGCAGTTTCTTTATTAATGGGAAACTTATTTAGATTATGAAGAACATTAATATTATAAGTTTGTTTTAAAAATTTTTTTATTTTAATCAAAAATTCATAATATTTCAACATCAATCTCTCTGAATTTTCTTCACCAACATTATAATGAGAAACTGAAATTTGTACATAATCATGAAATTGTCTTAAAAATTTTAATTTTCCTATGGATTTTATATACTTAATAGCGCAAGTTATATCATTATATTCCATTGGATTTATAGATACTTGTTTTTCAACAGAATATACTTTCAAAAATACAGCTTCAATAAAATTACGAAGACTAGCTAGAATATTTCTTTAATTTTGTAGAAAAGTAATGATACATGATAAAGTGTTATTTTTAGAGAATTTTTACACTAAATAATGTTACTTTTAACAAATTTTTAATTAAAAATAATATTTTAAGTGTAAATTGATGAATAATTTTTGGTCATCCATACTTTTCTACATAATTAAAAGAATATTTTCCTTTAATTTTGTAGAAAAGTAATGATACATGATAAAGTGTTATTTTTAGAGAATTTTTACACTAAATAATGTTACTTTTAACAAATTTTTAATTAAAAATAATATTTTAAGTGTAAATTGATGAATAATTTTTGGTCATCCATACTTTTCTACATAATTAAAAGAATTAACTACAACGAGTTAGTTCATCAAGATTTACTCATCAAATGACTATCTCAACAAAATGACATTATTTCATATCAAACAGAAAAAGAACTAAAAGCAGAAAGTTATCGAGAAAAAGGATATCCTGACTTATTAGTTCACTATGAAAATAAAATCATGATTATTGAATTTGAAAGAACTAGAAAAACTAAACAACGAATGAGACAAAAGTTTGATGGATTACGACATTATTGTAAAAACGGATGCGAAGTTTTACTTTTAGTTCCAAATGAAAGCATGAAAAAATTCGTTGATGAACAAATCAAAATTTACAACTGAAAACTAGCAACTTTCAAAACCCAAATATTTAATATTAATATAGACAATTAATAGTTAAATTTTGGTTAAAACTTAACTAATTGTAAAATACACAAAATTTGATAACATATAGCTGTTATCCAATATATAAGTTTTAACCCATTACTTTATTTTAAAAGTAAATGGGTTTTAATATTTAAAAGGAGATATTAACATGACTGACAAAACTAAATCACAAACATATAATTTTCTATTAGAAAATAAATCCATAGAAGATATTTTAAAACAAGAAAACATTTTTGTGAAAGAAATCAAAAACAAGAGACATGGAGGAAAAACATATAGGATTGATAATAATCAACAACTTAATGATGATTCCTTAGAAAATAATATAAAAAATTTAGAACCAATTGGTATTAGTTTAATAGATAACCAAAATATGCAAAAAACAAATGTTGATACATGAACAAAACTAACTAATTACTTAAATTGAGCAACACCAAATGCAGAACAACTAATACAAGCTCAAAGAACAATTCAAGAAAAAGACAAAGAAATTGAACAACTTAAAAAGCAAATTGAAGAATTAAAACAATCAAAACAAATCAATGTGAATTTCAATAAGTTTAAATATAATGCTGTAACAATTTATGATGAAAAACAAAGAAAAAAGACAAGAATTGAAAAAATTTACGAAGAAATTTTACCAATTAATAACAAAGTTTATTTTATAACGACCATTCAACATATTGATAATTCAATTAATGAAGAGGTAATATATTTTCAACACCTTACAAATGGTGATATACAAGTTGTTAAACAAATAAAGAATTATAAAAATATCAATGATTATAAAAAAGATATTTTACTAATTAATGACATTTCAACCCATAACATTAATAATTTTCAATTTGTACCAATTAAAGACTTTTTAAAACAACAACAAGGTTTCAAATTAAAACCAAATAAAAGTGAAATAGTTACATGAATAATTACTTGGTTAATAATACCCCTAGGTGTAGTGGCTATTAATCTTATTCATCCACCATTATTAATAATAAGCCTTGTAATTGGTGGTATTGCTACAGCCCTTAGAGGAGGGGTAGAATTTTTTTCATCAACTGCAAAAAAAGTTTGATCATGATTTTCAAATAAATATTTTAAAAATAAAGAACAAAAAGAAAAACTTAAAAAAGAACGCGAATCAATAATTAAAAATCTTACCAGTAATAAAACAGAAATTAAATTAGAAACACAATATGATATTTTAAAACAAGAATTGGATAATAGAAAAGAGAAAAATCCAGACCAATTAATAAGTAGTGAAACAATTAATCAAAATTCAAATATTGAATCAGTAAATAATCAAAATTTTGATTCATCTATACGCAATACAGTAAACCAACAAGAACAACTACCATCAACAACTTCAAATCATAACTGAAATAAAGTAAAATGCTTATTAACAACATAATTAATAACATCTAAATCACTATTTTTCAAAATAGTGATTTTTTACTAATTTTTTACACATTTTTAGTTTTAAAAATATATACTTTTATTGAATATTTTAAGTGTATAAAAAAATATTCAATAAAAATAATAAAGGAGAAAAATATGTGAAGATCATGTAATGAATGAAGCCAAGCGGATAAAGATAAACATAACAAAGAAGCTAGAGAAACAAACAAAGCTTGAGGAGAAAAAAACGAAAGAGAAAGACGAGAAAGAGTTGCTAATGCTCTTAGATTTGAAAAAGATAAATCAAAAATAAACAATGAAGCTTCAACAAGTAAAAATCAAAGCTCTAGTAGTAAGTCACAAAAAATGTAAATATTAAATACTTCAAAACTGCACAATTGTGCAGTTTACTTAACAATTTTGTGTTTTCTTACTATAATTTTACATTATTTCTGCAATGAGTTCTTCATATACTTATTTTTAAACAACATGGAACAATGTATAATAATATAGTGTTTAAACAAATATAAAACGTTGAATTTAAGAATATGAATGGTTTTTTATATTCATATTCTTAAACATCGATAAAAACACTTGCAAGTGTTTTATCTTTCAAAATCAAAATTAAAGGGAAAAGAAAAAATGATAATAGACGATTATATTCAACAAATAAATAATTTAATTTGTAAAAATATTGATAAATCAAATCCAGAAAGAGGTTTTTCATCAGAAAATATTTTTAATTATGTAGAAAAGTATGGATGACCAAAAATTATTCATCAATTTACACTTAAAATATTATTTTTAATTAAAAATTTGTTAAAAGTAACATTATTTAGTGTAAAAATTCTCTAAAAATAACACTTTATCATGTATCATTACTTTTCTACAAAATTAAAGGAAAATATTCTAGCTAGTCTTCGTAATTTTATTGAAGCTGTATTTTTGAAAGTATATTCTGTTGAAAAACAAGTATCTATAAATCCAATGGAATATAATGATATAACTTGCGCTATTAAGTATATAAAATCCATAGGAAAATTAAAATTTTTAAGACAATTTCATGATTATGTACAAATTTCAGTTTCTCATTATAATGTTGGTGAAGAAAATTCAGAGAGATTGATGTTGAAATATTATGAATTTTTGATTAAAATAAAAAAATTTTTAAAACAAACTTATAATATTAATGTTCTTCATAATCTAAATAAGTTTCCCATTAATAAAGAAACTGCTTCTAAAGAGTATTATGAAAAAATATCTGAAAAAATTTTGCAATCTAAATTAAATAATTTAAAAATTAGATTTGATAAACGTTTTTATATAAAAAAAATAAAACCATTTTTTGTAAAAGATAAAATTTTTTATGAAGTAACATTTGTTGAAGCAAATTTTGGAAAAAATAAATTTGATGGAATGATAGCATTTACTGATTTTGAAATTTTGAAAAATTATTCAGTTAAATTTTCTTTTTGTAATAGTAGTATTGAAATTATTGGTAAAACAATGCCAATTTTAATCATTAATAAATGAGAAGTTTCAATAAAACCTTGAGCAATTAAGAATTTTGCTTTAATTTTGTAGAAAAGTAGTGGTATTAGTAAAATTAGCAAAAATATATTTTATATGGTATTTTTAATATTAAAGAGGTGATTTTAAATGAATAAAAATACAGTAAAAGAAATTTTAAATAATTTGTCTGATAAAGATTTTATTGAGATTTTTAGAGAAAATAAAACTAGAATTAAACAAATTGAGAAAAAAGAAAAATTTGAAGCAGTCGAACAAAAATTCAAAGAGAAAGGGATTCAATGTCCAGATTGTAGTTCTTTTTTGTGTACTAAATATGGTAGTAAAGATTATAAGCAAAGATATAAATGTAAAAGTTGTAATATTACTTTTCATGCTTTTAAAAATCATTATTTTTATTGAAGTCATTTATCTCATGATCAATGAGATTTATTGATACAAATAGCTACTTTAGGTCAATCTGCTTACATTATTTCTCAATTTATTAATACTACAAATAAAACTGCCTGATTTAATCGTCAAAAATTTATGAAATCAACACAATTAGTAAAAACACAAAATCAATTTGTAAAATTAAAAGCTAGAATTGAAATTGACGAAACTTTTATCAAAGAAATTCATAAAGGAAACTTTAAAGATCCAAATGATCCAAGAAAACAATGAATTGAAGAAAATGCTAAAGATTTAAATTGTTGTATTCAAATGGCAATTGATGAAAACCGAAATATCTATGCTCAAACAACAAATACTAAAAGATTAAATAAAAAATGAGTACAAGAAAACTTAACATCGAAACTTATCGAAGAAAATTCAATTATAGTTTGTGATATGCAAGTATTATATGATACAGTAGCTAAACAAACTAAATCCACTATCCAGCAGTTTAAATCAAAAGAAAATAAAGAATTAAATTATAAAAAATTAAGTAATGTCAGTAAAATACAATCAAGTTTAAAAGAATTTATTACTCATTACCATGGCATTGGATTTACCAATATTCAAAATTACCTCAATTTATGGAAATGAAAATATCAACACTACGGATTAACCCCTTATCAAAAATCCAATGTGTTATATTTCAGTTTGTAAAAAAAATAAATCCCAAAATTTAATAAAATCAAATTTTAAGTCAAGTTGATGACTTTTTTTATTTTACCACTACTTTTCTACAAAATTAAAAGAATTTTGCTAGTATATTAGGCAAAGAAATAAAATTAACTACAAATAGTAAAGAATATTGAAAAATAATGCAATTTTTAACTAAAACAGGATTTGATTTTTTAGATATTATTAATTTAGAATATAATTATTATGAAAAATATAAAGATGAAATTTTAAAAAATGTTAAAAAAGATGAAATTAAAATTTTTAAAATTTTAGATTATTGCTTTAATTTTGTAGAAAAGTAATGATACATGATAAAGTGTTATTTTTAGAGAATTTTTACACTAAATAATGTTACTTTTAACAAATTTTTAATTAAAAATAATATTTTAAGTGTAAATTGATGAATAATTTTTGGTCATCCATACTTTTCTACATAATTAAAAGAATTAACTACAACGAGTTAGTTCATCAAGATTTACTCATCAAATGACTATCTCAACAAAATGACATTATTTCATATCAAACAGAAAAAGAACTAAAAGCAGAAAGTTATCGAGAAAAAGGATATCCTGACTTATTAGTTCACTATGAAAATAAAATCATGATTATTGAATTTGAAAGAACTAGAAAAACTAAACAACGAATGAGACAAAAGTTTGATGGATTACGACATTATTGTAAAAACGGATGCGAAGTTTTACTTTTAGTTCCAAATGAAAGCATGAAAAAATTCGTTGATGAACAAATCAAAATTTACAACTGAAAACTAGCAACTTTCAAAACCCAAATATTTAATATTAATATAGACAATTAATAGTTAAATTTTGGTTAAAACTTAACTAATTGTAAAATACACAAAATTTGATAACATATAGCTGTTATCCAATATATAAGTTTTAACCCATTACTTTATTTTAAAAGTAAATGGGTTTTAATATTTAAAAGGAGATATTAACATGACTGACAAAACTAAATCACAAACATATAATTTTCTATTAGAAAATAAATCCATAGAAGATATTTTAAAACAAGAAAACATTTTTGTGAAAGAAATCAAAAACAAGAGACATGGAGGAAAAACATATAGGATTGATAATAATCAACAACTTAATGATGATTCCTTAGAAAATAATATAAAAAATTTAGAACCAATTGGTATTAGTTTAATAGATAACCAAAATATGCAAAAAACAAATGTTGATACATGAACAAAACTAACTAATTACTTAAATTGAGCAACACCAAATGCAGAACAACTAATACAAGCTCAAAGAACAATTCAAGAAAAAGACAAAGAAATTGAACAACTTAAAAAGCAAATTGAAGAATTAAAACAATCAAAACAAATCAATGTGAATTTCAATAAGTTTAAATATAATGCTGTAACAATTTATGATGAAAAACAAAGAAAAAAGACAAGAATTGAAAAAATTTACGAAGAAATTTTCTTTAATTTTGTAGAAAAGTAATTATACATGATAAAGTGTTATTTTTAAAGAATTTTTACACTAAATAATGTTACTTTTAACAAATTTTTAATTAAAAATAATATTTTAAGTGTAAATTGATGAATAATTTTTGGTCATCCATACTTTTCTACATAATTAAAAGAAATTTTACCAATTAATAACAAAGTTTATTTTATAACGACCATTCAACATATTGATAATTCAATTAATGAAGAGGTAATATATTTTCAACACCTTACAAATGGTGATATACAAGTTGTTAAACAAATAAAGAATTATAAAAATATCAATGATTATAAAAAAGATATTTTACTAATTAATGACATTTCAACCCATAACATTAATAATTTTCAATTTGTACCAATTAAAGACTTTTTAAAACAACAACAAGGTTTCAAATTAAAACCAAATAAAAGTGAAATAGTTACATGAATAATTACTTGGTTAATAATACCCCTAGGTGTAGTGGCTATTAATCTTATTCATCCACCATTATTAATAATAAGCCTTGTAATTGGTGGTATTGCTACAGCCCTTAGAGGAGGGGTAGAATTTTTTTCATCAACTGCAAAAAAAAGTTTGATCATGATTTTCAAATAAATATTTTAAAAATAAAGAACAAAAAGAAAAACTTAAAAAAGAACGCGAATCAATAATTAAAAATCTTACCAGTAATAAAACAGAAATTAAATTAGAAACACAATATGATATTTTAAAACAAGAATTGGATAATAGAAAAGAGAAAAATCCAGACCAATTAATAAGTAGTGAAACAATTAATCAAAATTCAAATATTGAATCAGTAAATAATCAAAATTTTGATTCATCTATACGCAATACAGTAAACCAACAAGAACAACTACCATCAACAACTTCAAATCATAACTGAAATAAAGTAAAATGCTTATTAACAACATAATTAATAACATCTAAATCACTATTTTGAAAAATAGTGATTTTTTACTAATTTTTTACACATTTTTAGTTTTAAAAATATATACTTTTATTGAATATTTTAAGTGTATAAAAAAATATTCAATAAAAATAATAAAGGAGAAAAATATGTGAAGATCATGTAATGAATGAAGCCAAGCGGATAAAGATAAACATAACAAAGAAGCTAGAGAAACAAACAAAGCTTGAGGAGAAAAAAACGAAAGAGAAAGACGAGAAAGAGTTGCTAATGCTCTTAGATTTGAAAAAGATAAATCAAAAATAAACAATGAAGCTTCAACAAGTAAAAATCAAAGCTCTAGTAGTAAGTCACAAAAAATGTAAATATTAAATACTTCAAAACTGCACAATTGTGCAGTTTACTTAACAATTTTGTGTTTTCTTACTATAATTTTACATTATTTCTGCAATGAGTTCTTCATATACTTATTTTTAAACAACATGGAACAATGTATAATAATATAGTGTTTAAACAAATATAAAACGTTGAATTTAAGAATATGAATGGTTTTTTATATTCATATTCTTAAACATCGATAAAAACACTTGCAAGTGTTTTATCTTTCAAAATCAAAATTAAAGGGAAAAGAAAAAATGATAATAGACGATTATATTCAACAAATAAATAATTTAATTTGTAAAAATATTGATAAATCAAATCCAGAAAGAGGTTTTTCATCAGAAAATATTTTTAATTATGTAGAAAAGTATGGATGACCAAAAATTATTCATCAATTTACACTTAAAATATTATTTTTAATTAAAAATTTGTTAAAAGTAACATTATTTAGTGTAAAAATTATCTAAAAATAACACTTTATCATGTATCATTACTTTTCTACAAAATTAAAGGAAAATATTCTAGCTAGTCTTCGTAATTTTATTGAAGCTGTATTTTTGAAAGTATATTCTGTTGAAAAACAAGTATCTATAAATCCAATGGAATATAATGATATAACTTGCGCTATTAAGTATATAAAATCCATAGGAAAATTAAAATTTTTAAGACAATTTCATGATTATGTACAAATTTCAGTTTCTCATTATAATGTTGGTGAAGAAAATTCAGAGAGATTGATGTTGAAATATTATGAATTTTTGATTAAAATAAAAAAATTTTTAAAACAAACTTATAATATTAATGTTCTTCATAATCTAAATAAGTTTCCCATTAATAAAGAAACTGCTTCTAAAGAGTATTATGAAAAAATATCTGAAAAAATTTTGCAATCTAAATTAAATAATTTAAAAATTAGATTTGATAAACGTTTTTATATAAAAAAAATAAAACCATTTTTTGTAAAAGATAAAATTTTTTATGAAGTAACATTTGTTGAAGCAAATTTTGGAAAAAATAAATTTGATGGAATGATAGCATTTACTGATTTTGAAATTTTAAAAAATTATTCAGTTAAATTTTCTTTTTGTAATAGTAGTATTGAAATTATTGGTAAAACAATGCCAATTTTAATCATTAATAAATGAGAAGTTTCAATAAAACCTTGAGCAATTAAGAATTTTGCTAGTATATTAGGCAAAGAAATAAAATTAACTACAAATAGTAAAGAATATTGAAAAATAATGCAATTTTTAACTAAAACAGGATTTGATTTTTTAGATATTATTAATTTAGAATATAATTATTATGAAAAATATAAAGATGAAATTTTAAAAAATGTTAAAAAAGATGAAATTAAAATTTTTAAAATTTTAGATTATTGCTTTAATTTTGTAGAAAAGTAATGATACATGATAAAGTGTTATTTTTAGAGAATTTTTACACTAAATAATGTTACTTTTAACAAATTTTTAATTAAAAATAATATTTTAAGTGTAAATTGATGAATAATTTTTGGTCATCCATACTTTTCTACATAATTAAAAGAATTAACTACAACGAGTTAGTTCATCAAGATTTACTCATCAAATGACTATCTCAACAAAATGACATTATTTCATATCAAACAGAAAAAGAACTAAAAGCAGAAAGTTATCGAGAAAAAGGATATCCTGACTTATTAGTTCACTATGAAAATAAAATCATGATTATTGAATTTGAAAGAACTAGAAAAACTAAACAACGAATGAGACAAAAGTTTGATGGATTACGACATTATTGTAAAAACGGATGCGAAGTTTTACTTTTAGTTCCAAATGAAAGCATGAAAAAATTCGTTGATGAACAAATCAAAATTTACAACTGAAAACTAGCAACTTTCAAAACCCAAATATTTAATATTAATATAGACAATTAATAGTTAAATTTTGGTTAAAACTTAACTAATTGTAAAATACACAAAATTTGATAACATATAGCTGTTATCCAATATATAAGTTTTAACCCATTACTTTATTTTAAAAGTAAATGGGTTTTAATATTTAAAAGGAGATATTAACATGACTGACAAAACTAAATCACAAACATATAATTTTCTATTAGAAAATAAATCCATAGAAGATATTTTAAAACAAGAAAACATTTTTGTGAAAGAAATCAAAAACAAGAGACATGGAGGAAAAACATATAGGATTGATAATAATCAACAACTTAATGATGATTCCTTAGAAAATAATATAAAAAATTTAGAACCAATTGGTATTAGTTTAATAGATAACCAAAATATGCAAAAAACAAATGTTGATACATGAACAAAACTAACTAATTACTTAAATTGAGCAACACCAAATGCAGAACAACTAATACAAGCTCAAAGAACAATTCAAGAAAAAGACAAAGAAATTGAACAACTTAAAAAGCAAATTGAAGAATTAAAACAATCAAAACAAATCAATGTGAATTTCAATAAGTTTAAATATAATGCTGTAACAATTTATGATGAAAAACAAAGAAAAAAGACAAGAATTGAAAAAATTTACGAAGAAATTTTACCAATTAATAACAAAGTTTATTTTATAACGACCATTCAACATATTGATAATTCAATTAATGAAGAGGTAATATATTTTCAACACCTTACAAATGGTGATATACAAGTTGTTAAACAAATAAAGAATTATAAAAATATCAATGATTATAAAAAAGATATTTTACTAATTAATGACATTTCAACCCATAACATTAATAATTTTCAATTTGTACCAATTAAAGACTTTTTAAAACAACAACAAGGTTTCAAATTAAAACCAAATAAAAGTGAAATAGTTACATGAATAATTACTTGGTTAATAATACCCCTAGGTGTAGTGGCTATTAATCTTATTCATCCACCATTATTAATAATAAGCCTTGTAATTGGTGGTATTGCTACAGCCCTTAGAGGAGGGGTAGAATTTTTTTCATCAACTGCAAAAAAAGTTTGATCATGATTTTCAAATAAATATTTTAAAAATAAAGAACAAAAAGAAAAACTTAAAAAAGAACGCGAATCAATAATTAAAAATCTTACCAGTAATAAAACAGAAATTAAATTAGAAACACAATATGATATTTTAAAACAAGAATTGGATAATAGAAAAGAGAAAAATCCAGACCAATTAATAAGTAGTGAAACAATTAATCAAAATTCAAATATTGAATCAGTAAATAATCAAAATTTTGATTCATCTATACGCAATACAGTAAACCAACAAGAACAACTACCATCAACAACTTCAAATCATAACTGAAATAAAGTAAAATGCTTATTAACAACATAATTAATAACGGGACGGTAACAAAAACGGAGGATATAATTACTTTTTAAACATTTCTTTTAAATTATAGACAAGAAATAATTGTAATTATATGCAATTGTGGCAATGTTTAGTAATCTGTGTAACTTACAAAAATAACTATGTTTAATTAATTCTAGTAAATATAATTAAATGACTAGAAAGAGTGAGTTACAGATGGCTAAAAAACAAAATATTAATAATAATGATCCAATATCAAAAGCAGTAGATTTATTATTAGAAAATACTGAAGATTTAACAACAGTTTTTAAAGAAGGGGGTTTATATAAAGAATTAACAAAACGTTTAGTTGAAAAAATGTTGAATTCTGAAATGCAAAATTATTTAGGATATGAAAAAAATCAACATAGTAATACTGAAAATGCTCGTAATGGTACAAGTTCAAAAAAATTAATAACTCAACAAGGTAAAATTGAGATTGATGTACCAAGAGATCGCAATAGTGATTTTACTCCTGTAATAGTTGCAAAAAGACAGCGAAGATTTGATGGTTTTGATCAACAAGTGCTTTCACTATATGCAAAAGGTATGACTCTATCTGACATTAGAATGCAGTTACAAGAGTTATATCATGGTGCTGATATTAGTGAAAGTGTTATTAGTCAAATTACTGATGATGTTATTGATGATGTCAAAGCATGACAAAATCGACCATTAGAAAGCGTTTATCCGATTGTTTATTTTGATTGTATAGTAGTTAAAGTTCGACAAGATAAACGGATTATTAATAAATCAGTTTATATAGCATTAGGAGTTGATTTAGAAGGTAAAAAAGATGTTTTAGGCTTATGAATTAGTGAAAATGAAGGTGCTAAATTTTGATTAGCTAATTTCACAGAAATGAAAAATCGAGGCTTAAATGATATTTTGATTGCTTGTAGTGATAATTTAACAGGCATGTCAGAAGCAATACAAGCAGTTTATCCTAAAACAGAACATCAATTATGCATTGTTCATCAAATTCGAAATAGTTTAAAATATGTTTCATACAAACATCGAAAAACTCTAGTTACAGATTTAAAACCAATTTATAGTGCATGTAGTGAAGAACAAGCAATGCAAGCTTTAGAATCATTTGAAAGTAAATGAAATAAACAATATCCCCAAATTGCTAAATCTTGATATAAAAATTGAGAAAATTTGATGATTTTTATTAGTTATCCTGCAGAAATCAAAAGAGTAATTTATACAACAAATGCTATTGAATCTGTTAATAGTCAATTACGAAAAGTTATTAGAAACAAAAAAGCTTTTCCTAATGATATGTCAGTTTTTAAAATATTTTATTTAGCAATTGAAAATATAACAAAAAAATGAACATTGCCTATTCAAAATTGAAATACAGCAATTGCTCATTTTATGATAAAATTTGAAGACAGAATTAATCTGAACTAGTACTTTGTAAAACAAAGATACACAGATTTCTAAAAAGCCTCAAGATTTAATTTAATTGCAGGATTTTATAATTTATCATTAAAACTTAAAAACGTTATGCAGTAAGTCTATTGCTATTGTAGTTATTATTAGGATTTAAAGTTTGTATTTCTAAAATTTTTTGTATTTCATTTAAATTAAATTCTAGTTTAATAAAATTTAAATCATATCATCTTTTTAAAGCAGTTATTTTTTCATATTCTAATTCAATATCGGCTTCACTAATAGTAGGTTTATTAATAATTTTTTTGATGCATTGTCATAATAATGAGTGTTTAATATTTTTTAATCCATTTTCAAATAGATTAAATTTTAATTTAAAAATTATTAATGCTAAAAAGGACACAATAATAGTTTCAAGAGCAGTAAAAGTTTTAACAAAGGATGTTGGATTTAAAGGTAAATCATTGGCTATATCGTTTTTTATAATACTTATAGAACTAGCAAAAGCTACTCCGCTAGTGAAAACTGCGAAAGTAGCAATAATTTTTATTAATTCATTAGTAATTATTGAATATGCTTTAAGATTGTTATTAATGTTTTCTTCAATGGTTAATATAATATCATTTTCAGTATTATTATTTAAAAGAGTTTTAAACTTTGTAACTAATTGTTGACATAAGTTTGAAAACTCTTTTATTTGTGTTGCTAATGTATTTTTATTTGCTTCAAGAACATTAATTTTAGTTTTTATTTCCTCAAAATTAAGGTTAGGTGTTTCAATAGTATTAGTAAATACTTTATCTTTTATTTTATTTCATATTTTATAAAATAAAGTTTTTTCTAATTGACTATTACCGAAATTTGTTAAACATTTCTTTAGAAATGAAACAAAGAGTGAAACAGTAGTATTGCCAAGTACTTCTCATTTAATTAAAGTAGTAAATGCCTTTTTAAAATCTATATCCTCATTACTATTTACTTGAGTGCTAATAATGTTTAAACTAGCAATTGTAATAATAGCTGATGATATTCATAGTGACCCCGAAACTAAATGTTTAATTTCTTGGTAAAATCCATTAGTTCAATTTTTAATAGTTTGTCTTCATGTGCTAGTATTATTTGATAGTGGTAATAAAGGTGTGGTTTCAGTTATTAATGATAATGGCATTAGTATTCTCCTTAATTACTTAAAATATTTGTTTTTCTTTTTAATCTTTATAATAAATTCAAATAAAATCAATAATATTTTATTAGAAATATTACTTTTCTAATAAAATATTTTATACAATATTTACTTTTAATGTTATTTATAAGATTACTATTATCAATATTATAAGTTTTTGTATAAATTAAATAATTAATTATTACTTATTTATATAAGAATAAAAAATAAAATTTGTTAAAAATAATGTTAATTTTAAATAATTTCATTAATTTTTTTGACTTTAACTATTTTATTGTATATCATTCATTTATCTTTAAATCATTATTTGTCTTGCTAATTAAGATGGTCACACAAAACATGTGTGTATAAATATTTAGGAGGAAAATAATATATGATCAAAAATATGAAGAAATTATTATCATTAATGTCTATTTTAGGATTTTCAACAGTAACAGTAACAAATGTAGTTGCTTGTACTTCTGCTGATACTTCCTTTAATTTTGTAGAAAAGTAATGATACATGATAAAGTGTTATTTTTAGAGAATTTTTACACTAAATAATGTTACTTTTAACAAATTTTTAATTAAAAATAATATTTTAAGTGTAAATTGATGAATAATTTTTGGTCATCCATACTTTTCTACATAATTAAAAGATACTTCTATAAAACACGAAACAAAAAAGAATGGACTTACTTGATATCCACCAGATAATATGGAAAATATTATTAAAGATATTAATAATACAATTATTCCAAAAAATGGATGAGTAGCAGATGGTAATTATGAAATACCAATTTCCATGAAGGATTTGATTCAAAAAGAATATGATAAATATTTTACTGGTAAAGAAGGTACTTTAAAACCAATAAAGACTGTTGCTAAAGATGAAAATATAGTAGATTCTTTTCAAGACATTTATACTAATAGTTCTAATACCGAACAAATTTATCAAACTCAATCACAATCTAAAACTATTACTAATACTTTTTCTTGAAAAACATTAGAAAAAATTGGAGTTAAAGTTAAAGCTGAATTTAAAATTCCTTGAGTTGGTAAAAGTGATGTTGAAACCAGTGCTGAATTTGGTTCAGAGCAACAAGGAACTAAAACTACTACTGATAGTGAAACATTAACTAATCCAAGTCAATCATTTAAATTAAAATCACATTCAATAGGAACAGTTTTATATACTATTAAGCAAGGAACGTATCATAATGAAGGAAAAATTAGTTATCCAGTAAATTTAACTGATACTATTAGTTCTTCATATTATTGATCACAAACCGGTCAATGAAGTAAAAGTGACTATACTATTAAAGATTTGATTAAACTTTTAGTTGATAACGGTTATAAAGAACAACTTAAAATTGGTTCTAACACTTATTCAATTATTTCAACAGATAATCCTTTTAATTATGTAGAAAAGTATGGATGACCAAAAATTATTCATCAATTTACACTTAAAATATTATTTTTAATTAAAAATTTGTTAAAAGTAACATTATTTAGTGTAAAAATTCTCTAAAAATAACACTTTATCATGTATCATTACTTTTCTACAAAATTAAAGGATAATCCTGATAACCCAAAAACTGTTTTTTTAAATTTACCTATTTCTTGAGATTCACAGGGTGGAAAATTAAATGTAACATTTGATGAAAAATCTTTATAGTTTAATATGAATATAATCTTGGTTAATCATTAACTTTTTTAATAAAATTGAAGTTTAAACTTCAATTTTATTTTTTTGTATTAATAAATAATTAATATTTTTATTTTGTTTAATAAATTTTTCTTCATATTCAGTTTTAATAAATGCTTCATCATTTTTTATTATATTATTATCTTGATGTAGATTGATTGTATATTCTAATAAATTTCATTTATTTTTTTGAAATTCCAAAAGTGAATAATTAAATAAATTGTTATTATCTGTTTTAAAGTGAAGTTGTCCATTTTTTATTAAAATTTTTTTGTATATTTCTAAAAATTTTTGGTATGTTAATCTTCTTTTAAAATGTCTTTTTTTAGGTCATGGATCAGAAAAATTTAAATAAATTTTATTAATTTCATTATTGGCAAAAAAATCTTTTAAATTTATGGCATCTTCTATAATTATTTTTAAATTACATAATTTATTTTCAATTAATTTTTTTAATAGTATAGTTACAATAGAAATGTTTTTTTCAATAGCAATATAATTTTGATTTGAATTTTGTTTAGCAAGATTTATAATGAAATTTCCTTTGCCACTTCCAATTTCAATATTGATTGGATTTTTATTTTGAAATATTTTTTTATTTCATTTCCCTTTGTAATTATAGGGATCATTAATACATAAATTATTATGTGTTAAAATAAATTCTTTTGCTCATGGCTTATTTCTTACTCTCATTGTAATTCCTTTTCTAATTTAATCAACATAGTTGTTATAAAAGTGTAACTTACTAATTTTAGAATTATATCAAAATTGAAGTTTAAATATCTTTTGCTAAAAGAATTTCATTATTATATTTATATCATGTAATATTTTTATTTAAATAAATTTTGTGAAATATTATAATTATATATTACCTTTTACTTTTTTAAAGTAAGAAAATAATAAAAAAATAATTTTAATTATGTAGAAAAGTATGGATGACCAAAAATTATTCATCAATTTACACTTAAAATATTATTTTTAATTAAAAATTTGTTAAAAGTAACATTATTTAGTGTAAAAATTCTCTAAAAATAACACTTTATCATGTATCATTACTTTTCTACAAAATTAAAGAAAAATAATGGTATTTTATTATTTTTTTAATAAAAATCTTTATTTTTTACAACTAAATTAATAGTTAAAAGATTATGACCAAAAAACCCATTATTTTTTTTGTTTTTTTTGTATTTTGCTATTCCCTTTTACCATTACACTATGTTATACTTACAAGGCGTGATTGTTATGTATAAATTCTGATACACTGATATCAGTTGTCATTATATCACATGTTTTGTTCTTTATTTTATTAAAAATCGTTCTAAGGAGGATATAGCCAATGGCAATCATAGGAGATAAAGTAAAAATTCGTTTAGAAAGTTATGATCACTCAGCTATTGACCAAATAGCACAGAAAATTAAAGATGTGTTAAAAAAAGAAGGTGCTGAAGTGGTAGGTCCAATTCCATTACCAACTCATAAAGAAATTTTCACTATTCTTCGTTCACCGCATAAACATAAAGATTCACGTGAACAATTTGAAAAGAGAACTCACAAAAGAATTATTGGTGCACAATTATCACCAAAATCTTTAAATGCTCTAAGTGGACTTACTATCCCTAATAGTGTTAGTATTTCTTTGATAATCGAATCTAAAGATGAAAAAAAATCAACTTTAAATCAAGTATCAAAAAAGATTAATAAAAAAAATCATTAAAATCGATAAATATTAATTATTTACAACATATTCCAAGGAGGAAATTATGAAAGGAATCTTAGGTAAGAAACTAGGAATGTCACAAGTTTTCTTAAACAACGGACAACTAGTTCCAGTAACAATTATCGAAGTACAACCAAATGTAGTAAGTCAAGTTAAAACAAATGTAAAAGACAAATATAGTAGTTTACAACTTGCAACGTTCGATCTTCGCGTTACTTTATCAAACAAACCAACAATCGGACACTTTAAAAAAGCCGACAGTCAACCTAAGCGCTTCGTGAAAGAAATTCGTAACATGAACGGATTTAATCATAAAGATCTTATTAATGTTGCTGACGTATTCACAGCAGGTGAATTCGTTGATGTCCAAGGAACTTCTAAAGGTAAAGGATTTACAGGACGCATTAAACGTCATAATCAATCACGTGGTCCAATGGGTCATGGATCAGGTTTACATCGTCAAATGGGTTCAACAGGTTCTATTAATGCTAACCGTGTGTTTAAATCACAACCAATGCCAGGGCAAATGGGAAATGTTAAACGTAGTGTTGCTAACTTAGAAGTTATTAAAGTAGATAAAGAAAATAATTATCTTTTAGTAAAAGGTTCAGTTCCAGGACCAAAACAAGGCTTTCTTGTTATTAAACAAGCAGTTAAAAAACCAATTCTCAAAACCCCAGTATCATTAGTTGTTAGAAATCAAAATACTACAACCGAAGTTACTGATGGTCAATAAAGTTAATTATGGAGGATAGCAAAATGAAAATTAATGTTGTTAACAACGCTGGAACAAAAGTTAGCGAATTAACTTTAAACGAAAAAATTTGAGGAATTGAACCCCACAAGCAAGCGCAGTTTGATAGTTTATTAAGTTATAATGCTACAAAACGTCAAGGAACACACGCTGTTAAAAGTCGTGCTGAAGTTGCTGGCGGTGGTAGAAAACCATGAAAACAAAAAGGAACAGGGAATGCGCGTCAAGGCTCAATTCGTTCACCACAATGAAAAGGTGGGGGGATTGTTTTTGGACCAAATACTGATCGTAATTATTTAATTGGATTACCAAAAAAAGTAAGAAGATTGGCAATAAAATCAGCATTGGCTGCCAAATTCCAAAATAAAAACATAGTTGTAATTGATGAATTAAACTTTGAAAAACCTTCAACTAAAATTATGTTAGAAACTTTAAAAGTTTTAGAATTAGCAAACAATAAAACACTAATTGTTTCAGGAATAAGCAATAAAGAAACAGTTATTAAATCAGGTCGCAATTTACCTAGAACAACAACAATCGCTGCTAATAGTATTAATATTTACGATTTATTAAATGCTAAAAAAGTATTGTTTACTACTGAGGCAATTAAAATCGTTGAGGAGGCTTTAATTTAATATGCATTTAAGTGAAGTTATAGTAAAACCAGTATTAACTGAGAAAACTTATAAACAAATGGCTGAAGGTATCTATACATTTACTGTTAACCGTAAAGCTAATAAAAGTCACGTTAAAAAAGCCTTTGAACAGATTTTTGAAGTTAAAGTAGCAGACGTTAATATTATTAATAGTAAACCAAAAACTAAAACTGTTGGTAGATTTGTTGGAAAAACATCGGCAGTAAAAAAAGCTCTTATTAAATTAGCTCCTGGTGAACAATTAAGTTTGTTTAGTTCTGAAGAACAAAGCTAATGAGATTGGAAGGAGAAAAAAACAATGGCAATTAGAAAAATTAATCCCACTACTGCAGGAAGACGTAATATGACCGTTCTGGATTACAAACAGAACTTAACTATTGGTAATAGCCCTGAAAAATCTTTATTAGTAAATTTAGTTAAACAAGCTGGTAGAAATAATCAAGGTAAAATTACAGTAAGACATCAAGGTAATGGTCATAAGGTTAAATACCGTGTTATTGATTTTAAACGTAACAAAGACAATGTAGTTGGAACAGTTAAAACAATTGAATACGATCCAAATCGTAATGCTAACATTTGTCTTATTTCTTATCTTGATGGTGAAAAGCGTTATATCTTAGCACCAAAAGGAACCAAAGTAGGAGATAAGTTATTAAGTGGTGAAAACAGTGATACTGTTAAAATTGATATTACTGTTGGTAACTGTTTACCATTATCACAAATTCCACAAGGAACAGTTGTTCATAATGTTGAATTAAAACCAGGTAAAGGTGGACAAATGGCACGAAGTGCTGGTGGTAGTGTTCAAATTCTTGGTCGTGATGAAACAGCTAAGTATACATTATTAAAATTAACATCAGGTGAAGTTAGAAAAGTATTAAGTAATTGTCGAGCTACAATTGGTACAGTTGGAAATGATGATCATAACTTAGTAAACATTGGTAAAGCGGGAAGAAATCGTTGAAAAGGAATTAGACCTACTGTTCGTGGTAGTGTTATGAATCCAAATGATCACCCACATGGTGGAGGAGAAGGTAAAGCCCCAATCGGAAGAAAAGCTCCAGTAACACCATGAGGTAAAAAAGCATTAGGTTTAAAAACTCGTGATAGTAAAAAAGCATCAAATAAATTAATTGTACGAAGAAGAAATGCAACAAAGTAGGAGGAAAGTAATATATGTCAAGATCTTTAAAAAAAGGACCCTTTGCTGATAGTCATTTATTAAACAAAGTGGAAACTCAAAATAAAAATAAATCAAAAAAAATTATTCAAACTTGATCTCGTCGTTCAACAATTTTCCCACAATTTGTTGGACATACATTCGGTGTACATAATGGCAAAACACATTTACCTGTATATGTAACAGAAGATATGGTTGGTCATAAATTAGGAGAATTCGCACCCACACGTAAGTTTGGTGGTCACGGTTCTGACAAGAAAAAGCGTTAGGAGATAGAAATTATGGAAGCAAAAGCTCATTTAGATAAATTACGCATTAGTCCAAGAAAAGTGCGTTTAGTAGCCGATTTAGTTCGTGATAATGCTGTTGCCAAAGCTCTAGTAATTCTAGCTCATGAAAAAAAACGCGCAGCACAGCCAATTATAAAATTAATTAATTCAGCAGTTGCTAATGCTGCTAATAACTATGGAATGGAAGCCAACAAATTACGTATTAAGGAAATATTTGTAAATGAAGGTCCAACTATGAAAAGATTTATGCCCCGTGCTCATGGTAGAGCATATCAAATCTTAAAAAGAACAAGCAAAATCACTATCGTGGTTAGCGATAATTAGGAGGTAAATAAGTAATATGGGTCACAAAGTTAGTCCAAATGGATTAAGATATGGTATCAATAAAGATTGACAATCACGTTGATATGCAACTAGTAACGAAGATTTAGCAAAATGAATTTTAGAAGACCACAAAATTAGAAAAGCACTATTTGCGCATTTAAAAACTTCTGGTGTTTCTAAAATTGAAATCGAAAGAACTAAATCACAAATTACCTTATTTATCCACTGTGTTCGTGTTGGTTCAGTTTTAGGGCAAGGCGGTTCAAACATTGAAGTATTAACAACACTAGTTCGTAAAACAATTAAAAATCGTAAAATAGGTATTAGAATTAATGTTGTTGAAATTAAAAATCCTGATATTGATGCGCAAACAATTGCTAATACATTAGCACAACAAATAAGCAATCGTATGTCACATCGTACAACACAAAAATTAGCAATTCGTAAAGCACTTCGTGCTGGAGCAAAGGGAATTAAAACTCGTGTTTCAGGAAGACTTGGTGAAGCGGATATGGCACGTGTTGAAGGTTATTCAGAAAGTAGTGTTCCTCTAGCAACATTACGTAGTAATATTGATTATGCTACTGCTGAGGCAAAAACAACTTTTGGTCAAATTGGTATTAAAGTTTGAGTATATAAAGGTGAAATTTTATCAGGAACTGACTCAACTCAACCTGAAATTATTTCAAAATATAATCAAAGAAATAATAACAATCGCCGAAATAATTACTCACAACAACCACGTAAGGAGGTAAAGTAAGATGGCTATACCTAAGAGATATAAACACTCTTGCGTCCACCGTTTAAGTTATGAAGGAACTGCAAAAGGTTGTAAAACAGTTGCTTTTGGAACTTACGGACTTCGTGCTGAAGAAGGTTCTTACATTACTGAAAGACAAATTGAAGCAGCCAGAGTAGCAATGACACGTTACATGAAACGTGGTGGAAAAGTTTGAATTAGAATCTTTCCACATTTACCAATTACTAGAAAACCAGCGGAAGTACGTATGGGTTCAGGAAAAGGTTCAATTGATCATTGAGTCTCAGTAGTAAAAGCAAAAACAGTTATGTTTGAAGTATCATATCCTAATGAAGCAACAGCACGTGAAGCATTGCGTCTTGCAATGCACAAGTTGCCAATCAAATGTAAAATTGTTACTAGAGAAATAAAACCAACAGAAGAAGTAAAGGTTGCTAAAAATTTAACAACAGAATTGGGTGAAGCAAATGGAAATGCAAGTAATTAAAAATAAATCAACTTTAGAATTACAACAACATGAAGAAACTCTTCGTGCACAATTGTTTGCTTTACGAATTCAAAGTTCGTTAGGTAAACTAGAAACTCCGCATATGATAAATAATCTTCGTAAGGATATTGCTCGTATTAAAACTGAATTAACTATCAGAATTAATAATGGTGAAAAAATCAAACCATTACATATTAATAAAATGGTATTACCAGAAGAAAATAAAGAAAGCAAAAAAACTAAAAAAGTTGCTAAAGTTGATGATAAAAAAGATATTAAAGTTAAAACAATAACTAAATCAGAAGTTATTAAAGAATCAGATAAAATTGCTAAAAAAGAAGTTATTGAAAAAACAACTAAAGCAAAATCATCAAACAAAGAAGTTAAAAAAGTTACTGCTACTAAAGTAGAAAAACCATCTAAAAAACCTACAGTTAAGAAAACTGTGACACCAGCTAAGGAGGACAAAGAATAATGACAAATATTATTCCAAACAAACAACGTAAAACTTTTGTTGGAATTGTAAGTTCTGACAAAAATGATAAAACAATTACTGTTGTTGTTGAAACTTCAAAACAACATCCAATGTACCATAAAAGTTTTAAGTCAACTAAAAAGTATCATGCCCATGATGAAACTAACCAAGCTAAAATTGGTGACAAGGTTGAAATCATTTCAACTCGTCCACTTTCAGCTCTAAAACGCTTCCGTTTGTTAAAGATTATTGAATCTAAAACAAATAAAAAAGCTTAATTAACCAGGAGGATAAGAAAGATGTTACAAAATCTATCGTGAGCCAATGTGGCTGACAACACTGGTATTAAAGAAGTTATGGTTATTAGAGTTTTGGGTGGTAGTACTAAAAAATTTGCTAAAATTGGTGATATTGTTGTTTGTTCAGCAAAATCAGTAACACCTAATAGTGCAATGAAAAAAGGACAAGTTGTTAAAGCAGTTGTCGTACGTAGTAAATTTGGTGTAAAACGTAATGATGGTTCTTGTGTAAAATTTGATGATAATGCAGTAGTAATTATTAAAGAAGATAAAACGCCACGTGGTACTAGAGTATTTGGTGTCTTGGCTCGTGAAGTTAAAGAGCGTGGTTATAATAAAATTGCTTCTTTAGCAGAAGAAATTGTTTAGGAGGATGAAATAAATGGCAAGCAAAAAGAAACCAGTTATTAGTCTTGATACTAAATTAAAAAGAGGCGACCAAATTAAAATCATTGCAGGAAAGCATAAAGGTCATACCGGACCAATTATCCAAGTACTTCGTGAAAAAAATCGTGTTATTATTGAAGGTATTACTGCTAAGAAAAATAAAAAACCTACTCAAAATGATCAAGAAGGTGGAATTGTGGAAGTAAAAACTAGTGTTCACATTTCTAATGTAATGATCCTTGATGGTAAAAAAGATAAAAAAGTAACAAAAATTGGGTACAAAATTGATAAAGATGGCAAAAAAATTCGTATTGCACGAAGATCTGAAACAGAATTACGATAATAAAGGAGTAACAGCATAAAAATGAATCGTTTACAAGAAAAATATAATAAAACTATTATTCCCCAATTGCAAAAAGAATTAAATTTTACATCAATAATGCAAGTACCCAAAATTGAAAAAGTTGTTATTAATATTGGCGTTGGAGATGCAAGTAGTAATCCAAAAGCCATTGATAAATCAGTATCTGAATTATCAAAAATTACTGGTCAAAAACCAATTATCACTAAAGCAAAAAAATCAATTGCCGGCTTTAAATTAAGAGCAGGAATGCCAATTGGTTGTAAAGTTACATTACGTGGCGAAAAAATGTATGATTTCCTTGATAAATTTATCTCAATTTCTTTACCAAGAATTCGTGATTTTCAAGGTTTATCAGCTAAAGCATTTGATCAAAATGGTAATTACACTGTTGGTATTAAAGAACAAATTATTTTCCCTGAAATTAATTATGAAGAAGTAGATAAAGTTCGTGGTATGGAAATCTCAATTATTACCACAACATCAAATAATGCAACAGCATTAGTGTTATTAAAAAAAATAGGATTACCGTTTAAAAAACAAGGAAAGCAGGTGGCATAAGATGGCAAAAACTTCATTAAAAGTAAGACAAGCCCGTAAATCAAAGTTTAGTACGCAAGCATATACACGCTGTCAAAAGTGTGGCCGTCCTCATGCGGTTATTCGTAAATTTATGTTATGCCGTATTTGTTTTCGCGGTTTAGTATACCAAGGACAAATTCCTGGTATTAGAAAAGCATCATGATAGGAGGTATATAATTATGATGACAGATCCAATAAGTAATATTTTAACAGTTATTCGTAATGCTATTAGCGCTGCGGATAGCAGTAAACATCGAGTAGTTAGTGTACCTTCTTCAAAACAACTAGTTAAGATAGCCGATATCTTGCAAAAAAATGGTTATATTGAAAAATATCGTGTTACTAAAGAAAATCCTAGCAAACCTAAATTAGAACTTTTATTAGTTCATACTGGTAAAAGTCCAATTCTTGGTTTAAAAAGAATATCTAAACCAGGATTAAGAATGTATGCAAAATGTGAAGACTTACCAAGTGTGTTAAATGGTTATGGAATTGCAATCATTTCTACATCAAAAGGTATTATGACAAATAAACAAGCAAAAAAACTTGGTCTTGGTGGCGAAGTTCTTGCTTATGTATGATAAGGAGGAAACTATATGTCACGTATTGGTAACCGTATCCTTACCATTCCAGTAAATACTTCAATAACGCTAGATGCAAGTAACTTGTTAACTGTTACAGGAGCAAAAGGTTCTTTAAAAAAACTATTACCAAATGTTATTAAAATTAACGTTGATGAAGAGAAAAAAACAATTACTACAACAAGACCTGATGATAACAAAAAAAATAAACAACTTCACGGAACAACTAATTCATTAATTAATGGAATGTTAGTTGGTGTATCAACAGGTTTCATGAAAGAATTAGAAATAAATGGTGTTGGATATCGTGCTGCTGTCCAAGCTAATATCTTAAATTTAACATTAGGATATTCTCATCCTATTAAGTTTGAAATTCCGCAAGGAATTACCATTGTTGCTCCTAAACCAACAGTATTACAAATTAGTGGTATTGATAAACAATTAATTGGAGAAGTTGCAGCCAAAATTCGTAAATTCCGTAAACCAGAACCATATAAAGGTAAAGGAATTAAATATAAAAATGAACACATTCGTCGTAAGGAAGGAAAAGCTGCTGGTAAAGGTAAATAATCTTATACTGGCACTTAAGGAGAATAGAAAATGATTAATAAACAACAAGCTCGTAAAGTTCGTCATTATCGTATTCGTAGTAAAATTATGGGTACTAGTGAAAGACCACGCTTAAATATCTTTAAATCTAATAATAGTTTTTATGCTCAAATTATTGACGATACTGCTTCAAATACAATTATTGGTGTATCAACATTAACATTTAAAGATTTAGCATCAAAAAGCAATATAGATGCTGCTACTAAACTTGGAGAAACAATTGCTAATTTAGCTATTAAGAAAAAAATTAAAAAAGTGGTTTTTGATCGTGGTGGATATTTATATCATGGTAAAGTGAAAGCATTCGCAGAAGCAGCGCGTAGTGCTGGATTAGAATTCTAAAAAAGGAGAATTAAAAGTATGAGTTTAGAAAATAAAAAAACAATTATTGATGATAAAGAAAATACTGAAGTTCAAAAATCAGTAGCAAAACCTTCTGTTAAAGCAGAAGTAAAAAATCCTACTGGTAATGAAAATAAAATTAGACATACTAATTCATCACAACCAAGAAATAGCCACGATAAAAAAGAAAATAAAGTTCGTGAACCACGTAAAAATTTTGAACGTAAACCAAAAACTCCAAGTGAATTTATTGAAAAAGTGATTTGAATCAGAAAAATTAACAAAGTAACAACTGGGGGAAGAAGATTGCGTTTCTCTGCTGCTGTTGCTATTGGTAATGGTAAAGGAGTAGTTGGTTTTGGTATATCTAAAGCCAATGAAGTTCCTGATGCAATTAAAAAGGCAATTGAAGCTGCTCACAAAAATTTAACAACAATTACGATAACTAAAAACAATAATTCTATTGTTCATGAAGTTAAAGGTAAATATTGTGGAAGTGAAATTTTATTAAAACCAGCTAAAGAAGGAATCGGAATTAAAGCTGGTGGATCTGCTCGTGATATTTTAGAATTAGCTGGTATTCATAATATTTATTCAAAAGCATTTAGATCTAGAAATAAAATTAATTTAGCTAGAGCAACAATTGCAGGTCTTGGCAATGTTAAACCAGCAGAATATTTTATAAAAAATAAAAATCTTACTACTAAGCGTAGTAATGGTTAGAGGTGGATTATGGAAACAACATTACATAACTTAAAACCAACACCAGGTTCTCGTAAAGACATTAAACGTTTAGGTAGAGGAACTTCATCTGGAAAAGGTAAAACGGCTGGTAAAGGGACAAAAGGACAAAATGCCCGTACCGGTGGTGGAACAAGACCCGGATTTGAAGGAGGGCAAACACCACTGTACCGTCGTATTTCAAAACGAGGGTTTACTAACTTTACTACAACCAATTATAGTATTATTAACTTAGAACAAATTGATTTAATTAAAGAGCATGAAATAACACCTGAACTTTTATTTCAATTAAAATTAATTAGAAGTAAAAAAGATGGTATTAAAGTTCTTGGTAAAGGTAAATTAACAACACCAAAAACAATTAAAGCTCATAAATTTTCAAAATCAGCAATTACTGCTATTGAACAAGCCGGAGGAAAAGCGCAGGTGATCTAAGTGTTCATAACAACCCGTGAATTAATAAAAAAGTATAAAGAAGTTATAATTAGAATTTTATTTACCATTTTTATTTTATTTATCTTTCGTGTTGGAGCATTTATTACAGTTCCAGGAGTAACTTTGAATGAAGATTTAAGTAGCAGTAATAGTAGTGGTATTGAATTCTTTAATTTAATTTCAATGTTAGGTGGTGGTGCTATTAGCAGATTTTCTGTTTTTGCACTTGGAGTGTCACCTTACATTACTGCATCAATTATTGTGCAGTTATTATCAACTGATGTTGTTCCTACTTTAACAAGATGGGCTAAATCAGGAGAAAAAGGTAAGAAAAAATTAGAGTTAATGAATCGAGTATTAACTGTTCCCTTTGCTATTATGCAAGGTTTTGCCACAATCTTTGGCTTACAATCTCAACATATTATTAGTGTTGATTGAAGTTCGGGATCGGGAGCAGCCGGACCAGAAGTTTTCTATTATGTATTAATTCCAGTTATTTTACTAGCAGGGACAATGTTATCATTATGAATGGCTGATCAGATTACTAATCGTGGTATTGGTAATGGAATTTCACTAATTATTTTTGGTGGAATTGCTGCTAATTTACCATTTAACTTAGCTTCAACTTTTAAGTATTGAGTAGGACCAGATACTAATAACGGTGTTATTTTTCAAGGGACTTTAAAATTTGCTCTTTATTTTGCAGCCTTCCTACTGATTATTCTTGTTGTTGTATTCTTTAGTGAATCAGAGCGACACTTACCAATTCAACAAACTGGTAGTGGTTTAACTTTAAAGGGTGATAAAAGTTCTTATTTACCTTTAAAAGTTAACTCAGCCGGAGTAATTCCAGTTATTTTTTCTTCGGCACTAATTACTGCTCCAATGACAGTGGCGCAAATTGTTGATCAAAATAGTGGTTTTGCTAATTTTGCTAGAAATTATTTATCTTTACAGTCGTGGCCAGGAATTAGTATTTTTGCTATAATGACGATTATGTTTACTTTTTTATATGCACAAGTGCAAATTAATCCCGAACAAATGGCTAAGAATTTTCAAAAATCAGGAACTTATATTCCTGGCGTTCAGCCAGGGAAGGAAACAGAAGTTTATATTAAAAGAATGTTAAATCGTTTAAGTACGATTGGTTCCTTTTTCTTAACTGCTGTTGCAGTAACCCCATTTTTGATTTCTAAATTTACTAATCTACCTTCTTCATTAGCGGTTGGTGGAACTGGATTAATAATTATGGTTGGAGTAGCACTAGATACAACAAAACAAATTAAGGGACGAATTACTCAACATTCATTCTTAAATTATAAGGAAAACAAAGATGCTAAAGAACATTTATGGTCTTAGGGGGTAACGATGAATTTAATTATTTTAGGTCCACCAGGATCAGGGAAAGGGACACAGTCACAGTTTCTGAAAGAACAATATAATTTAATGCATTTATCAACTGGTGATTTGTTTCGTGATGAAATCACAAAACAATCACCAGTAGGTAAAAAAGCTCAAACTTATGTTAATAAGGGTCAATATGTTCCTGATGAGATTACAAATGAGATTATTAGTAATACTTTAAAAAATATTAAACATAATTTTATTCTTGATGGTTATCCAAGAACAATCTCACAAGTAGCATCATTAGATAAAGTATTAACAAGTTTGAATGAAACGCTTTCAATGGTATTGTATCTAGATATTAATGAAGAAACAGTTATTAAACGTTTGTCTTCAAGGGTTACTTGTCCTCAATGTAAAGCAATTTATAATCTTAATTTCCTACCACCAAAGATTACTGGTATTTGTGATAATGATGGGGTAAAATTAATTAAGCGAATTGATGATAGTGATAAAAAGACAATTATCAATCGTTTAAAAACTTACAAAGTAGCAACGGCACCATTGGTAGATTCTTATCAAGAACGTGGACTGTTAAGAACAGTGGATGCCAACCAAGATAATAGTGATATTAAAAAACAAATTAAATCATATTTATCATCATTAAAAGGAAATAAAAATAATGGTTAGCATTAAAAGTCAAAGTGAAATTCAAAATATCAAAGCTGCTAGTCAAGTAGTAGCACTTATTCATAAAGAGTTAGCAAAGATAATAAAAGTTGGGATAACGGGTAAAATGCTTGATAAAGTGGCAGCACAAATTATTAAAGAAAATAATGCTGTACCTTCTTTTTTAAATTATCATGGGTTTCCTGCCACAATTTGTGTTTCAGTTAATGAACAATTAATTCATGGCATTCCTAATGATAAACCTTTTAAAATGAATGATATTGTGAAAATTGATGCTGGTGCTGCTGTTAATGGTTATCATGCAGATGCTGCCTTTACAATGTGTGTTGGTGGTAAACCAACACCAGAACAAGCAAAACTTATTAATGTGACTAAAGAGTCATTAAATAAAGCAATAGCAATTATTGCACCAGGAGTTAGAATTGGTGATATTAGTAACACCATTCAAACTTATGTAGAAAGCGAAGGCTTTTATTTACCAACATCATATACTGGGCATGGTATTGGTAAAAAACTCCACGAAGACCCAGCTATTCCTAATGTTGGTAAGCCCAACACTGGAATAAAATTGCAGTCAGGAATGACAATTTGTATTGAACCAATGGTTCAAACAACAACTGATAAAATTCTGGTTTTAAGTGATGAGTGAACAGTAGTTGCTGCTGATAAACAGCAAACTGCTCACTTTGAACACACTATCCTAGTAACTAATGATGGATGTGAAGTACTAACAATACTTAATGAAAATCAAAAAAATAATGAGGAATGTAATTAATGGCTAAACCAAAACAAGTAGTTAAACCCAAAGTTCAAAAAGTAAAAAAAACTAATGATAGTACTATTGAATGTGAAGGTATAGTAATAGAAGTCTTACCTAATGCTAGATTTAAAGTAAAGTTGAATGAATATGACTTTACTCCTATTGTAAGACCATCGGGTCGTATGCAAACACATAAAATTAAAATTATCAAAGGTGATCATGTAAAAGTTGAATTATCAACTTATAATTTAACTGAAGGACGAATTACTTTTCGTAACAGAATGGCTACTACACATTTACTGATAAATAAAGATGATGAAAACAAAGAAAACTAATAGTTTAACAGGAGGAAAATGATGAAAGTACAAGCATCAGTTAAAAAAATTTGTGACAAATGTCAACCAATCAAACGTAAAAAACGTAATGTAATCATTTGTAAAAATCCTAAACATAAGCAACGTCAAGGATAGAAATATTAAGGAGGAAAAATAAATATGACATCAAATACTAACAATGCAAGTCGAAGAATTGCGCAAGTAAATATTCCTGGAAATCAACATACAGTAATTGGTTTAACAAGAATTTATGGAATTGGTCGCAGCAAATCTTCAGAAATATTAAAAGAACTAAAAATTGAAGAAACTAAAAAAATTAATGAATTAACAGAAAAAGAATTAAGTTCAATTAGTCAATTAATTGAAAAGAAATATAAAACTGAAGGTGAACTAAGACGTGAAGTGTCTTTAAACATTAAGAGATTAATGGAAATTGGATGTTATCGTGGTATTCGTCATCGTAAAGGATTACCAGCCAGAGGACAATCAACAAAAACTAATGCAAGAACTTGCAAGGGACCACGTAAAACGGTTGCTAACAAGAAAAAAGCAAGTTAATTAGGAGGAAAAAAATAATGAATATAAAAACAACAGTAAAGAAAAAAATTAAAGTTAATCCTAATTTTATTAAAGCAAAAGCATTTATTAAAGCAAGTTTTAATAATACTATTGTTACTATTACTGATCTTAATGGTAATGTTATTGCTTGATCAAGTGCTGGAGCAGTAGGTTTCAAAGGAACTCGTAAATCAACTCCTCACTCAGCACAGTTAGCAGCTGAAGCTGCAGGTAAAACTGCTATGGAACACGGAGTTAAAATTTTAAGTGTTTTTGTTAATGGAACAGGACTAGGAAGAGAACCATCAATTCGTAGTTTACAAGCAGTAGGTTTTGAAATCAAAGATTTAAATGATGTGACACCAATCCCTCATAATGGTTGTCGTCCACCAAAAAAACCAAGAAAATAAAGTAGGTGAAAATAAAACATGGAACAACAATTTTTAAAACCAAAATTTAGTTTAAACAGTGAAAATAGTGCTATTAATTACAGTGAATTTATTGTGAGTCAATTAGAACGTGGTTATGGAACAACTTTAGCTAATGCCTTAAGAAGAACATTATTATCTTCAGTACCAGGTATTTCTGTATATGCAATTAGAATAAGTGGTGTATCTCATGAATTTACTGCAGTTAAAGGTGTAATTGAAAATGTTTCTGAAATAATTTTAAATGTTAAGGACTTAGTTTTAGCTTTTGATGGTGATATTCAAAAGGACGAAAAAATTGCTAATTTAAAAATTAGTATTACTGGTGAACAAGATATTACTGCTGGAGATATTATTTGTCCAACTGATGTTAGAGTAGTTAATCCAGAATTAATTATTGCTCGAACAACTTCAAGAAATGTTCTTTTTGAAATGGAATTAATGGTAAAGAAATCTCGTGGTTATTCTTCATTTGAGGAAAATAAAAAAGAAATTGCTAATAGTTCAGGCATTATTGCTATTGATTCAAACTTTTCACCCGTTGAAAAAGTTGATTATAAAATTGAACCTGTAACTAAAACATTAAAAGGTATTGAATATGAAAAATTAATTCTTGGTGTACAAACTAATGGTTCAGTTAAAGCAGCATCAGCTATTGCAATGGCAGCTAAAATTTTAATGAGTCATATTGAATTTTTTGTTAATTTAGATGATAATGTTAAAAACTTTGAAGTTATTTCAATTACTAATGAGCAAGAAAATAATGATTTAAACAAAGCCTTAGAAGAATTGAATTTAACTGTTCGTTCATACAATTGTTTAAAACGTGATGGTTATAAAACTTTGGGTGATATTGTAAGTAAAAGTTTAGATGAAATTAAACAAATTAAACATTTAGGTTCAAAATCAATTAAAGAAATTGAAGATTGTGTATCAAAACATAATTTAGAGTTTTCTATTAAAAACTAAGTAAGGAGGATAAGAAAAAATGTCATATATTAACGATATTGGAAGAAATAGTGCTAAAGTAGATGCTGAAATCCGTAATTTAGCAAGTGAATTAATTGTTCATGGAAAATTAGTTTTGTTAGAAAAAAGAGCAAAAAGATTACAAACATTTATTGAACCTTTAGTAACGTTAGCTAAACGTGGTGATTTGCATTCAAGAAGAATGGCAATTGCTAAATTGCGTAAAATTACAACTAAAGAGCATCCAAAGGATGGTGTTATTCCAACATTATTTGGCAATATTGCTGAAAGATATAAAGACCGTAAAGGTGGATATACAAAGTTAATTAAAGTAGATAATAGAACTGGTGATAATGCACCAATGGTATTAATTACTTTTGTTTAATTAAAAATATTAAAGCAAGAAAATTTTTGGAAAGAGTAAAGCATTTTTATGTTTTCTCTTTTTTATATGTTGACAATTTTAAATAAAATTGTATTTTTTAATACAATTATTGATAAATATTTTTTATGGTATTTTTATTATTTCAATGTTATATTACATATATAAGTTTTATTTTATAATTAAAACTCCTTATTTTTATAAGGAGTTTTTAGTTTCTTTAATAAAAAGTAAAACTTATATATTTGATCGGGATAGTATTTGGATTATTTGTATATAAAACAATAATTATCAAAAAAATATCAGTCAATCATTAAAATTATTTTTGTAAAGAAATTTACTAGATATAGTAATTTTTAAATATTTATCTCAAATAAAGGAGAAAAAATATGAAAAAAATGATTGTTGCTAATGCACAAGGTATTGTTGAAGAAAATCTTACTAAGGAACAAAAAGTACTTAATCATTCTAAATTTACTCCAACAGGAATTTTTGTAGTTAAAGGATCAAAAATAACAATAAAATTATTAGAAAATGATGAATCTTTACTTAGCATCTTTATTGGACAATGAGGAAGTTATAAAAATTTAAATGATGGTCAAAGTTTAAAACCAAAAGAGTATGTTATTAATGAAGAAAATCAAACTATTATTTCTGAAATAGATGGTATGTTGTATCTATATAATAAAAATGAATATACTGATTATGAAGTATTGATTACTGCTGAATCAGAAATTGAATCAGAAATAGAAGATTTAACATTTGTTTCTAGTAAAATAATAAATGAAGAATATAATGAAATATTAAATAATAACATTAATTCACGATTTGCTAAAATTGTTGTTGAAGATCCAATAGAAGTTCCAACATTTGTTGTTGATACAACAACAAATGAAGAATTTCAACAAATGTTATATGATAATATAGAATCACCATTTGTTGAAATTATTGGAGAACATGTTTTTGGAACATTTCAAATGGAACTTGCAAAAGAATTATGAATATATGAAGATCCTAATAACTATAATATTAATGAAACATTTACTCGTTTAGATAAAGTTTATGAATTAACAAGTACAGTTAGTGGATTAAATTTAGAATATAACTTTAATTTTGTAGAAAAGTAATGATACATGATAAAGTGTTATTTTTAGAGAATTTTTACACTAAATAATGTTACTTTTAACAAATTTTTAATTAAAAATAATATTTTAAGTGTAAATTGATGAATAATTTTTGATCATCCATACTTTTCTACATAATTAAAAAATAATTTTTGGTCATCCATACTTTTCTACATAATTAAAAGAAGGGAGTTTCCCAAAAAAGTAGGAAATTAAATTACTACATAATTAACTTATTTCCAAATGAATTATTTTAAAAATCATTAAAATTAGACAAAATTACTCTCTTTTCTTAAAACATTAAATTTATATTTTATATTCGACGTATTTAAAAAAATAAAATATACATTTTATAAGTTAAATTAAAATTATCAACAAGGAAAAAGACAAGAAATAATCTTGTCTTTTTTTGTAATTGTAAAATTTTAAAATTTTTATTATTAACACCCTTTAAATATCTACTACACGCAGTGACCAAGTAAGAGAAAGTTAATAATTCCTGAATTGTAAATATAAATGGGACAGTTTTTTAAAATAATTGTATTAAATCTATTGGTCTTTTATAAGATAGTGATTTTCTGGGTGTAGAATTAATTTGAAATGCTATAGTATTTAAATCTTTTTGTTTATATGAAGATAGATCTGTAGATTTTGGTAAATATCTTCTTAAAATACCATTATTATTTTCATTTAAACCTCTTTGACAAGGTTTACCAGGATCTGCAAAATAAATCTTAACATTACAATTTTTTTCGATTAATTTTCATTTACTAAATTCTTTACCACGATCAAAAGTAATAGTTTTAACTGTTCCTTTTTGTAACTTTGAAATAAATTTTATTATACTTTTTGTAATATTTTCTGATTTATTATTTTTAGTTGCTAAAGGAATTGTGGTTTTTGATCATATATCAGCTAAAGTAATAATAGAACTTTTATGATCTTTACCAATGATAGTATCACCTTCTAAATGACCAAATTCTTCTATATTTTTAATATTAGGAATGATTAAATTTCTTTCATGAATAGACTTACAATTATTAATTCTGCCCCTAGTTTCTTTTTGTTTGTGAGGTTTATTTTTTCCTTTTCTCAATAAGTTATTTTCATCAAAACCCATTCGATTTGTTTTAAACATGTTATATAAAGTTTTTGTTGAAATACTTTTTATTTTATTTTCCTTTAAAAAATTAGCAATTATATCAAGAGCATAATTTTTAGTAATTAACAAATGATTAATAGTATTAATTTCTATTAAAGTTAAAATTATTAATTTTCTACCTGCATTTTGTTTATTTTTTTGAATTTTATTCAATATTTCTAATGGTAATAAGTTTTGATTTAATAATCTACAAACTCTATGTACAGTTGATTTACTATAATCAATGGCTTTTGCTATTTTACGAATCGAAAATCCATAACTTTTATATTCTTTTATTGCTATTATTGATTCAATAGTCAGATACTTATACATTGTGCTAATTCCTTTCTTTTCTTAATTATAGAATTAACACAATTTAATTTTTATATAAGTGTCCTTTTTAATTTTACAATTCAGGATTTTATAAAAATTTAAAAGTGTTATCTAGCAAGTATAATATATATTTAATAAAGTTTATATATAATATAAATGAAAAACTAAATATAGTTTTCAATCCATTATTTTTTTTAAAAAAATAATCGATTTTTTTTATTTTGAAAGGAAGATTTTGATGCCAGTTACTGAACAAGAAAAACGTAAAAAAGAAAGTTCAGAAATAAAAAAAGTAATTAAAGCCTTTGAAAAAGAAATCGAAGAAAATGATAAGCAAATTAAAAATGAAAAAAAAGAAATAAAAAAATGAGAAAAACTAAAATTAAATATTAATGATGAAAAAAAAGATTTAAGTAAAGAAATTAAAAAACTTAAGATAGCTTTAAATGAAATTAAAAATAAATTAAAGGAAAAAAAAGAAAAAAATATTAAATATGAAGAAAAAGAGGTAAAGTTTAAAGAAAAAGATTTAATAAAATTAGAAAACTTAAGAAAAGAAATTGAAAATAAAGTTGAAGTAGAAGAAAAGCAACAACAACAAATACAAGAAAATATAACAAAATTAAAAGAAAATAAACAAGAAATAATAAATGAATTAGAAGAATTCAAAAAAAATGAGAAAGAAATGGAGGAAGAAATAGGCAAATTAAAAGAAACCATAGTTGATGATGATAGTAATGCGAATCTTTTGATTAAAGAAAAAGAGAAAGAAATATTAGAAGTAAGATTAAAAATTGCTAATTTATCTACTAGTTTAAAAAGAAAAGAGAAAGAAATAACATTATTAGAATTTGAAGAATTTAAACATAAACAAATTATTTTAGAAAATAAAGAACAATTAATAAAAGCAAATCATAAATTATATTCAAATAAAAAAACAGAAAATGAAGTTAAAATAGCAGAATTGGAGATCAAAAAAAACAAGAAAATTTGTGAAATATATGAATTACAGCATAAACTAAATATAGTGGTTATAGATGATGCAAATATTAATTCAAAAATTTTAAGTTTACTTTTGACAATATGTAGGCTTGAAAAATCTTCTATAAAAATTGCAAAAGAAATTACAACAAAAAAAGATGTCTTAAAACGAATAAAAAATAATTCATTAGAAGAATCAATAGTAATTTCACCAGAAGAAAACGCTACTTCTGTTCAGCAAAATGCAAAACCATGATTTAAACGTATATATAAACCATTTACTAAACTTTATAGAGGTAGTAAACAAAAACTTACATTAGGATATTATCAAAGAAAAGAAAAATCTTTAGAAGCGGAAATTAGGAAATTAGAAGCTGAAAAATTAAAAGATTTTTGAAATAAATTTTGATTACTTATGAGCTGTGGTTGTTATAATAATCATGGCAAAACAACAAGAAAAATAGAAGAAAAAAAACGAGAATTAAAAGATATTAAAAAAGAACTAGAAAAATTATCAAAAAATAATGTTTCAAATAATGATCCGCAACCTTCAACTTCATCAGCAGTACCCAGCTCATCTAAAAGTTGAAGTGACAAATTATTGAAATCAACAGAAGAAGTAACAAAAAATGATTCTTTATTAAAAGAAAATTCTAAAAATCTGGATATTTCTTTACATTAATTTTATAGAATAGAAATTTATATAACTTTAATTTATAAACTAAATTTTATTAGAAAATGAACAATAATTTAACTTCAATTTTGAACAGATATTGTTCATTTTTTTTATAATTTTTATAAATTATAAATTGATATATATAAAATTACTGTTATAATTTTACTAGCATAATATTTAAAATGGAGTTAGAAGTAATATGAGTAAATCTAAAATTTCATTAAGTTTAAAAAATGTTGAATTTCGTTATAAACCAGAATACAATAACGCTGTTGATAATGTTAGTTTTGATATTAATCATGGTGAATATATTACTATAATTGGTCATAATGGTAGTGGTAAGTCAACACTTTCAAAAATTATTATTGGTGTTTTACACAAACAAAAAGGTACAATTCAATTATTTGGTGAAACAATTACTAATAAAAACATTAAACAATTACGTCGTCACTTAGGTATTATTTTTCAAAATCCTGATAATCAATTTATAGGTTCAACTGTTCGTGATGATATTGCTTTTGGCTTGGAAAATCATTTAGTTGAACCCAGTGATATGCCAGCAATTATTGACAGAGTTTCTAGGGCAGTGGGTATGGAAAAATATTTAGATCATGAACCACTATGATTATCTGGTGGTCAAAAACAACGTGTAGCTATTGCTTCAGTTTTAGCTTTAGAACCTGATATTATTATTTTTGATGAGGCAACTAGTATGCTTGATCCAAAAGGTAAACGAGAAGTTAAAGAAATTATGTTAAAATTACAAGAACAACGCAATAAAACTATTATTTCTATTACTCATGATATGGATGAAATTATTAATGCCGATAAAATTATTGTTATGAATAAAGGTAAATTAGTTCGTTATGGAACTCCATCTGAAATATTAAAAGAATGAGAGTTTTTACAAAGTATTCATTTAGATATTCCTTTTGTTTTAAAAGTATCGTTAGGTTTAAAAAATAAGGGAATTAATATTAATGAAACATTAAGTGAAGAGGAGCTGATTTCTAGCTTATGTCAATTAAATTCAAAGAAGTAAGTTATACTTATTCTCCAAAAACCCCTTATCAATATCAAGCATTAAAAGATATTACTATTGAAATTGTTGAACAAAAAATAGTTGCTATTATTGGTGAAACTGGTAGTGGTAAATCAACTATGATTCAACATATTAATGGTTTATTAGTTCCAATGGCAGGTTCAGTTGCTATTAATGATTTTATTATTAAGGCTAATCAAAAAAAAATTCGTGATATTAAAAAAATACGTAAACAAATTGGCTTAGTTTTTCAATTTCCCGAATATCAGTTATTTGAAGAAACTATTGAACGAGATATTATGTTTGGACCAGTTAATTTTGGTGAGAAAAAAGATAAAGCACGAGAGTTAGCAAAAAAATATATTAATTTGGTTGGATTAGACGAAACATACTTATCAAGAAGTCCATTTGATTTGTCTGGTGGTCAAAAACGAAGAGTTGCTATTGCTGGTATTTTGGCATTACAAGGTCATACTTTAATTTTAGATGAACCAACAGCAGGACTTGATCCCGATGGTGAAAAAGAATTAATTAATTTATTTTATGATTTAAATCATAAAGAAAATAAAACTATTATTTTAGTAACTCATAATATGAATCATGTACTAATGGTTGCTGATGAAGTTATTGTATTACATAATACACAGATTTATAAAAAAGCAGATCCAATTACTATTTTTAGAGATAAAAAATTAATTACCGAAACCGGAATTGAGCCACCAAAAATTTATAGTTTTTTATATAAATTAGAAGCAGCAGGATTTGATACATCAAAAATTACTGCTAGAAGTGATTCAGAATTAATTGACCAGTTATCAAAAATATTATCCAAAAAAAATAGCAATAAAAAGTAAGGAGTAATAAATAATGAAAGTTAGTTTTGGTCGTTATTTACCTTTAAATTCAATCATTCATCGTGTAGATCCAAGAATTAAATTACTAGTTTTAATTTGTTTAATTGCTTCACTTTTTTTTCATACTGGTTTTGAAGGTTACGCTCTTATTGGTTTTACTGTTATAACAATTTTCTTTTGTGCAAAATTACCTTTTATGATGTTATTAAAATTAATGCGCCCCATTTTATTTATGGCATTTATTTTATTTATAATTAACTGTTTTTTAACTGATGGCCCTAATGTAGGAATGATTTGACGTTGGCATGGTATTAAAGTATCGTATAAAGCTATATTTGTTAGTATTTATATTGCTCTTAGAATTTATTTAATGATTTTAATTACAACAATTTTAACAACCACAACTCAACCATTAGATTTAACATTAGCATTAGAAGATTTAATGTTACCACTAAAATTAATTAAATTTCCAGTACATATTATTTCAATGATTATTTCTATTGCTCTTCGTTCAATTCCTACATTATTAGATGAAGCGGGCAGAATTTTAAAAGCGCAAGCATCACGTGGTGTAGATTTAAAAAATGGTCATTTTAAAGAAAAAGTTAAATCGTTAGTATCATTAATTATTCCCTTATTAGTTTCTTCATTTCAAAAAGCAGAAGATTTAGCATACGCTATGGATTCAAGGGGTTATGATCCACAAGGTAAAAGAACACGTTTTCGTCAATACCATATTGATTTTAAAGATATATTTTTCTTTATTATTGGTGTAGGATTATTAGCATTTCTTATATCTTATACTTATCATCCAGAAATATTTTGAAGAATTCCATTTATTGATGATTATTATTCACAATAATATATAAAAAAATAATTAAATTTTTATTTATATATTTAGAAAATATTTGTAATTATATTTTTCTTAAGTATAATAATTTTATAAACTTAATATAGTTTTTAACCCGTTGTCTTATTTTAAAGTATATGGGTTTTTATTTTTTTAAAAGAGGAGAAATTAAGTATGTCTAGAGAATGAAAATTTGAAAGAAGAGATTTTGAAGAAAATCAGAAACGTATTGAAAAAGAAATCCAAAAAAGAATAAAACAAAATGAAGAAAAAAGAAAATTAGAAAAGGTAAAAAATTTACAAGAAGAATGTAAAAGAGCTGAAGAAGAAAAATTAAAAAAAGAAAATAAGCTTATTAAAAAAAATAAAAAAAGTAAAAGACACAAAAATAAAAGACATAAAAATAGAAAAGAAGTAAGCGTTTTAAAAGAAAAAAGAAAATTAATATTTTTATAAGTTTTATTTATTTAACTAAGAATACTAGTAATATTTCTTATTTTAGAATAATTATTTATTTTTGTTTGATTTCAAAGAACTACCATTATTATTTGTGATAATTTTTCAATCGTGTTGATTTGTTATGATATAAAATATGTTAATTTTACAAGAGTTTTATCTTTATTTTCAGTTTTATTAGATAAAATATTTTCAGCAGGAACACTATTAGAAGGCTATTACTGTGACTAGTGTTTTAATCAGTAAACTTCCTAATTTCTAAATATAGTATGGCTTAAAAGTGTATTAGGATATACACACATAGAAAAGGTATTAAGAGTATTTAAATCAATTATTATGATTAATTATTAATTTTAAATTGTGTTCTAATTGTTAATAGTAGCATTGTTTTTTATTATTGTTACTGTTATATACGAAAATTAGATGATTATTTTTGTAGTTTTATGAAAAAATATTAAAAAATCATAAATTTATTGTATAATATTTAACGGTTTTACTTATAGAAACTAATATGGCGACTGTGGCGTAGCGGTCTAGCGCATCAGTTTGTGGAACTGACATTCGCGGGTTCGAATCCCGTCAGTCGCCCCATTTAATAAAATTATGTTTTTTACTACTCCTTTTTGGAGTTTTTTCTTTTTTAAATAAATATTATTATAAATTTATTTTTCGCTTTTTATTTACTAAATAAATAATGGTATAATTATTATGTTTTATGATTTGCAGAAAGTTGAGGTTTAAATGTATATGTACCTTAAAGAAGGGCAAATACTTTCAATTCATGCATATAAGCATAATGGCGATTTATATCGTAGTTGAAATAATTCAATTGTTTTAGAAGATACTGAAAAATATTTAGTTTTAGTAAATGAGAATGTAACAATTACTGAAATTAATGGTCGTAAATGAACAACCGTTGATCCAGCAATTTGGTTATTTTTTAAAAATGATTGATACAATATTATTTGTATGATTCGTAATGATGGTGTTCAATATTATTGTAATATTGCCAGTCCCTTTATTTTAGATTCGCAAACAGTTAAATACATTGATTATGATTTAGATGTTAAAGTATTTCCTAATCGTTCTTATAAACTGTTAGATTTGAAAGAATTTAAAACTAATCGTCGAATATGAAAGTATCCAATACCTTTACAAAATATATTATGACAAAATATAAATAAATTAAAAAAAGGAATTAAGAAAAATGAAATTAATTTATTTAATGATGATGTAATTTTAAATTATTGAAAAAATTATCAAAACCAAAGTTTGCAAAAATAGTAAGAACATATGTTCTTACTATTTTTGATATTAAAACTTTTTCTAATTAAATTTATTTTTTATAAAATAGGTAATATTTTTGCATAATTATGTTCTTTCATAATACTGTTTATATTACTTTTTTTACTTTTATCTTCAATACTATTATTTATATTTTGAATATCTATATTATTAAATTGTATTTTCTTTTTGTAATTATGATAATTAATAGCATATGTTCTTAATTTTTTTATTTCTTTAAACATTAAGTTTTTTATTTCTTGTTCAATTTCTTTATTCATTTTTTACTCCTTTTAAAAATAAAAACCTATTTACTTTAAAAATAAAGTAAATAGGTTAAAAACAATATTTAGTTTATAGTTATTTTTAACATCTTTTTGAAAATTTACAATTAATATATATATATATATATCAAATATATTAATTTTATTTAGAGATTGAATATTAATTTTTGTAAACTATTTTCATATATTTTCATATTTTTTGAAATAATGTTTTAGTAAATTTAATCAATTATCTAAAGGACGTATGAGATTAACCCTTAGAATTATGAGTAACATTAACAATATAACTGCAAATTCTATGATTTGTTAATTAAATTATACCATAAATTTTAAAAATATTAAAAAATATAATTACAAAATTACATTTAAACAACACAAAAATTCTAATCTTAAAATTAGAATTAAAAAATATTAAATTTTAACTTATTAAGTACTATTAAGATAACTTCTAGAATTTAAATAATTTGCTTTTGCTATTAACATATTATTTAATGTTTGATAATTATATATTTTTGCTCCATTAGTTAAAGATTCCTGAATTGTAAATATAAATGGGACAGTTTTTTAAAATAATTGTATTAAATCTATTGGTCTTTTATAAGATAGTGATTTTCTGGGTGTAGAATTAATTTGAAATGCTATAGTATTTAAATCTTTTTGTTTATATGAAGATAGATCTGTAGATTTTGGTAAATATCTTCTTAAAATACCATTATTATTTTCATTTAAACCTCTTTGACAAGGTTTACCAGGATCTGCAAAATAAATCTTAACATTACAATTTTTTTCGATTAATTTTCATTTACTAAATTCTTTACCACGATCAAAAGTAATAGTTTTAACTGTTCCTTTTTGTAACTTTGAAATAAATTTTATTATACTTTTTGTAATATTTTCTGATTTATTATTTTTAGTTGCTAAAGGAATTGTGGTTTTTGATCATATATCAGCTAAAGTAATAATAGAACTTTTATGATCTTTACCAATGATAGTATCACCTTCTAAATGACCAAATTCTTCTATATTTTTAATATTAGGAATGATTAAATTTCTTTCATGAATAGACTTACAATTATTAATTCTGCCCCTAGTTTCTTTTTGTTTGTGAGGTTTATTTTTTCCTTTTCTCAATAAGTTATTTTCATCAAAACCCATTCGATTTGTTTTAAACATGTTATATAAAGTTTTTGTTGAAATACTTTTTATTTTATTTTCCTTTAAAAAATTAGCAATTATATCAAGAGCATAATTTTTAGTAATTAACAAATGATTAATAGTATTAATTTCTATTAAAGTTAAAATTATTAATTTTCTACCTGCATTTTGTTTATTTTTTTGAATTTTATTCAATATTTCTAATGGTAATAAGTTTTGATTTAATAATCTACAAACTCTATGTACAGTTGATTTACTATAATCAATGGCTTTTGCTATTTTACGAATCGAAAATCCATAACTTTTATATTCTTTTATTGCTATTATTGATTCAATAGTCAGATACTTATACATTGTACTAATTCCTTTCTTTTCTTAATTATAGAATTAACACAATTTAATTTTTATATAAGTGTCCTTTTTAATTTTACAATTCAGGATTTTAAAAAATGATATACATCACTTTCTGCACTACAACCTATATTTCAATCAGCATTTTGATTAATAATTCCTTGTTCATTATTTTTAAAATAATTATAAGTTTTTTTAGTAACTTTATTATGATTATTTTCTAAAATAGTAATTAATCCATTATAATTACCATTTGAAAAAGTAGTTGTTACATCTAAATACTTTGTTCAATCAAGTGCTTTCTTTTGATGTTTACCACGAACATTAACAAAAGATTTTCATAAATAACTATAAGCATGATATTTGGCAATGTTTAGTAATCTGTGTAACTTACAAAAATAACTATGTTTAATTAATTCTAGTAAATATAATTAAATGACTAGAAAGAGTGAGTTACAGATGGCTAAAAAACAAAATATTAATAATAATGATCCAATATCAAAAGCAGTAGATTTATTATTAGAAAATACTGAAGATTTAACAACAGTTTTTAAAGAAGGGGGTTTATATAAAGAATTAACAAAACGTTTAGTTGAAAAAATGTTGAATTCTGAAATGCAAAATTATTTAGGATATGAAAAAAATCAACATAGTAATACTGAAAATGCTCGTAATGGTACAAGTTCAAAAAAATTAATAACTCAACAAGGTAAAATTGAGATTGATGTACCAAGAGATCGCAATAGTGATTTTACTCCTGTAATAGTTGCAAAAAGACAGCGAAGATTTGATGGTTTTGATCAACAAGTGCTTTCACTATATGCAAAAGGTATGACTCTATCTGACATTAGAATGCAGTTACAAGAGTTATATCATGGTGCTGATATTAGTGAAAGTGTTATTAGTCAAATTACTGATGATGTTATTGATGATGTCAAAACATGACAAAATCGACCATTAGAAAGCGTTTATCCGATTGTTTATTTTGATTGTATAGTAGTTAAAGTTCGACAAGATAAACGGATTATTAATAAATCAGTTTATATAGCATTAGGAGTTGATTTAGAAGGTAAAAAAGATGTTTTAGGCTTATGAATTAGTGAAAATGAAGGTGCTAAATTTTGATTAGCTAATTTCACAGAAATGAAAAATCGAGGCTTAAATGATATTTTGATTGCTTGTAGTGATAATTTAACAGGCATGTCAGAAGCAATACAAGCAGTTTATCCTAAAACAGAACATCAATTATGCATTGTTCATCAAATTCGAAATAGTTTAAAATATGTTTCATACAAACATCGAAAAACTCTAGTTACAGATTTAAAACCAATTTATAGTGCATGTAGTGAAGAACAAGCAATGCAAGCTTTAGAATCATTTGAAAGTAAATGAAATAAACAATATCCCCAAATTGCTAAATCTTGATATAAAAATTGAGAAAATTTGATGATTTTTATTAGTTATCCTGCAGAAATCAAAAGAGTAATTTATACAACAAATGCTATTGAATCTGTTAATAGTCAATTACGAAAAGTTATTAGAAACAAAAAAGCTTTTCCTAATGATATGTCAGTTTTTAAAATATTTTATTTAGCAATTGAAAATATAACAAAAAAATGAACATTGCCTATTCAAAATTGAAATACAGCAATTGCTCATTTTATGATAAAATTTGAAGACAGAATTAATCTGAACTAGTACTTTGTAAAACAAAGATACACAGATTTCCTTTAATTTTGTAGAAAAGTAATGATACATGATAAAGTGTTATTTTTAGAGAATTTTTACACTAAATAATGTTACTTTTAACAAATTTTTAATTAAAAATAATATTTTAAGTGTAAATTGATGAATAATTTTTGGTCATCCATACTTTTCTACATAATTAAAACAGATTTCTAAAAAGCCTCGATTTTTTAATAAATTTTGATAAAAATAATAAAACAATAGTAACAATTACTCCACTAGCAACTTCTCCACTTAATACTGCTGATATTACTGTTGTAGATAAATTCATTTTTTATTCCACCTTTTCTTTTTTTATTTTTCTTATTTCTTTTTCTATTTTTGGTAAATATCAAATAATAATTAATATTAAAATTGGTATTATTTTAATTATTAAATTTAATATAAATTTAATTCTTGGTGGTGCTTTATTTGGTAAATGATGTAATCCAAATCCACCAATACTAGGTATAATTGTTAATCAAATAGCATTACCTCAATTATGTTTTCAATCTACATGTTCCATACCTAATTTAGTAAATGATAATCAATTAGGTAATATTATTGTTTGTGGTAATGTACTTCATAATGTAATAATTAAAGATATTAATATAAATGATAATAAATTAATTGAATCTAACTGTTTTTTTCTTAATTTTTGAATATCATTTAATAAACTAAAATCATATATTTTTCTATCTTTAATATAATCTCTTCTACCGCGAGTAAAAGGAATTAAATAACTAGTTTTTCACTCTGGTTTTTGAATTTCCATTTAACCACCTACTTTCATGTTTTATAAAAATTAGAATTTTGTTTAATTTTTATATATTTTCTTGTATGTAAAGAATTTTTTAATAATTGTTTTCTTTCATATCTTCATTGATTACTTCCTATTTCATTTTTTGATAAACTTTTATATTCTTTTAATTTAAAAAAACCTTTTTCTAATCTATTAATAAAATGCATAGTTTTTTGAACATTAATATTATTAGGATAAATTACACTAGTATCTTGAGAACCATAATATTTACCTTTTTTTGCTAATTCACTTTTAACATATTTTCTTAATTGACTTGGTAATCATTTTCTATTTCAAAATTTTCAAAATATTGTTCCAGCACCAGAACCATTTTTACCTTTTGCTTGTGTCATTAATATTCATATTTCTTGTGGAAATGCTGGATAAGTATAAGGACCATATCATAATTGTCTTTTATCATTATCACTTTGAAATAATGTTGTTAAAGTCCCAATTTTTAAATTTTTATTATCAACAATAAATCTTCCTTTTTTAAATCATGAACTTGATAATACTTCTCATGCATTATCTGGGATTTCTTCTTCATTTTCTTTAAATAAATTATCAAATTTATTTACATAATTTTTAACTGTTCTAATTTCTGTTGGCATAATAGAATTTTTAAAACTATTTATTGGATTTTTAAATTTATTAATTTCATTTTGTAATATAGATAATTCACTTGGTTTTAATATACTTGTTAATTTTTTAAGTATATTTGGATTAAAAACACTATATGGTTGATGTATTTCTTTTTCACTAATATTTTCACTATCAAATACTGCTTTTAATGATTGATTTTTATAATAAGTTTTTAAAGCATTTATTAATGCTAATTTAATATCATTACTTACTAAAGCATAATATATTCATTCAATAATTAAAGGTAACATTATAAACTCAAATGATTATAATCTCAATTTAATGAAGCATTATCGTGATTTAATGGTACTTCACTCATATTATCACTACCATATTGACTAGTTGTTTCACTATTAATGGAAAATCTATTATCATTATTAATTAAATGTGCTATTTCATTTGTAAAACTAGTTTCTTGCATTTCTACATCAAATTTTCTTTCCATAGGTAATAAATTATGAATAATTTCACTTGCACCAGCAATTATGGTAGGTACTGCATAAGCATTATTAAAATCATTATTTATACCCATTGCTACACCACTTGAAATTAAACATCCACCAGTAGCCATATTACAAATCTTTCTTATTGCTTCAAATTTATTAGGTATTAATTCTAGAATTCCATTAATAAGATTTGAAATACCATAAGCATTTAATGAAATATAAGTATCTCAATCCATTAAATGATTATTAGTAGTATTAGTAGTACTTAATAATAAATCTGGTGGAAATGGGTCAACAGTTGTTGTAGTTATTGGACTTTCTGTTGGATTAGGATTAATGGAAGAGTTAGTAAACTTACTATAATTTGCTAAACCAATTGTTCCTAAACCTAGTAATATTTTTTTACTACTATTAATTAATTTAGTTTTATTACTTGGTCTTTGATTTAAATTTCAAATATCTAAACCTAATTTTTTACCAAATAATAAACTATTAATTGAACCTAATACTGGATTTGCAATTACTTGACCATAATAAGCACTTGTACCTATCATTGCTGATAATGGACTAATTGAAGAACGAATGATTTTTAATAAAGTATAATTATTTAATTGTATATTCTCAGAAATTGGCATTTTTATTTTCTCCTTTTAATAATTGATTAGTTTTTTTAATTTGAATTCTAACTGTTCCTTGACAATTTATATTATTTCCAACACATATAGCAAAATTATCATGTACATCACTTACTATAAAATAATCATTTCTTAATTTAGGATATTCATCTAATAAAATTGCTCTTAAATCATTACTACTAGTTAAATCTTCTGGTTTTGGTGAATAAATAATAATATGTGCTTTTTCATCAAAATATTTATAAATATATTCCATAATTATTTTTTAGTAAATTCTAAATTTACTACTCCATAATAATCTGTATTATTACCAGTCATAGTAACATTTGTTGATGTAATATTACTAAATGTTGCTTTACCTTTTTCATAACCATTATTACCAGCATTTAATATTGCATTTTCTAATTCATCATTAGTAGGAGTTGCACCAGTCATAGTTATTTTTCCTAAATTTCTATAATAAATAACATCTTCTAAATTTAATTTATTTATATCATCATATAAAGTTGATTGATAAGTTGCATTTTCATTTTTTGGATTAGTTAAAAAATCTTTTTTTCTTGCTTCTTTTATTTCTTCAACTGTAGGCATAGTTGGTCTAATTAAATACATTAAATTAGGTCTAATAGCACTTGGTAATGCAAATAAACATTTACCAATAATTTTAATATTATCTGTATCATTATCTAATTTTTGTCTTATTTTAGTAAATGAAATAGGCATACCTCACATATATCTATTAACTACAAATCCATGTGTATTTTTTAAACTATAATCTTTTTCTAAATGCATTGCTTTTTCAGTATCATGAATAAATTCTTGTTCTAAATAAAAACTTTCTCAAAATTCCATACCAGCAATTAAACTTGTATATCTTCTACCATATGCTAATGTATCTGCTGAAATTTGACTATAATTTAAAACAGTAAATGCTTTTGATAAACCTAAATTACTATCAATTCCAGTTGCTCCCATTAAATCTTCTCTATTTGTTCCTAAAGTAATATAATTTACTAATTTAATTAATTTATTATTTCTTGCTCAAATTTTATAATATGCTTCTTTTGCTTGTTCTGCATTCATATTAATTAAATCTAAAGGTAATACTAATGATTTAGCAATAGCATAATCTTGAATACCATTTAAAAATATTAATTCTAAGTTTTCACCTAAATTTCTCATAAAACTTGCTGTTCAATTTGAAACAATTTGTACTGCAATATCTTTTGGTGCTTTCATAAATCTTTCAATATCAAATTCTGGAATTTCAAAATCAATTGTTAAATATTTATTAATTTCTAATTTAGTTGTATATACTTGACCTTTTTGTCTTTTAGTTCCATTTTTTCAATCTCATGTTGAACCTCAAAGTACACGAACTGTTGCTCTATAAATCGCTATAGCAACACCAGCCATTTCACCAATTTGAGTAGCACTACAAGTTCCACGCATAAACATTGTTGATTTTTCACTTGTTAATTCACCACGTACTTGTGCTTCAAGTACACTTAAAATAGCATTTTCTGTTGGATTATTACCTTTAATAAAAAATGCTTCAGGTATTTTTATTGCTCCCATAATAAAACTTCTTTCTATTTATTAATAGATTGAAAAGCTTCATTTCTAGTAATTTCAACTAAATCTTCTAATTCTTTTTTATTAGTCATTCCTTGTGTTATTGCTTTATTTTTTAAATCTTGAGCAATTTTAAAATGGTCTAATGAATTATTATGTAATTGTAAAATTAAATCAGTAGGATTAATTGAATTATCTTGTTGTTTATTTTCTTGTTTAATAGGTTCTGTTTTATCAATTAAAAATTCTTTATAATCTTCATTTATTTTATTAAATGCTTCTTGTTTAGATAAAGATTTATAATTATCAGTACTCATTAAATTTTTAATTAAATTTACTTTTTTAGTATCTTTAATATTTGAAAATAATTGTTGCTCTTCAAAACTATTAATTTTATTTTCATATTCTTTTATTTTTGTTTCATATTCATTTAATTTAGTTAATTTAGGTTCAATATCTTTTTTACTTTCAGCATATACTACATTTCTATGTTGTTTTAGTAAACTTTTAACATCATCTAAACTATAATTCTCTTTTTCATCAAAAGTAAAATCGCTCATACTTTTAATCTCCCTTGTTATTAAATTTTAATAATTCACTTGGTTAATAGGTCACTTTTATATATGTTAAATTAACATATTCACTTTATTAAATTATATCATTTTTATCATTTAAAATAAAGAAAAAAACCTATATTTATTATAGGTTTCTAATCATCATTTTCTATTTTTCTAGGTTCAGAAATATTAATAATTATATTACTATTATTTGCTTCTATATCTTGATTATCTATTAAATCATCAAACATATCTCTATGATTTGTTCTTAAATAAGCTCAATCATATTGAGGTACTTGTGTAACATTTTTTAATCGTGCAATTCCTATTTTAAGACATGCTTTATCATATTCTTTAAGAAAATCTTTTTGTCATTTTGTCGACCTTCTTCGGCAATCAAATATATATTTATTATCCACATTTAAAATATAATTTAATTCTTGTTTAGTACATTTTTTTAAATTATCTTTATTTTCTCTTAAATATTCTTGTATCTTTTCTTTATAATTACCTAATTCTTTTCTTTTTGCTGGCATATTTATCACCTATATTCAATATTTATATATTAATTATATCATTTTAACTAAATCATTTTCCAACACTCACCAGTTAATTATTGTTATACTTAAAGTTATGTATTTAGAAAGGGATTAATATTATGAATTTTCTAGAAAATGAACTTAATTATGATGAACTTGATAATCAAATTATTAATAATGGTTTAAATTATTTCACAAATCTATTAAAAGCATATGATGATTTTTGACATCAAAATATATATGATAAAAGTAAACATAAATATGTTAAAACTGCTCCAAGAAGTCCAAATACTCAATATGGTAAAATAAATAATTTTTATCGTAGAGGTTATTTAATATTAGAAACTAATAAATATTATTATCCTTTAGATGATTATATAAAACTTAAAAAAAGAAAAAGAACACTTACTAGTTTAGAACATACAATAATAAAAAATTCAGGTAATGGTAAAAGACAATCTGATGTTCAAGATATATTAAAAAATAGTAATTTTTCTAAAACATATATGACTAATGTAATGAAAAATGCAGTAATAAATGTTCAAGAAATAAAAGAAAAGAAAGTAGTATTACCAAATGAAAAATTATTTATAAATATGGATGATTGTTTTATATCTTCATTATTTAATAATAAAAAACAAAAAAATCGTATTCGTACAATTAGTGCAAATAAAGGTAAAGATTTAGAAAAATCTACTAAAAGTAGAAACGTTTTAAAAGATAAAAAAATTACTTATATGAAAACTAAAAATGGTCAAAGAATTAAAAGACAAGAATTAATTGATAAAATTTATGAATTTCTTGATTTACAATTTTTTTATAATAAAAGTAGTTTAGTATTTATTGGTGATGGTGCACCTTGAATTAAAACTACTGCTAAAAAAGAAAATATTCCTTATGTAATTGATAGACATCATGCATTTAAAGCACTTAAAAAAGGATTTATTATTAATAGAAAAGTAGATAATAAAAAATTAACAAATGCATATAATTTATTTGTTAATGGTGAATATTATCAATTATTAGATTATTTAAAAGAAAATAATGTAAATGAAGAAATATATAAATATTTTAAAAATAATAAAGATGGTGTTATAAATCAAAAAGAAAATTGAAATCAAGGAGTTTGTGCTGAAAGTGATGTATCACATCTTGTTAAATCTTTAAAAGGATATGGTGCTAAAATTTATAATGATAAAGTACTTGATAATATGCTTATAATTAATTCAGCAAGAATTAATAAGTTAAAACTTTTACTTTAATATTTTAAAACTTAATAAATCTAAACCTAAATAGTTAGGAATTTTCAATTTATAAAAGTTAATAAAATCTATATTAAGACTTGACATTAACCCTTTTTAGGGTTATAATATTATTAATAATTAATAATTTAAAGTTGTCTTTTATTTAAAGAAAATTAAATTATAACTATTAACTTTATTCACCCTAATTAGTATTGCTAGTCTTGGCAATGGAGTAATAACTTTAGTATTAGGATTATCATTTGTTTTTATTGGATTAAATGGTGGTTTAGTTGCTTGTGGATCATTATTTGGTTTAATTAGTGCAAAAAATATTATAAATTTATGAGATGCAAAGAAAAAGTAGATATAATCTACTATTTGTTATTTATGTATTTACTTCATGGTAACTGTAAATTTGTTAATGTATAATGCATTAATTGTCGATGTATGTTAATAATTAAAACGTTAAATATTGTTACAATAAGTAAAATTCATCAATGATCGTTTAAAGTATTAAAATAATCAAGTTTGCTTTTAAAAACGGCAGTTTCAACTAACATAAATAATGCATTTAAAATGAAAAAAATTAATCAACCAAAACTAAATAGAATAATTAGATAACGATAAAATTTAGTTTGAAAAGTACTACCTTTGACTTTAATTTGATAAACTGTTTCATAAGTATAATGATTAATAGAAAAAGCAAACAAAATTAATAGAATTAAACTATTTATGCCAACTATTAATAAAATATTAATTATTTTTTCGCTAGTAGTATTTATTAAAATTGAACCTATTATTATAAATATAATTTGAACAATTAATCACAAAATGCTAACATAAAAAAAACTTTTTTTTGTTCAGTATTTAATTAATTCATTTTCCATTTTGTATCACCATATTAATTTTAGTATATTTTATGCAAATATAGAATAAAATTTATCTTTTTATAATTTTTCATAACATAATAAGTTTGGGAATAACTAAAATTAGAGAGGGAAATAAAATGGCAATTGAAGTAGAAATTAGGCGTATACGTCTAAGACTTGGTTGAACGCAAGCATATTTGGGGAAATTAGTAGGTGTTCGTCAAGCAACAATTAGTAGAATTGAGAGTAATGCTAAAAATTCTTCATGAGGAATAATTCATAAAATTCTTTTAGCATTATTAGTAGATATGAATGATATAAAAGGTTTTACGCATGATTTTGTATTAAAAGAAAATGATTTTGAACTATTTATTAAACTGTTAATGGCTAATTCACAATTAAAAACTAATATTTTATATAATCCTGTTCATTGTGCACGAATTATGATGCATATAATAGAGGAATTATTAATTTTGATGAAAAATATGGTAAAAATAAAGTATAAAAAAATTGTAAATAAATATTAATATTTTTACTGTAGTACATTTTTTTTAATTATGTAGAAAAGTATGGATGACCAAAAATTATTCATCAATTTACACTTAAAATATTATTTTTAATTAAAAATTTGTTAAAAGTAACATTATTTAGTGTAAAAATTCTCTAAAAATAACACTTTATCATGTATCATTACTTTTCTACAAAATTAAAGCATTTTTTTATTTATAGGAGAAATTTATGAAATATTTTTTAAAATTATTAATTATTACTTTGTTAATAAATAGTTCATCAGTAGGATTAATTGGATGTAGTATTCCTAGTGTTGGTGATATTTGAATAATTACTGATGGTGGTGATTTATTTGATAAAGCTTTTAATCAGCAAGTATTAGAAGGTTCAAAAGAGTTTACTAAAACATTTAATGATAATCGTAGTATGATTAGTAATTTACCCGGTAATGAAGTTTGAAAAAATAAAAGAATGAAAACGCGTTGAATTATTTCACGAGATAGTACCGTTTCAACTTTACAAAATAATTATAATTTAGCAACATTTGCTGGCGCTAAAACAATTATTGTTGTTGGGTTTAATCATCTTGGTGCATTAACAACAGCTATTCAAAATCAATATAAAAAGTTAGGTGTTCGTTTTATTTTAGTTGATGCTAAATTAGAAAAACCAGTTGATGTAGCGTGTTTAAGTTATTCAGCAGAACAATCAGGGTTTTTATCAGGATTAGCAGGAGCAATATGATTAGCTGCTAATCATGAAACATATGATGATAATGGTTTAAAAATGTCAACTTTTGGTGGTTTACCAGCTAATACTATTGTTAGTTATATGATGGGTTATTATTGAGGTGTATATTATTTTAATAAATATCGTAATAGCAATGATAATTTATTGGAAATGACTAATGCCATTAGAATTAAAGAGGGTAAGGAAAAAATTGAAAAATGAACTAATAAATTTGATATTCATTTTGATAAAATTGCTAAACAATTTACAGGTAGTTTTGAATCCGGTACAAAATCATCAAAAGCGATAACTTCACAATTAATTGATGGATATAAAGATGATATTGTAATGCCTGTTGCAGGAGCACAAACAATTGATTTAGTATCAGCTGTTAAAAACTCTACTACTAATAGCAAAGCAAAAATTATTGGTGTCGATGTTGATCAAAGTGTTCAATATAGTTATGCTAAAGATATTTTTATTACATCAGCTTTAAAAGGAATTCATAAGTCAGTTAATACTTGATTATGACATTCTTTTAATTTAGATTATAATGAGGATGGTATTAAACCTATTAATGGTGAACAATACTTTGATGGCAGCATACCACAACCAGCATTAGGTGGTCAGCAATATCTTGGAATTGCTAATAATGATTCTATTAGTGCTATTTATAATAACTTAATTATTGATAGTAATGATTATTGACGTTTAGCACAAAAAATAACTGATGCTTATAATAAATTAGTTGCTGATTTAGCTAATGATTCTACTCGTGATAAGTGAGAAAATGCTTGAAAAAATTATGTTGATGAAAGTGTTGAAAAGTATAAACCACAGTTTTAATAAAACTTTACTATATATTTTAAAAAATTTATAATTATTCTTGAATTTTTAAAGAATAAGTTTTATTATCTTATATAATGGTAGTTAGCCATTAAAAGGAGAAACTAGTGTTTAGAGTTAATTGTGAAAATAAGAAAATAATTAATATTAAATACATATATACTGTATTTTTTAATAGTAAGTTATTCCCACCCATTTATTTTCAAAATTTATTTATACACAGTTTTATTTTATTTTGAATAATTGAATTAAGAAAGCAATGTTTTTGCTTTCTTTTTTTATATTTTTTTTATATAAATATTTATATATAATTGTAGGAGGAATATAATAGTATGCGTAAAATTTTTACTGTATTTAGTGCAATATCATTGTCAGTAATAATGATATTACCAATCATTGCTTGCAATAGTCAGTTTAATGATCCAAATATTTATCGAATAACTGTTGTAACTGATGGACATACTATTAATGATGCTTCTTTTAATGAATCATCATATAATGCTGCCCTCAAGTTTAAACAAGAGTTTAATGATTGAACACATAGTGATTATGTTGATCCTCAATATAAAAATAAAAGAGTTGAGGTTTCTTGAGATAATCCCCAATTAACTAATACTGATGATTTAATGACATCATATAATAAAGCAGTTTTCATAAACAGTAAAGTAATTATTGCTTCAGGATTTTTACATCATAATGCTTTGGTTAAAGCACAAAATACTATTTTAAAACATAAAGTGAAATTTATTTTTATTGATGGTGATACTCCAAAAAAAGAAGTACCAAAATCTAATAAACAATTGGCTGGTTTACTTTACAAAGCAGAACAATCAGGCTTTTTAGCCGGATTGGCAGGGGCAATATGGTTAACTGCTCATGCTAATCAATATGGTGGACTTGATAATTTAAAAATGTCAACCTATGGTGGACTTGATATTCCAGCAGTTACTAATTATATGTATGGTTATTATTGAACCCTACAATTTTTTAATAATAAATTTAAAAATAAAGAAGATGAAGAAAAATTAATATCATGAGTTAAAATTTTAAATTCAGATTTTAAAGAATCATTACCAAATATTAAATTTATAACTTCAGGTACTCAATTTAGTGGTGATTTTACTCAAGGTTCAAAAGGTTCACAAGCAATTAATGATGATCTTGCTCGACAAAAAACTAATATTATTTTTCCAGTAGCAGGACCACAAACCGAAGATACTTTATCATCATTAAAAAAATCTGGTCAAGGTAAAATTATTGGTGTTGATACAGATCAACAACTTCAATATCCACAATCTGCAGATAGGTTTATTACTTCTGCAGAAAAAGATTTAATTAGTTCAATTAAACTTATGCTCTGAAAATCAGTTGGTAAAACTGATCAGAATCCAGAGCATCCAACTGATCCAACTGCCGATCAAACATTTATTGATGATGCACCATACAGAGGTGGGCCTAATTTTACTGGAATAGCACCAAATAAAGCAATTAAAGATGGTGATAAAGATATTTACACACCATTAATGACAGAAACTACTAATTGATTAGATAAAATTTCTGCTGGATGACAAAAAGTACTCAATTTAAAAGATCATTATTGAATTAATGGTATTAAAAAAGAATATGATCCATTTAAATAATTAAGAGGGGTGATAAAATGCAAGTAAATATTGAAAAACAGAACTTACAATATGCTGTTGAAATGGAAGGTATTACTAAAGTTTTTTTAGATACTATTATTGCTAACAATAATATTTCTATTAAAATTAAAAAAGGAGAAATTCATGCTTTGGTTGGCGAGAATGGTGCAGGTAAATCGACACTAATGTCAATCTTATTTGGACTATATCAACCAACAAAAGGTATTATTAAAATTAATGGTAAAGAAGTAGTAATATCAGGACCAATTAGAGCAGGTGAATTAGGTATTGGAATGGTACATCAACATTTTAAATTAGTTGATAACTTCACTATTTTACAAAATATTATTTTAGGTAGTGAACCAGTTCATAAATGACAGTGAATTAATTATAAAAAAGCTAAATCTAAAATTTTAGAAATTTCAAAAAAATATAAATTAGACATTAAACTTAATTTAAAAATTGAGAATGCTAGTGTTGGTATGCAACAACGTGTTGAAATTTTAAAAGTTCTTTATCGTGGTGCTAGTATTATTGTACTTGATGAACCAACCGCGGTTTTAACACCACAAGAAATTACTAGTTTATTAACAATTATTGAAGAACTTAGACGTGATGGTAAAACTATTATTTTTATTAGTCATAAATTAGAAGAGGTTAAACAAGTTGCTGATAATGTTACAGTAATTCGTTTAGGTAAAGTTATTGAAACTTTTGAATCTAAGAGTAAAACTAAAGAAGAAATTGCTACTTTGATGGTTGGTAGAGATTTAGTTGATATTAGAAATCAAGGTAATGTTGTATTAGGGCCAGTATTATTAAAAATTGATAATTTATTTGTTCATAAAATTGGTAATAGGAAATCAATAATGGGTCTTTCTGATTTTAGTTTAGAAGTTAAGTCACGAGAAATTGTGGCTATTGCTGGTATTGAAGGTAATGGTCAAACTGAATTAATTTCAGCAATTACTGGTTTAATTAAGCCAGAAAAAGGTGATATTTTTTTTGGTAATAAGAATATGAAACACAGTTCAATTCAAAGTTTATATAAAAGTGGTTTAAGTCATATTCCTGAAGATCGTCATAAATATGGACTTGTTTTAGATTATAATGTTATTGATAATATGGTTTTACAAAATATTAGCGAATATCCTTTTTCTAAGCATGGTTTGATTCGCAGTAAAGCTATTCAATCTTATGCACAAAATATTATTAATAATTATGATGTTCGTGGTAGTAAAAGTGGTTTTGCTTTAGTTAGAGGTTTGTCAGGTGGTAATCAACAAAAAGCGGTTGTTGGTAGAGAATTAACAAGAAAACATAAAATTTTAGTTGTTGCTCAGCCAACACGTGGCTTGGATATTGGTGCTATTGAATATATTCATAGTCGTATTCTTGATGAAAAAAATGAAGGTAATGCAGTATTATTAATTTCTTATGAATTATCAGAAGTTATGTCATTAGCAGATCGAATTGTTGTTTTACATGGTGGTAAAATTACTGGTAATGTTAGTGCTAAAAATGTTACTCGTGAACAATTAGGATTAATGATGGCGGGACAAAAAATGTTAATGGAAGGAAATGAAGATAATGTTTAAACAAAAAACATGATTTTTAAAACGACGAAGTCGTTTATATCTTGGTTCAAAAGAAATGAATAGTAGTCTTACTAAATTTAAGGGTTCAATTTTTGCCATTATTTTTGGATTAATTATTGCTTGTTTTGTTATAATTGGTTCAGGTCAAAATGCTTTTACTTATTTTCAGTTGTTATTAACATATGCTTTTACAAGTTGGCCAGCTAATAATTGAGATAATACTTTAGTTTGATGAGCAATTTATATTGTAGCAGGATTAGCACTAGTTATTTCTTTCCGCTCAGGAATGTTTAATATTGGAGTTGCGGGTCAAATGTTAGCAGCAGGAGCTGTTGTTATCGCAATTGGTGTCCGTTATGACTTATCACAACCATTAGCTATAATTAGCGCGCTTTTTGCTGGAGTATTAGCAGCAATATTGGTGGCGTTGGTAACAGTGTTATTAAAAGTTTTTTTTAATGTTCATGAGGTTGTTACTTCTATTTTATTAAATTGAACAATTTGATATTTAGTAAAATGACTATTTAAAATCAATAAAGATTTATATGATGCTGATCATGGAACATCAGCAAGTATTCATGATAGTATGAGTATGAGTATTAATGGTTATAATTGTATACTACCATTATTAATTTCTATTATTTTAATAATAACAGTTTGATTCTTATTGAAAAAAACAACTTTAGGTTATAAAATTCGAACAGTAGGTTTAAATCCGTTTGCTGCGGTTTATAGTGGTATTAATCATAAACATTATTGCATAACATCATTTGTTATTTCAGGAGCATTAGCAGGAGTAATGGCTGTTATTTATTACATTGCCAAAAATCCTTCAATTAGTTTTTTAACTGATGATTTACCAACTATTGGTTTTGATAGTATAGCTGTTGCCTTAGTTGGTCAAATTAATCCAATAGGTGTTGTGGGTTCTGCTTTTCTTTGAGGTTTAATTAAGAGTGGTGGTTCAATTGGTTCAGTATTAACATTACCAACAGCAACTGGTGATATTATTTTTGGTGTTATTATTTATTCAGCTGCTTGTGCAGTTTTATTATCTCGTTTACAGCCAATTAAATTTTTAATTCGTTATTTAAATATAGCCTTTGATGGAGAAAAACGAAAAGTTACAAATAGTTTTATTGCCAAGATGTACTATCATTTTATTGAAAATTTTAAAATAAAGAGACAATATAATAAGTTAAAATCAGATTTAATTAAAGAAAAAAATAATAAAATTAATCACTTAAAGATAGAATATAATAAATCATTATCAGATTATGAGTCAAAAGTTAAAAATTTAAAACAAAATCTTTCACAAGAAATTAATAAATTGAAACAAGAATTAAGTGATCAATTAAAGTCATTAAAAAATCAATTAGTTAAAACTAATGATAAAAAATTAAAAGAACAATTAATTTTAAAAAAATGTCAACTTCAAATTACTTATAAAATTGAAATTAAGGAATTAATTAAAAAATATAAAATTGATAAAGAACAATTAAAAGGAAAATATAATAAATCATTATCAGATTATGAGTCAAAAGTTAAAAATTTAAAACAAAATCTTTCACAAGAAATTAATAAATTGAAACAAGAATTAAGTGATCAATTAAAGTCATTAAAAAATCAATTAGTTAAAACTAATGATAAAAAATTAAAAGAACAATTAATTTTAAAAAAATGTCAACTTCAAATTACTTATAAAATTGAAATTAAGGAATTAATTAAAAAATATAAAATTGATAAAGAACAATTAAAAGGAAAATATAATAAATCATTATCAGATTATGAGTCAAAAGTTAAAAATTTAAAACAAAATCTTTCACAAGAAATTAATAAATTGAAACAAGAATTAAGTGATCAATTAAAGTCATTAAAAAATCAATTAGTTAAAACTAATGATAAAAAATTAAAAGAACAATTAATTTTAAAAAAATGTCAACTTCAAATTACTTATAAAATTGATAAAGAACAATTAAAAGGAAAATATAATAAAATACTATGAGATGATAAGTCAGTAGTTAAAAATTTAAAACAAAATCTTTCGCAAGAAATTAATAAAGTTAATAGTGATATCAACTTACAGTTACAAGCAGTTATTAATAATAAAAATGATAAAGTTGATGTTAATTGAGCACAATTTTTCCAAGAAAATAAAGCTTTAAATCATTATATATATAAACAATATAATGCAATTTGAAAAAAAGGTAAAATTGGTAATTGAAATAATTTTCAACAAGAAATAAAAACGATTTATGGTGAAAGTTTAAATATGTATATTAATGAAAAAATGAAATATGAAAATAATGTTTATAATTATAAGCAAGATTTAATTCGAGAAATAGTATTATTAAAAAAACAAAAAGCAATATTAGATAAGTCAAGAGTAAAAGACTTAAAATTAAATCTTTATCGAGAAATTAATAAATTGAAACAAGAATTAAGTGATGAATTAAAGTCATTAAAAAATCAAACAGTTAAAACTGACGATAAAAAAATAAAAAAACAATTAATTTTAGCAAAACATCAACTTCAAACTAATTATAAAAATAATGTTAAAGAGTTAATTAAAAATTATAAAATTGACAAACAGCAATTAAAAAGTCAAATTATCCCAATTAATAGTAATATTAATATATTAACTAAACAATTTATTAAAAAAGCGGAAATTGAAAAGACAACTTTTATTAATAAATTTACTGATATATTTAAAAATGAACAACAAGCAATTATGAAAATAAAAACTGAAAGAACAGGAGGAAAAAGTTAATGGAAGCACTCAAAATAATTCTTGAACATTCTAGTTTAATTTTTGTTGTTTTAGTACTTGGTGCATTATCTGGATTAATTTCAGAACGTGCTGGTGTTGTTAATATTGGTATTGAAGGAATGATGACAATTGGTGCTCTTGCTTTTTCTTCATTTGGGAAAAATATAGGTGTTAATTGAGGTAATTGATCACAAATTGTTGCTTTATTAGTAGGTGGATTAGCGGGAATGGGATTTGCTTGTTTCCATGCTTTTGCATCAGTTACTTTAAAATCTGATCAAATTATTTCTGGCGTTGCAATTAATATTTTAGCAGCAGCAATTGCAGTTTTTGTTGTTCAGTTACCAGGGAATAATGGTTTTATTTCATTAACAAATATTTATCAATTACCAAAAATTGGTAATAATGAATTTTTTAATTTATATTTATTTTTAGCAATTATAGTTTTAGTAAGTATTGCTATTATTTTAAAATATACTAAATGAGGATTACATCATGTTGCGACTGGTGAAAATCCCAATGCGGTTGATGCTGCAGGAATTAATGTTATTAAACAACGATATGTTGCTGTATTATTATCTGGTTTTTTAGCAGGAATTGCTGGTGGTATTTTTCCAATGTATGCTAGTCAAACTTTTCGTGGGACAGTTAGTGGAAATGGTTTTATTGCTTTAGCTATTTTAATTTTTGGACAATGAAGGGTACCATTGATTACAATTGGTGCTGCCTTATTTGCTATTGTTGAAACAACAGGTGCCAGAATTACGTTTTTACCAAATATTCCTCAATGAATATCAAGTAATTCTGATGTATGGAATATATTGCCTTTTGTAACATCTTTATTAGTTTTAGTATTTACATCAAAATGAAGTAAAACACCAAAAGCATTGGGTATTGCTTTCAATAAATCTAAACGATAAAATTAGTTATTAATAATTTTAATGATGAATTAATTTTGAAATTAAATTTTACTTTTTTAGTAATATTTTCTAAGATTTAATTAAAAATATAATAAAAAATAAAAAATTTTATGGGTATTTTATACTATAAAATTTTTTATTTTATTAAGAATTTGAAAAAAATCGCAATAATACAGTTTTATTTATCAAAAAAATAAATATAATTTTTGATAGATAGAAAAAATGTGGTAAAAGTTTAAATTAAATTAAATTAATTATATTTAGAGGGGAAAAACATGAATAATGGAAGTATAGTTATTAATACAGTTTATTCATTTCAAATTAATGAAATAGTTAATAAACAATCTAATAAAGAAAAACAACAAGAATATAAAAAAGATTATATCAACTTAATAAGAAACGGGAAATGAAAAAAAGTAAAATATGATATCAAAAGAATAAAGAAAAAATGAGAGAATATGCTCAAAGGCCCGAAGTAAAAGCAAGAAATCGAGAATATAAACAAAGACCTGAAGTGAAAGCAAGGAGGAGAAAATATGATCAAGAGTTATATCAAAAGAATAAAGAAAAAATGAGAGAATATGCTCAAAGACCTGAAGTAAAAGCAATAAAGAAAAAATATGTTCAAAGGTTTGAAGTAAAATTGAAAAAGAAAGAATATACTCAAAGGTCTGAAGTAAAATTGAAAATGAGAGAATATGCTCAAAAACCCGAAGTGAAAATAAGAAAAAAAGAATATAGACAGACATTATATAAAACCAATAAAGAAGAGGAACTAAAAAATAATCAAAAAAGATATCAACTTAATAAAGAAAGAATACGACAATATGCTCAAAGACCTGAAGTAAAAGCAAAAAAACAAGAATATGATAAAAAAAGATATCAACTTAATAAGCAAAAAAAGCAAAAACAAAGAGAATTGCAATTTGATCGTGTTTTTAGTTCAAAACAAAATTTTGAATTGAGTAGTTTTAATTATAATAATGTTTATGATGAACAAGTTATAAAAGATGCATTAAATAATTTAGAGTTAGATCAATTAAATTTATTAGATAAATCCTTTAATTTTGTAGAAAAGTAATGATACATGATAAAGTGTTATTTTTAGAGAATTTTTAAACTAAATAATGTTACTTTTAACAAATTTTTAATTAAAAATAATATTTTAAGTGTAAATTGATGAATAATTTTTGGTCATCCATACTTTTCTACATAATTAAAAGATAAATCTATTGAACAGTTGTTAGTTGGTAAACCAACACTAAAACAAAATCTTTCGCAAGAAATTAATAAAGTTAATAGTGATATCAACTTACAGTTACAAGCAGTTATTAATAATAAAAATGATAAAGTTGATGTTAATTGAGCACAATTTTTCCAAGAAAATAAAGCTTTAAATCATTATATATATAAACAATATAATGCAATTTGAAAAAAAGGTAAAATTGGTAATTGAAATAATTTTCAACAAGAAATAAAAACGATTTATGGTGAAAGTTTAAATATGTATATTAATGAAAAAATGAAATATGAAAATAATGTTTATAATTATAAGCAAGATTTAATTCGAGAAATAGTATTATTAAAAAAACAAAAAGCAATATTAGATAAGTCAAGAGTAAAAGACTTAAAATTAAATCTTTATCGAGAAATTAATAAATTGAAACAAGAATTAAGTGATGAATTAAAGTCATTAAAAAATCAAACAGTTAAAACTGACGATAAAAAAATAAAAAAACAATTAATTTTAGCAAAACATCAACTTCAAACTAATTATAAAAATAATGTTAAAGAGTTAATTAAAAATTATAAAATTGACAAACAGCAATTAAAAAGTCAAATTATCCCAATTAATAGTAATATTAATATATTAACTAAACAATTTATTAAAAAAGCGGAAATTGAAAAGACAACTTTTATTAATAAATTTACTGATATATTTAAAAATGAACAACAAGCAATTATGAAAATAAAAACTGAAAGAACAGGAGGAAAAAGTTAATGGAAGCACTCAAAATAATTCTTGAACATTCTAGTTTAATTTTTGTTGTTTTAGTACTTGGTGCATTATCTGGATTAATTTCAGAACGTGCTGGTGTTGTTAATATTGGTATTGAAGGAATGATGACAATTGGTGCTCTTGCTTTTTCTTCATTTGGGAAAAATATAGGTGTTAATTGAGGTAATTGATCACAAATTGTTGCTTTATTAGTAGGTGGATTAGCGGGAATGGGATTTGCTTGTTTCCATGCTTTTGCATCAGTTACTTTAAAATCTGATCAAATTATTTCTGGCGTTGCAATTAATATTTTAGCAGCAGCAATTGCAGTTTTTGTTGTTCAGTTACCAGGGAATAATGGTTTTATTTCATTAACAAATATTTATCAATTACCAAAAATTGGTAATAATGAATTTTTTAATTTATATTTATTTTTAGCAATTATAGTTTTAGTAAGTATTGCTATTATTTTAAAATATACTAAATGAGGATTACATCATGTTGCGACTGGTGAAAATCCCAATGCGGTTGATGCTGCAGGAATTAATGTTATTAAACAACGATATGTTGCTGTATTATTATCTGGTTTTTTAGCAGGAATTGCTGGTGGTATTTTTCCAATGTATGCTAGTCAAACTTTTCGTGGGACAGTTAGTGGAAATGGTTTTATTGCTTTAGCTATTTTAATTTTTGGACAATGAAGGGTACCATTGATTACAATTGGTGCTGCCTTATTTGCTATTGTTGAAACAACAGGTGCCAGAATTACGTTTTTACCAAATATTCCTCAATGAATATCAAGTAATTCTGATGTATGGAATATATTGCCTTTTGTAACATCTTTATTAGTTTTAGTATTTACATCAAAATGAAGTAAAACACCAAAAGCATTGGGTATTGCTTTCAATAAATCTAAACGATAAAATTAGTTATTAATAATTTTAATGATGAATTAATTTTGAAATTAAATTTTACTTTTTTAGTAATATTTTCTAAGATTTAATTAAAAATATAATAAAAAATAAAAAATTTTATGGGTATTTTATACTATAAAATTTTTTATTTTATTAAGAATTTGAAAAAAATCGCAATAATACAGTTTTATTTATCAAAAAAATAAATATAATTTTTGATAGATAGAAAAAATGTGGTAAAAGTTTAAATTAAATTAAATTAATTATATTTAGAGGGGAAAAACATGAATAATGGAAGTATAGTTATTAATACAGTTTATTCATTTCAAATTAATGAAATAGTTAATAAACAATCTAATAAAGAAAAACAACAAGAATATAAAAAAGATTATATCAACTTAATAAGAAACGGGAAATGAAAAAAAGTAAAATATGATATCAAAAGAATAAAGAAAAAATGAGAGAATATGCTCAAAGGCCCGAAGTAAAAGCAAGAAATCGAGAATATAAACAAAGACCTGAAGTGAAAGCAAGGAGGAGAAAATATGATCAAGAGTTATATCAAAAGAATAAAGAAAAAATGAGAGAATATGCTCAAAGACCTGAAGTAAAAGCAATAAAGAAAAAATATGTTCAAAGGTTTGAAGTAAAATTGAAAAAGAAAGAATATACTCAAAGGTCTGAAGTAAAATTGAAAATGAGAGAATATGCTCAAAAACCCGAAGTGAAAATAAGAAAAAAAGAATATAGACAGACATTATATAAAACCAATAAAGAAGAGGAACTAAAAAATAATCAAAAAAGATATCAACTTAATAAAGAAAGAATACGACAATATGCTCAAAGACCTGAAGTAAAAGCAAAAAAACAAGAATATGATAAAAAAAGATATCAACTTAATAAGCAAAAAAAGCAAAAACAAAGAGAATTGCAATTTGATCGTGTTTTTAGTTCAAAACAAAATTTTGAATTGAGTAGTTTTAATTATAATAATGTTTATGATGAACAAGTTATAAAAGATGCATTAAATAATTTAGAGTTAGATCAATTAAATTTATTAGATAAATCCTTTAATTTTGTAGAAAAGTAATGATACATGATAAAGTGTTATTTTTAGAGAATTTTTAAACTAAATAATGTTACTTTTAACAAATTTTTAATTAAAAATAATATTTTAAGTGTAAATTGATGAATAATTTTTGGTCATCCATACTTTTCTACATAATTAAAAGATAAATCTATTGAACAGTTGTTAGTTGGTAAACCAACACTAAAACAAAATTTGTTATTAAATAGTGAAAATTTCTCATTTAATTTAATTTATGATGATGTGTATGATGAGCAAGTTATAAAAGATGCATTAAATAATTTAGAATTAGATCAATTAAATTTATTAGATAAATCTATTGAACAGTTATTAGTTGGTAAAAAAATATCGGAACAAAATATTCATTGAAATAATAGTATTGTAGTTACAAGTAACTTAGATAGTGATATTTATGATTATAATTTATCAACTGGACTTATTCCTTAATTAATTTTAAAGTATTAATAATAATTTGTTTAAGTTTAAACTAAGACTTTTATTTATCAAAAAAAATAAATATAATTTTTGATAGATAGAAAAAATATGGTAAAAGTTTAAATAAAATTTAATTAATTATGTTTATAGGGGGAGCAAAGCATATGGATAATGAAAGTATAGTTATTAATGTACCTTATTTATTTCAAAAAAATAAAGAAAAAAGACAAGAATATAATCAAAGACCTGAAGTGAAAACAAGGAGTAGAGAATATAGAAAAAAATGATATCAGCTTAATAAAGAACTGGAACTAAAAAATAGTAAATTATAATATCAACGCAATAAAGAAAGGCAACAAGAATATAAACAAAGGCCTGAAGTGAAAGCAAGGAGGAAGGAAAATTATCAAAAACCTGAAGTAAAAGCAAGAAAACGAGAATATGATCAAAGACCCGAAGTGAAAACAAGGAGGAGAGAATATAGAAAAAAATGATATCAGCTTAATAAGCAAAAAAAGCAAAAACAAAGAGAATTACAATCTGGTTATGTTTTTAGTTCAAAACAAAATTTTGAGTTAAGCAATTTTAATTGTGATGATATGTGTAGTGAACAAATAAAAAATATTGCATCAGATGTTTTAGAATTACAACTTTATTCAGAAACACAAGAAACAGAATTAGATAAGTTGTTAGAACCTGTTTAGAATCTTTTTAATAAAACTGAAATAAATGAAAGAACAACCATTTGTAAACTAGTATTTAGTTTTCTTTCACAATTTTTTCATAATCTTCTGTATTTTTCTAATCAAGCAAAGCTTCGTTCTACAATTCATCTTTTTGGTAATACTACAAAAGTATGTAATTCATTACGTTTTATCACTTCAACATTTGCATTTATGATTGTTTTGATTTCAGAAGCAAATTTTTCACCAGTATAACCAGCATCTACTATTATTTTTTGAACTGCAGAAAGATTTTCTTTTTCATTTTCAATCATTATTATAGCGCTATTACGATCTGTTTTTTCCTTTAATTTTGTAGAAAAGTAATGATACATGATAAAGTGTTATTTTTAGAGAATTTTTACACTAAATAATGTTACTTTTAACAAATTTTTAATTAAAAATAATATTTTAAGTGTAAATTGATGAATAATTTTTGGTCATCCATACTTTTCTACATAATTAAAAGTTTTTTCGGCAATGTTTAGTAATCTGTGTAACTTACAAAAATAACTATGTTTAATTAATTCTAGTAAATATAATTAAATGACTAGAAAGAGTGAGTTACAGATGGCTAAAAAACAAAATATTAATAATAATGATCCAATATCAAAAGCAGTAGATTTATTATTAGAAAATACTGAAGATTTAACAACAGTTTTTAAAGAAGGGGGTTTATATAAAGAATTAACAAAACGTTTAGTTGAAAAAATGTTGAATTCTGAAATGCAAAATTATTTAGGATATGAAAAAAATCAACATAGTAATACTGAAAATGCTCGTAATGGTACAAGTTCAAAAAAATTAATAACTCAACAAGGTAAAATTGAGATTGATGTACCAAGAGATCGCAATAGTGATTTTACTCCTGTAATAGTTGCAAAAAGACAGCGAAGATTTGATGGTTTTGATCAACAAGTGCTTTCACTATATGCAAAAGGTATGACTCTATCTGACATTAGAATGCAGTTACAAGAGTTATATCATGGTGCTGATATTAGTGAAAGTGTTATTAGTCAAATTACTGATGATGTTATTGATGATGTCAAAACATGACAAAATCGACCATTAGAAAGCATTTATCCGATTGTTTATTTTGATTGTATAGTAGTTAAAGTTCGACAAGATAAACGGATTATTAATAAATCAGTTTATATAGCATTAGGAGTTGATTTAGAAGGTAAAAAAGATGTTTTAGGCTTATGAATTAGTGAAAATGAAGGTGCTAAATTTTGATTAGCTAATTTCACAGAAATGAAAAATCGAGGCTTAAATGATATTTTGATTGCTTGTAGTGATAATTTAACAGGCATGTCAGAAGCAATACAAGCAGTTTATCCTAAAACAGAACATCAATTATGCATTGTTCATCAAATTCGAAATAGTTTAAAATATGTTTCATACAAACATCGAAAAACTCTAGTTACAGATTTAAAACCAATTTATAGTGCATGTAGTGAAGAACAAGCAATGCAAGCTTTAGAATCATTTGAAAGTAAATGAAATAAACAATATCCCCAAATTGCTAAATCTTGATATAAAAATTGAGAAAATTTGATGATTTTTATTAGTTATCCTGCAGAAATCAAAAGAGTAATTTATACAACAAATGCTATTGAATCTGTTAATAGTCAATTACGAAAAGTTATTAGAAACAAAAAAGCTTTTCCTAATGATATGTCAGTTTTTAAAATATTTTATTTAGCAATTGAAAATATAACAAAAAAATGAACATTGCCTATTCAAAATTGAAATACAGCAATTGCTCATTTTATGATAAAATTTGAAGATAGAATTAATCTGAACTAGTACTTTGTAAAACAAAGATACACAGATTTCTAAAAAGCCTCGTTTTTTCTGCTGTGGTTATGTAAATTGCATGTGGTAAACCTTGAGAATCAACAACAATATGACGTTTTATGCCTGAAATCTTTTTACCAGCATCATAACCTTTATTTTCAGTAGTATCTGTATTTTTAACACTTTGCGAATCAATTATACAAAAACTAGTTTGTTCTTTGCGATTATTATTGATACGAACTTTTTTAACTAATTTTTTTTAAAATTAATTGCAATACACTAGGTTCTTTACCATTATTTTTACTTCAAATTTGAAAATAATAATATACAGTTTGTCATTTTGGAAAATTTTTTGGTAGCATTCTTCATTGACAACCACTTTTTAATACATATAAAATTGCACAAAATACTTCATATAAATCTAAACTTCTTGGTTTTGTTTTCTTTTTGCTATTTTCTAAAATTGATTTTATGTTCTCAAATTGTTCTTTGGTGACATGACTTGGATAATTTTTATGCATATATACCTCTTATTTTAAAATATATAATCATTTTACATTATTTTCGAAAAGATTCTAAACAGGTTCTTATATAAACTTAATAAAGAACAGAAACTAAAAAATAATGAAAAATGATATAAAAAAAATAAAGAAAAAAAATTAGAGTATAATCAAAATTCTGAAGTAAAGATAAGAATGCAAGAATATGATAAAAAAAGATATCAACTTATTAAAGAAAAACAAAAAAAATATGTTCAAATGCCTGAAGTGAAAGCAAGAAGGAAAGAATATAAACAAAGGCCAGAAGTGAAAGTAAGAACCTGTTTAGAATCTTTTTAATAAAACTGAAATAAATGAAAGAACAACCATTTGTAAACTAGTATTTAGTTTTCTTTCACAATTTTTTTTTAATTATGTAGAAAAGTATGGATGACCAAAAATTATTCATCAATTTACACTTAAAATATTATTTTTAATTAAAAATTTGTTAAAAGTAACATTATTTAGTGTAAAAATTCTCTAAAAATAACACTTTATCATGTATCATTACTTTTCTACAAAATTAAAGCAATTTTTTCATAATCTTCTGTATTTTTCTAATCAAGCAAAGCTTCGTTCTACAATTCATCTTTTTGGTAATACTACAAAAGTATGTAATTCATTACGTTTTATCACTTCAACATTTGCATTTATGATTGTTTTGATTTCAGAAGCAAATTTTTCACCAGTATAACCAGCATCTACTATTATTTTTTGAACTGCAGAAAGATTTTCTTTTTCATTTTCAATCATTATTATAGCGCTATTACGATCTGTTTTTTCTGCTGTGGTTATGTAAATTGCATGTGGTAAACCTTGAGAATCAACAACAATATGACGTTTTATGCCTGAAATCTTTTTACCAGCATCATAACCTTTATTTTCAGTAGTATCTGTATTTTTAACACTTTGCGAATCAATTATACAAAAACTAGTTTGTTCTTTGCGATTATTATTGATACGAACTTTTTTAACTAATTTTTTTTAAAATTAATTGCAATACACTAGGTTCTTTACCATTATTTTTACTTCAAATTTGAAAATAATAATATACAGTTTGTCATTTTGGAAAATTTTTTGGTAGCATTCTTCATTGACAACCACTTTTTAATACATATAAAATTGCACAAAATACTTCATATAAATCTAAACTTCTTGGTTTTGTTTTCTTTTTGCTATTTTCTAAAATTGATTTTATGTTCTCAAATTGTTCTTTGGTGACATGACTTGGATAATTTTTATGCATATATACCTCTTATTTTAAAATATATAATCATTTTACATTATTTTCGAAAAGATTCTAAACAGGTTCTAAGAAATCGAGAATATGCTCAAAGACCTGAAGTAAAAGAAAAAAAACGAGAATATGATAAAAAAAGATATCAACGCAAGAAAGAACAAATACAAGAATATTTTAAAAAATCTGAAGTGAAGGCAAGAAAGCAAGAATATAATAAAAAATGATGTCATCAAAATAAAGAAAAAATAAAAGAGTATGTTCAAAGGCCAGAAGTGAAGGCAAGAATGAAAGAATATAATAAAAAATGATATCAATGCTATAAAGAAAAAAAGCAAAAACAAAGAGAATTGCAATCTAGTCATGTTTCTACTTTAAAACAAAATTTTGATTTAAGCAGTTTTAATTGTGATGATATGTGTAGTGAACAAATAAAAAATATTGCATGAGATGTTTTAGAATTACAACTTTATTCAGAAACACAAGAAACAGAATTAGATAAGTTGTTAGAGGAAAAAGAATTTGAATATATGGCTAATGAAGAACAAAGTTCGGTACTAAGTAGTGAAAATTTGTCATCTAATTTAATTTTTGATGATATGTGTGATGAACAAATTATAAAAGATATATCAAATAATTTAGAATTAGATCAATCTATTGAACAATTGTTACTTAGTGAAAAAATAGCAGAACAAAACTTTGAATGAAATAATAGTATTCTATTTGCAAGTAATTTAGATAGTGATATTTATGATTATAATTCAGTAACGAGACTTATTCCTTAATTAAATATTAATTTTAATTGTTAATTTTTACTTAAACTTAAAAAAATAAAATTTTATAGTTGAATTTTTGGGAAACACAAAGTACTTTTTTAATTACAAAACAAGTCTAGTGTAAAATAATTAGGTATAGGAATATTGGGGGTGTTTATTTTATGGCATTATTAGTGGCACATCGTGGATTTCGTTCTACAGAAGGTGAAAATCGAATCATTGATTTCCAAAATGCTTTGAAAATTTGCCAAGCAGTAGAGTTTGATATTCGATTAACAAAAGATAATAAAGTAATTATTTTTCATGATGATACATTTGAAAGAATTGCCAATAATAAAAGTGAGGTTAGTAGTTTATTATATGAAGAAATTATTAATTTGGAATTTTTTAAAAATAATAAAGAATGAATTCCACCATTATTTAATGATTTTATTGAAAAATTAAGTAAAAATTATCAAATGATTAATGTTGAAATTAAAGAAGAAATTAATCGTAAATATACCTCAAATCAATTAATGGTTATTTTTTCAGAAATTAAAAAATTAGAAAAAAAAAGTAAAGCCGAAATTATTGTTTCTTCATTTAATCACCAGTTATTAAACGAAATTGTTAAAAGAATTAAATATCCTATGAAAAAAGGTTATTTATTTGAAAATAAAAATGATTTTAGTGAGAGGTATATTAAAAACTTTGATTATTTGCATACTTCAATTTCCGTAGTTTTAGATTTTGAAATGATTAGTAAGTTAAAAAAATTAAAAAAACCGTTAAATATATGAACATTTAAGAGTGATGAAGAAGCTGTGAAGATAAATGAAATCTATGGTAATCAAGTAGCTGGCTATATTAGTGATAATCCTAAATTATTATGAAAGCAGAAAAATAAATAATGAAGATATTTTTAAGTAAATGTTGAAAAAGTTTTACGCACAACTTGGATAGTAAAACTATTTTGATTATTAGCATTTTAGCTTTATCTGATTTATTTGTTTTTAGTGGAGTGCTTTATTTACGATATATTATTCCTAACTTTAATCAGTATATTAATTTAAATCAAGATGAGTTTGATTTTGTTGTTGCTATTTATGGTTTTGTTGCTCTTATTTCTAGAATTCCAGGCGGTTGACTTACTGATCGTTTTAGTGCAAAAAAAATAATGATAGTATCACTTATAATAACTGGATTATGTGGTTTATGATGAACATTAATAATTCAACTTAATATGGATAAAAATATACGAATGATTCAATTGTATATTATTTATACAATATGGGGTATTTCGATTGCGGGACTTTTTTGAGCACCACTTTGAAAATTAGTATCACAGAATGTAACAAAAGAACAACAAGGTGTTGCTTATGGTCTTGAAGGCACAGTTTTGGGATTATTTGGTTTAATTTTTATTGCTGGAATTGCAACAGGAATAACAATTTTAACTAAAAATTTACAAAATCAGTATGGTCAAAATGATTTTATTACAAAAATACCATTTTTAGTTTTTGCTTATTTTATTTGTGGTATGGTACTTATAATGGCATTATTAGTTTGAATATTTATTCCTAATAAAAAACGTGAAGAAACAGAAATTATTTGAAAAGAAAAAATAATTTCACTATTTCAACCAATGAAATTTTTACGAGTTTGACTTTGTGGTATTTTTGTTTTTGGAATGTACATGTTCCAGTCTACTTTTGCATATTATATGAAAGATGCTTTAACAGAAGTTGGTGTTACTGTTGGTGTAGTAACTATTCTTGGTGGAATTCGTTCATATGGTTTAAGATTTTTAGTTGCTAGTCCAATTGGTCGTTGAGCTGATAAGTGAAAGTCTTACGTTTTGGGTTTAATATTTTTATTATTAGTTGGAATGATTGCATGTTCTTTATATGTAGTTATCCCTGGTTGAGGTAATGCTTGATTTTTACAGTCATCAAAAGCAGTTCAAATTTTATTTCAATTTATAATGTGTTTACTTTTTATGTTTATTGGTTGTGTAGGTTGAGCATTATTGACGTTAAGATTTGTTCAAGTTGGAGAATTACCAATGGAAAAAAATAGTTATGCTAGTACAATATCATTAATTTCTTGAATTGCTTTTACTCCAGATGCTTGATTTAATTATGTTGCTTCAGCCATTGGAAAATTGCCAAATAATTCTTATGTGGTTGATGGTCATCGAAATTATTCATTGCAGGGAATTCAAATTTTATTAATTATTGCTATCGTTTGTGTTTTAGTTGGTTTAATTGCCGGAATAATTATTTATATTTTAAATAAACGAGAGTTAAAGAAACTAAATAAAACTTCATTTCGTTTTCGTGAGTTAGGAAACGTTTAATTATTTAATTTAATTAAATGATAATATTTTATAAAACTTGAAAATAAGTATATTAAAGATTCTCTTATAAAAGAGAAACATATCATTATTTACATTTTCTTCTTTTTGGTTTATAATAATTTCATGAATTAATTTAGTTTGGAGGAAAATATGAATATAATTCAATTAAAAAATTTAACTAAAGAATATTCTCCAAATATTGGTTGTTTTGATATTAATCTTTCAATCAACAAAGGTGAAGTTTATGGTTTTATTGGCCCTAATGGTGCTGGAAAAACTACTGTTATTAGACAAATGATAGGTTTTATTAAATCTGATACTGGCTTTGCAAAGATTTTAGATTATGATTGTTGAAAAGAATCGGCAAAAATTATGGAATTTCTTGGCTATTTAGCTGGTGAAGTAACATTGCCTGATTATATGTCAGGAATTGTTTATTTAAAGACAGTAGCTAATATTAGAAAAAATATTTCTTGGGCATATGTTGAAAAATTAATTAATTATTTTGAACTTGATGCAAAAAGAAAAATTAAAAAAATGTCTAAGGGTATGAAACAAAAAGTAGCGATTATTTCAGCTTTTATGCATAAACCAAAAGTTTTAGTTTTAGATGAACCAACTTCAGGTTTAGATCCTTTAATGCAAGAAAGGTTTAATACTTTAATTAGAAATTCTAAAAATGAAGGTGCAACAATATTTATGAGTTCCCATATTTTTGGCGAAATTGAAAATATATGTGATAAAGTTGCTGTTATTAAAAAAGGGAAAATAATTTCTGAAATATCAATTAAGGAAATACAAAATTCTGCTAAGAAAAATTATGAAATTAAATTTTCAACAGTGAAAGATTATAATGATTTCTTAAATAAAAAATGAGATATTATTGAAAAAAATAATATAACAAAAGTTATTAAAGTGAATGTTTTAAGTACTAATGTTGATAAGTTTTTAAAAGAATTATCACTTTATAAAGTTGATAATTTTAAAGAATTACCATTTAGTTTAGAAGAATATTTTATTAAATTTTATAAGGATGAGGTAAATTTTAATGATTAATTTTAGATTTGTTAAAACACAATTTAAAAATGTTAAAATTCCATTAATATTATTTTTTATAATTTTATGTATTTTAATAGCTCCCATTTTAACACAAGATTATCTTGCTCCAACTATTACATTCATTGGTGAAGAACATGGAGTATCATGTTTAGGTGGATTAGGTGCCATGACTTATTTTAATTTTGTTTTTTTTGGTATTCCGGGGTTAATATTAATTTTTTCTTTTAGTTTAATTTTAAATCATATTTTAGTTTCTAAAGAAATTGATAAAGGTTATTTAGCTTCATGATTAACAATGCCAATGTCTAGAAAAACTATTTTAAATTCAAAACTTTTTGTTTTGCTTTCTTCAATATTAATATTATATGGTTCGGCTTTTGTTTTTCAATTAATTATTTTTCCAATTAGATTTCAAGATTTTAAACTTCAAGAATTTGGATATCTTGTTTTATATAATTTGGGTTTAATATTATTGGCTTTACTTTGAGCATCAATTAATTGAACTTTTATTAGTTACTTTAATAAGTCAGTTATTTCTCTTTCAGTAGCAACAGGTATTTCAACAGTATTTATTTTGTTTCAAATAATGACATTATTCTCTTCTATTCCTGAAGTTGAGTACCTTAAATATTTTAAATATATGACAATTGCTTCTTTATTAAATTCTCCATTTAAGTTTGGTGATATTCCAAATATAACACCTGCTCCGGGTGTTACAGAAGTAGCAAAAGCACCGATTTTTTCTATTAGAGCATTAGATTTTGCTTGACAATATCCAATAATATTAATAGTACCTCTTGGTTTATTTCCATTAGGAAATTATTTTCTTATTAAAAAAGATTTATCTTTGTAAATTGATAATATTGTTTAATAAATGAGTTTAATAAAAATGTCTTTAAAGTTTTAAAGACATTTTTATTTATTTAATGTCAATAAGATATTACTTTTTTATTAAAATTTTTGATTTTAGTTTTTAAATTTTGGTAATTTATTAGAATTATCAATTCCTGAATTAAGACTAAAACGTTTATGCTCTGTTACTTTTTCTACATTTCATGTTGAAAGGTCTTGGTTAAATTTTGAAGCACCATAAAACATATATCCCATATGTGTTACATTTGAAACATTTCAGTTTGCAATACTTTTATTAAATGAATAAGCATTAAAAAACATAGAACTCATATTTGTTACTTTTGAAGTATTTCATTTTCAAATACTTTTATTAAATGATGTAGCGCCATAAAACATAGCTCACATAGTTGTTACTTTTGAAGTATTTCAATTTAGAATTTCTTGATTAAATGCTGAAGCACCATAAAACATGCCGTCCATATTTGTTATATTAGAAGTGTCTCACTTTGAAATGTCTTGGTTAAATTTTAATGCATTAAAAAACATATCGCATAGAGATGTTATTTCTGGTGGTAATTGTTCTGGAACTTTTTCGATTGTTTTTGGCATTCTGACAACTTGAATTTCTTCTTGTTCATTTTTAAAAAATCCAATTTGAATAACTTCTTTACTATTTATATTTGACAAATCTCTTTCACTAGTTGTTATTTCTTTGCCATCTTTGTCAATGTAAATTGTATCTTGCTGTGTTTTATTTTCAATATAATTAGTTGTAATATTAGTTTTTTGTAAAGTTGTGTTTAAGAAACTAGTTAAATTACTTGTGGTTGTTGCAAGTGTTAAAACACTTAATATTTTGATTAATATTTTCATTAAGATCTCCTTTTTTTGTTTTCCCCAATAACTTCTTAAGTTTAAGAAGTTAATTATATTTTAAGTCGTTTAAAAATAAATGCAATAAGTGTTTAGTTTATGATAGAAATAAAAAATAACTAATCTCATTAATGAAATTAGTTATTTTTAAATATAAAAATTTATTTAAATGGAGAACTATATGGATTGCTATTTGCCCTTCTTTCTCATTGAGAACAACTAGGTATTTCATTAATTTTGATTTTATTAGTTTCATTTCATGAACCTTTTAATTTTTCACCAGTTTTTAAAACTGTATCAAAAAGTATACCAAAAGTTCCATCATGATAAACAGATGGTTCATTCATACGTACATGTTTTAATTTTTCAAATTCTTGACTTTTTAATGCTTCTCGTTGTTTTCTTTCTTCTTGACAATATGGTCTATTTTTTATTACTTCTATTTGTTTATAATTATTTATTCATTTTTTTCTTCTTTTCGCAATTTTTGTTCTAATGGTCTTAGAACCTGTTTAGAATCTTTTTAATAAAACTGAAATAAATGAAAGAACAACCATTTGTAAACTAGTATTTAGTTTTCTTTCACAATTTTTTCATAATCTTCTTTTAATTTTGTAGAAAAGTAGTGGTAAAATAAAAAAAGTCATCAACTTGACTTAAAATTTGATTTTATTAAATTTTGGGATTTATTTTTTTTACAAACTGAAATATAACACATTGGATTTTTGATAAGGGGTTAATCCGTAGTGTTGATATTTTCATTTCCATAAATTGAGGTAATTTTGAATATTGGTAAATCCAATGTCATGGTAATGAGTAATAAATTCTTTTAAACTTGATTGTATTTTACTGACATTACTTAATTTTTTATAATTTAATTCTTTATTTTCTTTTGATTTAAACTACTGGATAGTGGATTTAGTTTGTTTAGCTACTGTATCATATAATACTTGCATATCACAAACTATAATTGAATTTTCTTCGATAAGTTTCGATGTTAAGTTTTCTTGTACTCATTTTTTATTTAATCTTTTAGTATTTGTTGTTTGAGCATAGATATTTCGGTTTTCATCAATTGCCATTTGAATACAACAATTTAAATCTTTAGCATTTTCTTCAATTCATTGTTTTCTTGGATCATTTGGATCTTTAAAGTTTCCTTTATGAATTTCTTTGATAAAAGTTTCGTCAATTTCAATTCTAGCTTTTAATTTTACAAATTGATTTTGTGTTTTTACTAATTGTGTTGATTTCATAAATTTTTGACGATTAAATCAGGCAGTTTTATTTGTAGTATTAATAAATTGAGAAATAATATAAGCAGATTGACCTAAAGTAGCTATTTGTATCAATAAATCTCATTGATCATGAGATAAATGACTTCAATAAAAATAATGATTTTTAAAAGCATGAAAAGTAATATTACAACTTTTACATTTATATCTTTGCTTATAATCTTTACTACCATATTTAGTACACAAAAAAGAACTACAATCTGGACATTGAATCCCTTTCTCTTTGAATTTTTGTTCGACTGCTTCAAATTTTTCTTTTTTCTCAATTTGTTTAATTCTAGTTTTATTTTCTCTAAAAATCTCAATAAAATCTTTATCAGACAAATTATTTAAAATTTCTTTTACTGTATTTTATTCATTTAAAATCACCTTTTTAATATTAAAAATACCATATAAAAATATATTTGGGACGGTAACAAAAACGGAGGATATAATTACTTATTAACCATTTCTTAAATTCTAGACAAGAAATAATTGTAATTATATGCAATTGTAAATTTATCTTACTACTAATTAAAAATAATTACAACAAAAATACTTATATTACATTTTATTAAATGTTAAAATTAACAAATAAATTTAAGGAGATTTTAAAAATGAAAATTTACAAACTTAAAAAATTACAGTTAATAACTGTATTACTATTTATTTTAACTCTTTTAATTATTACTACTGCTTTAATATTAATTGGTATTTCAAATTTCAATTATCATAATCATGAACAAATTAAAATTATAAATGGATTTAATATTTTAAAAATTTATAGTACATATTCTATTTTATGTCATTGTGCAAATCATATATGTTTATGTCATATTTTTCAAAATAATCAAAATTATTATAATTGAATTCAATTGCAAATTGGAGTTATATTATTAATAATAGTAATACCAATTTTTATAGTTATAATTATAGCATTAACTTTTTTCATTATTGGTTTAAAAATGAAAATAAAAAATAATAATTTTTGAGACGCTATTGCAAATTGTGAAATAATCAGTAATTATTATATTCATTAAAATTATGTTTTCAAATTTATTTGATTGCACTTAAAAATAACCATTTTAATATAAATATTTATGCTATATGTTCTATTACCAAGCATTTCTTTTAAAATATGTCAAATATTACTTTCAGTAAAACAACCAATATTTCACTTTGCACCTTGATTAACAATACCTTTTTTATTATTTTTAAAATATTGTTTTTTTAATTTTTTATGATTTTTTAATATTTCACTCATATATTTAATTAATTCATCATATTGACCATTTTCAATAAAAGTTCTACAAGTATTATATTCATTTCAATATTTTCCCTTATTTCCAGCAATAATTCCTATATATAACTTTTTAACCAAATGGAATTTATCTAAAACAAATTCAGCACCTAAATAATCTGCAACTTCTTTAATTCACCCAGCACTATCACCACAAATAATTATTTTTGCTTGTTCAAAATTTTCAAAAAATCTTTGTCCTTGTTGTAAAATAAATTCAGCAGTTTTTTTAAATCCAAGTTTAGTTTTTGTTGGTCTTATTATTACATCTGCTCTTTTATTAACTAATGTATGATTAACATTATCTGTACAAAATAATACTAAACGCATTGAATATTTACCAGAATTACGTTTAAATTTTCAAAATTTTCGATGTCCATCATCAATACTAATATAAATAAATTGATTTGGTTCTAATTTTATTTTAGGAACATCTAATTTACTAACTTGATACTCTTGAAATATTCTACTAATACCGGTTGTACTAAATTTTGTTTGTTTCATAGTATGTAAAATATCAATATATCTTTTTCCATCAGCAAAATGTTCAATAACATTATTTTTTATATCTTGGCAAGTTCTTTTATATTTAGGTAATTGCAATTCTTCATCTAATAAACAAACTCTTACTCATTTTTTTAATTTTTCATCATAGTATTTATAATCACGACATTTATAAGTGACAAGACCATTTATAGTATTTCTAGTTCTTGTTTTAATTTTAACTGGAATATATTTTTTATCTCTTTCTTTTAATATTCTTCAATCTGTTTTTTCTCATTGATTTTTTATATCATCTCTAAATGATTGATACATTCTTTCAGTTGCTTCTTTTAAAGTTCATAAATAATTAAAACTCATATTTAACTCTCCTAATCTGTTTTTTTATACTAATTATTAATTTTAATTTACATAAATTTAAAGTGTGAAAATATTATAAATAACATTAATAATTTATTTTATCCATAATAATCCACATAAAAACGTAATTATGAATAAAATAATGGTATTCCGAAAAAAAAGTACTTTCATATTTTCCATATAATAAACAAGTGACATACAATTAATAGTATTGGTCTCATAAAATAAACACCTTTAATTTAGGTGTTATTTTGCGTTTAAATTTATACTTGTAAAAAATAAGCAAATAAATATAAATATTTTAAAAAATATATATACTTATATATAGATTTTAGAGTTTAGAATGAGATTTAAAAAATAATAGAATTTTTACAATTAAAAAAAATAAATTAAAAAGTATTTTTTCTTTTTTAATTATTTTTTATATTTCCTGAATTGTAAAATTAAAAAGGACACTTATATAAAAATTAAATTGTGTTAATTCTATAATTAAGAAAAGAAAGGAATTAGCACAATGTATAAGTATCCTTTAATTTTGTAGAAAAGTAATGATACATGATAAAGTGTTATTTTTAGAGAATTTTTACACTAAATAATGTTACTTTTAACAAATTTTTAATTAAAAATAATATTTTAAGTGTAAATTGATGAATAATTTTTGGTCATCCATACTTTTCTACATAATTAAAATAAGTATCTGACTATTGAATCAATAATAGCAATAAAAGAATATAAAAGTTATGGATTTTCGATTCGTAAAATAGCAAAAGCCATTGATTATAGTAAATCAACTGTACATAGAGTTTGTAGATTATTAAATCAAAACTTATTACCATTAGAAATATTGAATAAAATTCAAAAAAATAAACAAAATGCAGGTAGAAAATTAATAATTTTAACTTTAATAGAAATTAATACTATTAATCATTTGTTAATTACTAAAAATTATGCTCTTGATATAATTGCTAATTTTTTAAAGGAAAATAAAATAAAAAGTATTTCAACAAAAACTTTATATAACATGTTTAAAACAAATCGAATGGGTTTTGATGAAAATAACTTATTGAGAAAAGGAAAAAATAAACCTCACAAACAAAAAGAAACTAGGGGCAGAATTAATAATTGTAAGTCTATTCATGAAAGAAATTTAATCATTCCTAATATTAAAAATATAGAAGAATTCTTTAATTTTGTAGAAAAGTAATGATACATGATAAAGTGTTATTTTTAGAGAATTTTTACACTAAATAATGTTACTTTTAACAAATTTTTAATTAAAAATAATATTTTAAGTGTAAATTGATGAATAATTTTTGGTCATCCATACTTTTCTACATAATTAAAAGAAGAATTTGGTCATTTAGAGGGTGATACTATCATTGGTAAAGATCATAAAAGTTCTATTATTACTTTAGCTGATATATGATCAAAAACCACAATTCCTTTAGCAACTAAAAATAATAAATCAGAAAATATTACAAAAAGTATAATAAAATTTATTTCAAAGTTACAAAAAGGAACAGTTAAAACTATTACTTTTGATCGTGGTAAAGAATTTAGTAAATGAAAATTAATCGAAAAAAATTGTAATGTTAAGATTTATTTTGCAGATCCTGGTAAACCTTGTCAAAGAGGTTTAAATGAAAATAATAATGAAAATAATAATGGTATTTTAAGAAGATATTTACCAAAATCTACAGATCTATCTTCATATAAACAAAAAGATTTAAATACTATAGCATTTCAAATTAATTCTACATCCAGAAAATCACTATATTATAAAAGACCAATAGATTTAATACAATTATTTTAAAAAACTGTCCCATTTATATTTACAATTCAGGTTTTGTAATAACTTTATTGTAAAAAGGGGACATATAAAATATGAAAAAATGAATAAAAACAAATTTGAGTAAAATAACATTAGCATTAGCATTAACTGGCACTATAAGTGGAATAACTAGTTTAATAATTGGTTCAATTGCACATAATAAAACTAAATGTTTATGTTATTTTTTAGATTATGATGGTAATTCCCACTGGGGGGATCAACTATATGAGAATATAAAATAAGTGATAAGCATAAAATATCACTTTATTTTGGATTTAAACCTATGTCTGATTATGATATAAAATGAGATGGCATATATCCAAATGGATATTTTGATAATTAGATTTCTAAATTTATATAAGAAATATTTTCGTTATATTTATCAAATAAATTAATATTTTTTAAGTTTATTTCTTGTTTATCTGTTATTAAAATTAAATCATAATTTCCAGCACCAAATATGCCACTAACTTCGATCCGATTTAAATTATTAATCGGATTTTCAATTTGTAATTCAAACTCATTATTATTATCAATTTTTATAATTTCTTTATAAAATTCTAATTTAGAAAATAATTGAGATTTATTAGAACCATATAAATTTAAAGCATTTTCAATTTTATTAGTACTAATAATTGCTCTTGTAAAATATTTACCATATTCACCATTTCCTAATGTTCAATCAGCAGGAATTAATGATGGTATATTATTACTTTCTAGTTCATTTGTTATAGATAATCAATTAAATTGATTATCGTCTAGTTTAAATAATTCATTTTGACTAATATCATTATTTTTTAATTTAATATTTTTTAAATTTGTAAAATCAAAATATACAGATTTCAATATTACTTTTACATCTTTAAATTCTCAAACTTTATCTGGTGTAGAATGAATTGGATTTGATTTTAATTCAAAATAGTAAGGTAATAATAACTTATAATCATCATTTAAACCATTATTAATTGACATTGATGAATAAATATTTTTTGATAACATTATAATTAATTGTTTAAAAATTTTAATTTGTGGCAAATTTGTATAATTTGGATAATCTAATTCTCATTGTTTAAATAAGTTAGTAATAATATCAATTGGTTTTTGATTTTCAAACTTAATACGTAATTGTGCAATTTCTTCGTTAAGTTTTAACTGATTAAATCCATCAAAGTTTCTATTATAAGTATATGTATAAGTTAACATATCCAACAATACTTTTTGTAAACTATCAATAGTAGGTGCATCTTGTATTTCAATTTCAACATCTTTAAATCTATTGTTAGTTGCAATATAACTATAAAATTCATTTTCAGAAAAATTTCAAACTTCTTTATCTTTTAATTCTTTTTCTTTTTTCAATGGTCATTTACCATTTCAAACAGTACCAAATTCATATCCTAATCAAGCATTAGTTACTCTTGCATTTTTTATAACTTCTTTTCTTGTTTCAGTTCCACTACTAATTTTAATTAAATCTAAAACTGATTTTTCTTGTCCTATAAATTGTTTTGCTAAATTTCAAGGTAATATTTGTTCACTAAATCATTGTTCTAATATTCTAACTTTTGGTTGGGTTTCAATAGGCATTGATAATAGCGGAAATGCTATCTTATCTTTGACAAATAACTTTGGGTATACTTCCATATTGTCAACTTCACCAAGTACCTTTATATTACCGAAAATCATGCTTCTAGGGGCTTTAATTTTTAAAACCGTTACTTTTGTATCTTTGTCTAATGGTTTTTGTAATTTAATAATTATTGGATAACCATCTCTTGTTTTAAAATCTTTAATTTTAATAATAGTAATACTTTTAGTACTTCTTGTTTTTGGATTTTGATAAGGTTGTGAATAATTATTAATGATATATAAATTATCAATATTATTTTCAGTTAATGGTTCATTAATACTAACTGCATATAACTTGAATTGATTTAATAAATTTATTTCTTGAAAAATTAAATTTTTAATATCAGTCATACTATATTCAATTGTATTATCATTAATATTGGTGCTAGCTCTTTGATTTAATTGCATAGTAAAGTCTGATGTTTCAACAGCAGTAGTTTTTAATACTTTATCAATATCAATAAATCCAATTTTAATAGTATTTGCTGAAAATTTTAAACTATTATTTTCATTATTTTTAAATAAACGTTCAATTTCATAAATATATATAGTTCTTTTTTTAAATTCATCATATGCTCTATTAATATCAGGGTCACTAGTAGCTCTCATCATATTAGTAAAATCAAAAGGAATATTATCAATTAAATAATCATTTTCTACTTCTGCTTGATTAAGTTTAGTTTGCTTCTGTTTCTGTGGAAACTTGGTTTGTGGTTTGTTGTTGTCCATTGTTATCTCCTATTAATTGGTTATTTTCGGGATTAAATAATTTTAATTTAACAGTTAAATTATTAATTTCTTTATCATTATTTATATTAAATGTTTTACTATTTAATAAATCTTTATCTACACTTACTAATAATTGAATAAATTTAAGAATATCAATATTAAATTGTCATAATTTTTGTTCAATATAGTTAATGGTTGAAATATTTACTGCTGTACTTTCTGGTACTGATTGTTGTGCTGATTTCTTTTGACTTGGTATATGTATACCACAACGTTTAAATATTTCATTAACATTTCAATCGTATATATCAGTTAAATTCTTACCTTTAAAATTACTACTTGTCATATTGATATTTTCATTTTTTTCATTATTATCACCGGTAGTTTTTCAAATATAGTTTTTAGTAACTAATATTCTTACTGCTTCTTCCATTGAAGATTGAACATTACCATAAGTTTGGTCAAAAATAAATTTAGGTGAATTTAAAATGGTATCTAAAACAATTTGTTCATAAATAACATCTAATGTTTTAATTTTATCCATTACTTTATCACAATCTGCTAATTCATTGGCTTTATTTCGCATAATTACTATTGGTATATAGTTAATTTTTAATGTTTGTTCTTGTGATAAATTAGAATTATTAATATATGTTTTAAAATCTAATGGAAATTGTTTTTTATTATCACTAATACTATAAATTGCACGATTAATTGTTACTTGTTCATTATTTAGTGTATAGACTTCAAATAATTTTACTGTTTGTGCATTTTGTTCATAATTATCATAAAAAATAGTACATTGAATTAATTTACCAGTAATATCATAAACTCTTTGTTGAATATCTACTACTTGAAAATATAAATTATCATTAGCAATATAAATTAAATAACCACTAATTCCTAACTTACTTAATTTAAAAATAGAATTTCAATTTTTTCTATAAAATTCTTGTTGAATTAAATATTGTTTAATAATTTCATTATTAATATCTAATGGAGCATTATATAGATTAGCATTATTTTCTGCTACAAAATCAGTAAAATAAGTTTCATGATTAAAATCATTAAAACCAAAATAATTTAAAATAGAAGCATGTGTACTTTTATTTTTATTAGTTAAAAATTTTAATTTTTCATTTTGATTATCATTAATATTTGTTTTATCTTTTCTTTTAAATAAACTTAGCATAATACTCACTACCTTTCTTTAAAATATTTGATTAATTTTTAATATAATTTTTATAATAATAAATATAATTAAACCAGCAGTTGCAGATGATAGAATTACTCCAATTAAACCTAATATAATCTTTATAATTTTAAAAAACATAATATTATTCCTGTAATTCTTGTAATTTTCAAAAATTACCATCATTGCTATTTCTATATCATGAAATTTTATATTTATTAATTATTATTACTAAATGTGAAAGAATTCCATTAACTCAATGTGGTAAATTAATTCATAAATCATTATAAGTTGTTTCGTTTAAATACTTTCAATAAAATTCACTTATTAAAGTTGGATATTTACCAATTAAACCAGTACTTCTTTTATCACTAACATCATAAAATATTCTATAATGTGTATCTGGTTTTAATTCATAAATAATTGTTTCTCTATCTTGTGAAAATGCTACATCTTTTCAATTTGAATCACTTGGACTGGGTTGTGGTTGTTTTTCTAATATTTCATTAATTGCTTGTAATAATTTTTTATTTTGAGTTTTTAATAATTTATATTCATTATTTTCTAATAAATCCTTACAAAGTAATGAATTTTCTTCATCATTTAATGAAACTTCATTTGTTTCAGTATTATATTTAAAATAATCATTTGAAAATTTTTTATCATTTATTTTTTGTTTTAATTCATTAATAGCACCAACAATAGTTTTATTAGTAGTTTCTATATTAGGATTTTCAGTACCAAGAGCGTTTACAGTAAAAGCATATGAAAATTTATCTATATCTACTTTATCTTCTAATTTTTTATCTACTTCTGGTTTTGTATAATAATTATTTGGGTCAACTCCACCACCACTTGCACTAATAACATTATTTTTATCAATAGTTATATTAGTACCCGCAGTTAATTTATTTTGTTTTAATAATAATTTATCATCTATATATTTTTTATTTGGTATATCTAAGTCATCTGTAACAACTGGATCATTATAATATGTAGTTTTTGTAACTCCAACTTTAATTACATTATTAACTAAATTTGTTGCATTATTTTTATCTTCTTTATTATTAAATATTTTATTTTCCAAGTCATCAATTTTATCTTGTTTTTTATCTATATTAGTTTTATTTTCATTAATTGCTGGAACAATTAGTTTAGCAACTGTTTGTAAATTATCGTCATTGATATTTTGTTTTTTATCTAATAAGTCATTTGTTTCATTTTTTGTATAATAATCACGTTCAACACTTTCATCAACTATAAATTCAGTTGGTGTTCCAATACCTTTATATTGATATAATTTATCATTATCTAATCAACCTTTATATTTTGTAGATGAAGTTTGTACTATAAATTTATTAGTATTAAAATCAAAAGAAAGTGTAATGTTAATATTGTCTTCAACAATAATTTTCTCAACAATAATAAACATTTGTTCTTTTGTTAAATTATATTCAATAATAACTTTTGTTAATTTTGAAACAGAACTACTTAATTGTTTACTATCAAAATAAACGTAGGTTCAAGGCACAATATATCATTGATTTGTATACAAGTCCTTATTATCAATTTGCTTTCATAATGGACTAGTTTCAATATTAAATCAATTATTTTTAATATCATCAATAATTTCATTAGTTTTAGTTAATTCATCATTCAATTTAGTTATATTATTTTCATTAGTAGTAATTCTTTTTTGTTGTTTAGCAGAAAAATCACAAGTTGGTGCATGAGTAAAATCACCAATTTGTGGATTATTTTGTAATGCTTCGGGTGGTAATGTCCCAATTTCATCTGGTCAATCTAAAATCATTGTTTCAGTTTTTGGGTCATATTCAGTTGCTACATAACCTTTATTTATAAAGTTTGTAACATGACCCCTATATATCTCATTTTCATTATCATCAATTAAATCATCATATAATTTCATTTGTTTTGATAATGTAAATTCTTTTTGTTCTTTAATTAATTCATCAACTTGATTTCTAGTATAAAATGCTTGTAAATCAATTTTTTCAATATCTATTTCATCTTGATTATAACTTAAAAATACTTGTTTTAATTCTGTTAATCTTGCTCATATTTTCATTCTACTTGGTGCTAAATCTCAAACATTAATTGTTGGAATACTACTTGCACTAAATTGATTACCATTATTAAATTGAATAGTTGTATCAACATTAAATTCAATTGGTGTACGATTAAATACTCAATGTTCAACCATTACATAAACCATATCTCTTAATGTTTCTTTAATTAATTCATCTTTAAAACTATCAAAAGGAAATTTAGATAAAATAAAATTAAGATAAGCATTAATATCATTTTGAGCGCGAATAGCAAAAGTTATAAATCAATCATTAACATTAGGTCATGTATTTATATATTGTTGTGGTGTTTCTGTAATTTTTCCAGTTAATGGATATCAGTTATTATAATTTTCTAAACTGACATCAGTTCAAAGTTTATTAATCATAATTTATCATTCCTTAAAAAATGCTTTTTTATAATGTTTAGTTTTTGTTTTAGTTTTTCTATGTGCAATATGAATAACTTTTTTTTGTAATTTCTTTTTACCTTTTTCTACAACTTGACTATATGCAAATTTTTCTAAATGATGTAATAGTCCAGTACCAAATAAAGTATTAACTGAAAATTTTAAACCAACACTTTTAAATGATTTATTAATATTTTCAATAGGATTATTAATAACATTTACTACTTTATGATAAGTTCTTATTATTTTAAATATTTCTCTATAAACTTTAAAACTATCTCTAATTACTTGTTGAACAACTGGTGGAGCAAATGCAATTGCTTTTAATCATTTATTACGACTAATTCCATAACCAATATATCAACCACTATATCATCTATATCAATGAAACGGGTGTATTTGAGTAACAAAAGTTTCTGCTTTAAGAATACTATCAACAACTGTAATTGGTTTATACTTAGGATTACGATGATAAATAGTAATTGCACATTTACTTAATGATAAAGGTTGAATTTTACAACCCATAAATACTGGTGAATTTAATGGAATTAATTGTGCATGTTTAATTGCTTTTTTCTCTGCACTAGTAAATAAATTTGTTGTTTTTTCTTTTAATTTATTAATTTTTTCAAATGCTTGTTTTTCTAACTTTTCAAATTTCTCTTGTAATTTATATATACTTTCTCGTAATTTTTCAAAATATGGAGTATCTTTTCAAAATTTATTTAAACCTTTTTTTAAATAAAATCTAATATCAAAATATTTAAAAGTTTGATTTGCTTTTAAAACAAGTTGATGAATAATACTATTTTTAAAATTAAATTTAATAACATTTGCACGAATTTTTTGTAAATCCAAAATTAAAGATTTACCATATCTATTCTCTGTATGTATTGTATGAACTAAATTTAATCAATCATGTTGGTTCATTTTTAATACTTTTTTTAAATCAGTATTATATTTTTTTAAAAAGTTATTTGCTTTTTCAATATCTTTGATTTTAAATTTAGGAGTTAATTGTGGACTTAATTTTATTAATGTATTTTGTAATAATAAATAATCTTTCAACTCTTGGGTTTCTAACTTTTTAAAATTATTTTTAAATTGTCTTTCAGCAACATATCCTAAATTTTGTATTATTGTTTCACGATTAGGAGCAAAACTATAATTGAATAAATAACGTTTATTACCAATAATTTTATCTGTTAAAATTTCTTTGCCACTTACTTGACTAATAATTTCTTGTAAATTTTTTGCTTCTTTAACACCAATTTGTTCTAATGTTTTAGTTTTTTGTGCTAACTTAATAAATTTAGTAGTACGATAACCACGACTAATTTTATTAATTCCAGCAAATGCAGATAATATATTAAAAAAAGTATTTAATGGTGTTACATTTCCTTTTAAATAATCATAAACTTGATTAATAGTAAAATCAGTTAAAAACTCTACACCAACAGCACTAATACTAGCAATTAAATCACTTGCACCTAATCCAAGTGCTACACTTTCACTTAATCCACCAGTAAAAGGAGCAAATGCCACTGCTATTACTTGTACACCAATCATTTCTAAAATTTCTCATCAAAAACTTTTATTTTCTTGTTGTTTACTAATTCTAGTATGTTTTGGTTTATTTATATTTAAAAGTATTGCTGTATTAGTTGTACCAATTGGCATGATTAAATTTCCTTAATTATTTAAGAGTTATTTTAATTGGATTTGTTGAACCTTTATAATTTGGGTCATTTATATTTGCTCTAATAACGACATATAAATCACCAGTTTTTTGTTTATTATTACTAATTATGTTTTTACCTTGCTCATCACTAAAATATTTAATAGTTGGATTTTCTAAACTTGGATTTAAACTATTAATTTCTTTTGCATATAAAATATTTGTATCTAATTCTTTATTAGTTTTATCTGTTTTTGTAGTAGGATTATTTATTGTTAAAGTTGTAATTTTAGATTTTAAATCATTTTTTACTTCACTTTTAATTACTCCGCATAACATTCAACGTGATGTTGTTTCTTTTTTTGACATATAAGGAATTGATTGACCAAATACTTCGCCACCAACTAAATAAGTTCTTCCAACTTTACCGTCTGCAACTTGTTGTAAATAAATAACTGTATTTTGTAACATATATCTTTTCATTGCTTTTGGTGTTGCTAAAATAAAACTCATTATTTCTTCTTCATTTTTATCATTTGTAAATGTCATATAATCATCTAATACAATTTGACATAATACACCTTTTACATATAAATCATTTCCATTTAAACGTAATTGTTGTGCTAATTCATTATCAGTAATTATTCCTTTATTATCTGCTAAATAAACTAAACTATCATAAAGATTATTAGTAATAAAAAATTTACAATTTGTACTATTTCTTAATTGAAATAAAGTATTTCATGCAGATAACATTGCTTTTAAATATCCAATTGGTGTTGTATCAGTGATTGTTACTTTTGTAGCAAATTGAGAGATTATATTAGTATCATCATTTGCTAATTTATCTGTTAAATCATTAGCAACTTCATATTGCATACTATCTAGTAAATTTTGTCCATTTTCAGCATTTAAGTCAATATTTGCAATCGTTTCACCAGCAAGATATGATTTTTCAATTATTTTTTCAATTTTATCAGTAGTAGCATATCCAACATCATATCTTTTGCTTTTGTCATCTCATGAAATAACTTTAACTTTTGGGTCTTTTGGTAATTTAATAATAAATTCTATTTTTGTAGAGTTAACCATTTCAATAGGAAAAAAGTTTGCTCATGGACTATTTGATTGTTTAAAAAATTCAATGAATTCTGGTGCTTCAACTAATTTTTCTGTGTTATTTAAGTTTGTTTGAATATTAATTGCCATTTTGTATAATTTCCTTTCTTATAATTTATTTTTATTTTTATAATCTAATAAAGAATTAATTTTAATTGGTATTTGATTTGTTAATATTATTTCTTGTTTACCACCTGTATTAATTGGTTCTTTAAATAGTGGTTGTTCTTTAATAATTTTCTTAATAGTATCTTCTATTTTTGAATTTTCTATATCATTTGTTTTAAATTTTAAATAATCATAAAATTCATTTTTAACTTGATATTTTTTAAATATATTAATAATTTCTTTTTCTTTAATTTCTTGATTAATTTTATTTAACTTATTTTCTGCTTCATTAATTTTATTTTCTATTTCTTGTGAAACATTATTTTCAGTTAAAGTTTGAGTTGTTTGTTGTATATTAGTTTCATTTTCTAACATTTACATCACACCTTTATTATTTAATTTCTTTATTAATTTTTTCATTTAGTTTTGCCAATTTTTTTTGATGTTTTATAATTTTATTATTTGCTCTAACATGCTTTGGAGTTGTAATAAATCGTTTTAATAAAACAATAATTTCTCTACAAATTAATGTTCCAACACTTGTTCCAATAATAATTAATTCATGTATAAATTCTTTCATTTCAATATTTTCCTTTCATTAATTAATTTTTTGATTTGTATCTAATTCCATTACTAATATTTGATAATCTTGAATATAAGCATTTTCTAATATATGATGTTTATAATTTTTATGAAAACTAGTAGCATTTTCAATTGTAGAAAATAATTTATATTTTGTTTCAATTCCATAATTAGTTTTATATTTTAATAAATAAGCATATCTCATTTTAATATTCTCCTTTTTTATAAATGATAATAATTTTCATCAAATTCTAAATTTGCATTAACATTAACTTCACTCATATTATCACTACCATATTGACTATTTGTTTCACTATTAATCGAAAATCTATTATCATTATTAATTAAATGTGCTATTTCATTTGTAAACGAAGTCTCTTGCATTTCTACATCAAATTTTCTTTCGATAGGTAATAAATTATGAATAATTTCACTTGCACCAGCAACTATCGTTGGAATAGCATAAGCATTATTAAAATCATTATTAATACCCATAGCAACACCACTTGATATTAAACAACCACCAGTAGCCATATTACATATCTTTCTTATTGTTTCAAATCTATGTGGTATTAATTCTGTTAATCCCGCAATAAGATTTGAAATACCATAAGCATTTAATGAAATATAAGTATCTCAATCCATTAAATTATTAGGATTATTATTTGTACTTAATAATGGTCATGGTGGGGTTTCAGTAGTTGTTGTAGGTATTGAAGTAGTAGTTATAGGCATAGGTGTTGTAGTAGGTTCTATTGGATTAGTAGTATTTTCTATTCATTTTGAATAGTTTGCTAAACCAATTGTTCCTAAACCTAATAATATTTTTTTACTACTATTAATTATTTTTGTTTTATTACTTGGTCTTTGATTTAAATTTCATATATCTAAACCTAATTTTTTACCAAATAATAAACTATTAATTGAACCTAATATTGGATTTCCTATAAGTTGACCATAATAAGCACTTGTACCTATCATTGCTGAAATAGGACTTATTCCAGTTCTTATTAATTTTAATAAAGTATAATTTGATTGTGAATTTTCTGTATTTGGCATAATTTTCTTCCTTTAATTTTCTATTTTTTTAATTCAAACTTTTACTCAACCTTGATAAATATCATTATCACCAACTATTAATGCAACATTATCTTCTGGATCAGAAATAATTATATGTTGTGATTTAATATTTGGATATTTCATTAATATAATTGCTCTAATATCATTATGAGTACGAAGTGCTTGCGGTGATGGTGTTAATATTTCAATTTCATCTTTATCACCAAATAAAGTAGGTAAGATAATCATTCTTTATTTCTCCTTATTTTTAGTTAAATTATTAACTATTATTTCTAAACATTTCATACATCAATTTTTACTTAATCAGATTCTTTTATTACATTTTTTACATTTATTCATTATTAAATTCACCATTAATTATTTTTTGTAATAAAATATCAAGTATTAAATCTATTTCTGTACCATTATAGAATTTTTGTTGTTTTTTAATATAATTAATTAATTTTTCTTTATATTCATTAATTACTTTTTGTTTAAACTCTTCTCTTAATTTTTCTATATTATGTAAATGTTCTTCTGTTATTTCTATATTACGTTTTCTATTATATTCATTAATAATTTCTTGATCTTTATTCATTATTTATTCCTTTCATTTTTTAAATCATTTAACATTAATTGAACAAAATGCACGATTTTTAGGAATGTTTAAGGTATTAAAGATTTGACCAGTTACTATAATTTCATCGTTTTTGTTTAATAAAATACATCGTTTATAAAATTTTGGGTTATTAAAAATTAAAGTAACATAGTTTAATCCATTTCATTGACCACGAACAGTATAATATAATAATTGTTTATTACCTTTCTCATGATATTTTGCTTCAATAGTATTACTAAGTTTTACTGTTAATTTAATGTAATTTTCTTTATTTTTCATTTTTATAATTCCTTAAATAATATTGAATATGTTTGTAAGCGTCTTGTTCATGTTTTGTAAAAATGATATTTCCTTTATAATTTTCTATTTTATTTTTGTTTTTTGGTTCATTTTCATGATAATCTCAGTTCATAATATCTTCTACTAATACCATTAAAGCACCAATAACTTTTGGTGTTGCTAATGGATTAGTTAGTAACTGTTTTGAACTTAAAAAGAAATTTTCAACAATAACTAATATTTTTTTATTATCAAATTGCTTTTTAATTAATTCAAAATATTCTTTATATATATTTTTACTTTCTAAAACTGTTTTTGCTTTAAATGTTTCATTAAAAATAATATTATTAGTTTCATTTGAATATATAACAATTCCATTATTACCAATACCAGCAGGGTCAATACCAATGATTAATTCGTATTGCATTTATTAATCATCTCTACATCAATCACAAACATATCCATATGGTTTTGTATAATCTAAATGTTTTTCAATATCATAATTATCTTCATATCTTTTAGTATTATGTTGTTCTGCTTCTAATTCTGTTTTAAAGTGATAAAGCATATTTATATCATCATCATTATATAATTCATCACATTCTACACATCTTTTTCTTCTCTTTTTAGTTTTATTCATAATCAAAATATCCTTTTCAATTATTTTTGCTGTTTGTTTAAGGTATTTAGGTAATCTATCGTAACAACTATCACATATTAAATAAGGTATTGGTCAATTTTTATATTTAATAGTTTTAGTAGAATTATTAATACAATCTCATCAATTTTTATTTATACAAATTCTTAATTCACATTTTTTATTTTCATTAATATTCATTTTTATATTATTCATAATTTATTTATATTTTTTTCTAGTTATTAATATTCAAAAACATTTATTACAGGTTCTATTTGCAAATGATGAATTTTTATAACATATATCACAAGAACTAATCTTTCTATAATTTCTACTATATTCCATAAGCATTTTATTCCTTTCTTTAATTTTTACTTATAGTAATTAATAAAATTATTAATCCAATTAAGGTTGAAATTGAATAAATAATTATTTTTATTTTTAATCACTTTTTTTGATGTTCTTTTGCTATTCTTATTTTTTGTTCTATTAATTCTTTCTTTTCTTTTTCTTCCATTTTTATTTTCTTTTCTAATATATTCTGTTGCTTTTAGCATAAAGAATATATATTTTTATTTTTAGATTATTAATACTATTAATTATATTTTTTAAGAAAAATGGGCTCAAAAATAAATTGTGAAATTTTAAAAAACATTAAGGCATTCGATTCAATATTTATTTAATTTATGTTTAATAAATTAATATTTTAATTGAACCGGCACCGCTTAATTTTTTTTACAAGTTTTAAATTTATTTTCTCGCCCAAAAAATTTTTCAAAAAAAATAAAAAATAAAACCAACACTTACTCACTTGGTGGTGATAAGGTTGGTTAATTAAAGAATAGAATTAATATAGTAGGTTCCCTAGCAGGTCTATATATACTAGTTTCCAATTCGCTCCCACCCCAAGAATTACCATTACTGGTTAGTATAATTTATTAGGTATCACTCCACTTATTATTTATCCATGCAAGTCCACATGTTTTAGCTACTATTTTTAACAACTGTGTTGTAGTTCACTGTTTTAATTCTCTAACACGTGTTGATAATAGTGTTAAAGACGGTTATTAAATTAACTTTCTCCTACTTGGTCACTGCGTGTAGTAGATATTTAAAGGGTGCTAATAATAAAAATTTTAAAATTTTACAATTACAAAAAAAGACAAGATTATTTCTTGTCTTTTTCCTTGTTGATAATTTTAATTTAACTTATAAAATGTATATTTTATTTTTTTTAAATACGTCGAATATAAAATATAAATTTAATGTTTTAAGAAAAGAGAATAATTTTGTCTAATTTTAATGATTTTTAAAATAATTCATTTAGAAATAAGTTAATTATGTAGTAATTTAATTTCCTACTTTTTTGGGAACCTCCCAATATGCTAATTTTACTAATACCACTACTTTTCTACAAAATTAAAGTAATCTTCTGTATTTTTCTAATCAAGCAAAGCTTCGTTCTACAATTCATCTTTTTGGTAATACTACAAAAGTATGTAATTCATTACGTTTTATCACTTCAACATTTGCATTTATGATTGTTTTGATTTCAGAAGCAAATTTTTCACCAGTATAACCAGCATCTACTATTATTTTTTGAACTGCAGAAAGATTTTCTTTTTCATTTTCAATCATTATTATAGCGCTATTACGATCTGTTTTTTCTGCTGTGGTTATGTAAATTGCATGTGGTAAACCTTGAGAATCAACAACAATATGACGTTTTATGCCTGAAATCTTTTTACCAGCATCATAACCTTTATTTTCAGTAGTATCTGTATTTTTAACACTTTGCGAATCAATTATACAAAAACTAGTTTGTTCTTTGCGATTATTATTGATACGAACTTTTTTAACTAATTTTTTTTAAAATTAATTGCAATACACTAGGTTCTTTACCATTATTTTTACTTCAAATTTGAAAATAATAATATACAGTTTGTCATTTTGGAAAATTTTTTGGTAGCATTCTTCATTGACAACCACTTTTTAATACATATAAAATTGCACAAAATACTTCATATAAATCTAAACTTCTTGGTTTTGTTTTCTTTTTGCTATTTTCTAAAATTGATTTTATGTTCTCAAATTGTTCTTTGGTGACATGACTTGGATAATTTTTATGCATATATACCTCTTATTTTAAAATATATAATCATTTTACATTATTTTCGAAAAGATTCTAAACAGGTTCTTATAGTATCATTTGTTTCAATTACTCGTTCTGCTTCTGTTCTTCAATTTATTTGATCTAATTTTTCTTTTAATTATGTAGAAAAGTATGGATGACCAAAAATTATTCATCAATTTACACTTAAAATATTATTTTTAATTAAAAATTTGTTAAAAGTAACATTATTTAGTGTAAAAATTCTCTAAAAATAACACTTTATCATGTATCATTACTTTTCTACAAAATTAAAGAATTTTTCTCATTCAAAATATATTTTTTGTTGTAAATATTTTTGATTTTCAGAAGAATTTTTCATTTTTCTTTGGCATTCTTCTATTTCTTTTTTATTTCCTTTAGTTAAATTTTTAAACATTTATGTTTCCCACCTTTTTAAAATAAAAACTCATTTACTTTAAAATAAAGTAAATGAGTTTTTTATAAACTAAACATTATTTAGTTTTAGTAAATTATACTAAAAAAACTAAAAAAGGTGTTGATTAAACTTTTTTTAGAATATTTTTTATTTTCTTTAATTAGTATGAAAAGTTATAAAATTAAATTTAATTTTTAAAATAAAAAACTAGTCATTAAAAATATTAATGTTGTTACTAAATTAACAATATATTATAATAACTATTATTATTTAAAAAAAGGAGAATATATGCAAAATAAAGAAAAAATTCCAACAGCTCATATTAAAGCTGCTCGTGATCAAATTGCAAAAGTAGTAATTATGCCAGGCGATCCATTACGTGCTCAATTCATTGCTTCTAATTTTTTACAAGATTGAAAACAAGTAAATAATGTTCGTAATATGCTAATGTTTACTGGAAAATATAAAGGATATAATATTACTATTGCTGCTAGTGGTATGGGTATGCCTTCAATTGGTATATATTCATATGAGTTATTTAAATTTTATGATGTTGACTGTATTATTCGTGTTGGTAGTGCTGGTTCATATCAAAAAGATGTTAAAGTTTATGATATTATTAATACTACTAAAGTATATAGTGAATCTACTTTCGCTAAATATGCTGCTAATATTGATGAAAATCAAATTGAATCTGTTGGTAATATTAGCAAAATTATTAATAAAGTGGCACAAAAAATTGATAATGAATTTGATCAGCAAAAAAATGAAAATTCTTCGTATATAGTAAGTGAAAAAATAAATTTAAGATTAGGTTTAATTCATTCAAGTGATGTATTTTATCGTATTAATGATAATGATTATAAAACTAATCCTTTAATTAGCAAATGCTTAGCAGTAGAAATGGAATCTTTTGCTTTATTTGCTAATGCAAAACATTTAGAAAAAAATGCGGCTTGTTTATTAACAATTTCTGATTCTTTTATTACCGGTGAATCAATTTCAGCAACATTACGCGAAACTAGTTTTAAAAAAATGATGATTTTAGCTTTAGAATCAGCAGTTGCTTATTATAAAGGAGAGGATATTGATGATAATCTTAGCAATAGAAACTAGTTGTGATGAAACTAGTGTTGCTGTTATTAAAGATAAAAATGTTTTAAGTAATATTATTGCTTCACAAATTAAGCTTCATCAACAATATGGTGGTGTTGTTCCAGAATTAGCAGCACGAGCTCATAGTGAAAATATTGCTACTGTCTTACAAACAGCAATTGAAAAATCTAACATTTCAATTATGGATATTGATTTTGTTGCTTATACTAATACTCCTGGTCTTGCTAGTTGTTTACACGTAGGTAAAATTATAGCAGAAACTATTGCTGCTTATTTAGAAAAGCCATTGCTTCCATGTAATCATTTGTATGGACATTTGTATGCTTCTTTAATTAATAATGAATGAGAATTTCCAGTACTTGGTTTATTAGTTAGTGGTGGTCATACACAGTTGATGTTGGCAAATGAACATTTAAATTTCAGTATACTTGGTCAAACATTAGATGATGCTGTTGGTGAATGTTATGATAAAGTTGCAAGAATGTTAGGTTTAAAATATCCGGGTGGTCCTGAAATTGAACGAAGTGCTAAATTGGGAAAGCCAACTTATAAATTACCATTACCTAAAAATGATAATAGTTTAGATTTTAGTTTTAGTGGTTTAAAATCAGCATGTGCTAATTTGATAAATAAAGAAAAAGGTAAGTTACAATTTAATAATTTTGCAACTTCTTTTCAAACAACGGTTATTCAAGTATTGATTAATAAAATTGAATTAGCATTAAAAAAACATAATCCAAAAACCTTAGTTTTAGCAGGAGGAGTTAGTGCTAATCAGCAATTAAGATTAGCAGTATTAGATTTAAAAATTAAATATCCAAATTTAAAAATAATTGTTCCAAAATTAGAATACTGTACTGATAATGCAGCAATGATTGGTATTCTTGCAAGTTATCAAATTGAACATAAGTAAGGGTGAACTCATGATTATTGGTATTATTGGTGAAGCGGGAGTAGGTAAGACAACTGCTACAAATTTTTTTCAAAATAAAGGTGCGTATGTTATTTTTGTTGATAAAGTTGTTAAACATATTTATACACTAAAAGAAACAAAAAAAGCATTAATTAATGAATTCGGTGATACTTTTATTAATAATGATAAAACAATTAATAAAATAAAATTACGGTATGAAGCATTTCAACACCCTTATATTTTACGTAAATTAGAAAATATTATTTGACCAAAAATGATAAAAATTGTTGAAGAAGATATTATTCGTAATAAAATACACCAAGAATTAATTGTTATTGATTGTGCAGTATTATTTAATGCAAATTTAAATTTATTAGTTGATAAAATTCTTTTAATTGAGGCTGAGGAAGATAAAAAAATCCAACGAATAAAAGAACGTGATAATGTTAATGATTTACAAGTTATTTCATTATTAAATCAACAAAAAAAATATTTAATTTTAAATAAAGATATTGATTTTATTGTTAAAAATAACGGTACTATTAATGATTTTATTAAACAATTACAAAAAGTTGAAAAAAAGTTATTAACAAATAAAGTATAAAGATTAATGTTTTTTACTTTCCTGAATTGTAAATATAAATGGGACAGTTTTTTAAAATAATTGTATTAAATCTATTGGTCTTTTATAAGATAGTGATTTTCTGGGTGTAGAATTAATTTGAAATGCTATAGTATTTAAATCTTTTTGTTTATATGAAGATAGATCTGTAGATTTTGGTAAATATCTTCTTAAAATACCATTATTATTTTCATTTAAACCTCTTTGACAAGGTTTACCAGGATCTGCAAAATAAATCTTAACATTACAATTTTTTTCGATTAATTTTCATTTACTAAATTCTTTACCACGATCAAAAGTAATAGTTTTAACTGTTCCTTTTTGTAACTTTGAAATAAATTTTATTATACTTTTTGTAATATTTTCTGATTTATTATTTTTAGTTGCTAAAGGAATTGTGGTTTTTGATCATATATCAGCTAAAGTAATAATAGAACTTTTATGATCTTTACCAATGATAGTATCACCCTCTAAATGACCAAATTCTTCTATATTTTTAATATTAGGAATGATTAAATTTCTTTCATGAATAGACTTACAATTATTAATTCTGCCCCTAGTTTCTTTTTGTTTGTGAGGTTTATTTTTTCCTTTTCTCAATAAGTTATTTTCATCAAAACCCATTCGATTTGTTTTAAACATGTTATATAAAGTTTTTGTTGAAATACTTTTTATTTTATTTTCCTTTAAAAAATTAGCAATTATATCAAGAGCATAATTTTTAGTAATTAACAAATGATTAATAGTATTAATTTCTATTAAAGTTAAAATTATTAATTTTCTACCTGCATTTTGTTTATTTTTTTGAATTTTATTCAATATTTCTAATGGTAATAAGTTTTGATTTAATAATCTACAAACTCTATGTACAGTTGATTTACTATAATCAATGGCTTTTGCTATTTTACGAATCGAAAATCCATAACTTTTATATTCTTTTATTGCTATTATTGATTCAATAGTCAGATACTTATACATTGTGCTAATTCCTTTCTTTTCTTAATTATAGAATTAACACAATTTAATTTTTATATAAGTGTCCTTTTTAATTTTACAATTCAGGTTTAAAAAACAACAGTAAAGAATATATTAAATTATTTTTGTATATTAAAATGAAAATTTTCATAATAAAAAAATTAAGAATAATTTTAAAATAGTTGAGGTTAAAAAAATACATAGTAATGTATTTATAAATTACCAAAATTGTTTTTCTTGTAGTAGAATATTTATACAACTAAATAACAAGGAACTTTAGATGTTCGGGAAAAAGATGAGAATTCTTTGTTGCCCCAGCAACTGTGATGTTGATGAACGTTACAAAACCATTGAAGATAAAACTTTGAGAAGGGTAACAAGTAAAATGAAGCTAAGCCAGTAGACCGGTCTAATTTTTTAAGTAATATTATATTCCTGGGTGTGAATTAATGATTATTTTTAATAATTACTTTTATTTTTTAATATTTGTAATTTTAATAAAGTAATTTTTAATAATGATAACATCCTTTATATAATATAGGGGATGTTTTTAGTTGTGTAATTAAGTAGAGGGGTAATAATAAATGGCAAAAGATAACAAATATTTTCAACAATCACAGTCACCATTAGAGTATATTATGAAAAATTTTAATGGAAAAATGCGGTCTGTAAATTGAAATGTAATCAATGATGAAAAAGATTTAGAGGTTTGAAACCGTATTACTCAAAATTTTTGGTTACCAGAAAAAATTCCTGTTTCTAATGACTTGACTTCTTGAAAAACATTAAATCCAAAATGACAAGAGTTAATAACAAGAACATTTACAGGTTTAACTTTATTAGATACAATTCAGGCAACAGTTGGTGATATTGCACAAATACCTAATTCTTTAACTGATCACGAACAAGTTATTTACACAAATTTTGCTTTTATGGTAGCAGTTCATGCTCGATCATACGGAACAATTTTTTCAACTTTATGTTCTAGTGAGCAGATTGAATCTGCTCATGAATGAGTAATTAATAATGAAAGTTTACAAGCCAGAGCACGTGCACTAATTCCTTATTATACAAGTGATGATCCTTTAAAATCCAAAGTAGCTGCCGCTTTAATGCCGGGTTTTTTATTATATGGTGGTTTTTATTTACCATTTTATTTATCTGCTCGTAGTAAATTACCTAATACTTCAGATATTATTAGATTAATTTTACGTGATAAAGTTATTCATAATTATTATAGTGGCTATAAATATCAAAGAAAAGTTGAAAAGTTACCAAAAGAAAAACAAGAAGAAATGAAAAAATTTGTATTTGATTTATTGTTTAAATTAATTGATTTAGAAAAGCAATATTTGACAGAATTATATCAAGAATTTAATTTAGCTGAAGATGCTATTAAGTTTAGTTTATATAATGCTGGTAAGTTTTTACAAAATTTAGGATATGATTCACCTTTTAGTGAAGAACAAACAAGAATTAAGCCAGAAATTTTTAATCAATTATCAGCTCGAGCTGATGAAAATCACGATTTCTTTTCAGGTAATGGTTCATCTTATGTAATGGGCATTACTGTAGAAACGCAAGATGAAGATTGAGAATTCTAATTTTAAAGGAGAAAAAAATGCATAATGATGTTGTAAAAGTTTCAAACCAAAAAATATTAAAGCCAGAAGGAAAAATTCATGTTGTTTATTTTTCTTCTTTGTCAAATAATACTCATCGTTTTATTCAAAAATTAGAGGTTTTAAATTCAAGAATTCCTCACGATTTACAAGAGGAAATTTTAGTTGATAAAGATTATGTGTTAATAACACCAACATATAGTGGGGGTGGTGATATTAAAGAAGGGGCGGTTCCTAAACAGGTAATTAAATTTTTAAATAATAAGCAAAATCGTAATTTTTGTCGTGGTGTTATTGCGTCGGGGAATACTAATTTTGGTGATACTTTTGCAATTGCCGGGCCAATTCTTTCAAAAAAATTAAATGTCCCACTATTATTTCAATTTGAATTATTAGGAACTCATAATGATGTATCAACAATAAAAAATATATTAGTAGATTTTTGAGATAAAGATAAAAAAAATACTAATGAAATAAATACTTTATCTGGAACTTTAGAAAGTGATGAATATGTTACTTTAAATGCTAGAGCAAAAACTACTAATAATGCACAATTTGATTTGCAAGCAGCACAATCTTATATGAAAAATCATATTAAACCAAATTTATTACTTTTTAAAACCGTTAAAGAAAGAATAGAATATTTAGTAAAAAATCAATATTATGATGAAACAATAATTAATAAATATTCAATTACGGAAATTGAACGATTAACAAATGAAGCATACAGTTTTAATTATCAGTTTACGAGTTTTATGGGTATTTTAAAATTTTATAATTCTTATGCTTTAAAAAGTTTTAATGGTAAACAATATTTAGAAAATTATGAAGATAGAGTTGTTATGAATAGTTTATTTTTCGCTGATGGTAATATTGAACATGCTAGTAAAATTTTAAGACAAATTATGTCTGGTAGATTTCAACCAGCTACTCCCACATTTTTAAATGCAGGGAAAAAACAAAGAGGTGAATACACTTCATGTTATCTTTTACGAATTGAAGATAACATGGAATCAATTGCTCGCGCTATTACTACTTCATTACAGTTATCAAAACGCGGTGGTGGAGTTGCTTTGTGTTTAACAAATTTAAGAGAATTTGGAGCTCCAATTAAAAATATTAAAAATCAAGCAACAGGGGTTATCCCAGTTATGAAAATTCTTGAAGATTCATTTTCATATGCTAATCAACTAGGTCAAAGACAAGGTGCTGGGGCAGTTTATTTAAATGTTCATCATCCAGATATTATGTTATTTTTAGATTCAAAGCGTGAAAATGCAGATGAAAAAATTCGTATTAAATCAATGTCTTTAGGAGTAGTTATTCCTGATATTACTTTTGAATTAGCAAAAAACAATGAACAGATGGCACTTTTTAGTCCTTATGATATTGCAAAAGTTTATGGTAAAGCAATGACAGATATTTCTATTACTAAAGAGTATTATAATATGTTAAAAAACCCTGATATTAGTAAAAATTTTATTAGTGCTCGCAAATTATTTCAAATGATTGCTGAATTACATTTTGAAAGTGGATATCCTTATTTATTATTTGATGATACAGTAAATAAAAATAATGCTCATCCCGGTAGAATTGTTATGAGTAATTTGTGCAGTGAAATTATTCAAGTAAGTACAGCTAGTGAATTTAATAGTGATTTAAGTTTTAAAGAAATTGGTGAAGATATTAGTTGTAATTTAGGAAGTATTAATATTGCAAAAGTAATGGAAAGTGGAAGTGAATTTGGTGAGGTTATTTTTCAAGCAATTCATTCATTAGACCACGTATCAAGAAGTAGTGATTTTTCTAGTGCTCCGTCAGTTGCATATGGAAATAAAAAAAATCATGCTTTGGGTTTAGGCGCTATGAATTTACATGGATTTTTAGCAACAAATCATATTTTTTATGATTCAAAAGAAGCAATTGATTTTACTAATATTTTCTTTTATGTTATGGCTTATCATGCTTTTAGTGCTTCAAATAAATTAGCATTAAAATTTGGAAGTTTTAGTGGATTTAAAAATTCAAAATTTGCTGATGGTTCATATTTTGATAAATATATAAAATGTCAGTCAGATAAATGAACTCCTGAAACAAAAAAAATACAAGAATTATTTACAAAATATAACATTATGATTCCAACTCAGAAGCAATGAAAAGAATTAGTAATAAAAATTAAAGAAACGGGATTGGCTAATTCACATTTAATGGCAGTAGCACCCACTGGTTCAATTAGTTATTTATCTTCGTGTACACCAAGTCTACAACCGGTAGTCGCTCCTGTTGAGGTACGAAAAGAAGGAAAATTAGGTCGTGTTTATGTTCCTGCTTATAAGATTGATGATAATAATTTAGCATATTACACTGAAGGTGGATATGAATTAGGACCTAATCCAATTATTGATATTGTAGCAGCTGCACAACAGCACGTTGATCAAGCAATTTCTTTAACTTTATTTATTACTGATAAAGCGACAACTCGTGATTTAAATAAAGCTTATATTAGAGCCTTTAAAAAAGGTTGTTCATCAATTTATTATGTTCGTATTCGTCAAGAGGTTTTAGAGGATAGTGAAAATTATCAATGCAATGTTTGTGTTGTATAAATTAATTAGATTATTGAATAGTAGTTTCAAGTAATAAATAAATTTGTTACAAATTTAGTAATATATTATTTATTTAATTTAAAAAATAGTGAAATTTTATTTTGGAATATAGGATTTTTAAAAAAAAATTAAAAAATACATAGTAAATTTTAAAATTAAAGTTATAATAATAATTGTAAAAAAAATAATTATTATAACTTTGGAGTGGTACTCAAGAGGCTGAAGAGGACTGATTGCTAATCAGTTAGGACGGGAAACTGTCGCGAGAGTTCGAATCTCTCCCATTCCGCCATTATTTAAAAAGCATTAATTGCTTTTTTTTACTTTTAAATAATAAATTTATTAATAATTAGATATAATTTAATAAAGAACTCTTTATATTAAGGAGAAATCATGCGTAAACGAGTAAACTTACTTTTATCATTAATCTTATATATTGCTTTGATTGCAACAATAGTTTTTGTTATATTTAATTATATTAAATATTCATGAATTATTTTGATGATAATTATTACTTTAACTATTTTAACTGGTATTATTATTTTCATTACCAATCGTATGCAAGATGCAAAACTATCATGAATTATGGTTACCTTATGTTTGCCAATCATCGGTATTTTTTTATATTGAACTTTTGGTCGTCCTTATCGTTATCGACGAAAACAAAAAGCTTATTTAAAAACAAATAGTTATTTTTATACCCAAGAAGATTGAACTTTTGCTAATTCAATTTTAGAATCAAAAAAAATAACTTTGAGTGAGGATACTTTATCTTTATTTAAATATACAACAAGAATTTCTCATCGACCATTTTATAATAATACTGATGTTCAAATTTTAAATAATGGTCCTAATAAATTTGTTAAATTAATTGAAGATTTAAAACAAGCAAAAAGTTATATTTTTATTAATTATTTTATTCTTGGTGAAGGGGAGCTATTAGAAGTAATTATTAATGTTTTAAAAGAAAGGATTGAAGTAGGAGTTAAAGTTTATATGATTTATGATGCTGTTGGTTCATATTTTAGTTTATCTAAATATAAAATATGAAAAATGAAAAAAATAGGAATTATTATTCATAAATTTTCACCAGTTAGATTACCGTTTATGACAGGAAATTATAATTTTCGTAATCATCGTAAAGATATTATTATTGATGGGAATATTGGCTATGCTGGTGGAGTTAACTTAGCAGATAACTATATTTATCTTTCTGCAAAGTATGGCTTTTGAAGAGATACCCAAATTAGAATTGTCGGGGAAGCTGTTAAATCAATTGATTTAATATTTAGACAAGATTGAAATTTTATTACTGGTAATATTCTTGATATTACTGCTGAAAAATCTGAAATAAAAATTAAAAATAATATTATTGTCCAAGTAATTGATGATGGACCGATTACTAAGGAAACAATTCAAAAAGATTTATTTATTAAATTTATTAGTAATGCTAAAAAGCGAGTTTGAATTAGTACTCCTTATTTAATTCCAACTAGCGATTTAATTACTGCATTGCGTAATAGTGCTTATTCTGGTGTTGATGTTAGATTATCATTACCCGGAATTACCGATAAATTTTTATCATTAGATATGTCAAGAACTTATTATGATTCATTGATTGAGTCAGGTGTTAAAATTTATGAATATAATAATGTTTTTAACCATTCTAAGTCTGGTATTTTTGATGATGATATTACTATTATTGGTTCAACTAATCTTGATTATCGTAGTCTTTATTCAGATCATCAAACTTTAGTAATTGTTTATGATAGTAAAACAAATAGTGATTTATCTGCTTCATTTGAAAAAGATTTTATTCATTCTAGTTTAATTATTAGTAATCCACTACTACATCGTAGTTTTGTCTATCGGGGTGTATTTTTATTATTGCTTAGAATTTTAGCACCATTATTTTAAAAAAATTTAGTATAATTAGGTAAATATTAATAATAAGGTGGTCATAATTTATGGGTTGAAGTCGACGAATTAAAAAAATTAAAGAATATTTTAGTGATGAAAATCAACCTAATTTGGATATTTCTAAATTATCAGAAGACAATGAAAAAAAAACTCCTTTTTTTAATAGGTTTAAAAAACAAAAAAAATCTAATAAATCTTCTACTTTAACGAATAATAAAAAACGTAATAATATTTTTTTAAATTTTAGAAGAAGATCAACTATTCAAATTATTAAACATTTAGAAAATAAAAATATTTTTAACTTATTTTTTTATACTGATGTTAGTAATATTACATTAATATTAGAACAAGGAATTAAACCTTCTTCACAAATTAAATTATTGCCAAAGCAAGAATATATTGTTTGAACTTATTTAGAACATGCTACTTATTTAGAATTAGAGTTAGGTAATTCAACACGTCATTTTTTTTGAAAGTGATGTGCAGAGCAAAATGTTGATGTTAATAAAATAGCTATTATTTCTGTTGATATTCATAAACTATTTCAAAGCACTATTAAAGATTGAGGTTTAAATGTTGATACTAATCGTGTTCAAATATATGAAACAATTCCTGTTGAAGCTATTGATTGAATTTTGGTTAAAGATCGCAAAATGTTTCGTTTAGCTAAATTATATATTGATAATCAAAGACTAAAGTTAAAACTTTTCCAAGAAAATAATGGTAATATTACTTTAGGCTCTGATTAAATGGAGGTAAAATTATGCGTTGATCTGCAATTGTAATTATTGCTTTAATTCCTTTTATGACAATAATAATTATTTTATTTATACGTTTAAATCATCGTAATAATCAATATTATAATGTTATCCATGGTGATTTGTTAAGTTTAGTTCCATTGAAAATTGATTTAAAAAATGAAATTATTACTTTTTCTGAACGCTTAGAAGTTTTAAATCGTAAAAAACGAATTTCATTGTTTGTATTTAAATCAATGATGAATCGTAAAACTAAAGTAAAAATTGAAATTTTTATTCAAGATTTATTAGTGAATAAAGTTCCATTTGAGCCATGTCATTTTTCGGTTTCCTTCCAATTAGGAAGTAAAGTTATTGTTTATGATTTATCAATTGATTATTTTGATAATAATAAAGTTTTGTATGGTCAAATGCAAAGTAATATTCGTTATAATCGTTTTGCTATTTCACAAGCAATTATTTTACAACAAAATGAGTTAACAGTGGTAAAGTCAGTTTTTGTACAAACTATTTTAGATAATTTTAGTCAAAAAAAATATAATAAAAAAATAAATAGTCAATTTGAATATATGATTTTAATAAAAATAAAAAATTATTTAGCATTAGAAAATATTTTAACTGTTAATAATATTGAACGAATGGAATTATTAATTTCATATTATAGTAAAATAACTTTAGGATTAGATAATACTATTATTTGTAAATATTATGATGGTCAGTTTTTAATTTATTCTAGAAATAAGAAAATAAATTTATATCGATTCCAAAAAAAAATAAATAGTTATATTAAACGTAATTTAGTAGAAAAAAGTAGTTATTTGCAGATTCAAAGTCAAATATTATGTGTTTATGCTTCAGTAAAAACTGATGCTTCAAATGTCTATATATTATATAATAAAATTATTGATAAGAATCAATTAGAAGTAGTACAAAGTAGAGACTTAATTGAAATTAAATTGAAGACAAATGATATTTTAAATTATCCTGATTATAATCATTATTCACTTCTACAATCAGAACAAATGGAAAAATTATTAAGTGTTAGTATTAGACCGGTATATAAAAGTGATAATTCAAATGAGCCAAATTGTTACTATGCTTGATGAAATTTTGTTAAAAATTCTTATTATGTTTCGTTTATTGTTTTGATGCGTAATATTCAAGATTCGGGATTGTGGTGAAAAGTAAATGAGCCTTTATTTATTCAAACATTTGAAAAATTTGCGAAATTAAAACAAGAAAAAAACCTTATTCTTCCTGTTAGTTTAATTGAGTTACAAGATAAAACTATTTTAACAAAGTTGATTGCTCTTGTTAATAAGAGAAAAAATCTTTTTGAAAATTGTGATTTAATTTTTGATTTTCAAGATATTGGTGAAATTAATAGTTGGAATAAGTATGATTCAATTATTAAAACTATTCGTAGTAATAAAATAAAAATTTCTTTTACTCATGATTTACGTCATATTGATAATTTTAAATTAATTAATCATTTTAAGCCTGATTATGTAGTTTTAACTTCTAATTTATTAGAACAAGTTACTTTTAGTTTTAGTAAATATATTGATGTTATTATTTGTTTACATTATTTAAGAATTTTAGGTATTAAAAATATTTTAGCTCGTGGTATTATTAATGTTCCTGAAATTATTGTTTTAAAAGGATTAAAGGTTGACTATTTACTAGGAAAAGTATTAGAATCAGAACAAGCAAATAAAGTGCTAGATGCTTTAAATTACCCAAATTATTGGAAGTGACATAAAAGTCAATCAACGAAAGGTGAATAGGTCATTATGAATAATGCAAAGAATAAAAATATTACAGCAAGAGAGATTGATTTTGCCAAATGATATACTGATGTTATTAAGCAAGCAGAACTTTGTGATTATGGCGCAGAAAATGGTTCAGCAGCTGGTACCATTATTTTTTGCCCTCGCGGATATGCAATTTGAGAAAATATTCAACATTTATTAAATCAAAGATTTAAAATTTTAAATATTGAAAATGTAATGTTACCGCTTTTAATTAGTCAAAAAGCATTTCAAGTTGAAAAAGATCATATTGAGGGTTTTGCACCAGAATGTGCAACTGTAACTAAAGTTGGAAATAATCAATTATCAGAGGAACTAATTATTCGTCCTACTTCAGAAGTTTTATTTTGTCGTCATTTTTCAAAAATAATTAGTTCATATAAACAATTACCATTATTATATAATCAATGATGTAATGTTGTTAGATGAGAAAAAAATACAAAACCATTTTTAAGAACTAGTGAATTTTTATGACAAGAAGGACATACAATGCATAATAACGATGAAGAAGCAAAAAACTTTACATTAAAAATGATTAAGTTGTATGCTGATTTTGTTGAACAACAATTAGCAATTAAAGTTATTGTTGGTGCAAAAACAATTCACGAACGTTTTGCTGGGGCAAAAATGACATATACAATTGAAACTATGATGCAAGATGGACAAGCATTACAAGCCGGTACTAGTCATTATTTTGGTCAAGAGTTCACAAAGGTATTTAATATTAAATTTAGTAATAAAGACAATAAACAAGAATTAGGATATCAAACATCATGAGGTGTATCGACAAGATTAATTGGTGCTTTAATTATGGCGCATAGCGATGATCTGGGTTTAGTATTGCCATCTACAATTGCACCGCATCAGATTATGCTTTTAAATTTATCACCTAAAAGTGATAAATTTAAAATAACTGTTGAAAGAATATTTAAAATTTTAAGTTCTCATTTCCGAGTATTAATAAATGATGATAATAAAAGTTTTTCTTATAAGAAAAGTGAAAGTCAAATTAAAGGCATTCCAATTACTATTGCAATTGGTGAACAAGAAATTGAAAACCAAACAATTAAATTAATTTTACGTCATAACTTGGATACTATTGATGTTGAAATTAATAATGAAAAACTATTAGTAACAACTATTATTAATCAATTAAATAAATTAAATAAAGATTTATTTAATAATTCACAAAAAAAATTAAATACAAGTTTAAAAGAATTAACAGATTTCAATGAATATCATAAATTAGTTAAAATTCATAAAGGTTTCTTTATTGTACCTTTTTGTGATCAAATAAAGTGTGAAGAAGAAATTAAAAGTTTAACTGGTACAACATCACGTTGTATTCCTTTAGAACCGTATAAAAAACCAAGTAATTGTTTTAAGTGTCAAACTCCTAATAGTGTCTGAACTTATTTTGCAAGATCATATTAAAATTAGTCAGTTAAATAGAAATAAAATAGAGGAAAGATAATTATTTGTTCTTAAATTATTATTGTGATAATAATGAAAGAACAAATAAGTGCTGATAAGCAACTAATTGCTGCTATTTTTGTTAAATATGAACAAGCAAAATTAACATTAGCAAATAATAATTTTAAAGAAAATTATGTTTTGAAAGAGGATAGTGTTCACTATGCTAATAATATAGCGATAAATAAGGATTTAAAAAATTATGAAAAACATGTGCAAATTGTTGATACAGTTTTAGCATTATTACCAAAAAATGAATATAGTTATATTGTTAGAACGTTCTTAGTTAAATCAAATAAAAATTGATGAAAAAAATATTATCATATCAAAGAATATGAAAAATTAGAAAAAACGGCTATTAAGCGTTTTTTATACTTATATTTAATTTAAGGATATAAAATGAATATTAATAGCATTGATTTATTGAATTCGCGTAGTTTTTTAGAACAAAAGATGAATTTAACGAGTGATGTAAAAAACAGCTCCATTTATGAAAAAGAATTATTTTTAATTCCAAGATTTACAGTGGTTGGCTTTCCGATCCAAACTTTGCAAAAAAGCAGTTATTATTATATTGAACTTCAAATTGTAGAAGCATATAGTTATGATTTTGATATTAACAAAGAACCAAGTGAAGGATTACTTGACGATGTAACGTTTCAATATGATTTGAAGTATAGTAATATTAAGCAAGCAAGTGGACAACTTGTGATATCTAAATCAATTAAGTGAGTATTTCTTACTTCTTCATATTTAGAATTACTTGAAAATAATAAACTTGGTCCATATGCTGATATTTCTTTTTTACATATGGTTATGAAAACTTATAAGATAATTTTACCAGCAATAGCAATTAAAAAAGATAATATAAATATTTTAAATTATAGTTTTAATTGTAAAAAACCTAGTAATTTAAAGCAAGTTCGTCATATTAATAATAAACATAATTATGGAACACTTAGTTTTTACTTTAATAGTAATCCACAGTATCAATTACAAATTAAACCAAAAATGTTTATTACAACAAATTTTAATTTGGAAATTAAAAATCCCATTATTTTAACGACAGATTTCTCTTTTAATTATGTAGAAAAGTATGGATGACCAAAAATTATTCATCAATTTACACTTAAAATATTATTTTTAATTAAAAATTTGTTAAAAGTAACATTATTTAGTGTAAAAATTCTCTAAAAATAACACTTTATCATGTATCATTACTTTTCTACAAAATTAAAGAATTTCTCTGATGAAGGATTTTATCATATTTTTTCTAAAAAGATTATGAAGAACATGATAGTTGGTGGAAAATCAAGATTAGATGAGGTTTTTAAGTTTTCTGGTAATAATATTAATATTGCAAATATAGTGCCAATAAAAATAAAACGTTATCTAGTATCACATTTTCCAAAAGTAAAAGATTGTTATAATGATAAAGAAACAATATTACGTAAAATATTAATGTTTAATAATAATTTTGATTTACAACAAAATACATCATTAAATATTAATGAAAATCTATCAAAATTTTATCAAAATAATAAAATACCAACTTTTTTATTACGTAATAAAAAAATATTTATGAATATTATTTAGAATTTTATAGCACTATTTATAATAGCATTGTAAATAAAATAGTATTGAATGATGAAATAGGAAAAAATCAATTTGATTTACCAAGATTTGAAGATTTTCACTTTAATATAAATATTCCATTTAATTTTCAAACCTTTTTTAAATATGATATTAATTTAAAATTTATTGAAGAAAGTAGTGAACCAATTATTGGTGGTCCATATCATTCTATTTTTATTAAAAAATTAATAAGAAATAATAGTGAAAATTGAGTGGCAGCCACTAATTTTAGTTTAACTTACAATGAAATATTAAAATTTTATAGTAGTGATAACTTTAGTTTTATTGATTATAAGTATTTAATTCATAGTCAAATAAAGCTATAAAATGTTTATACGTAGGTTACAAATTAGCATTTTAATTATTACTATCACTATTACATTAAGTATTATGTTATTTTTTATTACCTGAATTGTAAAATTAAAAAGGACACTTATATAAAAATTAAATTGTGTTAATTCTATAATTAAGAAAAGAAAGGAATTAGCACAATGTATAAGTATCTGACTATTGAATCAATAATAGCAATAAAAGAATATAAAAGTTATGGATTTTCGATTCGTAAAATAGCAAAAGCCATTGATTATAGTAAATCAACTGTACATAGAGTTTGTAGATTATTAAATCAAAACTTATTACCATTAGAAATATTGAATAAAATTCAAAAAAATAAACAAAATGCAGGTAGAAAATTAATAATTTTAACTTTAATAGAAATTAATACTATTAATCATTTGTTAATTACTAAAAATTATGCTCTTGATATAATTGCTAATTTTTTAAAGGAAAATAAAATAAAAAGTATTTCAACAAAAACTTTATATAACATGTTTAAAACAAATCGAATGGGTTTTGATGAAAATAACTTATTGAGAAAAGGAAAAAATAAACCTCACAAACAAAAAGAAACTAGGGGCAGAATTAATAATTGTAAGTCTATTCATGAAAGAAATTTAATCATTCCTAATATTAAAAATATAGAAGAATTTGGTCATTTAGAGGGTGATACTATCATTGGTAAAGATCATAAAAGTTCTATTATTACTTTAGCTGATATATGATCAAAAACCACAATTCCTTTAGCAACTAAAAATAATAAATCAGAAAATATTACAAAAAGTATAATAAAATTTATTTCAAAGTTACAAAAAGGAACAGTTAAAACTATTACTTTTGATCGTGGTAAAGAATTTAGTAAATGAAAATTAATCGAAAAAAATTGTAATGTTAAGATTTATTTTGCAGATCCTGGTAAACCTTGTCAAAGAGGTTTAAATGAAAATAATAATGGTATTTTAAGAAGATATTTACCAAAATCTACAGATCTATCTTCATATAAACAAAAAGATTTAAATACTATAGCATTTCAAATTAATTCTACACCCAGAAAATCACTATCTTATAAAAGACCAATAGATTTAATACAATTATTTTAAAAAACTGTCCCATTTATATTTACAATTCAGGTTATCAAAAATTTTTCAACTAATAAAAATTTAAATGAAATGGTAAAAGAATATAATGTAGAATTAGAGACCGTAGATGATAAAAAAGAAAATTTAAATCCAGACATAGTTGTAGAAGCTATTGATATTAAAAAATTAAATGAAAGTATTACAATTATTTTAGATAAAAATAGTACTATCTTAGCAAATCAGTCACAGATTATATATAAAATACAATTTAATCAAGATTTATTTCAATACATATTTTTAAAGTTAATTATTAAAACATTTCCACAATGAAAAATTAATAATTTTATTTTTCATTTTAATATTTTAAATAATGCTGTATGAGTTGAATATAATACTAATTTAAAACTAGATTATTTAGAATGATATTTTAAAATAACAAATAAAATTTAATGCTCTATGTTATACTAAGTATAACTATTAATAAAAATGATTTAAATTAGGAGTGAATTTATGAATATTTTAAGTGAAATTCATAAAATTGTTAAAGAGGATTATCCAGAAATTAAAGAAAAAATTACACCGAAAACTAAATTTAAAGATGTAAAAATTGACTCTCTTGGATTAGTAATGATTGTTCTTAAATTAGAAAAAGAGCATCATGTAAAAATTGATGATAATAAATTACTGGATTTACAAACAAAAACAATTCAAGATTTAATAAATGAAATTGAGAGATTAGAATCAGCAGAAAATAAAAAAAAGTAATATTATATTTTATTAGGAGATTAGTATGAATAAAAATTTTGAAAATATTATCCAAAAGTTGAAAGATAAAGACTATCGTTTAACTGATGTTCGTAAAGCAGTTATTAAAGTATTAACGCTTAAGCAACATGTTAGTATTAATGATATTATTAGTTTTTTAACAAAAGAAGGTAATGATAATATTAATATTATGAGTATTTATAATACTATTGATTTATTAATGACAGAACATATTATTCATGCTAATGTTTTTGAAGGAAAACAAATAATTTATGAACTATCAGAAAATACCGTTCATATTATTTGTAATTTTTGTAATAAAATTATTCATACCTCTTTCGAAGATAAACAACAAATTTCACCATTACAAGAAGAAAAACTTGAAAAATTAGCAACTAAAAATAATTTTTATTTTTCACATTATAAGTTAGAAATTCATGGAATTTGTGATAAATGTGAATTAAAAATAAAAAAAATGAAATTTTAATTGAACTTAAAACTTCTTTCGCGTAAAATTGAACATGTACTATTTAAATTAAATATTTTAGGGGTGTAGTTCAATGGTAGAACATCGGCCTTCAGATCCGAGTGTTGTGGGTTCGAGTCCTGCCACCCCTGCCATTATTAAAAATCACTTTTAAATGTTTCTCATAAAAGTGAATTTTTTATTATAATTTTGGTAATTTATCTTTATCTAAATTAAAAGCAACAAAACTGAAGGTTCCAATTCCTGTATGAGCACAAATTACATTTGCTAAATTAATAGTTTTGACGTTTTTAATGCCATAATCTTTAACAAATTTTGTAACTTTTTCTATTTCTTTTGCCTCAGCAAAAGCATGAATAATGTAAAAAAGAGTAATACTTTCTATTTTTTTACTTTTATTAATTTCTTTAAGAGTATTTTTAATAGCTTTATCTCATGTTCTTGTTTTATCAAATTTATCAATGGTTCCGTCAAAAGATAAAATTGGAGTTATTTTTAAAATAGTAGCTAAGGCTGCTGCTGATTTTGAAATTCTACCACCACGAACTAAATAATTTAAATCATAAGGTAAAATAAATGCTATATAGTTATCTCTTATTAATTTTAGTGCTTCTATAATATCATTAACATTATTTTTTTCGTTAAGTGACATTTGATATGCTTTTTTAACTAATAGTCAGTTAATAACTGAAACACCATTACTATCAAAAACAAAAACTTTATCTTTAAAATTAGATTCTTTTGATAACATAGTAGCAGTATTATATTGACCCGATAACCCCTTTGATAAAGGAATAAAAATAATCTTTTCAAATTTAGTTAAAGCATCTTCTCAAATTATACTCATTTGACCAAGTGGTGTTTGCGAAGTTTTGGCAGATTGTTTTTCATGAACTATTCTATTATAGAATTCTTCATCCTTTAGAATGTTAGGGTCATCAGTAGTGGTTGTATCATCACTAAAAGTGATTAATAATGGACAAAATCCAATATTCATTTCTTTTAAATCTTTAATTGAAAATCCTGAAGAGGAATCAGCAACAATACCAATTTTTTTTTTCAATTTTCTCACCCTAACTATAATATTTTTTACTTATTTATTAAATTATAACATATATTTTTTACTTAAAAATGGACTTTCATTGTCGAAAGATATATAAAATAGTTAATTATGTTGTTTTTGGAGTGGTTGATTCTTGCTTCTTAGATCTTTTTACCAGAACATTAATTTTAAAAAAACTGAATGTATTCTAAAAACAATTGTGTTATATAATTAACACTAATTTTGACATGAAAGGATTTTATTAATAAATTAAATATTTTTTCAAAATTAAAAATTATTAATGATGAAAAAAAATTTTCAATTAGATATCTAACAAAATATATTAAACCAAAACTATCAGCATATTACTTTTTAAAAATCAAGAAAAATTTATTAAAAAAGTTAAAAAATAAAACTCATTAAGTAATAAAAATAAAAAAATCCAAATAAATGAATGACTACTTAAAAACTCAAATCCATATTGAAATATTGATGAAAATATTAATGATGTAAATCAATATGTTGTGTTTTTTCTAATTATCAAAGAATATATTTTAAATTTCTAAAACCCCGATATTTTTATATCAAATCTGTTTTATTTCATAAATCATATAAAATAATTACATTATGAAAAATTTAAAGATTTAAAGAGAGGGTTATATTATGAAAAAGAAAATTATTAAAACAATCATTGCATCAACTGCATTAACTAGTGGTATTCCTGCTGAAAGTGGTACCTTAACTAAAATAGAAACTGAAACAGAAAATGAATTAGAAGAAAAAGATGAAAGAGTAAATTCTACAAAAAAAAGAGTTAAAAGGCAAACTCCACCAAGTTTACAAAAAACAATGACAACAATTAATATTGGTCAAATTGAAGCGAATGATAAACAACATATTATTCAAAGATTAAGAGAAATTAATCATCCAATTTTATCTAGAGAAGATTTTTTAGAAAATATTGAATTTGAAAACATTACAAATATTAATGCAACAGTGCATGCTGGTATTAACATTTACGATCAAAATCCCGCAAGAAATATTCCAAAAAATTTAAATTTTACTATTAACTTTACACCTCAAAGATTAACATTATCAAGTATTCTTATTAGAACTGAGTTAGGAGAATTGTTAGATAATGCACCATTAACAATAATAGAGAGACTAAATTTTTTAAATCCCGATTTGCATTTACGTTATCCTAGTTTTACAAATAGACATCCTATAGGCATAAATAATTTTCAAATTTTATCATAAAATGTTTATGATTTTCAACAGAATAATCCTTTAATTTTGTAGAAAAGTAATGATACATGATAAAGTGTTATTTTTAGAGAATTTTTACACTAAATAATGTTAATTTTAACAAATTTTTAATTAAAAATAATATTTTAAGTGTAAATTGATGAATAATTTTTGGTCATCGATACTTTTCTACATAATTAAAATAAAATTCTAAATTTTTATTTGTAATATTGGTGTTTAAAAGTTTAGAATGTATTCTTTTGTAATTATAAAACATAACATATTAGGCTTATTTCATAATTAAAATTTTAATTTTGGAATAAGTCAAAATAATAATTATGAAAATTTTTTTATTTTTAGTAAAATTAAGTGTAATATTAATAATATTATAAAGAAGTGGAAGTGACAAAATGAGTCAAAACATTATTTTTGCTTTTGAAATTATTGCCTTAATTATCGCTATATTATTAGTAATTTTAGGTTTATTACAAGGTAAAAAAAATCATAATGGACTTGGTGCTTTAAGTGGGGGTAATCAAGAATTATTTGCTAGTACTAAAGAACGTGGTTGAAGTAAGTTATTTTCTATTGCCACTTTAGTATTAGGTATATCGTTATTTACTATGGCAATAATAGTAAGAATTCTTATTAATACTATTGGAGTTATAAATTAATGATAATTATTTTATAAAAAGGCACACTAAAATGTGCCTTTTTATAAATTTTAAAAGATAGATTATAATTAATTATATAATTAGGATAAAGTTGGGATTGATTGAAATGAAGCAAGAGATTATTAATGAGTTACAAAATAGTATTACACCTTTATCAACGGTTGATTTAACAGTGAAACTTAATATTACTAATCATCATCAACAGCAAGAACTTATTGCTGATTTAGAAGAATTGAAAAATAGTGAAATTATTTTGGAAAATAAAGAACAACAATTTTATATGCTAAAAAATAATAATTTATTTATTGGCAAAATTCAAATTACTAAAAAAGGATTTGGATTTGTTAAATTATTAAATAGTGAAGAAGAATATTACGTTAATATAAAAAACATAAATAATGCGTTAAATAATGATGAAGTATTATGTAAGTTAGTAAAAATTAATAATCAGAATGATGAGGCTGTAGTATTAAAAATTATTAAACGTGATACTAATCTTCTTGTTGGTACTGTTATTGTTAATGCAGATACGAAAGTAAAAACATTATTAATTCAAAATGCAAAGTTACAACAGTATGAAGTTAATATTTTAAATCCTGATAAAGCGTTAGAAAATAATATTGTTGTTGCAAAAATTAAAAATTTTGAACAAAATATTTTTAATGTTACTATTACTAAAATCTTGGGTAATATTAATGATCCTGGTGTTGATATTTTAGCTGTTATTTATGAAATTGGCATTAAAGCACAATTTGATGTTGAAACATTAGCAGCAACAGATAAGGTGCCATTAACAGTTTTAGAATCAGATAAAATTGGTCGTATTGATTTGACTAAAGAGTTATTAGTTACAATTGATGGTAAAGATGCTAAAGATTTTGATGATGCTATTTGTGTTACTAAACTAGCTAATGGTAATTATCGTTTAATTGTAGCTATTGCTGATGTTAGTCATTATGTAACAGAAAATAGTCCTTTAGATGAAGAGGCATTTACTCGTGGTACATCTGTTTACTTAGCAGATCGTGTTATTCCTATGTTACCAACGCAGTTATCAAATGGTATTTGTTCTTTAAATGAACAAGTAGAACGTTTATGTATGGTTTGTGATATGGAAATTGATAAGAATGGTTTAACAGTAAAACATAAAATTTATCAGGCATTTATGAAATCAGCAAGAAGAATGAATTATGACGAAGTAAATGATGGATATAATGGTAAAAATCCAAATTTTATTAAAACACATCCACAAATTTGAGAAATGTTACTAAAAGCAAAAGAATTGCACCAAATTTTATGAAAGTTTAAACAAGATGCTGGAGTAATTGATTTTGAAATTAATGAAGCAAAAACAATTATTAACGACAATGGAGAAGTAACTGATATTATTTTAAGAACTCGTGATATCGCTGAAAAATTAATTGAAAGTTTTATGATTAGAGCTAATGAAGTAGTTGCTAAAACTGTATTTGATATGAAATTACCTTTTATTTATCGTGTTCATGAACATCCTCGTTCTAAAAAAATGCATCAAATGGTTACAATTCTGAAATTAATGGGCATTAAACTAAATCCAAAAATCACAAATATTAGTTCAAAAGATTTACAATTATTATTAAATTCTTTAAAACAATTACCAACATTTCAAATTTTATCAACTTTATTATTAAGAAGTATGGAAAAAGCACAGTATACTAATAAATGTATTGGCCATTTTGGACTTGCTAGTGATTATTATACACATTTTACTTCGCCAATTAGACGTTATCCTGATTTAATAGTTCATCGTTTATTGCGTCAATATATAGTTAAAAGAGAAATAAATGCTAAAATAATTGAGAAATATCAAAGTTTTACTAATTGAGCTGCTGAGCAATCTAGTAATATGGAATTAAAAGCATTAGAGTGTGAACGAGCTGTAGATCAAATGAAAAAAGCAGAATACATGATGCAATTTATTGGTCATAAATTTGAAGGTATAATTTCTAGTGTAACTGGCTTTGGATTATTTGTTGAGTTAGATAATACAATTGAGGGTTTAATTAGAATTGCAGACATGACTGATGATTATTATATTTTTAATGAAAAAGCGATGATTTTGTTTGGTGAAAGAAAACGAAAACAGTATGCTCTTGGTCAAAAGGTCAGTGTTCTTGTTAAAAGTGCAAATAAAGTTGCTAGAACTATTGATTTTATTTTAGAAGAAAATGGTCAGCAAAATAAAAACCGTGATAAAAATAATAATAATCAATCATCAAAAATGTATAAAGCAAATAATTTTAAATATAGAAAAAAGATAAAACTAAATGGTAAAGTTAAAAAAAAATAAAAGTGAAAAGAAAAATGGAGTAAAAAAATGAAAATACAAGGGCAAAAAAGATTAATTCAACAAAGCAATCTTAACATTGAATGCTATTATTATAATTATTTTAAATCGCCAGGCTTAAAACAATATCCGGATTTATTATGAGTTAATGAAGATTATAACTTAATTAAGCAAGTAAATATTGAACAAGATATTGTAATAAGATTAGCAACTAATTTATTTGAAGTTGGTCAAAAATTTAATTTGTTTGAAAATTTAGATTATTTTATTATGATGCCAAAAAAACCTACTTCAGTTAGTAGTTTAGAATTAGTAATAATTGAATTAGTTAAAATTATTAAAAAAAAATTAAATTATAAAATATTATTTATTAATAATATTTTCCAAGTTGATAACTACCGTAAATTTTGAGAAAATAAATTAAAAGTTAGCGAAAGACAAATGGAAATTACTAATAAGATTCATTTATTACCTAAATATATTAATTTTTTTAATAAAAAAAACATTATTATTATTGATGATATAGTTGCCTCGGGAATTTCTATTGCCCAAACTATTTTAGAAATTATCAATAATAATAATAATTTTAAAATTAAAGCTTTGTGTTATGGTTCAGTTTATAATTGAGAAGAAATTTATAAATAGTTAAAAGAGTTTCCTAATTTTTCTCTTTTTTTCTTCTAATGAGTCTGATTCAGATATATTATAAGAATCCTCAATATTATTTATAAATGCATAATTAATTTCAGCATTAATTTGATTTTTAGCAATAAGTTTTAAAATAAAATCAGCAGTATCTGCTTCTAAAGCAAATGTGTAAATTTCAAATTCATCTTCATTAATAATTTCCGTTTTAGTAGAAATTTTTAAAATATGATTTTGTTCATCAATAATAATTTTGCAAACCTCAAGTTTTTTACCAGTTAAAATCTTATAAATAATTACTTTATCATTATTATTTTTATCAAAACCCAAATCGCCTTGATAAAATTGACTATTTTTTACTGCTGTTGCTTTACTATTTAACTCTCCTGCCATGTCCTTAGACTCCTTTCAGTTGTTTATTAATATATAAAATTAACAAAAACCCGTAAAACAAATATAAAATCTATTTCTTGAGTCGCTATACAACAAATATTAATTTTATGTTTAATTTTACATTAATCATTTCTAGAAAAACTATTGATTAATCTAACCTTCATTAGATTATAGCATGTTCTTAATAAAAAACAAATTTAAGTAAGTATTTCAGTATTTATGAAATTATTATTATATAATCTAATTATAAAGTTTATGAAAATAATGGTGGAAACAATGAAAATAATTGCAAAAAATAAAAAAGCGTACTTTAATTATAAATTATTAGAAAAATTAGAAGTGGGAATTGTTTTGACTGGTTCTGAAATTAAATCAATTCGTTTAGGTAATGTATCTTTACAGGATAGTTATGTAACTTTTAGTAATAATGAAGCTTATATTATTAATATGAACATTACTACTTATAAATTTACTACTAGTTATATACTTGATCCATTAAGAAAAAGAAAATTACTTTTAAATGCTCGTGAAATTAAAAAAATTCAACAAGAACAAAAGCAAAAAAACTTAACTGTTGTTCCAACAATGATATATTTAAATAGTAAAAGTAGAGCAAAGTTAGAAATAGCATTGGCTCGTGGTAAAAAAAATTATGATAAAAGAGAGACCATTAAAAATCGTGATGCAGTAAGACAAATCAAAAAATAATAATTTAATTAAGAAAGGAAAAAACTATGATAATATGATTACCTTTCTTAATAATCTTTTGTTTATTTACAAGTTTTTATTTATTTTGGCAATGTTTAGTAATCTGTGTAACTTACAAAAATAACTATGTTTAATTAATTCTAGTAAATATAATTAAATGACTAGAAAGAGTGAGTTACAGATGGCTAAAAAACAAAATATTAATAATAATGATCCAATATCAAAAGCAGTAGATTTATTATTAGAAAATACTTTTAATTATGTAGAAAAGTATGGATGACCAAAAATTATTCATCAATTTACACTTAAAATATTATTTTTAATTAAAAATTTGTTAAAAGTAACATTATTTAGTGTAAAAATTCTCTAAAAATAACACTTTATCATGTATAATTACTTTTCTACAAAATTAAAGGAAAATACTGAAGATTTAACAACAGTTTTTAAAGAAGGGGGTTTATATAAAGAATTAACAAAACGTTTAGTTGAAAAAATGTTGAATTCTGAAATGCAAAATTATTTAGGATATGAAAAAAATCAACATAGTAATACTGAAAATGCTCGTAATGGTACAAGTTCAAAAAAATTAATAACTCAACAAGGTAAAATTGAGATTGATGTACCAAGAGATCGCAATAGTGATTTTACTCCTGTAATAGTTGCAAAAAGACAGCGAAGATTTGATGGTTTTGATCAACAAGTGCTTTCACTATATGCAAAAGGTATGACTCTATCTGACATTAGAATGCAGTTACAAGAGTTATATCATGGTGCTGATATTAGTGAAAGTGTTATTAGTCAAATTACTGATGATGTTATTGATGATGTCAAAGCATGACAAAATCGACCATTAGAAAGCATTTATCCGATTGTTTATTTTGATTGTATAGTAGTTAAAGTTCGACAAGATAAACGGATTATTAATAAATCAGTTTATATAGCATTAGGAGTTGATTTAGAAGGTAAAAAAGATGTTTTAGGCTTATGAATTAGTGAAAATGAAGGTGCTAAATTTTGATTAGCTAATTTCACAGAAATGAAAAATCGAGGCTTAAATGATATTTTGATTGCTTGTAGTGATAATTTAACAGGCATGTCAGAAGCAATACAAGCAGTTTATCCTAAAACAGAACATCAATTATGCATTGTTCATCAAATTCGAAATAGTTTAAAATATGTTTCATACAAACATCGAAAAACTCTAGTTACAGATTTAAAACCAATTTATAGTGCATGTAGTGAAGAACAAGCAATGCAAGCTTTAGAATCATTTGAAAGTAAATGAAATAAACAATATCCCCAAATTGCTAAATCTTGATATAAAAATTGAGAAAATTTGATGATTTTTATTAGTTATCCTGCAGAAATCAAAAGAGTAATTTATACAACAAATGCTATTGAATCTGTTAATAGTCAATTACGAAAAGTTATTAGAAACAAAAAAGCTTTTCCTAATGATATGTCAGTTTTTAAAATATTTTATTTAGCAATTGAAAATATAACAAAAAAATGAACATTGCCTATTCAAAATTGAAATACAGCAATTGCTCATTTTATGATAAAATTTGAAGACAGAATTAATCTGAACTAGTACTTTGTAAAACAAAGATACACAGATTTCTAAAAAGCCTCTTTATTTTTTCTTTTTAAGCAAAAGATAAATAAGTGGCAATGATTATTTATTAGTTATTATTTTTTTCTTTATCTTGGTATTAATAGTTTAAAAGCTATTAATAATTTTTTAGTTTTATCATTAACTAATTTAGTAACTGAAGCAATTAGTATTACAGTGATTATTTCGCTTACTGTAATTATTTTTGCTATACCAGCTACTTTTTTTTACTGCAAAATTTAAAAAAAAGAAAGTTGTATATTTGATGAATGCATAGTTGACTTTTAGTTACTTGCTGTTTAGTTTTAATTGTACCAAATTTTTGATCTTTGATTTTGTTAAATATTGCGTTAGGAATGAGTACTGCATCATTGGGAGTTCATGAATTAATGTTCAATGAACAATATTTTGTAAAATCACATGCTTTTTTAACTTTTACTATACTTATTGTTCCGGGATTATTGGCAAGTTTAATTATTATACCAATTAATATGCTTACGCTTAATATTTCAACTATTACAATTTCAAAAATCAGTTATTTTATTATTGCTGCTTTGTGTTTTTTCATTTTGACTTTTTTCATGTCTTTTCTTTTGCGAGAAGATCCAAAAAATATGGGTATGCATGATGAAATAGTTTTAAAAAAAATTAAAACTTTTTCTCAATGAAAAATAATAATTTTAATTATGTTTGGATTAACTATTTATTTAATTTATTATTTAATGAATTCTCAATTTTTTAATTATAAAATAAGTAATATTGATCAAAGATGGCATGTTTATAAAACTTTATTTACTACTTTGCCACAAGTAATTGGTGTTTTTTTATTGGGATGATGATTATATTATTTTTTCAGTGCTAATATTGCTTTATATTTTGGTTTTGGAATTTATATAGTAAGTATTATTATTAGTTGGGACGGTAACAAAAACGGAGGATATAATTACTTTTTAAACATTTCTTTTAAATTATAGACAAGAAATAATTGTAATTATATGCAATTGTAAATTTATCTTGCTACTAAATTAAATTAATTTCAATTAAAATACAAATATTAAAAAATCAATAATAAAATTAATATTTATACACAACAAAAATTCTTATTAACTTTTAATTTAATAAGTTTTTAATATTTCCTGAATTGTAAAATTAAAAAGGACACTTATATAAAAATTAAATTGTGTTAATTCTATAATTAAGAAAAGAAAGGAATTAGCACAATGTATAAGTATCTGACTATTGAATCAATAATAGCAATAAAAGAATATAAAAGTTATGGATTTTCGATTCGTAAAATAGCAAAAGCCATTGATTATAGTAAATCAACTGTACATAGAGTTTGTAGATTATTAAATCAAAACTTATTACCATTAGAAATATTGAATAAAATTCAAAAAAATAAACAAAATGCAGGTAGAAAATTAATAATTTTAACTTTAATAGAAATTAATACTATTAATCATTTGTTAATTACTAAAAATTATGCTCTTGATATAATTGCTAATTTTTTAAAGGAAAATAAAATAAAAAGTATTTCAACAAAAACTTTATATAACATGTTTAAAACAAATCGAATGGGTTTTGATGAAAATAACTTATTGAGAAAAGGAAAAAATAAACCTCACAAACAAAAAGAAACTAGGGGCAGAATTAATAATTGTAAGTCTATTCATGAAAGAAATTTAATCATTCCTAATATTAAAAATATAGAAGAATTTGGTCATTTAGAGGGTGATACTATCATTGGTAAAGATCATAAAAGTTCTATTATTACTTTAGCTGATATATGATCAAAAACCACAATTCCTTTAGCAACTAAAAATAATAAATCAGAAAATATTACAAAAAGTATAATAAAATTTATTTCAAAGTTACAAAAAGGAACAGTTAAAACTATTACTTTTGATCGTGGTAAAGAATTTAGTAAATGAAAATTAATCGAAAAAAATTGTAATGTTAAGATTTATTTTGCAGATCCTGGTAAACCTTGTCAAAGAGGTTTAAATGAAAATAATAATGGTATTTTAAGAAGATATTTACCAAAATCTACAGATCTATCTTCATATAAACAAAAAGATTTAAATACTATAGCATTTCAAATTAATTCTACACCCAGAAAATCACTATCTTATAAAAGACCAATAGATTTAATACAATTATTTTAAAAAACTGTCCCATTTATATTTACAATTCAGGAATAAATTAATATTTTGTAAATTTATTTCTTGTTTATTAGTTATTAAAATTAAATCATAATTTCCAGCACCAAATATGCCACTAATTTCAATCCGATTTAAGTTATTAATCACATTTTTAATTTGTAGTTCAAATTTATTATCATTATCAATTTGTAATATTTTTTCATAAAATTCCTTTAATTTTGTAGAAAAGTAATGATACATGATAAAGTGTTATTTTTAGAGAATTTTTACACTAAATAATGTTACTTTTAACAAATTTTTAATTAAAAATAATATTTTAAGTGTAAATTGATGAATAATTTTTGGTCATCCATACTTTTCTACATAATTAAAATAAAATTCTAATTTTGAAAATAATTGTGATTTATTTGAACCATATAAACTTAAAGCATTTTCAATTTTAGTTTTATCAATAATTACTCTTGTAAAATATTTTCCATATTCTCCATTCCCTAATGTTCAATCAGCAGGAATTAATGAAGGTATATTATTGCTTTCTAATTCATTTGTAATAGATAATCAGTTAAATTGATTATCATCAAGTTTAAATAATTCATTTTGGCTAATGTCATCATTTTTTAACTTAATATTATTTATATCTGTAAAATCAAAATATTCAGATTTTAATATTACTTTTGCATCTTTAAATTCTCAAACTTTATCTGGTGTGGAATGTATAGGATTGGATTTTAATTCAAAATAATAAGGTAATAATAGTTTGTAATCATCATTTAAGCCTTTATTAATTGACATATTTGAATAAATATTATTTGATAGCATAATTATTAATTGTTTAAAAATTTTTACTTGTTCTAAATTTATATAATTTGGATAATCTAATTTTCATTCTTTAAATAAATTAGTAATAACATCATCAGGTTTTTGACCTTCAAACTTTCCACGCATTCTATCTAAATCATTTAATTGATTTGGATTTAATGTTGCACCATCAAAATTTCTATTATATGTATATGTATAAGTTAGCATATCTAATAATACTTTTTGTAAACTATCAACTGTTGGCGCATCTTGTATTTCAATTTCTATATCGTCAAATCTGTTATTGGTTGCAACATATTGATAAAATTGGCTTTCACCTGGAAAATTTCAAACTTCTTTATCTTTTAATTCCTTTTCTTTCTTTAATGGTCACTGACCATTTCAAACAGTACCCATTTCATATCCTAATCAAGCATGAGTTACTCTTGCATTATTAATAATTTCTTTTCTTGTTTCTTTACCTTCACCAATAGCAATTAAATCTAAAACTGATTTTTCTTGTCCAATAAATTGTTTTGCTAAATTTCATGGTAAAATTTGTTCACTAAATCATTGTTGTAATATTCTAACTTTTGGTTGAGTTTCAATAGGCATTGATAATAGCGGAAATGCTATCTTATCTTTTTAACAAACAACTTTGGGTATACTTCCATATTGTCAACTTCACCAAGTACCTTTATATTGCCAAAAATCATGCTTCTAGGGGCTTTAATTTTTAAACCAATAACTTTGGTATCTTTATCTAATGGTTTTTGTAATTTAATAATGATTGGATAACCATCTCTTGTTTTAAAATCTTTAATTTTAATAATAGTAATACTTTTAGTACTTCTTGTTTTTGGATTTTGATAAGGTTGTGAATAATTATTAATAATATATAAATTATCAATATTATTTTCAGTTAATGGTTCATTAATAGACACTGCATATAACTTAAATTGATTTAATAAATTTATTTCTTGAAAAATTAAGTTTTTAATATCAGTCATACTATATTCAATAGTATTATCATTAATATTAGTACTTGCTCTTTGATTTAATTGCATAGTAAAGTCTGATGTTTCAACACCAGTAGTTTTTAATACTTTATCAATATCAATAAAACCTATTTTAATAGTATTTGTTGAAAATCTTAAACTATTATTTTCATTGTTTTTAAATAAACGTTCAATTTCATAAATATAAATTGTTCTTTTTTTAAATTCATCGTATGCTCTATTAATATCTGGGTCACTAGTAGCACTCATCATATTTGTAAAGTCATAAGGAATATTATCAATTAGGTGAGTTTAAAATAGTATCTAAAACAATTTGTTCATAAATAACATCTAATGCTTTAATTTTATCCATTACTTTATCACAATCTGCTAACTCATTGGCTTTATTTCGCATGATTGCTATGGGTATATAGTTAATATTTAATGTTTGTTCTTGTGATAAATTAGGATTATTAATATATTTTTTAAAATCTAATGGAAATTGTTTTTTATTATCACTAATACTATAAATTGCACGATTAATAGTTACTTGTTTATTATTTAATGTATAAACTTCAAATAATCTTACAGTTTGAGAATTTTGTTCATAATTATCATAAAAAATAGTACATTGAATTAATTTACCAGTAATATCATAAACTCTTTGTTGAATATCTATTACTTGAAAATATAAATTATCATTAGCAATATAAATTAAATAACCACTAATTCCTAATTTACTTAATTTAAAAATAGAATTTCAATTTTTTCTATAAAATTCTTGTTGAATTAAATATTGTTTAATAGTTTCATTATTAATATCTAATGGAGCATTATATAGATTAGCATTATTTTCTGCTACAAAATCAGTAAAATAAGTTTCATGATTAAAATCATTAAAGAGGCTTTTTAGAAATCTGTGTATCTTTGTTTTACAAAGTACTAGTTCAGATTAATTCTGTCTTCAAATTTTATCATAAAATGAGCAATTGCTGTATTTCAATTTTGAATAGGCAATGTTCATTTTTTTGTTATATTTTCAATTGCTAAATAAAATATTTTAAAAACTGACATATCATTAGGAAAAGCTTTTTTGTTTCTAATAACTTTTCGTAATTGACTATTAACAGATTCAATAGCATTTGTTGTATAAATTACTCTTTTGATTTCTGCAGGATAACTAATAAAAATCATCAAATTTTCTCAATTTTTATATCAAGATTTAGCAATTTGGGGATATTGTTTATTTCATTTACTTTCAAATGATTCTAAAGCTTGCATTGCTTGTTCTTCACTACATGCACTATAAATTGGTTTTAAATCTGTAACTAGAGTTTTTCGATGTTTGTATGAAACATATTTTAAACTATTTCGAATTTGATGAACAATGCATAATTGATGTTCTGTTTTAGGATAAACTGCTTGTATTGCTTCTGACATGCCTGTTAAATTATCACTACAAGCAATCAAAATATCATTTAAGCATCGATTTTTCATTTCTGTGAAATTAAGCTAATCAAAATTTAGCACCTTCATTTTCACTAATTCATAAGCCTAAAACATCTTTTTTACCTTCTAAATCAACTCCTAATGCTATATAAACTGATTTATTAATAATCCATTTATCTTGTCGAACTTTAACTACTATACAATCAAAATAAACAATCGGATAAACGCTTTCTAATGGTCGATTTTGTCATGTTTTGACATCATCAATAACATCATCAGTAATTTGACTAATAACACTTTCACTAATATCAGCACCATGATATAACTCTTGTAACTGCATTCTAATGTCAGATAGAGTCATACCTTTTGCATATAGTGAAAGCACTTGTTGATCAAAACCATCAAATCTTCGCTGTCTTTTTGCAACTATTACAGGAGTAAAATCACTATTGCGATCTCTTGGTACATCAATCTCAATTTTACCTTGTTGAGTTATTAATTTTTTTGAACTTGTACCATTACGAGCATTTTCAGTATTACTATGTTGATTTTTTTCATATCCTAAATAATTTTGCATTTCAGAATTCAACATTTTTTCAACTAAACGTTTTGTTAATTCTTTATATAAACCCCCTTCTTTAAAAACTGTTGTTAAATCTTCAGTATTTTCTAATAATAAATCTACTGCTTTTGATATTGGATCATTATTATTAATATTTTGTTTTTTAGCCATCTGTAACTCACTCTTTCTAGTCATTTAATTATATTTACTAGAATTAATTAAACATAGTTATTTTTGTAAGTTACACAGATTACTAAACATTGCCTCATTAAAACCAAAATAATTTAAAATAGAAGCATGTGTACTTTTATTTTTATTAGTTAAAAATTTTAATTTTTCATTTTGATTATCATTAATATTTGTTTTATCTTTTCTTTTAAATAAACTTAGCATAATACTCACCACCTTTCTAAAAGATTTGATTAATTTTTAATACAATTTTTACTATAATAAATATAATTAAACCAGCAGTTGCTGATGATAGAATTACTCCAATTAAACCTAAAATAATTTTTATAATTTTAAAAAACATAATATTATTCCTGTAATTCTTCTAATTTTCATACATTACCTTTTAAATTACCTTTTTCACTATAAATAGTAATCAATTTAGCATGTTGAACTGATAAAATTACTATATTAACACTATCATTAAAGGTTTGTATTGGTACACCAGCAATTTTGTTATCCGTTATAATAAATTCTTGAATAGTATAAACTGGATTATATATACTTCAAGAATAATAAACTCTATAATGTTTATTAACTATAAAATCATAAGTAATTTGTCAATTATCTCATTTATTTTTTTCTCTTATTCCTACTTCTTTTCAGTTTGAACCACTTGGACTTGGTGTTGGATTATTTGGTAATTCAATATCTCAACAATTTTCTTCAACTTCATTTGTTTCTAAACTTTTTGAATTAATTTTTATTTTTGGTGTAACATCAACTTTAATTGTATTTTGTAATTCTTCTAATGAAAGAATAGCACCATAATTAATATCTCCACCTTTTAAATATAAACTACAATTAAAACTACTTTCTCTAACAGTTAAAGTTAATATTACATCTTCATCTTTAATTTTAAATTTTGCAAGTAAATAATCTCCACCTAAATAATTACCAGTTTTAAATTCTACTTTATGCTTTATATTTGCTTGATTTACTGGTAATTCATCTAATGTTATAATTACTCTATATACAGTATTAAAATTAATTTCAAACGTATCTCATTCACGATTATTTTTACTTTTACTTATTACTTTTCATATTTCTTTATCTTGTTTTTATCAATATTTGCTTTATTTTCATTAATAGCACCAGCAACAGTTTTATTAATAGTTTCTAAATTAGGGATTTCTTGACTTACAGCATTCAATTGAAATGCTACTGGAAACTTTTTTTCTGTGTCTTCTAATTTTTTATCTACTTCTTCTTTTTTATAATAATCAGTTAAATTGGTTTTACGACCAGTAGCACTAATTTTATTATTTTCATCAATAGTTATATTAGTACCAGCAATTAATTTATCTTGTTTTTTATCTAATAAATTATTAGTTTCTAGTTTTGTGTAATAATCACGTTCAGTACGTTCTTCTGCTATAAATTCAGTTGGTGTTCCTTTTCCAATATATTGATATAATGTAACAGAACTAGGTTGATAATTAACATCATTAGAAGTCACCGTAATATCATTTAATTCCTTAGTAAATAATAATTGTATTTTAACATTATCATTTACAATCAATTCATCTAACTTAATAGTTTTTTGTGTTGTTCTATTAATTTCACCACCTAAATTAAATATAGTTTTTTTATTACTATATATGTAATTATCAGTAGGATTATTAGGTGGTTGATAAATATAACCTCATATTGCTAAATATATTTTTCCAAATTCATTACTAGGAATAAAAGAAGACATTTTTTTCATAAAGGACTAGTTTCAATATTAAATCAATTATTTTTAATATCATCAATATTTTGTTTATTAATATCAACTTTATTTTCTAATAATTTAATACTATTTTCATTAGTAGTAATTCTTTTTTGTTGTTTAGCAGAAAAGTCCTTTAATTTTGTAGAAAAGTAATGATACATGATAAAGTGTTATTTTTAGAGAATTTTTACACTAAATAATGTTACTTTTAACAAATTTTTAATTAAAACCTGAATTGTAAACCTGAATTGTAAATATAAATGGGACAGTTTTTTAAAATAATTGTATTAAATCTATTGGTCTTTTATAAGATAGTGATTTTCTGGGTGTAGAATTAATTTGAAATGCTATAGTATTTAAATCTTTTTGTTTATATGAAGATAGATCCTTTAATTTTGTAGAAAAGTAATGATACATGATAAAGTGTTATTTTTAGAGAATTTTTACACTAAATAATGTTACTTTTAACAAATTTTTAATTAAAAATAATATTTTAAGTGTAAATTGATGAATAATTTTTGGTCATCCATACTTTTCTACATAATTAAAAGATAGATCTGTAGATTTTGGTAAATATCTTCTTAAAATACCATTATTATTTTCATTTAAACCTCTTTGACAAGGTTTACCAGGATCTGCAAAATAAATCTTAACATTACAATTTTTTTCGATTAATTTTCATTTACTAAATTCTTTACCACGATCAAAAGTAATAGTTTTAACTGTTCCTTTTTGTAACTTTGAAATAAATTTTATTATACTTTTTGTAATATTTTCTGATTTATTATTTTTAGTTGCTAAAGGAATTGTGGTTTTTGATCATATATCAGCTAAAGTAATAATAGAACTTTTATGATCTTTACCAATGATAGTATCACCCTCTAAATGACCAAATTCTTCTATATTTTTAATATTAGGAATGATTAAATTTCTTTCATGAATAGACTTACAATTATTAATTCTGCCCCTAGTTTCTTTTTGTTTGTGAGGTTTATTTTTTCCTTTTCTCAATAAGTTATTTTCATCAAAACCCATTCGATTTGTTTTAAACATGTTATATAAAGTTTTTGTTGAAATACTTTTTATTTTATTTTCCTTTAAAAAATTAGCAATTATATCAAGAGCATAATTTTTAGTAATTAACAAATGATTAATAGTATTAATTTTCTACCTGCATTTTGTTTATTTTTTTGAATTTTATTCAATATTTCTAATGGCAATAAGTTTTGATTTAATAATCTACAAACTCTATGTACAGTTGATTTACTATAATCAATGGCTTTTGCTATTTTACGAATCGAAAATCCATAACTTTTATATTCTTTTATTGCTATTATTGATTCAATAGTCAGATACTTATTTTAATTATGTAGAAAAGTATGGATGACCAAAAATTATTCATCAATTTACACTTAAAATATTATTTTTAATTAAAAATTTGTTAAAAGTAACATTATTTAGTGTAAAAATTCTCTAAAAATAACACTTTATCATGTATCATTACTTTTCTACAAAATTAAAGGATACTTATACATTGTGCTAATTCCTTTCTTTTCTTAATTATAGAATTAACACAATTTAATTTTTATATAAGTGTCCTTTTTAATTTTACAATTCAGGTTTTATAATTTATGATGAAAATTTGAAAGAATTATTAGTAATTTTTAAGAAAACCAAAAATTGCTTTATAGTAGAAAGTAATGTATAATATTAGCGGGGATGTTCTGGTTTCGACAGGAGTGAACAACTAATTGTGGCAGTGGTTTGGTAGACCATAATACTACGAGGTTTCATAACCGGAAAACAAACTAAAACCGTAGTACCTAACTGATTCACAACAAAGTTAAACAACTTTGGATTTGGTTTAGGAAATCAAGCAGTTTTACCTGCTTAATTACTTAAGAAGTAAATACTACCGTTGCTAATAGCAAGTTTATCATTATTAGTAACGTATCATAAGGATAAACTAGAAAAAATGATGTTAATAAATTTTTTCGAATTTCCATTAACTAGCTATTCATAATTTCGTATAATTTATTATTAAATAGTGATTTTTCTAAATTATACTAAACTGTAGATACAGTTAGTCAGTTAACTTTTGGACGCGGGTTCGATCCCCGCCATCTCCACCATAAATTAAATGCACAATTGTGATTTTTTTTATTATTCCTGAATTGTAAATATAAATGGGACAGTTTTTTAAAATAATTGTATTAAATCTATTGGTCTTTTATAAGATAGTGATTTTCTGGGTGTAGAATTAATTTGAAATGCTATAGTATTTAAATCTTTTTGTTTATATGAAGATAGATCTGTAGATTTTGGTAAATATCTTCTTAAAATACCATTATTATTTTCATTTAAACCTCTTTGACAAGGTTTACCAGGATCTGCAAAATAAATCTTAACATTACAATTTTTTTCGATTAATTTTCATTTACTAAATTCTTTACCACGATCAAAAGTAATAGTTTTAACTGTTCCTTTTTGTAACTTTGAAATAAATTTTATTATACTTTTTGTAATATTTTCTGATTTATTATTTTTAGTTGCTAAAGGAATTGTGGTTTTTGATCATATATCAGCTAAAGTAATAATAGAACTTTTATGATCTTTACCAATGATAGTATCACCCTCTAAATGACCAAATTCTTCTATATTTTTAATATTAGGAATGATTAAATTTCTTTCATGAATAGACTTACAATTATTAATTCTGCCCCTAGTTTCTTTTTGTTTGTGAGGTTTATTTTTTCCTTTTCTCAATAAGTTATTTTCATCAAAACCCATTCGATTTGTTTTAAACATGTTATATAAAGTTTTTGTTGAAATACTTTTTATTTTATTTTCCTTTAAAAAATTAGCAATTATATCAAGAGCATAATTTTTAGTAATTAACAAATGATTAATAGTATTAATTTCTATTAAAGTTAAAATTATTAATTTTCTACCTGCATTTTGTTTATTTTTTTGAATTTTATTCAATATTTCTAATGGTAATAAGTTTTGATTTAATAATCTACAAACTCTATGTACAGTTGATTTACTATAATCAATGGCTTTTGCTATTTTACGAATCGAAAATCCATAACTTTTATATTCTTTTATTGCTATTATTGATTCAATAGTCAGATACTTATACATTGTGCTAATTCCTTTCTTTTCTTAATTATAGAATTAACATAATTTAATTTTTATATAAGTGTCCTTTTTAATTTTACAATTCAGGATTTAATTTAATAATTAATTATAAATAACTTTATAAGATTTTAATTAGTGAAATAAATAATAAAAAAATATTTAAATATTTTATGAATAATATTGTAAAACAAGTTGCAAATAGTAACTAGTCTTGGTAATATTGAAAAGTCTTTAAATTTTTTTAATTATATTTGGAGCCGTGGCCAAGTGGTTTAAGGCATAAGTCTGCAAAACTTTGATCGTCGGTTCGAATCCGATCGGCTCCTCCAAAATATTAATAATATTTGCAAATATACTTGTAAATATTACTTTTAATAAGTTATAATTGATTAGGTTTAATGATTTAATGAGTTACTATAAATTTTAGTAATTAAATGCGCCTGTAGATCAATTGGATAGATCGTTTGACTACGGATCAAAAGGTTGTGGGTTCAAGTCCTGCCAGGCGCACCATCGGGATGTGGCTCAGCTTGGTAGAGCGCTCGGTTTGGGACCGAGAGGTCGCAGGTTCGAATCCTGTCTTCCCGACCATTATTAAATAAGGGCCCTTAGCTCATTTGGTAGAGCGCCTGCCTTGCACGCAGGAGGTGGTCGGTTCGATCCCGATAGGGTCCACCATTATATATCGGTTAAACATTTAAACTAAAACTGGCGAGGTAGCTCAGTTGATTAGAGCGTTCGGTTCATACCCGAGAGGCCATGGGTTTGAGTCCCATCCCCGCTACCATAGTCTAGGACCCTTAGCTTAGTTGGTTAAAGCTCCCGGCTCATAACCGGGCGAGCATTGGTTCGAATCCGATAGGGTCCACCATACTTAAATACTCGGAGGCTTACCCAAGTCCGGTTGAAGGGAACAGTCTTGAAAACTGTCAGTGCGTAAGTGCTCGAGGGTTCGAATCCCTCAGCCTCCTCCATTATTATTAAATTTTATACATCGCGGAGTGGGGAAGTGGTATCCCGTCGGGCTCATAATCCGAAGATCATTGGTTCAAATCCAGTCTCCGCAACCACGGTCTTGTGGTAAAGTGGTTAATACGCCTCCCTGTCACGGAGGAGATCGCGGGTTCGATCCCCGTCAAGACCGCCATTTAGAAAATAAAACATAAGCAGTATTAATTTAGAGAGTAAGTAAAAGGTCTTACTCTTTTTTTATTGGTATAATTAATAATTATTTTATTCATTATGGAAGAAAGTTTTTGATTGATTAAGTAAATTAAAAATATTAAAATACACGTATAATTTAAATAATCAATATAATTTTATTTAAATTTAACTATTACTTTATAATAGTTTTTAATTTTTAAAAAGGAGCAAAAATATGCTAAACAATTTATTAAACTTTAATAACTCATCTTCAAGTATCATAAGTAGCAATAATGTTGAGACATTGATACCAGTGAATAATGCATTAACATTAGAAAATGGTATCAATGAACCAATTTTAAAAAATATATTATCATTAAATTTTTTATATAATATTGAAATGAGTTCTAAAGAACAACTGCAATTACTAACGGCAGAACAATTACAATTATTTACGCAAAAACATATTAAAGTGTTTCCTGAATTGTAAAATTAAAAAGGACACTTATATAAAAATTAAATTGTGTTAATTCTATAATTAAGAAAAGAAAGGAATTAGCACAATGTATAAGTATCTGACTATTGAATCAATAATAGCAATAAAAGAATATAAAAGTTATGGATTTTCGATTCGTAAAATAGCAAAAGCCATTGATTATAGTAAATCAACTGTACATAGAGTTTGTAGATTATTAAATCAAAACTTATTACCATTAGAAATATTGAATAAAATTCAAAAAAATAAACAAAATGCAGGTAGAAAATTAATAATTTTAACTTTAATAGAAATTAATACTATTAATCATTTGTTAATTACTAAAAATTATGCTCTTGATATAATTGCTAATTTTTTAAAGGAAAATAAAATAAAAAGTATTTCAACAAAAACTTTATATAACATGTTTAAAACAAATCGAATGGGTTTTGATGAAAATAACTTATTGAGAAAAGGAAAAAATAAACCTCACAAACAAAAAGAAACTAGGGGCAGAATTAATAATTGTAAGTCTATTCATGAAAGAAATTTAATCATTCCTAATATTAAAAATATAGAAGAATTTGGTCATTTAGAGGGTGATACTATCATTGGTAAAGATCATAAAAGTTCTATTATTACTTTAGCTGATATATGATCAAAAACCACAATTCCTTTAGCAACTAAAAATAATAAATCAGAAAATATTACAAAAAGTATAATAAAATTTATTTCAAAGTTACAAAAAGGAACAGTTAAAACTATTACTTTTGATCGTGGTAAAGAATTTAGTAAATGAAAATTAATCGAAAAAAATTGTAATGTTAAGATTTATTTTGCAGATCCTGGTAAACCTTGTCAAAGAGGTTTAAATGAAAATAATAATGGTATTTTAAGAAGATATTTACCAAAATCTACAGATCTATCTTCATATAAACAAAAAGATTTAAATACTATAGCATTTCAAATTAATTCTACACCCAGAAAATCACTATCTTATAAAAGACCAATAGATTTAATACAATTATTTTAAAAAACTGTCCCATTTATATTTACAATTCAGGTAGAAAAAAAACGTTCGACTCGTTCGAATTTAGAAATGTATACTAGTCAGAAAATTAAATCATTAACAGAAAAGAAAATTAAATCATTAACAGAAAAGGAAATTCAATCATTATCATTAGAACAAATTCGAGCGCTTGCACCATGACAGATTAGATTATTTACATCTGATCAAATTTCATGATTTAGACCAAGTCAGATTACAAATTTTACTAAAATACAAATACAAACTTTTACAAAGGAACAAATTTCATGATTTACACCAAGTCAGATTGCACAATTTACATCTGACCAAATTTCATGATTTGAATGATGACAGATTCAAGCATTAACTAAAAACCAAATTCAATCATTTAGTCATGCAGACATTAGTTCTTTTACATCTGACCAAATTTCATGATTTAGACCAAGTCAGATTGTAGAATTTACTAAAAACCAAATTCAATCTTTTACAGAAGAACAAATTCAAGCATTCACAATCGAACAAATACCATATTTTACACCAGAACAAATACCACATTTACACCAGAACAAATTCATTTTTTTACAGCAGAACAACGAAAAATTTTTGAGGGAAAAATAGATAAGTATTTTAATAGCACAACTAGCACAACAGTTGATTCAACAACAGTAAAACAAGTTGAAGAATTTAATTCAAAACCAATGCAATTATTATCAAAATCAGAAATTCAATCATTATCATTAGAACAAATTCTGTTATTAACTCCAATACAAAAAGCAGAACTGTCAGAAGAACAAATTTCATGATTTAATCAAGAACAATTGGCAACATTTAAATTAGAGTCAGAGCAAGTTGAAAACAATAAATTAGTTTCAATGTCTTTTTGAATTTTACCTATTTTTCCTCTTTGTTTAGTTGGAGGTTTAATAGGTTTTATTTTTAAAAAAATTAGAACTAATTTTAAATCAAATAATAACTTAGAAAGAAATAATGCAAATAAATCACAAGAATTAATAAATATAAATAATGAAGAAGAAATATTAATTATGGATAATATTGAATTACAATCTGTATGTGATGAAAATGTAGAAAATCTAAATAATGAAGTTGATAAGTGAAAACAAATAAACTCAATAGATTTATCATATTCTCACTCAAAATTAGCAAGTGCAAGTATTTCTAGATACTCCATATAATCAAAAAAATATTTAAACAATACTATATTATTAAAATAAACAATAATTATTGAAAATTATTGTTTATTTTTCATATTACTTGTAGTTAAAAATAGATATTATTAATTATGTTTGTATTTATTTTAAAATAATAATTTGATTATTTTATAGATTTAAAATTCGGATATAAGTTAACTATATAGTTTTTAAATAAAATGCATTATAATTATTTTATAGGATGGGTGAAAGATATGGATAAATCATTAGATAAACAATTTTTAACTACAAGTAATCTTATTGGTCAAAAAGAGTTAAAGAAATTAAAGGAAACTCCTTTACCTTCATTATTAGATTTAAATTTAACAAGAGTTTATTTTACTAGTCTTGGTGATGGTTTTTCGCGAATATTTATTTTAACTATTCAAATTTTTTGAATTGGTTTGATTTTTTTTAATGGCATTGGTTTTGGTCAATTGGTTGCTAATCTTCCTGGTATACCATCAGCACCAGTTTTTCAAAGTGCAATATTAAAAGTAGTAGCAATGTTAGTTACTGTTTTATTTGCTTTTATAATTTTAATTATGATTTTACCCGTTTTTTTATCTAAAACTATTAGAGGTATTGGTTTAAGTTGTTTATTTTTTTTAATATTTGGTTCTATTGTTAATTTAATAATTATTGGTATTAGTTTTTTTATGTTTTCTTATAGTGACAGTCCTTATCGAATGACAGTATTGATTTTCGCGGTTATAGCACTCTTATTATGATGAATTGCTATTTTGCATTGATGATTAAATACTATTGAAAATAAAAAATATTTAATTAAAAGTATTATTAAAATGTATGAATTAAGTTTTAGATAATGGAAATTTAGGTGAATAATATATGACTAAAAAGAAAGATAATGATGATTGAAGAAAACTAAATAATATTACTAAATACGTTACTGGTAAAGTAGAACCAGTAAAAGTAAAAAAAAGTTTTCTGACAATAACTATTTCTTTAATTATGATAATTGGTTTAGCAATTAGTACTTTTTTTATTGCTCTTGCTATGCAGAGTGCTTTTAATATTGGTGATTTTAAACAAAATATTCCAGAAGAATCAATTATTGTTGATATGAATGATGTTCCAATTGATAGTAGTAATAAAAATTTACGTTTGCCATTTTTTGAAGAAGAATCAAAAAAACAAGTTTTTGATTTATTAATAAAAGAATCTTGATGAGATAGTTTTTTTCCAACTAATATTACTAATTATGATTTCACTTTTTATAAACCTAATAGTAATGATGAATTAGATAAGAGTTTAATTCAAACTGATGGTGTTACTAAATTTGATTTAAAATTAAAGTTACAATCTTCATTTATTGAATTTAAAATGCCAGTAATTGCATTAATTAAAAATACTGCTAAATTTTATGAAAAATTTATGATGTTTAATCAATTTGAAGGAAAATTTAGTAAACATATTTCAGGAAAATTTCCAAATGGTAGTGATTATTTGCAAGAACAATGAACACATGGTTATTTACCAACTAATTTTTATTATGCGGATAAAATTGATAATACTGTTATTTATAAAACAATCGAAGATGAAATTAATAAATTTATTAATGATTATGAAGAAGAATTTGCTAGTGATACTCATCTTTATCCAATAATATCAACAATTCCTTTAGCAGATATTGATTTTAATGATGTAGCTACTATTAAGCCATATTTTGAATTAGTTCATCATCCCGAATTAAATTATGTTGGTAATGCTGTGAATAGTTCCAAAGAATATGTTAATCTTTATTCATATTCTTCAAATTTTCCATTAAAACCTTTTTATATAACATATGTTTCTAATCCAAATGTTGTTTATGATTTCATTGATTTAAAACCAACAAGTATTGAAGAGGTTATTGATTATCTTAAAGTTAATCCTATTGATTTTGTTCCTTTTAGTATGGTACAAGAAGCAGTAGATAGTGATGAATCATTAATAAAATATAGTCCTCCACATGTATTATTGACTAGTGATAATAGTGGTAATCATTTTAAATATAAAGAATTGAGTTATTATTTTGGCTTTTCAAATTCAATAAATAATAGTATTGAAAATATTAATGTTAATGATTATATTAATATTGGTGATCTAGAAACCTTTTTAGAAAATAAATATTGACAAGAAATGTATCAATTTGCAAAAAATAATTCTACTTTTTTCTTATTAGATTATCCTGATTCGAGGGTTGATCCAAATATTAATTGAAATCTTGTTATTAAATCACTTGCTACTTTTAAAGGATATTTTATTAAAGCTTTAAAGGTGCAAATTGATGAGTTAACTGCTTTTACTTTTTTAGATATTGATGGTAATAATTTATCATTAAAGGCAACTGATATTATTAAGATTGATGATATTAAAAAAATTAGATTTCATATTGGAAAAGATTTGACAAGCAGTGACTATGTTCCCAAGCCTCATAGTTTTAATTTTACTTTTAAAGTAAAGTGAATTTAAATACTTAAAAATAAGTGTTGATTTTATGAAAATGGGTTAAATTTTGATAACTATAATTTAATATTCATACTACTTATATAAAATAGTTTTAATTATATAGGTTATTAATTGTAAAATTAATATAAATTTGTTATTATTCTTATGTATAAAAAATATAAATAATATAGTAGTTTTTAACCCATTGTTTGTTGAGATAAAAGCAAATGGGTTTTTATTTTGAAAGGAAAATTATAAATGATATTGCAAAAATATAAAAAATTAAAATTAGCAACCTTATTTTTATTTATTTTAACTATTTTAACTATTTTAATTATGGTAATTGGTTTAATGTTAATTGGTTTTTCAAATTTTAATAAAAGTTTTTTTGAACATCTTAAATTATATAAAGAAAAAAGACTTATTATAGAAATAACACTAGAAATAACAAATGGATTTAGTTTATTAAATTATATGAGTGTAAATTATATTTTAAATCATTCTGCAGAAAATATATGTTTATCAGTAGTTCATAATTATGATGGTTATTATGATTGAGTTCAGTTACAAATTGGAGTTATTTTTTGTATAATTTTAACTCCAATTTTTGGATTTTTTACTATTGCATTAACTTTTTTAATTATTGGTTTAAAAGTAAAAATAAAAAATAATAATTTTTGAGATGCAATCCAAAAATGTGAAATAATTAACAGTTATTATGTTCATTAGGTATTTTGTTTTTAAAATATATTAAGTATTATTTTTAGTGAATCAACAAAATATTTTATTTTATATATTGATTTATAATTTCTTATTTATTTAAAAAATATTTTTAATAATTATTTAATTTTGGATGGTCAAAGTTAAATAATTATTTTTTTGTTTTTTAATTTTGCCATATTATATTTCCTGAATTGTAAAATTAAAAAGGACACTTATATAAAAATTAAATTGTGTTAATTCTATAATTAAGAAAAGAAAGGAATTAGTACAATGTATAAGTATCTGACTATTGAATCAATAATAGCAATAAAAGAATATAAAAGTTATGGATTTTCGATTCGTAAAATAGCAAAAGCCATTGATTATAGTAAATCAACTGTACATAGAGTTTGTAGATTATTAAATCAAAACTTATTACCATTAGAAATATTGAATAAAATTCAAAAAAATAAACAAAATGCAGGTAGAAAATTAATAATTTTAACTTTAATAGAAATTAATACTATTAATCATTTGTTAATTACTAAAAATTATGCTCTTGATATAATTGCTAATTTTTTAAAGGAAAATAAAATAAAAAGTATTTCAACAAAAACTTTATATAACATGTTTAAAACAAATCGAATGGGTTTTGATGAAAATAACTTATTGAGAAAAGGAAAAAATAAACCTCACAAACAAAAAGAAACTAGGGGCAGAATTAATAATTGTAAGTCTATTCATGAAAGAAATTTAATCATTCCTAATATTAAAAATATAGAAGAATTTGGTCATTTAGAGGGTGATACTATCATTGGTAAAGATCATAAAAGTTCTATTATTACTTTAGCTGATATATGATCAAAAACCACAATTCCTTTAGCAACTAAAAATAATAAATCAGAAAATATTACAAAAAGTATAATAAAATTTATTTCAAAGTTACAAAAAGGAACAGTTAAAACTATTACTTTTGATCGTGGTAAAGAATTTAGTAAATGAAAATTAATCGAAAAAAATTGTAATGTTAAGATTTATTTTGCAGATCCTGGTAAACCTTGTCAAAGAGGTTTAAATGAAAATAATAATGGTATTTTAAGAAGATATTTACCAAAATCTACAGATCTATCTTCATATAAACAAAAAGATTTAAATACTATAGCATTTCAAATTAATTCTACACCCAGAAAATCACTATCTTATAAAAGACCAATAGATTTAATACAATTATTTTAAAAAACTGTCCCATTTATATTTACAATTCAGGTTTTAAAAAAATAAATTTAAATTTAATAATTTTGTAAAATTAAACGCTTATAATTTTGATTTATATCAGATACTATTATTAAGTTTTAATACCTAAAATAAGTTATAATATAAATAAAAAATAAGGGGTGTTAGATATATGGAAGAAAAAAAAGATGACTTAAAAAATACTCCATTGTCAAATGTTGATAATAGTATTATCAAATCAAATAATGATAATCCATCATTTAAAGATATTGAAGAACAACGTTTTACTACTTATAATCCGTTATTAAGTGATAGTATTAAATTTAAAAGAATGTATTGAAGTTCAAAAATGGAAAATATTGCTCGTATTTTGTTACTTACAGTTTCATGTTTTCATTTAATTTTTTCTTATTTTTTAGCTAACAATTTGGTTAATCAAATTTTGAGTAATAAAGGTAGTAACATGAACCCAACTTATATAATTTATATATTTTTAATTATAACTTTGGGATTTAATTTTATATTTTATTTACCAGTAGCGATTGGTCGCACTGCTAGTGCTATGTTTGGATGATCAATTGTTTATATTATTTTAGCAATTGCTTATTTTATAGTTTTAGAAGTATTTTGTACAATTTTGTTAGTGGTTAATGGATTAGTAAATGAAACTGTTTCTGCAGAAGTTCCAATATTTATGATTATTGTTTTACTAATAACTGTTTTATGATTAATTGCTGCTTGTTTATTAATTGTTAAAAGTGATGATGTAAGAAGAGAATTAAGTGTCGAATAAATAATAAGTAAAGGAGAATATAAATGAGTACAGATAGTTTACTTTCTAAGCGAATTGAACAATTAATTAAAGTAATTAGCGCTGATGTTTATGAAAAAGAAACTGTTTTTAAACTTGCTATTTTGGCGTTATTATCAGGAGAATCAATATTTTTATTAGGATTACCAGGAATTGCTAAATCATTAATTTCACGACGAATTAAATATGCGCTCCATGAAGGGCGAAATTTTGAATATTTAATGAATCGTTTTTCTACTCCAGAAGAAATTTTTGGACCAATCTCAATCAAAGATTTATTAAAAGGTAACTATGTAAGAATTATTGATCAATATTTGCCTGCTGTTGATATTGCTTTTTTGGATGAAATTTGAAAAGCAGGCCCTTCAATTCAAAATACATTACTAACTATTATTAATGAAAAAATCTTTCGTAATGGTGGTGTTGATATCAAAGTACCATTAAAACTATTAATTTCAGCTTCCAATGAGTTACCAGAAAGTGGTAAAGGTTTAGAAGCTTTATTTGATCGTTTTATTATTAGAATGATAGTTTATGGTTTAACTAATGAAGAAAATTTTAATGATATGTTAGAAAGTATTACTAGTTTAGAAGTAAAAGTTCCACTTGAATTACAAATTAAAACTTCTGAATATGAAAAGTGATTAAAAGAATTGGAAACTACTGTTACTTTAAGCAAAGAAACATTAAATTTTATTTCTCGTTTTCGTAAAATTTTAACAGAAGCAACTAATGGTAAAGCTTACATTTCTGATCGAAGATGAAAAAAAATTGCTAAATTAATAAAAGCTTCAGCTTATTATAATGGTAGAACAACTACTGATAAGCCTGATTTATTGATTATTCCTTACTGTATTTGAGATAATGAAGATCAAGAAAAAGAATATACAAAACTTTTCAATGAAGCATATTGTGAAGATTTAACTTACACATTGAAACAAAATCAGATTGAACTGGAAAGTGAGTTGGAAACATTAAGTAATAATGCCGAAAACATTAAAGATAGTCAAAATCAACCATCTATTTACTCCAATCCATTTTCTGAACAAATTAAAGGCATATATTATCGTTTATTATGACATAGTGATGAATTTCCAATTTGTTTTATTAGTAGAAAGGATTTTCAGTTATTATTACGACGTAATAAAAAGAGTCATAATATTCAATTATTTTATGGTAAAAGTTTAAGTAAAATGGAAGGTAATCAGAAGTTTGAGTTGCAATTAAAGAATTCTAGTGAGTTAATAAATATTACAAATAATTCTATAATTCAAGTTGAATTAACTAATACTGATAGTAAATCACAATTTGGAAATATTAATAGTCAAATGAAAGATTTAAAGCAACAAATTAATGAATTAAAAGTACATTTTGAACAAGAATATCATAGTTTAAGTAAAACCGATTCTATATTTTTTGATGAACAATTTAAATCACTATTAGAAATGGCATTTTTTGATAAAATTTCACAAATACCCGAAGCAGAAACCGAAACGACTCTTTCATCAGAATCACTAACTGAAGATTCACCAATAACTATTCCAAATGTTAATGATACTAATAATAATAATTCTGATATTAATTAAGATAGGTGATTATTATGGAACAATTAATTGAATCCCATGTTTCACAAATTTTAGAAACTAAATTGAAAAAAATGTCTTTATCAGAAACAAATTTAAGTAGCTTTGCTTGATTTAAAAAAAATTTTGCTTGATTAGCTTCAGAATTTGATCAACAAATTAGTCATTTTTATTTAAATGAAGTTTTAGAAAAAAGTAAAAATATTGTTATTAGTCCCATCATTAAAGGAGAATTACGATTATATTTCTGAGTTATGATTAATGGTATTGATAGATTAAAAAATAATTGACAAGAAATTTACACTAGGGCAAAAATTCTTGATTCACCAATGATTAATTATTTTCATTATTTTCAGGAAAAATTTAAGGATCGTAAACTTAATAGTAAATTAACTTTTGATAATTTTACAAGACATTGAGAAAGTTTAATTGTTCAAAGAATTGTAAATTATAAATTATTTGAAACTATGCAAATGCGTCAAAAGTATTTAACAATGTGAAGTAATAATATTAAAATTATTAATGAAGTAAGACATATTGTTGGTTTTGCTTGAAATTTTTTTGGACGATTTTGAGAAGGAGATTTAAATGATTTTAAAAAAATTAATTTAAATATTATTATACAATATGGTGAAATTTTAAATAAGAATCCAGCTATTATTGAAATTGCTAGACTACTTGGTCGTTGAAAAGGAATTTCAGGTTTAACAGAAAAGCAGGTTCATCAAAAAGTACAAATTGAATATGAATTAAAGCCATTAGGAAAATGACCTGAAGAAATAGTAGGAATTACCGAGGGTAAAGATTTAGAACATTTATTACCATTAGAATTAGTTAATCTTGCTATTCCAGAGTTAAATGCTATTTTTTATAAAAAATTTGTTGAAGAAAAGTTAGCAATTACAGAGTTTGAATCAATGGATTTAGTTGCTACTGAACATCTTGTTGAAGAAGTTGTAGAAGTACCAATTCCCGAAAGTGAAGGCCCTTTTATCTTATGCATTGATACATCTAAATCGATGAGTCATAGTCCAGAAATTATTGCAAAATCAATTGTGCTTGCTATTAGTAAAATTGCTTTACAAGAAAAAAGACCATGCTATATGATCAATTTTTCTGGTAAATTTGAAACTTATGATTTATCTAATTTAGTTTCATCAATTCCCAATCTAATTCATTTTTTAGGTCATAGTTTTAAAGGACATACTAATATTAATCCAGCTATTAGTCATGCTTTAACAATTATGCAATCTAAAACATATCATAATGCAGACTTATTGGTAGTTTCTGATTTTTTATCTGCTAATATTACTAAAAATAATATTAATTTAATGTTGCAACTAAAAGCAAAAGCTAATCGCTTTCATGCTATTAATATTGCTTCTTCAACATTACCTAATAATTTTAAAAAATATTTTACTAATTATTGACATTATGATCCTCGCGATCCATTTGCTGCGCGAAAAATTGCATTAAATTTAGCTAAAACTAAAAATAAATCTTAATCTTAATTTTGATAGTTATTTTTTTGCTTTAATAATGATAAAATATTATTAGAGTGAAAAAGTAAACTGATAATGAGAGATGGATAATATGAAAAAAAATAATTTAATTTTAAGCAAAACATTAGTTATTATTAGTGTTTTAACAGTAACAATTAGTTTATCAATTTTTCCATTATTTAATTGGGGTGTTCCATTAAAAAACAATATTGCTATTATTATTACTTTAATCGTTAATAAAGAACCAATTACTAGTAGTTTTTATAAACAATTAATGACTAGTGATAGTATAGTTTCTTTATATACTTTTGGAACATTATTGATTTTTAATTTAACTTATTTAATACCATTAATTTTTATTAAAAAACCTTTTTCAAGATCAGTTTTTGCTATACACATGTTATTAATAACCTTAGTATTGATACTTTTTGTATTAGTACTTTTTAATTACTTTAATATTAGAAATTTTCAAACTATTCCTTTTAAAGATTTATGAACAATTCCTTGATCAGGTATTGGTTTAAGTTTACTTACTATTTTTTGATATGGCTTAAAAAATTTATGAGTTAATCCTCCACAATTATCAAAAAAAACTAATGATTATAGTAAAAACAAAAAAGAAGAAATTAAAAGTGATGATTTACCATCATATGAAGATTTACATTTACAATTAAAAATGTTAAAAAAACAATTAAAAGAAGTTAGAAATATTAAAGCTAAGAAATAATAAAAGTTATTTTAGACTTTTAATTAGATCATTAGCAAACTTTGTTTTTTGATATTTGTTGTTGGTTGATTACTAGAGTTAGGTGAATTTATTTCATTTTTACTTGAGTTTAAAATTCATGATTGCAAATATTCTTTCACTTCTAGATTCACTTTATTTATTGATTCTCAAAAATTATCTATACATTCAATTTTAGCACCATTTTCTATTAGAAACTTAACTCCCTCAATATTATTATTATCAGCAATTAGGATTAAGGCAGTTTTACCATTTTGATTTGTATGATTAATATCAGCGTTATTTTCTACTAAAAATTTAATAACATCTAAGTGATTATTTTGAGCAGCTCGTGTTAAAGCACTTTCTTTATTATAATTAATTATATGATTAACATCGGCATCGTTTTCAACTAAAAATTTAACTATATTTAAATATCCTTTTTTGGCGGCTTTTGTTAAAGCGCTATTACCACTACCAATTGATATATTTTTTTGAAAAGAATTTTCTTTTAATTATGTAGAAAAGTATGGATGACCAAAAATTATTCATCAATTTACACTTAAAATATTATTTTTAATTAAAAATTTGTTAAAAGTAACATTATTTAGTGTAAAAATTCTCTAAAAATAACACTTTATCATGTATCATTACTTTTCTACAAAATTAAAGGAATTTTCTTTTATTCTATAAGTATAAGTAAAAATATCTGAATTTGTATAGTTGACATTAGCATTATTTACTAATAAAAGTTTAATTTTTTCTAAATCATTTTCTTTTACTGCATTCATTAATTGTTTATTTTTTTCTCTTTCTCTTGCTTGTGGTGAACATGATTTCAAAAATTTAATTACATCTAAATGACCATTTTCAATAGTTCGATCTAAAGCAGTTTCACCATGTAAATTTATTTGATTAACATTGGCGCCATTTTCCTTTAATTTTGTAGAAAAGTAATGATACATGATAAAGTGTTATTTTTAGAGAATTTTTACACTAAATAATGTTACTTTTAACAAATTTTTAATTAAAAATAATATTTTAAGTGTAAATTGATGAATAATTTTTGGTCATCCATACTTTTCTACATACCTGAATTGTAAAATTAAAAAGGACACTTATATAAAAATTAAATTGTGTTAATTCTATAATTAAGAAAAGAAAGGAATTAGCACAATGTATAAGTATCTGACTATTGAATCAATAATAGCAATAAAAGAATATAAAAGTTATGGATTTTCGATTCGTAAAATAGCAAAAGCCATTGATTATAGTAAATCAACTGTACATAGAGTTTGTAGATTATTAAATCAAAACTTATTACCATTAGAAATATTGAATAAAATTCAAAAAAATAAACAAAATGCAGGTAGAAAATTAATAATTTTAACTTTAATAGAAATTAATACTATTAATCATTTGTTAATTACTAAAAATTATGCTCTTGATATAATTGCTAATTTTTTAAAGGAAAATAAAATAAAAAGTATTTCAACAAAAACTTTATATAACATGTTTAAAACAAATCGAATGGGTTTTGATGAAAATAACTTATTGAGAAAAGGAAAAAATAAACCTCACAAACAAAAAGAAACTAGGGGCAGAATTAATAATTGTAAGTCTATTCATGAAAGAAATTTAATCATTCCTAATATTAAAAATATAGAAGAATTCTTTAATTTTGTAGAAAAGTAATGATACATGATAAAGTGTTATTTTTAGAGAATTTTTACACTAAATAATGTTACTTTTAACAAATTTTTAATTAAAAATAATATTTTAAGTGTAAATTGATGAATAATTTTTGGTCATCCATACTTTTCTACATAATTAAAAGAAGAATTTGGTCATTTAGAGGGTGATACTATCATTGGTAAAGATCATAAAAGTTCTATTATTACTTTAGCTGATATATGATCAAAAACCACAATTCCTTTAGCAACTAAAAATAATAAATCAGAAAATATTACAAAAAGTATAATAAAATTTATTTCAAAGTTACAAAAAGGAACAGTTAAAACTATTACTTTTGATCGTGGTAAAGAATTTAGTAAATGAAAATTAATCGAAAAAAATTGTAATGTTAAGATTTATTTTGCAGATCCTGGTAAACCTTGTCAAAGAGGTTTAAATGAAAATAATAATGGTATTTTAAGAAGATATTTACCAAAATCTACAGATCTATCCTTTAATTTTGTAGAAAAGTAATGATACATGATAAAGTGTTATTTTTAGAGAATTTTTACACTAAATAATGTTACTTTTAACAAATTTTTAATTAAAAATAATATTTTAAGTGTAAATTGATGAATAATTTTTGGTCATCCATACTTTTCTACATAATTAAAAGATCTATCTTCATATAAACAAAAAGATTTAAATACTATAGCATTTCAAATTAATTCTACACCCAGAAAATCACTATCTTATAAAAGACCAATAGATTTAATACAATTATTTTAAAAAACTGTCCCATTTATATTTACAATTCAGGATATATAATCATTTTACATTATTTTCGAAAAGATTCTAAACAGGTTCTTACAGAACGTGAGAAATTTAAAAGTTTAAGTAATTTTATTGAAATTCTTCAAAATTTTAAAAAAAATATTGTTACAAATAAAGAATTTCAAGAAGAAGTAGCAATCACAGTTATTAGTGAAAAAGATTTTCCTGAAAATATAAGTTTGATTAATAATATCTCTAGTGTAGTAACAAATTTAGAAAATAGACCATTTAATATGTAAAGTTTATTTTTTTTATTTTAACAAAATATATTGTATAAAATAGAAATAAATTATGATTTTAATAATAATTTTCCCTTTACATTATTATGATTTTAACATTAATAATTATTGCTTCTAAACATTAATTGAAAGGATTAATATTTATGGAATATAGAGAATATAGAATGGTTGGTTCTTGTGATAAATGTAGAAAACAATCCTCTTTTGGTAATAGATTATGTAATAAATGTTTTTGAATATTAATAGGTAGAAATGGAAGTTATAAATATGAAAATTAATGGTAAAGAATATGATGGTTTTAAATTTGTTAATAGTTTTTATAGAGATAGATATAAAGAATGTAAAGAAAAAAATATTTCAGATGATTTAATAAATTATGGAATGTTAAAAATATTAGAAAAACTTATTAAAGAAGAAAAAAATATTGATTATGCATTAAAAATTATTGAAGGATGATATGCTTTTTTAGAAGCAAAACGTGAAGGATATTCCTAAATTAATTTTTAAAAAAGAAAAACATCAATATTTTTTAGATGATAAAGAATTAATATCAGTTTCTAAAATTATTGATAATTATTTAGGTTTTGGCTATAGTCATATATCACCAGAAGTATTAAAAAATGCTTCAGTTCGTGGTAAATGAGTACATAAATTAAATGAATTATATTTACAAAATATTCATAAAGAAAATATTATTAATAATTTATTAAAAAAATTAAAACCATTAACTAATAATATTAATTATTCTTATTGTAAAAAATCACTTATGTTTTTAAAAGAAAAATTTAAAGATAAAAATAATTATGAATTTATTATAGAAAAACCTATTAATGATAATGTAATTGCTGGAACACCAGATTTAGTTTATTTAAATAAAAAAGAAAATAAATATTATTTAGTAGATTATAAAACTTATGCTTGTATTGATGAAGATAAATTAAAAAGAATTAAATTACAATTAACTGCTTATTATTGCATGTTACTTGATAATGGCATAACTCCATCTTATAAAACTTATGTTTATTTAACTAATAAAAATACTCAGCAAGAAATAAAAATAGAAATAACAAATGAATTAATAATTGAATGAATGAATGCAAAAACAAAATATTTTAAAGGAGAAAATAAAAATGAAAATGAATAAATTTAATAAAGAAGACATAGAGCAAATTAAAGAAAATATTAAATATTTAAATGAATTATTAGAATATTCTTTTAATTATGTAGAAAAGTATGGATGACCAAAAATTATTCATCAATTTACACTTAAAATATTATTTTTAATTAAAAATTTGTTAAAAGTAACATTATTTAGTGTAAAAATTCTCTAAAAATAACACTTTATCATGTATCATTACTTTTCTACAAAATTAAAGGAATATTCACCTGATGAAGTAATTGAATTTGAAATTAGAAAACAAATTAAATATGAATTAAGTTTATTAAAAACAAGGATAAATAAGTATGAATAAATGTAAAAGATGTAATAAAAGAATTTGATTAAGTAAAAATTGATGTATGAAATGTTTAGAAATAATAGTTGATGAAATAACAAGTAATAAGAGGGATGACAATCATGGATAAATCAATTTTAATTTGGCAATGTTTAGTAATCTGTGTAACTTACAAAAATAACTATGTTTAATTAATTCTAGTAAATATAATTAAATGACTAGAAAGAGTGAGTTACAGATGGCTAAAAAACAAAATATTAATAATAATGATCCAATATCAAAAGCAGTAGATTTATTATTAGAAAATACTGAAGATTTAACAACAGTTTTTAAAGAAGGGGGTTTATATAAAGAATTAACAAAACGTTTAGTTGAAAAAATGTTGAATTCTGAAATGCAAAATTATTTAGGATATGAAAAAAATCAACATAGTAATACTGAAAATGCTCGTAATGGTACAAGTTCAAAAAAATTAATAACTCAACAAGGTAAAATTGAGATTGATGTACCAAGAGATCGCAATAGTGATTTTACTCCTATAATAGTTGCAAAAAGACAGCGAAGATTTGATGGTTTTGATCAACAAGTGCTTTCACTATATGCAAAAGGTATGACTCTATCTGACATTAGAATGCAGTTACAAGAGTTATATCATGGTGCTGATATTAGTGAAAGTGTTATTAGTCAAATTACTGATGATGTTATTGATGATGTCAAAGCATGACAAAATCGACCATTAGAAAGCGTTTATCCGATTGTTTATTTTGATTGTATAGTAGTTAAAGTTCGACAAGATAAACGGATTATTAATAAATCAGTTTATATAGCATTAGGAGTTGATTTAGAAGGTAAAAAAGATGTTTTAGGCTTATGAATTAGTGAAAATGAAGGTGCTAAATTTTGATTAGCTAATTTCACAGAAATGAAAAATCGAGGCTTAAATGATATTTTGATTGCTTGTAGTGATAATTTAACAGGCATGTCAGAAGCAATACAAGCAGTTTATCCTAAAACAGAACATCAATTATGCATTGTTCATCAAATTCGAAATAGTTTAAAATATGTTTCATACAAACATCGAAAAACTCTAGTTACAGATTTAAAACCAATTTATAGTGCATGTAGTGAAGAACAAGCAATGCAAGCTTTAGAATCATTTGAAAGTAAATGAAATAAACAATATCCCCAAATTGCTAAATCTTGATATAAAAATTGAGAAAATTTGATGATTTTTATTAGTTATCCTGCAGAAATCAAAAGAGTAATTTATACAACAAATGCTATTGAATTTGTTAATAGTCAATTACGAAAAGTTATTAGAAACAAAAAAGCTTTTCCTAATGATATGTCAGTTTTTAAAATATTTTATTTAGCAATTGAAAATATAACAAAAAAATGAACATTGCCTATTCAAAATTGAAATACAGCAATTGCTCATTTTATGATAAAATTTGAAGACAGAATTAATCTGAACTAGTACTTTGTAAAACAAAGATACACAGATTTCTAAAAAGCCTCTAGCTAATCAAAATTTAGCACCTTCATTTTCACTAATTCATAAGCCTAAAACATCTTTTTTACCTTCTAAATCAACTCCTAATGCTATATAAACTGATTTATTAATAATCCGTTTATCTTGTCGAACTTTAACTACTATACAATCAAAATAAACAATCGGATAAACGCTTTCTAATGGTCGATTTTGTCATGCTTTGACATCATCAATAACATCATCAGTAATTTGACTAATAACACTTTCACTAATATCAGCACCATGATATAACTCTTGTAACTGCATTCTAATGTCAGATAGAGTCATACCTTTTGCATATAGTGAAAGCACTTGTTGATCAAAACCATCAAATCTTCGCTGTCTTTTTGCAACTATTATAGGAGTAAAATCACTATTGCGATCTCTTGGTACATCAATCTCAATTTTACCTTGTTGAGTTATTAATTTTTTTGAACTTGTACCATTACGAGCATTTTCAGTATTACTATGTTGATTTTTTTCATATCCTAAATAATTTTGCATTTCAGAATTCAACATTTTTTCAACTAAACGTTTTGTTAATTCTTTATATAAACCCCCTTCTTTAAAAACTGTTGTTAAATCTTCAGTATTTTCTAATAATAAATCTACTGCTTTTGATATTGGATCATTATTATTAATATTTTGTTTTTTAGCCATCTGTAACTCACTCTTTCTAGTCATTTAATTATATTTACTAGAATTAATTAAACATAGTTATTTTTGTAAGTTACACAGATTACTAAACATTGCTCTTATTACCATTAGAAATATTGAATAAAATTCAAAAAAATAAACAAAATGCAGGTAGAAAATTAATAATTTTAACTTTAATAGAAATTAATACTATTAATCATTTGTTAATTACTAAAAATTATGCTCTTGATATAATTGCTAATTTTTTAAAGGAAAATAAAATAAAAAGTATTTCAACAAAAACTTTATATAACATGTTTAAAACAAATCGAATGGGTTTTGATGAAAATAACTTATTGAGAAAAGGAAAAAATAAACCTCACAAACAAAAAGAAACTAGGGGCAGAATTAATAATTGTAAGTCTATTCATGAAAGAAATTTAATCATTCCTAATATTAAAAATATAGAAGAATTTGGTCATTTAGAGGGTGATACTATCATTGGTAAAGATCATAAAAGTTCTATTATTACTTTAGCTGATATATGATCAAAAACCACAATTCCTTTAGCAACTAAAAATAATAAATCAGAAAATATTACAAAAAGTATAATAAAATTTATTTCAAAGTTACAAAAAGGAACAGTTAAAACTATTACTTTTGATCGTGGTAAAGAATTTAGTAAATGAAAATTAATCGAAAAAAATTGTAATGTTAAGATTTATTTTGCAGATCCTGGTAAACCTTGTCAAAGAGGTTTAAATGAAAATAATAATGGTATTTTAAGAAGATATTTACCAAAATCTACAGATCTATCTTCATATAAACAAAAAGATTTAAATACTATAGCATTTCAAATTAATTCTACACCCAGAAAATCACTATCTTATAAAAGACTAATAGATTTAATACAATTATTTTAAAAAACTGTCCCATTTATATTTACAATTCAGGTTAATAAAAATTATTTTTTATTTATTATTTTATTTTTTCTTGTACAATTATTTTAGAAATGATGAATTTTAAAGAAAGATTAAAAATTTAACTTTGTTTTTAAAATAAAAATATTTTAAAATTGACACTTATTTTAAATAATAATATAATTAAAAATGGTTAAATTTTCTAGGTGAATTTAATGAACGAAAAAATAATTTTAATTTGTACTGTATGTTTAAATCGTAATTATCATACATACAAAAATAAGATTAAATATAAAAAGCGTATGGAACTAAAAAAATATTGTGAACATTGTCAAAAACATACTTTACATAAGGAATCACGTTAGGAGAAATTTTCATGAGTGCAGAAGACAAATCAAAAGAAAAACCAAAAATTAATCCTGAAAAATTGGCTCTTTTAAAAAGTAAATTTAATATTTTACGTAAAATTAAACCTTTAAGAACAAAAAGAACTTCTGAAGGAAAACCAAGTTTTGATCCACGAACAGCCGATAAAAATAAAAAGGTTAATATTAGCGAAATTTGAGAAAAAGAACGTAAAAATCGTACGCCTGAAGAACGTTTTTATTATAAAAAAGAAGCGAGAACTTATCATAAATATTTTTTCTTATACTTATCAAGAGAAATTAGAAGAACTCGTTGAACACCAAGAAAACAATTAAATAATAAATTTATTACAACAGTATTATTTATTGCTGTCTTAGCACTATTCTTTTATGGAATTGAGCAGTTATTACTATTTGTATTACCTTTATTAAAAATAATGTAAAAAATGGAGATGCCAAAAAATGAGCGAAAGAATAAAAAAAGAAACCCCTTTAGTGAAAACTACATCATTAGAAGAAACACATAAACATCGAATTGAGCAAGCACAATGATATATTGTTAATTGTAACAAAGGTCATGAAGATAAAGTTGCTGCTGATTTGAAAAATAAAATTGAAAAAAAATTAAATTTAAAAGATAATATTTTTCAAGTTAGGGTTGTTAAAGAAGCAATACCAGATAAAGATAAAAAAATAACTGAAAAAAATATTTTTCCGGGTTATATTTTTGTTCATATGATTTTAACCGAAGATACTTGATATGATATTCGTAATACAATAGGAATTAATGGTTTTATTGGTTCTAGTGGTAAAGGCGTACCACCAACTCCACTTTCTACTAAAGAAGTTAATGAAATGTTATATCGTAATTCTAAAAATTCATCACAACCTAAAGTTAAAGAGACAAAAAAAATTATTCGTGATTTTGAGTTAAATGATTTTGTTCATATTACTTCTGGTGCTTTACAAAGCCGAGAAGGACAAGTTATTAAATTAGATGAAGATAAGGGTGTTGCAACAGTTTCTGTTGATATGTTTGGTCGTCAAACCGAAATTAAAGTAGAATATGATAGTTGTAAAAAAATTAAAGTTTAGTTTAAACTATTTAATTTTACAATTCAGGTAAAATAAAATTAAAATATATTTGACTACTAATTATAATGATGTTATTATTTGTAAAGTACTATTTATATATATATAAATAGACTTTAATTATGTTTAAACTTGTGGAAGATTTATTCGTTTGGACCACAGTGAGAATCCATTTAGGAGGAGTTGCTCATGGCAGATAAAAAAAATATTAATCGTGAAGGTATTATTCAATTACCAGCTGGTAGTGCCAAACCAGGTGCTAGTTTAGCATCATTCGGTATTGATATGCCACGTTTTTGTAGAGAATTTAACGATAAAACCAAAGATCAAAAAGATGATGTTAATCCGGTTCCAATTCCAGTTTTTATTACAGCATATAAAGATAAAACTTTCGACTTTAAAATAAAAACTGCACCAACAACATTTCTTTTAAAAAGAGCATTGAAACTTGCAAAAGGTTCATCAAATGCTAAATTAACAAAAGTAGGAACACTTACTATTGCTCAAATTACAGAAATTGCTCAAATTAAATTACCTGATTTAAATGCTTATTCTTTAGAAGATGCAATTAAAATTGTTGCAGGAACAGCCAAGAATATGGGCATTACTGTTGAAGATGGAAAGCAAGGTGTTTAATATGAATAGAAGTAAAAGATATCTTGCACTTGCAAAATTAGTTGATAACACTAAAGTTTATCCAATTGATCGTGCTTTAGAATTAGCTAAACAAACTTCATCATTAAAATTTGATGCAACAGTTGAAGCAGCATTTCGTTTAAATGTTGATCCAAGACATGCTGATCAAATGTTACGTGGTTCTATTGTTTTACCAGCAGGAACTGGAAAAACACAACGTGTTTTAGTAATAACTACTACTAAACAAAAAGAGGCAATGGAAAGTCAAGCTGATTTTGTTGGTGGTAAGGAAATGATTGAAAAAATTCAAAAAGGTTGATTTGGTTTTGATGTTATTATTGCAACACCTGAAATAATGGGTGAATTAGGAAAAATTGGTAGAGTATTAGGACCAAAAGGATTAATGCCTACAGCAAAACTAGGAACAGTAACAATGGATGTTCAAAAAGCAATAGCTGATATTCGTAAAGGTAAAGTTGAATATCGTGTTGATAAACAAGGTAATATTCATGTTATTCTTGGTAAAGTATCATTTTCACAAGAAGGGTTAAAAGATAATTATTTAGCAATTCTTAACACTTTAAGAAAAGTTAAGCCTGCAGCGGTTAAGGGTGCTTATATTAAAAATATAAGTATTACTACAGCAATGGGCCCTGGTATTAAAGTATTAATTGAAGAATAATATAATAATATAGAAAAAATCATTAGTAAAAGTACTAATGTTTTTTTTATGTTTTTATTCATAATTTTTTTATTATTTAAAAAAATTTTACGCTATAATTTATTTATTGTGATAATACCAATTAATACATTATTTTGGTAAAACAATAAAATAATTAGGTAGTAAAGGAGAAACCTTAATGAAAAATCTTATAAATCTTTTTAAGAAACAAAATTGAGGAATAAAAATTGGCTTTACCTCACTGGTAATTAGTTTGCTTTGTTTAGCATTAGGACTAATTTTAATTGCAACAGCCAATTTTAAAGCCCCAAGTGGAGGAAGTTCACAATATGCTGGAAACGGTTTTCATGCTATTTCTATATGAGGACTTGATAGTTTTTTAAGCAAAGCTGGCTATGATCAAATGTGAACAGATGCTACTAGTGATAAGCTTTTAACTTATCCCCTTGCGCAAGTAGTTGTCGGAATTGTATTTACAGTAATTTTAACTGCTATCTTTCTTGGTCTTAGTGTTTTATCTTTAATATTTGGTTATTTTAAACGTTGATTATATTCTTAGTGTTTAGTAAGTGTTAAATATGGATAAAAATGTAGAATATAAAAAAGTTACATCTTGGGATTGAAAGCAAAAACTAGGATTATTCTTATGCATTTTAACTTTGTTTTTTCTAATAATTAGTTTAATACTATTTGGAACAGCTATTTTTAATGATCATTATAATAATTTTCTTGGTAACGGTTTTTGAAGTTTAAAACACTATGGTATTATTAATTTGTTTTATAATTGAGATCAACTAGATATAGAAGCGGCTAAAAATACTTATGTTTCTCATCCTTTTGAACAAGTTTATTTTGCAATTATTTTTTTAATCATTATTGTACCAATATGTTTTGTTCTTGGAGTTAGTTTATTAGTTAGAGGATGATGAAAGTCAAGAATTTAATATATAATTACTTCATAAATTTATTTATAGTAAAATTTAATAATCATTATTTCATTAAAAAGGGTGTATTATGATGTTTAATTCTAAAAAAATAATTGTTTTTTTACTAATAAATATTGTGTGAGTAGTAGTTTGGATTATGATAACTATTAGTTACGATAGTTATCGTGATCCAATTTTAAATTATGTACCACATAGTAACGATTATTTAACAAATGAACCAACTAATCAATTGGTTCCTAAAGCAAAAAAACCTAAACATGTAGTTATGGGGTGGGTGTGTTGATGGTATGGCGAGTTATGCATTAAAAAGTGGTTATAGTCCAAATATGAACTATTTAATGCATCATGGTGCGTATACACTGGAAGCACGTGATGTTTTACCAACTTCTTCTGCTGCAAATTAAGCAAGTGTTATGTTTGCTACAGATCCTATTAAGTATGGTGTTGTTGATCAAGATTTGTGGAATGTTCATCATACTGTTCATGCTGAAGTAAAAGCTGATCAAGTAAGTATTTTTAGTTCTATTATTGATAAGTATGGTCCTTCAAAAAAATTATTTGGTTATGCTAGTGAAGGTGAAATGATTGCTAATTTTCAACCCAAAGGACAAGAAAATATAAAAACTTTAATTAGTAGTAATGGTAATTATTGTGCAACAGAAAATGATAAACAAACTTTTGAAAATACCAAAAACGTATTAAGTAATAAACCTTTATTTTCATTTTTTTATTATGTTAATCCTGATTTAGCAGGTCATTCACGTGAATGAAATAGTGAAGAATATTATCAAGCAATTAGTCAGACTGATAAATATATTGGAGGTATTATTGAAAATTTAAAAGATTTAGAAATGTGAGAAGATACCTTATTAATTATTAGTTCTGATCATGGAGGTGTTTCACAATATCATGGTCATTCTTCTGATGCTGAACAAAAAATTCCTTTGCTTTTTGCAGGGAATTGTATTCCAAAACATGGAATTATTCCAGATAAAATTAAAATTTATGATATTCCAGCTACTATTGTTTGATTATTAGATATTAATTCACGACCAATAATTTGAGATGGTCAGCCAATTTTAACACCTTTTTTTGATATGACAAATATGTATGATCATAGTGAGGAGTTTAAGTAATGGATATTATCAATTTTAAACAAATTAATTTTCGAAATAATGGCATTAGATTACTTATTGTGCTTGCTACTATTTTTATTGTTTGAAATAATGTACAAAATGTTACTTTAAATATTGGTGGTAGTTTACATGCTTTTAATGCTTATTTTTGTTCACCAATGTTATTTGTTATATTGATATCATTTGGTTTTTTAAGTGCCAATAATAATTTTAGTTGAAAAGAGTATAGTAAATTAATACTAGCTATTATGATTTTATCTTTAGTTACAAGTTTTATGTATTTAGATTTTTTTGCTTTTAAAGAAGGATATGTAACAATAGGTTATATGATAGGATTATGATTTAAATTATTATTTTTTGATTATGGTAAATGAATGATATGAATTATTATTGGTGGTAGCGCATTAGTAAAAGTTGTTACTAAGAACCTGTTTAGAATCTTTTCGAAAATAATGTAAAATGATTATATATTTTAAAATAAGAGGTATATATGCATAAAAATTATCCAAGTCATGTCACCAAAGAACAATTTGAGAACATAAAATCAATTTTAGAAAATAGCAAAAAGAAAACAAAACCAAGAAGTTTAGATTTATATGAAGTATTTTGTGCAATTTTATATGTATTAAAAAGTGGTTGTCAATGAAGAATGCTACCAAAAAATTTTCCAAAATGACAAACTGTATATTATTATTTTCAAATTTGAAGTAAAAATAATGGTAAAGAACCTAGTGTATTGCAATTAATTTTAAAAAAAATTAGTTAAAAAAGTTCGTATCAATAATAATCGCAAAGAACAAACTAGTTTTTGTATAATTGATTCGCAAAGTGTTAAAAATACAGATACTACTGAAAATAAAGGTTATGATGCTGGTAAAAAGATTTCAGGCATAAAACGTCATATTGTTGTTGATTCTCAAGGTTTACCACATGCAATTTACATAACCACAGCAGAAAAAACAGATCGTAATAGCGCTATAATAATGATTGAAAATGAAAAAGAAAATCTTTCCTTTAATTTTGTAGAAAAGTAATGATACATGATAAAGTGTTATTTTTAGAGAATTTTTAAACTAAATAATGTTACTTTTAACAAATTTTTAATTAAAAATAATATTTTAAGTGTAAATTGATGAATAATTTTTGGTCATCCATACTTTTCTACATAATTAAAAAATCTTTCTGCAGTTCAAAAAATAATAGTAGATGCTGGTTATACTGGTGAAAAATTTGCTTCTGAAATCAAAACAATCATAAATGCAAATGTTGAAGTGATAAAACGTAATGAATTACATACTTTTGTAGTATTACCAAAAAGATGAATTGTAGAACGAAGCTTTGCTTGATTAGAAAAATACAGAAGACCTGAATTGTAAAATTAAAAAGGACACTTATATAAAAATTAAATTGTGTTAATTCTATAATTAAGAAAAGAAAGGAATTAGCACAATGTATAAGTATCTGACTATTGAATCAATAATAGCAATAAAAGAATATAAAAGTTATGGATTTTCGATTCGTAAAATAGCAAAAGCCATTGATTATAGTAAATCAACTGTACATAGAGTTTGTAGATTATTAAATCAAAACTTATTACCATTAGAAATATTGAATAAAATTCAAAAAAATAAACAAAATGCAGGTAGAAAATTAATAATTTTAACTTTAATAGAAATTAATACTATTAATCATTTGTTAATTACTAAAAATTATGCTCTTGATATAATTGCTAATTTTTTAAAGGAAAATAAAATAAAAAGTATTTCAACAAAAACTTTATATAACATGTTTAAAACAAATCGAATGGGTTTTGATGAAAATAACTTATTGAGAAAAGGAAAAAATAAACCTCACAAACAAAAAGAAACTAGGGGCAGAATTAATAATTGTAAGTCTATTCATGAAAGAAATTTAATCATTCCTAATATTAAAAATATAGAAGAATTTGGTCATTTAGAGGGTGATACTATCATTGGTAAAGATCATAAAAGTTCTATTATTACTTTAGCTGATATATGATCAAAAACCACAATTCCTTTAGCAACTAAAAATAATAAATCAGAAAATATTACAAAAAGTATAATAAAATTTATTTCAAAGTTACAAAAAGGAACAGTTAAAACTATTACTTTTGATCGTGGTAAAGAATTTAGTAAATGAAAATTAATCGAAAAAAATTGGAATGTTAAGATTTATTTTGCAGATCCTGGTAAACCTTGTCAAAGAGGTTTAAATGAAAATAATAATGGTATTTTAAGAAGATATTTACCAAAATCTACAGATCTATCTTCATATAAACAAAAAGATTTAAATACTATAGCATTTCAAATTAATTCTACACCCAGAAAATCACTATCTTATAAAAGACCAATAGATTTAATACAATTATTTTAAAAAACTGTCCCATTTATATTTACAATTCAGGTTACTATAATTTACTCATTTGTTAAGATGTCAATTTTAATTTTCTTTTGTGCTTTTTTATCAAGACAATATGTAAAACTATTTAAATTTAAAGTATTTGCTATAGAAAAAAAGAAAGCAATTATTCATTAAATTATTATAATTAATCTTTTGCTCTTATAATAAAAATAATTATTATCTTTTAATTATTAACCATTTCCCTCATTTTATAATCAACCATCTTTATTTGAAAAATGATAAAATGTTACTAAAATTAGTGTTAAAAAGGGGGAGGATTAATTTATGAAAACATTATTAACAACATTAGTAAGTTTAACAACTGTTATTACACCAATTATCACAACAACTAATTTATCAATTACTAGTGAATTAGATAATAATATTAATTATCATCATAAAAATTTACAAATAATATCAAAATCATTATTCAGAACAATTAAAGAAAGCAATATCAAACTTACACTTATAATAGGATCAAATTATGGTGAAATTAATAAAGATATTTATAATACAGCAGATGTATTTAAAGAACATCAACTAGCTGCTGGTTATCAAGTTAATTATTATAAAAATGATAGTGATAAAGATACTATTAATAACGATGGACAAGAACCAGGGGATGTTTATGTTATAATTACTGCCGATCACCATGATCCTTATTGAAAAGGTCAAACTAAATATTTGAGAATAACAATTCAAAAGGCCAATTTAGATAAGATTACTAATCTTACTGATTTATCTAATATTAAAGTTGATACTACTAAAAAATATCAAGAAATTGATTCAACTGTTTTTAATAGTGCTAAGCAATTTGAGAATAATAAGTTAGCAGCTGGTTTTACTGTTAATTATTTTAGTGATGAAGAAGGAAAAGTGGCAGCAGATGATGAAGAACAGGTTGCTGGTGATATTTGAGTTAAAATTACAGCAGATGTTAATGATCCTTATTGAACAGGAACAACAGCCGTTTTGAAAGTAACTTTAACAGATAAGCGTTCTGATTTAAATACAATTAAGGATTTATCAGGAATGGATCCAATTATTGTTAATCCTAATTTAACATATCAACAAATTAATAAGAATGTTATTAATACTTCTAATCAATTAAAGAGTGCTCCTTTAACTGGTAATTTTACTATTCACTATTTTAGTGATATTGCTGGTAAACACGCTATTGATCATCACTATCAACAAGTTGGTATGGTTTATGTTATTATTACTCCTGATTTTCATACAGGAACTAAGTCAAAAACTAATAAAATACCAATTGTTTTTTCAATTGGAAGTAATGATAGTTTTTAAATAAAAATAAATTAAAGAGATTATTTTTAAATATTTATTTATTATTAGGTTATAATGTAATTATATTTTTTATAAAAATTTATATTTTATTTTTTTTCTTCTAACATTTTTTAAAATACTAAACATGTTTTTTATTTCTGACAGCAATAGATATTTTAGTTATGAGCTTTTATAAAATATAATATTAATTAGATTAATTTTGTTAGAAAGGATAATATTATGGAAAAAGAAAATCTTGCTAAAGTTACTTTCAATAAACGAACAGAAAGAAATTCAATAAACAAGTTGAAAAGACAAGCTATTTTTAGCACGGCAAATCCATGAAAAGCAATCTTTATTATGGTCACACCACCTTTAATTGCTGTAATTATTTTTTCTACTTATCAAATTTTTGATAAATGAATTGCTACACAATGAGGTGGACAAAGTATTATTGATCGTTATAATAATTATCAAAATTCAGGAATAATGATAACTGCTGAACAAGCATTAAAAATTATTAATATTGCTACTACTTATGCTGCTGTTCCTTCTTCAATGATGGTTTCCTTTGCTTTAATGGTTGCAACTGGAACAGGTATTAAGTTTTCAATTGCATATGGTCAAAATAAACGAGAACAAATGTCAGAATATTTAGGAAATGGATTTTTATTATCTTTTTTAGTTTCTATTGTTCTTATGATCATTATGTATTTTAGTTGTCAGAGTATTATTGAATTTCAAGCTGGAAGTGATGCTGGAAGTAATCCAGTAATTAGGGAAATAATAATTAAAGAAGCATTTAGATTTTCACAAATTTTAATTCTTGCTACACCATTACTTTTTTTTGCTTATTTTTTAGTTTCATTGTTACGTAGTGAAGGAATGATGTTATGAACAATTTTAATTAATGTTGCAGCTTGTTTAGTAAATATATCTTTAGATTTTATTTTTGTTATTCCTGGTAAATTAGGAATGGAAGGCACTGCATATGCAACTATTATTGCTTGAGCAAGCATTAATTTATTTTCAATAGGTATTATTTGATATAGTACCGATAATTTAAGATTTAAAGTAGCACACTTAAAACTTAAATGAGTAATAGTAACGGGCATTTTATTAATTGGTGCAACTTCTTTATTACAAAATATTGCCCAAAGTATTTTGGCAATGGTTACTACTAAAATTTTAAATACATTGCCACCTCCAGACTATCATGGTGGAGGAAGTACTGGTATTCCGGTTTTTGTTCAATTATATGGTGGTATTATGCCTTGGTTAATTTTAATTAATGCACCTATTATTGGAATTACGCAGGGAGCAAGAGCATTAATTGGCTATGTTTATGGTTCAAAGGACTTTAGTCGTGTTTGACAATTGATGTGACGTTTAACTTTATTACTTTTATTGTTGCTAATTGGTTCAGTATTATTAGTAGTAATAGTAGGGCAATATATGATGCATTTCTTTGGCGTAGATTTAGAAATGGCAAGATTCTTTAAAGTTTATATTATTATGCAGTTTGCTTTTTATCCATTAGCTACACTACATTATGTTGCTGTTATTTTCTATCAATCAATTAATCGTGGTAAATTGTCATTATTTGCTAGTTTACAACGAACAATTATAATGCCAATTGTTTGTTTAAGTTTAGGATATTATGTTGCACATGTTTCTCATAATGGTTTTTATTTTTATTTATTTCTTGGCTTTATTGATTTATTTGCTGCTTTTATATTATTACCATTATTAATTTATACATTTTGAAAATCTAAACCATTTATTCATACAACTAAAGATAAAAAAACGCAAATATCTAATTTATCAGAAAAAAAGTACTTAATAAAAATATAATAGATTAAGTAATTTATAAAAATATATCTTAATGTTAATATATGAAGAAAATAAAAAATACTCATTTAAAACAGAGTATTTTTTTAATTATTTAAGATCCTGAATTGTAAATATAAATGGGACAGTTTTTTAAAATAATTGTATTAAATCTATTGGTCTTTTATAAGATAGTGATTTTCTGGGTGTAGAATTAATTTGAAATGCTATAGTATTTAAATCTTTTTGTTTATATGAAGATAGATCTGTAGATTTTGGTAAATATCTTCTTAAAATACCATTATTATTTTCATTTAAACCTCTTTGACAAGGTTTACCAGGATCTGCAAAATAAATCTTAACATTACAATTTTTTTCGATTAATTTTCATTTACTAAATTCTTTACCACGATCAAAAGTAATAGTTTTAACTGTTCCTTTTTGTAACTTTGAAATAAATTTTATTATACTTTTTGTAATATTTTCTGATTTATTATTTTTAGTTGCTAAAGGAATTGTGGTTTTTGATCATATATCAGCTAAAGTAATAATAGAACTTTTATGATCTTTACCAATGATAGTATCACCCTCTAAATGACCAAATTCTTCTATATTTTTAATATTAGGAATGATTAAATTTCTTTCATGAATAGACTTACAATTATTAATTCTGCCCCTAGTTTCTTTTTGTTTGTGAGGTTTATTTTTTCCTTTTCTCAATAAGTTATTTTCATCAAAACCCATTCGATTTGTTTTAAACATGTTATATAAAGTTTTTGTTGAAATACTTTTTATTTTATTTTCCTTTAAAAAATTAGCAATTATATCAAGAGCATAATTTTTAGTAATTAACAAATGATTAATAGTATTAATTTCTATTAAAGTTAAAATTATTAATTTTCTACCTGCATTTTGTTTATTTTTTTGAATTTTATTCAATATTTCTAATGGTAATAAGTTTTGATTTAATAATCTACAAACTCTATGTACAGTTGATTTACTATAATCAATGGCTTTTGCTATTTTACGAATCGAAAATCCATAACTTTTATATTCTTTTATTGCTATTATTGATTCAATAGTCAGATACTTATTTTAATTATGTAGAAAAGTATGGATGACCAAAAATTATTCATCAATTTACACTTAAAATATTATTTTTAATTAAAAATTTGTTAAAAGTAACATTATTTAGTGTAAAAATTCTCTAAAAATAACACTTTATCATGTATCATTACTTTTCTACAAAATTAAAGGATACTTATACATTGTGCTAATTCCTTTCTTTTCTTAATTATAGAATTAACACAATTTAATTTTTATATAAGTGTCCTTTTTAATTTTACAATTCAGGGATTAAAAAAGGTTGTTAATTTTACAAATTAAAAGGAATGAATATACAATCTATATTTGATTGAAGTCATTCCTAAAATAAAATATTTATTTACCTTCATTAACTCTCTTTTTTAATGCTTTACAAGAATTAAATTTAACTACTCGCTTTCTAGGAATAGCCATCGGTTCTGAATTTTGTGGATTTACTCCCGGTCGAGCTTTGCGGTATTTAATAGTAAAAGTTCCAAAGTTACGTAGTGTTACTTTTTCTCCTTTAATTAAAGCAGTAGCAATTTTATCTAAGATAAATTCTAACACTTCTTTGTATTCTTTTTCTGATAATTCTAATTTTTTTTGTACAGCTCGTGCTATCTGACTTTTTTGCATAAAATTTTCAACCCTTTCTTCACCAATTACCATAAGTATGCTATAAAAACATGCCTTAAATGATACTTATTATTATATAACATTTTTTAAAAAAACCTTATTTAATGAAAATCAAAGACTAGTAAAAAAATAAGATTTGAATATATAAATTTATATGTTAATTAACATGTGCAAAGCAAAAAATCTTTACATTCATTTTCTTGTATGTTAAAATTCAAAAAATAAGTAAATAACTATTTAAGATATGCAAATGAAAAATTTATTAAGACTTATGGGTGCATTAACCCTAACAACAGTAGCTACTACTTCAGTTGTAGCTTGTGGTGACCAAGCTGTAGTTAATTTAGATACAGTATTAAAAAAGAAAGAATTAGGTCCAATATCAGTTGCTGATATTACTAAACCAACTGAGAAAGAACCTTTAATTTTGTAGAAAAGTAATGATACATGATAAAGTGTTATTTTTAGAGAATTTTTACACTAAATAATGTTACTTTTAACAAATTTTTAATTAAAAATAATATTTTAAGTGTAAATTGATGAATAATTTTTGGTCATCCATACTTTTCTACATAATTAAAAGAAAGAACTTAAAGAAGCTATTAAAGCAGTTCCAGAAAATAAAAACATTGATTTAAATGGTATTACAGTTAAAGTTAATATTCCTGAAAAAGAAGGAGATCCAATTACTAGTGCAGTAGTTACTCCTGATGGTAAAATTTATAATGGTGATTCAATAACTATTAGAACCTGTTTAGAATCTTTTCGAAAATAATGTAAAATGATTATATATTTTAAAATAAGAGGTATATATGCATAAAAATTATCCAAGTCATGTCACCAAAGAACAATTTGAGAACATAAAATCAATTTTAGAAAATAGCAAAAAGAAAACAAAACCAAGAAGTTTAGATTTATATGAAGTATTTTGTGCAATTTTATATGTATTAAAAAGTGGTTGTCAATGAAGAATGCTACCAAAAAATTTTCCAAAATGACAAACTGTATATTATTATTTTCAAATTTGAAGTAAAAATAATGGTAAAGAACCTAGTGTATTGCAATTAATTTTAAAAAAAATTAGTTAAAAAAGTTCGTATCAATAATAATCGCAAAGAACAAACTAGTTTTTGTATAATTGATTCGCAAAGTGTTAAAAATACAGATACTACTGAAAATAAAGGTTATGATGCTGGTAAAAAGATTTCAGGCATAAAACGTCATATTGTTGTTGATTCTCAAGGTTTACCACATGCAATTTACATAACCACAGCAGAAAAAACTTTTAATTATGTAGAAAAGTATGGATGACCAAAAATTATTCATCAATTTACACTTAAAATATTATTTTTAATTAAAAATTTGTTAAAAGTAACATTATTTAGTGTAAAAATTCTCTAAAAATAACACTTTATCATGTATCATTACTTTTCTACAAAATTAAAGGAAAAAACAGATCGTAATAGCGCTATAATAATGATTGAAAATGAAAAAGAAAATCTTTCTGCAGTTCAAAAAATAATAGTAGATGCTGGTTATACTGGTGAAAAATTTGCTTCTGAAATCAAAACAATCATAAATGCAAATGTTGAAGTGATAAAACGTAATGAATTACATACTTTTGTAGTATTACCAAAAAGATGAATTGTAGAACGAAGCTTTGCTTGATTAGAAAAATACAGAAGATTATTTTAATTTTGTAGAAAAGTAGTGGTAAAATAAAAAAAGTCATCAACTTGACTTAAAATTTGATTTTATTAAATTTTGGGATTTATTTTTTTTACAAACTGAAATATAACACATTGGATTTTTGATAAGGGGTTAATCCGTAGTGTTGATATTTTCATTTCCATAAATTGAGGTAATTTTGAATATTGGTAAATCCAATGCCATGGTAATGAGTAATAAATTCTTTTAAACTTGATTGTATTTTACTGACATTACTTAATTTTTTATAATTTAATTCTTTATTTTCTTTTGATTTAAACTGCTGGATAGTGGATTTAGTTTGTTTAGCTACTGTATCATATAATACTTGCATATCACAAACTATAATTGAATTTTCTTCGATAAGTTTCGATGTTAAGTTTTCTTGTACTCATTTTTTATTTAATCTTTTAGTATTTGTTGTTTGAGCATAGATATTTCGGTTTTCATCAATTGCCATTTGAATACAACAATTTAAATCTTTAGCATTTTCTTCAATTCATTGTTTTTTTGGATCATTTGGATCTTTAAAGTTTCCTTTATGAATTTCTTTGATAAAAGTTTCGTCAATTTCAATTCTAGCTTTTAATTTTACAAATTGATTTTGTGTTTTTACTAATTGTGTTGATTTCATAAATTTTTGACGATTAAATCAGGCAGTTTTATTTGTAGTATTAATAAATTGAGAAATAATGTAAGCAGATTGACCTAAAGTAGCTATTTGTATCAATAAATCTCATTGATCATGAGATAAATGACTTCAATAAAAATAATGATTTTTAAAAGCATGAAAAGTAATATTACAACTTTTACATTTATATCTTTGCTTATAATCTTTACTACCATATTTAGTACACAAAAAAGAACTACAATCTGGACATTGAATCCCTTTCTCTTTGAATTTTTGTTCGACTGCTTCAAATTTTTCTTTTTTCTCAATTTGTTTAATTCTAGTTTTATTTTCTCTAAAAATCTCAATAAAATCTTTATCAGACAAATTATTTAAAATTTCTTTTACTGTATTTTTATTCATTTAAAATCACCTCTTTAATATTAAAAATACCATATAAAAATATATTTTTGCTAATTTTACTAATACCACTACTTTTCTACATAATTAAAAGATTTAACTGTAGGAGACAATACAGTTAATATTAAAGTTACTTTTGGTCAATCAAAAGATGTTGCAGTTGCTGTTAATTAACTGGTGTAACAGTACACGAATAAGAAATATAATATTTTATTATACCTGAATTGTAAAATTAAAAAGGACACTTATATAAAAATTAAATTGTGTCATTTTTTTCTAATTATTTTTCAAAATTTATTTGACTATTACTATTAAAAACTGGTATTATACTTATTGGACTAAATTTTGATACACTAGGAATTGTGTTTATAATTAATTCTTTAAAATAATAAAGGAGGCTAACGATTAATGCCAACAATGAACCAACTATTACGTAGTAAAGGACGTACAGATAAAAAATACAAATCTAAATCACCAGCGTTAAATGTTTCATATAATTCATTAACAAAAACAACTTCTTCAATTAGCAGTCCGCAAAAAAAAGGTGTAGCGCTTGTAGTTACTACAAGAACACCAAAAAAACCTAACTCAGCTTTAAGAAAAATTGTTCGTGCTCGTTTAACTAACGGTATGGAAGTTACTGCTTATATTTCTGGAGAAGGTCATAATTTGCAAGAACATGCTATTGTTGGAATCCGTGGTGGAAGAGTTAAAGACTTACCTGGAGTTAGATACCATGTTATTCGTGGGTATTCTGATACTGCCGGAGTAGTAAATCGTAATCAAGGTCGTTCTAAATACGGAACTAAAAAACCAAAAGATAAAAAATAAGGAGGTAAAACTAAATGCGTAAAAATCAAGCTATTAAAAGAGAATTAGTTGCTGATCCAATTTATGATTCAAAAATTGTTACTCAATTAATTAATGCCATTATGATTGATGGTAAAAAAAGTGTAGCTCAAAAAATTGTTTATAATTCTTTTAAAATTGTTGGAGAAAAAACCCAACAAGTACCATTAGAAGTATTTGAAAAGGCAATTGCTAATATTACACCACAATTAGAAATTAAAACTCGAAGAATTGGTGGCGCAAACTATCAAGTTCCTATTGAAGTTAGTGCTACTCGTAAGATAACTTTAGCAATTCGTTGATTAGTTTCTTATTCACAAGCAAGATATGGTAATAGTATGCAAGATAAACTTGCAGCTGAGATTATGGATGCTGCTACTGGTAATGGTTCATCAATTAAAAAACGTGATGAAATTCATCGTATGGCTGAAGCTAATAAAGCCTTTGCTCACTATAAATGATAATAAAGGAGAGAGAAAATGGCAGAAAAATCAGGTCGAGAATATTCACTAGCAAATACTAGAAATATTGGAATTATGGCTCATATTGATGCTGGTAAAACTACAACAACAGAAAGAGTTTTATACCATACTGGTAAAATTCATAAAATTGGTGAGGTACATGAAGGTGCCGCAACTATGGACTGAATGGAACAAGAACAAGAACGTGGTATTACTATTACTTCAGCTGCAACAACTGCTGTTTGAAGAAATAATCGAATAAATATTATTGATACTCCGGGTCACGTTGATTTTACTGTTGAAGTTGAACGCTCATTAAGAGTTTTAGACGGAGCAGTTGCCGTATTAGACGCGCAAACTGGAGTTGAACCACAAACTGAAACTGTTTGAAATCAAGCAACTAGGTATAATGTACCAAGAATTGTTTTTGCAAATAAAATGGATAAAATTGGGGCTGACTTTGCTCATTCAATTCAAACATTAAAAGATCGTCTTGGTGCTAATGCTCATTCAATTCAATGACCAATTGGTGCAGAAGATGCTTTTGATGGAATTATTGATATAATTGAGATGAAAGCATACCATTTTGATGGTAAACCAAATGAGGATTATAAAGAAATTGCAATTCCTGAAGAACTTAAAGATGTTATTGCAAGTAGACGTGAGGAATTATTAGAAGCACTTTCTCACTTTGATGATGATTTCTTTATGAAATATGCTGAAGGAGAAGTAACGGTTGCTGAAATTAAGACAGTAATTCGTAAAGCAACAATTGCTGCTGAGTTTTTCCCAGTATTATGTGGTAGTGCCTTTAAAAATAAAGGTGTTAAATTAATGTTAGATGCAGTTATTGATTACTTGCCTTCACCATTAGATGTACCTGCAATTAAAGGAATATTACCTGTTTCATCAAAAGAAGTAGAACGTCATTCTAGTGATGAAGAACCTTTTTCAGCGTTGGCATTTAAGATCATGACTGACCCTTTTGTTGGAAGATTAACTTTTTTTAGAGTATATTCGGGAACATTAGAATCTGGTAGTTATGTATTAAACTCAACTAAAGAAAAAAAAGAGCGTGTTGGTCGAATTTTACAAATGCATGCCAATAGTCGTGCCGAAATTAAAAAGGTTTATGCTGGTGACATTGCTGCTATTGTTGGCTTAAAAGATACAACTACTGGTGATACATTATGTGATGAAAAACATGAAGTTATTTTAGAAAAAATGGTATTTCCAGAACCAGTTATTTCATTAGCGCTTGAACCTAAAACAAAAGCTGATCAAGAAAAAATGAGTTTAGGTTTACAAAAACTTGCAGAAGAAGATCCAACATTCCGTGTTTCATCAGACAAAGAAACAGGACAGACAATTATTTCAGGAATGGGAGAACTGCATTTAGACATCTTAACTGATCGTTTAAAACGTGAATTTAAAGTAGCAACTAACATTGGAAATCCACAAGTTGCTTATCGTGAAACAATTAAAGCAGTTTGTGAGCGCGCTGAGGGTAAATATATTCATCAATCAGGTGGTCGCGGCCAATATGGACATGTTATTATTAAATTTGAACCAAATCCAGATAAAGGATTTGAGTTTGTTGATAAAATTGTTGGTGGTAAAGTGCCACGTGAATACATTAAACCAGTACAAGAAGGATTAATTGAATCATTAGCTAATGGTTTAATTGCTGGATATCCAGTTATTGATGTTAAAGCAACATTATATGATGGTTCATTCCACCCTGTTGACTCTTCAGAACGTGCCTTTAATATTGCAGCTTCTAAATCTTTACAAGATAATAAAGATTTATTAAAACCAGTATTATTAGAACCAATTATGAATGTTGAAGTTATTATTCCAGATGAATATTATGGTTCTATTGTTGGTAAAATTTCTGGTAAAAGAGGTACTATTGAAGCAGATGAAATGCGTGGTAACAGTAAAGTTGTTAAAGCTAAAGTGCCTTTATCTGAAATGTTTGGTTATGCTACTGAATTACGTTCAATGACCCAAGGACGCGGAACATATACAATGTCTTTTTCACACTATGAAGAAGCACCAAAATCAGTTGCTGAAGCAGTTGCTGGTAAATATCAAAAAGGAAGAATTACTAAAAAATAAAATAATTTAATTGAAAGTATAATAACTTTACTTTAAAATTATCTTAGTGTTTAATTTAATTAAATAAAAATAAGTATTAATTATTTCCAAGGAGGAAACAAAAATGGCAGAAAAAGAAGTAAAAAAATCAAAGCCTGTATCAACAGGCCCAAAACAAAAATTTGAACGTACAAAACCGCACGTTAATGTTGGAACAATTGGTCACGTTGACCACGGAAAAACAACATTAACTGCTGCAATTACTAGTTATTGTTCAAAACATGAAGCAGATGGGTATAAAGGTATGTTTAAGGACTATGCTTCTATCGATGCTGCTCCAGAAGAAAAAGCACGTGGTATTACTATTAATACAGCTCACGTTGAATATGAAACACCAACTCGTCACTATGCACACGTTGACTGTCCAGGTCACGCTGACTACATTAAAAATATGATTACAGGTGCAGCTCAAATGGATGGTTCAGTGTTAGTTGTTTCTGCAACTGATGGTCCAATGCCACAAACACGTGAACACATTCTATTGGCACGTCAAGTTGGAGTTAAAAAAATTATTGTATTCTTAAATAAGTGTGATATGGAAAGTGTAGACGATGACGTATTAGAACTTGTTGAAATGGAAATTCGTGAATTACTAACTAAGTATGAATTTGAAGGTGATGATACACCAATTATTCGTGGTTCTGCAAGAGGAGCATTAGATGGTAAAAAAGAATGAGAAGAAAAAATTAAAGAATTATTAACAGCAATGGATGAATGAATCCCAACACCAAAAAGAGAAGTTGATAAACCAGTATTATTAGCTGTTGAAGATGTTTTCACTATTACTGGACGTGGAACAGTAGCTACTGGAAGAATTGAACGTGGAACTTTAAAAGTTAATGATGAAATTGATATTATTGGTATTAACAAAGGTCTTAAAAAAGTTGTTGTTACTGGTATTGAAATGTTCAGAAAATTATTAGATGAAGCACAAGCTGGTGATAACGTTGGAGTATTATTACGTGGAGTTAAACGTGAAGATATTCAACGTGGACAAGTTATTGCTAAACCAGGATCAGTTACTCCACATACTAAATTTAAAGGTGAAGTTTATATTCTAACTAAAGAAGAAGGTGGACGTCATACTTCATTTAATCCAGGATATCGACCACAATTTTATTTCCGTACAACTGATGTTACAGGAAGTATGGGAGACTTTATTAATAAAGGTGAAAAATCAGAATTAATTATGCCAGGTGATAACGTTACTATTACTGTTGAATTAATTCACCCAGTTGCCCTTGAGAAAGGTACTCAATTCTCAATCCGTGAAGGTGGAAGAACTGTTGGTGCTGGACAAGTTACTGAAGTTATTAAATAATCACATTAAATCAAAAATCTTTATTCTCAAAAGAGAATAAAGATTTTTAATTAAAAATATTTTAGTAGTAAAATTAATTTATAGAAAAGAGATGACAAATCAATGCCTTATGTTAAAGAGCTGGAAAGTCTAATTTTAAATCGTAAATCAATTCGTAATTATGATCCTAGTAAAATTATTAGTGATAGTAAAATTAACGATATTCTTAACTATGTGCGTCATACCCCATCTTCATATGGTTTAGAACCATGAAAAATTTTAGTTATTAGTAATTCTAAAATTAAAGCACAATTGCAACCAATCATAAATAATCAACAACAAGTTAGTACTTGTTCACATTTATTTATTTTATTAAGTTATAGTGGTGAAAATTTCAATACTAGTAATCAATGATTTGTTGATACTGTTATGAAAAGACGTAATTTAACAAAACCACAATACGAAATTTATAAATCAACATTTAATAATTTCTTTGATCATGACAAAAAAACACAAATAAATCATTGGGCACAATGTCAAACTTTTATTTTATTACAAAATCTTTTATTATTATTAACTGCTCATGAAATTGATAATGTTGTATTAGGTGGTTTTAATGAACAACAATTATTAACTTACTTAGAATCAAATAAGATTATTGAACCCAATAAGTATCATGTTACAATTTTAGTGTCTGCTGGTTATGGTTATCCATCAAAAACTAAAATTATTAAAAATGAAGTTAGTGAAATCAGTACGCTTATCAAATAAATGTATTAGAAAAGGTATTGCAATGGAAAAATTAAAAATAAATAACTTAGATATTGAATTAAATATTAATGTTATTGGTAAATTTTTAGATAAGATTGAATATCCAATTCTTATTTTTGATTTTGAGACTTTTCGTAATTTATTACATAAAAAAAAGAACAATTCGTATGCTCATGATTTTGAAAAAATTTTTTCAATTGCATTATTAATTATTAATAAAAAAGAAGATTTAAGTGTTAGTAATTTACAAAATAAAAAGTTACATTTGTTCGTTAAAACTGTTATTCCACAACCAAATATTTTAAATGAAGATTTAAAACTTGTTAAACATCAGCAACAGTTTTTTAAATTTTTAACTAATAAGTTATTAAAATATAACATTAAATCTTTGATTTTACTTGGTGCTAGAACTGAGATATTAATGCTAAAAAACTATTTGAGTTATCATAATGATGAAAGTAAATTCAAAAATAAAGTTAGTTATTTTTTTCAAAAACATAAAATTTTTGATTTATATGACATTTGAAATAATGATCAAGTTTTAAATTTACCTTTATATAAAAAAGGTTTACATCTTGATGTTGGTGCTACTAAAAAAACTTCAATACTAATTAAAAATAATAATGATTATTGTAAAATATTAAAAGAACAATTTTCATTAACAAATAATAATATTGGAAGAATTATTGATCAATATTTTTTTAATAATATTTGTTTATTACCTAGTTTTACTACGCAAGTAGCAAATCATAATCAAAATGATGTTTTAATTGGCGCTGCAATCTTATCATTACTTTATACTTTTTGTGATAAATATTAAGAAAATAAAAAATATTAATTATTTAAATTAATATTTTTTATTACATTTTATTTTTTTAGTTCAAATTTTTTGGTATTTGTGAATTATATATTGTTGTATTTGTTGATAAAGACATTAAATTATTAATTTCATTAACATTTAATCTTGTTTCACTATTTGAACTTACATCTTGAGTTTCTAAATTATCATTATTATTTGTTAATTTAAGTAAATTTTGAAATTGTTCTTCAAGTTCTGTTTTAGATTGACTAATTAAATAAGTATTTTCAAACACTGATTTTTTGCAAGGATATCAATATCCATCTTCATCTCAAATTAAAACATCTTCTTTAGTATATTGTACTTCTTTTTTAGTACCATTTGGACCCCAAGGTAGTGATAATTCTCCACTTTTATTATCTTTATTAAGATTAACTATTTTTATTTTAGAATCGGGATTTGCTCAAGCTTCCCCCTTACTTATATTATTAATAACTGGAATATAAGTAGTTTTAAATTTTTTTTGGTTAAGAACCTGTTTAGAATCTTTTCGAAAATAATGTAAAATGATTATATATTTTAAAATAAGAGGTATATATGCATAAAAATTATCCAAGTCATGTCACCAAAGAACAATTTGAGAACATAAAATCAATTTTAGAAAATAGCAAAAAGAAAACAAAACCAAGAAGTTTAGATTTATATGAAGTATTTTGTGCAATTTTATATGTATCCTGAATTGTAAAATTAAAAAGGACACTTATATAAAAATTAAATTGTGTTAATTCTATAATTAAGAAAAGAAAGGAATTAGCACAATGTATAAGTATCTGACTATTGAATCAATAATAGCAATAAAAGAATATAAAAGTTATGGATTTTCGATTCGTAAAATAGCAAAAGCCATTGATTATAGTAAATCAACTGTACATAGAGTTTGTAGATTATTAAATCAAAACTTATTACCATTAGAAATATTGAATAAAATTCAAAAAAATAAACAAAATGCAGGTAGAAAATTAATAATTTTAACTTTAATAGAAATTAATACTATTAATCATTTGTTAATTACTAAAAATTATGCTCTTGATATAATTGCTAATTTTTTAAAGGAAAATAAAATAAAAAGTATTTCAACAAAAACTTTATATAACATGTTTAAAACAAATCGAATGGGTTTTGATGAAAATAACTTATTGAGAAAAGGAAAAAATAAACCTCACAAACAAAAAGAAACTAGGGGCAGAATTAATAATTGTAAGTCTATTCATGAAAGAAATTTAATCATTCCTAATATTAAAAATATAGAAGAATTTTTTAATTATGTAGAAAAGTATGGATGACCAAAAATTATTCATCAATTTACACTTAAAATATTATTTTTAATTAAAAATTTGTTAAAAGTAACATTATTTAGTGTAAAAATTCTCTAAAAATAACACTTTATCATGTATCATTACTTTTCTACAAAATTAAAGGAAGAATTTGGTCATTTAGAGGGTGATACTATCATTGGTAAAGATCATAAAAGTTCTATTATTACTTTAGCTGATATATGATCAAAAACCACAATTCCTTTAGCAACTAAAAATAATAAATCAGAAAATATTACAAAAAGTATAATAAAATTTATTTCAAAGTTACAAAAAGGAACAGTTAAAACTATTACTTTTGATCGTGGTAAAGAATTTAGTAAATGAAAATTAATCGAAAAAAATTGTAATGTTAAGATTTATTTTGCAGATCCTGGTAAACCTTGTCAAAGAGGTTTAAATGAAAATAATAATGGTATTTTAAGAAGATATTTACCAAAATCTACAGATCTATCTTCATATAAACAAAAAGATTTAAATACTATAGCATTTCAAATTAATTCTACACCCAGAAAATCACTATCTTATAAAAGACCAATAGATTTAATACAATTATTTTAAAAAACTGTCCCATTTATATTTACAATTCAGGTTTTTTAAAAATATTTTTGTAATTAAATTATTATATATAATTGTAAATTTATGAGTAAAAGTAGCAATATTATAAATTAAAATAATAATTTTATGATTTACTAACACCCAAACTAATACCTAATATAAGGTGTACTTATGCTATAATTACTATAGTATATTGTTGACTCTTCGTTAAAATTAAGTTTGAAAAGGAGTACTAACTATGAAAATTGGAATTATTGGAGCATCAGGAAAATCAGGACTTGCCTTAACTAAAGAAGCTTTAAAACAGGGATATCAAGTTGTTGCCATTACTAGAAATCCTATTAAAATGCCAATTCTTAATAATGATAATCGATTGACCATTAAAAAAGCTGATCTTACTAATAAAAGTAGTATTAAAGCGGTTGTTAATGATGTTAATATTTTAATTAGTGCTTACGGCCCTACTATTGATAATCCCCAAAATATTCATCAGCAAGTTGCTAAAAACTTAATTACTATCATGCATGAATGTCAAAATATTAAAAGGTTATTAATTGTTGGTGGTGCTGGTAGTTTGTTAGATGATAAGAATGAAATATTAGTAGAAACAAGTGCATTTCCTGAAGCATGAAAAGAGCATGCACAACAACAAGTTCAAGCATTAGCTACTTATCGTAGCAGTGACATTAATTGAACATATTTCAGCCCTTCTTTATACTATGACCCAGAATTATCAACTTTAGGTAAATTTAAAATTGGTAACAATCACTTAATTGTTAATAAAGAAGGAAAAAGTGAAATTAGTTATGGTGATGCTGCAATTGCTATTATTAATGAGATTAAAGAAAAAAAATTTATTAAAAAACGTTTTACAGCGGGTTATAATTAATATTTTGTTTGAAAGGATATTAGACAAATGGTAAAACTTACAAAAGAACAAATTTTACAAAAAACGATAACTCTAAATAATGGTGTCAAAATTCCTCAATTTGGATTAGGGACATATTTAATGGTTGATAGTAAATCTATTTATAATTCAGTAATTTGTGCTTTGCAAAATGGTTATCGTCATATTGATACTGCAGAATATTATAAAAACGAGGAGATAATTGGTAATGCAATTAAAGATTTTTTAGCAGAAAATCCAGAAGTTAGAAGGGAAGATTTATTTATTACTTCTAAAATTTGAAATGACAATCATGAATATGAACTTACTAAAGATGTTTTGCGTGGTATCCTGACTCGTTTAAAACTAGATTATTTAGATTTATGTTTAATTCATTGACCAACTAAACAAAGTTTTGAATGTTGAAGAGCCTTAGAAGAATTTTATGAATATGGTAAAGTTAGGGCAATTGGTGTTTCAAATTTTAATAGTTCACAATTGAAAGATTTTTTAAAAAAAATAAAAATAAAACCAGCAATTAATCAAATTGAAACACATCCTGGTTTTAATCAAAAAAACACAATAGATTTTGTTACGAGAATAATATTGCTGTTACTTCATGAAGAACAATGCTAGGTGGTAGAGCAGATGAAATACCATTATTACAAGAATTAGCAAATAAATACAAGGTTACTACTAGTCACATTGCTTTAAGATGAGCTTGACAATTGGGTCAAGTAGTTATTCCTAAATCAACTAATCCAGAGCGAATTATTAGTAATCCCGATATTGGGGGTTTTGAACTAACAGGAGAAGAAATGTTAAAAATTCAAAAATTACCACAAACTGCTTTAGGGCCACAATCTAATGATAAAAAATTTTGAAAAGGAATTATGATAGATTAAATTTAAAAAGGGGGTTAAATAATTGTGATTTGAAATGATACAACTAAGGAATTAGCAAAAAAATTAAATACTAATTTTGTTACAGGTTTAACTGAAGAAGCTGCAGCTCAATTGCTAATAGAAACAGGACCTAATCAATTACCAGTTACGAAAAAAAAGCCAATTTGAAAAATAGTTTTAGCACATTTTATTGAACCATTTGTTTTAGTATTAATTGCATTAGCAATTATTGCTACTGTTATTGGTCAATGACAAGAAGCATTAGTTGTTTTTTTAATTGTAATTGTTGATGCTACTTTGGCTACTTATCAAGAAGTAAAAGCTGCAGCTTCTTTGGACTCTTTAAAGAAATTAGTTTCTTCACAAGCACTAGTAATTCGTAATGGTAATAAATACGATATTGATGCTAAAGATTTAGTGGTAGGTGATTTGGTTTATTTGGATGCGGGAATGTTTGTACCTGCTGATCTGCGTATTATTCAGTCTTATAATTTACGTACTAATGAATCACTTTTAACTGGTGAATCAACCTTAATTAGTAAAACTACTGAAGCATTAACTGAAGAAAAATTATCAATTGGTGAAAGAACTAATCTTGCTTTTATGTCTACTTCTATTGCGACAGGTAGTGGTCTTGGTTTAGTTTATGCAACAGCAAAAACTTCTGAAATTGGAAAAATAACTAAGTTATTACAAGAAGAAAAAGAACCTAAATCACCATTAACGCGACAAATGTCTTTTTTAATTAGAATAATTTCAGTTTTTGCTTTATTATTAGGTTTAGCTATGTTTTTACTACAATTTTTCTTAATTAAAGTACCTGCTATTAATGCTTTAATTTTTGGAATTGCTTTAACAATAGCAGTAATACCTGAAGGTTTGCAAGTTATTGTTACCGTTTCATTATCACTGGGAAGTTCAAGAATGGCAAAAAAACATGCTATTGTTAAACATTTACCTGCTGTTGAAACATTAGGTCAAGTTGACATTATTTGTTCTGATAAAACTGGAACTTTAACACAAAATAAAATGACTGTTAAAAAATATTATTTAACAAAATCAGTTAATGATAGTAATGACTTTAAAAAGAAAACTAAGCAAGAACAATTATTTTTAGATTGTTTAGTACTATGTAATAATAGTGAAGTTAGTAAAAATAAAACTATTGGTGATCCAACAGAAGCAGCACTTATTAATTGATCAGAAACATTAAAGTTTCCAACAAAGGCACTTAGTGATAAACATACTCGAGTTCATGAAATACCTTTTGATTCCAATCGTAAATTAATGTCAACAATTAATGAATACGATAAAGAAACTTATGTTTTTGTTAAAGGTGCGGTTGATAATATGATTAATATTTGTACTCATGCGCTTATTAATAACGAAAGGGTAGTATTAACTGCACAAATTAAAAAAGAAATAATTGCAAGTATGGAAGAAATGTCAAATTCAGCATTACGTGTTTTAGGAGCAAGTTATAAAACTGTTAATAATACGAAAGATTATAGTAATATTAGTGAAATTGAAAGTAATTTAACTTTTTTAGGATTAGTTGGAATGATTGATCCGCCAAGAAACGAAGTTAAAGATTCTTTAGTTAAAACTAAAAAAGCAGGTATTGATACAATTATGATTACTGGTGATCATTTAAATACTGCTGTTGCTATTGGTCAAGAATTAGGTTTGATTGAAAATAAAACACAAGCACTTAGTGGTAATACGATTGATGATATTCCAGAAGAATCATTTAATGCTAATATTAATCAATATCGAGTTTTTGCTCGTGTTTCTCCTGAACATAAAGTTAAGATTGTTAAAGCATTACAGAGTCATAATAAGGTTGTTTCGATGACTGGTGATGGTGTTAATGATGCTCCTAGTTTAAAAGCGGCAGATATTGGAGTAGCGATGGGTATTACGGGAACCGATGTTGCTAAAGAATCTTCACAAATAATATTAACTGATGATAATTTTGCTACTATTGTTGATGCTATTGAAGAAGGGCGCAATATTTACAGTAAAATTAAAAGAATTGTTATTTTTATTTTAATTACTAATATGGCCCAAGTATTTTCAATTGTTATTGGTGCTATTTTTGGATGAAATGAATTATTACAACCAATTCAAATTTTATGAATTAATTTAATTGTTGAATCTGTTATTGCAATTCCAATGTCAATGGGACCTAATAACCCTGATTTAATGCTTAGAAAACCAACAAAACGGAATGATAGAATTCTTACTGGTAGTTGAGGATTTATTGGTATTGTTAGTATAATATTAAGTACCTTGTTACTATTAGCTTTTCATTTTTTACCTCAAATTTTACATGAAAATAATAGTGAAGGTTTTGTTTTTGTTTTTGTTATAATGACTAATGCTCCTGTTTTTTATGCATTTTCTTTTGTTTCAGGTGCTAATACAAGTATTTTTAATAAGATTACTTGAAAAAATAAATATATTTGAGTTGCGGCGATTAGTGCTTTTGCTATTAATACTTTTATTATTTTTACACCTGTTGTTAGCAATGCTTTTGGTATTGGTGCTGGTTTTCGTGCAGTTGATTGATTACTTTGTATTGCTTTATCAACAATACCAATGTGATTATTAGAAATGTATAAAGGAATTAGACTTTTAGTTAATAAATTAATTAAAAAAGAACAAAATAAAGTAAAAGTTAAATAATATAGAATGGAAAATTAATAATGAGAATTATTCCCTATGAATTATTTAGTTATACACCAGATATGAGTTTAACTGCATTACGTAAGGAATTACTAATGTATGATCATTGTTTAAATAAAAAAATTACAAATATGGCAATGCAACCATTTTTAGATTTGGAACGCAACTACTTTAATTTACTTTTATGTAAATGAGAATTAGAAATGCAAAAACGAAATCATTATGTTAATTCATTATTTAAATGTTATACTAAATACAATGATTTTGAATTTGTTGCAACTCCTGATTTTTTAATTATTGAATGTTGCATACAATGAGATTTAAAAGGTTTTCAGCCATATAAATGTAATTTAAACTGATTTGAAATTATGATGATGACAATTAAAAATAAGGATAAAATAAATAAAGATTTTTATGAACAACTTTCTTTGTGGTATAAAGAAATGTTTATGAAAATTAATAACAATGGTTCTTTTAAACCTAAGAAATTAAATATGAATATTGTTTTTGAAAAAATAAATAATTTTTTATTGGAAGTGTAATTTAAGTTATATTTTTAATTTCTTTGATTTTCTCGTTTATCTCCATTAACTAAAGAATATTATTTATTATTAAAAGTAATTGAGTTTAATTTGAAATTAATTAGTTTATATCATCCTTCGCCATAGATAGCAAAAGTAGTTTTACCTTATCAAGTATATAGGGACTACGTCCCTCGCCACTACGTGGCTCACCCAAATTATAGTCGCAGTAGGTTCACTGCGACTATAACTATTTTTATTTATCTTTATTTTTAGGTTTATCTTTCTTCTTTAAAATATTATCCAATTTATCCAAACCAGCAGACTTAATATCACTATAAGTCATATCAATACTACTTGCTTCTTTAAGGTATTTCTTAGGTGACAATTCACTTTTAAGTTCATGCACATAATGTAAAGCACGTGAATTATACCTTTTTAACCAGTGTCTAGGAAAAAATAAAGTCATAGCCATTGCTTCACCACTATAACTTGGAGGCATAATACCTTTCTTAATCATTTTTTTTATTCTGCGCCGTGAAAACACTACTTTATTATAATCATCAATATTAGTATATAAATTAAGATTAAATATAACAACAAAGCCCAAAAAACGCATACGTTTAACTTGCACAACATACTCTACTTTTTCTCTTGCTTGTACTGGTATTCTATTAGGGTGTTGTTCAATTAAATACATTGTACCATTAAACATATGACCTATTAATTTACAAAATTGTCCTAAACTTTCTTGTTGATTTTTAAACTGCATTCCTAAATCATTAGAATTTATCTTTAATGCTAATTCATCTAAAATTATTAAATCTTGTTCCTCAAAAGCATAATTACTTGCTAACTGATTAAAAGTAAAAACATCATTATAATTAACCAAATAAGAATAACCATTTTTTAATTTAATAGGAAAAGGACTAACTACTCGTTTTTTATGAGTTTGTGCTAAACAACAAGCAAGAGCAGATTTACCAGTTCTTGGAGGTGCTGAAATAATATAACTACCAACTCGTTTTAAAATTTTAACATTACGAATAGTTATACAAATTGGATAAATAATCATAATTAAAGCTATAACTAATAACACATAACCATATCAAGGCATAATAAACTCCTAACCTACAATTAAAGTAATTGCTCTAACAAACAATCATAAAGGTATAATATTTTCTATTCCACTAACAATATCAACATTTAAAGCAGTACTAATCGTATCTGAAAAAATGTGTCGTAATAAACTATCTGTTGTAAAAAGAAATTGTCTTAATGGCTCAACTGGTAAAACTTTGCCAACAACTCCATAAAGTACTCATCTAAAAGCATTACGTAAATGACCAAAAACATCATATCAACTTGGTCTTTCATACTCAGGGTTAAATGGACTATTTGGTGGCACTGGCGTTATATTTTCACTTGAAAAAATATTGATTTGACCAAAATTCAACTGTGGTGAAAAAGTTGGTCTAATTGATTCACCATGAACATCAAAAAATACCTTTAATTTTGTAGAAAAGTAATGATACATGATAAAGTGTTATTTTTAGAGAATTTTTACACTAAATAATGTTACTTTTAACAAATTTTTAATTAAAAATAATATTTTAAGTGTAAATTGATGAATAATTTTTGGTCATCCATACTTTTCTACATAATTAAAAAAAATACTGTTAAATGTCTTAAATTTGGAACACGAATAGGCATAGTAACAAAATTATATAAATCTTGTTGATAAATATCATTATCCACTTTACCTTTAAAAACATATTTTGTATCACCAACATAATCTAAAAAACTAAAAGTAAAATTAGCAGTAAAAGTTTTAAAATATTCATATTCAAAATAAAACATAAAACCTTGAATATAAAAACTCAAAGGTTTATCAATTTCAAAATTTAACTGTGTTTGAAAATTTATAATACTTTTACCAGTATTAACAAAATTTAAATTATTAGTATTATTTTTTGCAACATAATTATGATTAAACATAATACGTGAAAATTCATCTAATTGTTTTCTATTAAAAGTATAAACGCCAGTGCCCATATCTATCATTTGTGACGGAACACCAACTGTATCACTATAATAATAACACGTATATAAACCTTCATTATTACCTATAAATTCACCACTTACTAATTTTAAATCCGGTTGGTCAACATCAAAATAAGCAGAATTTCACTTTAATTTTGTAGAAAAGTAATGATACATGATAAAGTGTTATTTTTAGAGAATTTTTACACTAAATAATGTTACTTTTAACAAATTTTTAATTAAAAATAATATTTTAAGTGTAAATTGATGAATAATTTTTGGTCATCCATACTTTTCTACATAATTAAAAGAATTTCATGGTATTGTTGCTCAATCATCAAAATTATGATACTTAACATGTTTAACCATTTCTTTTGTAATATCATAATTAACGACATTAGGGTCATTTGAAGCAATTAAACTAGTTGGTGCTTGAACAGAAGTATTTACAACAAAAAACAATTTAGCAAACTTAAATCACATAATTATTTACCAAACAAACATTTTAAAATTCATCATAAACCATAAAATATAATAAATCCAATAAAAAACTGTGTTCCATAAACTACTAAATTTCATAAAATAGTAGTAAATTGGTCAACTGGACTTCCTATAAACATAGTTCAATAATCAACTATACATTGATGTATTTTATTGTAAATATCTCAAACACTCATAACTAACACCTACCCAAACAATGACCTAAAAATAAATTTAATACTACGATAAATAAAATTAAAAAATACACCTAATACTAACCAAAAAGTCAAATTAAACAAAATATAAACTTCATCAGTAATATTAGTTTGATTTAAAAATATACCAATATCATTACTAGAAAATATAAAAATTAAATGCAATATACTATTCACAAAATCACTCATAATTAAGTACCTACAAACTTCCCTTTTTTATTTTCAACACCCTTAGCCTTATTTATTAAACGTTTTCTTTCATGTTGTTTAGCAATTTGCTTACCAACAAATCTTGAACTACCTTTAATATTTCTATAACTTTGCTTTACAGTACCCGATGTAGAAACTGGCTGAATATCAATATTTAAAAAAACTGACATAGCAAACTTTATTAAAAGAATAAAAACAACAAAAGTTCCCAAATTAAAACCTAAATCTGCCATTGGCAAATTTCAAAATTTCATAAAAATTTGTCCAAATAATTCTAAAACTTTTGAAATAAAAGCAACACCCATAATAAACTACTCCTATATTATTTTTAATAACCTGAATTGTAAAATTAAAAAGGACACTTATATAAAAATTAAATTGTGTTAATTCTATAATTAAGAAAAGAAAGGAATTAGCACAATGTATAAGTATCTGACTATTGAATCAATAATAGCAATAAAAGAATATAAAAGTTATGGATTTTCGATTCGTAAAATAGCAAAAGCCATTGATTATAGTAAATCAACTGTACATAGAGTTTGTAGATTATTAAATCAAAACTTATTACCATTAGAAATATTGAATAAAATTCAAAAAAATAAACAAAATGCAGGTAGAAAATTAATAATTTTAACTTTAATAGAAATTAATACTATTAATCATTTGTTAATTACTAAAAATTATGCTCTTGATATAATTGCTAATTTTTTAAAGGAAAATAAAATAAAAAGTATTTCAACAAAAACTTTATATAACATGTTTAAAACAAATCAAATGGGTTTTGATGAAAATAACTTATTGAGAAAAGGAAAAAATAAACCTCACAAACAAAAAAAACTAGGGGCAGAATTAATAATTGTAAGTCTATTCATGAAAGAAATTTAATCATTCCTAATATTAAAAATATAGAAGAATTTGGTCATTTAGAGGGTGATACTATCATTGGTAAAGATCATAAAAGTTCTATTATTACTTTAGCTGATATATGATCAAAAACCACAATTCCTTTAGCAACTAAAAATAATAAATCAGAAAATATTACAAAAAGTATAATAAAATTTATTTCAAAGTTACAAAAAGGAACAGTTAAAACTATTACTTTTGATCGTGGTAAAGAATTTAGTAAATGAAAATTAATCGAAAAAAATTGTAATGTTAAGATTTATTTTGCAGATCCTGGTAAACCTTGTCAAAGAGGTTTAAATGAAAATAATAATGGTATTTTAAGAAGATATTTACCAAAATCTACAGATCTATCTTCATATAAACAAAAAGATTTAAATACTATAGCATTTCAAATTAATTCTACACCCAGAAAATCACTATCTTATAAAAGACCAATAGATTTAATACAATTATTTTAAAAAACTGTCCCATTTATATTTACAATTCAGGTAATTATATAAATGAATAATATTAAGAAAATATTCAAATATTTTCTTAATATTATTTTGATTTATTAATTTGATTCAATATTCTACTTGCATCTAAATTAAATGGTATTACAATAATTTCATAGTGAATAATTTCGCGATTAGGGTATCCAAATTTTGTCACTATTTCTTTAAAACTTAGATGAAATAGTGTTGCTAATTCTAATGTTTCAAATGCTTTATATTTTATGTCATCACTTTGATTTGTTTTATATTTTAATAAATAAATTTCTTTGAGTTTTATTTTCATTTCATTTTTATTGCCATTCATTTTTTTTACCTCTCAAACTTATATATATAATTTAACAAGTAAATTATATATAAATTATATCATTTTACTTAATTCATATTTAGTATTTTTTATTAAAAAATTTTAATAAATATACAATAAAAATATGATTATGAAAACGTAGGTGATTTTGCAATAATATCATCATTAATTTTTTCTATATTCTCATTCTCATTTATATCTTTTATATCATCATCATTTAGTGTTGCTTCTTTTCCTAAATTTTGATTTCATTTTTCAATTTTTAAGATATGTATTTTAATCTTTGTCATTCTCAATCCCCTCTTAATAAAAAACCTTGTATGAATAAATTATACAAAAAATTTTTTTTACTTTTAAAAATATAAATTTTTATTATAAGAATATTAAATAAAAATTAAATAAAATATTGTTTTAATTATGTAGAAAAGTATGGATGACCAAAAATTATTCATCAATTTACACTTAAAATATTATTTTTAATTAAAAATTTGTTAAAAGTGACATTATTTAGTGTAAAAATTCTCTAAAAATAACACTTTATCATGTATCATTACTTTTCTACAAAATTAAAGAAATATTGTTATTATATATTGCAATCGTGCTTGAACAAATATATAATATCTCTGTTGCTCTTTTTGGGACTATAGCTCAGCTGGTTAGAGCGCACGCTTGATAAGCGTGAGGTCGATGGTTCAAGTCCATTTAGTCCCACCATTATATGTGAAATTATGAAATAAACAGTTTTGTTTATTTTTTTTTATTTAAATCAAATTAAAAATTACCTGAATTGTAAAATTAAAAAGGACACTTATATAAAAATTAAATTGTGTTAATTCTATAATTAAGAAAAGAAAGGAATTAGCACAATGTATAAGTATCTGACTATTGAATCAATAATAGCAATAAAAGAATATAAAAGTTATGGATTTTCGATTCGTAAAATAGCAAAAGCCATTGATTATAGTAAATCAACTGTACATAGAGTTTGTAGATTATTAAATCAAAACTTATTACCATTAGAAATATTGAATAAAATTCAAAAAAATAAACAAAATGCAGGTAGAAAATTAATAATTTTAACTTTAATAGAAATTAATACTATTAATCATTTGTTAATTACTAAAAATTATGCTCTTGATATAATTGCTAATTTTTTAAAGGAAAATAAAATAAAAAGTATTTCAACAAAAACTTTATATAACATGTTTAAAACAAATCGAATGGGTTTTGATGAAAATAACTTATTGAGAAAAGGAAAAAATAAACCTCACAAACAAAAAGAAACTAGGGGCAGAATTAATAATTGTAAGTCTATTCATGAAAGAAATTTAATCATTCCTAATATTAAAAATATAGAAGAATTCTTTAATTTTGTAGAAAAGTAATGATACATGATAAAGTGTTATTTTTAGAGAATTTTTACACTAAATAATGTTATTTTTAACAAATTTTTAATTAAAAATAATATTTTAAGTGTAAATTGATGAATAATTTTTGGTCATCCATACTTTTCTACATAATTAAAAGAAGAATTTGGTCATTTAGAGGGTGATACTATCATTGGTAAAGATCATAAAAGTTCTATTATTACTTTAGCTGATATATGATCAAAAACCACAATTCCTTTAGCAACTAAAAATAATAAATCAGAAAATATTACAAAAAGTATAATAAAATTTATTTCAAAGTTACAAAAAGGAACAGTTAAAACTATTACTTTTGATCGTGGTAAAGAATTTAGTAAATGAAAATTAATCGAAAAAAATTGTAATGTTAAGATTTATTTTGCAGATCCTGGTAAACCTTGTCAAAGAGGTTTAAATGAAAATAATAATGGTATTTTAAGAAGATATTTACCAAAATCTACAGATCTATCTTCATATAAACAAAAAGATTTAAATACTATAGCATTTCAAATTAATTCTACACCCAGAAAATCACTATCTTATAAAAGACCAATAGATTTAATACAATTATTTTAAAAAACTGTCCCATTTATATTTACAATTCAGGATAGATAAAAAATTTTCAGTAGATGTTAATGAAAATCGTTTATTGGTAAATATTAAAACTGAAGCACAAGTTGCAGAAGTATTAGCAATTGCTTTAAATGCTAATATTATCATTACTTATTTAAAACCATATACTGTTGATTTGCAAACAATGTATGAACGAATTGTTATGGAAGCTAATGATAAAAATAAGAAGGGAGAAAAATAATGCCAATATTTCGTTATACTTTTAAAAAGATGATTGCTACTCCTTCAACTTGAATTATTTTTATTATAACTTTAATTTTTCTTGCTTTATCTTGGTCTTTAATTTCGTTATTTGTGGGTTCTGAAGCAATAAAACAATTAACTTATGATCAAGCATTAAATTTTTATGTACCACAATGAAAAATATTATCATTCTCGGTACTTTTATCAATTATGATTTTTGTATTTATTTCAGTTAAAGCAACACAAGTTTTTCGTGATGAAATTGATGATGGTACTTTATTGATTTTAGTATCAAAGCCAGTTAGTAGAACTAGAATTTGAACTGAAAAGTTATTATCTTTACAAGTGGTAATTATTTTATACTTATTTTTATCTATTTTTATTGCTAGTTTTGTTATTACTATTCCTGGCATTGGTAGTTCAACTATTTATAGTGCGGTATTTCCTTATTTGTGAATTTTATTTGGTGTTGCTATTATTTTTGATTTAATTATTTCTTCAATTGCTATTTTATTTTCATTAATTTTAAATGCTAAGGCTTTAGTTGCAATTATGATTGGAATGGCTGCTTTATTCAATATTTTTGCGACATTAATTAATGGTTTAGTAACATTTGATCCTACATATTATGTTGTTTCACAGTCATTAGCAGTTTATAATAATGTAAAAGCTAAATTAGATAAAACTGATATTGATTGAATTAATGATGTATATAGAAAAGACCCAACAACTACTATTGAATCTATTCATAAGGCTATGGTTAGTATTTACGATGCATATATTAAAGAAGTTAAGTATCCTAATAATTATGATTATCAAAAAGAACAAACAACAGTATTAGCAATTAAGAATGGTAGTACTAGTACTCCACCAACTGCTGATGCTCCTAAGGACTTGGTTACTCATATTTACAATATTGGTAATGCTTTTCGTCAATGAAAAGAACAAAGTTTTGAAGAATTAATGACAGGTGAAAAAGTTGGACTAGATAACCTTGGTCCCAAAAGATCAAATGGTGTTGGTAGCAATAATGTTGATTATTCAGTAAATCTTATGATTACGGGTTTAAATACATCTCTTTCTCAATCACAATATGATGCTCTTAATACTAAGACATCACAAGTTAAAGCAATGCGTTATTTAAATATTTTTTATCAATTAAAATATATTTGAGATGGAATATCGACTGAACAAAGTTCAATCTTTGCTTATCCAAGTGAGTATGCTATGACAGCAGATTCTTATTTAGTTAGTTTTAATAAAGTTAACACAAATTATCAAGTTGATACCAATAAAGCAACTAATAGTAAAATTCTTAATTTTCCAGTTTTATTGACTGTCTATGTTTTGCTTGGTATTGGTTTATTGAGTGCTTCATGATTAGTATTTAATCGTAGAGATTTTACTTAGTAGTTTAGTATCTTTTATAAAAAATCAACATCAAAGATGTTGATTTTTTATATATTAAATTTCAAACCTCATTATTTAAATGATGTAAAATTATTATTATAATATAGAGTAAATTAATGATAAGGGTGAAATTATGAAAATTAGTGGATTTAAAATTAATAATAGAGCAAATCCACATAAAATTAGTAATTTTTTTGCTACTAAAAAATGGTATTTATTAGCATTAATGATTATTATTCCGGCAGTATTGCAACAAATATTATCAGCATCAATGAATTTACTAGATAATATTATGGTTGGAGAATTAAAGGATAGTTTTATTAGTGGAATGAACATATTAGGGATATTTTTACTTCATTAGGACTTTGAGATAATTGAAGTTGATGAAAAGATAATGGTTTAGAACATTTTTATCATTTGCAATATTCAGCAGGACAAATTGCTGTTTCGGGAGTTACTGCTTCTAATCAAATTTTTGTTATTATTTATGCCGTTATGGGAGGTTTTATCAACGGTGTTAGTATTTTTGGTGCTCAATTTTATGGAGCTGGAAGATATGGTTCTTTAAGACAAACAGTAAGAATGAGAATTATTTTTGGATTTTTAATTGGAGTAATAGTTATTATTTTATCTTATACAGTAGGTGAATATTTAATTTCTTATACTACTAGTCCTAGTAGTGCATTGGATAAATTTAATCAATTATGTGCTGCTAAAGGATTAAATCTTAATGATATTAATGAGTTAAAGGACATTTTAAATTATAATCATCCTTTTAGTGAAAATTCACTTATTGATTTTATGAATGTTCATAATATTGATAAAAATGATCCCCAATTTGTACAAATTATTTTACGTTATTATGAATTTCATTCAGCATCTTTAGCAACAGCACAAGGTATTGATTATAATCAATGAATTGTTTTTTCTTATCCATTGTTAGGAATAAACTTTGCTTTTGTTTCAGTATTTCGTGAAACAAAACGTGGTTATATTCCATTAATATTAACTTTTGTTTCAGTATTTATTAACTTTTTATTAAATTTATTATTAATTAATGGTATTGGTGCAGTTGCAGGAATTGGAGCACGAGGTTCAGCAGTTGCTACTTTAACAGCGAGAATTGCTCAGTTGGCATTAATTAGTGGTTTTATTATATGAAAGAAATATGAATTTCAACCAAAAGTTTTGAAAATGTTTAAGATTAGGGGTGATTTATTTAAAAAAATTATAATTAAAACATGGCCATTAATGTTAAATGATTTATTATTTGCAGTTGCTACGACAATGATTATTAGATTAATTTCGCAATGAAGCTTTGAAGCATTAAGTGGTTCGGCAATTGCTTCCACGATTAATACCATGTTCTATACTTTATATATTGGATTTGGTATTGCTTCTTCGGTGTTAATTGCCAATCGTTTAGGTGCCGATGATTTGATTGGTGCTAAATATAATGCTAAACATTTAATTAGGTTAGGTTTTTTTGTATCATTATTTTTTGCTGGCTTATTAGTTTTATCTTCATTTTTTTTATCACAATTATTATTTAATGCAACAACAGAAGCCTTACGAATTTCTAGTTGAATGATGCGTGTTGATGCTATAGTTTTTAGTGCTTATACTATTTTGTATACTTGTATTTATGCATTTCGTGCTGGTGGCTTAGCAATTACTGTTTTACTTGTTGATAGTTGTTTTACTTGATGTTTTTCAATATTAATTTTATTTATTGAGGTACATTATAGTCCTTTAGATATTGTTTATATTTATGCTATTATGCGTTCTTGTGATGTTCTTAAGATGGTTATTGCTTTATTTATTTATCATCGTGGTAAATGAGTAAGAAATTTAGCAAGTAGTATGAATAAAGTATATCCAGAATCTCCACCAGTAATTGATATACCAAAAGCAAAAGATAAAGTTGATATTGCTAATTTCTAAAGATTGAAAATTTCTTTAATATATAATTTAAATAAACGCCTTTTATGGCGTTTATTTAAATATGTTTAATTTTTAAAATTTTACTATTCTTGAATTAGTTGGCTTTATTCTTTGCTTATAATTTTTTGTTGGAATATCATTTTCATATTTACGTAGTGTTTGTTCTCAAGGGATGTCCTTTTCTTTTTGTTTATTAATGGGGTTAGATATTTGTAGTTTTGGTTGTATTTTTAGAGGTACTGAAATATCTGAATTTAAAGAATCTGTTGATGTGGATTTTGAATTAAAACCTTCATCACTACTGTTAGATAATAATTGATTTTTCAAATCACAAATTTTTTCAGTAAGTTGAAATATTTCTGATTCAAATTGTTCAACCATTTGCTCATTGACTTCGACAATTGTTTCTTTTTCTTGCTGTTCTTTTTGATTTATTAAATCAATTAATAAATTATTGTTATTATTTAACAAATTATTTTTATCTTCTAATAATTTGTTTTCATGTTCAGTTATTTGATTAATATTAGTTATTAAATTTGCGTATTTTGTTTGTTTTTCAATATAATTTGAATTTAAAATATTAATTTTTTGTTGATTATTTAATTTTGTTTTTTTAAATAATTCACAATTTATTTCTTCTGTTTCAATTAAATTATTAATACTTTTATTTTTATTTATTTTTCCAAATGAAAAAAGATTAATAAAAAAATTTTTAATTTTGTTAATTTTTTGTTCCTTTAATTTATAGACTTGAATATTAAATTGAAATACTTTATCTTCTATTTCTTTATTTTGTTTAATTCAAAATTGAATAGTTTTTTGATAATTATTAATTTCTTTTTCAATTTTCTCACTTTTTTCAATAAGTTTTATTTTTTCTTCTTTTAAATTTAGTAATTGTTTTTTAATTTTTTCTATAGTTTCATAATTTATTAAATATGTTTTGTTAGTAAATAATTGTTCTTTTTTAATTGTTTTCATTTTGTCCCCCTTTTAAAATAAAAACCTATTTGTTAAAAAATAAAACAATAGGTCAAAAACTATATTTTTAGTTTACAAGTATTATATCTAATATTTTTTTGTAAACGAGAAATTACTTTATTTTTAATATTTATTATAAGAAATTATTTTAGTAATAAAATGAAATATTAAATTTCCTGAATTGTAAATATAAATGGGACAGTTTTTTAAAATAATTGTATTAAATCTATTGGTCTTTTATAAGATAGTGATTTTCTGGGTGTAGAATTAATTTGAAATGCTATAGTATTTAAATCTTTTTGTTTATATGAAGATAGATCTGTAGATTTTGGTAAATATCTTCTTAAAATACCATTATTATTTTCATTTAAACCTCTTTGACAAGGTTTACCAGGATCTGCAAAATAAATCTTAACATTACAATTTTTTTCGATTAATTTTCATTTACTAAATTCTTTACCACGATCAAAAGTAATAGTTTTAACTGTTCCTTTTTGTAACTTTGAAATAAATTTTATTATACTTTTTGTAATATTTTCTGATTTATTATTTTTAGTTGCTAAAGGAATTGTGGTTTTTGATCATATATCAGCTAAAGTAATAATAGAACTTTTATGATCTTTACCAATGATAGTATCACCCTCTAAATGACCAAATTCTTCTATATTTTTAATATTAGGAATGATTAAATTTCTTTCATGAATAGACTTACAATTATTAATTCTGCCCCTAGTTTCTTTTTGTTTGTGAGGTTTATTTTTTCCTTTTCTCAATAAGTTATTTTCATCAAAACCCATTCGATTTGTTTTAAACATGTTATATAAAGTTTTTGTTGAAATACTTTTTATTTTATTTTCCTTTAAAAAATTAGCAATTATATCAAGAGCATAATTTTTAGTAATTAACAAATGATTAATAGTATTAATTTCTATTAAAGTTAAAATTATTAATTTTCTACCTGCATTTTGTTTATTTTTTTGAATTTTATTCAATATTTGGGTGAATAAAGTTAATAGTTATAATTTAATTTTCTTTAAATAAAAGACAACTTTAAATTATTAATTGTTATGAATATTATAACCCTAAAAAGGGTTAATGTCAAGTCTTAATATAGATTTTATTAACTTTTATAAATTGAAAATTCCTAACTATTTAGGTTTAGATTTATTAAGTTTTAAAATATTAAAGTAAAAGTTGAGGCTTTTTAGAAATCTGTGTATCTTTGTTTTACAAAGTACTAGTTCAGATTAATTCTGTCTTCAAATTTTATCATAAAATGAGCAATTGCTGTATTTCAATTTTGAATAGGCAATGTTCATTTTTTTGTTATATTTTCAATTGCTAAATAAAATATTTTAAAAACTGACATATCATTAGGAAAAGCTTTTTTGTTTCTAATAACTTTTCGTAATTGACTATTAACAGATTCAATAGCATTTGTTGTATAAATTACTCTTTTGATTTCTGCAGGATAACTAATAAAAATCATCAAATTTTCTCAATTTTTATATCAAGATTTAGCAATTTGGGGATATTGTTTATTTCATTTACTTTCAAATGATTCTAAAGTTTGCATTGCTTGTTCTTCACTACATGCACTATAAATTGGTTTTAAATCTGTAACTAGAGTTTTTCGATGTTTGTATGAAACATATTTTAAACTATTTCGAATTTGATGAACAATGCATAATTGATGTTCTGTTTTAGGATAAACTGCTTGTATTGCTTCTGACATGCCTGTTAAATTATCACTACAAGCAATCAAAATATCATTTAAGCCTCGATTTTTCATTTCTGTGAAATTAGCTAATCAAAATTTAGCACCTTCATTTTCACTAATTCATAAGCCTAAAACATCTTTTTTACCTTCTAAATCAACTCCTAATGCTATATAAACTGATTTATTAATAATCCGTTTATCTTGTCGAACTTTAACTACTATACAATCAAAATAAACAATCGGATAAACGCTTTCTAATGGTCGATTTTGTCATGTTTTGACATCATCAATAACATCATCAGTAATTTGACTAATAACACTTTCACTAATATCAGCACCATGATATAACTCTTGTAACTGCATTCTAATGTCAGATAGAGTCATACCTTTTGCATATAGTGAAAGCACTTGTTGATCAAAACCATCAAATCTTCGCTGTCTTTTTGCAACTATTACAGGAGTAAAATCACTATTGCGATCTCTTGGTACATCAATCTCAATTTTACCTTGTTGAGTTATTAATTTTTTTGAACTTGTACCATTACGAGCATTTTCAGTATTACTATGTTGATTTTTTTCATATCCTAAATAATTTTGCATTTCAGAATTCAACATTTTTTCAACTAAACGTTTTGTTAATTCTTTATATAAACCCCCTTCTTTAAAAACTGTTGTTAAATCTTCAGTATTTTCTAATAATAAATCTACTGCTTTTGATATTGGATCATTATTATTAATATTTTGTTTTTTAGCCATCTGTAACTCACTCTTTCTAGTCATTTAATTATATTTACTAGAATTAATTAAACATAGTTATTTTTGTAAGTTACACAGATTACTAAACATTGCCGGTCAAGTAATTGCAAATCCAGTATTAGGTTCAATTAATAGTTTATTATTTGGTAAAAAATTAGGTTTAGATATTTGAAATTTAAATCAAAGACCAAATACTAAAACTAAATTAATTAATAGTAGTAAAAAAATATTACTAGGTTTAGGAACAATTGGTTTAGCAAATTATAGTAAGTTTACTAACTCTTCCATTAATCCTAATCCAACAGAAAGTCCAATAACTACAACAACTGTTGACCCATTTCCACCAGATTTATTATTAAGTACTACTAATACTACTAATAATCATTTAATGGATTGAGATACATATATTAGTTTAAATGCTTATGGTATTTCAAATCTTATTGCAGGATTAACAGAATTAATACCACATAAATTTGAAGCAATAAGAAAGATTTGTAATATGGCTACTGGTGGATGTTTAATTTCAAGTGGTGTAGCAATGGGTATAAATAATGATTTTAATAATGCTTATGCAGTACCTACCATAATTGCTGGTGCTTCTGAAATTATCCATAATTTACTACCTATTGAAACTACACATGATAGAGAATTGCAAGAAACTTCATTTACAAATGAAACTGCAAGATTAATTAATGATAATAGATTTACTATTAATAGTGAAACCAGTAGTCAATATGGAACTAATATGAGTGATGTAATTTTAGATAATGCTTCATTAAATTGAGATTATAATCACATGAGTTTATAATGAACCCTTTAATTATTGAATGAATATATTATGCTTTAGTAAGTAATGATATTAAATTAGCATTAATAAATGCTTTAAAAACTTATTATAAAAATCAATCATTAAAAGCAGTATTTGATAGTGAAAATATTAGTGAAAAAGAAATACATCAACCATATAGTGTTTTTAATCCAAATATACTTAAAAAATTAACAAGTATATTAAAACCAAGTGAATTATCTATATTACAAAATGAAATTAATAAATTTAAAAATCCAATAAATAGTTTTAAAAATTCTATTATGTCAACAGAAATTAGAAAAGTTAAAAATTATGTAAATAAAGTAAATAATTTATTTAAAGAAAATGAAGAAGAAATACCAGATAATGCATGAGAAGTATTATCAAGTTCATGATTTAAAAAAGGTAGATTTATTGTTGATAATAAAAATTTAAAAATTGGAACTTTAACAACATTATTTCAAAGTGATAATGATAAAAAACAAATATGATATGGTCCTTATACTTATCCAACATTTCCACAAGAAATATGAATATTAATGACACAAGCAAAAGGTAAAAATGGCACTGGTGCTGGAACAATATTTTGAAAATTTTGAAATAGAAAATGATTACCAAGTCAATTAAGAAAATATGTTAAAAGTGAATTAGCAAAAAAAGGTAAATATTATGGTTCACAAGATACTAGTGTAATTTATCCAAATAATATTAATGTACAAAAAACTATGCATTTTATTAATAGATTAGAAAAAGGATTTTTTAAATCCTGAATTGTAAATATAAATGGGACAGTTTTTTAAAATAATTGTATTAAATCTATTGGTCTTTTATAAGATAGTGATTTTCTGGGTGTAGAATTAATTTGAAATGCTATAGTATTTAAATCTTTTTGTTTATATGAAGATAGATCTGTAGATTTTGGTAAATATTTTCTTAAAATACCATTATTATTTTCATTTAAACCTCTTTGACAAGGTTTACCAGGATCTGCAAAATAAATCTTAACATTACAATTTTTTTCGATTAATTTTCATTTACTAAATTCTTTACCACGATCAAAAGTAATAGTTTTAACTGTTCCTTTTTGTAACTTTGAAATAAATTTTATTATATTTTTTGTAATATTTTCTGATTTATTATTTTTAGTTGCTAAAGGAATTGTGGTTTTTGATCATATATCAGCTAAAGTAATAATAGAACTTTTATGATCTTTACCAATGATAGTATCACCCTCTAAATGACCAAATTCTTCTATATTTTTAATATTAGGAATGATTAAATTTCTTTCATGAATAGACTTACAATTATTAATTCTGCCCCTAGTTTCTTTTTGTTTGTGAGGTTTATTTTTTCCTTTTCTCAATAAGTTATTTTCATCAAAACCCATTCGATTTGTTTTAAACATGTTATATAAAGTTTTTGTTGAAATACTTTTTATTTTATTTTCCTTTAAAAAATTAGCAATTATATCAAGAGCATAATTTTTAGTAATTAACAAATGATTAATAGTATTAATTTCTATTAAAGTTAAAATTATTAATTTTCTACCTGCATTTTGTTTATTTTTTTGAATTTTATTCAATATTTCTAATGGTAATAAGTTTTGATTTAATAATCTACAAACTCTATGTACAGTTGATTTACTATAATCAATGGCTTTTGCTATTTTACGAATCGAAAATCCATAACTTTTATATTCTTTTATTGCTATTATTGATTCAATAGTCAGATACTTATACATTGTGCTAATTCCTTTCTTTTCTTAATTATAGAATTAACACAATTTAATTTTTATATAAGTGTCCTTTTTAATTTTACAATTCAGGAATTAAAAGAATATAAAACTTTATCTAAAAATGAAATAGGAAGTAATCAATGAAGATATGAAAGAAAACAATTATTAAAAAATTCTTTACATACAAGAAAATATATAAAAATTAAACAAAATTCTAATTTTTATAAAACATGAAAGTAGGTGGTAATTATTATTGAATTAGATAAACCAATTAAACCAATTGGTATATGAAATACTATTAATCCATTAAGTAAAGATAATAAAGAATATAAAAAATTAAATAAGATTTGATTTAATAAAAATAGTACTCATATTGATAAAATTAAAATTTTAATATTAAATATTTTAAAAATAACAAGTCATATTATAGGTATGTTAATAACATTATTTTTTACAATAACACCATGATTAATACCTAAAATACCAATATCAATGGGAATAGGTAATTATACTAATCAATATAATTTTACTTGACCAGACCATTTAATATTAACTTTATTTCCTATGTTTGGTCATATTGGATTAAATATTATTACTAAATTAGGTAATTATGGAAAATTAATTAAATATTTATTAATAACTATTCCAATTATTATTACAAGTCCTTATTTAATATATCAATATAAAAATATTAGAAAACATAAAAAAGAATGTCAATTATGTAAACAACATTCAAATAAAATACAATTGGAGGAATAAAAAATGAATTTATCTACAACAGTAATATCAGCAGTATTAAGTGGAGCATTAGCTAGTGGAATTATTATTACTATTGTTTTACTTTTATTATTAAAATTTATTAAAAAATCAAAACAAAACAAAATATCAAAAGAATTAAAAAGAGATAAAGAAATTCAATTTATTATTGAAAATATTAAACAAATAAATTCTCAATTACAATTAGAAACTACATCAGTTGCTAAATTACTTGATAGTTTTAATAATGATAATGAAAAAGATGAAGTATTTAAAAATACTATTATTAGTCAAAGAGCAAAGCGTAAACAATTATCAGAAAAAGATAAGAAAAAAGCAACTAAGGTTGGAATTTAAAGGGTTTAAATACCCTTTATTTTACATTAAGGAGTAAATTATTATGGCTATTAAAGACCCATTAATGTTTATTACAATTGAAGAATTTAAAAATTGAAAAGGTTTTAATAAATTAGAATTTGATGATACTACAACACCAGATAATGAAATTTGATTTGCTATTTCAGTTGCAAGTAATAATATTGATTATTTAAGTGGACATTCTATTTCTAAAAAATGACCAGAAACTACATTAACAGAATTTACTGATGAAATACAAACTGCAACTGCATATTATGTTAGATTTTTATTAACAAAAGATAGTAATTATATTCGTGGTCAATCAAGTATTAGTCAAGGTGGAATGACTTATAGTGAAAATAATCCTAATGAACCTTATTATATTGTTCCAGAAGTATTTAATTGTTTAAGAAAAATTAAAGAATATCCAAATATTACTGGTTTTAATTTAGATGTTTTACCTAAAAGAAATGATTTTTTTAGTAATTTTTATAGTAATTGTGGTGAAGATAGTCCTTTAACAAGATATTTAGAAATATTAAATCTAAAAACAAATGATAAAAGAGTTAAAATATATCCAAAATATCCTAAAAATATTATTGGAACTGAATTATGATTTGATACTACTGGTATAAAATCATTTGATAATTTAACAACACTTGAATTATTTACTAAATATTTTAGTAATGATAGTTTACAGTTAGTTGATGGTAAAGAAGGTCAAGAAGAAAAAGTTATTAGTGCTATTGGTGGTGGTGAATTATTATGAGAAGTTGATAAAGATAATCCTAATTTTATTCATTCAAAAGATGATAAAGGTATTAGTGCAAATGATAAACGTATTATTGATGTTGGTATACCTACTTTTGAAACTGATGGTACAAATAAAGAATATGTTGATAATTTAATAGATAAAAAACAAAATATCAATGATGAAGATTTACAAACAGTTGCTAAACAAATTGTTCTTGCTATTAATGAAAATAAAGCAAATATTGATAAAAAACAAGATAAAGAAATATGAAAAGTAATAAGTAAAAGTAAAAATAATCGTGAATGAGATACGTTTGAAATTAATTTTAATACTGTATATAGAGTAATTATAACATTAGATAGATTACCAGTAAATCAAGCAAATATAAAGCATAAAGTAGAATTTAAAACTGGTAATTATTTAGGTGGAGATTATTTACTTGCAAAATTTAAAATTAAAGATGAAGATGTAATATTAACTTTAACTGTTAGAGAAAGTAGTTTTAATTGTAGTTTATATTTAAAAGGTGGAGATATTAATTATGGTGCTATTCTTTCATTAGAAGAATTACAAAATACAATTAAAGTTGATGTTACACCAAAATTAAAAATTAATTCAAAAAGTTTAGAAACAAATGAAGTTGAAGAAAATTGTTGAGATATTGAATTACCAGATAATCCAACACCAAGTCCAAGTGGTTCAAACTGAAAAGAAGTAGGAATAAGAGAAAAAAATAAATGAGATAATTGACAAATTACTTATGATTTTATAGTTAATAAACATTATAGAGTTTATTATTCTTGAAGTATATATAATCCAGTTTATACTATTCAAGAATTTATTATAACGGATAACAAAATTGCTGGTGTACCAATACAAACCTTTAATGATAGTGTTAATATAGTAATTTTATCAGTTCAACATGCTAAATTGATTACTATTTATAGTGGAAAAGGTAATTTAAAAGGTAATGTATGAAAATTAGAAGAATTACAGGAATAATATTATGAATAAAGAATTTACTTATTTACATGAAATTAGTTATTGATTATTAAATAAAAGTGATTTTACTCATAGTGAATATAATTTAAGTGGAAGTAGATATTCAAGTAAAACATATAGTATTGCAGAAGAATTAGCAATATTAATAGCAATTTCAATTAAAGTTAATAAATCAATTGCTATATATTGTTTTAGAAAATTAAATAAAGATATTAATGAATTAACAAAAGAAATTGATGAAGCTTTAATTAATATTAGTTTTGATTATAAAGATTTTACTTTAAAATATCCAAATAAACAAGCAGATTTTCGTTTTAAAGGTTCAAAATCATTTATTAGAGTTATGTGGGTGTATATAGTAATAGTAATGATAGAATACCACTTAAAGGTCTTTCTCGTAGTGAAATAAAAGGTTTTGATTTAGCAATTGAATGATGTGAAGAAGCAAATGAATTTAGTCAAGCAGAATTTCAAGCAATTACATTTGCATTAGGTAATGCTAAAAAAACTATTAAAATTAGAAGTTGTAATCCAGATAATATTTATCAATATTTTATTGAATATATGAATAAAATTGTACCTTTTAATTTAAATTTAATGAAAGAAAATAATGAACAAATTAAATCAGTATTTGATAATAATATTTTTAAATTATTTCATTATTCAAATTGAAAATTAAATGAACATAATTTAAAACAAGATAAAATTAATGATTTAGAAGAATTAAAAATACTTGATCCTATTAAAGCGCAAAGTTGATATTATGGTGTACCTAGTGTTTTAACTGGTTCTATATTTGCAAGATATTTAGATAAACTTAAAACTGAATTAGATTTTAATGTTAATGAAATAGTTGGTGGTTTAGATTTAGGTTTTGCTACAAGTTCACAAGCTCATCCTACTGTTGCTGTTTTATGTTTTATTGGTGAAAATGAAAAAACTAGAAGAATACATCAAGAAAGTGAATTTTATCATAGTAATGCAATAATGAAATTTAAAGATACTTATGAATTAGCAAATAATATTATTGATTATTATTTAGATGAAAGTATTAAATTTCAAGCAATGAAATTTGGATTTACTTGTTATGTTGATTATGGTAGTGGTGGATTAGCAGTTATTGATATTTTAAAAAAAGAAGTAGAAAAAAGAAAAATTAATTGATTAAATTTTACTCCAGTAGATAAAACTACAATGTATTTAAGAGATAGAATTGATTGAGATACTATTTGTATGATTAAAGGTATATTAAGTATTAATTGAAAAAGATGTCCTAATACACATGAAGAATTATCAAAAATGCAATGATTAGCAAAATCTAAATTAGAAAATTCAAATAATGAACCTCAAATGCTTGATTTATATGATAATTGTTGAGACGCAAGAATGTATGCTTCAATGCATAAAATGAAATGATTAATTAATAATATTAATAATGAATTATTAATTAATAAAAATAAATTTGGAGAGTGATAAAAATGAATAATCCATTAGAATATCTTTCTTGTAATAGAAGAGAATGATATAGTGATATTCCTATGAGAATTGCTCAAAAATCAACTAAATTATGATTAGGTAAAGGTTTATTATTTGATAGTGAAAAAGAAAATATTTTAAAATATTTTACTAATAAAATTATTAGTGATAAATGATTTGAAAAATTATATAAATTTGGAATACAAGAAAGTTTACTTGGAAAAGTATATATAATGCCTATTATTTATAAAGATAATAGTACAAGTTTAAAAGTATTACCTAATTCATTTGCTGGTAGAGTTGCTAAATATAATGAAGAAGAACAATGTGCAGAATTCTTTTTTATAAATGAACAAGCAGATAGTGCAACTTTAACTTGAGTAATTGCTGAAAATGGAAAAATAAGATTTGAAACTTATAAAAATGATGATAAAAATGAAAAAGAAATTATTTTAGGAACAGCACATACAAAATTAAAACCTAATTTAATACCAAAATATAGTTATGAAATTAAAAATCCTTGAAGTTATTTACCAATATTAGAAATAACAAATTTACCAATGGTTAATTTTTATGGTAATTCAACAACTTTAAATGCTTATCCAGATACTTATCCAGTTTGAAATTTAATTAAATATTATCATAAATCATATACTCAAAGAAATGTTGATAGAGAATTAAATGTTACTACTTTATTTGGTGCATTTGATAATGAAACTGTTAAAAATATGATTGAACATGGAAAAATAATTGATAATCCTAAAAAAAATATTGTAGTTAATGTTGGTACTGCTGGATATAATAAATCTGGTGCTGGTGGTATGGAAGTTATTCAAGGTGATTTTAAAGCTAGTAATTATATTTTAGATAAAGATGATTTAGGAAAAGATATTTGAAATGGTGCAGGGTATGATTATAATGAATTTTCTGGTGTAAATTATGAAAATAAAATTAAATCATTATTTAATAATAAAAATGATATGGAAACTACAGAAACTAAAATAAGTCATTATTCATATTATTTTTATAGATTTTTTGATATGTTATTAATTCATGAAAATTTATGAAATGGTATTGGTGATAGACCTTATAGTTTTAAATTTTTACCTATTGCTATGACTGACCAATTATTAAAACAAGAAATGATTAGTCAAAGATTAGCAGATAGAACAATATCATATACACAAGCTATTGCTGAATTAGATGAAGTAACAAAACAACAAGCTAAAAAACATTATAAAGAAATAATGGAAGAAGATAAAGAAGAAATAAAATTATTAGGAGAAAATGAAAATGATACATCAACAAATTCAATTAATGAAACATCTACATCTTCAATTAAAAAGACAACAATTGCTAATTAAAAGATGTAGTTATTGAAAAATATTTCCATTTATTATAAATAATGGTGCAATTCCTTTAACTGAAACTGGTTATAAACCAATTAATAGTAAAATTAGTGATTTTGGTCAATATGAATTAATATTAACTGGTACTACTCCAGTTGTATGTATTTGAAAAAATAGTACAAAAATATATCAAAAAAATAAAGGTAAAATTAATGAAGAAACTCATAAAGTTACTGGTCAAGATGAATTTTATACAAAACAATATAAAATTGGAGATTATTGAAATGCTTATTTAATTGATGATACAAGTGGTGTTGATTTTAGTAATTTACCAAATAATCAAATATTTAAAACAGTACAAACTAAAAGACAATATACTTTAGTAATGTTTGAAGAACATATTACAATTGATGATTATTTACAATTTTTTGTTGTATTTAATGATGAAAATGAAAATATTGGTGGTAATAGTGGTAAAAATCAAGATAGACAATTATTATATATTTCAAATGTAACAAATTATTATAGTCCTTATAATGGTGCATTTAGTATGCAAGTTTTAACTTTTAGTAGTTTAAATGATAGAGTAGTTTCTACTGGTCAAAATACACTTGATTTTGTACAATATGCAAGCCCGGGTAGTGGTTATGCTTTCCCTACTATTGAAAAAGGAAAAGTAACTTTAAATCGTACTTTAATGCGTGATATAGGAGTAAGATATAGTCATAGACAAAGTTATGGATTAGAATTATTAACAAGTTGTTATTATTATGGAAGACCAATAATTCAAGGACAAGAACCTATACAACAAAATAATGAAGAAATATTTGAAAGTAAAATATTTGCTTCAAGAAAATTATTTATTGCTGGTAATAATGAAAAATCTACAACTAATATTAAAAATAATGGTGGTTTAATTGCTGGAATAAATGATAAAATAACAACAAGTAGTCATCCAGAAACTACATTTTATAATATTATGGACGCTAAACCTACTGGATTTACTCATTATGATACATGACAAAAATTTTTAGAAGCAAGAAGATTTGATATGTTAGCACAAAAAGATTTTCAAGGTATATTAACATGTAATAAAGAATTGGCAATTAAAAGTAATGGTGACGCTATTGGTAAAGCAAAATTCTTTTGAGATAGTGAATGAAATATAAATAATTTACAAGGTGAATATAATGTTGATATGAGTTCTAATTTTAAATATAAAGACCCAGATACTGGCTTAGTTATAGGAAGTCCAACTGTTGATTATAAAAAAATAAGTCAAAAATATATGTCAGCTATATTAAATTTTAATAGTGTAGTATTTAGTAGTTTAATTCAAATGCCTTATGATAGTGTACAATGATTACCATTTGCTTTAAGTTCAATACCATTAGTAGGTAAATTATTAAATGCTTTAACATTAGGTATACCAGTAGGATTTATTATTACTCAAAATTCTCAACAATATAAAAATATGCCATTTTTTAATGGATTTATGTCAGCATTTTTTGCTTCAAATTTATCAAGTATTATTGGTAATAATGATACAAATTGATTTATACCTTTAAATGTATTTAGTAATTCAAGTGAGTTTGCATTAGGTAAATTATTAGGTGCTAATGTTTCAACAACTGCTATGACAATGAAATTAAGTGATAGAATAAGTGTTTATCCATGAGACCCTACTACTGGTAAGAAATTAACTACAAAAGAACAAATATCAACTGTTGATTTATCACAAAAGAAAAATAATAAAGTTTATATTTTAGCAGAAGATACAGATTTTTTAGATATTGCTTCACCATTTACAAATGAAGATAAAGATTGTCAATGAAATCCTACAAGTAATGGAGTTATTGATGGTTCAAATTATGCTTATATTATTGATACAATTGTAACTCAAAGTTTACATCAAGGTGAAGAAAGACATACATTTTATAGTGATAATCCTTTTACTTATCAAGGTGATTATAATGAAATATCAGTTGCTCAATTTCGTTATAATAATATGGGTTATTTGACTGGTAATGCTTTTAATTGAACTACTTTATATAACCTGAATTGTAAAATTAAAAAGGACACTTATATAAAAATTAAATTGTGTTAATTCTATAATTAAGAAAAGAAAGGAATTAGTACAATGTATAAGTATCTGACTATTGAATCAATAATAGCAATAAAAGAATATAAAAGTTATGGATTTTCGATTCGTAAAATAGCAAAAGCCATTGATTATAGTAAATCAACTGTACATAGAGTTTGTAGATTATTAAATCAAAACTTATTACCATTAGAAATATTGAATAAAATTCAAAAAAATAAACAAAATGCAGGTAGAAAATTAATAATTTTAACTTTAATAGAAATTAATACTATTAATCATTTGTTAATTACTAAAAATTATGCTCTTGATATAATTGCTAATTTTTTAAAGGAAAATAAAATAAAAAGTATTTCAACAAAAACTTTATATAACATGTTTAAAACAAATCGAATGGGTTTTGATGAAAATAACTTATTGAGAAAAGGAAAAAATAAACCTCACAAACAAAAAGAAACTAGGGGCAGAATTAATAATTGTAAGTCTATTCATGAAAGAAATTTAATCATTCCTAATATTAAAAATATAGAAGAATTTGGTCATTTAAAGGGTGATACTATCATTGGTAAAGATCATAAAAGTTCTATTATTACTTTAGCTGATATATGATCAAAAACCACAATTCCTTTAGCAACTAAAAATAATAAATCAGAAAATATTACAAAAAGTATAATAAAATTTATTTCAAAGTTACAAAAAGGAACAGTTAAAACTATTACTTTTGATCGTGGTAAAGAATTTAGTAAATGAAAATTAATCGAAAAAAATTGTAATGTTAAGATTTATTTTGCAGATCCTGGTAAACCTTGTCAAAGAGGTTTAAATGAAAATAATAATGGTATTTTAAGAAGATATTTACCAAAATCTACAGATCTATCTTCATATAAACAAAAAGATTTAAATACTATAGCATTTCAAATTAATTCTACACCCAGAAAATCACTATCTTATAAAAGACCAATAGATTTAATACAATTATTTTAAAAAACTGTCCCATTTATATTTACAATTCAGGTTATTATTTATTTTTAATAATATCATTTTATTAAATAAAATAAAATTTTGATTTTCTATATATTTTCCAATACACATTATTAATAAATAACATCGCAAAATTTTATTTACTGAAATTGGTTTTAATAAAATATTTTTTTTGTATAATTAACTGTTATAAAGGAGGTCATTTATTAATATGAAAAAACAACGCTTAAATATCTCAAAATTAGGATTCTTACTTTCAGTAATGGGTTCGGCAGTAGGATTAGGTGGTATTTGAGGATTTCCAACTCAAATGTATAACCATCATGGTGCTTTTCTAATCCCTTTTTTAATATGTATGGTAATTTGTGCAATACCAGTTTTATTTATTGAAATGACAATTGGTAATAAATATCGCAAAAATCATATTGAATTTTTTAGTGAGGTTGGAGGTAAAAAGGGTGCTTTTTTCTCTTGATTGCATTCAACAACCGTTATTTTACTAAGTACTTATTATAGTGTTTTAGTAGGATGAACTTTAATTAATATTATTATTAGTTTTACTTGTAATTTAAATAAAGGTTCTTATTTTTATCATAATATTTTACAACAAACAAATGATCAAGATATTAGCAATTTAAATAGCCTAGGTAACTTAAATTGAATGATTTTACTTGCAACAATTGGTGTATGAATTATTTTGGGTATTATTCTACTAGGTGGTGTTGAAAAAGGAATTGAAAAAGCCAATAAAATTATGATTCCATTTTTATTTTTAATGATTATTATTTTAGCAATTTATACTAGTACATTATCAGGTGCTAAACTTGGATTAAATGTAATGTTTGATTTAGATGCTAAAGAATTATTAAATCCTAGATTATGAAAAGATGCTTTTGGTCAATCATTCTTTATGTTATCAACATGTACAGGAACCATTTATATTTATGCAGCTCATGCTCCTGAAAAACAAGATAGTACTAATCAAGCTTTTGTAGTAGCCTTTGGTACTAGCGTTATTGGTATATTAACAACAATTATTGTTTTTAATTCAATAGGTGCAATTGCTCAAAATCAAGGTAAAACTGATATTAAGGATGTATTTCAAGCAGGTCCTGCTTTGATTTTCCAAGTAATACCACAATTATTTGCTATTATTAATAATCAAGTTCCTATTTTAGGAAATATTTTAGCAATATTATTTTTTGTTACACTTTTCTTTGCGGGTATGTCCTCACTAATTGGTCAAGTTGAATCAATGGTAAATGGTCTAGAATATGAAATTCATTTAAAGCGCAAACAAGCATTAGCAATATCATTATTAGGAGCAATGGCAGTATCAGTATTATTTACCTTTAGTAATTCACCAGCGCTGTTTAATGGGCTAGCAATCTGAGTAGCACAAATTTGATTACTAATAATTGGGTTTATTTTATTAATTGGTATTAGTCCATATGGCTGAAAACTATATGATACATTAAAATTATATAATAATGAAAATTCATGAATGAAATGAACAAAAGGATATAAAATAGTAATTTTAATTATCGCACCAATTTTAATTTTAATTAATATTGCTACTGGTATCTATGATTTTATTATTAATATTATCAATGCTAATTTTGTCTATGGTACAGTTGGTCTAACACTTGGTGTTGGGTTAGTTTTACTTTTAACTTTTATCTTAACTTATCATAAAAATATTCATAATGGTTTTAATAAATTATTTAAAATAAAAACAAAAACTGAAAGAGGTTAAAAAACATGGATGTTGGAGCAATTATTTTAATGGTAATTTCTTTAGTAAGTATTATTGGTCTTTTTATTTTCTTTGTCATAATGGATTTTAAGAGTCATAAAAAACAAAAAAGAAAAGAAAAAAACAAAGAATAATATTTTTTAAAATATTTTAGTATACTTATGATAAAGTATTATAATTAGGTTTTTTTGTAAACTGGCATCAAAATGCCAGTTTACAAAACTTATTATTAAATGGTGAGTGAAATGGAAAAAAATAAATTAAAACAAATTTTATTAATTAGCAAAATAACTTTAACAATTGCTTCTTTATTTTTATTTTTAGTTTGATTAATGTTTATGACTAATAATTTTTTTCCTAAATCTCAAAACTCAATTGTTGCCAAAATTATGAATACTTCAATTCAAATTATGATTTGACCAATTACTACTATAATTCTATTTATTTTTATTATGCCAATATGAGTTACTAATAAAAAACAAATTTTATTAGTATTTTTAACATTGTCACTAATTATCACAATATTGTGCACAACTTTTCTTTTTAGTTTAAATATTAATAAATTCTGAATTATATGATTAATTGCTCATTTTTTTGCTATAGCTTCAATTATTTTTGTCATTGTTTCTTATTTCTTTAAAGAAAAACTTGTTTTATTTAAAAAGAAAAAAAATAAACATATTGAAAAAAAGATTAAAAAATAATTTTTTTTAACTTGTTTATCAAAAGTAGTTGACTTTAATTTTAGTAATATGATATAAATACATGGTGGTTAACAAACTGCGGGTGTCGTATAATGGTATTATTACAGCCTTCCAAGCTGAAGACGTGGGTTCGATTCCCATCACCCGCTCCATTATAAAAAAATAAAAGCCGTAATTAATACGCCTTTTTTTATTTTATAATGGTTTATATTTTAGGACCTTTTTTAGTTTGTAGTACTACTGTTGTTTCTTCATCACTAGAATTACTGCAAGCACATTTATTAACTATTTCTGCTCATGAATTTACTGGATACATAACTAAAGACATTCCATTAGTTCTTTCTGGTAATGATTCTAAATATTTTATTTTATTATTTGTGCATTCTTCTAAATTAATTTTCATTAGTTATCCCCTACTTCTTTTAAAATTCGACTATTAAAAGCATCTGCTAAGAACTTATAAACTTTTACTTCAGAAATATTTTTTAAATCATAACAATTAATGATGTCAGTTAATTTTAAAATCACATCATGATATTTTATAAAGTAAGTTTTATTTTCAACATTTGCTCACTTTTCTAAATTCATTGCATAATAAATTATTCCATCTCTATAAAATTGTGATTTCATATTTCTCACTCCTTTAAACGATATAATAAAACAAAAAACCTAATTTAAATACAAAAATTTAAACGAGATCTATAAAAAAACCAAAATATTTTGTTCCAAAGTTCCTTTAAAACTTTAATACAATTATAACTCATTTACAAGAAATTCCAAGTAAAATCAATAAAAAAATTAATAACTTAAAATTAATATAAAGAGATAAATAAAGATTGCAAATGCAATCTTTATTTATAATTGTCCTGAAATTGTTTTTAAAACAAAATTTTTTATATTCACTGATTGGAACTTCAGTTTTATTTATTAAATCACTCACTTGTTTTTGTCATTTTTTTAACTAAGTTTTTCATCTCTACATAGTCAGGTGTAACAATAGAAACAAAAATAATCATTTGTTTCATAATTTGTAACTCAACCTCACAATGTTTCTTATTGACTAATCTGGGGTCTCAAACATAAGCAAGAACTGTTCTATTGCTTACTGCTACTTTAATTAATTTGTTTTAGTTTTATCTTTAGGAATTTCTTTTAATCTTTTTTCCTTTTCTTTAAAACTTTAATTTAATAAAAATCCTAACATAGAGATATATCTATATTAGGACTGAACAGTTATTAAATTATGAATATATAATAACATAAAAAATAATACTTTTGATGAAAATTATAATTAACACTTATATAAGTATTAATATTTAATTTCATATACATGTATTTTTTATAAATAATTAAATTATAAAACTTCTAAGGAAGTAACTATTTCTAATTAAACAATAGTTATCTAATACAAAAATAAATGAAAATATCTATATTTAATATAGATATTATGATATAATTTTCCTAAAATTAATATAAGTTTTTACCTATTTACTTTTATTTTAAAGTAAATAGGTTTTTAATTTCAAAAAGGAGATATTTAGAAATGCTATATAGTAAAAAATCAGAAAATCTTATAACAGAAAAAGAAAAACAAGTTTTTAAAGAAAAAACAACAACAAATTCAAGAAAAATTAAACCACAATTACCAATAACAACATCTCTTGCTGAAATATTACTAAATAATAATGAAAAGCTTGTTGGTACTATTACTAGTGATCAGTATCTTAATAAAGATAACAAACAAGTACCATTATATAAACTAATTAAAACTTCAGAACCAAATAAAAAAATAAATATTAAAGCAATAAATTCTATTAAAAATGACAAACAACCAATAACAATTCTATAATAAAACCAATTCACAATCAATATAAAAATAAAATAAAATTATTAAAGATTGAAATTGAAATTTTTAATAATTTTATTTTTTATTATTTACCTGAATTGTAAAATTAAAAAGGACACTTATATAAAAATTAAATTGTGTTAATTCTATAATTAAGAAAAGAAAGGAATTAGCACAATGTATAAGTATCTGACTATTGAATCAATAATAGCAATAAAAGAATATAAAAGTTATGGATTTTCGATTCGTAAAATAGCAAAAGCCATTGATTATAGTAAATCAACTGTACATAGAGTTTGTAGATTATTAAATCAAAACTTATTACCATTAGAAATATTGAATAAAATTTAAAAAAATAAACAAAATGCAGGTAGAAAATTAATAATTTTAACTTTAATAGAAATTAATACTATTAATCATTTGTTAATTACTAAAAATTATGCTCTTGATATAATTGCTAATTTTTTAAAGGAAAATAAAATAAAAAGTATTTCAACAAAAACTTTATATAACATGTTTAAAACAAATCGAATGGGTTTTGATGAAAATAACTTATTGAGAAAAGGAAAAAATAAACCTCACAAACAAAAAGAAACTAGGGGCAGAATTAATAATTGTAAGTCTATTCATGAAAGAAATTTAATCATTCCTAATATTAAAAATATAGAAGAATTTGGTCATTTAGAGGGTGATACTATCATTGGTAAAGATCATAAAAGTTCTATTATTACTTTAGCTGATATATGATCAAAAACCACAATTCCTTTAGCAACTAAAAATAATAAATCAGAAAATATTACAAAAAGTATAATAAAATTTATTTCAAAGTTACAAAAAGGAACAGTTAAAACTATTACTTTTGATCGTGGTAAAGAATTTAGTAAATGAAAATTAATCGAAAAAAATTGTAATGTTAAGATTTATTTTGCAGATCCTGGTAAACCTTGTCAAAGAGGTTTAAATGAAAATAATAATGGTATTTTAAGAAGATATTTACCAAAATCTACAGATCTATCTTCATATAAACAAAAAGATTTAAATACTATAGCATTTCAAATTAATTCTACACCCAGAAAATCACTATCTTATAAAAGACCAATAGATTTAATACAATTATTTTAAAAAACTGTCCCATTTATATTTACAATTCAGGTTAATTAAAAGTTTATGTTTAGATTAACTACTAAAATTTATTTTCTTCTTATTTTATAGTATGATTTACCTATAAACTTAATTTTTTATTATAAAGGAGAAATAATAATGAATGTACTAAAAACATATGAGATTTGAAAAAAGCAAAACTTACCACAACACTTAAAAAAACAATTAACTACAATGTCTAACAGTGAAATTGAAGATGCTTTTACTACAACTTTAGAATTTGGTACAGCTGGCATGCGTGGTATTACTGGAGTTGGTACCGGAAGAATTAATGAAATTATTATTATGAAAGCAACTGTCGCATTTATTCAATATTTAAAATCTGCCTTTTCTGAAAAAGACTTACTTCGTGGTGTTATTATTGCTCATGATAATCGTCACTTTTCAGCAGAATTTACAATGTTAACAGCAAAAACTTTAGCTAAACATAAAATTCCTGTTTTTTTATTTAAAAATAATGATTTAAGACCAACACCAGTACTTTCATATAGTATTAGAAAAGTTAATGCTCTTGCTGGAATTGTTATTACGGCCAGTCATAATCCTCCTGAATATAATGGTTATAAAATTTATGATCAATATGGCTGTCAATTTCTTCCTAATGTTACCAATATAATTAGCAATAAAATGGAACAATTGCCTGATGATTTTCAATTAACATTCGATTATGATACTAACCTAATTAAAGAAGTGCCTTCAACAGTAGAAGATAATTATCGTGATGATATTAAAAATTTACAGTTTTATCCACAAGTTAAAAATCGTAACTTTAAAATTGTATTTTCTAATCTACACGGTACTAGTCGTGAATGAGTTAAACCAATTTTAGAACAATGCGGTTATGAAATTATTTTAGTAACAGAGCAAGCTAACTATGATCCTGATTTTAAAGGTGTAGTGTCGCCTAATCCCGAAGTAAAACCAACATTTGATTTAGCAATTAAACATGCTAAAAAACATGATGCACCATTAATTATTTTAAATGATCCTGATGCTGATCGCATTGGTATTGCTGTAAAACATAATAATGATTATGTATTATTAACAGGCAATGAAACAGCACCAATTTTATTAGAATATTTATTAAGCCATTATCAACTTAATAAAACAATGCCAAAAAATCCCGTTATGTACAATACATTTGTTACTTCAAATTTATCTGATATGATTGCTAAATCATATGGATGTCAAGTCATTAAAACGTTAACTGGTTTTAAATGAATTGGTGCAGAAATGCTAAAAGAAAAAGCACGTAACATTAACTTTGTTTTTGGTTTTGAAGAAGCATATGGTTATGTTATTAAAGATATTACTCGTGACAAAGATGGTATTCAATCAGCAATTGTAGCAGCAGAAGCGGCTTGATATTATCAAAATTCACAAAAAACATTAGTTGATGTTTTAGAAAATATTTATCAAAAATTTGGATATTATTACTGTTATACTATTAATGTTATTTTAAAAGGAAAAACAGGACAAAATACTATTAATAATATGTTAGAAACATTAAGAACTAGTAAAATACCAACACTTAATAATATTAAAACAATTAAAGTTGAAGATTATCAAACTGGTTTACATGGAATGCCATCGCAAAATTTACTAAAATTTTACTTCAGTGATGGTTCATGATTTGCTATTAGACCTAGTGGAACTGAGCCAAAAATTAAATTCTATTTTGTTTGTGTTGATAAAACCATTAATGATGCACAATTAAAAATGAGAAAAATGTATGAAGAATTAGCTATCAAATATCTAAATATCAAAGATATAAAATGATAGAAAGGAACTAAAAAATGACTGTAATTAAAGATATTAAACCTAATAATGTTTTAAGTTTAGTAGTAATTATTAATCGAGTAATTCAAGGTGTTGCTTCTAACAATACTAATTATTTAAACTTACAATTACAAGATAAAACTGGGACAATTTCAGCAAGAATTTGAGACGTAAGCAAAGAAACTATTGAACAATTAACAATAGGACAAGTAATTAAAATTGAAGCAAATAGTATTAATTATAATAATGAAATACAACTAAAAATTAATAATTGAACTATTATTACTAATCCTAGTGAATATTATGATTTATTACTTACACAAGCACCAATTAATATTATTGAAGCATGAACTGAAATTAGTCAAACAATAAAGGAATTTAAAAATCCAATTTTAAAAAAAGTATTAATCCAATGTTTTAATAAAAAAAATATTGATGATTATAAAAAGTGACCAGCAGCAGTTAAAATGCATCATGCTGTTCAAAGCGGTTTATTATGACACTCAGTAACAATGCTAAGAATGGCAAAACAAGTAGTAGCACTTTATAATGATCGTAATATTAATAGTGAACTATTATATGCAGGAATCATTATGCATGATTATGGAAAAATGGTTGAATTAAATAATAATCCTATTAGTTCATATACACTATCAGGTAAAATGATTGGTCATATTTCATTAGGTGCAATGCAAGTTACACTTGCTTGTAAGGAATTAAATATTAACTTAGAGGAAGAAATCGTAGTTTTATTACAGCATCTAATATTAGCTAGTCATGGTAAATATGAATATGGCTCACCTGTCTTACCAAAAACAATAGAAGCTGAAATTTTACATCATTTAGATAACTTAGATGCAAAGATCTATGCAATTGATGAAGCATTGGTTAATATTAATGTTGGTGAATCAACTTCTCGTATTGCAAGTATTGAAAATAGAATGTTCTATAAACATCAAAATTTAAAGGAAAAAAATAAAAAAGTTTAAATAATAAAAACTCTCTTTTAAATAAAAGAGAGTTTTTATTATTTATCATAAATTTTAATAAATTAATTAATTTATATTTATTTTTATAGGGTAAAAATAACCAGTTTCTGTATTACCATAAAAAATCAATACATTTGCTTCTTTATCTGTTTCTTTATCTTTAAATCAATCATTAGGTACTGGCTTTTTATTTTTATCATAAATTTCATTTTCATTTCTAAGCTTATTAAAATCAATTTTTTCTTTATAGATACCTTTTAATAATCTTTTAACAAGTGATTCTGAATCTTTTTGTAATTTTTTTAATTTATTTATAACATCTGTTACTGCTTCTTGTTTATTTATTGTTGCTTTAGTTGAACTTGGTGGTGCTAATGAAGCGAATGGCAAAGTTGTCTTTGCAAAATTATTTTGCATATCACTATCTGAAATAATTATTTGTTTAGTTATATCAATCATTGTTGAACCTTGATAATTTGGATCATTTGAATTACTACTTATTTTGACAACTATTTTAGATACTTTTTCAAGTTCTTGTTTATTGTTTGTTATTTCTTCATTATTTTCGTTATAAAATTGAAGTTGATAACCAGCAGCTAATGGTGTTGACTTAAATTCATCAAAACTATTTATATTACTAATTAATTCTTTATAACTTTTACTTGGATTAGCAATAATGTCTAAACCAGTTAATTGAGTAATAGTACTTAAATCAGTTTTATCAGATTGTTCTTTTATATTTATTTTAATTGGTGCTGTTGAACCTTGATAATTCAAATCATTACTATTGCTAGTAATAACTATATATAAATCACCAACTTTTTGTAATTTAGTAGTTATATCATTTTTAGCTTCTTTATCACTAAAATATTTAATTACAGGGTTAACTAACTTTGAATTTAAGTTTTTAACTTCTGTTGTATTATTTATTAATGTATCTAATTTTTTATTACTTTTATTACCATCTACAGTAATATTTGTTGTTAGTTTAGTAATTTTATCTTTTAATTCTGTTTTTTGTGTTGTGTTATTATCACAAGCAACAACTGATAATAGTATTGGTGTTGATATTGTTAAGATCGATAATAATTTCACTAAGTTTTTCATTTTTTACCTCACTTAAAAATAATAAGTTAATTTAAAAACCAATAAAGATTTTGAATTAATAATATATGAAAACCAAATATTTTACAATATAACTTTAATATGCAAAAATACTTGTAAATTAAGTTATTTTTTAAAAAATTTCTTTTAATTATGTAGAAAAGTATGGATGACCAAAAATTATTCATCAATTTACACTTAAAATATTATTTTTAATTAAAAATTTGTTAAAAGTAACATTATTTAGTGTAAAAATTCTCTAAAAATAACACTTTATCATGTATCATTACTTTTCTACAAAATTAAAGAAAATTTCTTTTCTTTTTTATATATCCTGAATTGTAAATATAAATGGGACAGTTTTTTAAAATAATTGTATTAAATCTATTGGTCTTTTATAAGATAGTGATTTTCTGGGTGTAGAATTAATTTGAAATGCTATAGTATTTAAATCTTTTTGTTTATATGAAGATAGATCTGTAGATTTTGGTAAATATCTTCTTAAAATACCATTATTATTTTCATTTAAACCTCTTTGACAAGGTTTACCAGGATCTGCAAAATAAATCTTAACATTACAATTTTTTTCGATTAATTTTCATTTACTAAATTCTTTACCACGATCAAAAGTAATAGTTTTAACTGTTCCTTTTTGTAACTTTGAAATAAATTTTATTATACTTTTTGTAATATTTTCTGATTTATTATTTTTAGTTGCTAAAGGAATTGTGGTTTTTGATCATATATCAGCTAAAGTAATAATAGAACTTTTATGATCTTTACCAATGATAGTATCACCCTCTAAATGACCAAATTCTTCTATATTTTTAATATTAGGAATGATTAAATTTCTTTCATGAATAGACTTACAATTATTAATTCTGCCCCTAGTTTCTTTTTGTTTGTGAGGTTTATTTTTTCCTTTTCTCAATAAGTTATTTTCATCAAAACCCATTCGATTTGTTTTAAACATGTTATATAAAGTTTTTGTTGAAATACTTTTTATTTTATTTTCCTTTAAAAAATTAGCAATTATATCAAGAGCATAATTTTTAGTAATTAACAAATGATTAATAGTATTAATTTCTATTAAAGTTAAAATTATTAATTTTCTACCTGCATTTTGTTTATTTTTTTGAATTTTATTCAATATTTCTAATGGTAATAAGTTTTGATTTAATAATCTACAAACTCTATGTACAGTTGATTTACTATAATCAATGGCTTTTGCTATTTTACGAATCGAAAATCCATAACTTTTATATTCTTTTATTGCTATTATTGATTCAATAGTCAGATACTTATACATTGTACTAATTCCTTTCTTTTCTTAATTATAGAATTAACACAATTTAATTTTTATATAAGTGTCCTTTTTAATTTTACAATTCAGGAAATTAAAATATTAGAAAAGGAAGATTAAAAGATGGCTAGTAAAGTAATCCAATCAGAAAGCGAGTATCAAGAACTTGAAAATCAACAATTAATAATAAATATTTTTGAAAAATTTGAATTTAATTTAAATTTTAGAAATATGAGTTATGAAGATTTATCAATATTAAATATAAAATTATTAAATAATGAATTTAATGATGTTTATCAAGAGATTATTAAGAATAATGAAATAAATGAAAAATTATCTTTCATTTTTATTGAATGTATTAATCAAGGTTTTTCTGAAGAAATAGCAAAATTAAATAACCTTTGAGTTAATAAACCTGATGTATCATTTGTAATTGTTCTTACAATTACATTGGATTTTTTAATAAATTTGTCTGATAAAGATTTTATTGAGATTTTTAGAGAAAATAAAACTAGAATTAAACAAATTGAGAAAAAAGAAAAATTTGAAGCAGTCGAACAAAAATTCAAAGAGAAAGGTATTCAATGTCCAGATTGTAGTTCTTTTTTGTGTACTAAATATGGTAGTAAAGATTATAAGCAAAGATATAAATGTAAAAGTTGTAATATTACTTTTCATGCTTTTAAAAATCATTATTTTTATTGAAGTCATTTATCTCATGATCAATGAGATTTATTGATACAAATAGCTACTTTAGGTCAATCTGCTTACATTATTTCTCAATTTATTAATACTACAAATAAAACTGCCTGATTTAATCATCAAAAATTTATGAAATCAACACAATTAGTAAAAACACAAAATCAATTTGTAAAATTAAAAGCTAGAATTGAAGTTGACGAAACTTTTATCAAAGAAATTCATAAAGGAAACTTTAAAGATCCAAATGATCCAAGAAAACAATGAATTGAAGAAAATGCTAAAGATTTAAATTGTTGTATTCAAATGGCAATTGATGAAAACCGAAATATCTATGCTCAAACAACAAATACTAAAAGATTAAATAAAAAATGAGTACAAGAAAACTTAACATCGAAACTTATCGAAGAAAATTCAATTATAGTTTGTGATATGCAAGTATTATATGATACAGTAGCTAAACAAACTAAATCCACTATCCAGCAGTTTAAATCAAAAGAAAATAAAGAATTAAATTATAAAAAATTAAGTAATATCAGTAAAATACAATCAAGTTTAAAAGAATTTATTACTCATTACCATGGCATTGGATTTACCAATATTCAAAATTACCTCAATTTATGGAAATGAAAATATCAACACTACGGATTAACCCCTTATCAAAAATCCAATGTGTTATATTTCAGTTTGTAAAAAAAATAAATCCCAAAATTTAATAAAATCAAATTTTAAGTCAAGTTGATGACTTTTTTTATTTCCTGAATTGTAAAATTAAAAAGGACACTTATATAAAAATTAAATTATGTTAATTCTATAATTAAGAAAAGAAAGGAATTAGTACAATGTATAAGTATCTGACTATTGAATCAATAATAGCAATAAAAGAATATAAAAGTTATGGATTTTCGATTCGTAAAATAGCAAAAGCCATTGATTATAGTAAATCAACTGTACATAGAGTTTGTAGATTATTAAATCAAAACTTATTACCATTAGAAATATTGAATAAAATTCAAAAAAATAAACAAAATGCAGGTAGAAAATTAATAATTTTAACTTTAATAGAAATTAATACTATTAATCATTTGTTAATTACTAAAAATTATGCTCTTGATATAATTGCTAATTTTTTAAAGGAAAATAAAATAAAAAGTATTTCAACAAAAACTTTATATAACATGTTTAAAACAAATCGAATGGGTTTTGATGAAAATAACTTATTGAGAAAAGGAAAAAATAAACCTCACAAACAAAAAGAAACTAGGGGCAGAATTAATAATTGTAAGTCTATTCATGAAAGAAATTTAATCATTCCTAATATTAAAAATATAGAAGAATTTGGTCATTTAGAGGGTGATACTATCATTGGTAAAGATCATAAAAGTTCTATTATTACTTTAGCTGATATATGATCAAAAACCACAATTCCTTTAGCAACTAAAAATAATAAATCAGAAAATATTACAAAAAGTATAATAAAATTTATTTCAAAGTTACAAAAAGGAACAGTTAAAACTATTACTTTTGATCGTGGTAAAGAATTTAGTAAATGAAAATTAATCGAAAAAAATTGTAATGTTAAGATTTATTTTGCAGATCCTGGTAAACCTTGTCAAAGAGGTTTAAATGAAAATAATAATGGTATTTTAAGAAGATATTTACCAAAATCTACAGATCTATCTTTTAATTTTGTAGAAAAGTAATGATACATGATAAAGTGTTATTTTTAGAGAATTTTTACACTAAATAATGTTACTTTTAACAAATTTTTAATTAAAAATAATATTTTAAGTGTAAATTGATGAATAATTTTTGGTCATCCATACTTTTCTACATAATTAAAACTCTATTCCATCTTTAGAAATTGAAGGGGCTTCAGTTTTAGATGAATTTTACTGATTAAATAAAGAAGATCCAAATTATTCTAAGTGTCGACTTATTCATCAACAAGGGAAAAGAACAGAAGATGATGGTAAGTTTACTTTGAATGAAGAGGCTTGTAAAAAAATAATTGAATTATTTTTAACAAAAGAAGTAAATCTAAATAATAAAACAATCGAAGAAGTATTTCCAGAAGATTTTTTTAAATCAAATTTTTGATGATATTGGGCAATGTTTGCTTTTGAAAAATGACATAGTGCTATGGAAATGAGAAGATATATTATGAGATTCATTCATCATCTTGATGGATTACCAGATTTATCCTTTAATTTTGTAGAAAAGTAATGATACATGATAAAGTGTTATTTTTAGAGAATTTTTACACTAAATAATGTTACTTTTAACAAATTTTTAATTAAAAATAATATTTTAAGTGTAAATTGATGAATAATTTTTGGTCATCCATACTTTTCTACATAATTAAAATACTTTTCTACATAATTAAAAGATTTATCAGCACTTAAATTTACCAAATACAATCAATACGAATCACTTGTTTTACCATTAATTTCTCACTTAGAAGAACAAAGTGTTGTTTTTCACTATGAAACAATAGTAAAAAATATTATAATTTCAGAAAATGAAAATAAAGAAAAAATTGCAAAAAAAATCATTTTTCAAAAAAAGAATAAAGAACAACAAATAATATTAAAAGAAAATGATTTCGTTTTTGTAACTAATGGCAGTATCTGAAAGTACAACATATGGTGATCATAATACTCCAGCACCAATTAGTGAACAACTCCAATTAGGTGGAAGTTGAGAATTATGAGAAAATTTGGCAAAGCAAAGTAAAGATTTTAGAACCTGTTTAGAATCTTTTCGAAAATAATGTAAAATGATTATATATTTTAAAATAAGAGGTATATATGCATAAAAATTATCCAAGTCATGTCACCAAAGAACAATTTGAGAACATAAAATCAATTTTAGAAAATAGCAAAAAGAAAACAAAACCAAGAAGTTTAGATTTATATGAAGTATTTTGTGCAATTTTATATGTATTAAAAAGTGGTTGTCAATGAAGAATGCTACCAAAAAATTTTCCAAAATGACAAACTGTATATTATTATTTTCAAATTTGAAGTAAAAATAATGGTAAAGAACCTAGTGTATTGCAATTAATTTTAAAAAAAATTAGTTAAAAAAGTTCGTATCAATAATAATCGCAAAGAACAAACTAGTTTTTGTATAATTGATTCGCAAAGTGTTAAAAATACAGATACTACTGAAAATAAAGGTTATGATGCTGGTAAAAAGATTTCAGGCATAAAACGTCATATTGTTGTTGATTCTCAAGGTTTACCACATGCAATTTACATAACCACAGCAGAAAAAACCTTTAATTTTGTAGAAAAGTAATTATACATGATAAAGTGTTATTTTTAGAGAATTTTTACACTAAATAATGTTACTTTTAACAAATTTTTAATTAAAAATAATATTTTAAGTGTAAATTGATGAATAATTTTTGGTCATCCATACTTTTCTACATAATTAAAAGAAGTTTTTGCTTCAGCATATGATATTAGAGTGCTATTGAATTCAACTCATATTTTATGAGATAAGAAAAAAATTAATGATATACAAGTTCCTCTTATCTTAAAAATTTTCCGTAGAGGTGCATTAAAAAAAATCAAGGGAACTTTTCTAGAAGAATTACTTGAAAAATCAGGATTATTATAATAAATCCTAATATTTTTAATAATATTTATAAAATAAAATATCTATATTAACTTACCATTTTAAGTATAAAATAAAGAAAAATATTAAAAAAAATTAGTAATATTGTTACAAGTAACATTCATTTCTTTAAAAATAAAGAAATTGCTAACAAATTTAATATTCTAATAATCTTTAAATTTAAAATCAATTAATAATTTCTCATTCTAATGTTTAAAAATTCATAAAATTAATATTATTAATTTTAACTTCAAGATTAAATATAATGTTATAATATTTTTATGTATTATTAAATTATACAAAAGAAAGAGGAATTAACTTATTATGAGTACAATTATTAAAAATGAAGAAAATGAATCAAATGTTCAACAATTTCAAGTTGGTGACATTATTACCGTAACTCCAACTGGAATAAAGGAATTCGGAGTTTTTTGTAAGTGTCCAAATGGATTTTCTGGTTTAATTCACATTAGTCGTATTACCCCTAAATTTGTTAAAAATGTTAGTGATTATTTTACAATTGGTACATCAGTTAAAGCAGAAATAACAGGTATTGATCATACTAAACAACAATTAAGTTTAAGTACAAAAGAACAAGGATTAGTTGCAAAGAATAATTCTTCAATTGAAGAAAATGGTAAAGGATTTGCACCAATAAGAGAAACTGTTGATAATTGATTTAAAAAAGAAGAAAATAATTAAAATACTATTTTTCTTCCAAATAATAAAAAATATTGCTATTTAATGGCAATATTTTTTATTTTTTTCTTGCAATCTAAAATTTTTACAACTATATTTTTATTATAAATATTAAATAGTATTATTACGAATTAATATTTTAATTTTAAATACTATAAGGAGGTTATAGAATAGTGATAAAAACTAATTTAAAGTTTACTAATTTAGATATGAAAGAATTATCAACTTTATATCAAGAAAAAGTAACGGTGATTAACGCTGAACTGGAAAGTAATGCTAAAAATGAAGATGGTTGATTAGGATGAATTGATTTTCCATTTGCATACCAAAAAGACATTACTTTTCAAGATTCTTGAAAACGAATGAAAACTCTAGCATTGAAACTACAAAAAGAAATACAAGTTTTAGTAGTAATTGGTATTGGTGGATCATACTTAGGTGCTAGAGCAGGAATTGATATGGTGCAAGGTTTATTTAATAATACGGCTCCTGTTAAAGTAATTTATATGGGTAATACTATGAGTTCAACTTATGTTCACCAAGTTTTATCATATTTAAAAGATAAAGAATTTGCCATTAATGTTATTTCTAAATCAGGAACTACTACTGAACCAGCAATTGCCTTTCGTTTGTTAAAAGAACTATTAATTAAACAAAAGAAAAATAAGAATATTGTTAATAACAGAATTATCGCTACTACTGATAAAACAAGAGGAGTACTCCATGATTTGGCAAAAGAAGAAGGATATGAAAGCTTTGTTATCCCCGATAATATCGGTGGTAGATACTCTGTTTTAACTCCTGTTGGTATTTTTCCGATGATGGTAGCAGGAATTAACTGTGAAGAAATTATTGCTGGTGCGCAATTAGCAGCAAAAGAATGTAAAAGTGATAAAATTGATGTTAATGATGCCTATTTATATGCAGTTTCTCGCTATCATTTACATAAAACTAATAATAAAGCAGTTGAAATTTTAGTAAGCTATGAATTACAAATGCAAATGTTATGTGAATGATGAAAACAATTATTTGGTGAATCAGAAGGTAAGGATGGCAAAGGATTATTACCAGCTAGTGTTGTTTTTTCAACTGATTTACATTCAATGGGCCAATTTATTCAAGAAGGTTCAAAAATGTTTTTTGAAACAGTAATAAAAATCAAAAAACCTAATGAAGATATCAAAATTCCACTTGATAAAGAAAACAATGATCAATTAAACTATTTAACAAAACATTCTTTACATGAAATTAATAATATTGCCTTACAAGGAACTATTGAAGCTCATAGTGATGAAATAGTAGGAAAAACTCCAAATATTTTATTAGAATGGGATACAATGGATGGCAAAATGTTTGGTTATTCTAGTTATTTCTTTATGAAGGCTTGTGCTGTTAGTGCAAAATTATTAGATGTTGACCCATTTAACCAACCTGGTGTTGAAGTATACAAAAAGAAAATGTTTACATTATTAGGTAAAAAATAATTTCCTAATAATAAATTTCCTGAATTGTAAATATAAATGGGACAGTTTTTTAAAATAATTGTATTAAATCTATTGGTCTTTTATAAGATAGTGATTTTCTGGGTGTAGAATTAATTTGAAATGCTATAGTATTTAAATCTTTTTGTTTATATGAAGATAGATCTGTAGATTTTGGTAAATATCTTCTTAAAATACCATTATTATTTTCATTTAAACCTCTTTGACAAGGTTTACCAGGATCTGCAAAATAAATCTTAACATTACAATTTTTTTCGATTAATTTTCATTTACTAAATTCTTTACCACGATCAAAAGTAATAGTTTTAACTGTTCCTTTTTGTAACTTTGAAATAAATTTTATTATACTTTTTGTAATATTTTCTGATTTATTATTTTTAGTTGCTAAAGGAATTGTGGTTTTTGATCATATATCAGCTAAAGTAATAATAGAACTTTTATGATCTTTACCAATGATAGTATCACCCTCTAAATGACCAAATTCTTCTATATTTTTAATATTAGGAATGATTAAATTTCTTTCATGAATAGACTTACAATTATTAATTCTGCCCCTAGTTTCTTTTTGTTTGTGAGGTTTATTTTTTCCTTTTGTCAATAAGTTATTTTCATCAAAACCCATTCGATTTGTTTTAAACATGTTATATAAAGTTTTTGTTGAAATACTTTTTATTTTATTTTCCTTTAAAAAATTAGCAATTATATCAAGAGCATAATTTTTAGTAATTAACAAATGATTAATAGTATTAATTTCTATTAAAGTTAAAATTATTAATTTTCTACCTGCATTTTGTTTATTTTTTTGAATTTTATTCAATATTTCTAATGGTAATAAGTTTTGATTTAATAATCTACAAACTCTATGTACAGTTGATTTACTATAATCAATGGCTTTTGCTATTTTACGAATCGAAAATCCATAACTTTTATATTCTTTTATTACTATTATTGATTCAATAGTCAGATACTTATACATTGTGCTAATTCCTTTCTTTTCTTAATTATAGAATTAACACAATTTAATTTTTATATAAGTGTCCTTTTTAATTTTACAATTCAGGTAATCATCTAAAGGATAATAATATTTATTAGTTTCTAATATTAAATAACCTCTACGATAAAAATTATTTATTTTACCATATTGAGTATTTGGACTTCTTGGAGCAGTTTTAACATATTTATGTTTACTTTTATCATATATATTTTGATGTCAAAAATCATCATATGCTTTTAATAGATTTGTGAAATAATTTAAACCATTATTAATAATTTGATTATCAAGTTCATCATAATTAAGTTCATTTTCTAGAAAATTCATAATATTAATCCCTTTCTAAATACATAACTTTGAGTATAACAATAATTAACTGGTGAGTGTTGGAAAATGATTTAGTTAAAATGATATAATTAATATATAAATATTGAATATAGGTGATAAATATGCCAGCAAAAAGAAAAGAATTAGGTAATTATAAAGAAAAGATACAAGAATATTTAAGAGAAAATAAAGATAATTTAAAAAAATGTACTAAACAAGAATTAAATTATATTTTAAATGTGGATAATAAATATATATTTGATTACCGAAGAAGGTCGACAAAATGACAAAAAGATTTTCTTAAAGAATATGATAAAGCATGTCTTAAAATAGGAATTGCACGATTAAAAAATGTTACACAAGTACCTCAATATGATTGAGCTTATTTAAGAACAAATCATAGAGATATGTTTGATGATTTAATAGATAATCAAGATATAGAAGCAAATAATAGTAATATAATTATTAATATTTCTGAACCTAGAAAAATAGAAAATGATGATTAGAAACCTATAATAAATATAGGTTTTTTTCTTTATTTTAAATGATAAAAATGATATAATTTAATAAAGTGAATATGTTAATTTAACATATATAAAAGTGACCTATTAACCAAGTGAATTATTAAAATTTAATAACAAGGGAGATTAAAAGTATGAGTGATTTTACTTTTGATGAAAAAGAGAATTATAGTTTAGATGATGTTAAAAATTTACTAAAACAACATAGAAATGTAGTATATGCTGAAAGTAAAAAAAATATTGAACCTAAATTAAGTGAATATGAAACAAAATTAAAAGAATATGAAAATAAAGTAAATATATATGAAGAAGAAAAATTATTTAATGGTTTTACAGATAAACAAAAAGAAATGTCAAAATTATTAATGACTTCTAAATATAATAATTTATCAAAAGCAGAAGCTTTAAACCTGAATTGTAAAATTAAAAAGGACACTTATATAAAAATTAAATTGTGTTAATTCTATAATTAAGAAAAGAAAGGAATTAGCACAATGTATAAGTATCTGACTATTGAATCAATAATAGCAATAAAAGAATATAAAAGTTATGGATTTTCAATTCGTAAAATAGCAAAAGCCATTGATTATAGTAAATCAACTGTACATAGAGTTTGTAGATTATTAAATCAAAACTTATTACCATTAGAAATATTGAATAAAATTCAAAAAAATAAACAAAATGCAGGTAGAAAATTAATAATTTTAACTTTAATAGAAATTAATACTATTAATCATTTGTTAATTACTAAAAATTATGCTCTTGATATAATTGCTAATTTTTTAAAGGAAAATAAAATAAAAAGTATTTCAACAAAAACTTTATATAACATGTTTAAAACAAATCGAATGGGTTTTGATGAAAATAACTTATTGAGAAAAGGAAAAAATAAACCTCACAAACAAAAAGAAACTAGGGGCAGAATTAATAATTGTAAGTCTATTCATGAAAGAAATTTAATCATTCCTAATATTAAAAATATAGAAGAATTTGGTCATTTAGAGGGTGATACTATCATTGGTAAAGATCATAAAAGTTCTATTATTACTTTAGCTGATATATGATCAAAAACCACAATTCCTTTAGCAACTAAAAATAATAAATCAGAAAATATTACAAAAAGTATAATAAAATTTATTTCAAAGTTACAAAAAGGAACAGTTAAAACTATTACTTTTGATCGTGGTAAAGAATTTAGTAAATGAAAATTAATCGAAAAAAAATGTAATGTTAAGATTTATTTTGCAGATCCTGGTAAACCTTGTCAAAGAGGTTTAAATGAAAATAATAATGGTATTTTAAGAAGATATTTACCAAAATCTACAGATCTATCTTCATATAAACAAAAAGATTTAAATACTATAGCATTTCAAATTAATTCTACACCCAGAAAATCACTATCTTATAAAAGACCAATAGATTTAATACAATTATTTTAAAAAACTGTCCCATTTATATTTACAATTCAGGTTGCCTAATATACTAGCAAAATTCTTAATTGCTCAAGGTTTTATTGAAACTTCTCATTTATTAATGATTAAAATTGGCATTGTTTTACCAATAATTTCAATACTACTATTACAAAAAGAAAATTTAACTGAATAATTTTTTAAAATTTCAAAATCAGTAAATGCTATCATTCCATCAAATTTATTTTTTCCAAAATTTGCTTCAACAAATGTTACTTCATAAAAAATTTTATCTTTTACAAAAAATGGTTTTATTTTTTTTATATAAAAACGTTTATCAAATCTAATTTTTAAATTATTTAATTTAGATTGCAAAATTTTTTCAGATATTTTTTCATAATACTCTTTAGAAGCAGTTTCTTTATTAATGGGAAACTTATTTAGATTATGAAGAACATTAATATTATAAGTTTGTTTTAAAAATTTTTTTATTTTAATCAAAAATTCATAATATTTCAACATCAATCTCTCTGAATTTTCTTCACCAACATTATAATGAGAAACTGAAATTTGTACATAATCATGAAATTGTCTTAAAAATTTTAATTTTCCTATGGATTTTATATACTTAATAGCGCAAGTTATATCATTATATTCCATTGGATTTATAGATACTTGTTTTTCAACAGAATATACTTTCAAAAATACAGCTTCAATAAAATTACGAAGACTAGCTAGAATATTTTCCTTTAATTTTGTAGAAAAGTAATGATACATGATAAAGTGTTATTTTTAGAGAATTTTTACACTAAATAATGTTACTTTTAACAAATTTTTAATTAAAAATAATATTTTAAGTGTAAATTGATGAATAATTTTTGGTCATCCATACTTTTCTACATAATTAAAAGTATTTTCTCCTCAAGCTTTGTTTGTTTCTCTAGCTTCTTTGTTATGTTTATCTTTATCCGCTTGGCTTCATTCATTACATGATCTTCACATATTTTTCTCCTTTATTATTTTTATTGAATATTTTTTTATACACTTAAAATATTCAATAAAAGTATATATTTTTAAAACTAAAAATGTGTAAAAAATTAGTAAAAAATCACTATTTTTCAAAATAGTGATTTAGATGTTATTAATTATGTTGTTAATAAGCATTTTACTTTATTTCAGTTATGATTTGAAGTTGTTGATGGTAGTTGTTCTTGTTGGTTTACTGTATTGCGTATAGATGAATCAAAATTTTGATTATTTACTGATTCAATATTTGAATTTTGATTAATTGTTTCACTACTTATTAATTGGTCTGGATTTTTCTCTTTTCTATTATCCAATTCTTGTTTTAAAATATCATATTGTGTTTCTAATTTAATTTCTGTTTTATTACTGGTAAGATTTTTAATTATTGATTCGCGTTCTTTTTTAAGTTTTTCTTTTTGTTCTTTATTTTTAAAATATTTATTTGAAAATCATGATCAAACTTTTTTTGCAGTTGATGAAAAAAATTCTACCCCTCCTCTAAGGGCTGTAGCAATACCACCAATTACAAGGCTTATTATTAATAATGGTGGATGAATAAGATTAATAGCCACTACACCTAGGGGTATTATTAACCAAGTAATTATTCATGTAACTATTTCACTTTTATTTGGTTTTAATTTGAAACCTTGTTGTTGTTTTAAAAAGTCTTTAATTGGTACAAATTGAAAATTATTAATGTTATGGGTTGAAATGTCATTAATTAGTAAAATATCTTTTTTATAATCATTGATATTTTTATAATTCTTTATTTGTTTAACAACTTGTATATCACCATTTGTAAGGTGTTGAAAATATATTACCTCTTCATTAATTGAATTATCAATATGTTGAATGGTCGTTATAAAATAAACTTTGTTATTAATTGGTAAAATTTCTTCGTAAATTTTTTCAATTCTTGTCTTTTTTCTTTGTTTTTCATCATAAATTGTTACAGCATTATATTTAAACTTATTGAAATTCACATTGATTTGTTTTGATTGTTTTAATTCTTCAATTTGCTTTTTAAGTTGTTCAATTTCTTTGTCTTTTTCTTGAATTGTTCTTTGAGCTTGTATTAGTTGTTCTGCATTTGGTGTTGCTCAATTTAAGTAATTAGTTAGTTTTGTTCATGTATCAACATTTGTTTTTTGCATATTTTGGTTATCTATTAAACTAATACCAATTGGTTCTAAATTTTTTATATTATTTTCTAAGGAATCATCATTAAGTTGTTGATTATTATCAATCCTATATGTTTTTCCTCCATGTCTCTTGTTTTTGATTTCTTTCACAAAAATGTTTTCTTGTTTTAAAATATCTTCTATGGATTTATTTTCTAATAGAAAATTATATGTTTGTGATTTAGTTTTGTCAGTCATGTTAATATCTCCTTTTAAATATTAAAACCCATTTACTTTTCCTGAATTGTAAATATAAATGGGACAGTTTTTTAAAATAATTGTATTAAATCTATTGGTCTTTTATAAGATAGTGATTTTCTGGGTGTAGAATTAATTTGAAATGCTATAGTATTTAAATCTTTTTGTTTATATGAAGATAGATCTGTAGATTTTGGTAAATATCTTCTTAAAATACCATTATTATTTTCATTTAAACCTCTTTGACAAGGTTTACCAGGATCTGCAAAATAAATCTTAACATTACAATTTTTTTCGATTAATTTTCATTTACTAAATTCTTTACCACGATCAAAAGTAATAGTTTTAACTGTTCCTTTTTGTAACTTTGAAATAAATTTTATTATACTTTTTGTAATATTTTCTGATTTATTATTTTTAGTTGCTAAAGGAATTGTGGTTTTTGATCATATATCAGCTAAAGTAATAATAGAACTTTTATGATCTTTACCAATGATAGTATCACCCTCTAAATGACCAAATTCTTCTATATTTTTAATATTAGGAATGATTAAATTTCTTTCATGAATAGACTTACAATTATTAATTCTGCCCCTAGTTTCTTTTTGTTTGTGAGGTTTATTTTTTCCTTTTCTCAATAAGTTATTTTCATCAAAACCCATTCGATTTGTTTTAAACATGTTATATAAAGTTTTTGTTGAAATACTTTTTATTTTATTTTCCTTTAAAAAATTAGCAATTATATCAAGAGCATAATTTTTAGTAATTAACAAATGATTAATAGTATTAATTTCTATTAAAGTTAAAATTATTAATTTTCTACCTGCATTTTGTTTATTTTTTTGAATTTTATTCAATATTTCTAATGGTAATAAGTTTTGATTTAATAATCTACAAACTCTATGTACAGTTGATTTACTATAATCAATGGCTTTTGCTATTTTACGAATCGAAAATCCATAACTTTTATATTCTTTTATTGCTATTATTGATTCAATAGTCAGATACTTATACATTGTGCTAATTCCTTTCTTTTCTTAATTATAGAATTAACACAATTTAATTTTTATATAAGTGTCCTTTTTAATTTTACAATTCAGGTTTAAAATAAAGTAATGGGTTAAAACTTATATATTGGATAACAGCTATATGTTATCAAATTTTGTGTATTTTACAATTAGTTAAGTTTTAACCAAAATTTAACTATTAATTGTCTATATTAATATTAAATATTTGGGTTTTGAAAGTTGCTAGTTTTCAGTTGTAAATTTTGATTTGTTCATCAACGAATTTTTTCATGCTTTCATTTGGAACTAAAAGTAAAACTTCGCATCCGTTTTTACAATAATGTCGTAATCCATCAAACTTTTGTCTCATTCGTTGTTTAGTTTTTCTAGTTCTTTCAAATTCAATAATCATGATTTTATTTTCATAGTGAACTAATAAGTCAGGATATCCTTTTTCTCGATAACTTTCTGCTTTTAGTTCTTTTTCTGTTTGATATGAAATAATGTCATTTTGTTGAGATAGTCATTTGATGAGTAAATCTTGATGAACTAACTCGTTGTAGTTAATTCTTTTAATTATGTAGAAAAGTATGGATGACCAAAAATTATTCATCAATTTACACTTAAAATATTATTATTAATTAAAAATTTGTTAAAAGTAACATTATTTAGTGTAAAAATTCTCTAAAAATAACACTTTATCATGTATCATTACTTTTCTACAAAATTAAAGCAATAATCTAAAATTTTAAAAATTTTAATTTCATCTTTTTTAACATTTTTTAAAATTTCATCTTTATATTTTTCATAATAATTATATTCTAAATTAATAATATCTAAAAAATCAAATCCTGTTTTAGTTAAAAATTGCATTATTTTTCAATATTCTTTACTATTTGTAGTTAATTTTATTTCTTTGCCTAATATACTAGCAAAATTCTTAATTGCTCAAGGTTTTATTGAAACTTCTCATTTATTAATGATTAAAATTGGCATTGTTTTACCAATAATTTCAATACTACTATTACAAAAAGAAAATTTAACTGAATAATTTTTTAAAATTTCAAAATCAGTAAATGCTATCATTCCATCAAATTTATTTTTTCCAAAATTTGCTTCAACAAATGTTACTTCATAAAAAATTTTATCTTTTACAAAAAATGGTTTTATTTTTTTTATATAAAAACGTTTATCAAATCTAATTTTTAAATTATTTAATTTAGATTGCAAAATTTTTTCAGATATTTTTTCATAATACTCTTTAGAAGCAGTTTCTTTATTAATGGGAAACTTATTTAGATTATGAAGAACATTAATATTATAAGTTTGTTTTAAAAATTTTTTTATTTTAATCAAAAATTCATAATATTTCAACATCAATCTCTCTGAATTTTCTTCACCAACATTATAATGAGAAACTGAAATTTGTACATAATCATGAAATTGTCTTAAAAATTTTAATTTTCCTATGGATTTTATATACTTAATAGCGCAAGTTATATCATTATATTCCATTGGATTTATAGATACTTGTTTTTCAACAGAATATACTTTCAAAAATACAGCTTCAATAAAATTACGAAGACTAGCTAGAATATTTTCCTTTAATTTTGTAGAAAAGTAATGATATATGATAAAGTGTTATTTTTAGAGAATTTTTACACTAAATAATGTTACTTTTAACAAATTTTTAATTAAAAATAATATTTTAAGTGTAAATTGATGAATAATTTTTGGTCATCCATACTTTTCTACATAATTAAAAATATTTTCTGATGAAAAACCTCTTTCTGGATTTGATTTATCAATATTTTTACAAATTAAATTATTTATTTGTTGAATATAATCGTCTATTATCATTTTTTCTTTTCCCTTTAATTTTGATTTTGAAAGATAAAACACTTGCAAGTGTTTTTATCGATGTTTAAGAATATGAATATAAAAAACCATTCATATTCTTAAATTCAACGTTTTATATTTGTTTAAACACTATATTATTATACATTGTTCCATGTTGTTTAAAAATAAGTATATGAAGAACTCATTGCAGAAATAATGTAAAATTATAGTAAGAAAACACAAAATTGTTAAGTAAACTGCACAATTGTGCAGTTTTGAAGTATTTAATATTTACATTTTTTGTGACTTACTACTAGAGCTTTGATTTTTACTTGTTGAAGCTTCATTGTTTATTTTTGATTTATCTTTTTCAAATCTAAGAGCATTAGCAACTCTTTCTCGTCTTTCTCTTTCGTTTTTTCTCCTCAAGCTTTGTTTGTTTCTCTAGCTTCTTTGTTATGTTTATCTTTATCCGCTTGGCTTCATTCATTACATGATCTTCACATATTTTTCTCCTTTATTATTTTTATTGAATATTTTTTTATACACTTAAAATATTCAATAAAAGTATATATTTTTAAAACTAAAAATGTGTAAAAAATTAGTAAAAAATCACTATTTTTCAAAATAGTGATTTAGATGTTATTAATTATGTTGTTAATAAGCATTTTACTTTATTTCAGTTATGATTTGAAGTTGTTGATGGTAGTTGTTCTTGTTGGTTTACTGTATTGCGTATAGATGAATCAAAATTTTGATTATTTACTGATTCAATATTTGAATTTTGATTAATTGTTTCACTACTTATTAATTGGTCTGGATTTTTCTCTTTTCTATTATCCAATTCTTGTTTTAAAATATCATATTGTGTTTCTAATTTAATTTCTGTTTTATTACTGGTAAGATTTTTAATTATTGATTCGCGTTCTTTTTTAAGTTTTTCTTTTTGTTCTTTATTTTTAAAATATTTATTTGAAAATCATGATCAAACTTTTTTTGCAGTTGATGAAAAAAATTCTACCCCTCCTCTAAGGGCTGTAGCAATACCACCAATTACAAGGCTTATTATTAATAATGGTGGATGAATAAGATTAATAGCCACTACACCTAGGGGTATTATTAACCAAGTAATTATTCATGTAACTATTTCACTTTTATTTGGTTTTAATTTGAAACCTTGTTGTTGTTTTAAAAAGTCTTTAATTGGTACAAATTGAAAATTATTAATGTTATGGGTTGAAATGTCATTAATTAGTAAAATATCTTTTTTATAATCATTGATATTTTTATAATTCTTTATTTGTTTAACAACTTGTATATCACCATTTGTAAGGTGTTGAAAATATATTACCTCTTCATTAATTGAATTATCAATATGTTGAATGGTCGTTATAAAATAAACTTTGTTATTAATTGGTAAAATTTCTTCGTAAATTTTTTCAATTCTTGTCTTTTTTCTTTGTTTTTCATCATAAATTGTTACAGCATTATATTTAAACTTATTGAAATTCACATTGATTTGTTTTGATTGTTTTAATTCTTCAATTTGCTTTTTAAGTTGTTCAATTTCTTTGTCTTTTTCTTGAATTGTTCTTTGAGCTTGTATTAGTTGTTCTGCATTTGGTGTTGCTCAATTTAAGTAATTAGTTAGTTTTGTTCATGTATCAACATTTGTTTTTTGCATATTTTGGTTATCTATTAAACTAATACCAATTGGTTCTAAATTTTTTATATTATTTTCTAAGGAATCATCATTAAGTTGTTGATTATTATCAATCCTATATGTTTTTCCTCCATGTCTCTTGTTTTTGATTTCTTTCACAAAAATGTTTTCTTGTTTTAAAATATCTTCTATGGATTTATTTTCTAATAGAAAATTATATGTTTGTGATTTAGTTTTGTCAGTCATGTTAATATCTCCTTTTAAATATTAAAACCCATTTACTTTTAAAATAAAGTAATGGGTTAAAACTTATATATTGGATAACAGCTATATGTTATCAAATTTTGTGTATTTTACAATTAGTTAAGTTTTAACCAAAATTTAACTATTAATTGTCTATATTAATATTAAATATTTGGGTTTTGAAAGTTGCTAGTTTTCAGTTGTAAATTTTGATTTGTTCATCAACGAATTTTTTCATGCTTTCATTTGGAACTAAAAGTAAAACTTCGCATCCGTTTTTACAATAATGTCGTAATCCATCAAACTTTTGTCTCATTCGTTGTTTAGTTTTTCTAGTTCTTTCAAATTCAATAATCATGATTTTATTTTCATAGTGAACTAATAAGTCAGGATATCCTTTTTCTCGATAACTTTCTGCTTTTAGTTCTTTTTCTGTTTGATATGAAATAATGTCATTTTGTTGAGATAGTCATTTGATGAGTAAATCTTGATGAACTAACTCGTTGTAGTTAATTCTTTTAATTATGTAGAAAAGTATGGATGACCAAAAATTATTCATCAATTTACACTTAAAATATTATTTTTAATTAAAAATTTGTTAAAAGTAACATTATTTAGTGTAAAAATTCTCTAAAAATAACACTTTATCATGTATCATTACTTTTCTACAAAATTAAAGCAATAATCTAAAATTTTAAAAATTTTAATTTCATCTTTTTTAACATTTTTTAAAATTTCATCTTTATATTTTTCATAATAATTATATTCTAAATTAATAATATCTAAAAAATCAAATCCTGTTTTAGTTAAAAATTGCATTATTTTTCAATATTCTTTACTATTTGTAGTTAATTTTATTTCTTTGCCTAATATACTAGCAAAATTGAGGCTTTTTAGAAATCTGTGTATCTTTGTTTTACAAAGTACTAGTTCAGATTAATTCTATCTTCAAATTTTATCATAAAATGAGCAATTGCTGTATTTCAATTTTGAATAGGCAATGTTCATTTTTTTGTTATATTTTCAATTGCTAAATAAAATATTTTAAAAACTGACATATCATTAGGAAAAGCTTTTTTGTTTCTAATAACTTTTCGTAATTGACTATTAACAGATTCAATAGCATTTGTTGTATAAATTACTCTTTTGATTTCTGCAGGATAACTAATAAAAATCATCAAATTTTCTCAATTTTTATATCAAGATTTAGCAATTTGGGGATATTGTTTATTTCATTTACTTTCAAATGATTCTAAAGCTTGCATTGCTTGTTCTTCACTACATGCACTATAAATTGGTTTTAAATCTGTAACTAGAGTTTTTCGATGTTTGTATGAAACATATTTTAAACTATTTCGAATTTGATGAACAATGCATAATTGATGTTCTGTTTTAGGATAAACTGCTTGTATTGCTTCTGACATGCCTGTTAAATTATCACTACAAGCAATCAAAATATCATTTAAGCCTCGATTTTTCATTTCTGTGAAATTAGCTAATCAAAATTTAGCACCTTCATTTTCACTAATTCATAAGCCTAAAACATCTTTTTTACCTTCTAAATCAACTCCTAATGCTATATAAACTGATTTATTAATAATCCGTTTATCTTGTCGAACTTTAACTACTATACAATCAAAATAAACAATCGGATAAATGCTTTCTAATGGTCGATTTTGTCATGTTTTGACATCATCAATAACATCATCAGTAATTTGACTAATAACACTTTCACTAATATCAGCACCATGATATAACTCTTGTAACTGCATTCTAATGTCAGATAGAGTCATACCTTTTGCATATAGTGAAAGCACTTGTTGATCAAAACCATCAAATCTTCGCTGTCTTTTTGCAACTATTACAGGAGTAAAATCACTATTGCGATCTCTTGGTACATCAATCTCAATTTTACCTTGTTGAGTTATTAATTTTTTTGAACTTGTACCATTACGAGCATTTTCAGTATTACTATGTTGATTTTTTTCATATCCTAAATAATTTTGCATTTCAGAATTCAACATTTTTTCAACTAAACGTTTTGTTAATTCTTTATATAAACCCCCTTCTTTAAAAACTGTTGTTAAATCTTCAGTATTTTCTAATAATAAATCTACTGCTTTTGATATTGGATCATTATTATTAATATTTTGTTTTTTAGCCATCTGTAACTCACTCTTTCTAGTCATTTAATTATATTTACTAGAATTAATTAAACATAGTTATTTTTGTAAGTTACACAGATTACTAAACATTGCCAAAATATATTTTTATATGGTATTTTTAATATTAAAGAGGTGATTTTAAATGAATAAAAATACAGTAAAAGAAATTTTAAATAATTTGTCTGATAAAGATTTTATTGAGATTTTTAGAGAAAATAAAACTAGAATTAAACAAATTGAGAAAAAAGAAAAATTTGAAGCAGTCGAACAAAAATTCAAAGAGAAAGGGATTCAATGTCCAGATTGTAGTTCTTTTTTGTGTACTAAATATGGTAGTAAAAATTATAAGCAAAGATATAAATGTAAAAGTTGTAATATTACTTTTCATGCTTTTAAAAATCATTATTTTTATTGAAGTCATTTATCTCATGATCAATGAGATTTATTGATACAAATAGCTACTTTAGGTCAATCTGCTTACATTATTTCTCAATTTATTAATACTACAAATAAAACTGCCTGATTTAATCGTCAAAAATTTATGAAATCAACACAATTAGTAAAAACACAAAATCAATTTGTAAAATTAAAAGCTAGAATTGAAGTTGACGAAACTTTTATCAAAGAAATTCATAAAGGAAACTTTAAAGATCCAAATGATCCAAGAAAACAATGAATTGAAGAAAATGCTAAAGATTTAAATTGTTGTATTCAAATGGCAATTGATGAAAACCGAAATATCTATGCTCAAACAACAAATACTAAAAGATTAAATAAAAAATGAGTACAAGAAAACTTAACATCGAAACTTATCGAAGAAAATTCAATTATAGTTTGTGATATGCAAGTATTATATGATACAGTAGCTAAACAAACTAAATCCACTATCCAGCAGTTTAAATCAAAAGAAAATAAAGAATTAAATTATAAAAAATTAAGTAATGTCAGTAAAATACAATCAAGTTTAAAAGAATTTATTACTCATTACCATGGCATTGGATTTACCAATATTCAAAATTACCTCAATTTATGGAAATGAAAATATCAACACTACGGATTAACCCCTTATCAAAAATCCAATGTGTTATATTTCAGTTTGTAAAAAAAATAAATCCCAAAATTTAATAAAATCAAATTTTAAGTCAAGTTGATGACTTTTTTTATTTTACCACTACTTTTCTACAAAATTAAAAGTATTTTCACGTCGTAGAACAAAGAAAATGGTTAAGAAAGGCATTATGCCTCCAAGTTATAGTGGCGAAGCAATGGCTATGACTTTATTTTTTCCTAGACATTGGTTAAAAAGGTATAATTCACGTGCTTTACATTATGTGCATGAACTTAAAAGTGAATTGTCACCTAAGAAATACCTTAAAGAAGCAAGTAGTATTGATATGACTTATAGTGATATTAAATCTGCTGGTTTGGATAAATTAGATAATATTTTAAAGAAGAAAGATAAACCTAAAAATAAAGATAAATAAAAATGATTATAGTCCCAGTGAACCTACTGGGACTATAATTTGGGTGAGCCACGTAGTGGCGAGGGACGTAGTCCCTATATACTTGATAATATTTTTTTTACACTTATAAAGGTTAAAAAATAAAAATAAAATTTAATTTTCAATACTGATAATAAAATATTAAATAAATATTTAATTAAAATTAAAATGAAAAAAATTATTAAAGTGAAAAATAATTAATTAAAAAAAAGAAAATCATGTAAAATATATTTATAGTTGTTCAAGTTTTAATAATTAATGATGCTAATTTTTTTTATATTACTATTAATTATTTAATACCACCTAAATAACTTAAAAATAACGCTACATTTTACTAATATATTCAATGATACAAAACATAATAATTTTAGAAAGAGTGATAAACTATGAAAAATATTATTCATACTCCTAATGCTCCTGCTGCCATTGGGCCATATAGTCAAGCAATAATTGCAGGTGACTTTTTATATATTTCTGGGCAATTACCAATTAATAGTAAAACAGGTGAATTTATTGGCACTGACATTTCTTCACAAACTAAGCAAAGTTTATTAAATATTAAAGCAATTTGTGAAGCTGCTAATATTACTTTAAATAATATTGTAAAAGTTAATATTTTCTTAAAAGACTTAAATCACTTTGTTGAAATGAATAAAGTTTATGGAGAAATATTTGGTGCACACGCTCCAGCAAGAGCAGCAGTTCAAGTTGCTAGAATTCCCAAAGATGCATTAATTGAAATTGAAGCAATTGCTTATTTAAAATAATTTTTATAATTTTATTTTTTTTATTGCATATATAAATTTTTAACTATAAAATTAAATCAAGATTTATTTAGAAAAAGTACTTTAAAATTTAAAAAGTTTCTTTAATTTTGTAGAAAAGTAATGATACATGATAAAGTGTTATTTTTAGAGAATTTTTACACTAAATAATGTTACTTTTAACAAATTTTTAATTAAAAATAATATTTTAAGTGTAAATTGATGAATAATTTTTGGTCATCCATACTTTTCTACATAATTAAAAAAAAGTTTTATTCATATAATAATGATATTAGTAAAATAAACTAATATCATTTTTAATGATACATTACTACACTTTCCAAGAGGCTTTTTAGAAATCTGTGTATCTTTGTTTTACAAAGTACTAGTTCAGATTAATTCTGTCTTCAAATTTTATCATAAAATTAGCAATTGCTGTATTTCAATTTTGAATAGGCAATGTTCATTTTTTTGTTATATTTTCAATTGCTAAATAAAATATTTTAAAAACTGACATATCATTAGGAAAAGCTTTTTTGTTTCTAATAACTTTTCGTAATTGACTATTAACAGATTCAATAGCATTTGTTGTATAAATTACTCTTTTGATTTCTGCAGGATAACTAATAAAAATCATCAAATTTTCTCAATTTTTATATCAAGATTTAGCAATTTGGGGATATTGTTTATTTCATTTACTTTCAAATGATTCTAAAGCTTGCATTGCTTGTTCTTCACTACATGCACTATAAATTGGTTTTAAATCTGTAACTAGAGTTTTTCTTTAATTTTGTAGAAAAGTAATGATACATGATAAAGTGTTATTTTTAGAGAATTTTTACACTAAATAATGTTACTTTTAACAAATTTTTAATTAAAAATAATATTTTAAGTGTAAATTAATGAATAATTTTTGGTCATCCATACTTTTCTACATAATTAAAAGAGTTTTTCGATGTTTGTATGAAACATATTTTAAACTATTTCGAATTTGATGAACAATGCATAATTGATGTTCTGTTTTAGGATAAACTGCTTGTATTGCTTCTGACATGCCTGTTAAATTATCACTACAAGCAATCAAAATATCATTTAAGCCTCGATTTTTCATTTCTGTGAAATTAGCTAATCAAAATTTAGCACCTTCATTTTCACTAATTCATAAGCCTAAAACATCTTTTTTACCTTCTAAATCAACTCCTAATGCTATATAAACTGATTTATTAATAATCCGTTTATCTTGTCGAACTTTAACTACTATACAATCAAAATAAACAATCGGATAAATGCTTTCTAATGGTCGATTTTGTCATGCTTTGACATCATCAATAACATCATCAGTAATTTGACTAATAACACTTTCACTAATATCAGCACCATGATATAACTCTTGTAACTGCATTCTAATGTCAGATAGAATCATACCTTTTGCATATAGTGAAAGCACTTGTTGATCAAAACCATCAAATCTTCGCTGTCTTTTTGCAACTATTACAGGAGTAAAATCACTATTGCGATCTCTTGGTACATCAATCTCAATTTTACCTTGTTGAGTTATTAATTTTTTTGAACTTGTACCATTACGAGCATTTTCAGTATTACTATGTTGATTTTTTTCATATCCTAAATAATTTTGCATTTCAGAATTCAACATTTTTTCAACTAAACGTTTTGTTAATTCTTTATATAAACCTCCTTCTTTAAAAACTGTTGTTAAATCTTCAGTATTTTCTAATAATAAATCTACTGCTTTTGATATTGGATCATTATTATTAATATTTTGTTTTTTAGCCATCTGTAACTCACTCTTTCTAGTCATTTAATTATATTTACTAGAATTAATTAAACATAGTTATTTTTGTAAGTTACACAGATTACTAAACATTGCCGAAATTTTAGATATTAAAGCAATTAGTGATATTGTCCATCAATATAATCCACAAATTCAAGTAATTGTTGATAATACTTTTTCTACACCAATCATTACTAAACCTTTAATTTTTGGTGCTGATATTGTTATCCATTCAGCAACAAAGTATATTAACGGTCATTCTGATGTTATGGCCGGAATTGTTTGTGGTAAAAGTACTTTAATAAATAAAATTCGTTTTAAAGGATTAAAAGATTTAACAGAAGCTGTATTATCACCTCATGATGCCTTTCTTGTTTTAAGAGGACTATCAACTTTAGAATTACGATTATGAAGAGCTTGCAAAAATGCAAGAATAATTGCAGCAAGATTAAAAGAACATCCTAAGATTAAAAAAGTATTTTATCCTAGACTAACTAATTCAGCAACAGAACAAGTACTTTATGAACAACAAATGAAATTACCAGGAGCAATGATTAGTTTCGAATTAAAATGTGGATATGATGGAGGAATCAAACTATTAAATAATTTAAAATTAATAATTTTGGCAGTTTCTTTAGATGGAGTTGAGTCATTAATTGAACATCCTGCTTCAATGACACATTCTACTTATAATGCACAAGAATTAGCAGATGCAAATATTTCAGAAGGTCTTGTTCGTCTTTCAATTGGTATTGAATATGTTGAAGATTTGTGAAATGATTTGGAACAAGCATTAAAAAAACTATAATAATTATTTATATATAAAAAATAGACTCATGAGTCTATTTTTCATTTATAAATAAAACAATTTATTAGCAATATGCAACCATCAATAACATGTTTCCACTTAAACAAAAATCAGTATAACCATTTGGTAAAATAAATGAGTCACCTTTTTTAATACTAGTATCATCAATTATACCATTACCATCCAATACTGAGATTTGCAATCATCTAGTATTAGGATAACTATAATGCTTAATTCCCTCATTAATTAATTTAATTAACTTAAAAAACTTATTATCAACTAAATAATTATCATGGCCATTAGCTTCACTACTATTTAAATCAGGGGCTAAAACAATAGTTGATGCTTCTTTCAAATGCAAATTTCGTAAATTACCAAGTTCATCTTTACGATCATAATCATATAAACGATATGTAATATCTGATGATTGTTGTAGTTCAAAAACCATAGTATGTGCTAATAAGCCATGAATTTTTAGAGAAGGAACATAAATAAATTGATCTTTTTTAATTGGAATATATTTTAATAGTTTATGTCATTGTTCTTTTGCCAATCATTGATTAAACTGATCTTTGGTTTTAGCATTATGACCCAAAATAACTCTACCTTTGGGTAAACATTCTAATATATATCAACATTCAGTTTTTCCTAAACATTGATGATTTTTTTCTGCGAATTTATCATCAGGGTGAATTTGAACGCTTAAACTATCATTTGCGTCTAAAATTTTTGTTAACAACGGATATTCTTTATTAATCACACTACCTGAACTATCAAGATTAGCAAATAAACTAGGTTGCTGTTTAAACAATTCTGCTAAACTTAATCCCTTATACTCGCCATTTAAAACATAACTCATTCCATTGGGATGAGCACTAACTAATCATGCTTCACCAATTGGTGTATTTTTAGGTAAATCAAAATTAAATTTGTATGCTAATTTTTGACTACCTCATAATTTGCGAATAAAAGCAGGTTTTAAAAAAATTATTTGTGATGTGCTATTATTCATATTCACTCTCCTAAACTTTGATTATTTGTTCAATTAAACTTTATTTTTACTATTTTTAGATTTAGATTTTTTGCTATTAAATATTTTAATGATTCTTTCATTCATTAATTTAAAAACCTTAATATTACGTGATTGAATAATTAATAATCCACCATATACTAAACAAGTAACAATACTTCCAACAATAATGGCTAAAAAGAATAAAAGAATACTTACCCAAAGCGCATAATTAACTGAACTAACTGCACCTAAGATAGCAACAATAGGGCCACCATGACCAGCAGCATCAGTTAATAAGAAAGCACCGGCAATACTACCAGCAACAGCACTACCAATAATATTACTAATAATAGCGCGTTTTGGATCTCTTACTGCAAAAGGAATCGCACCTTCAGAAATACCAATACACCCCATTAACATTGCTGTTAAACCTAATGTACGTTCACTTTCATTAAAGAATTTACGAAAAATCAAAGTTGTTAAACCCATTCCAAGTGGTGCAACAGGAATAGCTGCAGCTACTGCTCCCATAAATAATTGTGAACTAGGATCAGCAGTTATCGTTGTTGAGGCTGCTAAAAAAGCAACTTTGTTAATTGGACCACCCATATCAAATCCAATCATGGCTCCTAGCAACATTCCAATTGCTGCCATTGCTTCACGTGGCATGTGAGTTAATCCATTTTGAAATTGTTCCATTATTCAACCAATTGGAGCTCCAATTACATAAATAAAAGTGAAACTAATTAAAAATGTTACTACAATAGGAATAAAGAAAATTGGCATAATTGGAGCAATAGTCTTTGGTACTTTTCAAGTAATAATTCATCTTACTAAATATCCAACACTTGGACCAATTAATAATGCTCCTAAAAATCCAGCAGAAACCTTTGGTTCTAAACCAGCAATTGGATAAACTAATCCTGCTGTATTAGCAACATATGCACTTACCATTGCCGGAACCAAGGCAGCACGTCCTGCAATTGAATTAGCGATAAAACCAGCTAAAATTGGAATCATTAATGTAAAAGCAATACTTCCAGCTTGATTCATAAAATAAAGAAAATGATTATGTGGTAAATCTTTAATATCAAAGTTTGCACCATAAACTGCTTTAGCAATACCAATTGATAATGCTAACATAATTCCACCAAAAACAACAAATGGAACCATATAACCAACACCAGCCATAATATGTTTCATAATTCCCTGTTTATCAGTAGTAAATAAATCATTTGATTTATTTACTTTTTCCGCTTTTTGTCCCGATTCTGACTTGTTTATTTCATAAGGTTTTGCGTTAGCAAAAGCATCATTAACAATACTTTCAGGATTTTTAATAACTTTGCTAATTTCTACTTTATATAATGGTTTATTATTAAAACGTTCTAATTTTAAATCTGCAACACCGGCCGATACTGCAATAATAACTAAATCAGCATTGGCAATATCAGTTGCTGTAAAAGCACCTTTAATACCAATACTACCATGAGTTTCAACTTTAATATTATAGCCTAAATTTTTTGCAGCAATTTCTAATTTATCTTGTGCAATATAAGTATGTGCTACTCCAACTGGACAAGCAGTAATTGCTATAATATTTTTAGTTTTTTTTGAAGAACCTTTCATATCTTCACTAATAGTTTTACTACTAGTTTCAACATTAGGTTTATTATTAATATTTAGTGATTGAATAATTACTTTTTTATCTTTTGAATTAAATAATATTGATTGAAATTCCGGTTTTGTTAATCTTTGTGCCACTTTTGATAAAATTTCCAAGTGCTCATTACCAGCACTTTTTAGTGGCACAATTAAAGCAATAATTGCTTTAACGGGTTGTTCATCTAGTGCTTTCCAAGGAATTGGCTGTTTAAAACGCATAATAAAAATTCCTGATTTAACAATATCTTCATTACGAGCATGTGGCACAGCAACACCACCACCAAAACCAGTAGTTCCTTCTCCTTCTCTTTGTAGAAAACTATTAACTAGTGATTTTTCACTAATATTTTTTTTCAAAAAACCTAATTTTTTAGCAGAAGTTGCTATTTCTTGAAAAGCTTCTGCTTGTGTTTTACAATCAGATTCAATAAAAACGTGTTCTACTGTCAAAATATCATCTTGTTTAGACAACATACTTCATCTCCTTACTTAATAAATATTCATGACATAATATTAAATTATTATTTTAAAAAAAACAGTTTTTTTATTTAAAAAATTAATTAAATTTTTTAATTACTTTATTAGTTTTAATTCTATTTTCTAAATATCAATCTTTATGCTTTGATTTTAATAAATATGTTGTTACTAAATCATTAAAATAAGTAATAGCAAATAATGGAGAAATAAATATTTCTTGTGCTTCATAAAGTCCTGAAGAAACAATATTAAATGTTCAATCAGCATAAGTCACTAATTCAGTTTTATCTTGTGATGTAACAACTGCAATTTTAGCATTATTCTTTTTAGCAAGTTTAGCTGCTTCAACAATAGTAGCGGTTTTACCTGATAATGAAAAAAGAATTATTACATCTTCTGGAATAATTAAAGAAGCATGCATTAAAATACTATCATCATCTTTATTTAAACAGATTGATCGTAAACCAAACCGATATAATTTATTTGATAAATCCTCCGCACCTAAACCAGAATGACCAATGCCTGCTAAATAAATACAAGCTTTACGATTATCATCTATTCAATTAATAAATCTTTGTAATTCCTCATAATTAATCGTTGAATCATTTAAATCCATCAGTTTTTTATAATGTTCTTTTAAAACACTACGATCACCAAAAAACTCACGATTTAAAGCTTTGAAAGTAGTTTCTTGCGCAGCTAAACTAATGATAAATTCACGATAACCTTTAAATCCCAATTTCTTAATTAAATTATAAACAACACTATAACCAACAGTATTTTCTTTAGCCAAAGAACTAATAGTAACTTGATCCATTTTTTGACTATTCTTATTAATATAGTTAATAAGAACTTTTTCTTTTTTTGTGAAATTATTTTCTTCCTTTGATACTCTAGATCAAAAATTATCATTGATAAGCATGTAAAAACTCCTTTTTAAACTAATGTAAAATATTTAAATATTATTATTTTTTAATTATGTGATGAAAATGGATCATTAATATAATATGGTTGCAAATCTTCCATGTTTTTTACTTCGATAAAATATGGTGACAACTTTTGAAAATTTTCCACAATATTACACTTTTCTAAATTTTCAATTATTTTATAATCTAGTAAATCACTAATAATACCAATTTTAGCATTTTCATCTACTAATTGCGGCTGAATAATTATTTTTCCATTATCACATACTGCCAAATAACTTTTATTATTGTATGCTGACAAAACACTTATTGATTTTATTAATCCTGTCTGTAATAATAAACTATTAATAGTAAAAACCGTTAAAAAACTATTCAAAACTTTAAGTGTTTTGACAAAAGTAATTGCTACTCTAATTCCAGTATAACTGCCAGGACCATTTGCAATAACTACTTTTGAAATATCTTTTAATTTTATTTTACATTTTACAAGTAAATTAGTAATAGTTGGAATTGCCAATTCTGTTTGTTTTTGTCAAGCAATAAATGATGAACTTGCTAAAATTTTATTACCTTGCAAAATCACCACTGTTAATTTGTTATTTGTTGTATCTAAATATAATTGATACATAACATCACCTTATTATTTCATTTAGTTGCTATTAATAATTTTCTAATATCTTACATACTTATTATAATATCATGTATAATGTAATTAAAATAGAAAAAATATAGAATTGTGAGTTGATCCATATGGGAATAGGAAAAAATATAGGATTTAAAAGTAAATTTTCTGATTTTTTACTTTGATCTGGACTAATTATTGCTGTTATAGGTCTAATAATGCAATTTGCAATAGTTTTAATTGAGTATAAACCAATAACAGTTGGAACACCCAATCCTCATAATTTATGAACTCCAGATGGCCCATGAGTTGGTATTTGAACAATGATTTCTACCTTTACTATTCAATCAAATTTTTTAGTTTTTCTTTTCTTTTGTTTTGTATTAACAAATCGTTTTCATGACAATCGCGCACAATTTGTTTTTGGGCGCTTTTCATTAGCAATTACTGTTTATATTACCGTAACTCTTATCGTATTTTTTGCTGTATTATTTAAACCAATGATAAATAATTTAGATAGTAGTAATAGTATTAGCATATTAAATTTTATAAATACATTTTTATTACATTTAATAGTACCAGTGATAGTGATTTTATATTTTATGTTTTCTGCTGGTAAATACTACTGAAAACTTGGAAAACAAACATATCTTTGAATACCAATTATTTCTATTTACATGTTTGTATATTTAGGTTATGCACTTGCTAAAGGAAATTTTGTTGGTTTTTTAAGAAAAGGAACAACAGAAATTGATTATTCATTTCCATATCCATTTTTAGATTTTCATAAAAGTTTAACTACTTTCTTTATTTATATCTTTGCAATTTTAATCTTATACATAATTTTGATGTTACTTTTTACTCTTTATAATAATATTCTTTATAAGAAAAATAATAAACCAATAGCAGCTTTAAGAGATACAAATTTTTAATGTAAAATAATTTATAAATAAAGTGTACTAGTTTATAAACTAGTACACTTTATTACTATTATTTATTATTTAAAAAATATTGAAAAATAATTGTAGGGAGGAATATATATTTGTGAAAAGTAAAAATTTGAAATTGTATTATTTTTTTTAAATATTATTTTGTTATTTTTTGCCTCCTTTTTCTTAATATATTTTATTTTAAAATTATATAAAAAATCCTTGTATAGCATATATAGTATACAAGGACTTAAAGTCAAATATAAAATTAAAAGCGGCATTACCTAAATATTTTCTAAACATTTATAACTGCCATTTTTATTGTAACTTACTAAAAAGAAAAAACAAGTAATAACATTTTTTACACTTATCATTTTATATTTTTATATAATATATTGTATTTTAACAAGTACTACTTAAAAATAATAAACTTTATTTTAAATATTTCTTTTTACGAATAATAACAACAACTATTGGAATTATAGTTAAAAAACTAATAATGAAGCCACAAATGATAATAATATTTCAATTATTAACTAACATTTTAGTTGTTAATGATATATTAACATCTCAGGGACGATCTGAATTATTACTTTGTAAATAATTAACATAATTTTGTTTAGCAATATCACCTTGATATTGAATAAATCATGATAAAAACTCACCAGCAGCATTATTTTTTAAATCTTCAATTTTAATACTATTATTAGTAGCACTAGTTAAATATTGTTGAAAACCCACTAATAAATTATTAGTTTTTTCAAAAAAATCAGTACAATTTGGAAAATTAGGTATTTTTGTATTGCTTCTATAAACAGTAATATATTGTTCAGAAGCAGCTTGACGTTGTAAGTCAGATGTATCTAAACCTATACAATAAACTTGAAAATTACTTCCTTGATTAAGAGTTAAATTATCACCATCTTTAATAGGTGTTCCCAAATCATTTTTTGCTTTTTGTAAAGTTTGTGAATCAACTTTTCATTTTAGTCAATGTTGTTGTGAATCACTAATATTTACTTTAGCTTTCTCAATAGCTTTATTCATAACTATTAATGTATTTTTATTATCTTGTGAATTATTTTGAACTAAATATTGAGGTACAATTACAGGATTTTCTTTAACTTTTTCATCACTAATAGTACTAAATTGAATATTTGAACTATTATTTGTTAACTTAATAGTTTTACTATAACCACTATCTTTAACACTAACATTAAAAATAGTTGATTTTAAATCATCGCCTGGTTTATGATTTAATATTGCATAACTAATTGAATCATTATCAACAACTTCATCCTTTTTATCATTTATTAATAATTGTTCATTTTTATCATTTTTATTTTTTGCTAAAATAGCTAACATTGGTTGATTAGTATCATTAGGATTACCATTATTAAGTGGTAAAATTGCTAACCGATCTTGAACACTTTTATGACTATTTAAAAAATCATCGCTCGGTTTAATCATATAAGGAATACTAAAATAATTATTAAAATCTGCCCTAGGATTTACCGTTGCAAAAATACCATTGTTAATCTGCGCTGGTAAACTATTATCATGGTAACCAACATAAACATAGCCAAAACTAGCAATATCATTAAAACTTTGTTTAGCAACACTACGACCAATAACTTTATCAGTAAAATATTTAATACCATTATCTGGTAAGATATTATTAGCTTTGTTTTCAATTTGTTCCTTAAATTTCTTATTAACATCTTTACTAATATCATCATTTGGATTATTATTAACCTTATTAATAAGATCTGATCAATCATTAAATTGTTCTGTTATTACTTCTTTATGCAATCTAATAAAATCTTCATACTTATTATTAATTGAATTTCAAGTATTGGCTTCACTAATTAAATTTTTATTATTTTCCTTAACAGTAATATGAAACCCAGAAAGTTTGTTACTCTCATTAACAGTACTAATATTAGATTGATGATTAGTAACTATCATTAAACTACTAGTAAGAGATAATGCCAAAGCCAAACTTATTGTTTTAAAACTTTTAGTTTTAAAAAAACTAAAAGATAAGAAATTTGTCATTATGATTACTCCTTTTTTACCTATTATTTGTGTTTATAATTATAATATTAAATTAAGCATATTTAATTAAATACTTAAAATCTTAGTTTTAATAAAATAAAACTAAGGATATATAATCAATTATTAAACTTTTTGTTAAATCAACATATATAATTTTAATACTTATATAATTACTTATATATTCATTAAAATTATAAGGATAAAAATTATATCCTTAACATTAATAATAAACTTTATTACCAAAAAATCAAGATTAAATAATTAATAAGTTAATTTTTTTTAACTTATTAAGTGTTTTAAATAATCAGTTAGTAAATATTAATAGTGATAGCGAAAAACTTGATATACTAAATAAGTAGCATATTCAATCATAATAAAAAATTAAATTTCCTATCAAAAATTTAATTAAATTTAATTCTAATATAAATAGGAGAAAAAATATGAATTGAAAAAATAGTAGTGAATACCGATTAAAAAAAAGAAATCTTATTAAATTTATTTGACGTTTATTTGGTCTACTTATTATTTCTTTATTCTTAATTTTTGATTTAATAATTACTATTAATTATCCCAATGCTTTCATTGTTCCTAATGTTGATAAACCAACTGAAAGATTAGCAATTTATTATTTTTATTTTACAACTCAAACTAATTATTTAGTACTCATTTATTTATTTGCTTTTTTATTTGAAAGTAAATTTAAAGAAAATTCAAAACCAAGTTTTTATATTTTATTAAGTATTACTATTTATATTACAATTACAATGTTAGTATTTTGAATAGGTATCATTAGTAATAGCCAAGAAAGAAGTAAATATGGAACTGATATTTATTTATGATTTAAAACAATAATTCTAAATCTAATTATGCCAATTGTTATGATTTTAAATTTTGCTTTATCATGTGGACGTGATTTTTATTCACTAAAAAATCATCATAAACTTTATATGTGATTTATTTTATTTTATCCTTGTTTTTATGTAGTAATGGTAATGGTTCGTGGTGTACTACGTGTTAAACAAGGAGAAAATATTAATACTTGTTATCCTTACTTTTTTTTCAACTACCAAAAATATGGTGTAGAAGTATTAGTTACTGCTATTATTTTTCTGTTAATTATTAGTATTGGTTTACAATACTTTTATTTACCTGAATTGTAAATATAAATGGGACAGTTTTTAAAATAATTGTATTAAATCTATTGGTCTTTTATAAGATAGTGATTTTCTGGGTGTAGAATTAATTTGAAATGCTATAGTATTTAAATCTTTTTGTTTATATGAAGATAGATCTGTAGATTTTGGTAAATATCTTCTTAAAATACCATTATTATTTTCATTTAAACCTCTTTGACAAGGTTTACCAGGATCTGCAAAATAAATCTTAACATTACAATTTTTTTCAATTAATTTTCATTTACTAAATTCTTTACCACGATCAAAAGTAATAGTTTTAACTGTTCCTTTTTGTAACTTTGAAATAAATTTTATTATACTTTTTGTAATATTTTCTGATTTATTATTTTTAGTTGCTAAAGGAATTGTGGTTTTTGATCATATATCAGCTAAAGTAATAATAGAACTTTTATGATCTTTACCAATGATAGTATCACCCTCTAAATGACCAAATTCTTCTATATTTTTAATATTAGGAATGATTAAATTTCTTTCATGAATAGACTTACAATTATTAATTCTGCCCCTAGTTTCTTTTTGTTTGTGAGGTTTATTTTTTCCTTTTCTCAATAAGTTATTTTCATCAAAACCCATTCGATTTGTTTTAAACATGTTATATAAAGTTTTTGTTGAAATACTTTTTATTTTATTTTCCTTTAAAAAATTAGCAATTATATCAAGAGCATAATTTTTAGTAATTAACAAATGATTAATAGTATTAATTTCTATTAAAGTTAAAATTATTAATTTTCTACCTGCATTTTGTTTATTTTTTTGAATTTTATTCAATATTTCTAATGGTAATAAGTTTTGATTTAATAATCTACAAACTCTATGTACAGTTGATTTACTATAATCAATGGCTTTTGCTATTTTACGAATCGAAAATCCATAACTTTTATATTCTTTTATTGCTATTATTGATTCAATAGTCAGATACTTATACATTGTGCTAATTCCTTTCTTTTCTTAATTATAGAATTAACACAATTTAATTTTTATATAAGTGTCCTTTTTAATTTTACAATTCAGGTTATGAATTAATAACATACAATATAAAAAAAAGCATGATGATGATAAACCAAATTTTCCAATCATTACTTATCCTTATGGTTTTAAATTATAAAAAAATAAAATAAGGCTTTTAATTTCTAAAGCCTTATTTATACAATTTATTTTAAATATTTTTAATTATTCATTTACCATAGAAACTACTTCTTCTGGTTTATTAGCAACTGGAAGATATTTACCAATAATTAATAATACACCTGAAGCAATATTAAGTCCTAAAAAAATAATATTAATACCACTAATAAAATTAAAATTTGATGAAAACATAGCTATTAAAGAAAAACCTTTTAATTATGTAGAAAAGTATGGATGACCAAAAATTATTCATCAATTTACACTTAAAATATTATTTTTAATTAAAAATTTGTTAAAAGTAACATTATTTAGTGTAAAAATTCTCTAAAAATAACACTTTATCATGTATCATTACTTTTCTACAAAATTAAAGGAAAAACCTGCTAAAACCAAAGTTACAATTCAAACAGCTAAACCACTATTAGCATTTCCTATTAAAAGTCCAAAAATCAATCCAACAATAAATATTGTACTAACTCCTGATGTTAATGAAGTGTGATCATATTTTGTAAAACTGTTAAAAATGACACTACTTGCTGTTGCCAAAATAATTGTAATAATTACACTTCAAATAATATTTATAATATTTGTTATGAATCCAATTTTAGCTCCAATATATAATTTTTTATCTAATTTCTTTTCAACCTTATCCATTTTTTCTCCTTTTTGCTTAAAATCTTTTTTACATTTTAATATTCTCAATCTTAACATAAAAAAAAATTAAATTTTAAATTAAATATTAACACAAACAAAAAATTTGGCATCGTGCTATTTTCCCATTGCTGGTATTTTCGCCGCTGGAGTGCTTAACTGCTGTGTTCGAGATGGGAACAGGTGTGACCACTCCGCCATGGACACCAAATAGTTTAGCAATTGCTCCCTAAAAACTAGAAACAGACATCTTTAAATTTGATTACTTTTGATTTGCAATAGAGAATATATTCTTCAATAAATCCTCGATCTATTAGTATCAGTAAGCTGAACATATCACTATGCTTACACACCTGACCTATCAACCTTGTAGTATTCAAGGGATCTTACTTCTTTCGAATGAGAAATCTCATCTTGGAACTGACTTCGCGCTTAGATGCTTTCAGCGCTTATTCATGCCCTACATAGCTACCCAGCTGTGCCACTGGCGTGACAACTGGTGCACCAGAGGTAGGTCCATTCCGGTCCTCTCGTACTAGGAACAGCTTTCCTCAAATTTCTTGCGCCCACGACAGATAGGGACCAAACTGTCTCACGACGTTCTGAACCCAGCTCGCGTACCGCTTTAATGGGCGAACAGCCCAACCCTTGGAAGCGACTACACCTCCAGGATGCGATGAGCCGACATCGAGGTGCCAAACCTCCCCGTCTATATGAACTATTGGGAGAGATTAGCCTGTTATCCCCGGGGTAACTTTTATCCGTTGAGCGACGGCCTTTCCACACAGCACCGCCGGATCACTAAGCCCAACTTTCGTTCCTGCTCGACTTGTATGTCTCGCAGTCAAGCACCCTTTTACCTTTGCGCTCTACATATGATTTCCATTCATATTGAGGGTACCTTTGGGCGCCTCCGTTACTTTTTAGGAGGCGACCGCCCCAGTCAAACTACCCACCAGACACTGTCCTTAGACCAGATTATGGTCTCAAGTTAGAATTTCAATATAGCAAGGGTGGTATCCCAATGGTGACTCCATGCCTACTAGCGTCTGCATATCAACGTCTCCCACCTATGCTGTACAAACTACACCAAAATTCAATATCAAGTTGTAGTAAAGCTCCACGGGGTCTTTCCGTCTAATCGCGGGTAACCTGCATCTTCACAGGTACTAAGATTTCACCGAGTCTATAGCCGAGACAGCGTCCGGATCGTTACGCCTTTCGTGCGGGTCAGAACTTACCTGACAAGGAATTTCGCTACCTTAGGACCGTTATAGTTACGGCCGCCGTTCACTGGGGCTTCAGTTCAAAGCTTCGCTTATGCTAACAAATCTCTTTAACCTTCCAGCACTGGGCAGGCGTCACCCCCTATACATCGTCTTACGACTTAGCAGAGAGCTGTGTTTTTGCTAAACAGTCGCCCGGACCTCTTCACTGCGACTCATATTGCTATGAGCTCCCCTTCTCGCTAACTTACGGGGTTATTTTGCAGAGTTCCTTAGCTATAGTTATCTCGCTTGCCTTAGGATATTCTCCTTGACCACGTGTGTCCGTTCTCGGTACAGGCACCATGGTGATGTCTTTAGAAACTTTTCTTGGAAGTATGGCATCAAATGCTTCGTTACTAAACGAACCGTTCACTCCCCATCGTACTTCAAGGTTAACGCTGTGCGGATTTGCCTACACAACCCTCTTTGTACTTAGCCCAGCACTACCAACCACTGGGACATTTTAGCCTTCTCCGTCATTCCATCAGTCACCATGGTGGTACAGGAATATCAACCTGTTATCCATCGACTACGCCTTTCGGCCTCGCCTTAGGTCCTGACTAACCCTGGGTGGACGAACCTAGCCCAGGAAACCTTGGTCAATCGGCATGAAGGATTCTCACCTTCAATCGTTACTCACGCCGGCATTCTCACTTCTAAACGCTCCACTAGTCCTTCCGGTCTAACTTCGTCGCAGATTAGAACGCTCCCCTACCGCCCACAATATATGTAAACATATATATAGACCCATAGCTTCGGTACAATGCTTAGCCCCGGTACATTTTCCGCGCAGAATCATTCGACTAGTGAGCTGTTACGCACTCTTTAAAGGATGGCTGCTTCTAAGCCAACCTCCTAGCTGTCTGAACAATTCCACATCGTTTTCCACTTAGCATTGATTTGGGGACCTTAGCTGATGATCTGGGCTGTTTCCCTCACGTCCATGGACCTTATCACCCATAGACTGACTGCCAGATATGTAACAATGGCATTCGCAGTTTAATTGCATTCAGTACCCCGAGGTGGGGCCATCATACATTCAGAGCTTTACCTCCATTGCACTAATTCTGACGCTAGTCCTAAAACTATATCGGGGAGAACCAGCTATCTCCAGGTTCGATTGGAATTTCACCGCTAGCCACAAGTCATCCACGGTCTTTTCAACGAACGTTGGTTCGGTCCTCCATTAACTGTTACATTAACTTCAACCTGCTCATGGCTAGATCACCTGGTTTCGGGTCTACGACCACATACTAAACGCCCTATTCAGGCTCGCTTTCACTTCGGCTCCGTCTTTTCAACTTAACCTTGCATGTAATCGTAACTCGCCGGCTCATTCTACAAAAGGCACGCCGTCACCCATTAACGGGCTCCGACTTGTTGTAAGCATATGGTTTCAGAAACTATTTCACTCCCCTCTCGGGGTACTTTTCACCTTTCCCTCACGGTACTGGTTCACTATCGGTAATTGGTTAGTATTTAGCCTTACGCAGTGGTCTGCGCAAATTCCGACAAGGTTCCACGTGCCTCGCCGTACTCAGGATACTGTCAAGAGATTTATACATTTCGCATACTGGGCTTTCACCATCTATGGCGTTGCTTCCCAACAACTTCTGCTATATATAAATTTTGTAACTCTTCATAGGTCGAACCTAATAGACAGTCCTATAACTCCAGTCTGACGACTGGTTTAGGCTGCTCCCTTTTCGCTCGCCGCTACTAAGGGAATCGCATTCGCTTTCTTTTCCTCTAGGTACTAAGATGTTTCAATTCTCTAGGTATCACTCTGCACAACTATGAATTCATTGTACAGTACTATCTGATTAAAGATAGTGGGTTTCCCCATTCGGACATCTCCGGATCAAAGCTTATTTCCAGCTCCCCGAAGCTTATCGCAGGTAATCGCGTCCTTCATCGTCTTCCAATTCCAAGGCATCCACCATACGCTCTTAATAATTTATTTTTAGAATATCCTATTGCAAGATAAAAATTATCTTATTTTTTTAAAAAGATGTCTATTATCCAGTTTTTAAAGAACAATTGCTCAGAGAAAACAATCCCTGAAAACTAAACAGAACAAAAGAAGTAATCCAATAAATCATCCATCTAATTTTTCTTGTTGTCTTGGTTTCTTATTAGAAACTAAACTCCATAGAAAGGAGGTGATCCATCCCCACCTTCCGGTAGGGATACCTTGTTACGACTTAACCCCAATCATCAACCCTGCCTTTGGCAGCTCCCTCCTTGCGGTTAGGACACCGACTTCTGGCATTGCCAACTCTCGTGGTTTGACGGGCGGTGTGTACAAGACCCGAGAACGTATTCACCGCGACATTGCTGATTCGCGATTACTAGCGATTCCGACTTCATGAAGTCGAGTTGCAGACTTCAATCCGGACTGAGACTGACTTTTTGAGATTTGCTTGACCTCGCGGTTTAGCGACTCTTTGTATCAGCCATTGTAGCACGTGTGTAGCCCAGGTCATAAGGGGCATGATGATTTGACGTCGTCCCCACCTTCCTCTAGCTTACACTAGCAGTCTCCTTAGAGTCCCCAACTTAATGCTGGCAACTAAGGACAAGGGTTGCGTTCGTTGCTGAACTTAACCAAACATCTCACGACACGAACTGACGACAACCATGCACCACCTGTATCCTTGTTAACCTCTACTATATCTCTATAGCTTTGCAAGGTATGTCAAGACCTGGTAAGGTTCTTCGCGTTGCTTCGAATTAAACCACATGCTCCACCGCTTGTGCGGGTCCCCGTCAATTCCTTTGAGTTTCACTCTTGCGAGCATACTACTCAGGCGGAGTACTTAATGCGTTAGCTACAGCACTGCCTCATGGCAACACTTAGTACTCATCGTTTACGGCGTGGACTACTAGGGTATCTAATCCTATTTGCTCCCCACGCTTTCGTGCCACAACGTCAGTAATAGGCCAGTTAGCCGCCTTCGCCACTGGTGTTCCTTCATATATCTACGCATTCCACCGCTACACATGAAATTCCACTAACCTCTCCTATACTCTAGTAATGTAGTTTCCAAGGCGGTTAGGGGTTGAGCCCCTAAATTTAACCTCAGACTTGCAAAACCGTCTACGCACGCTTTACGCCCAATAAATCCGGATAACGCTTGCCACCTATGTATTACCGCGGCTGCTGGCACATAGTTAGCCGTGGCTTTCTGGTAAGGTATGGTCGATACTAAAATCATTTCCTATTCTAGGACTTCTTCCCTTACAACAGACCTTTACAATCCGAAGACCTTCATCAGTCACGCGGCATTGCTCCATCAGGCTTTCGCCCATTGTGAAAAATTCCCTACTGCTGCCTTCCGTAGAAGTTTGGGCCGTGTCTCAGTCCCAATGTGGCCGTTCATCCTCTCAGATCGGCTACGCATCGTTACCTTGGTAAGCCATTACCTTACCAACTAGTTAATGCGCCGCATCCCCATCAATTAGCGAAGCAAATGCTCCTTTCATTATTTATCATTGCAAATAAATAACATATGCGGTATTAGCTGTCGTTTCCAACAGTTATTCCCCACTAAATGGTAGGTTAGATACGTGTTACTCACCCGTTCGCCACTAAAGTATTGCTACTTTCGTTCGACTTGCATGTATTAGGCATGCCGCCAGCGTTAATCCTGAGCCAGGATCAAACTCTCAATAAAATTGTTTTTGTTAAAAGATGATGTCTGACTTATTTAATTTTTAATAAAAAATTGACGGATTAATTCTTGTTCTATTTAGTTTTCAAAGATCGTTTTTTCTAGTTTGTAACCCATTTATTTTTGGGACAATAACAATAGTACAACATGCCATAATTATTGTCAACCTAATTATCATAAAAAAGCATTATTTTTTTAAAATTAAAATTATTAAAATTTTTTATAAAACCTGAATTGTAAAATTAAAAAGGACACTTATATAAAAATTAAATTGTGTTAATTCTATAATTAAGAAAAGAAAGGAATTAGCACAATGTATAAGTATCTGACTATTGAATCAATAATAGCAATAAAAGAATATAAAAGTTATGGATTTTCGATTCGTAAAATAGCAAAAGCCATTGATTATAGTAAATCAACTGTACATAGAGTTTGTAGATTATTAAATCAAAACTTATTACCATTAGAAATATTGAATAAAATTCAAAAAAATAAACAAAATGCAGGTAGAAAATTAATAATTTTAACTTTAATAGAAATTAATACTATTAATCATTTGTTAATTACTAAAAATTATGCTCTTGATATAATTGCTAATTTTTTAAAGGAAAATAAAATAAAAAGTATTTCAACAAAAACTTTATATAACATGTTTAAAACAAATCGAATGGGTTTTGATGAAAATAACTTATTGAGAAAAGGAAAAAATAAACCTCACAAACAAAAAGAAACTAGGGGCAGAATTAATAATTGTAAGTCTATTCATGAAAGAAATTTAATCATTCCTAATATTAAAAATATAGAAGAATTTGGTCATTTAGAAGGTGATACTATCATTGGTAAAGATCATAAAAGTTCTATTATTACTTTAGCTGATATATGATCAAAAACCACAATTCCTTTAGCAACTAAAAATAATAAATCAGAAAATATTACAAAAAGTATAATAAAATTTATTTCAAAGTTACAAAAAGGAACAGTTAAAACTATTACTTTTGATCGTGGTAAAGAATTTAGTAAATGAAAATTAATCGAAAAAAATTGTAATGTTAAGATTTATTTTGCAGATCCTGGTAAACCTTGTCAAAGAGGTTTAAATGAAAATAATAATGGTATTTTAAGAAGATATTTACCAAAATCTACAGATCTATCTTCATATAAACAAAAAGATTTAAATACTATAGCATTTCAAATTAATTCTACACCCAGAAAATCACTATCTTATAAAAGACCAATAGATTTAATACAATTATTTTAAAAAACTGTCCCATTTATATTTACAATTCAGGAAATTAAAAAAATAAAATATTATTTATTCTACTAAAAATTTAATAGTAATATAATCGCTCTTAATTGTTAATTGATATTGACCAATACCAATAAAGTCATACAACTTTAAAGCAAGATTTTTAAATTTTTTATTACAATCATTATTTAAAAATAATATTTTTTCAATATTATTATTTTGTAAATCTTTCACTAATTTTGAATTAATCGTTTTATTTTCTGGTATTGATCAGTAATATTCTTTTGTTAATTTATTATAACTAGTTAATTTACCATAATTTGTTCCATCAATATCTGCAAAAATTACTGATTTATTTTCATTAAATGTCAAATGACCCGCTTGAAAGGCAATAATTTTTAAAGGTCCAAGTTTTTTATTAAAATTAACACGATTAATTGTACATAGTGCCTGATGCACAGTAAATGTTGATTGATAAGATAATAAAGGGTAATCTTGATTAAAATGTTCATTAAGTAATAATGTTTCATAATCTAGTTTATATTTAAGAATAATTTTTAGTTCATTAACAACTAATTTGTTATTTTCAATGAAATTTGTAACTAAACATGGTATTTCATTAAAATTTGGAAAAATACGATTAAATACTTTATTACTTGTAACCTCATATAATAATGATGCTATTAATAAATTGTCATAATGATAATTAATTAATTTAGTATCTAATTCTTGACTTAATCTTAAATAAAAATAATTAACTATTTGATAATCATTTAAAAATAAGAATTGTTTTAAGATATTTTGATTACGATTAGTATCATTATCATGGGTTTGATAATTTTTTATTTTTTTTGCTATTCGTAAATAAAAATCATTTAAAAAATTATAAAATTCTTGAATTGTCAAATCATAATCAATTAATATTTTAAAAATAGCATTATCATTATAAAGTTGATAGTATGATTGAATTACCAAATAAATTTTTTTTCGTGATTGATATCATTGCTTTAAATTAGTTAAAATGATGTTTTGACTTCTTGGTTCTAAAGTAATAGTGCATCCATAAGGTAAATTAAAACTATTAGGTAATTGTTTATTAACATTTATAATATGTGAATTAGAAAGATTTTTAATACCAATGGTTATGTCATATTTTTTATCAATATTAGCAATTAAATCATAAACCTCTAAACAATGTTTAGTTTCTGTTTTTCTCAATCCTCTTCCTAATTGTTGTAAATATACTGTTTTTGAATTAGTTGGTCGTAATAAAATAATAGTATCAATTTCAGGAATATCAATTCCTTCATTAAAAATATTTACTACACATAAATAATTAATAATTCTATTTTTAAAATCATTAATTATTTTACTACGATTAGTTTGATTTTTACTTGTTAAAAAGTCTGTTTTTAAGCCCTGATTTTGCAAAAATCTAGCAACAATTTGTGCATGAGTAATGTTAATACAAAAAATTAAACAAATCCGATTACTATAAAATCCAATATAGTCATTAATTACATCTAATAATAACTTATTTCTTGCTTCAGTATTTAATTTTTTAAATAATTGTTGATCATTATTTAAATCAATACCAGTTAAATCAGCAGTAATGTCATCAATACAATAATAATCAAATGGTGATAAAAGTTTTTCATTAATTGCATCTCACAATCGTAATTCATGTGCAAACTCATTATCAAAATAATTAATAATGTTTTTATTATCTTCTCGTTCTGGTGTTGCTGTTAAACCAATAATTTGTTTAGGATGAAAATAATTAAAAATTGTCTGAAAAGTTTTGGCAGCCAAATGATGAGCTTCATCAAAAATAATAATATCAAATTGTTGACGTTTAAACTTATTTAGATGTCTATGTACAGTTTGTACTGTTGCAAATAAATATTGTTCTTGAAAATTATTTTGTTTACTATTTAAAATAGTTGCAAATTTTTTATCATTTATTACTTTTCGAAAAGTAATAATTGCTTGTTCAATAATTTCTCTTTGATGTGCTAAAAATAAAATTGAAGGTTTTTGATTATTATTTTCTTTGATTTGATTTAAATAGTCAAAAGCAGATACTACTGTTTTACCAACACCTGTTGCCATGACAATTAAATGTTTTGTTTTTTTAAGTTTTCTTCTTAACTTTAATTTATTAATTAAGGCAATTTGAAAATCATAAAGAAAATAATTAGTTGCTAATCATTGTTCATCTTTTTTATTTACAAGCAATCGATTATATTCAATTCGCGATAGTAATTGTAATCGTTGTTGTTCATCATTTAAATCAACTAAATTATCATTTCATAATTTATAATACTGATTTAAAATATTTTGATATAGTTGCTTATTATCAAATTCATTAATTTTAATATTTCATTCACGACCACTAGCTAAACCTTTTTGCGTTAAATTTGATGAACCAATTATTGCTGAAGAAAAACCTGAATTTCGTTTAAAGATGGCAGCTTTAATATGAATTCTTTCACTACGTTTTTCTAAATTATTTTCAACTTTAACTTTAATATTAGGATACTTTTTTATTATTTTAACTAATGCATATAAATTAACAAATAAAGCCATATCATCAAAAGTAGTAGTAATAAAATTAATAGTAATATTATGATTTAAAGCATAAGTAAATGATGAACGTAACTTATTAATAATTGAATTTGATATAAAAGGATAAATAAAGTATACTTCATCACAAGTTCTGATTTCCTGATTTAAATGATTAATTAATACTTGTTGGTTTTCATTAGTAAATAGATAATTGTCACTTAATCTAATATTAGAAGTTAAAGGATTATCAATTATACTATCATTTACTTGTAATAAAATGTTATTACTAAATTTATTAGTAGTAAAATTACTTATGATTTGATTTAAAAAATCAATTTTTGCTTCTGGTGATTTAATCGTTTTTAATTGTTCAATTAAAGTATTATTTAATTGTTTAACTAAATAATGATCAATGTCTTTAATTAATTCTTTTTCATCATTAATATGTGATGTTTGAAAATTATTGCTAATATCATCACTAATCTTTAATAATAAATCATAATAGCCCTTATTTTTCATACTCTACACTTCCTAATAAATAGTGTCTATTTTAATAAATTATAATCTATATTTTAATATATTATTAACTATTATAAAATAATTTTGTAAAGTAAAAAACCTCTAATATTTAAAATAATATTTTAAATAAATAAGAGGAAGGTAATCTAAGATAAGATATATTCATATTTTTATTTTTTTTCTGTTGATGATGTTTTTTCTGCTTGTAATGGATTAGTAATACTTACACCTTTGTATGTCTTGCATTTCATACAGGCATGATGTGGTTTAGTAATTGCTCCACAATTTAAACAGTTAGTTGTAGTTGTTGCAGATAAACTATCATGGGCACGACGTGTATTTTTACGCATTTTTGACGTTCTTCTTGCTGGTACTGCCATAGTCTGTTGCCTCCTTACTTTCGTATCTCATAAATTATATATTGATTTATCAGAAAAATCTATTTTTTTTGATAAGTTTTTCAAATTTTTGGAAATAAAATACTAATAAATCAAATATTTTATTTATTGTTACCTGAATTGTAAATATAAATGGGACAGTTTTTTAAAATAATTGTATTAAATCTATTGGTCTTTTATAAGATAGTGATTTTCTGGGTGTAGAATTAATTTGAAATGCTATAGTATTTAAATCTTTTTGTTTATATGAAGATAGATCTGTAGATTTTGGTAAATATCTTCTTAAAATACCATTATTATTTTCATTTAAACCTCTTTGACAAGGTTTACCAGGATCTGCAAAATAAATCTTAACATTACAATTTTTTTCGATTAATTTTCATTTACTAAATTCTTTACCACGATCAAAAGTAATAGTTTTAACTGTTCCTTTTTGTAACTTTGAAATAAATTTTATTATACTTTTTGTAATATTTTCTGATTTATTATTTTTAGTTGCTAAAGGAATTGTGGTTTTTGATCATATATCAGCTAAAGTAATAATAGAACTTTTATGATCTTTACCAATGATAGTATCACCCTCTAAATGACCAAATTCTTCTATATTTTTAATATTAGGAATGATTAAATTTCTTTCATGAATAGACTTACAATTATTAATTCTGCCCCTAGTTTCTTTTTGTTTGTGAGGTTTATTTTTTCCTTTTCTCAATAAGTTATTTTCATCAAAACCCATTCGATTTGTTTTAAACATGTTATATAAAGTTTTTGTTGAAATACTTTTTATTTTATTTTCCTTTAAAAAATTAGCAATTATATCAAGAGCATAATTTTTAGTAATTAACAAATGATTAATAGTATTAATTTCTATTAAAGTTAAAATTATTAATTTTCTACCTGCATTTTGTTTATTTTTTTGAATTTTATTCAATATTTCTAATGGTAATAAGTTTTGATTTAATAATCTACAAACTCTATGTACAGTTGATTTACTATAATCAATGGCTTTTGCTATTTTACGAATCGAAAATCCATAACTTTTATATTCTTTTATTGCTATTATTGATTCAATAGTCAGATACTTATACATTGTGCTAATTCCTTTCTTTTCTTAATTATAGAATTAACACAATTTAATTTTTATATAAGTGTCCTTTTTAATTTTACAATTCAGGTTAAATTAAAAAATCATACCTTAATTTAATACAATTAAAAATAAAATAATAATAAGTATTATCATATTAAAGTATGACTTAAAAATATTTAAATGAAACTTGCAAAAAAGTAATTATTTTAACACTGATTGATAAATTATTCGGCAATGTTTAGTAATCTGTGTAACTTACAAAAATAACTATGTTTAATTAATTCTAGTAAATATAATTAAATGACTAGAAAGAGTGAGTTACAGATGGCTAAAAAACAAAATATTAATAATAATGATCCAATATCAAAAGCAGTAGATTTATTATTAGAAAATACTGAAGATTTAACAACAGTTTTTAAAGAAGGGGGTTTATATAAAGAATTAACAAAACGTTTAGTTGAAAAAATGTTGAATTCTGAAATGCAAAATTATTTAGGATATGAAAAAAATCAACATAGTAATACTGAAAATGCTCGTAATGGTACAAGTTCAAAAAAATTAATAACTCAACAAGGTAAAATTGAGATTGATGTACCAAGAGATCGCAATAGTGATTTTACTCCTGTAATAGTTGCAAAAAGACAGCGAAGATTTGATGGTTTTGATCAACAAGTGCTTTCACTATATGCAAAAGGTATGACTCTATCTGACATTAGAATGCAGTTACAAGAGTTATATCATGGTGCTGATATTAGTGAAAGTGTTATTAGTCAAATTACTGATGATGTTATTGATGATGTCAAAACATGACAAAATCGACCATTAGAAAGCATTTATCCGATTGTTTATTTTGATTGTATAGTAGTTAAAGTTCGACAAGATAAACGGATTATTAATAAATCAGTTTATATAGCATTAGGAGTTGATTTAGAAGGTAAAAAAGATGTTTTAGGCTTATGAATTAGTGAAAATGAAGGTGCTAAATTTTGATTAGCTAATTTCACAGAAATGAAAAATCGAGGCTTAAATGATATTTTGATTGCTTGTAGTGATAATTTAACAGGCATGTCAGAAGCAATACAAGCAGTTTATCCTAAAACAGAACATCAATTATGCATTGTTCATCAAATTCGAAATAGTTTAAAATATGTTTCATACAAACATCGAAAAACTCTAGTTACAGATTTAAAACCAATTTATAGTGCATGTAGTGAAGAACAAGCAATGCAAGCTTTAGAATCATTTGAAAGTAAATGAAATAAACAATATCCCCAAATTGCTAAATCTTGATATAAAAATTGAGAAAATTTGATGATTTTTATTAGTTATCCTGCAGAAATCAAAAGAGTAATTTATACAACAAATGCTATTGAATCTGTTAATAGTCAATTACGAAAAGTTATTAGAAACAAAAAAGCTTTTCCTAATGATATGTCAGTTTTTAAAATATTTTATTTAGCAATTGAAAATATAACAAAAAAATGAACATTGCCTATTCAAAATTGAAATACAGCAATTGCTCATTTTATGATAAAATTTGAAGACAGAATTAATCTGAACTAGTACTTTGTAAAACAAAGATACACAGATTTCTAAAAAGCCTCAATTATTCAGATATTTTTGTTGAAGATAAATCATAAAATTTACCTTTAATAATATATACTATTGTTTCACAAATGTTAACTAAGTGATCACCTAGTCTTTCAATATATTTCAACTGTTGCATTGTTGATGTATATTGAGAGAGTTGATCATTATTTTTGTTTACTTTTAACATATTGACAATGTTTTTCATTGATTCACGAAAACGATTATCAATATCAATATCATATTCTGCTGCTTGATAAGCTTTGTTAATATCATTTTCATTTATAGATTCACCAATTAAATCCATCATTTTAAATACTTTTTTCATTAATCCTGATAATTGAGATGTTAATTTAATTTCTGGTTTATATTTGACATTAAATTTGGATAAATTTTTAGCATAATTTGAAATACGTTCTAAATCACGAATAATATTCATATAGCCAATAATAGTACGTAAGTCAGTAGCAAAAGGATTTTGTTGAGCAATACTTCAAATTGCAGTAATTGTTAAACTTTCAGCGACTGTTCTAATTTCTTTATCGGTTTCAACAATTCTTTTTGACATGTCAAAATCTTGTGTTTCCATTGCTATTAAAGCGTCTTTATGTTCTTTTTTTACTTCTTTTAATAAAGTTAATAAGTTTTGTTTTAAATTTATGATATCTAAATCAAATCTACGGTTAATTATTTTCATTTTTTTCTCCTTTCTCTATAATTAATTATATATATTTTTAACCAAATCTGCCGGTAATATAATCTTCTGTTCTTTTATCTTTTGGTCGTGAAAATATTTTTTTAGTATTATTATATTCAATGACTTCTCCATTTAAGAAAAAGGAAGTTTTATCAGAAATTCGTGCTGCTTGTTGCATTGAATGAGTAACAACAATAATTGTAAAGTCTGATTTTAAATCATTCATTAAGTCTTCAATTTTAGATGCGGCAATCGGATCTAGAGCTGAAGTTGGTTCATCCATTAATAGTACTTCTGGTTTTAGGGCAATAGCACGAGCAATACATAAACGTTGTTGTTGACCACCTGATAATGATAATGCTGAATCGAATAAGTGTTGAGCAACTTCATCTCATAAAGCCGCTTTTTTTAAAGCATCTTCGACAATTTGATTTAGAATCTTTTTATTTTTAATGCCTTGATTTTTTGGACCATATGCAACATTATCATAAATTGACATTGGAAAGGGATTAGGTTTTTGAAATACCATTCCAACTTTAGTTCGTAATGAAATAATATTTTTTTTATTTTCATAAATATCTTCATTATTGAATAATATTTGTCCATTAATTTTAACACCATCAATTAAATCATTCATTCTATTTAAAGTTCGTAGTAATGTTGATTTACCACAACCACTTGGTCCAATAAAAGCGGTTACTTGATTACGACTTATTTCTAAATTTATATTAAATAAAGCCTGTTTTTTACCATGATTATAGAAGAAATTTAAATTTTTAATAGTAAAAACATAATTAGTTTTTGGAATGTTTTCGATAGTTGATAAACTGTTTAATTTATTATTTTCTTTTTTATTAAATTTTTCTTTTACTTTTAATAAGTATGGTTTAATTATATTTGTTTTTCTTTTTTTATTGCTATTCGCTGATTTTTTCTTGCTTTCATTTTTTCTTTTAATAATTCAATTGAGCATTTTGTTTTCACCCCGATTCCTGTTGTTAAACTTTTTTCAAAATGTTTTGCTATAAAGTTTAAAATAAATATTAGTATAACTGTTATTAGTGCTGTTTGGTACATCATTCCTAATTTATTAGGGTCATTTGATTCTTTATTAACTAATAAAATATGGGTTGTTAAAGTTTGTCCTGAACTTAAGAAACCTTTATTGGGAAAAGCAACAGTGCTTCCTAATGTTAGATAAACTGGTGCTGATTCACCAATAATTCTACCCATTGATAAAATCATACTAGTAATAATGCCACCAATGGCAGCTGGAATAACTACTTTTCTTATTGTTTCAAATTTACTAGCACCTAGTGCTAATGATGCTTCACGATATTCAATAGGTACTGATTTTAATGTATCTTCTACTGCTCTAATAATAAGTGGTAAAATAACAATTGTTAATGTTAAACTAGCAGCAATTGCTGAGAAACTTATTTGTAAGAAAGTAATAAAAAAAGTAAATCCAAACATACCAAAGATAATTGATGGCGTAGAAGCTAAGGTATTTAGCACAAAACGTAATATTGAAGCAAATCAACCATTTTTGGCATATTCGTGAAGATAAATTGCACCAATAATACCTAATGGCATAGCAATAGTAATTGTTGTTAATACCAATAAACATGTCATTGTGATAATTGATAAGTAACCTTCATCACCGGTTGTTCAAATTAAAGCTGCAAAATTAAAATTGAAAACGCTACTACCAGCATTACCACTAATGTTGAAGATACCATTAATAATAATATCACCAATAATTCAAATAATTAATCCCATAGTAATAAAACAAGCTAGCCCCATAAAGAATAATCGAAAATAGTCTTTAAAGTGTTTTCAGCCTTGATTTTTAATAGTTTTTTCACTAATAGTTAACATTAGTTGATTATCAGATAGATTTATTTTTTTTAAATTATAATTTCGTGGTTTTTTATGACCTTTTGCTTTTTTATCACTACGTTTATAAATTATTAAAACAATAAAGTTAATGATTGAAACTATAATAAATAAAAATAAACCAATTCCATATAATGCTGATATTTGTTGAGAACTAACTGCTTCTCCAATTTCTAGTCCAATTACTCCCGCTAAAGTAGAAATTGAACTAAATAAAAATGCAAGTGGACCATGTGCAAAATTTGGGGTTAGAGTACTATTACCAGCAATCATAACAACGGCCATTGTTTCGCCGATGACTCTTCCAAATCCAAAAATTATTGCACCAATGATTTTGGTTTTTGCCGCTTTAAAAATGACTTTAAAACTAGTGTCAGTCCTGCTAATACCTAGTGCTAATGATGCATATAGATAAGATTTTGGTACTCGAGTAATAGAATTAACAGATAATGAAATAATTGTTGGTAATGCCATCATTGATAAAATAAAACTTGCTGTCATCATATTTTCTTTGGTTGGTGCTCCCATTTTTACAAAAATAGGACCAATGGTCATTAAACCAAAAGCACCAAAAACAACGGAAGGAATACCAGATAATAATTCTACTAAAGTTAATGTTGTTTTTTTTAATTTTGGTGGTAAAAATTCACATATAAATAATGATGTTAGTAAGCTTAAAGGAACAGCAAGTATCATTGAAAATAGTGCAACTCAAAAAGTGGCAACGATAAAGGCAATAATACCAAAACTATTAGCACTAGGTAATCATTTACTATTTCCTAACATTTTAAATCAATTTAGAAAACTCATATTACTAAATGTTTGACCGATAATAAAACCAATTAATAATGAAGCGGCAATTAGTGCTAATGAAGATATAGACAATACACAAATTTTAGCAATCAGATCATAAGTATGTTTTTTTTGTTCACTAATAAAAACATTTTTTGGATCATGATTTTTATTAAAATGATTAAAAGTTATTTTATGTCAAAACTTTTTAAAAGATTTGGATTTCATTTATTAATACTCCTTTATGGAAAATTGTTTAATCACTGATTTAAATCATAATTTAATTTGTCAGTTAATGGTACTGCTGATTGTGCATACTGAGCTTCTGAAAAAGCAGGAACTACGTATTCGTTATGACCTGGATAGTCAGGAATAAACAAGAATTTTAGAAATTTAACTAAAGTATTAATTTGTTTAAAATTTTTATTTATTAAACCTGTAAATGGTCGTGATAACTGATAAGTACCATTTTTAATGGTATCTAAACTTGGAGCAATATTTTCTCAATTAGCAATATGAATATTAGTGAATTGTTTATTCGAATCTAATTGTTTTTTATCTGAATATGAACTATAGCCAACACCACCACTAGACATATTAAACATTTGTGTACTTGAATTAACGGTTATTGCTTGTGGATAATATGCTTTTGAATCACCCAGAACTTTTTCATTAAAAACATCTCGTGTTCCTGAACCATTTTCTCTAGTATAAGGTAAAATTTTGAGGTCACAAGTTGGTTTGATTCAACCTTGATTTGGTTCTGAAGTATTTTGTGGAAATAAATCTCTTCAGAAAATAGACGATTTTAAATACATTTTTTTTACTTTATCTTGTGTAAAATTTAGAGGTTTATTATTACCTAAGCAATCTTGTGGTAAATTATAAACTAAAATCATGCCATCTTTTGATAAAACAAAAGAAATTAAATTATTATTAGGAGTTGTATATTCCTTTGAAAGTCAGCCAATACCAAACATATTTTTATTAACGGGAATTACTGCTGCATCTGAACCTAAACTGTTATAAGTAAAGTCTGCTTCTTTATGATTATCGGGATAGTCTTCCATTAATGTATGCATTAAAGGTGCTACTGAAGTTGAACCGCCCATAATAAAATAGGGTTTATGACTAACTAAAGTTACAATAAAAATACTAATCATTGTGATTAATCAAAATAATGACAAAATTCTTTTTTTTAGCATATAAATCCACCCAACTGAGAGTTTTCTTTATCATACACGTATTATAACAATATAATTGATAAAAACTAGAAAAATTATTTCATTTTTATAAAAAATGTAGGTTCTAGACTATATTATTAATATTTTTTAGTAATTAAAAAATGGTATTACTAGTTAACTTAATACCATTTTATTAAATATTTTTAATTTAACCTGAATTGTAAATATAAATGGGACAGTTTTTTAAAATAATTGTATTAAATCTATTGGTCTTTTATAAGATAGTGATTTTCTGGGTGTAGAATTAATTTGAAATGCTATAGTATTTAAATCTTTTTGTTTATATGAAGATAGATCTGTAGATTTTGGTAAATATCTTCTTAAAATACCATTATTATTTTCATTTAAACCTCTTTGACAAGGTTTACCAGGATCTGCAAAATAAATCTTAACATTACAATTTTTTTCGATTAATTTTCATTTACTAAATTCTTTACCACGATCAAAAGTAATAGTTTTAACTGTTCCTTTTTGTAACTTTGAAATAAATTTTATTATACTTTTTGTAATATTTTCTGATTTATTATTTTTAGTTGCTAAAGGAATTGTGGTTTTTGATCATATATCAGCTAAAGTAATAATAGAACTTTTATGATCTTTACCAATGATAGTATCACCCTCTAAATGACCAAATTCTTCTATATTTTTAATATTAGGAATGATTAAATTTCTTTCATGAATAGACTTACAATTATTAATTCTGCCCCTAGTTTCTTTTTGTTTGTGAGGTTTATTTTTTCCTTTTCTCAATAAGTTATTTTCATCAAAACCCATTCGATTTGTTTTAAACATGTTATATAAAGTTTTTGTTGAAATACTTTTTGTTTTATTTTCCTTTAAAAAATTAGCAATTATATCAAGAGCATAATTTTTAGTAATTAACAAATGATTAATAGTATTAATTTCTATTAAAGTTAAAATTATTAATTTTCTACCTGCATTTTGTTTATTTTTTTGAATTTTATTCAATATTTCTAATGGTAATAAGTTTTGATTTAATAATCTACAAACTCTATGTACAGTTGATTTACTATAATCAATGGCTTTTGCTATTTTACGAATCGAAAATCCATAACTTTTATATTCTTTTATTGCTATTATTGATTCAATAGTCAGATACTTATACATTGTGCTAATTCCTTTCTTTTCTTAATTATAGAATTAACACAATTTAATTTTTATATAAGTGTCCTTTTTAATTTTACAATTCAGGTAATATAAAAAATAAAAGAAAAGTATTTCTTTCTTTTATTAGTATTCTTTATTTATATAATTCAAAAGATAAAATAACTTTATTTTTTATTATCTAAAGCATTATTTTTCTTTAAAGTTTTTAAAGTACGAGCACTAATCATTAAAGTTTTTCCACCAATTTTTACTGGTTGTAAGTTTGGATTTCATTTTCTTCTAGAAGAGTTCATCGCATGCGAACGGTTGTTACCAGCTAGTGGACCAATACCACTTAAAGCACATTTTCTTGCCATAGTTATTTTCTCCTTATTAATGTTTTAACTAATAAATAATACCATATTTATTTATTTTTTTAAAAAAAAATTAAAATTTATTTGTAAAAAATTGAATATTTACTAGGACATTATTTTAATAAGAAACATTTAAATTATATATTTTTTTAAAAAAATAAAAAATATGTTATAAATAAACTATATTATACAAATTTTTAAGAAATCTTGGAGGAAAAAAATGAATTGTATTATTTATGCTGTGCAAATTGATGATGAAAAAAAGATTGGTTTACATGCACGACCAATAGCCAAAATTGCAGCTGCTATTAGTAAGTATAAAAATATTGAGGTAGAAGTCATTAAATTACCTGATAATGCAGATATTACGAAGTCAGTAAAACTTACTGGTAATGAAACTAAGGTTAAAGCTAAGTCAGTTCTTAATTTTCTAGGTTTACAAGCAAAAAATTTTAGTAAAATTGCTTTTATTATTACAAAAATGGATGAGAAAGAAGAAGATAAAAAACTTGAAGAAGTTAAATCAGAAATTATTTCTTTATTAAAAGAAGAAAAATTAATAAAGTAAATGGTTTTAAAAAAAGTATTCAAAAGAATACTTTTTTTAAAACCATTTATTCTTATGATATAATTATTTACGTTCTTAAAATATTAAATTATATAAATGGAGGCATTTAATGAGCGAAATTAACAAAAATAAAGAAATAATAATTTCAGAACAAGGTTTAGAAAAGTTAAAAACTGAATTATATAAACGAATTAATGTTGAACGTGAATCAATAAAAGAACGATTAAAAGCAGCTAGGGCTGATGGTGATTTATCAGAAAATGCTGATTATACTAGTGCGCGTGAAGAGCAAGGCAAAAATGAAGCACGCATTCAAGAACTTGAAACGATTATTACTAGTGCTGTTATTATTGAAGAACAAAAACAACGTAAAAATAGTAATATCAAAGCAGTTCGTGTTGGTAGTTGAGTGACAATTGTAAAAATTAAAGATGGTAAAATTGTTTCTGATTCAGAAGAAAAATTTAAAATTGTTGGAAGTATTGAAAGTAATCCATTTGAAGGATTAATTTCTAATGAGTGCTCATTAGCAGTATCAATTATGAATTGTGTTGTTGGTGATATTGTTGATATTAAAGGTATTAAAGAAACATATAGGGTAAAAATTATAGAAGTAAAAAATCAATTATAAGTTTTGTTTTCTTTAGTATCTAAATTACTTTGTTGTTTGATTTTTTCAAAATTATTATTTGGGATTTTTAAGCAATCATTTAGTAATTCTTTTATGTTAGAATTTTCAATATTAAAGTTTTCACATATTTCTTTTAAAGAAAGTTTAGTTTCAAAGTATGTTTCATCATTTTTAATAGTTATACCTTCTTTAATAATTTTATTTTTTAAGTCATTAATTTCAGTTATATATGATGAATTTGGTAAATTTTTTTGATTAATTTCAAATTTTGGTAAATTAAAAGTTGCTGTTATTACTCATGGGATATCTATTTTTTTTAGATGCAACTGCATTATGGTAAGCATTTTTTAAAAATTCTTGTAATTCTTTAGAAAAAATGGTTGCTTTTGAACTATTGTAAATTGAGTGTTGAACATTAATTAGATCTTTTTGATTATAATCAATCATTATTTCTAAATTTAAACGTTTACTTTTTAATTTAAAAGTATTTTTTTTAAATATTGTTTTTATAATTTCATATGACTTTGGCATATAAATATCCTTTCTTTTTTTAACTTATTAATAATTATTTAATACTAAATTAATTATATATTATGTTGGATTTTAATGTAGTAATAGGAGTTTTAAATAACATTATAAGTTTAATTTAAAAAGATATTATTTAAAATATTATTATTTTAGAATAATAAGTTATTTGGTGTACGAGGAAAAGGAATAACATCTCTAATATTATTAATACCAGTAATAAACATTAAAAATCTTTCTAGACCTAAACCAAAACCAGCACTTGGTGCATATCCATATTTTCTTAAATCAAAATATCATTGTAGATCATTACCTTCAATTTTGAATTGGGTTTTATTTTTTAGTAATTGTTCATAATTATCTTCACGAACAGAACCACCAATTAATTCACCAATCCCTGGCACTAATAAATCCATAGCTGCCACTGTTTTTTGTTTTGGATAATTACTATCAATTGGATTAAGTTTCATGTAAAAAGCTTTGATGGTCTGTGGATAGTTAATAACAAAAGTTGGTTGTTTAGTTATTTCTTCACATAAATACCTTTCATGTTCTGATTGTAAATCAATTCCTCATTTAATTTCATTAAATTCAAATTTTTTTCCTTTTTTTTGTGCATTTAAAAGTAATTCAATGACTTCTGTATAAGTAATAACTTTAAAATCAGATTTAAAATCGGCAATTTTTTCTAATTTTTCAATTAGTGATTGTTCATTTTTAGTTTCTTGTTTTTGTTCTAAAAATTTTAATTCAGAATTACAATTATTTAGAACATCTCTAATAACAGTTTTTATTAGTTTTTGGGCTAGTATAATATTATCTTGTAGATTACTAAAGGTAAATTCTGGTTCTACCATTCAAAATTCTGCTGCGTGACGTGTAGTATTAGATTTTTCAGCACGAAATGTTGGTCCAAATGTATAAACTTTTTGTAAAGATTGAGCGTAGGCTTCAGCATTTAACTGACCACTAACAGTTAATGAGGCTTTTTTCCCAAAAAAATCCTTTTCATATTTATCATTAGTTATAGTAGTAACAATAAAATTTTCACCAGCACCTTCAGCATCATTAGCTGTAATAAGAGGACTATGTAGGTAAATAAATTGATTATCATGGAAAAATTTATGAATAGATCATGATACTTGATCACGAATTCTAAATAATGACAAGAAAGTATTAGTACGAACACGTAAGTGTGCATGTTCACGAAGAAATTCATTTGTATGTTCTTTTTTTTGGATTGGATAATCATTAGCGCATATGTTGTAGACAGTAGCAGTAATTACTTTTAGTTCAAATGGTTGTTTCGCATTTGGTGTTAAAATTAAATTACCAGTAATAGTAACAGCACTACCGGTAGTAACATTAGTTAAATTGTTAGTATTTTCTAAATTTGGATCATATACTACTTGTAAGTTATTAATTGAAGAACCATCGTTTAAATCTAAAAACCCAACTTTTTTACTATTTCGATTAGAACGAACCCAACCGTTAACAGTTACTTGTGTTGGTATTTTTTTAGTTTTATCGTTACTATTAATAAATAAATTATTAATTGTGTAAATCATTATTGTTCCTCCTATTTATTTTTATATAATAAATAAATTATATATTAACTATTATCTTAGTAGGGAATTATTTATGATTTTTTTCATTAATATTTGGGATAAATTTTATTTTTAGTTAGTATAAAATTTGAAATTGAATTTTAAGTTAATGTTATAATATTACTTATAGTAAAGGGGGTTTATTATGGGCAAATTTTTAAAGTTAATTACTAATAGCTTTATGACAGGTGTTAGTGAACCATGATGTAATAATGAAGGAGTTGCAGTTTTACCTTTTGTATATAAATACAATCAATATTGATTTTTATTAATGAAAGAAAAGAATCCTTTATTTGAAAATAAAAAGATATCATTTTTTAGTACTCTAACAGGTGGTTGTAAATTAGGTAAATCATCACTAGAAACTGTTAAGAATGAAATTTTAGAAGAGACAGGAATTAATATTAGAAGCTTAAAACTTGATTGTATTTATAGACTTGGTAGTTACTATGCTAATAAAACTTCAATAAAAATATGACATTTTTATGCTGTTGATTTACCTAGTTTGAATTTAGATTTAAAGTTAAGTTATTTTGGTAAAGGTGATGGTAGTATTGGTGAAAATGGTATTAATGGTATTTTTATTAATGAGAGTGAACTAGATAAAGTTAATGATGCACTTACATTGGCAATTTATGGAAAATTACGATTGAATAATACAATAGTGAACATAAATAAATAAATTTAAAAGGAAGAAAATATGTTTAAAGATATAAAATTTAGATTTATAAAAAGAAAGAAAAATATAAAAGAATTTTTATTATCAATACCCAAAGATCTTAATAAAATTCCATTTTCTGCTAAAGTAGCTATTATTTGTTTAGGGATTTTTATGTTATGAAATACATTTTTTGACTTGAATCATTTTATTAATCCTAATTTATATCCTTCGGTCTGAACTATTGTAAATCGTCAAGCTTATCATCCTTGACAGCAAGTATTATTATTCTTAAATGGTATTGCTGCTTTTACTAATGTTATTTGTATAATTTTAATTTCATTTGGTAAAATTTCTAATTTTTTTTGAGGCTTTTTTGCTGTTAGTATTTATGGTTGTATTGCTTTAGTTTGAGATTATGTTGGTGATATGCAGTTGAATTTATTTTTCTTTTTGCCTTTTCAATTTATTGGCTATAGTTTATGGAAATTTCATTTAGATTCACAACAAGAAATAATTTCTAAACGTTTAAATTTAAAGACAAGTATTGTTACTATTTACTTTGCAATTATTTTATCAGTATTTTTTTATTTTGAAATTCCTGAATTTTCACGTGTAATTTTAGGGAAATATGATTTTGATGGTAATACTTTTCAACAAGTTTTACCACATATTCTAGATTCATTAACTAATTCTTTAAGTATTGTTGCGCAAATACTAATGTTATTACGTTTTCGTGAACAATGAATTTTTTGAATAATTGTTAATATTTTTCAAATAGCTATGTATTCGGGAGTTGCTCATAATCGTTTGGATGTAAATCTTTTATTAATGTGAATTGTTGCTCTTGGTAATTCTGGTTTTGGTTTTTATCAATGATTTTTTGTAAGAAGTAAAGAAAAAGTAGTAGTTAAAAAAGAAACATATGAGCAGTAATAACTTTTAAATAAGAAAAATAATAATTTAGAAAATAAGTTATTATTTTGTATAATAGTTTGTAAAGTATAAAATAATTATCAAAGAAGGTTATTATGAAAAAAAATGTATATATATTAAAAAATTTAGATGACACTAATACTCTTGCCAAAATAATTGCTAAAATTGCTAAACCAAATTTAATTTTATTATTAAATGGTCCGCTTGGTAGTGGTAAAACACAAATTACTAAATTAATTGGTAATTTACTTGGAGTTAAAAATATTATTAATTCACCAACTTTTATTATTTGAAATAAGTATCAAACTAAATATGAATGAAATTTAATTCATATGGATGCTTATCGTTTAATTAATCCTCATTTAGAAGAATATTATGAAATAATGATGAATAATTTTATGATAATTGAATGATCAGAGAGATTAAAAATTAATTTTAATAATTATTCATATATTGCTATAGATTTTAAAATTATTGATATTAATAGTAGACAAATAGTTATTAATACTAATCTTCTTACAAAAGAGGAAGAAAAGTATTTATTTGATGCATTAAAAAAAATATAGAATTTTATTTATAAAAAAAGTAGGAAAAATCCTACTTTTTTTATACTTGTATATGAAAGTAATTAAGCATAATACTATTAATAGTACTTTGACTAATTAGACCAAGTTTTTGATATTGTTTTAATACTTCTAAAGTATAATTATTATCATCAACAGGATAATAATTATTTAAACCTCAAAGTAAACCAGCAAATAATACTAATGAACCAATAGCAATTGGACTAAAAGCATAATACACAGTTATTTTACGATTATGATATCCGATTAAAGAAGCAAATAATCATCCTGTGACAAAAGCAATCATTCAATATAATAATGTCACTACTTGTTGATCAGTTATAAATCAAAATATTAACATTAATAAAATAGTTGTAAAGAAACGACTCATAATTGGAGTTTTAAATAATTTATAATTTCAAATGAAAGGTAACATTGCTCCTAATGAAATTAAAGGAAAAACTCAAAATCCTGACATGATATTAATATTATCAACAACACTTTGTAAAATACCGGTTAGAATCATTGCACCAATTCAAATGAAAATTGCTTTTCATCATCCATAAAATCCTTCAACAAATCTGCCAACACGATAAAACATTCAAAGTGAAAATATTAAATTAATAGGAGCTGAAGGATTTATATCATTACCAGCAAATGGATAAATTAATCACCTTCAATATTGATAAGCACCAAATATTAAGTTATGATAATTGGCACCAAAAAGCAAATGTTGTTGTTTATAATCTAATGCTAATCAATCATCTTGACTAAGATTTATAATTACTAGAAAAACAACAAGTGTAATAATAGGAATTATAAAAAGAAATCAGGTAACTGCCAAATTAGCATTAGTACATTTTTTTAATGTTTCGCTTAAGTAACGACGGTTTTGAAAATTAACTTTTTTTCAATTATCACTTAAAGTTCCAGTACTATTATCTTCATTAGTCTCTTCATTATTTTCGGTTTCAGTTTCAAGTTGGGGTAAGTCTACCTTAATAAATTTAGTAATACTAGGATAAAATTTAGATAATTCTTGAACAATTTTGTCACTAGTAGCAATAATAACATCAACCGCTGGTGACATTCGATTTTCGTTTTGGTTATCATCATTTAAAATAACCATTAAATAACGAATATCTTTAACACCTTCATCTGCTAATTGTTTATGTAAAATTTCATAAACTTCATCTTTGTTTTTTAAATGGTGAGGATTAAAATTATTTTCTTTAATAATTTTAATGATATGATAAGTATTACTATCTTTATTAGTTAGATATACTTCACCTTTAACATGTAGTTTTAATTCTTTAGGAACATTAAATGGTCGATAATCTTGATGACTAATAAAATAATCAACTAATTGTAAACCTAAAATATCTAGAATATTATCATCCATTATTTAACACTTTCCTTTCGTAATAATTGTAATTTATTTTCAAAAAAATCAGGTAAATTACATTCAAAAGTCATAACTTTTTTAGTTGTGGGATGAGTAAAAGTAATGACTTTAGCATGTAAGTATTGTCCAATATTAGCATTTTCCAATTTAACCTTGCTGTATAAAGGGTCATTTACAATTGGATGTTCAATTCACTCAAAATGAACACGAATTTGGTGTGTTCGACCAGTTTCTAATTGACATTGAACTAAAGTATAGTCTTTAAATCGCTCAATAACTGTAAAATGAGTAGTTGCTTTCTTACTATTTTGTTCATTGACCATCATTTTTAGACGATTATTATTGCTTCTAGCAATAGGCGCTTTAATGGTTCCTGATCTACCTTTAATTGTACCATGAACTAATGCAATATAAATTCGTTTAATTTCATGTTTTTGTAATTGTTCTGCTAAAATATGATGACTAATTTTATTTTTAGCTACTAATAATAATCCTGTCGTTTGTTTGTCAATACGATGAACAATGCCTGGACGTAAATTATTTTCATCAATATTTTCAATTTTAGATTGAAATAATAATCCGTTAACTAAAGTATTATCTCAATTACCTGCTCCTGGGTGGACAACTAAATTATTAGGTTTGTTAATAACAAGAATTTCATTATCCTCATAAACTATTTCAAAATCAATTGCAGTTGCTTTTAAAGTGTTCTCTTTTTCATTTTTAATAATAATATTTATTTCATCATTATTTTTTAATAATAAGTTAGTTGATGAAATAGTTTTATTATTAACTATTACTTGCTCATTAGTGATTAAATTTTGGATAAAATTTCGTGAATAATGATGTTTTGTTAATACCATTGCTAAATATTTGTCGATGCGGATATTTTTGTTTTCATGATATGTTAGTTTTATCATCTTTTGATTTTTTATCATTGATGATTGTTGTGAATGTTCCGTTGTTGACTTCATTATTGTGTTCTCCAAACTTTTCTTGATAGGCATTAATTATGGTTCCAATAATTATTTGTAGAATAATAATTGTGATACCAATGGTAATGAATATATCCGCAGTATTAAAAATAGTATATGGTGGGAATAGTTGTCATAGTAAAAAGTCAATAACACCACCTTTGTGTAAAAATCTATCGGTTAAATTACCGATAGTTCCTGCAATAACAAAACTGAGACCTAGTGCTCTGTTAATAGATTTAGTAAATAATAGTCAGGTGCTACTAGCAATTGCTACTAGAAAAGCAAAAGTTATTAGAAAGATTTTTTGATTTTGAAAAAAACTAAAAGCAGAACCATAATTAATAATAAATTTTAAATTAATAAATCCGGGTATGAATTTATATTCTTCACCAGCTTTTATTCCATTTTGTACTGCTAATTTTATCATTTGATCAGTGACAATTAGAATAATAATTGCACAAAAACAAATTATTTTAGTTAATCATTTTCAATCACGTGTTTTTAAATGATTTTTAATTGCTAATCAAGAAAATTCCATAATTACTTCTTTCTAAACTAATATTAGTTATTTACATTATTAAGGATAACACTTCAAAACAACGATTACAAACATCTTCTTTTGTTTCATTAACAATTAATCAACAGCGAGGACATTTAGTACCATCTTTTGTTTTAACATTAATAGTTCAGTCATTAACGTTGCTATTATTATAATTAATATTAACTTCACTAACAATTAATAATTGTGCTAATTCTTTTTCATCAATTGTTGATAAGATATTATGATTATCTTTAAAAATAATAGTCACTATTGTTTCTAGGGCTGTTTTAACAATTTTGTCTTTTTTAGCTTGTTCAATAACTTTATTAACTTCATTTTTAAAGTTAATAAAATATTCTCATTTTTCCATTAGTTTTGTTGGTTTGTTTAAATTTCATGGTTGTGGAAATTTTTTTAAATGAATAGAATCACTGCTTGTGTTTAAATCTTTTTTAGTTAAACTTTGGAATGCTTCTTCAGTAGTGTGTGGTAAAATAGGGGCTAATAAACCAATTAAAGTTTTTACTATTAAAAACATTGTCATTTGTACTTGTTTTCTTCTAATGTCATTTTTGCTATTAACATATAAAATATCTTTAGTAAAATCACAATAAAAAGCAGACAAATCATTAGTAACAAAATTTAAAATTAAATGATAGATAGTATTAAATTGGTAAGTTTGATAATTTTCATTAATTTTAGTCACTAATCCGTTTAATTTATTTAAAATATATTGATCAACTTCTGATAAACTATTAATAATTTCTTCTTCTGTTTTATTTTCAATAGTTTTGATATCTAAATCAAATAAATTACCTAGTAAGAAACGAAAAATATTTCTGATTTTACGATAGTTTTCACTAACTTGTTTTAAAATTTCAGTACCAATTCTTGTATCATCAGTAAAATCAATACTGGCTACTCATAATCGTAAAATATCAGCACCATTAGTATCACAAATTGATTTAACACTAATAACATTACCAATTGATTTTGACATTTTATTGCCTTTAGCGTCAGTTACAAAACCATGTGCCAGCAAGTTTTTATAGGGACTACTATTATTAGTAATAGTTCCTGTTGTTAAACTTGAATTAAATCAACCACGAAATTGATCATTACCCTCCAAATATAAATCTGCTGGTCAAGGTAAATTATTATTTTTAATAACTGCTAAGTGGGAAACGCCACTATCATATCAAACATCCATGATATCTTGCTCTTTATAAAAAATACCATTTGGGCTATCTTTATGTTGATATTTAGGTGGTAATAAATCTTTTGCTTCTTTTTCGAATCAAATATTTGAACCATGTTTAGCAAATAAATCAGCAACATGATTAATAAGGTTTATATCCATGATTGGTTCTTTTTTTTCAGTGTAAAAAATTGGAATTGGTAATCCTCAAGCACGTTGACGAGAAATGCATCAATCATAGCGATTATTTGTCATTAATAACATTCTTTTTTTTGCTCATTCAGGAACAAAATTTACTTTATTAATATTTTTAGTAAGTAATGGTTTGATTTTTTCAATAGCGATAAATCATTGTAAAGTAGCACGATAAATAACAGGTTTTTTAGTTCGTCAATCATGTGGATATTGATGTTTAAATCATTTCATACCAATTAATGTACCATTATTTTTTAAGCGCTCAACAATAATTTTATTAGTATCATCATAAAACTTATTGACTAATTGTTCATCATTGATTTCTGCTGTAAATTGACCTTGATCATTAATTGGACAAAGAATTTTGATATTATGTTTTAATCCTAAATCAAAATCTTCTTCACCAAACGCTGGAGCAGTATGAACAATTCCAGTTCCATCATTTATAGTAACATGAGAACCATGAACGATTGGAGTTTTTCTTTGATATAATGGATGTAATGCTGTTAATCCAATTAAATCTTTACCAGAAATTGTTTTAACAATTATAAAATCGGTGATGTTGTTTGCTTTAGTAAAAGAATCAATCAATGGTTGTGCAATAATATATTGTTGTTCATTAGTTTTAATAATACTATATGTAAATTCTTCATTTACTGCTAACATTTGATTGCTAGGAATGGTTCATGGTGTTGTTGTTCAAATTACTAGTGAGGTAGGTAAGTTAAATATTTTTTTTTCATCATTTAGTAAAAAGGCAACATAAATAGCAACACTAGTTTTTGTTAAATATTCAACTTCAGCTTCAGCTAAGGCACTTTCACTTGATGGTGATCAATATACAGGATATAAATTACGATATACTAGTTTTTTTTCTACCATTTTAGCAAAAACTTTAATTTGTTCAGATTCATATTTTTTATCATAAGTAACATAATGATCTTCAAAATCTGTTAATAATCCTAATGTTTTAAATTGATTAATTTGATTAGCAACTTGCAGTTTTGCATATTTTTGACATTGTTTTCTAAAATCTGATACTGCTATTGTTTTACGATTAATTCCCGAGTTAGTAACTGCTATTTCAATAGGTAAACCATGCGTATCTCAACCTGCAATATAGGGTGCATAATAATTGCTACTATTATAATAGCGAACAATAATATCTTTTAAAATTTTATTTAATGCATGTCCTAAATGTAGATCACCATTAGCATATGGAGGTCCATCATGAAGGATAAAAGTTTTCGTAGATTTTTTATTTTTGTTAATTAGTTGTTGATATATTTTTTGGTCTTGTCAATATTTTTGTAGTTGTGGTTCTTTTATAGTTAAATTAGCACGCATTTCAAAGTTAGTTTGAGGCATTAATAATGTATCTTTATAGTTTTTATTCATGTATATTATTCTCCTTTAAAATAACAAGTTTTATTTGTACTAATTATTCTTTTTTATTCTTAAAACATTATACTAGTAATTACTTGAAATTTGTATAATATTTACTTTATTTTAATAATAAGATTTTATAAAACTTAAAAGTTAAAAATATTACTTTTAGTGAGTATTATTTTATAATAAAGTATAAACTTATTAAAGTTTATAAAAAATATTTTTTTAATAATGTTAAAAAAGAGGTTAATGAATAATGTTAAAAATTTTTATTTCATATCATCATTTAAGAGAACAAAAAGCAAAGGATGAATTATCAGAATTAATTTTGGAATGTTATGGAGAATATTTTTTTAATTTTGTAGAAAAGTAGTGGTAAAATAAAAAAAGTCATCAACTTGACTTAAAATTTGATTTTATTAAATTTTGGGATTTATTTTTTTTACAAACTGAAATATAACACATTGGATTTTTGATAAGGGGTTAATCCGTAGTGTTGATATTTTCATTTCCATAAATTGAGGTAATTTTGAATATTGGTAAATCCAATGCCATGGTAATGAGTAATAAATTCTTTTAAACTTGATTGTATTTTACTGATATTACTTAATTTTTTATAATTTAATTCTTTATTTTCTTTTGATTTAAACTGCTGGATAGTGGATTTAGTTTGTTTAGCTACTGTATCATATAATACTTGCATATCACAAACTATAATTGAATTTTCTTCGATAAGTTTCGATGTTAAGTTTTCTTGTACTCATTTTTTATTTAATCTTTTAGTATTTGTTGTTTGAGCATAGATATTTCGGTTTTCATCAATTGCCTTGAATACAACAATTTAAATCTTTAGCATTTTCTTCAATTCATTGTTTTCTTGGATCATTTGGATCTTTAAAGTTTCCTTTATGAATTTCTTTGATAAAAGTTTCGTCAATTTCAATTCTAGCTTTTAATTTTACAAATTGATTTTGTATTTTTACTAATTGTGTTGATTTCATAAATTTTTGACGATTAAATCAGGCAGTTTTATTTGTAGTATTAATAAATTGAGAAATAATGTAAGCAGATTGACCTAAAGTAGCTATTTGTATCAATAAATCTCATTGATCATGAGATAAATGACTTCAATAAAAATAATGATTTTTAAAAGCATGAAAAGTAATATTACAACTTTTACATTTATATCTTTGCTTATAATCTTTACTACCATATTTAGTACACAAAAAAGAACTACAATCTGGACATTGAATCCCTTTCTCTTTGAATTTTTGTTCGACTGCTTCAAATTTTTCTTTTTTCTCAATTTGTTTAATTCTAGTTTTATTTTCTCTAAAAATCTCAATAAAATCTTTATCAGACAAATTATTTAAAATTTCTTTTACTGTATTTTTATTCATTTAAAATCACCTCTTTAATATTAAAAATACCATATAAAAATATATTTTTGCTAATTTTACTAATACCACTACTTTTCTACAAAATTAAAGGAATATTTTGAAGTGGAAGACGTATCTGTAAAACTAGGTGATATTGATCCGCAATTGCCTCCTAAAAAGATATTTAAAACTATTAGAGAAGAGTATTTAAAAGATTCAGATATTACTATAGTTATTTTAGGAAAACATACAAAATGTAGAAAACATATTGATTGAGAAATTGCAGCTTCATTATCAATATATGGTAGTCTTCATCGAAGGGGAAAGAATGGTTTATTAATACTTTTAACTGATGATTTTATTAAAAAAGCAAAAAAAAATTGTGATTTTAATGATAATGATTACAAAACTTTAATTAATGAACAAAATTCTACTCCAAGAATTTATGAAAATGTAATAAATAACTATGCAATTGTTGAAAGTTTTTCAAATGTAGTTTCAAATCCTTTAAAGTTAAAAAAATTACTTGATAAATGTCAAAATAAAGTTAAAACTGAAAAACTGAAAAATAACTTTGATCTTTTCAAAGAAATAAATTTATTTGAAGAAAATATAGAAGATTGTCCAAAAAAATCTAAAAATAAACTAAATTGTTATTTTTTTTCACAAAAACATAAATCAAAAAATTTATTTTTTGAAGAAGTTAAAACTGAAGTTAATAATAATGAACATTATTCTGAAAATCTTTTTAGTTATGAAAATATTTGAAAAGGTTTTCATTATTTTTATTAAAAATTAAAAAATATAGTTTTTTATCAATTATTTAAGAAATTTTATATAACTCAGAATGTTGTTTTAAATAATATTTTTAATTAGAAAAAATAAATAATTAAATACTAATTAAGCATATAGATGTATATTAATAGTTAATTATAAATATCAAAAATATATAAAATTAAAAAGGTTTTAATTTTTTTAGTCCTGAATTGTAAAATTAAAAAGGACACTTATATAAAAATTAAATTGTGTTAATTCTATAATTAAGAAAAGAAAGGAATTAGCACAATGTATAAGTATCTGACTATTGAATCAATAATAGCAATAAAAGAATATAAAAGTTATGGATTTTCGATTCGTAAAATAGCAAAAGCCATTGATTATAGTAAATCAACTGTACATAGAGTTTGTAGATTATTAAATCAAAACTTATTACCATTAGAAATATTGAATAAAATTCAAAAAAATAAACAAAATGCAGGTAGAAAATTAATAATTTTAACTTTAATAGAAATTAATACTATTAATCATTTGTTAATTACTAAAAATTATGCTCTTGATATAATTGCTAATTTTTTAAAGGAAAATAAAATAAAAAGTATTTCAACAAAAACTTTATATAACATGTTTAAAACAAATCGAATGGGTTTTGATGAAAATAACTTATTGAGAAAAGGAAAAAATAAACCTCACAAACAAAAAGAAACTAGGGGCAGAATTAATAATTGTAAGTCTATTCATGAAAGAAATTTAATCATTCCTAATATTAAAAATATAGAAGAATTTGGTCATTTAGAAGGTGATACTATCATTGGTAAAGATCATAAAAGTTCTATTATTACTTTAGCTGATATATGATCAAAAACCACAATTCCTTTAGCAACTAAAAATAATAAATCAGAAAATATTACAAAAAGTATAATAAAATTTATTTCAAAGTTACAAAAAGGAACAGTTAAAACTATTACTTTTGATCGTGGTAAAGAATTTAGTAAATGAAAATTAATCGAAAAAAATTGTAATGTTAAGATTTATTTTGCAGATCCTGGTAAACCTTGTCAAAGAGGTTTAAATGAAAATAATAATGGTATTTTAAGAAGATATTTACCAAAATCTACAGATCTATCTTCATATAAACAAAAAGATTTAAATACTATAGCATTTCAAATTAATTCTACACCCAGAAAATCACTATCTTATAAAAGACCAATAGATTTAATACAATTATTTTAAAAAACTGTCCCATTTATATTTACAATTCAGGATTATTATATACCTTAAAATTTAATAATATTTAAATTATTTATATAATATGAAAATAAAAAAATATTGTAAAAATTTCTAAAATTTGGTAAAAGATAAGTGTAAAACTAAATATAGTTTTTAACCCGTTGCTTTGTTTGTAAGTAAATGGGTTTTATTTTACTAAGAAGGTGTATAAAATGCGTAATAATGATAGTGATAATGATAAAAGAAAATCAACAACATTTCAGCGAATAATGGAAAATAATCCAGAAAATATTTTTGCTCAAACCGATGGTTCTATAAAAAAAAGACATGGAGGTTTAGCAATAAAATCTTCTAGAAGTGAAAATAGTTTAAATGAAGCAAATAATGATAGTAATGATTTAAATAAATATAAATATAATTGTCTTACAATTATAGAAGATCAAAAGATAAGTAAACTTAGAGAAGAAATTTTTAATTTTACAAAACAATTAGAAGATGTCAAAAGAACAAATGATGATTTAAATAAAAAATTAACTATTGTTAGAGAAAATCTTTTTGAATTAGAAATTATTCAACTTAAACCATTACTTGATGATTTAAAACGTAAAGAAAGAAAAATGGAAATAAATAAAACTAAGAAACAAAATACAACTGATAGTGAATTTAGAGAATATTTTGCTCTTAAAGAAACAATATCAGATAAAGAATTAGAAATTGAAGAACAAAGAAATATAAAAAAAGAATTGAATAATAATATTGAAAAAAATAATTCTAAAATTGAAGAATTAGAAAATACTATAAGCAATTTAAATAATGAACTAGATAGTTATAGTGATGATTGGATGCTGTTATCATTAAAAGAAAATATTAATAGAAGAATAGAACTACAAAGAAAAATTGATGAAGAAAATTTAACTGAAGAGCAAAAACTAGAAATATTTTCTAATATTTCTAAGTTAAAAAAAGAAATAAAAAAAGAATGAAATATTAAAAGTCAAAATGTTCAAAAAATTTATGAAGAAATTTTTCCAATTGAAGATAAGCTATTTTATATAACAACTTTAGTTTATAATGATGAATCAATTTTTGAAGAAATAATATATTTTGATAATAATGAAAAAAATGAAGTTGAAGTTTGAAAACAGACTAAAAAGTATCAGAGTATTGAAGAATATAAAAAAAGCACTTGTTTAATTGATAAAGAAAATGCAAATAATATTAGTACAATGCCAGTTAAAGAATTATTAAAAGAACAAATGAAATTAAAATCAAAGCCATCTAAAACCGAGTGAAAAGTTTGGGTTATTATTTTAGTCATTACTATTGTTATTGCTGTTCTTCCAAATTTGCTTCCTGTGATTTTAGCTCCTTATTTGGCTGCTGCAGTAGTGGCAACAATTAAGATTGATATTGCTATTGCTTCAGTTTTTATTAGTGGAGGTTTTAAAGCAATTACATCAGTTTTTTCAACTGCATCAAAAAAAGTTGAATCATGAATTTATAATAAATTATTTAAAAATAATAAAGATAAAAAAGAAAAAGATAAAAAAGAAGTTAAATCAGTATCTAAGGATTTAACAAGTGAAAAATTAGAAACTAAGTTAGAAACACAATTTAATATATTAAAACAAGAACTGGATAGTAGAAAACTTAAAACTATAAATGAACTAATGAATGATAAAACAATAATAAATGTTGAAAATAATATAATTCCAGTTGAAAACCAGTTTGATGTAGATAAAGCTAATTCTATGGGCAATATGCAACCTCCTACAAATGTAAGACAACGACGTTATTCATTTTAAAATATAACGATAATTAGTTTAATTATTCTTACTTAATTAAGTAAGAATAATTTTTATATATTTTTATATATATTTTTAATAAAAAATATATAATTTTATTGAGTATTTAAAGGTAGAAAAAATATTCAAAAAGTGAAAGGAATAATAAATTATGCCATGAAAATCTATTGAGAATAATAAATTAAAACAAGAAGCACATGCTAAAAATGCTGATAAAATAAATAAAGCTTGAGGAGAAAAAAATGAATCAGAAAGAAGAGAAAGAGTTTGTAAAAATCTTGAGTTAGATAAATCAAAAATAAATAGTGAATCTTCTTCAAGTGAAAGCAAAAACTCTAGTAGTAAAAACAGTAACCAGTTATAAAAAAAAACAATTTTTTTAATTAAAATAAACTTCAATATGAAGTTTATTTTTAATTTATTTTTTTAATTTTAATTAAGATATTGATGAAATTAGCATTTATGTTATTAAAAATAGTGTTTATAACTTAAAAGATATATAATAAAAAATTATTTATTTAATCTTTTGTAAATTTTTCTTGATTTTAATATATATATATCATATAATATACAAGCTAGAATAAGCCAAAGACAGCAACGGACTTTTGTCTTAATTATGTTGCTCAGGTAATTTCCATCATTATATATGCATGTGATTTACTCGGTTTTGCTCCGAGTTTTATTTACTACTTATTGCTAGTTATTTCAGAATAATAAGGAGGTGTACTTATGCGCCCAGCAATGGTTGAAAAACAAAAAACTATTGATTTAATTGCTAAGCAAATTAATGATTCAAAAACAACAATTGTTGTACAATATCAAGGTATGAATGTTGAAGAAATTAGTTTTTTACGTAAGGAATTAAGAGCTAAAGGTGCAACATTCACTATTTATAAGAATAATTTAGTTGCTCGTGCTTTAAAAAAAGAATATTCATCGCTTGAAAGTAGTTTAGTTGGCCCAAATGGTTTTATCTTTGGATTTGAAAACGACTTAGAAACAGCTAAAATAGTTTCTAATTATGCTAAAATTAATAAATTATTAGGATTAAGAGGTGGCATTTTTGAAGGGAAAGTTATTGACCAAAGTGAGTTACAAAAAATAGCTTCATTACCATCAAAATTAGAATTAATTTCAATGTTAGCTTCTTGTTTACAAGCACCAGTACGCAATTTGGCTTTAGCAATTAAAGCAGTAGCCCAACAAAAAGAAAACGCATAATTAACACTTATTAAATAAAAAAATATATGGAGGAAAAAATAATGGAAAATATTACAAATAAACAAATTATTGAACATGTTAAAACAATGACAGCAGTTCAATTAAAAGAATTAGTTGAATTAATTGAAACAACTTTTGGAGTAACTGCAGCAGTTGCTTCTGCACCAGCAGCAGCTAAAGAAGAAGCAACAAAACCATCAACAGTTTCTGTAATCTTAAAAGAAGTAGGAGACAAAAAAGTTGATGTTATTAAAGCAGTTAAAGCAATTGTTGGTGGTACAATGTCTTTAATGGATGCTAAAAAAATGGTTGATGCAGTAGCAACAGGACCACAAAAGATTTTAGAAAATATTGATACAGCAAAAGCAACAGAACACGAAGCAACGTTAAAAGCCGTTGGTGCTATTGTTGAAGTTAAGTAGTTCAAATATTAAAAATTTATATGAAAACCAGTTTTAATTAATACTGGTTTTCTGTTTGTTATTTAACTAAAAATTATCAACTTAAAACTTAATATTTTATCAAACTAATTAGTAAATTAATACTAATTAACTGAAATCAAATTATTTGATTTTAATAAATTTTTAAAATTGGAGATGAACCAATGTCATATACTACAAAACAATTTGGTCATTATGCTAAAAGACGTGACTATACTAAAGTATCAGGAAATTTAGATCTTCCTGATTTAATTTCAATTCAACGTGATACTTATAAATGATTTATTGATACAGGAATACAAGAAGTATTTAATGAAATATTTCCGGTAATTGATAATGATAATCGTATTATTTTATCATTGATTGATTGAGAATTTCGTAAACCAAGAAGAACATTAAAAGAAGCAAAAGATGAGTCAAAAACTTATGAAGCACCAATCTATACAAAATTATCTTTATCAATTCATGAAAATAATCGTCATTTAACTATTGCTGCTAAAGATAATATTTTAGATTATTTAATGCGTTGAATTAAAGACCAATTTGGTATTAAAAACATTAATGAACCAAAAGTTAGCGATAATATATATTATTTTGAAGAAAAAAATGTTCATGCTAATAGTGAATTTTCAACTATTGAAGTTACTATTAAAAGTAGAGAAGAAGATGTTTTAATTGTTGATTATACATTAACTCGTGAAGGAGATGTATTTTTAGGTGATTTTCCATTAATGACACAAAAAGGAACATTTATTATTAATGGAAGTGAAAAGGTTGTTGTTTCACAATTAGTTCGTTCACCAGGTGCATATTTTAAAATTGAAATTGATCCAAAAACCGGATTATATAAATTTTTAGGTGATTTAATTCCATCACGTGGAACTTGACTAGAATTTGAAACTGATTCTAAACGTAATAAATTAGTTCGTAATAAAAATGCAATTAAAGATATTATTCAAGTTAAAATTGAAAAATCACGTAAAATTGCAGTAACCACTTTACTTACTGCCTTAGGATTAACTAAAGATGATGTTATTAATATAATTGGTAAAGATGATGTTTTATTAAATACTTATGAATATGATGAACATCAAAATTGACCAGCGGCAGTACAAGAAATTTATAAAAAAATTAAAGCTGGAGAAACTGCCAGTGTTGATGGTGCTGCAAAATTTTTAACTGGATTATTATTTGATTCAAAAAAATATGATTTAACAAAAGCAGGAAGATATAAGTTAATTCAAAAATTAGCTATTACAGATCGTGTTTTAAATTACACTCTAGCTGAAGATATTAAAGATATTAGAGGTAATGTTGTTTTATCCAAAAAAACAGTAATTGGTAAATCACAATTAGAAATTCTAAAAACAGTATTAAAAGAAGGAGCATGTTTAGTACCTTTAAAAACATCAATCAGTGATAGTGAACCAAAACATTATGTGCAGTTAATTAAAGTTTATAATGATAAAGAAAGATTAAATGAAGTTATTAATGTTGTTGGAATTAATCCTAAATGTAAAGAAGTAATTATTACTATTGCTGATATTTTAGCAACTCTTTCTTATATTTTAAATTTTGTTCATGGTATTGGTAATGCTGATGATATTGATCACTTAGCAAATCGTCGTATTCGTACAATTGGTGAATTACTACAAAACCAATTTCGTATCGGAATGGGACGTATTGAAAAAAATGTTAAAGAAAAAATGTCAACTACTGATAGTGATAAAATGAAACCAGCAAATATTACAAATAATAAACCATTAACAGCTGTTATTGGTGAGTTTTTTAACTTATCACAATTATCACAATTTATGGATCAAACTAATCCATTAGCAGAATTGGCTAATAAAAGACGTTTAACTGCTTTAGGACCTGGTGGATTATCACGTGATCGTGCTAGTTTAGAAGTTCGTGATGTTCACTATTCTCACTATGGAAGAATTTGTCCAATTGAAACTCCTGAAGGACCTAATATTGGTTTAATCAATAATTTAGCCACTTATGCTCGTATTAATGAATACGGTTTTATTGAAACACCTTACCGTCAAGTAATTGCAGGTAAAATTACTAATGAAATTAAATATTTAACTGCCGGTGAAGAAAAGAATTATATCATTGCACAAGCTAATATTGAATTAGATACTAATAATGTTATTAAAAATAATAATGTTATTGCTCGTAGTAATGGTCAAAATATTATTGTTGGACCAAACGAAGTTGAATATATTGATGTTTCACCAAAACAAATTGTGTCAATAGCTACAAGTTGTATTCCCTTTTTAGAAAATGATGATGCTAACCGTGCTTTAATGGGTGCTAATATGCAACGTCAAGCAATTCCATTATTAAAACCACAAACACCAATTGTTGGTACGGGTGTTGAGTATGCTGTTGCTCGTGACTCAGGATTAGCTATTGTTGCTAATTTACCGGGAGTTGTACAATATGTTGATTCTCATGAAATTATTATTAAATCAGAAGATGAAGTAACAACTTATGAGTTAAGTCGTTTTGAACGTAGTAATCAAGGAACAGTAGTAACTCATGTACCATTAGTAAAAGTTGGTGATAAAGTTGAAGTTAATCAAATTTTAGCAGATGGACCTTCGATGAAAGATGGTGAACTTGCATTAGGACAAAATGTAATTATTGCTTTCATGACTTGACATGGTTATAACTATGAAGATGCTATTATTATTAGTGAACGTTTAGTAAAAGATGATGTTTATACTTCAATGCATATTGAAGAATATAATTTAGAATGTCGAAAAACAAAACAAGGTAAAGAAGAAATTACACGTGAAATCCCTAATACTTCTGAACAATCAAGACGTTATCTTGATGATGAAGGAATTGTTTTAATTGGAACTGAAGTTAAAGAAGGAGATATTCTTGTTGGTAAAGTTACACCAAAAGGTCAAACACAATCAACTGCTGAAGAAAAATTATTAGCAGCTATTTTTGGTGAAAAATCACGTAATGTTAAAGATAATTCATTACGAGTACCTAATGGTGGTGCTGGAATTGTTCAAGGTATTAAACGTTATAAACGTGAAGATGGTTTTGACTTACCTTCAGAAGTAGAAGAAGTAGTTAAAGTATTTATTGTACAAAAACGTAAAATCCGAGAAGGAGATAAAATGGCTGGAAGACACGGAAATAAAGGTGTTATTTCTAAAGTCTTACCAATTGAAGATATGCCTTTCCTAGAAGATGGAACACCGGTTGATATTATGTTAAATCCATTAGGAGTACCATCGCGGATGAATATTGGACAAATTCTTGAATTACACTTAGGAATGGCTGCTAAAACTTTAGGAATTAAAGTAGCAACCCCTGTTTTTGATGGTGCAAAAAATCAAGACTTGTTAGATATTATGAAAGAAGCAAAATATAATGACTTTGATAAATTAACATTATATGATGGTTTAACTGGTGAAAAGTTTGCCAAGAAAATTTCAGTTGGTGTTATGTATATGTTAAAACTATCACACATGGTAGATGATAAATTACATGCTCGTAATGTGGGCCCATATTCATTAATTACTCAACAACCATTAGGTGGTAAGGCACAAAATGGTGGACAAAGATTTGGAGAAATGGAAGTTTGAGCATTAGAAGCTTATGGTGCTGCTCATACTTTACAAGAAATCCTAACTATTAAATCTGATGATATTAAAGGTAGAATTAAAACTTATGAAGCGATTCTACGTAATAAACAAATTCCAACGCCAGGTATCCCTGAATCATTTAATGTTTTAACAAAAGAACTACAAGGTTTAGGAATAAATATTGTGTTAATTGACGAAAAAGGTCAAGAACAAAAAGTGGTAACTTACGATGAAGAAGTCGAAAGTTATCTTGAGGATTAGAAAAGGAGTAATAAATATATGCAAATGCAAAAAAATTCAAAACATTATACTGCCCTTAAAATTTCTCTTGCTTCTCCCGATCAAATTCGCTCATGATCACATGGAGAAATTACAAAGCCAGAAACAATTAATTATAAGTCATTAAAACCTGAAAAAGATGGATTATTTGATGCACGAATATTTGGACCAACTAAAAATTATGAATGTACTTGTGGTAAATATAAGAAAATAAAAAATAAAGGTAAAGTTTGTGAACGTTGTTTAGTAGAAATTACTGAAGCAATTGTTCGACGTGAACGTTTAGGACACATTGAGTTAGAAGAGCCAGTAACTCATATTTGAATGTTAAAGGCTTCTCCTTCAAGAATTGCGTTAGCATTAGATATGAAAGCTAAAGACTTAGAAGAAGTAGCATATTTTGTTTCTTATATTGTTTTAGATCCAGGGACTGCTAAAGGTTTAAAACAAAAAATGATTATGGATTTAGGTAATGCTAAATCTTCAACTGATACTCGTAATCGTTTACGTAAAGTATTTGCACAAATTTTAGAACAATTAGAACCTTCTTCTTTTGCTTATACTCGTGCTCAAATGTTAACTGATACTTTAGCAGATACTTCACGTCCATTTTCAATGGATGAATGTGCTCAATTTATTACTAAACATACTGGAACAAAATTTGGAATTGGTGCTTCAGCTATTGAGTATTTATTAAAAAATATTAATTTAGAAAAAGAATTTCTTGCCATTAAAAAACAATTGACAAACAAGAAATCACAAACTGATCGTAGAAAACTAGAACGTCGTTTAGATGTTATTGATTCATTTGCTAAATCAGGAAATAAACCAGAATGAATGGTATTACACGCTATTCCGGTGATTCCACCTGATATTCGTCCAATTATTCAGTTAGATGGTGGTCGTTTTACAACATCAGAAATTAATGATTTATATCGAAGAATTATTATTCGTAATGAACGCTTAAAAAAAGTAAAACAAATGGGAGCACCAATCTTAATTATTAATAATGAAAAAAGAATGTTGCAAGAATCAGTTGATGCTTTATTTGATAATGAACGTAAAGCACGTCCAGTAACAGGAAGAGATAAACGTCCATTAAAATCTTTAACTTCAACATTAAAAGGAAAACAAGGACGTTTCCGTCAAAACTTATTAGGTAAGCGTGTTGATTATTCAGGTCGAAGTGTTATTGCTGTTGGTCCGGAATTAAAAATGTATCAATGTGGTATTCCTCGTGATATGGCAATTATTTTGTTCAAACCTTTTGTTGTGCAAAGATTAGTTCATCAAGAATTAGCTTTAAATATTAAAATTGCTGAAAAATTAATTGAAATCCAAGATGAACGAATTTGAGATGTTTTAGAAGAAGTAATTAAAGATCGTCCTATTTTATTAAACCGTGCCCCAACTTTACATCGTTTAGGAATTCAAGCATTTGAACCAATTCTAGTTAAAGGGAAAGCTATTCGTTTACACCCACTAGTAACTCCTGCTTTTAATGCTGACTTTGATGGTGACCAAATGGCTGTTCACGTGCCAATTACTCAAGAAGCAGTAGCTGAAGCAAGAAGTTTAATGTTAGGTTCAAAAAATATTTTAAGTCCTAAAGATGGTAAACCAATTGTTACGCCAACTCAAGATATGGTTCTTGGTAATTATTATTTAACTATTGAAAAATTAGATGAATTAGGTCAAGGTTCAATTTTTAAAGATGTTAATGAAGCAATTAAAGCTTATGATACAAAACAGGTTTCATTACATGCTATTATTGGAATTCGTGTTGCTAGTTTAGGTGCAAGTAAATTTGCTGCTACCGATCAAAATAAATTTTTAATTACTACTATTGGTAAGATTATTTTTAATCAAATGTTTTCAGAAAGAATGCCATTTATTAATCGCCCAAATATTATTAATTTAACTGAAACTCATAATGAAGATTTAGTTGCAACTGATGTTGATTTTCGTGAATTTATTAAAAAAAGAGTTATTGTTGAACCATTTAAGAAAAAAGCTTTAGCAGATATTATTCATAAATATTTTAAAACTTTTGGAACTCAATTAACTGCACAAATGTTAGATAAAATGAAAAATCTTGGTTTTAAATTTTCAACAATTTCAGGAACAACAATTTCTGCAGGCGATGTTGTATCTTATTCAGGTAAAACAAGATTATTTAAAGAAGCAGATGAATATGTTAAAACAATTAACAAGTTTTATAAACAAGGTATGTTAACTAATCGTGAGCGTCATTACCATATTATTAATAAATGAAGTGGTATTAAAAACAATATTCAAGTTGAACTAGAAACAGTTTTAAGAAAAGATATTGAAAATCCAATCTTTATGATGTGAGATTCAGGTGCTAGAACTAATATTAGTAACTTTACTCAATTAGTAGGGATGCGTGGTTTAATGAATAATCCAAAAGGAGAAGTTATTGAGTTACCAATTAAATCTTCATTCCGTGAAGGATTAAATGTTTCAGAGTTCTTTATTTCTACCCATGGTGCTCGTAAAGGAATGGCAGATATGGCGCTTAAAACTTCTGACTCAGGTTATTTAACAAGAAGACTAGTTGACGTTTCACAAGATATTATTGTTACTGAAGAAGATTGTAATACCGGTAATGGCTTTATAATTAGTGACGTTGTTGACCAAAAACGTAATAATATTATTGTGCCGTTACGTGACCGTTTATTTGGACGTTTTGTTCAAGGTGATGTTGTTGATAGTAAAAATAATGTAATTGTTGCAAATAACGAATTAATTACTGAAAAATTAGTAGAAACAATATTAGAGGCAAAAATTACAAAAATAAATATTCGTTCAGTTTTAACTTGTGAAGCAAGTTATGGTGTTTGTCAAAAATGTTATGGTATTAATTTAACAACAGGTTCTATTGTTGCTATTGGTGAAGCAGTTGGAATTATTGCAGCGCAATCAATTGGTGAACCAGGAACTCAACTAACGATGAGAACTTTCCATACTGGAGGAGTTGCTGGTGGTAGTGATATTACCCAAGGATTACCAAGAATTAAAGAATTATTAGATATTACTAATCCCAAAGGTGCTGTTGCTATTATTAGTGAGTTTGATGGTAAAGTAACAGATATTCGTGAAGAGCAAGGAATTTATACAATTACTGTAAAGTCAAAACTTGACTATAAAGAATACAAAACTCAATATAATGCGCAGGTAAGAATTAAAATTGGTGATAATGTTAAGATTGGCCAAAAACTAACTGAAGGTGCAATTAATATTACACAATTACTAGAAGTAGCAGGAATCATTGAAGTTCAACAATATATTTTAAAAGAAGTACAACGTGTTTATCGTTTACAAGGAATTGAAATTTCTGATAAGTATATTGAAATTATTGTAAAACAAATGTTGAATCGTATTTTTGTAGTTGAAGGTAATGATTCACCATTATTGCCTGGAGCGATTGTTGATATCAAAGAATTTAAGAATGTTAATGCCAAAATTATTGTTGCTGGTAAAAAACCTGCTTTTGGTCATCCAATTATTTTAGGGATTAAAAAAGCACCATTAGAGTCAGAATCATTCTTGGCTGCTGCTTCTTTCCAAGATACAACAAGAGTATTAACTAATGCTGTTATTAAGTCAAAACAAGATAATTTACGTGGTTTAAAGGAAAATGTTATTTTAGGAAACTTGATACCGGCCGGTACTGGTTTAATGCCAACTGAGAAGTTAATAGGTATGGGTAATTCTTCACTTGAAGAAGAATACTAAATTAAAATAAAAAGTGAGAATTTTATTCTCACTTTTTAAATATTTATATTTTATTTTACTAGTTGTATGTTTTAAAGATAGGATAAATATATTTCTGGACATTCTTGTGTATAATTAATTTTACCAGAATTTATAAATTTTTTTATTTTTTTATTAAACTCTTGCATTGTTTTTTCAGATTTTTCTTTTGCTTCACATTCTTCTGAATTATCTTTTTTATGGAGATGTATTCTTTTAAAATTTTCGTCTTTCAGTATACTTGTTTCTTGTAGTTCACTACCAATTCCACTATCTTTACTATTATGTTTTAAAGATAATTTTCTTAAAAGATTACTTTTATTATCATCTTTAGTAAAGTCCGTTATAATTTCTTGTAGTAATTGATTGTTAATTTCACTATCTTGACTTGAAGTTAATATTACATTATTTATTTTTTCGTCTAATTTAGACGGTACTACAATATTACTATCATCATCTTCGTTAAAATCATTATCTTGAATTAAAGTTAATATTTCATTATTTATTTTTTCCTCTGATTTAGAAGCTACTACACTATCACTGTCATCATCTTCTTTAAAACCATTATCTTTATTTGAAGATAATTTTGCATTATCTATTTCTTTTTTTTCATTAAAAACAGTATCTTTAGTATTATCTTTTAAAACAGTTGGTTTTAAAAAACTAGGGCTGATAACATTTTGATAAAACATTTCTTCTTTTTTATGATTAGATTGAACTTTATCAAGTAAATTTTTAAGAATTATTATATCTGAAAAGATTTCATCATAAGTAGCAATAATTGCATGTTTATTTATTACGGTTTCATATATTCTTTGACCAGCATTTTCTTGGGTGATTAAAGAAGAATAATCACAAGTATTATTAAAATTACAATTTGTTTTTGCTTTTTTAATAAAATCAGCAGTTAAAAGTATTATAAAACTATTTATCTTCTTTCTTCTATTTAAACTTCCATATTTATTTAATGAAGCTTCAATTTCTCAGTCAATATGTTGTCTACATTTTGTATGTATTCCTAGAATAAGAATAGTAATAGTTGTATCTTTTAAATGATTTTGTCTAATAGTTTTAGCGATTTTATTATTTGATCATGTGGTATCAATATCTCCTATTTCTACAGACATGTCTTTTATATTTAAATAATTAGCATACTTTTTAATTAACTCTGTTAATTGGTTTTTTTGTTCTTGTTCTCTTAGATGATGATATGAAATAAAAATTTTTCTCACTGTTTAACTCCTTTTTTTTAACATTATTAAAAATTATGTTTTATAATTTTTTTGATTATAAAACATAAGTCTTAATAGGTAATTTTAAAGATATTGTTTTAAAAATTTAAATTTGTTTTTTACTTATATTTTATTTAAACATTTAATATTTTAATCTGTGTAGTTTAATAATTTTTTGATTTGTTCATTAGTTGCAGTTGAAAGTGAAAGTATTGAAATAAAATATAAGTATTTGTTTTCTATTAAATCTTTTCTAACTTTATCAATTTGTTTTCAAAAATCTTCGATTTTTTCTTTGCTTAAATTTTCATCATTAATGATGAAAATACCATTAGTGTCTATTTTTGTTAGTGATCTACTAGCAATTAAGATTGGTCTGATTTTTAAATTCATAATTTTTAAAATTAAATCTGTTACTAAGTTATTGTTATCGGAAGTTAATAATATTTGTTTACTTTCATCAAAAGTATTTTTAATACTTTTGATTGCTTCAGAAACTCTTCCTTCGGATTTATTTACTAATATTGAACTTGTCAAAATTATAAAAAAATTTCAGGCAATTTTTGTTGGTTTTTTATTAACTCCACTTTCTGATTTTAGGAATTTTTTAAATAAATTTATATCAACATCTCTAATAAATATTTCTTTAAAATATTTTCTTAGTTTTATTTTTAATTCTTTTTTCGTTCCTATGATTTGACTAAAATCATTTGAAGAAAGTATTCTTTTAACTTTGTTTTTTGTTTATAATTTCCTGAATTGTAAATATAAATGGGACAGTTTTTTAAAATAATTGTATTAAATCTATTGGTCTTTTATAAGATAGTGATTTTCTGGGTGTAGAATTAATTTGAAATGCTATAGTATTTAAATCTTTTTGTTTATATGAAGATAGATCTGTAGATTTTGGTAAATATCTTCTTAAAATACCATTATTATTTTCATTTAAACCTCTTTGACAAGGTTTACCAGGATCTGCAAAATAAATCTTAACATTACAATTTTTTTCGATTAATTTTCATTTACTAAATTCTTTACCACGATCAAAAGTAATAGTTTTAACTGTTCCTTTTTGTAACTTTGAAATAAATTTTATTATACTTTTTGTAATATTTTCTGATTTATTATTTTTAGTTGCTAAAGGAATTGTGGTTTTTGATCATATATCAGCTAAAGTAATAATAGAACTTTTATGATCTTTACCAATGATAGTATCACCTTCTAAATGACCAAATTCTTCTATATTTTTAATATTAGGAATGATTAAATTTCTTTCATGAATAGACTTACAATTATTAATTCTGCCCCTAGTTTCTTTTTGTTTGTGAGGTTTATTTTTTCCTTTTCTCAATAAGTTATTTTCATCAAAACCCATTCGATTTGTTTTAAACATGTTATATAAAGTTTTTGTTGAAATACTTTTTATTTTATTTTCCTTTAAAAAATTAGCAATTATATCAAGAGCATAATTTTTAGTAATTAACAAATGATTAATAGTATTAATTTCTATTAAAGTTAAAATTATTAATTTTCTACCTGCATTTTGTTTATTTTTTTGAATTTTATTCAATATTTCTAATGGTAATAAGTTTTGATTTAATAATCTACAAACTCTATGTACAGTTGATTTACTATAATCAATGGCTTTTGCTATTTTACGAATCGAAAATCCATAACTTTTATATTCTTTTATTGCTATTATTGATTCAATAGTCAGATACTTATACATTGTGCTAATTCCTTTCTTTTCTTAATTATAGAATTAACACAATTTAATTTTTATATAAGTGTCCTTTTTAATTTTACAATTCAGGTTTAATAAAAATTTTATTAGTAAAAACATTAAAAGTAATATGAAAAAAATAAGTAAAGCGATACTTGAAATATAAGCTATTCAATTAAATATTTTAGTTGTAGTCAATTTGCTTTTCCTTAGTTTTATCCATAAAATGTTAAACATAATAACATAAAAAATATATAACTTTTATATTTACAATTTGGGGTATTAGTTTAAAAAAATAAAAAGATTTAGTATTATAATTTTTTAATTAAATGAGGCTTTTTAGAAATCTGTGTATCTTTGTTTTACAAAGTACTAGTTCAGATTAATTCTGTCTTCAAATTTTATCATAAAATGAGCAATTGCTGTATTTCAATTTTGAATAGGCAATGTTCATTTTTTTGTTATATTTTCAATTGCTAAATAAAATATTTTAAAAACTGACATATCATTAGGAAAAGCTTTTTTGTTTCTAATAACTTTTCGTAATTGACTATTAACAGATTCAATAGCATTTGTTGTATAAATTACTCTTTTGATTTCTGCAGGATAACTAATAAAAATCATCAAATTTTCTCAATTTTTATATCAAGATTTAGCAATTTGGGGATATTGTTTATTTCATTTACTTTCAAATGATTCTAAAGCTTGCATTGCTTGTTCTTCACTACATGCACTATAAATTGGTTTTAAATCTGTAACTAGAGTTTTTCGATGTTTGTATGAAACATATTTTAAACTATTTCGAATTTGATGAACAATGCATAATTGATGTTCTGTTTTAGGATAAACTGCTTGTATTGCTTCTGACATGCCTGTTAAATTATCACTACAAGCAATCAAAATATCATTTAAGCCTCGATTTTTCATTTCTGTGAAATTAGCTAATCAAAATTTAGCACCTTCATTTTCACTAATTCATAAGCCTAAAACATCTTTTTTACCTTCTAAATCAACTCCTAATGCTATATAAACTGATTTATTAATAATCCGTTTATCTTGTCGAACTTTAACTACTATACAATCAAAATAAACAATCGGATAAATGCTTTCTAATGGTCGATTTTGTCATGTTTTGACATCATCAATAACATCATCAGTAATTTGACTAATAACACTTTCACTAATATCAGCACCATGATATAACTCTTGTAACTGCATTCTAATGTCAGATAGAGTCATACCTTTTGCATATAGTGAAAGCACTTGTTGATCAAAACCATCAAATCTTCGCTGTCTTTTTGCAACTATTACAGGAGTAAAATCACTATTGCGATCTCTTGGTACATCAATCTCAATTTTACCTTGTTGAGTTATTAATTTTTTTGAACTTGTACCATTACGAGCATTTTCAGTATTACTATGTTGATTTTTTTCATATCCTAAATAATTTTGCATTTCAGAATTCAACATTTTTTCAACTAAACGTTTTGTTAATTCTTTATATAAACCCCCTTCTTTAAAAACTGTTGTTAAATCTTCAGTATTTTCTAATAATAAATCTACTGCTTTTGATATTGGATCATTATTATTAATATTTTGTTTTTTAGCCATCTGTAACTCACTCTTTCTAGTCATTTAATTATATTTACTAGAATTAATTAAACATAGTTATTTTTGTAAGTTACACAGATTACTAAACATTGCCAATTAAATAGTTACTTGTTTTCTGTTAGTTATTAATTTTATTTTAGTTTCTTATTAATATTTGTTGAAAATTATTATGATATTAATAATAATATTCCATTTTAATTATATACATATATAATTAAAAAAATCTATTAAAAAGCAGCATAATATAAGAATTTTTAATGTATTTTGTAATAATAAGTGTTCCATTAATTTTTCTGTTTCTAGTTTTTGAAAATTATTCTTATATTGTCTTTCAGCAACATAACCTAAATCTCGTAATACTGTTTCACGATTAGGAGTAAAACTATAATTCATTAAATAACGTTTATTACCAATAATTTTATCTGTTAAAATTTCTTTTCCACTTACTTGACTAATAATTTCTTGTAAGTTTTTTGCTTCTTTAACACCAATTTGTTCTAATTTTTTAGTTTTTTGTGCTAATTTAATAAATTTAGTTGTACGATAACCACGACTAATTTTATTAAGTCCAGCAAATGCAGGAAGTATATAAAAAAAGTATTTAATGGTGTTACATTTCCTTTTAAATAATCATAAACTTGATTAATAGTAAAATCAGTTGTGGCATAAATAGTAAAATTAATAGTACTTGCAATAAAATCACTTGTACCTAATCCAAGGGCTACACTTTCACTTAATCCACCAGTAAAAGGAGCAAGTGCTACTGCTATAACTTGTACACCAATCATTTCTAAAATTTCTCATCAAAAACTTTTATTTTCTTGTTGTTTACTTATTCTAGTATGTTGTGGTTTATTTATGTTTAAAATTATTGCTGTACTAGTTGTACCAATTGGCATGATTAAATTTCCTTAAATTATTTAAGAGTTATTTTAATTGGATTTGTTGAACCTTTATAATTTGGGTCATTTATATTTGCAGTAATAATTACGTATAAATCGCCTGCTTTTTGTTTTTGATTACTTACATTAGTTTTTCCTTGTGCATTAATTACTCTATATACAGTATTAAAATTAATTTCAAACGTATCTCATTCACGATTATTTTTACTTTTACTTATTACTTTTCATATTTCTTTATCTTGTTTTTATCAATATTTGCTTTATTTTCATTAATAGCAAGAACAATTTGTTTAGCAACTGTTTGTAAATCTTCATCATTGATATTTTGTTTTTTATCTATTAAATTATCAACATATTCTTTATTTGTACCATCAGTTTCAAAAGTAGGTGTACCAACATCAATAATACGTTTATCATTTGCACTAATACCTTTATCATCTTTTGAATGAATAAAATTAGGATTATCTTTATCAACTTCTCATAATAATTCACCACCACCAATAGCACTAATAACTTTTTCTTCTTGACCTTCTTTACCATCAACTAACTGTAAACTATCATTACTAAAATATTTAGTAAATAATTCAAGTGTTGTTAAATTATCAAATGATTTTATACCAGTAGTATCAAATCATAATTCAGTTCCAATAATATTTTTAGGATATTTTGGATATATTTTAACTCTTTTATCATTTGTTTTTAGATTTAATATTTCTAAATATCTTGTTAAAGGACTATCTTCACCACAATTACTATAAAAATTACTAAAAAAATCATTTCTTTTAGGTAAAACATCTAAATTAAAACCAGTAATATTTTTGGATATTCTTTAATTTTTCTTAAACAATTAAATACTTCTGGAACAATATAATAAGGTTCATTAGGATTATTTTCACTATAAGTCATTCCACCTTGACTAATACTTGATTGACCACGAATATAATTACTATCTTTTGTTAATAAAAATCTAACATAATATGCAATTGCAGTTTGTATTTCATCAGTAAATTCTTTTAATTATGTAGAAAAGTATGGATGACCAAAAATTATTCATCAATTTACACTTAAAATATTATTTTTAATTAAAAATTTGTTAAAAGTAACATTATTTAGTGTAAAAATTCTCTAAAAATAACACTTTATCATGTATCATTACTTTTCTACAAAATTAAAGGTAAATTCTGTTAATGTAGTTTCTGGTCATTTTTTAGAAATAGAATGTCCACTTAAATAATCAATATTATTACTTGCAACTGAAATAACAAATCAAATTTCATTATCTGGTGTTGTAGTATCATCAAATTCTAATTTATTAAAACCTTTTCAATTTTTAAATTCTTCAATTGTAATAAACATTAATGGGTCTTTAATAGCCATAATAATTTACTCCTTAATGTAAAATAAAGGGTATTTAAAACCTTTAAATTCCAACCTTAGTTGCTTTTTTCTTATCTTTTTCTGATAATTGTTTACGCTTTCTCTTGGGAGGTTCCAAAGGGCGCATCACTTTAACCCTTAGATTCATAATTGGATAACAAAGAACGATATAACTATCGTTCTTTTTTTGTTAAAAGATTAAAACTTCATAAAACTGTCGTAGAAGTCTAATAGTGAGTACTTTATGTAAATACTTCTATATCAGAATAAAAGAGCATTTAATGTTAAGCAAGTTAAAATGTTACACTGTATCGCTTAATATAATTATAGATTAATTTGAATAGCCTTATTATGGCTCAGTAAAGAACCCATTAATCTAATTAACAATTACATTTGTATTATTTAAGAAAATAGGGGGTTTTTTATATATATACATACTCTATCAAATATATATTAACATATTAAAGTTAAAGAAGGAAAAAATATGAAACATAATTTTAAAGAACAAAGATATTTTTGTAGTTATTGTGAAAAATTTAGAATGAAACATTTATTTTATTTTAAAAATATATTTTTACAAGATAAAAATAATAAAGTTATTTGTATTTATTGTTGAAAATTAGGATTACATTTAAAAGAAATTTGATATGAAAAAGAAGAAAGGAAATATTAAAAATGGAAGAAGAAAAAGAAAATGAAAAATTACAAAATAAATTATTAAAAGAACAAATTGAATTAATTGAAGAGCAAAAAGAATTTTATAAAAAATCATGAAAAAGTAGAATTATATTTTTAACAATTGGAATTATTATTATGATTTTAACATTAATAATTATTGCTTCTAAACATTAATTGAAAGGATTAATATTTATGGAATATAGAGAATATAGAATGATTGGTTCTTGTGATAAATGTAGAAAACAATCTTCTTTTGGTAATAGATTATGTAATAAATGTTTTTGATTATTAATAGGTAGAAATAAATATGAGTAAATTAATTTTTAAAAAAGAAACTCATCAATATTTTTTAGAAGATAAAGAATTAATATCAGTTTCTAGAATTATTGATAATTATTTAGGATTTGGTTATAGTCATATAGCATCAGAAGTATTAAAAAATGCTTCAGTTCGTGGTAAATGAGTTCATAAACTTAATGAATTATATTTACAAAATATTAATGAAGAAAATATTATTAATAATTTATTAAAAAAATTAAAACCAGTAACTAATAATATAAATTATTCTTATTGTAAAAAATCACTTATGTTTTTAAAAGAAAAATTTAAAGATAAAAATAATTATGAATTTATTATAGAAAAACCTATTAATGATAATGTAATTGCTGGAACACCAGATTTAGTTTATTTAAATAAAAAAGAAAATAAATATTATTTAGTAGATTATAAAACTTATGCTTGTATTGATGAAGATAAATTACAAAGAATTAAATTACAATTAACTGCTTATTATTGAATGATTAAAAGTGGGCAAATCGGCATTGATATATCAGATAAAACTTATGTTTATTTAACTAATAAAAATAATCAACAAGAAATAGAAATTGAAATAACCAATGAATTATTAATTGAATGATTTAATGCAAAAACAAAATATTTTAAAGGAGAAAATAAAAATGGAATATAAATTGGAATATTGTAAAAATAAAAAATGTAATTTTAATGAATTATTAGTTAAAAATCTTAATGCTAGAATTGAATTTTTAGAATATCAAATTGAAGAAATTAATTTAAGTCAAATAAATGTATGAGAATTAGATGTGTTAAGAGGTCAAATTAAAGAATTAAATATTTTAAAAAATAATATTAAAGAATGATTAAGAAGAAATAAAAATGATTAATGAGAAAACAATTAAAGAAAAAACTATTTATTCTTGTAATTCAATTGAATTTGATAAATTACCTAAAAAATTAGATAGTAATCTAAATAATTGAATTGAGATTAATAGTCATTTAATAGTTAATCCTAGTAAAAATATTGAAGTACATTTAGATAATAGATTTAAAACAATTAAAAAATGATAGGAGTAACTTATGGATAAATCAATTTTAATTTTATTAAAACATATAGGAAAAATTAATAAAAAATTAGATGAAATTTTAAAAATATTAAATGATGAAAAAATAATTTGAGATGAAGATGAAATTGAAAAAGGAGAATCAACTAATGAGTAATAATAAAAATGAATTAAAAATTCCTAATTTTATTAAAAGTAATAAAGAAGAATATGTAAAATTTAGAAATTATTATGAAATGATTATAAATTCTAGTAAAGATTTAAAAAATATGAATACTCAAAGTTTAATTAATGCATTAATTAATTTATATAAGTTAAATCTTTCAATTAATCCTATTAAAAAAGAATTAGCATTAATACCTTATGGTGATGAATTACAAGTTCAAATTCAAGAAGATGGTTGATTAACATTATTACAAAGAACTGGATTAGTAATTGATTTTCAAAGAGAAAAAATAACATCAGCACATAAATTTAATCAAGAAAATAATAAATGAGAAATTAATCCAGCATTAATTTTTGAAAGAAAAACAATTAATACTATTGGTTATTATTGTTATATTTTACTTTTAGAACCTGTTTAGAATCTTTTTAATAAAACTGAAATAAATGAAAGAACAACCATTTGTAAACTAGTATTTAGTTTTCTTTCGCAATTTTTTCATAATCTTCTGTATTTTTCTAATCAAGCAAAGCTTCGTTCTACAATTCATCTTTTTGGTAATACTACAAAAGTATGTAATTCATTACGTTTTATCACTTCAACATTTGCATTTATGATTGTTTTGATTTCAGAAGCAAATTTTTCACCAGTATAACCAGCATCTACTATTATTTTTTGAACTGCAGAAAGATTTTCTTTTTCATTTTCAATCATTATTATAGCGCTATTACGATCTGTTTTTTCTTTTAATTATGTAGAAAAGTATGGATGACCAAAAATTATTCATCAATTTACACTTAAAATATTATTTTTAATTAAAAATTTGTTAAAAGTAACATTATTTAGTGTAAAAATTCTCTAAAAATAACACTTTATCATGTATCATTACTTTTCTACAAAATTAAAGGTTTTTTCTGCTGTGGTTATGTAAATTGCATGTGGTAAACCTTGAGAATCAACAACAATATGACGTTTTATGCCTGAAATCTTTTTACCAGCATCATAACCTTTATTTTCAGTAGTATCTGTATTTTTAACACTTTGCGAATCAATTATACAAAAACTAGTTTGTTCTTTGCGATTATTATTGATACGAACTTTTTTAACTAATTTTTTTTAAAATTAATTGCAATACACTAGGTTCTTTACCATTATTTTTACTTCAAATTTGAAAATAATAATATACAGTTTGTCATTTTGGAAAATTTTTTGGTAGCATTCTTCATTGACAACCACTTTTTAATACATATAAAATTGCACAAAATACTTCATATAAATCTAAACTTCTTGGTTTTGTTTTCTTTTTGCTATTTTCTAAAATTGATTTTATGTTCTCAAATTGTTCTTTGGTGACATGACTTGGATAATTTTTATGCATATATACCTCTTATTTTAAAATATATAATCATTTTACATTATTTTCGAAAAGATTCTAAACAGGTTCTTAGATAAAAATGGTAAAATTAATAATTTTTATAAAGGAATGACTGTTGAAGAAATTAATCAACATAAAGATAAATATGGAAAAACTTATAATAAAAAAAGTCAAGAATGAAAATTAAATCATATATGAACTTCTGCATTTGACCAAATGGCTTTAAAAACAGTAGTTAAAGCATTAATTCGTGAAATTAATAAAACACCAATTATAGTATTAAATAATCAAGATGATATTAATTTGGCACTTCAATTAGACCAAGGTGTAGTAATTGATGAAGAAACTATTGCATATAAGGATAATACTGGTGATGAAGTTAAAATTATTAATTCAAATAATAATATTGATAATACTGATATAAATTCTATTTTATCTAAATTAAAAGAATTAGAAAAAGAAGAAGAAATTATAGAAAATTTTGAAGTTTAGTGAAAGGTAAATTCATTATGAATAAAGAAAAATTAAATAATTATTTCCTGAATTGTAAAATTAAAAAGGACACTTATATAAAAATTAAATTGTGTTAATTCTATAATTAAGAAAAGAAAGGAATTAGCACAATGTATAAGTATCTGACTATTGAATCAATAATAGCAATAAAAGAATATAAAAGTTATGGATTTTCGATTCGTAAAATAGCAAAAGCCATTGATTATAGTAAATCAACTGTACATAGAGTTTGTAGATTATTAAATCAAAACTTATTACCATTAGAAATATTGAATAAAATTCAAAAAAATAAACAAAATGCAGGTAGAAAATTAATAATTTTAACTTTAATAGAAATTAATACTATTAATCATTTGTTAATTACTAAAAATTATGCTCTTGATATAATTGCTAATTTTTTAAAGGAAAATAAAATAAAAAGTATTTCAACAAAAACTTTATATAACATGTTTAAAACAAATCGAATGGGTTTTGATGAAAATAACTTATTGAGAAAAGGAAAAAATAAACCTCACAAACAAAAAGAAACTAGGGGCAGAATTAATAATTGTAAGTCTATTCATGAAAGAAATTTAATCATTCCTAATATTAAAAATATAGAAGAATTTGGTCATTTAGAGGGTGATACTATCATTGGTAAAGATCATAAAAGTTCTATTATTACTTTAGCTGATATATGATCAAAAACCACAATTCCTTTAGCAACTAAAAATAATAAATCAGAAAATATTACAAAAAGTATAATAAAATTTATTTCAAAGTTACAAAAAGGAACAGTTAAAACTATTACTTTTGATCGTGGTAAAGAATTTAGTAAATGAAAATTAATCGAAAAAAATTGTAATGTTAAGATTTATTTTGCAGATCCTGGTAAACCTTGTCAAAGAGGTTTAAATGAAAATAATAATGGTATTTTAAGAAGATATTTACCAAAATCTACAGATCTATCTTCATATAAACAAAAAGATTTAAATACTATAGCATTTCAAATTAATTCTACACCCAGAAAATCACTATCTTATAAAAGACCAATAGATTTAATACAATTATTTTAAAAAACTGTCCCATTTTTATTTACAATTCAGGTTTAATAAATGAGATTAATAAATATTATAAATTACCAATAGAAGAAGCATTAAAAAATTATAATTTATCAGCACAACATACTTTAAAAATAATTTATGAAAAAATTAAAAATGGTGAATTTGATAATGACTAAACAAGATATTTTAGAAATAATAGATAAATTAAAAGAATTAAAAAATTTAGTTGGAATAACTATCAATATAAATATTGATGATATTAATATTGAAAATAATTAATATTTAGGCATTTGACATATATCCTTTCTAACTCCTATTCCCTATTTTTTATTCTTGCTTAAAATATGTCAATGTAAGTCCTAAATTTTATATCTATACAGAACGAAACTATAGAATTATTAAAAATTTGGATAACATTATAATTCTATAGTCCACCGTTTATTACGGTGCTGATGAGTTCATAAAAGGATGTGAAATAATGAGAAATATTAGAACTGAATGATTTTATAATGATAAAAGTCCAAAAGAAATAAAATGTCCAACAGTAAGTTTATTAAAAAATAAAGAAGATGCTTTATGTTATTTATTAGCATTAAATTTATATCCAAAATTATATCCACAAGATATTTTTTATTCATGAATATTAGAAAATAATCAAACTGGATATTTAATTATAGTTGGTAATAATAGAGATACTATTGGAAATATGCAATTTAAATTTATAAAAGAAAGTTAATCATGAATAATATGGAGTTATTAATATATTTAACAGAAGATTATAAAGAATGTAATTTTTATAACAATTATTTAATTTATAAACTTATGAACATTATTATAAAAGGAGAATAGAAAATGCCAAATACAGAAACTACAAATTCAAATTATACTTTATTAAAATTAATAAGAACGGGAATATCACCATTATCAGCAATGATAGGTATAAGTTCATATTATGGACATTTATTAAATTATCCAATATTAGGAAGTATTAATGCTTTATTTTTTAGTAAAAAATTAGGAATTGATATTTGAAATATTAATCAACATCCAACACTTAAAAATAAATTAATTAATATATTTAAAAAAATAACAATTGGTTTAAGTACAACTTTTATAACAAATTATATTAAATGAAACGAAAATAATATTAATCCTATTATTCCAACAACACCAATTCCTACAACTACTGTTGACCCATTTCCACCAGATTTATTATTTAATATTAATACTAATAATGATAATAATTTCATGGATTGAGATACTTATATTTCATTAAATGCTTTTGCTTTTGCAAATCTTATTAGTGCTTTTACTGAATTAATACCGAATAGATTTGAAAATATAAGAAAGATATGTAATATGGCAACTGGTGGTTGTTTAATTTCAAGTGGTGTTGCAATGGGGATAAATAATGATTTTAATAATGCTTATGCAGTTCCGACAATAGTTGCTGGAGCAAGTGAAATTATTCATAATTTATTACCAATGGAAACTACAAATCATATTCAAGAAATGCAAGAAACAGCATTTAATAATGAAACAAGAAGATTAATAAATGATAATAGATTTACCATTAATAGTGAAACAAGTAGTCAATATGGCGCTAATATGAGTGATGTACTTTTAGATAATGCTTCATTAAATTGAGATTATAATCATATGAGTTTATAAATAAGTAAAAATGCCTTTAATAGGCATTTTTTATTAATAAATACTTTTTACTTCTGTTTGTTTATTAATAGAATTTAATTTACTTTGTAATTTATTAAGAGGCTTTTTAGAAATCTGTGTATCTTTGTTTTACAAAGTACTAGTTCAGATTAATTCTGTCTTCAAATTTTATCATAAAATGAGCAATTGCTGTATTTCAATTTTGAATAGGCAATGTTCATTTTTTTGTTATATTTTCAATTGCTAAATAAAATATTTTAAAAACTGACATATCATTAGGAAAAGCTTTTTTGTTTCTAATAACTTTTCGTAATTGACTATTAACAGATTCAATAGCATTTGTTGTATAAATTACTCTTTTGATTTCTGCAGGATAACTAATAAAAATCATCAAATTTTCTCAATTTTTATATCAAGATTTAGCAATTTGGGGATATTGTTTATTTCATTTACTTTCAAATGATTCTAAAGCTTGCATTGCTTGTTCTTCACTACATGCACTATAAATTGGTTTTAAATCTGTAACTAGAGTTTTTCGATGTTTGTATGAAACATATTTTAAACTATTTCGAATTTGATGAACAATGCATAATTGATGTTCTGTTTTAGGATAAACTGCTTGTATTGCTTCTGACATGCCTGTTAAATTATCACTACAAGCAATCAAAATATCATTTAAGCCTCGATTTTTCATTTCTGTGAAATTAGCTAATCAAAATTTAGCACCTTCATTTTCACTAATTCATAAGCCTAAAACATCTTTTTTACCTTCTAAATCAACTCCTAATGCTATATAAACTGATTTATTAATAATCCGTTTATCTTGTCGAACTTTAACTACTATACAATCAAAATAAACAATCGGATAAACGCTTTCTAATGGTCGATTTTGTCATGTTTTGACATCATCAATAACATCATCAGTAATTTGACTAATAACACTTTCACTAATATCAGCACCATGATATAACTCTTGTAACTGCATTCTAATGTCAGATAGAGTCATACCTTTTGCATATAGTGAAAGCACTTGTTGATCAAAACCATCAAATCTTCGCTGTCTTTTTGCAACTATTACAGGAGTAAAATCACTATTGCGATCTCTTGGTACATCAATCTCAATTTTACCTTGTTGAGTTATTAATTTTTTTGAACTTGTACCATTACGAGCATTTTCAGTATTACTATGTTGATTTTTTTCATATCCTAAATAATTTCTTTAATTTTGTAGAAAAGTAATGATACATGATAAAGTGTTATTTTTAGAGAATTTTTACACTAAATAATGTTACTTTTAACAAATTTTTAATTAAAAATAATATTTTAAGTGTAAATTGATGAATAATTTTTGGTCATCCATACTTTTCTACATAATTAAAAAATAATTTTGCATTTCAGAATTCAACATTTTTTCAACTAAACGTTTTGTTAATTCTTTATATAAACCCCCTTCTTTAAAAACTGTTGTTAAATCTTCAGTATTTTCTAATAATAAATCTACTGCTTTTGATATTGGATCATTATTATTAATATTTTGTTTTTTAGCCATCTGTAACTCACTCTTTCTAGTCATTTAATTATATTTACTAGAATTAATTAAACATAGTTATTTTTGTAAGTTACACAGATTACTAAACATTGCCTTTATTAATTTTATTTTGTTTTTTAAGTGCTTTTTTATTAGGGTCTTTTAATGATTTTCCAAAAGAAATTAAAGCACTTCCTAATTTTACTAATACATAACCACCACTAATACAAGCATTAGCAATAATTATAATTAAACTTGTATCCATTATATTAATCACCACCTTTCTAAAATATTTGATTAATTTTAAATACAATTTTTACAATAACAAAAATAATTAAACCAGCAACAGCAGAAGATAATATAACTCCAATTAAACCTAAAATAATCTTTATAATTTTAAAAATCATAATTTTATTCCTACAATTCTTCTAATTTTCATATATTACCTTTTAAATTACCTTTTCCACTATAAATAGTAATTAATTTCTTTAATTTTGTAGAAAAGTAATGATACATGATAAAGTGTTATTTTTAGAGAATTTTTACACTAAATAATGTTATTTTTAACAAATTTTTAATTAAAAATAATATTTTAAGTGTAAATTGATGAATAATTTTTGGTCATCCATACTTTTCTACATAATTAAAAATTAATTTTGCATGTTGAACTGATAAAATTACTATATTAACACTATCATTAAAGGTTTGTATTGGTACACCAGCAATTTTGTTATCCGTTATAATAAATTCTTGAATAGTATAAACTGGATTATATATACTTCAAGAATAATAAACTCTATAATGTTTATTAACTATAAAATCATAAGTAATTTGTCAATTATCTCATTTATTTTTTTCTCTTGTTCCTACATCTTTTCATTGTTGATTATTTGGACTTGGTGTTGGATTATTTGGTAATTCAATATCTCAACAATTTTCTTCAACTTCATTTGTTTCTAAACTTTTTGAATTAATTTTTATTTTTGGTGTAACATCAACTTTAATTGTATTTTGTAATTCTTCTAATGAAAGAATAGCACCATAATTAATATCTCCACCTTTTAAATATAAACTACAATTAAAACTACTTTCTCTAACAGTTAAAGTTAATATTACATCTTCATCTTTAATTTTAAATTTTGCAAGTAAATAATCTCCACCTAAATAATTACCAGTTTTAAATTCTACTTTATGCTTTATATTTGCTTGATTTACTGGTAATTCATCTAATGTTATAATTACTCTATATACAGTATTAAAATTAATTTCAAACGTATCTCATTCACGATTATTTTTACTTTTACTTATTACTTTTCATATTTCTTTATCTTGTTTAGTATTTACTTTATCATCAACATATTTTTTTGTAGTTGCATCTTTATCTTGTTCTGGTTCACCTATATTAACAATTCTTTTATTATTAGCAGTAATTAATCTTTTTTCTTTAGGTTGAATAATATTTGAACTATTTGGGTCTATTTCTCATAATGATTCACCATTAGCACTAATAGTATTAGTTTTTTGATCAATCTTAATATTTTCACCAGCAATTAATTTATCTTGCTTTTGTTCTATTAAATTATCAACATATTCTTTATTTGTACCATCAGTTTCAAAAGTAGGTGTACCAACATTAATAATACGTTTATCATTTGCACTAATACCTTTATCATCTTTTGAATGAATAAAATTAGGATTATCTTTATCAACTTCTCATAATGAATCAATATTACTATCAACATGAATTTTTAATTTAGGTATAGTATTACTAACATCATCTATTTTTATACCAGTACCTTCAATTAAACTAATTTTTTGTAAAAATGTTTTATTACCAGAATCTCAAGTAATTACTCTAGTATCACTTTCATCAAATATACTAGGTGTATTAAAATTATCTTTTAATTATGTAGAAAAGTATGGATGACCAAAAATTATTCATCAATTTACACTTAAAATATTATTTTTAATTAAAAATTTGTTAAAAGTAACATTATTTAGTGTAAAAATTCTCTAAAAATAACACTTTATCATGTATCATTACTTTTCTACAAAATTAAAGAAATTATCTGTATTACATGAAATAGGATTATTAATTGCTTTTCTTGGAGTATGTAAATTTGCTTGTTGTAATAAATTATATACTTCCATTAATACATAATCTGGTTCACTTGGTGGACTAATACTACTTGATAAACCATTACCACTAATAGAAACACTTGAACGTATAAATGCCATTCCATCAGTTAAATAATAAATAGTCATTCTTGCTGTTGCTCTTTTAACTAATTGTTTTTGAGTATCATTTAAATTATTAAATCCAGTTTGTTCAATTAAATTACCAGTAATAGTATTAATTCTTTCACTTGATATAGCAATTGCCATAATAGTAAAATCAGTTTTAGTATTATCAGTAGTAGTTTGGTCAGCATCTGGTATAAAACCATATATAGTTTTTAAATCATCTTTTGTAATATAATTTAAATTTACATTTCAATCAATATTATTTTTGTTTTCCATAATCTTTATACCTTCCATATCCTTGTGTTACTTCTGATTTATTAACTACACCAATAACAGATTTATATTTTCCTTGTTGAGTAACTTTTTTATTCATATTTTTAACATTTCTACGTGCTAAATATTCTTTATTTTCTTTATCTAATCCGCCATGATAATACTGTCTCATAAATACACTAAATGCTCCTTGTTTATAAGCACCAGTTGCTTTACACATATCAATTCAAGTTTCCCTTGTAACCATAAAATAATCATATGATTTATTTGATGTTCTAAATGTTAAAGAAGCAATACCATAAGTACCAGATTGTTGTTGTATTACTGGAGTTCACATACCACCCGCTAATGCACTACTAGAAAGATTTACATAAACTCCAATCAAAGAATCATAATTTTCTTGTGTTAAAGCATTCATAGGCAATGTTTAGTAATCTGTGTAACTTACAAAAATAACTATGTTTAATTAATTCTAGTAAATATAATTAAATGACTAGAAAGAGTGAGTTACAGATGGCTAAAAAACAAAATATTAATAATAATGATCCAATATCAAAAGCAGTAGATTTATTATTAGAAAATACTGAAGATTTAACAACAGTTTTTAAAGAAGGGGGTTTATATAAAGAATTAACAAAACGTTTAGTTGAAAAAATGTTGAATTCTGAAATGCAAAATTATTTAGGATATGAAAAAAATCAACATAGTAATACTGAAAATGCTCGTAATGGTACAAGTTCAAAAAAATTAATAACTCAACAAGGTAAAATTGAGATTGATGTACCAAGAGATCGCAATAGTGATTTTACTCCTGTAATAGTTGCAAAAAGACAGCGAAGATTTGATGGTTTTGATCAACAAGTGCTTTCACTATATGCAAAAGGTATGACTCTATCTGACATTAGAATGCAGTTACAAGAGTTATATCATGGTGCTGATATTAGTGAAAGTGTTATTAGTCAAATTACTGATGATGTTATTGATGATGTCAAAGCATGACAAAATCGACCATTAGAAAGCGTTTATCCGATTGTTTATTTTGATTGTATAGTAGTTAAAGTTCGACAAGATAAACGGATTATTAATAAATCAGTTTATATAGCATTAGGAGTTGATTTAGAAGGTAAAAAAGATGTTTTAGGCTTATGAATTAGTGAAAATGAAGGTGCTAAATTTTGATTAGCTAATTTCACAGAAATGAAAAATCGAGGCTTAAATGATATTTTGATTGCTTGTAGTGATAATTTAACAGGCATGTCAGAAGCAATACAAGCAGTTTATCCTAAAACAGAACATCAATTATGCATTGTTCATCAAATTCGAAATAGTTTAAAATATGTTTCATACAAACATCGAAAAACTCTAGTTACAGATTTAAAACCAATTTATAGTGCATGTAGTGAAGAACAAGCAATGCAAGCTTTAGAATCATTTGAAAGTAAATGAAATAAACAATATCCCCAAATTGCTAAATCTTGATATAAAAATTGAGAAAATTTGATGATTTTTATTAGTTATCCTGCAGAAATCAAAAGAGTAATTTATACAACAAATGCTTTGAATCTTTTAATTATGTAGAAAAGTATGGATGACCAAAAATTATTCATCAATTTACACTTAAAATATTATTTTTAATTAAAAATTTGTTAAAAGTAACATTATTTAGTGTAAAAATTCTCTAAAAATAACACTTTATCATGTATCATTACTTTTCTACAAAATTAAAGATTGAATCTGTTAATAGTCAATTACGAAAAGTTATTAGAAACAAAAAAGCTTTTCCTAATGATATGTCAGTTTTTAAAATATTTTATTTAGCAATTGAAAATATAACAAAAAAATGAACATTGCCTATTCAAAATTGAAATACAGCAATTGCTCATTTTATGATAAAATTTGAAGACAGAATTAATCTGAACTAGTACTTTGTAAAACAAAGATACACAGATTTCTAAAAAGCCTCAATTTTTACACTAAATAATGTTACTTTTAACAAATTTTTAATTAAAAATAATATTTTAAGTGTAAATTGATGAATAATTTTTGGTCATCCATACTTTTCTACATAATTAAAAAAAATTCTTGTCAACTAAATGGTAATTTTCTTCTTTAATATATGGACAATGTAATGAAATTAAATCCGATTCTTTAAGTAAAGTTTTTAAATCACAATAAGTTAGAATACTTTTTGCTTGATCACTTTCATAAATATCATATCCTAATACCTTTGCTCCCATTCCATGTCATGCCTTAGCTGCTGGATAACCAATACGGCCAGTTCCAATAATTCCTATTGTTGAATTACGAATTTCTTTGGCAAACATAAAATCATCAATTTTAAAATTATGATTTTGTTGATGATTAGCACTATAAAATAAATTTCGAAGTAACCCGTTTCCCATACTTACTGCTAATTCACTAACAGCATTGGGCGAATAACCAGATACATATGCCATTTCAAAACCTAATTCATGAGCTTTTTTTAAATCAATATGATTATAACCAACAGTTCTAGTTAATAAATATTTAACGCCATATTCTTTCATTTTTAATAAATTTTGCTCATAACAGTCACAATTAGCACGAACCATTACTGCTTCATGTCCCCTTTGCCGTTTCAATATTATCCTTTGTTAAATACTCTTCAATTAACGTTAAATCATATCCATAATTTTTATTTAATGTTTCAAAAAAAAGCTTTTCTGTTTTACGAACACCATAACAAACCATTTTAATTTTTTTGCCATATTTTTATTCCCTTTCTTTTGTTTATATTTTAACTAAATAACGGTGTTGCGCCAATCGCTGTAGTAATAATTACTCAAAATGGTAATGAAATAATTGAAAATAATGTAGCAATTAATGTTAAATTACTTGTTAACAATGGCTGTTTTTTGTAAGCAATTGAATAGGCAACAATAACTGATGCTGGGGGGCTGCTAACATAATTACAATAACGCCTAATCCAACAGTATCTAATTTTCATGCTCCGGTTTCTTTTCCAATTGCCGCAACTGCACAAACTAATGCTAATCCAAATAATGGTGCAAAAATAATTTGGGAGGTTCCCAAAAACATAGGAAGATAAATTACTAGATAAATAAATTCTTTCCAACATTACCATTTAAAAATGATGATAGATAAATTAAATTCTCTTTTACCCTTAAATTTATATTCGACGTATTTTAAAAAATATACATTTAAAAGATAAAATAAAAATTATTCTCAAAGGAAAAAGACAAGAAATAATCTTGTCTTTTTTTGTAATTGTAAAATTTTAAAATTTTTATTATTAACACCCTTTAAATATCTACTACACGCAGTGACCAAGTAGGAGAAAGTTAATAATTAATAACCCTCTTTAACACTATTATCAACACGTGTTAGGGAATTAAAACAGTGAACCACAACACAGTTGTTAAAAATAGTGGCCAAAACATGTGGACTTGCATGGATAAATAAAAAGTGGAGTGATACCTAATAAAATATACTAACCAGTAATGGTAATTCTTGGGGTGGGAGCGAATTGGAAACTAGTATATATAGACCTACTAGGGAACCTACTATATTAATTCTATTCTTTATTTAACCAACCTTGCCACCCCCCAGTGAGCAAGCGTTGGTTTTATTTTTTATTTTTTTTGAAAATTTTTTTGGGCGAGAAAATAAATTTCAAACTTGTAAAAAAAATTGAGCGGTGCCGGTTCAATTAAAATATTAATTTGTTTAACACAAATTAAATAAATATTGAATCGAATGCCTCGATTTCTTTTTAAAATTTCACAATTTATTTTTGAGCCCAGAATTTCTGGAATGAATAAAACTAATAGTATTAATAATATAAAAATAAAAATATATATTCTTTATGCTACAAGCAACAGAACATATTAGGAAAGGATTATTATGCAAATAGAATTTAAAAAAGAACAAATTGTAAAAGATAAACCACAATCTATTCTTATTGATTATGGTGAATATAAATTACAATTTCCAAAATGAATGGTTAAAAATAATAGTTTTATTGTTGATGATAAATATACATATTGAGTTTTTAATTTAGAAAATATTAAAAGAGAATTAAGTGGTAATGAATTAATAAAATTATTAGAACCATATATTAAAGACCAAAAAATAACTGTTAATAAACCAATTATTCCAAAAGAATATTATTTTAATGATATAAAACTTGAACCACTAACATTTTATGACCAGCATAATAGTTGATTTATGGGTGAAATAACTGATAACAAAACTAAAATTACTAATCCTTGTTTTAAATATAACATTACGTGAGAAGAAAACAGAAAAGGTTTTAAAATAAATAATCCATATAATCATAATGATTTACCAATTAATTATATAGTTACTTCTTATAAGGAAATTTCAACTCATAATGAAAAAGTATTTTTGTTGAACATGTAAACAACATAAATTAGATTATTTATTCTTTAATACTAATGATATAAAAACAAAAAAATATTTTTTAAGAGATAACAATAGTAAAGCAATTTGTTATGACTGTATTTTAAATATTAGGTTAAGTAGGAGGTATAAATATGGATAAAGAATATTTAACTAAAAGAGGAACGATTTACATAACGGACAGTGATGATATTGAATTTAAAATAGGACTAATTAAACTGATTGATGATTTAAAAAAAGATAATTTAGTTTGTGGTCATAAAGAATTTATTGAAGAATGTAAATATTGTTGATGTAATTGTGATTTAGAAATTATTAAAACAATTATTAGAGGTTAACTTAATTAATGCAATATGAGTTAATTATCGGTATTGACCCTGCTGGTATTGGTAATAACGGAATTGTTATATATTCAAATGAAACTAATAATATTCTCTTTAATGAAACATTTAAAACTAAAACAGTTTTAGAAAGCAAAAATTTGTATAAAGAATACTTTTTATTAATTAAAAAACATTCTGATAATAAAAAAATACTAGTTATTGTAGAAGATTTCTTTTTAAGTTCAAAACAATTATTAACTAATCCATTAGCAACTCCTAAAATTATTGGTGCATTAATGTCATTAATACAAGATGTTTTTAATTGAGATTATCTAGAAAATCACCCAAAAAACAAAAACAAAATAGCAAATTATAAAGGAAATATAAAATTAACAAAACATGAACAAGATGCATATAAACATGTTCAATACTATTTAAGGAATTATAAAAATGAAAGATAAAGCAAATTATGTCAAATTAACAGTAAAACTGAGTAATACTATTGAAGCAAAATATTACGAAAAAGGTAATAAAGAATTATATTATAGTGTTCGAGGTCAGTGAAATGGTTTAAACTATGTTACTTTAATTTTTAACAATCCAAAATTTTATAGACGATGTATTTTATTAAACAAAAATGATGAAATTATAGTAACTGGTCAAATCTTTAATACTTTAAACATTCCTAAAAATCGTGCATTTTGTTCAATTAATGTTAAATGATTTAAAAAATGAAAAGAGTAAAAAATGATATTATGAAAAATTTTATTAATAGTACCAATATTAATAACAATTATAACATTAATAATATTTTTAATATTTATTATTAAAGAATTAAAAAATGAATATAAAGTATTAAAAATATTAAGCGAAATTGCTAATCAAATTGAAAATAAGGAAATAAAATAATGAAATGTTTCAATTGTAAAAGTGAAGCAGTAGGATGTTGAAAAAGTGCAAGTATATTTGGATATAGTAAAGATAATTTTGCATTTGATTTATATTTTTGTGAAATCCATTTAAAAAAAGTATTAAAAGAAAATGATATAGAAATTGATGAATTTGATGATAATAAAAATTAAAAAGAATAATAAATGTGGTTATGGTAGAGTTTATGCCCATAAATGTAGCAACTTATGTAAACAAAAACAAAATAAAAGAGTTAGGAAAGAAAGGTTAAATTATGAATAAAGAAAAAATAATGAAATATATTAATGAAAAATTAAAAAATGCTGAAGAACAATATAATGATGAATTTTATCAAGATTTAAAACAATATATAAAAGGTGAAATTGATTTTATTAAAATTTTATTAATTAGAGTAAAAGAGGGTGAATTTGACTAATGATAATATTGCCTACTTTGTTTGATAATAAAGATGAAATTGAAATATTATCACCATTTCCAAAAGCAATTCATACAAGTAATGATATTAGAGCAATTATTTTAAGACAATACCCAAATGTTAAATCAAAACACATAATTGTTTCTGACCCAGAAAGTAATGTTGCATTAATAGTTGGTGATAATGATGTTTATCAAGGTTGAATTAAAGTAACAGTTAAAAAATTAGAAAATTAAAGGAAAATAAAATGATTAATGATTATGAATGACTATGATATTGTGATAGTTATGGTTGTAAAAATAACAATAGTAATCAAAAAATATATGTTTGTTCAATCAAAAAAAATACAAAATTAGGATTATGTAAAACTCATTTTAATAATTATAGAAATATAACAATTGATTATGTTATTGAAATTAAAGGAGAAAAAAATGGATTATAAAGAAAAAATTAAAATTAGAATTCATGAATTTGAATTATATGATTATCAAGTAAATACTTTATTAGATATTGTAAGAGAAATGTTAAAAGCAAATAAAGGAAATTAAAATGGCAAACGAAAATACACAATCAAATTATACTTTAATCAAATTAATTAGAACTGGTATAAGTCCAATTTGTGCAATGATAGGTACAAGTGCTTATTATGGTCAAGTAATAGATAATCCATTATTAGGTTCAATTAATAGTTTATTATTTGGTAAAAAATTAGGTTTAGATATATGAAATTTAAATCAAAGACCAAATACAAAAACTAAATTAATTAATAGTTCTAAAAAAATTATTTTAGGTTTAGGAACAATTGGTTTAGCAAATTATAGTAAATGAACAGAAAATAATATTAATCCTATTATTCCAACAACACCAACTCCAATAACTACTACAACTACAACAGAAGGTCCTCCATGATTACTATTAAATAAACAAGAAAATCAGTCATTAATGGATTGAGATACATATATTAGTTTAAATGCTTATGGTATATCAAATCTTATTAGTGGAATTCTAGAATTAATACCTAATAAATTTGAAGCAATAAGAAAAATTTGTAATATGGCAACTGGTGGATGTTTAATATCAAGTGGTGTTGCTATGGGTATTAATAATGATTTTAATAATTCTTATGCAGTACCTACCATAGTTGCTGGTGTAAGTGAAATTATCCATAATTTACTTCCAATAGAAACAAATCATAATAGAGAAATGCAAGAAACTTCATTTACAAATGAAACTGCAAGATTAATAAATGATAATAGATTTACTATTAATAGTGAAACATCAAGTCAATATGGTAGTGGTAATATAAGCGAAGCACTATTAAATAATGATAATGCTTCATTAAATTGAGATTATAATCACATGAGTTTATAAAGGAGGTGAAAAATAATGAATAAAGAAAAATTACTTGAATATTACAATGATAAATTAAAACAACATGAAAAAGATTTACAAGAAATACGACTGAATGAAGGTATAGCTAAAAATATTTTAATAGACACAAAATATATGATTGAAAAAATTAATAAAGGTGAATTTGATGAATAATCAAAAATAAAAAAATAAAAAATTGAAAGGAAAATATAAAAATGAAAGAATTTTTAAAAGCACTTGAAACAATTGGAATAAGCACTGGTATATTAATTTGCAGAGAAATTATTGTTTTATTAAAACGATTTATTACAACTCCAAAACATGTTAGAGCAAATAACAAAATTATCAAACATCAAAAAAAATTAGCAAAATTAAATGAAAAGATTAATAAAGAAAATAAATAATAAAGGAGAAAAATAATATGACAAAAATTGAATTTAATGAAAAATATAGAAAACAAGATATCAGTATTGATAGAGATTTTGATTTACATATTGATAATTGTTTTAAATTTTCTGATATCAATACATTAGAAAATGCTGTTAATGATTATAAAAAACTAATAAGTGAAATGCCACAATTAGTTAAAGATTGATTATTGGGATAAGATTAGGAGAATGTTAAATGTTAGAAAATGAAAATAATGTTCAACAAACAACTGAACCTTTAACTGAAAATAATGCTCAACAAGAAATAGAAAATAAAGTTAATGAAGCAGAAAATAAGTTAAATAAACTTAATCAAGAAATTAAAGAAAAAGAAATAATTAATATATTTAAAAAATATCAAGTTAAAAGTGAATTTTATGATTTTTTAAAATTTAAAACTAATAATTTAGAAAATTCAAAAATTGAAGAAACTATTAAAAAAATCATTAAAGAACAACCAGTATTTAAAGAAACAATTAATACAGGTGGCAAACCACAAACAATAATAACAAATCAACCAAGTTCAATAAAAAGTACATTATTGGATTATAAAAATAATAATAATTTATAACAGAAAGGAAATCAAAAAATGGCAATACAATTCAATAAAAATTTAGATAATACCGAAAAATTAGTAGAAGCACCAGAGTTTATAGAATTTTATAAACAATCAAATTCACCATGAGCAAGTTTTTTTCCTATCGAAATGGTTAATTCAACAAAAATTGAATTTATAGTTAAAAAACCAAAAAATTCAGAAATTAAAGTATTAAAATGAAATGATAAAAGCAAAGGATTAGATGTTAGTTATGCTGAAACTATTAAAATTTTAAAAGAAATTAAAGAAGAAGCAGTTGCGGGTGAAATAATTGCTAATGTTGATTTAAATGCTGAAAATGGACAAAATTTATTAAATACAATGCAATATGAAGTTGCTAATGACTTAGCAGATTATTTAGCAAATAATGATACAAATGTAATTGCAAAATATGCAACTAAAATAGACATTACTGATAAATCACCAGTAGGATATTTAAAATCAATGTTAGATGCTTGAAATACTTTATTTCAACTAAGAAATAGTAATAATTGTCGTTTTTTTATTACTAATAATCTTTATGATAGTATTGTTTATTTAGCTAATAATAAAGGATTAATTACTGATAATCAGATTGCTCAACAATTAAGATTAAATGGAAATGATTTATATATTAAAGGTGTACTATGTCAAATTGTAATGGATGATTATATGACATTTACTGATAATAATGAAACTAAAATTATGTCTTTTGTTTTAGCAACACCAAGAGCAATGAAAAGATATATGTTACAAAATACAGTTGTATATGTTCAAGATATTGCTGATGGTAAAGTTGGAAGAAGATATTTAGTTGGTGGAGAAGTAACTGGTGAATCAATACCCTATATAACAGATGAAGAAACAACTTCACGCTGAATGTTATGTGCAATTGTTAATAATGATAAAAATGATTTAAAAACTAAGATTACAAATTTAACAACTGATATTACTGCAAATGGTAATAACAATAACAATGAATTAAATACAGAAATAAAAAGTACTAATGAACTTAAATCATTAAATCCAAATTTAACAAATCCAACTATTAAATATTTTAGTGATGCACAAGGAAAAACTAATGTAAGTAATCAAAAACAAAAAGCAGGTGACTTATATATAACTATTACTGCAAATATTAATGACTTAAATTATAAAGGAACAACAAATCCAATTAAAATAACTCTTAAATAAAGGAAATTAATATCATGCCAATTGGTACAACTAGTACAGCAATACTTTTAAACATAAATAAACCAAAACATACTAGAACAAGTAACCAACAAGAAAATAAAAGTTTTTGATGAGAAATTTTAGAAATGATTGGTGTACAAGTAATAACAGTAGCACTTGCTCCTTTTACTGGTGGTTTAAGTGAAAGTATAGCACTTGGATTAGGTGCAAGTGATTTAATTGCTAGTATTAGTGCTGTTGATGTAGAGTTTTTAACTGATTTTACTATTAATCAAGTTTATGATTATTTAAAAGGAAATGTAACACCATTAAATACTTTTTTTAATATATTACCTGCATTTGTTGGAATTAATAAAATTAGTCGTGGTTATCGTACTACTAAATTTATTAAGTTAGCACAAAAAACTAAAACATTAGAACAAATTGGTGTTAAAGAAGCAAAAAACTTACAAGAAATTATTAGTCAAGTAAGTGGAAAAGAAATTTTAACAGATAAAATCATTGGTAATAAACGTTATTTATTTAATTATAGTTTGGCACCTAATCGTGAAACAATAACACAAAATTTAGGTTATGTTGCTGAAAAACAATTTAAAAATAATTTTAAATCTTTAAAATCACAACAAATAAAAGAATATTTATCATTACAAAATACATTAATAAAATTAAGTCCACAATTAACTCCAAAGTTTAAAATTAAAGATATTGAAAAAGCAAATAACTTTTTAAAAAAATATAATACTGAATTAAAAGAAGTATTAAAAATGAACCAACATGATTGATTAAATTTAGTTCATACAATACATACAGAGAATAGATATGGAAAAACTTTAATTTTAGATTTACAAAAAATTCGTGCTAATGCTATTAAATTTAATTTTAAAAATAGTTCAATTCATAAAATTGTTTTAAATGCAAATAAAATTTTTAAGTATTTTGATATTAGATTTTATTTAAAAAAAGGTTTAAATAAATTTTGAAAAAATACACCATATTTTGAAAAATTACGAGAAAGTATATATAAATTACAAGAAAAATTTGAAAAATTAGAAAAACAAGCATTTGAAAATATTAATAAATTAAAAGAAAAAGCAACAGATTTATTTACTAGTGCAGAAAAAAGAGCAATTAAACATGCACAATTAATTCCACTAAATTCACCAGTATTTATGGGTTGTAAAATTCAACCTTTATCATTAGACAAATGTGCAATTACTATTTATCATCGTAATCCTAAGTATAAACCAATTACAGTTGTTGATAGTATTCTTAAAGCAAAAACCTTTAATTTTGTAGAAAAGTAATGATACATGATAAAGTGTTATTTTTAGAGAATTTTTACACTAAATAATGTTACTTTTAACAAATTTTTAATTAAAAATAATATTTTAAGTGTAAATTGATGAATAATTTTTGGTCATCCATACTTTTCTACATAATTAAAAGCAAAAACTTTTGTTACTCAAATACATCCATTTCATTGATATCGTTGATATAGTGGTTGATACATTGGTTATGGTGTTAATCGTAATAAATGATTAAAAGCAATAGCATTTGCTCCACCAGTGGTGCAACAAGTAATTAGAGATAGTTTTAAAGTATATAGAGAAATATTTAGAACTATTAGAACTTATCATAAAGTAGTAAATGTTATTAATAATCCTATTGAAAATATTAATAAATCATTTAAAAGTGTTGGTTTAAAATTTTCAGTTAATACTTTATTTGGTACTGGACTATTACATCATTTAGAAAAATTTGCATATAGTCAAGTTGTAGAAAAAGGTAAGAAAAAATTACAAAAAGAAATTATCCATATATCACATAGGAAAACTAAAACAAAAACTAAACATTATAAAAAAGCATTTTTTAAGGAATGATAAATTATGATTAATAAACTTTGAACTGATGTCAGTCTTGAAAATTATAATAACTGATATCCATTAACTGGAAAAATTACAGAAACTCCACCGCAATATATAAATACATGACCTAATGTCAAAGATTGATTTACAACTTTTGCTATTCGCGCTCAAAATGATATTAATGCTTATCTTGATTTTATTTTATCTAAATTTCCTTTTGATAGTTTTAAAGATGAATTAATTAAAGAAACATTAAGAGATATGGTTTATGTAATGGTTGAACATTGAGTATTTAATCGTACACCAATTGAATTTAATGTTGATGCTACTATTCAATTCAATAATGGTACATCATTTAATGCAAGTAGTATTCCTACAATTAATGTTTGAGATTTAGCACCAAGTAGAATGAAAATATGAGCAAAATTAACAGAATTAAAACAAGTATTTTCAAATTATAATCAAGATGAAATAGATATTGAAAAAATTGACTTAAAAGTATTTTATACTAGAAATCAAGTTGATGAATTAATTAAAGAACAAAAAGAATTTACATTATCAAAACAAATAAAATTATATGATGATTTAGTTAATGATAACGAAAATGAGATATATAGGGGTCGTGTTACAAACTTTATAAATAAAGGTTATGTAGCAACTGAATATGACCCAAAAACTGAAACAATGATTTTAGATTGACCAGATGAAATTGGGACATTACCACCCGAAGCATTACAAAATAATCCACAAATTGGTGATTTTACTCATGCTGCGACTGCTGACTTTTCTGCTAAACAACAAAAACGAATTACTACAAATGAAAATAGTATTAAATTATTAGAAAATAAAGTTGATATTAATAAACAAAATATTGATGATATTAAAAATAATTGATTTAATATTGAAACTAGTCCTTTATGAAAAAAAGTTAAAAATGAAAATATTAAAACAGATATATGATATATTATTGATTGAACATATTATTTTATCGATAGTAAACAACTTATTATAAGTAATAATAAATTAACTAAATCTAATATAAGAATTACTAATCATCAAATAGAAAATAGACAAATAATAATTGAAAAAATTGATGTTAATATTGACAAAGTAATGTTATTATATGATGATAATTTAATAAAATTTATTGTTGCTAATAGCACAAAAAAGTATACACCAATAATTCATAATATATATCAATATCAAGGTACTGGAACACCAACTGAATTTATAGCAGAAGAAAATACTGAACGTGATTATTACACAAAACTAGAAACTAATAATTTATTAGATAAAAAACAAGATAAATTAATTGCAGGTGCTAATATAACTATTGATGAAAATAATAAAATTAGTGCTAGTGGTGGTAAAATCGATTTAACTGATTATTATAAAAAAGAAGAAGTAGATAAAAAATTAGAAGACACAGAAAAAAAGTTTCCAGTAGCATTTCAATTGAATGCTGTAAGTCAAGAAATCCCTAATTTAGAAACTATTAATAAAACTGTTGCTGGTGCTATTAATGAAAATAAAGCAAATATTGATAAAAAACAAGATAAAGAAATATGAAAAGTAATAAGTAAAAGTAAAAATAATCGTGAATGAGATACGTTTGAAATTAATTTTAATACTGTATATAGAGTAATTATAACATTAGATAGATTACCAGTAAATCAAGCAAATATAAAGCATAAAGTAGAATTTAAAACTGGTAATTATTTAGGTGGAGATTATTTACTTGCAAAATTTAAAATTAAAGATGAAGATGTAATATTAACTTTAACTGTTAGAGAAAGTAGTTTTAATTGTAGTTTATATTTAAAAGGTGGAGATATTAATTATGGTGCTATTCTTTTATTAGAAGAATTACAAAATACAATTAAAGTTGATGTTACACCAAAATTAAAAATTAATTCAAAAAGTTTAGAAACAAATGAAGTTGAAGAAAATTGTTGAGATATTGAATTACCAAATAATCCAACACCAAGTCCAAATAATCAACAATGAAAAGATGTAGGAACAAGAGAAAAAAATAAATGAGATAATTGACAAATTACTTATGATTTTATAGTTAATAAACATTATAGAGTTTATTATTCTTGAAGTATATATAATCCAGTTTATACTATTCAAGAATTTATTATAACGGATAACAAAATTGCTGGTGTACCAATACAAACCTTTAATGATAGTGTTAATATAGTAATTTTATCAGTTCAACATGCAAAATTAATTACTATTTATAGTGGAAAAGGTAATTTAAAAGGTAATGTATGAAAATTAGAAGAATTATAGGAATAATATTATGTTTTTTAAAATTATAAAAATTATTTTAGGTTTAATTGGAGTAATTCTATCATCAGCAACTGCTGGTTTAATTATATTCATTATTGTAAAAATTATATTAAAAATTAATCAAATATTTTAAAGAAAGGTGGTGAATATTATGTTAAGTCTATTTAAAAGAAAAGAAAAAAGTAATATTAGTGATAATCAAAATGAAAAAGTAAAATTTTTAACTAATAAAAATAAAAGTACTCATGCTTCAATTTTAAATTATTTTGGTTTTAATGATTTTAATCATGAAACTTATTTTACTGATTTTGTAGCAGAAAATAATGCTAATTTATATAATGCTCCATTAGAAATAAATAATGAAACCATTAAACAATATTTAATTCAACAAGAATTTTATAGAAAAAATTGAAATTCTATTTTTAAATTAAGTAAATTAGGAATTAGTGGTTATTTAATTTATATTGCAAATGATGATCTATATTTTCAATTAGTAGATATACAACAAAGAATTTATGATATTACTGGTAAATTAATTCAATGTACTATTTTTTATGATAGTTATCAACAAAATGCACAAACTGTAAGATTATTTGAAATTTATACACTAAATAATGAACAAGTAACTATTAATCGTGCAATTTATAGTATTAATGATACTAAAAAACAAACTAAATTAGATTTTAAATCATACATTAATAATCCTAATTTATCACAAGAACAAACATTAAACATTAATTATATACCAATAGCAATTATGCGAAATAAAGCAAATGAGTTAGCAGATTGTGATAAAGTAATGGATAAAATTAAAGCACTAGATGTTATTTATGAACAAATTGTTTTAGATTGTATTTTAAACTCACCGAAGTTTATTTTTGACCAAACTTATGGTAATGTTCAATCTTCAATGGAAGAAGCAGTAAGAATATTAGTTACTAAAAACTATATTTGAAAAACTACTGGTGATAATAATGAAAAAAATGAAAATATTAATATGACAAGCAGTAATTTTAAAGGTAAAAACTTAACTGATATCTACGATTGAAATGTTAATGAAATATTTAAACGTTGTGGTATTCATATACCAAGTCAAAAGAAATCTGCACAACAATCAGTTCCCGAAAGTACAGCAGTTAATATTTCAACTATTAATTATATTGAACAAAAATTATGACAATTTAATATTGATATTCTTAAATTTATTCAAATATTAGTGAAAATTGATAAAGATTTATTAAATAGTAAAACATTTAATATTAATGATGAACAAGAAATTAATAATTTAACAGTTAAATTAAAATTATTTAATCCCGAAAATAACCAATTAATAGGAGAAAACAATGGACAACCAAGACAACAAACCACAAACCAAGTTTCCACAGAAACAAAAGCAAACTAAACTTAATCAAGCAAATGTAGAAAATGATTATTTAATTGATAATATTCCTTATGACTTTACAAATATGATGAGTGCTACTAGTGACCCAGATATTAATAGAGCATACGATGAATTTAAAAAAAGAACAATTTATATTTATGAAATTGAGCGTTTATTTAAAAATAATGAAAATAATAGTTTAAGATTTTCAGCAAATACTATTAAAATAGGTTTTATTGATATTGATAAAGTATTAAAAACTACTGCTGCTGAAACATCAGACTTTACTATGCAATTAAATCAAAGAGCAAGTACTAATATTAATGATAATACAATTGAATATAGTATGACTGATATTAAAAATTTAATATTTCAAGAAATAAATTTATTAAATCAATTTAAGTTATATGCAGTATCTATTAATGAACAATCTATTAATGAACAATTAACTGAAAATAATATTGATAATTTATATATTATTAATAATTATTCACAACCTTATCAAAATCCAAAAACAAGAAGTACTAAAAGTATTACTATTATCAAAATTAAAGATTTTAAAACAAGAGATGGTTACCCAATCATTATTAAATTACAAAAACCATTAGAAAAAGATACAAAAGTAATTGGTTTAAAAATTAAAGCCCCTAGAAGCATGATTTTCGGCAATATAAAGGTACTTGGTGAAGTTGACAATATGGAAGTATATCCAAAGTTATTTGTTAAAGATAAGGTAGCATTTCCGCTGTTATCAATGCCTATTGAAACTCAACCAAAAGTTAGAATATTACAACAATGATTTAGTGAACAAATATTACCTTGAAATTTAGCAAAACAATTCATAGGACAAGAAAAATCAGTTTTAGATTTGATTAAAATTAGTAGTGGAACTGAAACAAGAAAAGAAGTTATTAAAAACGCAAGAGTTACACATGCTTGATTAGGATATGAATTTAGTAATGTTTTAGGTGGTAAATGACCACTAAAAAGTCAAAAAGAATTAAAAGATAAAGAAGTTTGAGATTTTGTAGGTGAAAGTCAATTTTATCAATATGTTGCAACTAATAATAGATTTGATGATATTGAAATTGAAATAAAAGACGCACCAACTAATGATAGTTTACAACAACTATTATTAGATATGCTAAGTTATACATATAACTATAATAGAAACTTCGAAGGTGATACATATAATGATAATGGTAAACCAAAAAATGATATTGCAAAATTACGTGCAAAATTTGAAGGACAAAAACCTGATGAAGTAATTACTAATTTATTTAAACAATGAAAATTAGATTATCCTAATTACATAAATTTACAACAAGTAAAAATTTTTAAACAAATATTTATCATGTTGTCGGAATATATTTATTCAATATTATCAATTAATAAAGGTTTAAACGATGATAATAAGATTTTATTACCATATTATTTTGAATTAAAATCAAGTCCAATACATCCTAATAAAGATGATATTTGACAATTTAAAGATGTAAAAGTAATACTAAAATCTGCATATTTTGATTTTGCAGATATCAATAATATTAAGTTAAAAAATAATGATATTAGTCAAAATGAGTTATTTAAACTTGATGATAATCAATTTAATTGATTATCCATTACAAATGAATTAGAAACGAATAACATACCATCATTAATTCCAGCGGATTGAACCTTAGGTAATGGTGAATATGGTAAATACTTTACAAGAGCAATTATTAGTAATAATAAAGTGGAAAATGCTTTAAATTTATATGGTTCAAATAAATCACAATTATTTTCTAAATTAGAATTTTATAAAGAAATTTTGCAAATTGATAATACTAATGAATTTGAATTACAAATTGAAAATCCGATTAATAATTTAAATCGGATTGAAATAAGTGGAATATTTGGTTCTGGAAATTATGATTTAATTTTAATAACAGATAAACAAGAAATAAATTTAACTAATATTAATTTATTTGATAAATATAATGAAAATATTTCTTATATAAATTTAGAAATTTAAATTATTTATCAAAATATCCATCTGGATAAATTCCATCTCACTTGATATCATAACTTTCATCTGGTTTAATTCCAAAATATAATTCTATTTTGTGTTCATCTTTTGTTTTGTGTGACCATATAGTTGTTCCAGCCCCCCCCCAGTAAACATTATACTGATGTCCTAAATAATATTGTAAATCATTAGTTTTATGATGTGCTATTGAACCAACTATTAAACCAGTTGTAGCAAGAAATAATGCTAAAATTGATGTTATTTTATAAAAATTTGTTTTTATTCATGTTTTCATATTAAATTACTCCTTTTTGAACATTTAATTTATATTGAGTAGTTGCTGTTTGATTTTGTAAATCATTTGAATTTATTTCATATTTAAAATATTCAAAAACATCAATTCCTTGTTCCGTATTATTTTTTAATATTTTTTCATTTATATTCTTAAAATAATTATGTTTTCAATTTTTATATTCTCTCTTTTTATTATTAGAATTAAAATTATTATTAATAATTTGTTGTTTTTGTTTTTGATTTGAATGTTTAATAAATAAATTATAATTATTAATTATTCTTTCTTTTAAATCTAAATCAAAATATCAAAAATCTAAACTTCAATGAAAATGACTAATATATTTTCGTCAGCATTTTTGTGCAATAACATAATTAAGTTCTTCAAACTCAAATTTTAAAATATTTGTATTTAATTCATCTTTTAAAACAGTAAGAAATTGTATATTTTGAATTAATTCTTTTTCATAATTAATATTTTCTTTTAATAAAGTTTTATAAGTGGCTAATTCAATAATATTTTTTTTCCAATCATCATTTATAATTTTTATTAATTGATTATTATTAACAACTATTTTCATATTAAATTACTCCTTTTTTCCTTGATTTTACTTATAAATTGTACTATTTTTGATTATTTTTACAAGTATGCTTTTAAATGCAAAATAACGCCTAAATTAAAGGCGTTTATTTTATGAGACCTATACTATTAATTATATTGAAATTGTTTATTATATTTTAAATATGAAAGCATTTTTTAAAATATTTTTTATTTTATTTAAAATAACACTTATATATTTATATAATAATTAAGTAAATTAATTTTTTAAATATATTTACAATAAATTTAAAATTTAAAAAAAGTTAGGAGAAAAAATATGAGTTTTAATTACTTATGAACTTTAAATGAAGCAACTAAAAGAATGTATCAATCATTTAGAGATGATGTAAAAAATCAATGAGAAAAAACAGATTGAAGAATCTTAAAAGAAAGAGATAGAAAATATATCCCCGTTAAAATTAAAACAAGAACTAGAAATACTATCAATGGTCTTGTTACTTATAAATGTCGTGATTATAAATATTATGATGAACAATTAAAAAAATGAGTTCCTATTTGTTTATTAGATGAAAAATTGCAATTACCTAAATACAAAAGGACTTGTCAAGATATCAAAAATAATGTTATTGAACATTTTGCAGATGGAAAAAAATATCGTGATATTTTACATACTATGAAACAAACAAAATTTAGTACAACAAGTATTGGAAGAGTATTTCAAGAATATCAAGTCAATAAATTAGATGTTCCTAAAATAAAATTAGAACCAAATCAATTTATTTATATTAGTATTGATGATGGACATCGTAAGTTTTGAAAATTTAAACGTAATTCTGGTAAATATTCAATGCGCTTAGTATTATTTTGTACAGATAATATTAATCATAAATTAGTTAATAAAAGAGTAGATGTAATAATAAGACCAACAAAAACAGCAATTGGTGTTAAAAAAACTGCTGAATTTATTTTAGAACAAGGAAATAGATTTTTTGAAAATTTTGACCAAGCAAAAATTATTATTTGTGGTGATAGTGCAGAATGAATTAAAGATGTTGCTGATTATTTAGGTGCACAATTTGTTTTAGATAAATTCCATTTAGTTAAAAAGTTATATGTAGGAATAATTGCTGGAAATAAAGGAAAATATTGAAACGAATATAATACTTGTAGAAATTTTATTGAAAATTGTCAATATGATGAGTTAATAAAATATATGAATGAAATATTAAAAAATCATAAAAAATTAAAAAAACAATATTTTAAAAATAATAAACAAGGAATTGAAAATCAAGGTGCTAAATGAAATATAGGTACTTTTGCTGAAAGTAATATTTGATATATTTTAAAAGAAATGCTTGGTAATAGAACATATAGTATAAATATTTATATTAAAATGGTTATTTTTAAGTGTAATCTTGTAAATTCTAAAACATAATCAAAATTTTTATTTTTATTAAAATATTAAAAACTTATTAAATTAAAAGTTAATAAGAATTTTTGTTGTGTATAAATATTAATTTTATTATTGATTTTTTCAATATTTGTATTTTAATTGAAATTAATTTAATTTAGTAGTAAGATGTATTTACAATTGCATATAATTACAGTTATTTCTTCTCTATAATTTGAAAGAAATGTTTAAAAAGTAATTATATCCTCCGTTTTTGTTACCGTCCCAAAGTATTTCAACAAAAACTTTATATAACATGTTTAAAACAAATCGAATGGGTTTTGATGAAAATAACTTATTGAGAAAAGGAAAAAATAAACCTCACAAACAAAAAGAAACTAGGGGCAGAATTAATAATTGTAAGTCTATTCATGAAAGAAATTTAATCATTCCTAATATTAAAAATATAGAAGAATTTGGTCATTTAGAGGGTGATACTATCATTGGTAAAGATCATAAAAGTTCTATTATTACTTTAGCTGATATATGATCAAAAACCACAATTCCTTTAGCAACTAAAAATAATAAATCAGAAAATATTACAAAAAGTATAATAAAATTTATTTCAAAGTTACAAAAAGGAACAGTTAAAACTATTACTTTTGATCGTGGTAAAGAATTTAGTAAATGAAAATTAATCGAAAAAAATTGTAATGTTAAGATTTATTTTGCAGATCCTGGTAAACCTTGTCAAAGAGGTTTAAATGAAAATAATAATGGTATTTTAAGAAGATATTTACCAAAATCTACAGATCTATCTTCATATAAACAAAAAGATTTAAATACTATAGCATTTCAAATTAATTCTACACCCAGAAAATCACTATCTTATAAAAGACCAATAGATTTAATACAATTATTTTAAAAAACTGTCCCATTTATATTTACAATTCAGGTAACAAAAAAATGAACATTGCCTATTCAAAATTGAAATACAGCAATTGCTCATTTTATGATAAAATTTGAAGACAGAATTAATCTGAACTAGTACTTTGTAAAACAAAGATACACAGATTTCTAAAAAGCCTCAACTTAACTGATATCTACGATTGAAATGTTAATGAAATATTTAAACGTTGTGGTATTCATATACCAAGTCAAAAGAAATCTGCACAACAATCAGTTCCCGAAAGTACAGCAGTTAATATTTCAACTATTAATTATATTGAACAAAAATTATGACAATTTAATATTGATATTCTTAAATTTATTCAAATATTAGTGAAAATTGATAAAGATTTATTAAATAGTAAAACATTTAATATTAATGATGAACAAGAAATTAATAATTTAACAGTTAAATTAAAATTATTTAATCCCGAAAATAACCAATTAATAGGAGAAAACAATGGACAACCAAGACAACAAACCACAAACCAAGTTTCCACAGAAACAAAAGCAAACTAAACTTAATCAAGCAAATGTAGAAAATGATTATTTAATTGATAATATTCCTTATGACTTTACAAATATGATGAGTGCTACTAGTGACCCAGATATTAATAGAGCATACGATGAATTTAAAAAAAGAACAATTTATATTTATGAAATTGAGCGTTTATTTAAAAATAATGAAAATAATAGTTTAAGATTTTCAGCAAATACTATTAAAATAGGTTTTATTGATATTGATAAAGTATTAAAAACTACTGCTGCTGAAACATCAGACTTTACTATGCAATTAAATCAAAGAGCAAGTACTAATATTAATGATAATACAATTGAATATAGTATGACTGATATTAAAAATTTAATATTTCAAGAAATAAATTTATTAAATCAATTTAAGTTATATGCAGTATCTATTAATGAACAATTAACTGAAAATAATATTGATAATTTATATATTATTAATAATTATTCACAACCTTATCAAAATCCAAAAACAAGAAGTACTAAAAGTATTACTATTATCAAAATTAAAGATTTTAAAACAAGAGATGGTTACCCAATCATTATTAAATTACAAAAACCATTAGAAAAAGATACAAAAGTAATTGGTTTAAAAATTAAAGCCCCTAGAAGCATGATTTTCGGCAATATAAAGGTACTTGGTGAAGTTGACAATATGGAAGTATATCCAAAGTTATTTGTTAAAGATAAGGTAGCATTTCCGCTGTTATCAATGCCTATTGAAACTCAACCAAAAGTTAGAATATTACAACAATGATTTAGTGAACAAATATTACCTTGAAATTTAGCAAAACAATTCATAGGACAAGAAAAATCAGTTTTAGATTTGATTAAAATTAGTAGTGGAACTGAAACAAGAAAAGAAGTTATTAAAAACGCAAGAGTTACACATGCTTGATTAGGATATGAATTTAGTAATGTTTTAGGTGGTAAATGACCACTAAAAAGTCAAAAAGAATTAAAAGATAAAGAAGTTTGAGATTTTGTAGGTGAAAGTCAATTTTATCAATATGTTGCAACTAATAATAGATTTGATGATATTGAAATTGAAATAAAAGACGCACCAACTAATGATAGTTTACAACAACTATTATTAGATATGCTAAGTTATACATATAACTATAATAGAAACTTCGAAGGTGATACATATAATGATAATGGTAAACCAAAAAATGATATTGCAAAATTACGTGCAAAATTTGAAGGACAAAAACCTGATGAAGTAATTACTAATTTATTTAAACAATGAAAATTAGATTATCCTAATTACATAAATTTACAACAAGTAAAAATTTTTAAACAAATATTTATCATGTTGTCGGAATATATTTATTCAATATTATCAATTAATAAAGGTTTAAACGATGATAATAAGATTTTATTACCATATTATTTTGAATTAAAATCAAGTCCAATACATCCTAATAAAGATGATATTTGACAATTTAAAGATGTAAAAGTAATACTAAAATCTGCATATTTTGATTTTGCAGATATCAATAATATTAAGTTAAAAAATAATGATATTAGTCAAAATGAGTTATTTAAACTTGATGATAATCAATTTAATTGATTATCCATTACAAATGAATTAGAAACGAATAACATACCATCATTAATTCCAGCGGATTGAACCTTAGGTAATGGTGAATATGGTAAATACTTTACAAGAGCAATTATTAGTAATAATAAAGTGGAAAATGCTTTAAATTTATATGGTTCAAATAAATCACAATTATTTTCTAAATTAGAATTTTATAAAGAAATTTTGCAAATTGATAATACTAATGAATTTGAATTACAAATTGAAAATCCGATTAATAATTTAAATCGGATTGAAATAAGTGGAATATTTGGTTCTGGAAATTATGATTTAATTTTAATAACAGATAAACAAGAAATAAATTTAACTAATATTAATTTATTTGATAAATATAATGAAAATATTTCTTATATAAATTTAGAAATTTAAATTATTTATCAAAATATCCATCTGGATAAATTCCATCTCACTTGATATCATAACTTTCATCTGGTTTAATTCCAAAATATAATTCTATTTTGTGTTCATCTTTTGTTTTGTGTGACCATATAGTTGTTCCAGCCCCCCCCAGTAAACATTATACTGATGTCCTAAATAATATTGTAAATCATTAGTTTTATGATGTGCTATTGAACCAACTATTAAACCAGTTGTAGCAAGAAATAATGCTAAAATTGATGTTATTTTATAAAAATTTGTTTTTATTCATGTTTTCATATTAAATTACTCCTTTTTGAACATTTAATTTATATTGAGTAGTTGCTGTTTGATTTTGTAAATCATTTGAATTTATTTCATATTTAAAATATTCAAAAACATCAATTCCTTGTTCCGTATTATTTTTTAGGCAATGTTTAGTAATCTGTGTAACTTACAAAAATAACTATGTTTAATTAATTCTAGTAAATATAATTAAATGACTAGAAAGAGTGAGTTACAGATGGCTAAAAAACAAAATATTAATAATAATGATCCAATATCAAAAGCAGTAGATTTATTATTAGAAAATACTGAAGATTTAACAACAGTTTTTAAAGAAGGGGGTTTATATAAAGAATTAACAAAACGTTTAGTTGAAAAAATGTTGAATTCTGAAATGCAAAATTATTTAGGATATGAAAAAAATCAACATAGTAATACTGAAAATGCTCGTAATGGTACAAGTTCAAAAAAATTAATAACTCAACAAGGTAAAATTGAGATTGATGTACCAAGAGATCGCAATAGTGATTTTACTCCTGTAATAGTTGCAAAAAGACAGCGAAGATTTGATGGTTTTGATCAACAAGTGCTTTCACTATATGCAAAAGGTATGACTCTATCTGACATTAGAATGCAGTTACAAGAGTTATATCATGGTGCTGATATTAGTGAAAGTGTTATTAGTCAAATTACTGATGATGTTATTGATGATGTCAAAGCATGACAAAATCGACCATTAGAAAGCATTTATCCGATTGTTTATTTTGATTGTATAGTAGTTAAAGTTAGACAAGATAAACGGATTATTAATAAATCAGTTTATATAGCATTAGGAGTTGATTTAGAAGGTAAAAAAGATGTTTTAGGCTTATGAATTAGTGAAAATGAAGGTGCTAAATTTTGATTAGCTAATTTCACAGAAATGAAAAATCGAGGCTTAAATGATATTTTGATTGCTTGTAGTGATAATTTAACAGGCATGTCAGAAGCAATACAAGCAGTTTATCCTAAAACAGAACATCAATTATGCATTGTTCATCAAATTCGAAATAGTTTAAAATATGTTTCATACAAACATCGAAAAACTCTAGTTACAGATTTAAAACCAATTTATAGTGCATGTAGTGAAGAACAAGCAATGCAAGCTTTAGAATCATTTGAAAGTAAATGAAATAAACAATATCCCCAAATTGCTAAATCTTGATATAAAAATTGAGAAAATTTGATGATTTTTATTAGTTATCCTGCAGAAATCAAAAGAGTAATTTATACAACAAATGCTATTGAATCTGTTAATAGTCAATTACGAAAAGTTATTAGAAACAAAAAAGCTTTTCCTAATGATATGTCAGTTTTTAAAATATTTTATTTAGCAATTGAAAATATAACAAAAAAATGAACATTGCCTATTCAAAATTGAAATACAGCAATTGCTCATTTTATGATAAAATTTGAAGATAGAATTAATCTGAACTAGTACTTTGTAAAACAAAGATACACAGATTTCTAAAAAGCCTCAAGAACAAGCAATGCAAGCTTTAGAATCATTTGAAAGTAAATGAAATAAACAATATCCCCAAATTGCTAAATCTTGATATAAAAATTGAGAAAATTTGATGATTTTTATTAGTTATCCTGCAGAAATCAAAAGAGTAATTTATACAACAAATGCTATTGAATCTGTTAATAGTCAATTACGAAAAGTTATTAGAAACAAAAAAGCTTTTCCTAATGATATGTCAGTTTTTAAAATATTTTATTTAGCAATTGAAAATATAACAAAAAAATGAACATTGCCTATTCAAAATTGAAATACAGCAATTGCTTATTTTATGATAAAATTTGAAGACAGAATTAATCTGAACTAGTACTTTGTAAAACAAAGATACACAGATTTCTAAAAAGCCTCATTTTTTAATATTTTTTCATTTATATTCTTAAAATAATTATGTTTTCAATTTTTATATTCTCTCTTTTTATTATTAGAATTAAAATTATTATTAATAATTTGTTGTTTTTGTTTTTGATTTGAATGTTTAATAAATAAATTATAATTATTAATTATTCTTTCTTTTAAATCTAAATCAAAATATCAAAAATCTAAACTTCAATGAAAATGACTAATATATTTTCGTCAGCATTTTTGTGCAATAACATAATTAAGTTCTTCAAACTCAAATTTTAAAATATTTGTATTTAATTCATCTTTTAAAACAGTAAGAAATTGTATATTTTGAATTAATTCTTTTTCATAATTAATATTTTCTTTTAATAAAGTTTTATAAGTGGCTAATTCAATAATATTTTTTTTCCAATCATCATTTATAATTTTTATTAATTGATTATTATTAACAACTATTTTCATATTAAATTACTCCTTTTTTCCTTGATTTTACTTATAAATTGTACTATTTTTGATTATTTTTACAAGTATGCTTTTAAATGCAAAATAACGCCTAAATTAAAGGCGTTTATTTTATGAGACCTATACTATTAATTATATTGAAATTGTTTATTATATTTTAAATATGAAAGCATTTTTTAAAATATTTTTTATTTTATTTAAAATAACACTTATATATTTATATAATAATTAAGTAAATTAATTTTTTAAATATATTTACAATAAATTTAAAATTTAAAAAAAGTTAGGAGAAAAAATATGAGTTTTAATTACTTATGAACTTTAAATGAAGCAACTAAAAGAATGTATCAATCATTTAGAGATGATGTAAAAAATCAATGAGAAAAAACAGATTGAAGAATCTTAAAAGAAAGAGATAGAAAATATATCCCCGTTAAAATTAAAACAAGAACTAGAAATACTATCAATGGTCTTGTTACTTATAAATGTCGTGATTATAAATATTATGATGAACAATTAAAAAAATGAGTTCCTATTTGTTTATTAGATGAAAAATTGCAATTACCTAAATACAAAAGGACTTGTCAAGATATCAAAAATAATGTTATTGAACATTTTGCAGATGGAAAAAAATATCGTGATATTTTACATACTATGAAACAAACAAAATTTAGTACAACAAGTATTGGAAGAGTATTTCAAGAATATCAAGTCAATAAATTAGATGTTCCTAAAATAAAATTAGAACCAAATCAATTTATTTATATTAGTATTGATGATGGACATCGTAAGTTTTGAAAATTTAAACGTAATTCTGGTAAATATTCAATGCGCTTAGTATTATTTTGTACAGATAATATTAATCATAAATTAGTTAATAAAAGAGTAGATGTAATAATAAGACCAACAAAAACAGCAATTGGTGTTAAAAAAACTGCTGAATTTATTTTAGAACAAGGAAATAGATTTTTTGAAAATTTTGACCAAGCAAAAATTATTATTTGTGGTGATAGTGCAGAATGAATTAAAGATGTTGCTGATTATTTAGGTGCACAATTTGTTTTAGATAAATTCCATTTAGTTAAAAAGTTATATGTAGGAATAATTGCTGGAAATAAAGGAAAATATTGAAACGAATATAATACTTGTAGAAATTTTATTGAAAATTGTCAATATGATGAGTTAATAAAATATATGAATGAAATATTAAAAAATCATAAAAAATTAAAAAAACAATATTTTAAAAATAATAAACAAGGAATTGAAAATCAAGGTGCTAAATGAAATATAGGTACTTTTGCTGAAAGTAATATTTGATATATTTTAAAAGAAATGCTTGGTAATAGAACATATAGTATAAATATTTATATTAAAATGGTTATTTTTAAGTGTAATCTTGTAAATTCTAAAACATAATCAAAATTTTTATTTTTATTAAAATATTAAAAACTTATTAAATTAAAAGTTAATAAGAATTTTTGTTGTGTATAAATATTAATTTTATTATTGATTTTTTCAATATTTGTATTTTAATTGAAATTAATTTAATTTAGTAGTAAGATGTATTTACAATTGCATATAATTACAGTTATTTCTTCTCTATAATTTGAAAGAAATGTTTAAAAAGTAATTATATCCTCCGTTTTTGTTACCGTCCCAATAATTTTCATTACCATTCCAAATCATACTTTTTTATCTTGTGCAGCATCTTTAAAATTACCTTTTGCTAAAGTAATTCCAATTGCCAATCATGCTAATGGCGTACATAATGCCTCTAAAGTTTTTGTTACTTTAAACAATGGTGGAAATGTATTCTCTAATCGTAATGGTGAAAAATATTGACCACTAGTAATATCATTTTGATCAGGAACAATAGCAATTCCAGGAATTAATTGTGTAACTCAAAAAATAAATCCAACCATAGTTGCAATTAAAATTGGATTTAAAAAAATCTGCTTTACATTCTTTATTAAATTTTCCTTTAATTTTGTAGAAAAGTAGTGGTATTAGTAAAATTAGCAAAAATATATTTTTATATGGTATTTTTAATATTAAAGAGGTGATTTTAAATGAATAAAAATACAGTAAAAGAAATTTTAAATAATTTGTCTGATAAAGATTTTATTGAGATTTTTAGAGAAAATAAAACTAGAATTAAACAAATTGAGAAAAAAGAAAAATTCTTTAATTTTTTAGAAAAGTAATTATACATGATAAAGTGTTATTTTTAGAGAATTTTTACACTAAATAATGTTACTTTTAACAAATTTTTAATTAAAAATAATATTTTAAGTGTAAATTGATGAATAATTTTTGGTCATCCATACTTTTCTACATAATTAAAAGAAAAATTTGAAGCAGTCGAACAAAAATTCAAAGAGAAAGGGATTCAATGTCCAGATTGTAGTTCTTTTTTGTGTACTAAATATGGTAGTAAAGATTATAAGCAAAGATATAAATGTAAAAGTTGTAATATTACTTTTCATGCTTTTAAAAATCATTATTTTTATTGAAGTCATTTATCTCATGATCAATGAGATTTATTGATACAAATAGCTACTTTAGGTCAATCTGCTTACATTATTTCTCAATTTATTAATACTACAAATAAAACTGCCTGATTTAATCGTCAAAAATTTATGAAATCAACACAATTAGTAAAAACACAAAATCAATTTGTAAAATTAAAAGCTAGAATTGAAGTTGACGAAACTTTTATCAAAGAAATTCATAAAAGAAACTTTAAAGATCCAAATGATCCAAGAAAACAATGAATTGAAGAAAATGCTAAAGATTTAAATTGTTGTATTCAAATGGCAATTGATGAAAACCGAAATATCTATGCTCAAACAACAAATACTAAAAGATTAAATAAAAAATGAGTACAAGAAAACTTAACATCGAAACTTATCGAAGAAAATTCAATTATAGTTTGTGATATGCAAGTATTATATGATACAGTAGCTAAACAAACTAAATCCACTATCCAGCAGTTTAAATCAAAAGAAAATAAAGAATTAAATTATAAAAAATTAAGTAATTTCAGTAAAATACAATCAAGTTTAAAAGAATTTATTACTCATTACCATGGCATTGGATTTACCAATATTCAAAATTACCTCAATTTATGGAAATGAAAATATCAACACTACGGATTAACCCCTTATCAAAAATCCAATGTGTTATATTTCAGTTTGTAAAAAAAATAAATCCCAAAATTTAATAAAATCAAATTTTAAGTCAAGTTGATGACTTTTTTTATTTTACCACTACTTTTCTACATAATTAAAAAAATTTTCTCTTTTTATTACTTTCATTTCTGATTTAATTTGTGCATATCCATCAGTATTTAGTTTTGCATCAACAATAAAATCAGCACCAATTTGTCCTTTTGTTACTACTGCTGTTTTAATAGGTTTGCTCATTACAATAAACCCTAATGAATATAAAAATATTCGATATGGAATATTAAAAATATTAGCCGGTAAGGTGGCAGCTCCATTATCAAATAGTGCTGTTACTACAGGAATTCCAAAAAATGTTGTTGAAGCAAATACAGTACACATTGCTAATGTATCTTGAATATCCTTATCATATTTAATATAAAAATATTTAGCAACTATTCCCAGTATCATATAGAATAAAAAACCAACTAGTAAAATTGCAACTTGCGTTTTAACTTGCTCTGTTGTTGTATTTGTCATAAAACCATCAAAAGCTAAAGATGGTAAACCAACAACCATAACAATTTTAATTAAAACTGCTTCTCAGTCTTTTTTAATGTCCCTCTCTTCGTTAAAAATCAACCTAAAAAATTACAAATATCGTTGCTAAAATTGTACTTCAAAATCCTCAAGCTTTTAATGTATTTATAACAGCTTGACCAACATCAGCTTGTAAATAAAATTGCATATTTCTTTCTATTTCTCCCTTCTTTAATACTTTCTCCTTTCTCTAAAATCTAAGTATTTTGTAACTACTTATGTGTTATTATATAACTTTCAAATAAAAAATAAAACTAATTTACCAAATTTTCAATATTGTGTATAGAGTAATAAATTTGGTAAATTAAAGTTGTAATATTTTTTTTAAAGTTATAGATCCATTCTTTTCATAGTTCTAGCTGGTGATTTTTGTCTATTATCTTCTTCTGGAATAAATCCATTTACTCTAGTTTCACTAGCTTCTTTTTCTAACTCTTTTAGTTTATTTTTTCATTCTTGAAATTCTGATCATATTTCTTTTGTTTTTTCTTCGGATTCAATTTGATACTTTTCTTTTTTATTTTCAGTAAAAACATCTTTTATTTTTTTTATATGTTTAGGTTCTAAATATTTTGAAAATGCAATATTTTCTTGTCATTTTTCGTTTCATTGATTAATTGATTGGTAATATTTTTTTGAAAACTTATTTCTTTTAAACTTTCGATTTAATTCTTTTTTTAAAGTTTTAAAAGTTTTTGGTTCATTTTTTTCTCTAGTTTGTTGCAAACAATTTAAAATTCTTTTTTCTATTGCTTCTTTTGAATTTAAAAATATGTCTTTTAAATATTGAACTTCTTCTTCTAAATTATTTGATCTATTTTCTAGTTCTTTTATTTTCTGTTCTAATTCAAGTTGATACTTGTCTTTTACATTTGAAAACATTACTGTTCTTAATTTTTTAGCACATTCACATAAAATTTTGTAACAAATACCAGCAATAGTAAAAGGTAATCAACCCATAATAGCACTTGACACAACAAATATACTAATCATTGGTGTGATAATTATTTTAGCAATAGGAGATGTAGCACCCCACACAATAAAAAATATAAAACCATGAAAAATCTTTCATATAAACCTTTTAAAAATTCAATATTTATCTTGTACTTCTTCTGTAATATTTTCTTGTTTTTGATTTGTAATAGTTCTTACAAATTCTAAAAATGGTGTTCTAATGATAGTTGTATGTTTAGATTCTTTTTTTATAAGCTTTTCATTATTTTTAATTTCATTTAAAAATTGCTTATAACATAAATGTCTAATTTGTTGAACAATTTCATTATTTTCAAAATAAACTAATAATTCTCAAACTTTTTTTCTTTTATCATCATGTAATCTTAATAAAAAAAGGTTTTATCTTTTATTTTTACTATTTCATCATAAATAAAATAGTTTTCATTATTTGGTTTTTCGATAATTGTTCTAAATTGAAAACATTTTTTATCTTTTTCATCAAAATGATTTTCAAATTTACATGTTTCACCATGATGTCAATTTTTATGACACCTAATAAAATTTTTAGTAAATAATGTTAAATCTGCTACATTTCTTAATTCTTCTTCAATAATAGTTTTTGTTTGTAAACTCATTTTGATTCCCCCTTATTTAAATAAAAAACCATTATTTTAAAAATAAAAAACAATAGGTTTATTTAGTTTACACTTATTTTTGCTAAAGTTTTAAAATTATGCAATAAACTTTTTAATATTTTACAAATATAGAAAAAAAGATTTCAATTGAAATCTTTTTTCCATATAATATTTTTTACAAGTTTGGTAAATTTAATTTAGATTTAACTGTTGATGATTGAGTTTGTAAATCAATTGCATTAATTTCTTTTTTTTCGATGTCATCAAAATCACTATCACATTCTAAATTACTTTCTAATTCATTAATTTTGTATTTTAATCTTTCTGCCAAATTCATATTGGAACTTTCAATATCATTTATTTTAAATCATTTTCCATCAAATAATAATTCATATACTATTGTTTCTTCAGATTTATCATTTGTATTTAATAAACCAGAATAATTTTTTAATTTTGTAGAAAAGTAGTGGTAAAATAAAAAAAGTCATCAACTTGGCTTAAAATTTGATTTTATTAAATTTTGGGATTTATTTTTTTACAAACTGAAATATAACACATTGGATTTTTGATAAGGGGTTAATCCGTAGTGTTGATATTTTCATTTCCATAAATTGAGGTAATTTTGAATATTGGTAAATCCAATGCCATGGTAATGAGTAATAAATTCTTTTAAACTTGATTGTATTTTACTGACATTACTTAATTTTTTATAATTTAATTCTTTATTTTCTTTTGATTTAAACTGCTGGATAGTGGATTTAGTTTGTTTAGCTACTGTATCATATAATACTTGCATATCACAAACTATAATTGAATTTTCTTCGATAAGTTTCGATGTTAAGTTTTCTTGTACTCATTTTTTATTTAATCTTTTAGTATTTGTTGTTTGAGCATAGATATTTCGGTTTTCATCAATTGCCATTTGAATACAACAATTTAAATCTTTAGCATTTTCTTCAATTCATTGTTTTCTTGGATCATTTGGATCTTTAAAGTTTCTTTTATGAATTTCTTTGATAAAAGTTTCGTCAACTTCAATTCTAGCTTTTAATTTTACAAATTGATTTTGTGTTTTTACTAATTGTGTTGATTTCATAAATTTTTGACGATTAAATCAAGCAGTTTTATTTGTAGTATTAATAAATTGAGAAATAATGTAAGCAGATTGACCTAAAGTAGCTATTTGTATCAATAAATCTCATTGATCATGAGATAAATGACTTCAATAAAAATAATGATTTTTAAAAGCATGAAAAGTAATATTACAACTTTTACATTTATATCTTTGCTTATAATCTTTACTACCATATTTAGTACACAAAAAAGAACTACAATCTGGACATTGAATCCCTTTCTCTTTGAATTTTTGTTCGACTGCTTCAAATTTTTCTTTTTTCTCAATTTGTTTAATTCTAGTTTTATTTTCTCTAAAAATCTCAATAAAATCTTTATCAGACAAATTATTTAAAATTTCTTTTACTGTATTTTATTCATTTAAAATCACCTCTTTAATATTAAAAATACCATATAAAAATATATTTTTGCTAATTTTACTAATACCACTACTTTTCTACAAAATTAAAGGAATAATTAGATTCCTCTTTATTTGGATTTTTCAAAGTAACACTTAATTTATACATACCAAATGATAAACATAGTTCATCAAGGGGTAAAGAAATATTTTTAGTTCAAATTATTTCCTTAGAACCTGTTTAGAATCTTTTCGAAAATAATGTAAAATGATTATATATTTTAAAATAAGAGGTATATATGCATAAAAATTATCCAAGTCATGTCACCAAAGAACAATTTGAGAACATAAAATCAATTTTAGAAAATAGCAAAAAGAAAACAAAACCAAGAAGTTTAGATTTATATGAAGTATTTTGTGCAATTTTATATGTATTAAAAAGTGGTTGTCAATGAAGAATGCTACCAAAAAATTTTCCAAAATGACAAACTGTATATTATTATTTTCAAATTTGAAGTAAAAATAATGGTAAAGAACCTAGTGTATTGCAATTAATTTTAAAAAAAATTAGTTAAAAAAGTTCGTATCAATAATAATCGCAAAGAACAAACTAGTTTTTGTATAATTGATTCGCAAAGTGTTAAAAATACAGATACTACTGAAAATAAAGGTTATGATGCTGGTAAAAAGATTTCAGGCATAAAACGTCATATTGTTGTTGATTCTCAAGGTTTACCACATGCAATTTACATAACCACAGCAGAAAAAACCTTTAATTTTGTAGAAAAGTAATGATACATGATAAAGTGTTATTTTTAGAGAATTTTTACACTAAATAATGTTACTTTTAACAAATTTTTAATTAAAAATAATATTTTAAGTGTAAATTGATGAATAATTTTTGGTCATCCATACTTTTCTACATAATTAAAAAATTTTTCTTATTGTTTCAAATTTATTAGGTATTAACTCAGTTAATCCACTAATAAGATTTGAAATACCATAAGCATTTAAACTAATATATGTATCTCAATCCATTAATGACTGATTTTCTTGTTTATTTAATAGTAATCATGGAGAACCTTCTGTTGTAGTTGTAGTAGTTATTGGAGTTGGTGTTGTTGGAATAATAGGATTAATATTATTTTCAGTTCATTTACTATAATTTGCTAATCCAATTGTTCCTAAACCTAAGAACCTGTTTAGAATCTTTTCGAAAATAATGTAAAATGATTATATATTTTAAAATAAGAGGTATATATGCATAAAAATTATCCAAGTCATGTCACCAAAGAACAATTTGAGAACATAAAATCAATTTTAGAAAATAGCAAAAAGAAAACAAAACCAAGAAGTTTAGATTTATATGAAGTATTTTGTGCAATTTTATATGTATTAAAAAGTGGTTGTCAATGAAGAATGCTACCAAAAAATTTTCCAAAATGACAAACTGTATATTATTATTTTCAAATTTGAAGTAAAAATAATGGTAAAGAACCTAGTGTATTGCAATTAATTTTAAAAAAAATTAGTTAAAAAAGTTTTTTAATTATGTAGAAAAGTATGGATGACCAAAAATTATTCATCAATTTACACTTAAAATATTATTTTTAATTAAAAATTTGTTAAAAGTAACATTATTTAGTGTAAAAATTCTCTAAAAATAACACTTTATCATGTATCATTACTTTTCTACAAAATTAAAGAAAAAGTTCGTATCAATAATAATCGCAAAGAATAAACTAGTTTTTGTATAATTGATTCGCAAAGTGTTAAAAATACAGATACTACTGAAAATAAAGGTTATGATGCTGGTAAAAAGATTTCAGGCATAAAACGTCATATTGTTGTTGATTCTCAAGGTTTACCACATGCAATTTACATAACCACAGCAGAAAAAACAGATCGTAATAGCGCTATAATAATGATTGAAAATGAAAAAGAAAATCTTTCTGCAGTTCAAAAAATAATAGTAGATGCTGGTTATACTGGTGAAAAATTTGCTTCTGAAATCAAAACAATCATAAATGCAAATGTTGAAGTGATAAAACGTAATGAATTACATACTTTTGTAGTATTACCAAAAAGATGAATTGTAGAACGAAGCTTTGCTTGATTAGAAAAATACAGAAGATTATGAAAAAATTGTGAAAGAAAACTAAATACTAGTTTACAAATGGTTGTTCTTTCATTTATTTCAGTTTTATTAAAAAGATTCTAAACAGGTTCTTAGAATCTTTATTAATACAATTCAATACTACTGATTGTAACCATTCTTTTTCTAATCCTAATAATTGCTTTGAAATAGTTATTTCTGTTGATAATTCTTTACGAAATGCTTGTGTTGCTGCTACTCAAAATATTTTTAAGAAAGATGACTTTTTATTGGGTAATGTTTTTAACTTTAATCTATCTAAATGACTAACTTTTGCTTGACTTTTTTCTTTATTCATAAATTTTTCTCCATTCAAATTAATAATCTTATTTAATTTTATTATATGACCAAGTTCTCCATTAATAATTAATATTTTAACTATTAATAAATTCATTATTTAAATAACATAGTTATTCGAAAATTATTATTTTTATTTATTTTACTGTTTTATTTAACATATCTTTTTATCTTCCTTTTCTCTAAAACTTTAATTTAATAAAAAGACTTTCATTTTATTTAAAAAACCAATATTAATAGAATAATATATTAATATTATTCATTTTTCCAGTCCAATTAATTACACGACACTATCTTAATTTTTAATTTGATATAATTATAAAAAGAGTAAGTATATTAAAAATAGATTGGGGGTATTTTTATGATAGGGGAAATAAATTCTAGTTCAATGAAAGAACCAAAAATTTATCGTATTGGTCTATATAGCAAATTAACAATTCTTATTAATGGCCTTCTAATTACTACAAGTTTAATGATAGGTTGGGGTTTATGAGCAACTATTGGTCGAGATGCAGTTGATAACTATATTAAATGATTCAATAATCCACAACAACCTAATTCTAATTTACAAATTAGTTTCAATATAATAAGTATTATTGTTTTCATAGTCTCTGGTTTATCTTTAGCATTAGTAGTCGTACCTTTTATTTTTTTAAAAACTAAAAATAGTGTATCAGCACTTTTTTGTTTAATAAGTTTTATTTTTTCAGCAATATTTGTTATCTTTCTTATTGTATTTTTTATTTTTAGATTTAAAACTTTTACTTTCTTAGCTAATAAAAAAGACGGCGAAATAATAAATACAACCGGTAACTTTCTAATAGCTTTTTTACCATGAATGTTGGCTGAGCTATTTGCAATACTTTTATTAATCCACAGTCTCTGATTAATTATTAATATTACCTCTAAATACAAATCAAATACACTATTAATGCCTATTGCTAAACCAAAAGCAAAACAAGAAACAGTAATAGCAAAACAAGAAGTTGATGATACGATAACGCTTCCTAACGTCGTACCAATACCAGTACCTCAAAACAATGGACAACAACAAATAGCAAACCAAGAAACTAACAATACTGTTCTTAAGCAAGATCTAACACAAGAAAAAATAATTACTAACCCTTCAACAGCAACTGTCCATTATACTAATCATGAACTATCACAAACACCAACGCAAGGTGCCTATCATGCCGAAACTGTTTCACCAACACCAGGTACTCTTACTAATCTTAAATCCGAATCTATTACAAATGAAGAAGAAATAAATGATAATATCGAAAATGCAACAATATATTCAGAACCAACAGTTGAAAAAACAAGTGTAGAAGATACAACAATATATTCAAAATCACCAACAACAGAAAGTAATATTAATACCGAAACTAATTACCAACCAAAAAATCAAGGTGGTTTTGATGTTAAAGACAGTAGTTATTCTGAATCTGAAACATCTAATTTTAATGAACAAGCAACAACAATAACTGTTGAAGAAACACAACCAATAATAGAGAAAACAAACACAAAAACAAAAAAAGAAACAATCGAAGTGCAAAAAGTTACTACTCACCATTGAACATTAGAACAAATTGAAGCTGTTTGAGAAAAAGCGGAAATAATTGATGGTGTTAGTGATAAATTATATCGTAAAGATTATGGTGGTGCTTGAATGTTTCGTAATTCATTTACCACTGATTATAGTGCAGCAGATAACTTAGAAACTTACTCTTGAACTATTGTTCTACATCGTCCTACTAGTCAACAAGGAACAACTGAATTATATAATCTAGATCCAATGAATATTGTTAATGCAAAAAGTAAAGGTGAAAATTACCCTTCTTGAAAAACTAAAATTTCTTCAAAAGGAAATAAAAATATTGCAAAAGAACAACATTGAAAAGCACGAACATAAATATAATAAATAAATACCAATTAAACTTAAAAACAATTTATCTTGCTAACAAAAATAAGTCAGTTTTACCAATTAATTTTTTAGAACAACTATTAATACTACTTAAACCATTGACAACCACTATCAAAGAATACAACTTTGAATGTACTATTAATAATACTAATTTCACAACTCTACAATTATTTTCCAAATTTCAAATTAATCGTTTAATTTGAAAAATAATTAGTTTTCAAAATCAATTAAATAACAAATTTAATTATCAACAAAGTATAAAAATTATTAATGATGCTATTAACTTAAAAATTAATAATTTCTCAATTGATTTAAAATATAATCTTCCTCATCAAACAGTAATTGATGTTAATAATGATTTACAAATATGTATGCAATTAAAAACACCTCATATTAGCTATGATAGTTATAATCACAAACAAAATCTTACTATTAAAAGATACATTAATAATTTCTTAAAAAAACACAAATATGATAACTATGAATACTATAGTTATAGTAAAGATACTAATAATCAATCAAAATATACTATTGCATATTGTTTATTAGAAAACTATTATGGAATTGGTCCAAATGCTGTTTCATATATTAAAACAGAAGATAAAGCAATAATAATTACTAATAGCAATAACATTAATAATAACAATCAAAAAAATAGTATTTTATCAACAAATGAAATTTTAATCCAAAAATTAATACAAGGTTTATTACTAAAAAAGGGAATAAAATTTAACAAAAGTGATAAGATTCTAGAGCAGCCACTGATTAGTAAATTAATCAAAAATAAACAAATAAAAATAAAAAATAATCATTTATCTTGCACAAATAGTTCCTGATTATTGTTAAATGATTTAATAGTTGATATTATAACTAATACTACTATTTAAATTTAGGGCGGTTGTCAAAGTTACGAAATAATTAATTATCATATTAGTAACTTATTTCCAAATGAATTATTTTAAAAATCATTAAAATTAGACAAAATTACTCTCTTTTCTTAAAACATTAAATTTATATTTTTATATTCGACGTATTTTAAAAAAATAAAATATACATTTTATAAGTTAAATTAAAATTATCAACAAGGAAAAAGACAAGAAATAATCTTGTCTTTTTTTGTAATTGTAAAATTTTAAAATTTTTATTATTAACACCCTTTAAATATCTACTACACGCAGTGACCAAGTAGGAGAAAGTTAATAATTAATAATCTTCTTTAACACTATTATCAACACGTGTTAGGGAATTAAAACAGTGAACCACAACACAGTTGTTAAAAATAGTGGCCAAAACATGTGGACTTGCATGGATAAATAATAAGTGGAGTGATACCTAATAAATTATACTAACCAGTAATGGTAATTCTTGGGGTGGGAGCGAATTGGAAACTAGTATATATAGACCTACTAGGGAACCTACTATATTAATTCTATTCTTTATTTAACCAACCTTACCACCACCAAGTGAGTAAGTGTTGGTTTTATTTTTTATTTTTTTTGAAAAATTTTTTGGGCGAGAAAATAAATTTAAAACTTGTAAAAAAAATTAAGCGAGGCCGGTTCAATTAAAATATTAATTTACTAAACATAAATTAAATAAATATTGAATCGAATGCCTTAATGTTTTTTAAAATTTTATAATTTATTTTTGAGCCCATTTTTCTTAAAAAATATAATTAATAGTATTAATAATCTAAAAATAAAAATATATATTCTTTATGCTAAAAGCAACAGAATATATTAGAAAAGAAAGTAAAAATGGAAGAAAAAGACAAAAAAGAATTAGAAGTAGAACAAAAAATAAAAATAGTAAAAGAACATCAAAAAAAGTGATTAAAAATAAAAATAATTATTTATTCAATTTCAACTTTAATTGGATTAATAATTTTATTAATTGCTGTAAATAAACATTAAAGAAATAAATAAAATTATGAATATAAAAGAAAATAAAAAATGTGAATTAAGAATTTGTAAAAATAAAGTTTGATGAGATTGTATTAATAATTCTACTAAAACTATTAAATATAAAAATTGACCAATACCTTATTTAATATGTGATAGTTGTTATCACAAACTACCTAAATACCTTAAACAAACAGCAAAAATAATTGAAAAGGATATTTTGATTATGAATAAAACTAAAAAGAGAAGAAAAAGATGTGTAGAATGTGATGAATTATATAATGATGATGATATAAATATGCTTTATCATTTTAAAACGGAAGAAGAAGCAGAACAACATAATATTAAAAAATATGAAGATAATTATGATATTGATGAGCATTTAGATTATTCAAAATCATATGGATATGTTTGTGATTGATGTAGGAATGATTAATAAATGCAATATGACTTAATTATTGGTATTGATCCAGCAGGAATAGGTACAAGTGGAATTGTTATATATTCAAATGAAACTAATAATATTATTTTTAATGAAACATTTAAAGCAAAAACTGTTTTAGAAAGTAAAAATCAATTTAAAAAATATTTTTCATTGATTAAAAAGCAATTTGATAATAAAAAAATATTAGTTATTGTTGAAAATTTCTTTTTAAGTTCAAAACAGTTATTAACTAATCCATTAGCAACACCAAAAGTTATTGGTGCTTTAATGGTATTAGTACAAGATGTTATGAACTGAGATTATCATGAAAATGAACCAAAAAACAAAAATAAAATAGAAAATTATAAAGGAAATATAAAATTTACAAAACATGAACAAGACGCTTATAAACATATTCAATGTTATTTAAGGAATTATAAAAATGAAAAATAAAGAAAATTACATTAAATTAACAGTAAAACTTAGTAACACTATTGAAGCAAAATATCATGAGAAAGGTAATAAACAATTATATTATACTGTTCGTGGTCAATGAAATGGATTAAACTATGTTACTTTAATTTTTAATAATCCAAAATTTTACAAACGATGTATTTTATTAAACAAAAATGATGAAATTATAGTAACTGGTCAAATCTTTAATACTTTAAATATTCCTAAAAATCGTGCATTTTGTTCAATTAATGTTAAATGATTTAAAAAATGAAAGGAATAAATAATAAATTTTAATGAATGATACATGAAAAAAATAAAAGAAACTTTAAAAATTATTGAAAGTGATAGTTATAAAGAAGAACTAAAAAACATAATGAAATCATTGAAAAACATAAAAATTTAATGAAAGGAATAAAAATGAATAAAGAAAAATTAATTAATTATATTAAAAAACAACAAAAATTCTATAATGGTACAGAAATAGATTTAATACTTGATATTTTATTACAAAAAATAATTAATGGTGAATTTAATAATGAATAAATGTAAAAAATGTAACAAAAGAATATGATTAAGTAAAAATTGATGTATGAAATGTTTAGAAATAATAGTTAATAATTTAACTAAAAATAAGGAGAAATAAATAATTTTAGAATTAATATCTTTAATAGAAGATTATAAAAACTGTAATTTTTATAATAATTATTTAATTTATAAAATAATGAATTTTATTATAAGAAAGGATAATAAATAATGATAATATTACCTACTTTATTTGGTGATAAAGATGAAATTGAAATATTAACACCATCACCGCAAGCACTTCGTACTCATAATGATATTAGAGCAATTATATTAATGAAATATCCAAATGTTAAATCAGAACATATAATTATTTCTGATCCAGAAGATAATGTTGCATTAATAGTTGGTGATAATGATGTTTATCAAGGTTGAGTAAAAGTTTGAATTAAAAAAATAGAAAATTAAAGGAAGAAAATTATGCCAAATATAGAAAACATACAATCAAATTATACTTTATTAAAATTAATAAGAACTGGAATAAGTCCCATTTCAGCAATGATTCGTACAAGTGCTTATTATGGCCAACTTATAGGAAATCCAATATTAGGTTCATTTAATAGTTTATTATTTGGTAAAAAATTAGGATTAGATATATGAAATTTAAATCAAAGACCAAGTAATAAAACAAAAGTAATTAATAGTAGTAAAAAAATATTATTAGGTTTAGGAACAATTGGTTTAGCAAACTATTCAAAATGAATAGAAAATACTACTAATCCAATAGAACCTACTACAACAATAACTCCTACTACTACAAGCACAACTACAACAACTACTGAAACCCCACCATGACCATTATTAAGTACAAATAATAATCCTAATAATTTAATGGATTGAGATACTTATATTTCATTAAATGCTTATGGTATTTCAAATCTTATTGCAGGATTAACAGAATTAATACCACATAAATTTGAAACAATAAGAAAGATATGTAATATGGCTACTGGTGGTTGTTTAATATCAAGTGGTGTTGCTATGGGTATTAATAATGATTTTAATAATGCTTATGCTATTCCAACGATATTTGCTGGTGCAAGTGAAATTATTCATAATTTATTACCTATGGAAAGAAAATTTGATGTAGAAATGCAAGAAACTTCATTTACAAATGAAATAGCACATTTAATTAATAATAATAGATTTTCAATTAATAGTGAAACAACTAGTCAATATGGTAGTGATAATATGAGTGAAGTTAATGTTAATGCAAATTTAGAATTTGATGAAAATTATTATCATTTATAAAAAAGGAGAATATTAAAATGAAATATGCTTATTTATTAAAATATAAAACTAATTATGGAATTGAAACAAAATATAAATTATTTTCTACAATTGAAAATGCTATTAGTTTTCATAGAAATTATAAACATCATATATTAGAAAATGCTTATATTCAAGATTATCAAATATTAGTAATGGAATTAGATACAAATCAAAAAATTAATTAATGAAAGGAAAATATTGAAATGAAAGAATTTATACATGAATTAATTATTATTGGAACAAGTGTAGGAACATTACTTTGTCGAGAAATTATTGTTTTATTAAAAAGATTTATTACAACTCCAAAACATGTTAGAGCAAATAACAAAATTATAAAACATCAAAAAAAATTAGCAAAACTAAATGAAAAAATTAATAAAGAAATTAAATAATAGAGGAGAAAAATAATATGACAAAAATTGAATTTAATGAAAAATATAGAAAACAAGATATCAAAATTAATAGAGATTTTGAATTATATATTTCAAACTGTTTTAATTTTTCTAATAGACTTACTGCATAACGTTTTTAAGTTTTAATGATAAATTATAAAATCCTGCAATTAAATTAAATCTTAAAAATATTCGTTTTCTGCCTTTTCTAAATTTATAACCAATAATTTTAAAATATTTTAAAAACGCAAAAACATGTTCAACTTTTCTGCGAGTTTTATTAATAATCTTATTAAAAATTTTAATTTTACTTGTTTTAGGATTGTTTTTACTAGTTTTAATAGGTAAAAATGTATTAGCATGAATTTTTTGTAAACCTTGATAACCTTTATCTGCAATAATTATAGTTTCTGGTGAAAATTTTAACTTTGAATTTTTAAAAGTTTTAAAATCATGATTTTTACCAATATCAGGAAAAATATTTAAAATTTCATTAGTATGTGCATTAATTATGGTTTGAAACTTAACAGTATGCATTCATTTTTTACCAGAAAATCAATCTTTTTGGTTATATTTTGGTCGTTCTGTTTCTACTTCTGTTACATCAATTATCAAAATTTTATTTTTTAATTCTTCTTTTTAAAAAGAATATTTTTATTTGTTAAATTATTAAAGTTATTATTTTTTATTAAAATGTCTTCAATTGAACGAATATTTCGTAAAGCAGTAGTATCAACCATATTATACTCAGCGCCAATACTATGATATGTACGATTTTCATATAAATATCTTAAAGTCATTACTTGTCTATCTTCTATTGACATTTTATATGGTCTTCCACCAATGGTAATTTTTAGCTTTTGATGATCTAATAAAATATTTAAAATTTCATTAAAAACTAGTTTATTAATACCAACTATTTTACGAAAATATTGATCCGATTTATCTTTTAATTCAAAATATGTCATAAAATTTATCCTTAACTATTCAACTTTTATTTTAATAATAACAAAAAAATGAAAAGTTAACTAGTTATGCAGTAAGTCTAATATTGAAATATTAGAAAATGCAGTTAATGATTATAAAAAATTAATAAGTGAAATGCCACAATTAGTTAAAGATTGATTGTTAGGATAAGATTAGGAGAATGTTAAATGTTAGAAAATGAAACTAATGTACAACAAAAAACTGAACCTTTAACTGAAAATAATGCTTCACAAGAAATAGAAAATAAAATTAATGAAGCGGAAAATAAATTAAATAAAATTAATCAAGAAATTAAAGAAAAAGAAATTATTAATATATTTAAAAAATATCAAATTAAAAATGAATTTTATGATTATTTAAAGTTTAAAACAAATGATATAGAAAATTCAAAAATAGAAGATACTATTAAAAAAATTATTAAAGAACAACCAGTATTTAAAGAACCAATTAATACAGGTGGTAAACAAGAAACAATATTAACAAATCAAATACCAATTAAAATTAATTCTTTATTAAATTATAAAAATAAAAATAAATTATAAGAAAGGAAAATATATAAAATGCCAATTAATATTCAAACAAACTTAAATAACACAGAAAAATTAGTTGAAGCACCAGAATTCATAGAATTTTTTAAACAATCAAATAGTCCATGAGCAAACTTTTTTCCAATTGAAATGGTTAACTCTACAAAAATAGAATTTATTATTAAATTACCAAAAGACCCAAAAGTTAAAGTTATTTTATGAGATGACAAAAGCAAAAGATATGATGTTGGATATGCTACTACTGATAAAATTGAAAAAATAATTGAAAAATCATATCTTGCTGGTGAAACAATTGCAAATATTGACTTAAATGCTGAAAATGGACAAAATTTATTAGATAGTATGCAATATGAAGTTGCTAATGATTTAACAGATAAATTAGCAAATGATGATACTAATATAATATCTCAATTTGCTACAAAAGTAACAATCACTGATACAACACCAATTGGATATTTAAAAGCAATGTTATCTGCATGAAATACTTTATTTCAATTAAGAAATAGTACAAATTGTAAATTTTTTATTACCAATAATCTTTATGATAGTTTAGTTTATTTAGCAGATAATAAAGGAATAATTACTGATAATGAATTAGCACAACAATTACGTTTAAATGGAAATGATTTATATGTAAAAGGTGTATTATGTCAAATTGTATTAGATGATTATATGACATTTACAAATGATAAAAATGAAGATGAAATAATGAATTTTATTTTAGCAACACCAAAAGCAATGAAAAGATATATGTTACAAAATACAGTTATTTATTTACAACAAGTTGCAGACGGTAAAGTTGGAAGAACCTATTTAGTTGGTGGCGAAGTATTTGGTCAATCAATTCCTTATATGTCAAAAAAAGAAACAACATCACGTTGAATGTTATGTGGAGTAATTAAAAGTGAAGTAAAAAATGATTTAAAATCTAAAATTACATCTTTAACAATAAATAATCCTACTGCAAAAACAGATAAAACTAATAAAGAATTAGATAACAATATTTTATATGCAAAAGAAATTAATAGTTTAAATCCAAGTTTAGAAAATCCAACTATTAAATATTTTAGTGATGAACAAGGTAAAAACATTATTAGTAATAATAAACAAAAAACTGGTGATTTATATGTAGTGATTAGAACAAATATAAATGACCCAAATTATAAAGGTTCAACAAATCCAATTAAAATAACTCTTAAATAATTAAGGAAATTTAATCATGCCAATTGGTACAACTAGTACAGCAATAATTTTAAACATAAATAAACCAAAACATACTAGAATAAGTAAACAACAAGAAAATAAAAGTTTTTGATGAGAAATTTTAGAAATGATTGGTGTACAAGTAATAGCAGTAGCACTTGCTCCTTTTACTGGTGGTTTAAGTGAAAGTATAGCACTTGGATTAGGTGCAAGTGATTTAATTGCTAGTATTAGTGCTGTTGGTGTAGAGTTTTTAACTGATTTTACTATTAATCAAGTTTATGATTATTTAAAAGGAAATGTAACACCATTAAATACTTTTTTTAATATATTACCTGCATTTGTTGGAATTAATAAAATTAGTCGTGGTTATCGTACTACTAAATTTATTAAGTTAGCACAAAAAACTAAAACATTAGAACAAATTGGTGTTAAAGAAGCAAAAAATTTACAAGAAATTATTAGTCAAGTAAGTGGAAAAGAAATTTTAACAGATAAAATCATTGGTAATAAACGTTATTTATTTAATTATAGTTTGGCACCTAATCGTGAAACAATAACACAAAATTTAGGTTATGTTGCTGAAAAACAATTTAAAAATAATTTTAAATCTTTAAAATCACAACAAATAAAAGAATATTTATCATTACAAAATACATTAATAAAATTAAGTCCACAATTAACTCCAAAGTTTAAAATTAAAGATATTGAAAAAGCAAATAACTTTTTAAAAAAATATAATACTGAATTAAAAGAAGTATTAAAAATGAACCAACATGATTGATTAAATTTAGTTCATACAATACATACAGAGAATAGATATGGTAAATCTTTAATTTTAGATTTACAAAAAATTCGTGCAAATGCTATTAAATTTAATTTTAAAAATAGTACTATTCATAAATTTGTTTTAAAAGCAAATCAAACTTTTAAATATTTTGATATTAGATTTTATTTAAAAAAAGGTTTAAATAAATTTTGAAAAGATACTCCATATTTTGAAAAATTACGAGAAAGTATATATAAATTACAAGAAAAATTTGAAAAGTTAGAAAAACAAGCATTTGAAAAAATTAATAAATTAAAAGAAAAAGCAACAAATTTATTTACTAGTGCTGAGAAAAAAGCAATTAAACATGCACAATTAATTCCATTAAATTCACCAGTATTTATGGGTTGTAAAATTCAACCTTTATCATTAAGTAAATGTGCAATTACTATTTATCATCGCAACCCTAAATATAAACCAATTACAGTTGTTGATAGTATTATTAAAGCAGAAACTTTTGTTACTCAAATACATCCATTTCACTGATATAGATGATATAGTGGTTGATATATTGGTTATGGTGTTAATCGTAATAAATGATTAAAAGCAATAGCATTTGCTCCACCAGTGGTGCAACAAGTAATTAGAGATAGTTTTAAAGTATATAGAGAAATATTTAGAATAATAAGAACTTATCATAAAGTAGTGAATGTTATTAATAATCCTATTGAAAATATTAATAAATTATTTAAAAGTGTTGGTTTAAAATTTTCAGTTAATACTTTATTTGGTACTGGACTATTACATCATTTAGAAAAATTTGCATATAGTCAAGTTGTAGAAAAAGGGAAAAAGAAATTACAAAAAGAAGTTATTCATATTGCACATAGAAAAACTAAAACAAAAACTAAACATTATAAAAAAGCATTTTTAAAGGAATGATAAATTATGATTAATAAACTTTGAACTGATGTCAGTCTTGAAAATTATAATAACTGATATCCATTAACTGGAAAAATTACAGAAACACCACCACAATATATAAATACATGACCTAATGTTAGGAATTGATTTATAACTTTTGCTATTCGCGCTCAAAATGATATTAATGCTTATCTTGATTTTATTTTATCTAAATTTCCTTTTGATAGTTTTAAAGATGAATTAATTAAAGAAACATTAAGAGATATGGTTTATGTAATGGTTGAACATTGAGTATTTAATCGTACACCAATTGAATTTAATGTTGATGCAACTATTCAATTTAATAATGGTAATCAATTTAGTGCAAGTAGTATTCCAACAATTAATGTTTGAGATTTAGCACCAAGTAGAATGAAAATATGAGCAAGATTAACAGAATTAAAACAAGTATTTTTAAGTTATAATCAAGATGAAATAGATATTGAAAAAATTGACTTACAAGCATTTTATACTAGAAATCAAGTTGATGAATTAATTAAAGAACAAAAAGAATTTACATTATCAAAACAAATGAAATTATATGATGATTTAATTGATGATAATGAAAATGAGATATATAGGGGTCGTGTTACAAACTTTATAAATAAAGGTTATGTAGCAACTGAATATGACCCAAAAACTGAAACAATGATTTTAGATTGACCAGATGAAATTGGAACATTGCCACCCGAATCATTACAAAATAATCCGCAAATTGGTGATTATACACATGCTCCAACTTGTGATTTTTCTGCTAAACAACAAAAACGAATTACTACAAATGAAAATGAAATTACCAAATTAAATAATGATTTAACTAACGCAAATGAAAGTATCAATAATATTAAAAATAATTGATTTAATATTGCAACTAGTCCTTTATGAAAAAAAATGGATTCTTTTATCCCTAGTAATGAATTTGGTAAAACATATTTAGTAATATGAGGTTATATTTATCAACCACCTAGTAATCCTACTGATAATTATATATATTGGGATAAAAAAACTATATTTAATCTAGGTGGTGAAATTCAAAGAACAACACAAAAAACTATTAAATTAGATGAGTTAAATGTAAATGATAATGTAAAAATACAATTATTATTTACTAAGGAAGGAAATAATATTACTGTTTTCTCTAATAATGATAATTATACATCTACTTCTATTCTTTTATATCAATATATTGGAAAAGGAACGCCAACTGAATTTATTATAGAAGAAAGTGCTGAACGTGATTATTATACAAAACAAGAAACTAATGACTTATTAGATAAAAAACAAGATAAATTAACTGCGGGTACTAATATTACTATTAAAGATAATGTTATTAGTGCTACTAGTGGCGAAGTTGATCCAAATAATTATTATACAAAACCAGAAGTAGATAAAAAATTAGAAGATAAACTAGATATAGATAAATTTTCATATGCTTTTACTGTAAATGCTCTTGGTATTGAAAATCCTAATTTAGAAACTACTAATAAAACTATTGTTGGTGCTATTAATGAATTAAAACAAAAAATAAAAGATAAAAAATTTTCAAATGATTATTTTAAATATAATACTGAAACAAATGAAGTTTCATTAAATGATAAAGAAAATTCATTACTTTGTAAGGATTTATTAGAAAATAATGAATATAAATTATTAAAAACTCAAAATAAAAAATTATTACAAGCAATTAATGAAATATTAGAAAAACAACCACAGCCCAGTCCAAGTGGTTCAAATTGAAAAGATGTAGCATTTTCACAAGATAGAGAAACAATTATTTATGAATTAAAACCAGATACACATTATAGAATATTTTATGATGTTAGTGATAAAAGAAGTACTGGTTTAATTGGTAAATATCCAACTTTAATAAGTGAATTTTATTGAAAGTATTTAAACGAAACAACTTATAATGATTTATGAATTAATTTACCACATTGAGTTAATGGAATTCTTTCACATTTAGTAATAATAATTAATAAATATAAAATTTCATGATATAGAAATAGCAATGATGGTAATTTTTGAAAATTACAAGAATTACAGGAATAATATTATGTTTTTTAAAATTATAAAGATTATATTAGGTTTAATTGGAGTAATTCTATCATCTGCAACTGCTGGTTTAATTATATTTTTTATTATAAAAATTATATTAAAAATTAATCAAATATTTTAAAGAAAGGTGCTGAATATTATGCTAAGTTTATTTAAAAGAAAAGATAAAACAAATATTAATGATAATCAAAATGAAAAATTAAAATTTTTAACTAATAAAAATAAAAGTACACATGCTTCTATTTTAAATTATTTTGGTTTTAATGATTTTAACCATGAAACTTATTTTACTGATTTTGTAGCAGAAAATAATGCTAATTTATATAATGCTCCATTAGAAATTAATAATGAAACTATTAAAAAATATTTAATTCAACAAGAATTTTATAGAAAAAACTGAAATTCTATTTTTAAGTTAAGTAAATTAGGAATTAGTGGTTATTTAATTTATATTGCTAATGATAATTTATATTTTCAAGTAATAGATATCCAACAAAGAGTTTATGATATTACTGGTAAATTAATTGAATGTGCTATTTTTTATGATAATTATGAACAAAATGCACAAACTGTAAGATTATTTGAAGTTTATACATTAAATAATAAACAAGTAACAATTAATCGTGCAATTTATAATATTAATGATACTAAAAAACAAACTAAATTAGATTTTAAATCATATATTAATAATCCTAATTTATCACAAGAACAAACATTAAATATTAACTATATACCAATAGTAATTATGAGAAATAAAGCAAATGAATTAGCAGATTGTGATAAAGTAATGGATAAAATTAAAGCACTAGATGTTATTTATGAACAAATTGTTTTAGATAGTATTTTAAACTCACCTAAATTTATTTTTGACCAAACTTATGGTAATGTTCAATCTTCAATGGAAGAAGCAGTAAGAATATTAGTTACTAAAAACTATATTTGAAAAACTACTGGTGATAATAATGAAAAAAATGAAAATATTAATATGACAAGTAGTAATTTTAAAGGTAAGAATTTAACTGATATATACGATTGAAATGTTAATGAAATATTTAAACGTTGTGGTATTCATATACCAAGCCAAAAAAAATCCGCACAACAATCAGTTCCCGAAAGTACAGCAGTAAATATTTCAACCATTAATTATATTGAACAAAAATTATGACAATTTAATATTGATATTCTTAAATTTATTCAATTATTAGTAAAGGTAGATAAAGACTTATTAAATAGTCAAACATTTAATATTAGTGATGATCAAGAAATTAATAATTTAACAGTTAAACTAAAATTATTTAATCCCGAAAATAACCAATTAATAGGAGAAAACAATGGACAACAACAAACCACAAACCAAATTTCCACAGAAACAGAAACAAACTAAACTTAATCAAGCAAAAGTAGAAAATGATTATTTAATAGATAATATTCCTTTTGATTTTACTAATATGATGGGTGCTACTAGTGACCCTGATATTAATAGAGCATACGATGAATTTAAAAAAAGAACAATTTATATTTATGAAATTGAACGTTTATTTAAAAATAATGAAAATAATAGTTTAAAATTTTCAGCAAATACTATTAAAATCGGTTTTATTGATATTGATAAAGTATTAAAAACTATTGCTGTTGAAACATCAGACTTTACTATGCAATTAAATCAAAGAGCTAGCACAAACATTAATGATAATACTATTGAATATAGTATGACTGATATTAAAAATTTAATTTTTCAAGAGATAAATTTATTAAATCAATTTAAGTTATATGCAGTATCTATTAATGAACCTTTAACAGAAAATAATATTGATAATTTATATATTATTAATAACTATTCACAACCTTATCAAAATCCAAAAACAAGAAGTACTAAAAGTATAACTATTATTAAAATTAAAGATTTTAAAACAAGAGATGGTTATCCAATTATTATTAAATTACAAAAACCATTAGACAAAGATATCAAAGTTACTGGTTTAAAAATTAAAGCACCTAGAAGTATGATTTTCGGTAATATAAAGGTACTTGGTGAAGTTGACAATATGGAAGTATACCCAAAGTTATTTGTCAAAGATAAGATAGCATTTCCACTGTTATCAATGCCTATTGAAACTCAACCAAAAGTTAGAATATTACAACAATGATTTAGTGAACAAATATTACCATGAAATTTAGCAAAGCAATTTATAGGACAAGAAAAATCAGTTTTAGATTTAATTGCTATTGGTGGTGGAACTGAAACAAGAAAAGAAATTATTAATAATGCAAGAGTAACTCATGCTTGATTAGGATATGAAATGGGTACTGTTTGAAATGGTCAGTGACCATTGAAAAAACAAAAGGAATTAAAAGATAAAGAAGTTTGAAATTTTCCAGGTGAAAGTCAATTTTATCAATATGTTGCAACTAATAATAAATTTGATGATATTGAAGTTGAAATACAAGATGCACCAACAGTTGATAGTTTACAAAAAGTATTATTAGATATGCTAACTTATACGTATACTTACAATAGAAATTTTGAAGGTGCATCATTAGATCCAACTAAATCACCAAATAAAATGGACATATTAAGAGGAAAATTTGAAAATCAAAAACCCGATGAAGTAATAACTAACTTATTTAGACAGTGAAAATTAGATTATCCTAATTATATTAATTTAGAACAAGTGAAAATATTTAAACAACTAATTATTATGTTATCAAATAATATTTATTCAACAATGTCTATTAATAAAGGTTTAAATGATGATAATAAAATATTATTACCTTATTATTTTGAATTAAAATCAAATCCAATACATCCTACTAATGATGATATTTGACAATTTAAAGATGCAAAAGTTATATTAAAATCTGAATATTTTGATTTTACAGATATGAATAATATTAAATTAAAAAATAATGATATTAGCCAAAATGAATTATTTAAACTAGATGATAATCAATTTAACTGATTATCTATTACAAATGAATTAGAAAGTAATAATATTCCGTCATTAATTCCGGCAGATTGAACATTAGGAAATGGTGAATATGGGAAATATTTTACAAAAACAATTATTGATAAAACTAAAATTACTAATGCTTTAAATTTATATGGTTCAAACAAATCTCAATTATTTTCTAAATTAGAATTTTATAAAGAAATCGCACAAATTGATACTAATAGTGAATTTGAATTGCAAATTGAAAATCCGATTAATAACTTAAATCGGATTGAAATTAGTTGTATATTTGGTGCTGGAAATTATGATTTAATTTTAATTACTGATAAACAAAACATCAATTTAACTAATATTAATTTATTTGATAAATATAATGAAAATATTTCTTATATAAATTTAGAAATTTAATTATCAAAATAATCTTTTCAATATTTTCCATCTCATTTAATATCCACATCATGTAACTTTTTATTTAAGCAATATAAAGAATAATAGGAACCATTATACATATTAACTCATATTGGAGCATTACATAATACTATTGTATGGTCTGGCTTTTCATAATGATTAAATCTATTATTTTCATGAGTAAGTATCCCTCCCATGATTAATCCTATTGTTCCAGTTGTGGTACCAGTTAATGCTAATGTTATTTTACTCAAATTTATTTTTATTCATTTTTTCAACTATATTCCCCCTTTTTTGCAATAGTGTTATTACAAAATATAAAAAATAATTAAAAAGAAAAATTATTTTTTTAATTTAATTTTTTATTAATTGTAAAAATTCTATTATTTTTTTAAATCTCATTTTCTAAACTATACATTCTATATATAAGTGTATATATTTTTTAATATAATTCTATTTATTTACTTATTTTTACAAGTACGCTTTTAAACGCAAAATAACGCCTAAATTAAAGTTGTTTATTTTGCGATACCTATACTATTAATTATATGTAACTTGTTTATTATACGGAAAATATGAAAGTACTTTTTTTGACAAGTCATTATTTTAATCATAATTACATTATTATATGGATTATTATGGATAAAATAAAACAAAAATAGATTATTAATTTAATTTACCATATTTTAACACTTTAAATTTAATAAATTTAAAATTAATAATTAGTACAAAAAACAGATTAGGAGAATTTAATATGAATTTTAATTATAAATGAAATTTTAGAGAACAAAATGCAAAAATTGATAAATTAGTTTTAGAACATATAACAAAGAAATGAGAAAAATGAGATTGAAGAATATTTAAAACAAGAGATAAAAAGAAATATAAAATTGTTGATTATCAATATCGAACAAGAAAAATAATGTATGGATTAGTAACTTATAAAAGAAGAATTTATGAATATTTTGATGAAAAATTACAAAAATGAGTTCGTGTTTGTTTAGTTGATGAATGACTAGAATTACCTAAATATAAGAGAATTGGTGAAGATGTTGAACAAACTATTATTGAATATTTTGCTGACGGAAAAAGATATCATGATATTTGTGATATTTGTAAAAAAGCAGGTATTAGTGTTAGTACTGTTCATAGAGTTTTTAAAAATTTAGAAGTAATTGAAGCAAGTCCAATAAAAGTAAAGTTAGAAAAAAATCAACCTATTTTTGTAGCAATTGATGATGGACATCGAAAGTTTTGAGATTTTAAACGTAAAGGTATAAAACACTCTATGAGATTAATAACAACATATACAGACAATATTAATCACAAAGTACAAAATAAAAGAGTAAAAGCAATTATAAGACCAACAAGAACAGTAATTGGAGTTAAAAAAAACTGCTGAATTTATTAAAGAACATTGTCAAAAATTTTATGAAAATGTTGAACAAGCAAAAATCATTATTTGTGGTGATAGTGCAGGGTGAATTAAAGATATAGCAGATTATCTTGGTACTGAGTTTATTTTAGATAAATTCCATTTAATTAGAACATTATATCTTGGAATAATGGCCGGAAATAAAGGAAAGTATGTAAAAGAATATAATCATTGTAAAAATTTAATTAATAATGGTCAATATGAACAATTAATTGATTATTTATATAAAGAATTAGATAATCATAAAAAATTAAAAAAACAGTATTTTAAAAATAATAAAAAAGGTATTGTTAATCAAAGTACAAAGTGAAATATTGGCTGTTTTACCGAAACAAATATTTGACATGTTTTAAAAGAAATGATTGTTAATAGAACATATAGTATTTTTATTTATATAAAAATGGTTATTTTTAAGTGTAATAAAATAAATTTAGAAACATAATTTTAATGAATATAGTAATTATTGATTATTTCACAATTTTGAATGGCATCTCAAAAATTATTATTTTTTAAATTTGTTTTTAACCGAATAATTAAACAAGTTAATGACATAGTTATAGATATTAAAATTGGAGTTAGAATTATACAAAAAATAATACCAATTTGTAATTTTATTAATTCATAATAATTTTTATAGTTATTACAAATTGAACATAAGTAATTTGAAGAATGATCAATAAAGTAACTTAATCCATAATGATTTAACATTTTAAATCCATTACAATATTTTCATTTATTATTAAAATAATCATGAAAATTACTACAATGTATTAAAATTAATCCTATAATCATAATTATAATAGTTAAAATAAATAGTAATACAGTTAATAACTGTAATTTTTTAAGTTTCATTTTTAAGTTCTCCTTAAATTTATTTGTTAATTTTAGAATTTAATAAAATTTATTATAAGTATCTTAGTTGTAATATTTTTAAAATAGTAGTAAGATAAATTTACAATTACATAAAAATCCTAATTATTTCTTGTCTAAAATATAATAAGACTATATGAATTAATTTATTCCGGATTTTTGACAATCTCCTTTAAATTTATATATCAAGGAGTGAATAAATATGGAATTCAATGAAAAATTGCTAAAAGAAAAATATTTTCCGCAAGCACTAACAAAAATAAAAGAAATTGTTAAAATTCAATCATATGCCCAACCACCCACAACAACAGCACCTTATGGGCCTGGTGTTAAAGAAGTATTAGATTATGCTATTAATTTAGGGCAAGAATTAGGTTTTAAAACTTATCGTCACAAAAACAATAAGTATGGATATTTAGAATATGGTGATGGTAAAGAAATATTTGCGATGTTAGGTCATCTTGATGTTGTACCACCAGGTAATTTAGAAGAATGAAAAATTCCACCTTTTTCGCCAGAAATTATTAATGATATTTTATATGAACGAGGTGTATTAGATGATAAAGGTCCAACAATTATTATTCTATACTGTTTAAAATATTTAAAAGATCATGGCTATCAACCAAATCGTCGAATTAGAGTTATCTTTGGTTTAACTGAAGAAACAACATGAGATTCAATTAACACATATATGAAGCAAGAAGGTACTCCAACTTTTGGCTTTACTCCTGATGGTATGTTTCCGCTAGTATATGCTGAAAAAGGAATTATTAACTTAGATATTATTGGTACAGGTCATAAATCCATTGTTATTAATGCAGGTGATGCTTACAATGTCACTTGTTCTACTAGTAATATTAATGGTGTTGATATTGAATCATTTGTTAAAATTGGCAAAAATAAGAAATATCGAATTGAAAATAATAATCAACAAATTACCATTCATGGTAAACCAGCACATGGGTCACGAACAGATGAAAGAATTAATGCAGGATTAAGAAGTTTATTAATTTTAAATGAACTTAAAGTTGAACATAATCTAATTAAATTTGTTGGTGATATTTTACAAGAAGATACTGCTTTAACAAAATATTTCTTTAATTTTGTAGAAAAGTAATGATACATGATAAAGTGTTATTTTTAGAGAATTTTTACACTAAATAATGTTACTTTTAACAAATTTTTAATTAAAAATAATATTTTAAGTGTAAATTGATGAATAATTTTTGGTCATCCATACTTTTCTACATAATTAAAAAAATATTTTGGTGATTTAGATGATGAATCTGGAAGTTTTACTATTAATGTTGGCATTGTTGAAATTAATAGCAAAATTTCAAAATTAGGATGTAATATCCGTATTCCAGTTAAAACTGATTTACAAGAAATTTTAAATAGATTAACAAAAATATTAAAACCTTATAATTTAACAATAAAACAACAACATTATGATAAACCATTATATATGCCACAAGAATCAACAATTGTTATTAAATTAATGGAAATTTATCAAGAAGTTACTGCTGATAAAAAAGCAAAAACAATTGCAATTGGTGGTGGAACTTATTCTAGAGCAATGCCAAATTGTGTAGCATTTGGTGCAATATTTGATCATATTAACTCAACTGAACATCAATATAATGAATGTATTAAAGTTGACGAATTATGAAAATCAATGTTAATTTATGTACGTGCTATTAGTACACTGGGAAGTTTAGAAATTGGTAAATCCTGAATTGTAAAATTAAAAAGGACACTTATATAAAAATTAAATTGTGTTAATTCTATAATTAAGAAAAGAAAGGAATTAGCACAATGTATAAGTATCTGACTATTGAATCAATAATAGCAATAAAAGAATATAAAAGTTATGGATTTTCGATTCGTAAAATAGCAAAAGCCATTGATTATAGTAAATCAACTGTACATAGAGTTTGTAGATTATTAAATCAAAACTTATTACCATTAGAAATATTGAATAAAATTCAAAAAAATAAACAAAATGCAGGTAGAAAATTAATAATTTTAACTTTAATAGAAATTAATACTATTAATCATTTGTTAATTACTAAAAATTATGCTCTTGATATAATTGCTAATTTTTTAAAGGAAAATAAAATAAAAAGTATTTCAACAAAAACTTTATATAACATGTTTAAAACAAATCGAATGGGTTTTGATGAAAATAACTTATTGAGAAAAGGAAAAAATAAACCTCACAAACAAAAAGAAACTAGGGGCAGAATTAATAATTGTAAGTCTATTCATGAAAGAAATTTAATCATTCCTAATATTAAAAATATAGAAGAATTTGGTCATTTAGAAGGTGATACTATCATTGGTAAAGATCATAAAAGTTCTATTATTACTTTAGCTGATATATGATCAAAAACCACAATTCCTTTAGCAACTAAAAATAATAAATCAGAAAATATTACAAAAAGTATAATAAAATTTATTTCAAAGTTACAAAAAGGAACAGTTAAAACTATTACTTTTGATCGTGGTAAAGAATTTAGTAAATGAAAATTAATCGAAAAAAATTGTAATGTTAAGATTTATTTTGCAGATCCTGGTAAACCTTGTCAAAGAGGTTTAAATGAAAATAATAATGGTATTTTAAGAAGATATTTACCAAAATCTACAGATCTATCTTCATATAAACAAAAAGATTTAAATACTATAGCATTTCAAATTAATTCTACACCCAGAAAATCACTATCTTATAAAAGACCAATAGATTTAATACAATTATTTTAAAAAACTGTCCCATTTATATTTACAATTCAGGTTTTCTAAGAACCTGTTTAGAATCTTTTCGAAAATAATGTAAAATGATTATATATTTTAAAATAAGAGGTATATATGCATAAAAATTATCCAAGTCATGTCACCAAAGAACAATTTGAGAACATAAAATCAATTTTAGAAAATAGCAAAAAGAAAACAAAACCAAGAAGTTTAGATTTATATGAAGTATTTTGTGCAATTTTATATGTATTAAAAAGTGGTTGTCAATGAAGAATGCTACCAAAAAATTTTCCAAAATGACAAACTGTATATTATTATTTTCAAATTTGAAGTAAAAATAATGGTAAAGAACCTAGTGTATTGCAATTAATTTTAAAAAAAATTAGTTAAAAAAGTTCGTATCAATAATAATCGCAAAGAACAAACTAGTTTTTGTATAATTGATTCGCAAAGTGTTAAAAATACAGATACTACTGAAAATAAAGGTTATGATGCTGGTAAAAAGATTTCAGGCATAAAACGTCATATTGTTGTTGATTCTCAAGGTTTACCACATGCAATTTACATAACCACAGCAGAAAAAACCTTTAATTTTGTAGAAAAGTAATGATACATGATAAAGTGTTATTTTTAGAGAATTTTTACACTAAATAATGTTACTTTTAACAAATTTTTAATTAAAAATAATATTTTAAGTGTAAATTGATGAATAATTTTTGGTCATCCATACTTTTCTACATAATTAAAAGAAAAAACAGATCGTAATAGCGCTATAATAATGATTGAAAATGAAAAAGAAAATCTTTCTGCAGTTCAAAAAATAATAGTAGATGCTGGTTATACTGGTGAAAAATTTGCTTCTGAAATCAAAACAATCATAAATGCAAATGTTGAAGTGATAAAACGTAATGAATTACATACTTTTGTAGTATTAGAACCTGTTTAGAATCTTTTCGAAAATAATGTAAAATGATTATATATTTTAAAATAAGAGGTATATATGCATAAAAATTATCCAAGTCATGTCACCAAAGAACAATTTGAGAACATAAAATCAATTTTAGAAAATAGCAAAAAGAAAACAAAACCAAGAAGTTTAGATTTATATGAAGTATTTTGTGCAATTTTATATGTATTAAAAAGTGGTTGTCAATGAAGAATGCTACCAAAAAATTTTCCAAAATGACAAACTGTATATTATTATTTTCAAATTTGAAGTAAAAATAATGGTAAAGAACCTAGTGTATTGCAATTAATTTTAAAAAAAATTAGTTAAAAAAATTCGTATCAATAATAATCGCAAAGAACAAACTAGTTTTTGTATAATTGATTCGCAAAGTGTTAAAAATACAGATACTACCGAAAATAAAGGTTATGATGCTGGTAAAAAGATTTCAGGCATAAAACGTCATATTGTTGTTGATTCTCAAGGTTTACCACATGCAATTTACATAACCACAGCAGAAAAAACAGATCGTAATAGCGCTATAATAATGATTGAAAATGAAAAAGAAAATCTTTCTGCAGTTCAAAAAATAATAGTAGATGCTGGTTATACTGGTGAAAAATTTGCTTCTGAAATCAAAACAATCATAAATGCAAATGTTGAAGTGATAAAACGTAATGAATTACATACTTTTGTAGTATTACCAAAAAGATGAATTGTAGAACGAAGCTTTGCTTGATTAGAAAAATACAGAAGATTATGAAAAAATTGTGAAAGAAAACTAAATACTAGTTTACAAATGGTTGTTCTTTCATTTATTTCAGTTTTATTAAAAAGATTCTAAACAGGTTCTTACCAAAAAGATGAATTGTAGAACGAAGCTTTGCTTGATTAGAAAAATACAGAAGATTATGAAAAAATTGTGAAAGAAAACTAAATACTAGTTTACAAATGGTTGTTCTTTCATTTATTTCAGTTTTATTAAAAAGATTCTAAACAGGTTCTTAGGACAAATAACTTGGTCGCAAAGTTTACAGATATAAATTGCTAAATGAAATGCTTGTTCACATGAACAATTATTAATTTTTGCCATAATCTAATTAACTCCTAATCTATAATAATTATTTAAAATTACCCTTTTAATAAATAACTATTTTCAATTAGAAAGTTTTTTAATATTACCGCTTAAATCCAATTCTAGTGAATAAAAATTACCAACTTTTAAATCAACAGCTGATAAACAATTATTAAAATCACTGATAATATCAGGGTTATATCATTTATCACGTGTTTGACCAGTTGCCCAACCTGTTTGCTTATTAATTTCTACAAACTTCAAAACATCAAACTTTAATGTTTGACCTTTATTATTTTTATCAGGGATAATACGCCCTTTTTCAATATTTGCTAATTGAACTTTAAACATAAAAAAACTTAACCTCCGTAATTAATTAAATTAAAAATTTAATAAGTTAAGCATAGTAGGGTAAACCTATACTTATTAATAATATATCATAAAAATATAAAATTTCAACAAAAAATAAAAAATGAACACTAGTAAGAATTACGGTAATTACTAGTATTCATTAACCATTATATATATATATATATATATATACAAGTGTTTTTATTAAAAATATTAATTAATAACCACCACCACAAAATTTATTACAATTACTACAATTAATATATGTACAATCACATTCAAAACAACACAAAATCATAATAACTCCTTAATGTAAAACTCTTTTTTTAAAATCTATTTTTTCAACTTTATTACCAAAAACTTTATCTACCCAAGTCAAAACATCTTTATTTTTTTGAATTAAATAACCGATTTCACTAGTCCGTAAATAATGCTTATGCGATAAAGCACTTAAATATACATATTTTTCATAATCCTCATATTCTTTAAAATAATCATTAATAACAGTACTTTCAATAATACCACCAATCATAACAGTATCACCATTACTATCTCTTTGAGTCTTAAAATAAAATACATTTGTTGCATTAAAACTTGCCTTAATTATATCTTGAATTGTCATTTTTTTAATTCCACGAACTACAATAGGATTTTTGCAATTACGACTAAAAGCATAAGCCTTTACACCTACATCTGTTTGATTTAAAGACTTAACATCATCTAGTGATTTTGTAACATATTTACCTAAATATTTAATAACAAACTCATTTGTACCTTTTTTAACTACTTTTAAATCATTAAAACCATGACTTCAACATTCTGCTAACAAACTTTTATATACCTTTCTATTAAAAATTATATGAAAATGAATAGCACCACGAGATTGATATTCATAAACATAAAAATACTTTAATTCTCCTAACTTTTGAAAACGTTTAGAGTCATTTCATCATTTTTTTAACTTAAGAAAAAACATACGAATATCTTTTTTTGCTTTTTTAATATCTTGCACATTATCTTTATATGTTAAAGTAACAAAACTCAATATTTTACTATCATAAAAATTATGCAATGCTTTTTGTATTAAATTAGTCTTAGTACGAACAGTACTATTTCTTAATTTTTGTTTATTACCAACATAAGATTTACCCCTAACATTTCCAATATTATTTAAAAAGAAATAGGTAAAACTATATTTTTAACATAACAAGCATAAAAAATCTTTTTAACATAAAAATCTTGTTGAATATCCATATATAAAACTCCGTAATTCTAATTTTAAAAACTAATTTTATACATTTTAATAATAAGAGAATTTTAGCACAAAAAATTATAAAAGCAAACACAAAACAAAAACGTTACTTAATTTAAATTGCTTTTATGTGTTTTAACATTAGTATAAAGGATTATCACTTAATAATCAATATGTAAATTCAATAATTTAAAAATATTTATTTGGGTATTTATTATATATTTGTTACAATTATTAAGCATTTATGAAAAGTATTAAGGAGTAATAAAATGACAGAAAAAAAACGCATTGTTGTTGGTATGAGTGGTGGTGTTGATTCATCAGTAACAGCAGCACTTTTACAAGCAGAAGGCCATGAAGTTATTGGTCTTTTTATGCGTAATTGAGATTCACTTTTAAATAATGATTTACAAGGTAACAATAATCAAGATATTTGTCCACAAGAACAAGATTATCTTGATGCTTTAGCTGTTTGCCAAAAATTAAATATTAAATTAGAAAGAATTGATTTTGTTAAGGAATATTGAGATAATGTTTTTACTTATTTTCTTGAAGAATTTAAAAAAAGTCGTACTCCTAATCCCGATATTCTATGTAACAAATATATTAAATTCGATGCTTTTTTAAAATATGCACAAAAAAATTTACAAGCAGATTATATTGCAATGGGGCACTATGCACGAATTAACTACAATCCAATTACTAAACAATATCAGTTATTAAAAGGAATTGATGATAATAAAGATCAAAGTTATTTTTTATGTCAATTAACACAAAAACAATTAAAATATAGTTTATTTCCTTTAGGTAATAAAACTAAAACTGAAGTTAGGGAATTAGCAAAAAAATATAATTTACCAACAGCAACAAAAAAAGATTCTACTGGCATATGTTTTATTGGTAATCGTAATTTTCAAACATTTTTAACAAATTATTTACCAGCTAATCCTGGCAAAATTGTTGATATTAATACCAAAACTACTATTGGTAATCACAATGGTGTTTACTACTATACACTTGGCCAAAGAAAAGGTATTAATCTTTCAGGAATGAAAGTTCCATATTTTGTTGTTGAAAAAGATGTTACTAATAATATCCTTTATGTTGCTAATGATAATGAAAATAAATGACTAATGAATAGCGGTTGTACTGTTAAATCATTGAATTGAATTAATAATAGTACATTAAAAAACTCTTTAAAATGTAATGCAAAATTTCGCTATCGTCAATCTGATGTTGATGTTATTATTAATTTTATTAATAATGATGAAATTAAGGTTGAATTTTCAGAAAAGATACGCGCTATTACGCCCGGTCAAACCGCTGTTTTTTATGATGGTGATATTTGTCTTGGTGGTGGAGTTATTGACCAAATATTTCGCTAATCAATTATTAAAAAACTAATATAAATAATAAAATTTTTAATTGCATATTTTTTTATAATTTTCAAGATTCAAAAATTACTATTAAACTATTTTTTTAGTTTTTAGATACTTTTATTGCATTTTCTTTTTTACGTTTTTAAAAAAATAAAATAACCTATTATTATAAAAGTTATAGAAAAAAACAAAAAGGAGATTTTAATGAAAAAAATATTAACAATATTAACTACCTTAGCATTTACAATAACTATTGAAAATTGTATTAGTAATTTTAACTTAAGCACAATCACATTACAAAATGATTGTTTTAAAAAAAATAATGTTCATCAAAACAATAATGATTTTATTTTTTCTGATTTACCTGAATTGTAAAATTAAAAAGGACACTTATATAAAAATTAAATTGTGTTAATTCTATAATTAAGAAAAGAAAGGAATTAGCACAATGTATAAGTATCTGACTATTGAATCAATAATAGCAATAAAAGAATATAAAAGTTATGGATTTTCGATTCGTAAAATAGCAAAAGCCATTGATTATAGTAAATCAACTGTACATAGAGTTTGTAGATTATTAAATCAAAACTTATTACCATTAGAAATATTGAATAAAATTCAAAAAAATAAACAAAATGCAGGTAGAAAATTAATAATTTTAACTTTAATAGAAATTAATACTATTAATCATTTGTTAATTACTAAAAATTATGCTCTTGATATAATTGCTAATTTTTTAAAGGAAAATAAAATAAAAAGTATTTCAACAAAAACTTTATATAACATGTTTAAAACAAATCGAATGGGTTTTGATGAAAATAACTTATTGAGAAAAGGAAAAAATAAACCTCACAAACAAAAAGAAACTAGGGGCAGAATTAATAATTGTAAGTCTATTCATGAAAGAAATTTAATCATTCCTAATATTAAAAATATAGAAGAATTTGGTCATTTAGAGGGTGATACTATCATTGGTAAAGATCATAAAAGTTCTATTATTACTTTAGCTGATATATGATCAAAAACCACAATTCCTTTAGCAACTAAAAATAATAAATCAGAAAATATTACAAAAAGTATAATAAAATTTATTTCAAAGTTACAAAAAGGAACAGTTAAAACTATTACTTTTGATCGTGGTAAAGAATTTAGTAAATGAAAATTAATCGAAAAAAATTGTAATGTTAAGATTTATTTTGCAGATCCTGGTAAACCTTGTCAAAGAGGTTTAAATGAAAATAATAATGGTATTTTAAGAAGATATTTACCAAAATCTACAGATCTATCTTCATATAAACAAAAAGATTTAAATACTATAGCATTTCAAATTAATTCTACACCCAGAAAATCACTATCTTATAAAAGACCAATAGATTTAATACAATTATTTTAAAAAACTGTCCCATTTATATTTACAATTCAGGTTTTATAAAATTATTAAACAGGAACTTCTAATTCGGTTTTTACAGTAGTAGAATCAAAATTAACATAACCTGTTTTATAACTTATTTCTAATTTTTTACCTGATTCTCATGTACCTGTAGCATCAGTCGATTCCATTTGCGCAGAAATTTTCTTTAATTTTGTAGAAAAGTAGTGGTAAAATAAAAAAAGTCATCAACTTGACTTAAAATTTGATTTTATTAAATTTTGGGATTTATTTTTTTTACAAACTGAAATATAACACATTGGATTTTTGATAAGGGGTTAATCCGTAGTGTTGATATTTTCATTTCCATAAATTGAGGTAATTTTGAATATTGGTAAATCCAATGCCATGGTAATGAGTAATAAATTCTTTTAAACTTGATTGTATTTTACTGACATTACTTAATTTTTTATAATTTAATTCTTTATTTTCTTTTGATTTAAACTGCTGGATAGTGGATTTAGTTTGTTTAGCTACTGTATCATATAATACTTGCATATCACAAACTATAATTGAATTTTCTTCGATAAGTTTCGATGTTAAGTTTTCTTGTACTCATTTTTTATTTAATCTTTTAGTATTTGTTGTTTGAGCATAGATATTTCGGTTTTCATCAATTGCCATTTGAATACAACAATTTAAATCTTTAGCATTTTCTTCAATTCATTGTTTTCTTGGATCATTTGGATCTTTAAAGTTTCCTTTATGAATTTCTTTGATAAAAGTTTCGTCAACTTCAATTCTAGCTTTTAATTTTACAAATTGATTTTGTGTTTTTACTAATTGTGTTGATTTCATAAATTTTTGACGATTAAATCAGGCAGTTTTATTTGTAGTATTAATAAATTGAGAAATAATGTAAGCAGATTGACCTAAAGTAGCTATTTGTATCAATAAATCTCATTGATCATGAGATAAATGACTTCAATAAAAATAATGATTTTTAAAAGCATGAAAAGTAATATTACAACTTTTACATTTATATCTTTGCTTATAATCTTTACTACCATATTTAGTACACAAAAAAGAACTACAATCTGGACATTGAATACCTTTCTCTTTGAATTTTTGTTCGACTGCTTCAAATTTTTCTTTTTTCTCAATTTGTTTAATTCTAGTTTTATTTTCTCTAAAAATCTCAATAAAATCTTTATCAGACAAATTATTTAAAATTTCTTTTACTGTATTTTTATTCATTTAAAATCACCTCTTTAATATTAAAAATACCATATAAAAATATATTTTTGCTAATTTTACTAATACCACTACTTTTCTACATAATTAAAAGAAATTTTTAAGCCAGTTAACGTATTTAAAGCCATAAATTGTTTTCCATTATCTGTTGTATCAACAATACCTATTGCTGCTCCTTTTTTAGCACCTTCTGGAATAGTTCCATCTTTTACAAATAAAATATTTGAATTTGTAACAACATCAGTATCTGCTATTGCAATTTTACCAGCTATTGCAGTAAGAGCAGTAGCAATAACACCTTTTGTTTTATCAGCTTTTAACTTAATGCCATAAACATCACCAAGTGCCTCTTCACCTTTTTTAAATTGGAAGTTAAAAGTACCACCAGTAATAGCATAATCTTTACCATCATCCATTTTAGCTAATTCTGGTTTAAAATCAGTAACTGCACCAGTAATTTTATCTAATTCTTTTTTATTAAATTTTCCATCTGTAGCTGTTTGTTTTAATTTACCAGTAAGAAAATCAGCACATGCTTGATTAGCAGGTGAACCATCATCTTTTAATAGAGCACTAGCTTTAATTGGTGTTTTTAAAGCATCAACAGTTCAAGTAACTATCCTTGACAGTTGTATCAAGTGAAGCTGTTTGTACACCTTCTCCTTTTTCATCTGTTAACCCTAATTGTTTTGATACTTCTACGTTCATGGCTACACCAGCTTTATCACCACAAGCAACAACTGAAGTAGTAGCTGCTGTTGTTAATGTTAATGCACCCATTAATCTTAATATATTTTTCATATTCATATATAGTACCTCCAATAATATGACTTTTGAACTACAAATACAATAACCACAATTTAGAATTACTTCTAAACATAATATTGAAATGAATCCAATTAACATTATACATCATATTTTACTTTCTACCATCAATATACTTTATAATAATATAAAAAAATATTCATTATTAACACCTTTAATATTACTATAAAAATTTGTCAAAAATAATAAATACTAAAAATGTATTAGTTATAATAACCAATACATTTTTAAACTTTTTTTATTCTTCGTCTTCACGCCATTCGCGTTCTGACATCAATAATTCTTTACGTACATTTTTAGCAATTGTATAATTAGGGTTTTTATCATCACCATTAATTAAAACATTACGTACTAAATAATTTTCAATTTCATTTTGTAGATTTTTTGCAACAAAAGGTCAATCATCTTTCACTCTAAATTCGCTATCCAATTCTTCTTGTAATTTAGGATTTGTAAGCATTCTTTTTCTTTGCATTGGTTTATAATAAGCAAAGTATCAAATTAGAGCAAATGCAATGCTAGCAATTAAATAAACTAATTGTAAAACATTAGAAGTTATATCAGATATTCCTTTTGTAGTATCAGTTCCACCTTTACCAATAAGATTTGCACCCGAAATTAAACCATTGATTAAAGATCTTAATCATTCTTCAAATTGTCAAACTAAGAAAAGTGTTGCTGCAAGTCAAATAATAATTTCAAAAATATTTTTTTTCAATTTCTTTTCTATAGACAGTTTAATTGCAATGGAAAGTACAAAAACATAAATAATAACCATAATAATACCGGCTTCAGCAGTTAATGTTCCATAATTAACAATCGAACTTAAAACTAATTGTCCATCCTTATAAACAGGATGTAACGTATCAACTATTACTCCAATAATATCAGGTAAAATTAATCATACAAAAGCTGAAGAAAAAGTAATAATTAAATTTAATCTAGAAGCTTTAAATGGAATGTTATCTTTTGATAATTCTTTATATTTAGGTGAAATATACCCCTCAACAGATAATGGTTCTAAAATAGCACCACTATATAAAGCATTTTGCATTCCAGCATTAGACTTTAATGAAATAGTACAAATTAACATTACAAGGATACCAATTATTCCTAATCATTGTGCATGAGCTTTATCACCTAAAATTTTAAAAATACTTAAGTTGGGATTATCTGAAAAATTACCAGCAACAGCACCAATCATAAGGATTGTTACTGCCATATAAAAAATAGTAGATAAAATCATAACAATAACTAATGAACGACTAATATTTTTTTCAGGATTTCTAACATTTTTACCAATTGTTGAATAGGTTTCAAATCCTAAAAAGAAAAAGAAACACATGGCAAAAGCTTGTGAAAAGTTATTGGCAGTTAATTGTTGATGAGAAGTAGTCATATCTCAATTTGAAGTTCCTGCCATCACAAATAATATAATAGTTGCTATGATTAATAAAAAAGTTGTTCCTCATTTTAAATAACTAGAAATATTCACAAATTTTTTAAATGCAGCCATTCCTAAAAATAATACACAAGAAGCTAAACCATAAATTAGAATTCCAATCAAATCTAATCCTAAATGTTGTCATACTCCTCAATTAGCATATAAAAAAGAAGATGGATCAGTAAAGTTAATTCTAATCATTGATACAATTTGTGAACTAACTATAACAGGTAAAGTAGCATACTGTAAAAAAGAAATTAATCAACCTCAGAAGCAACCATAACTACTTCTAACATAAATATAAGCAGCACCATTATTACCTGGATGTACTCTTGAAAGTCTTGAGAAAGCTCAAGCACAAGTTCCTGCAATTAAACCTTCTACTAAAAAAATTCAAATCATATGAGAACCTAAATTTAAACTATCTTTATTAATTAAAATTGCAAAGTTAGCAGTAAAAGTAATTCCAACAGTATAATTAAAACCAAACCAGACTAATTCTGATAAAGTTAATTTATGATTTGTCCTTTCTTTTTTCTTAAAAAGTTTTAACATAATATTCTCCTTTCAATTATAATAATTATATACCTTTAAAGTGATTTCATTAATTAATGAAATAGTCAATAAAATCAAAAAAATAAAAAAATATATGTAATTTATAATAACTAATTTTATTTTAAAATACTACTAATATTTAATTAAATTGGACGTATTTCAAATAATACTAATAAAAAAATAACATTTTTTTAAAAACTATTATTATAATAATGTTACTTAAATAAAAATACTACTTTTTTAATAAGTTATTTTAAAAAAATAAGCTTAAACATCTTTTATTCTACATGATAAATAGTGTATTATATAATAATACTTTTAAAAAAATAAAGAAGGAGGTATTAATCATATATGGGAATTACCAAAAAGAAAAAATTTCATTTATTTCCATTTAAAATGCCAACAGCAATTACAGTCTTATTCTTTATTATTGCTCTAATTATCATTATTTCTTGGATTCCAGGAACAACAGGTAAATGATTAGAAGATGAATCAAAGCCTGTAAGCACTGATACCCCCTGACAAGACGGTGGGCCATTAGGTATCATGGACTTATTTTTGGCTCCAATTAAAGGTTTCATTGGTAGCAGTGATATTATTGTTTTTGTTTTAGTAATTGGTGGATATATTGGCATAGTTATGAAATCAGGTGCACTAGATGCAGGAATTGGTCGTTTAGTTAAACGTCTAAACGGAAAAGAAATTTGAATTATTCCTTCAATTATGACTATCCTATCGATTGGTGGAACAGTTGAAGGAATGTGTGAAGAAACTATTCCTTACTATTTAATTATTATTCCAGCAATGTTAGCTGCTGGTTTTGATGTTGTTACAGCTGTATTAATGATTTTATTGGGTGCTGGTGCTGGTGTTATGTTTTCAACACTTAATCCCTTTGCTATTGCCACAGCTTCACAAGCTAGTGGTTTAAATCCTGGTGATGGAATCATCTGACGTTTAATTTGTTGATTTTTAGCAACTATCGGTACTATTGCTTTTGTTATGTGATATGCAATCCGTGTTAAACGTAATCCTGAAAAATCAGTTGTTTTTCACTTACATAGTAAGCATCATGAAGAATTTATTAATAAAGAAGAAATACCTGAATTTACTAAACGTCGTAAAATTATTTTAGCACTATTTGGATTAACATTTTTAATTATGGTGCTTTGTATTATTCCATGAGGTAAAATTACAGGAACAACTATTTTTGATGATTTTCACAATACATTAATTAAATATTTTCCATATTTCACAAGTCAAATTAATGCATTTGGTGACTGAAATATTGAAATGTTAGCTTTCTTATTTTTCTTTGTTTCAATTATCATTGCAGCAATTGATTGAAAAGGCGAAGAACAATATGTTCGTAATTTTATTAGTGGTTCTTCAGAATTATTAGGTGTTGCTTTAATAATTGCTGTTGCTGGTGGAATTGGCTGATCATTACAACATTCAGGAATGCAACATGTTGTTGTTGGTCAATTGCAAAGTATTGATAAATTGCCAAGATTTGCTATTGTTATTATTGGTTTTTTTGCTTTTCTTTTGATTGCCTTTGTTATTCCTTCAACATCAGGATTTGCAAAAGCCGTTTTCCCTATTGTTTCAAAAATAGTAATTCCTTTAGGATTAGGTTCAGGAATGATTACTACTTTTGTTATGGCTAGTGGTTGAATTAATTTATTTGCACCAAGTGCAGGTGTAATGATGGCAGGACTTGCCATTGCTAAAGTTCCCCTAACAAGTTTTTATCGAGCAATCTGACCATATACTATTGGTATTACTGTCTTTGCCTTAATAATGTTAAGTATTGGAACTTTATTACCTCAATCAATATTTTAGTAGAATTTAAAGCACTATGTTAATTAAAACTTTTCTCTAATTAGAGAAAAGTTTTTTAATTTTTATTTCATTTTTATAAAATTAAACATCGTTTGGGAAAACATTCACTTTCACGATTTGTTTGCGTTTGTTCATTATTTAGTAGACTTAATTGATCATTTGCTAATTCTGAAATTTCTACAACTTCATCTTCTGGTAAAAAAATTTATTCTAATATTTTATTAATATTATTTTCAATCATTTACAAAATTTTCACTCATTTTACTGTCGCTAATTATTTTTCCAGTAGCAGGATCATATTCTGTTGATTGACAAGAATTTAACAACATTTCTTCAACAAAAGCAGAAACTTTATAAATAATTAATAATTTTTGGTTAATATTATCATCACTTTTTTCTTTCTGTAATTGCTGTTTATACTTACTTAATTCATCTCATAATGATTTAATATTTTCCTTTTTTGCTTCTATTTTTCTAAAAATTTCTATAATTTCTTTATAATCAAATTTTATTTCAGATAGTAAAGATTTTAAATTCATATTTTTCCCCTTTCAAAATAAAAAACCTACTTGCTTAAAACTTAAACAATAGGTCAAAAACTTATATTTTTTTATTTATAGAAATATTATACTTTATTATTTTTATTTTTTTCAGATATTACTTTATAACAATAAATACTAATATAATTTTAATTTTTAATTAAAATCTTAAATATTTTTAATATATTTTGATTATATTAAAAATTAAAATTATAAGTGTTTTTTTATTTAATTTTACTATTAATAATTTATAAATAAACTCTTAAAGGTGTAAAAAAAACCATAAAATTTTTTTTATGTATTATAATAGTGTTAGTGAGTTATTTAAAATAATATGTTTTACATAAGATTATTGAAGATACTTTCTCACATCTATTCTAGATTTAACTGAGGAGGTTAAGAGAAAAATGAGGAATATGAGAACATTATTAAAGTTATTAGGTGCTAGTGTCATAACAACAGTACCAGTAACTACTGTTATAGCTTGTGGTAATAACAAAGAAGATCAGGTAAAAATATTACTAGATCAAGTATCAATAAATTTAGGTTTAACAAATGATGAAGGAAACGGTTTAAAAACTATTAGACTTGATTGAGAAAAAGATACATCCTTTTTCTGAATTGATAATTCCGATATCTTGGTTACTAAATTATTAGAAAATGAGGTAACTACTGGTCAAGCCAAAGCTAAAGATAAAGACAGTTTCTATTTTTTAAAATCTGTTTTACAACAGAAATTAACATCAGGAACAACACCTGAAGATGGTACTTTTGATGCAGCGGAAGTTGCTAAAATTAAAAATAAAATATCTAATATAAAAGTTTCTTTTAATTATGTAGAAAAGTATGGATGACCAAAAATTATTCATCAATTTACACTTAAAATATTATTTTTAATTAAAAATTTGTTAAAAGTAACATTATTTAGTGTAAAAATTCTCTAAAAATAACACTTTATCATGTATCATTACTTTTATACAAAATTAAAGAAAGTTTCTACTAGTAAATTTGTAGAACCAAATGATGATGAAAAACTTGTAGTTGGTAATGGAACATATAATTTACAATTCTTTAAAGAAGATGGTAAAACAAATTTAGGGGATAAATATACAGTAAAAGTAATGACTGGAACTGATGCTTTATTTAATATTTTTGCAAGTGATAGTCCTGCTAAGTTAAGTTATAATGAATTTGTTTATGAAGGAAATTCTATTGAGTATTTCCAAGCAGGTTATAAATTAGAAGAAACTGTTAATAAATGATTAAAAGATAAAACAGAAGTACCATTAATAAGCAAAAGCAGAACTGAAAAAGCTATTAAATTTAATAACTTTGAACAATTAGTTGGTTGAAAAGCAAAATTTAATGTTATAAGTTTTGAAAGAAGAGGAGCATTCCCTCGTCCAAATGATTTAACAGATGGAGATGAACTAACACTTTCTATTGCTTTAGTAAAAAACCAAGAAACTATTTCTTTAAAGTCAACAATAATAATAAGAATAAACAATTAATAGTAAAATAATAATAATAAGGTAATACTAAACTAGTATTACCTTATTTTTTACTTCAAAATAATATATATTATTTTAATTCTTCGCTATTAACTTTCATTGCCGAAATTTGTTTTAATTGAAATTGTTCATGCACTACTGCTTCAAATTCTAAAACAACACCTACTTTAAACTTAAGAAAAGCATCATTAACATATTTTTTATTATTAAAAATTAAAACTGCCAATTGTTCAAAAGCATAATTTAAAATTTTATCAGAATTTGGTTCTAAAGAAAGATAACAAAATATTTGTTCATTCCTTAAATATTGCGATATCTCAAAACTATTATTTAATTTATCTAATTGTTTTCATAAACATGGTGTTAAAATAATTTAGCAATACCATTAGCACTATACTTAATACCATCTCTTTCGTAAGAAAAATCATTATTAAAAATAATGGTGTTCATTCCTAATTCTTTATAATTAATAGTATATTCGGTTATTAACTCTGCAAAAATATTCTCATTACCTACTCAATCAGCGCTAAATTCTAGATTTTTATTAACAGTAATAATAAGAGCATTTGTTATTTTTTTACTTCATTGTAAAAATAGTTCTCATTGTTCAAGAATAACAAAAACTATTTCATCAATCAAAGTATATGGCATTGAAGATTCTTCTTTTAATTATGTAGAAAAGTAGTGGTATTAGTAAAATTAGCAAAAATATATTTTTATATGGTATTTTTAATATTAAAGAGGTGATTTTAAATGAATAAAATACAGTAAAAGAAATTTTAAATAATTTGTCTGATAAAGATTTTATTGAGATTTTTAGAGAAAATAAAACTAGAATTAAACAAATTGAGAAAAAAGAAAAATTTGAAGCAGTCGAACAAAAATTCAAAGAGAAAGGGATTCAATGTCCAGATTGTAGTTCTTTTTTGTGTACTAAATATGGTAGTAAAGATTATAAGCAAAGATATAAATGTAAAAGTTGTAATATTACTTTTCATGCTTTTAAAAATCATTATTTTTATTAAAGTCATTTATCTCATGATCAATGAGATTTATTGATACAAATAGCTACTTTAGGTCAATCTTTTAATTATGTAGAAAAGTATGGATGACCAAAAATTATTCATCAATTTACACTTAAAATATTATTTTTAATTAAAAATTTGTTAAAAGTAACATTATTTAGTGTAAAAATTCTCTAAAAATAACACTTTATCATGTATCATTACTTTTCTACAAAATTAAAGGGTCAATCTGCTTACATTATTTCTCAATTTATTAATACTACAAATAAAACTTTTAATTATGTAGAAAAGTATGGATGACCAAAAATTATTCATCAATTTACACTTAAAATATTATTTTTAATTAAAAATTTGTTAAAAGTAACATTATTTAGTGTAAAAATTCTCTAAAAATAACACTTTATCATGTATCATTACTTTTCTACAAAATTAAAGAATAAAACTGCCTGATTTAATCGTCAAAAATTTATGAAATCAACACAATTAGTAAAAACACAAAATCAATTTGTAAAATTAAAAGCTAGAATTGAAATTGACGAAACTTTTATCAAAGAAATTCATAAAGGAAACTTTAAAGATCCAAATGATCCAAGAAAACAATGAATTGAAGAAAATGCTAAAGATTTAAATTGTTGTATTCAAATGGCAATTGATGAAAACCGAAATATCTATGCTCAAACAACAAATACTAAAAGATTAAATAAAAAATGACTACAAGAAAACTTAACATCGAAACTTATCGAAGAAAATTCAATTATAGTTTGTGATATGCAAGTATTATATGATACAGTAGCTAAACAAACTAAATCCACTATCCAGCAGTTTAAATCAAAAGAAAATAAAGAATTAAATTATAAAAAATTAAGTAATGTCAGTAAAATACAATCAAGTTTAAAAGAATTTATTACTCATTACCATGGCATTGGATTTACCAATATTCAAAATTACCTCAATTTATGGAAATGAAAATATCAACACTACGGATTAACCCCTTATCAAAAATCCAATGTGTTATATTTCAGTTTGTAAAAAAAATAAATCCCAAAATTTAATAAAATCAAATTTTAAGTCAAGTTGATGACTTTTTTTATTTTACCACTACTTTTCTACAAAATTAAAAGATTCTTCCTTTAATTTTGTAGAAAAGTAATGATACATGATAAAATGTTATTTTTAGAGAATTTTTACACTAAATAATGTTACTTTTAACAAATTTTTAATTAAAAATAATATTTTAAGTGTAAATTGATGAATAATTTTTGGTCATCCATACTTTTCTACATAATTAAAAGATTCTTCTGCTAAAACTGAAATTTTAGAAACAATATTACTACTTAAAAAATTAGATAATAATCTTACCTTATCACTTATTTGTAAATTTTTATTTTTCTTGTAAATTTTAATAATACGTTTACATGTACTTTTTTTCAAAACTAATTTAGCAGTACCGCGACGTTGATTTGAAAAATATACAAATGCTAGTAAATTATAACCGAATCTCTTTGTCATTATAATTCCCCTGACTATCTTAAATTATAAATTAAAAACTATTTTACTTTAAATTAATATAGTTTAATTATAACAGAACTAGAAAATTTAATAAACATATAAGTTTATTTCAAAAAAATTAAATTAAAAATCTCAATAAGATTTGTCCATAATTATGAAGAAAAGCAATAATAAAAAATAAGTAGTATTATTTCATATTTTTAGATATAATTATTCTAATTTAATAAATGTATATACCTAATATAGCTATTTTTCTATATTAATATTTTTATTAAACCTGAATTGTAAAATTAAAAAGGACACTTATATAAAAATTAAATTGTGTTAATTCTATAATTAAGAAAAGAAAGGAATTAGTACAATGTATAAGTATCTGACTATTGAATCAATAATAGCAATAAAAGAATATAAAAGTTATGGATTTTCGATTCGTAAAATAGCAAAAGCCATTGATTATAGTAAATCAACTGTACATAGAGTTTGTAGATTATTAAATCAAAACTTATTACCATTAGAAATATTGAATAAAATTCAAAAAAATAAACAAAATGCAGGTAGAAAATTAATAATTTTAACTTTAATAGAAATTAATACTATTAATCATTTGTTAATTACTAAAAATTATGCTCTTGATATAATTGCTAATTTTTTAAAGGAAAATAAAATAAAAAGTATTTCAACAAAAACTTTATATAACATGTTTAAAACAAATCGAATGGGTTTTGATGAAAATAACTTATTGAGAAAAGGAAAAAATAAACCTCACAAACAAAAAGAAACTAGGGGCAGAATTAATAATTGTAAGTCTATTCATGAAAGAAATTTAATCATTCCTAATATTAAAAATATAGAAGAATTTGGTCATTTAGAGGGTGATACTATCATTGGTAAAGATCATAAAAGTTCTATTATTACTTTAGCTGATATATGATCAAAAACCACAATTCCTTTAGCAACTAAAAATAATAAATCAGAAAATATTACAAAAAGTATAATAAAATTTATTTCAAAGTTACAAAAAGGAACAGTTAAAACTATTACTTTTGATCGTGGTAAAGAATTTAGTAAATGAAAATTAATCGAAAAAAATTGTAATGTTAAGATTTATTTTGCAGATCCTGGTAAACCTTGTCAAAGAGGTTTAAATGAAAATAATAATGGTATTTTAAGAAGATATTTACCAAAATCTACAGATCTATCTTCATATAAACAAAAAGATTTAAATACTATAGCATTTCAAATTAATTCTACACCCAGAAAATCACTATCTTATAAAAGACCAATAGATTTAATACAATTATTTTAAAAAACTGTCCCATTTATATTTACAATTCAGGAAATTAAATATCCAAATAAAAAAGGAAAAATAAAATGTTAAAAAAAATATATAAAGAAATATTTTCAACTATGTTAGTAATTGATAATAAAGATAATAAATTTTGTTTTAAAATAAATATAATTAAAACTTCTAATAAAATTAGACAAAAATACAATATTAAAAAAGAAATAATCAATGACTTATTATTACCATATAAAAATGTTACTAGTTATTCTACTAAATTATTTCCACTACACTATTTATTAGAAAATATTAGCAAAGGCATTATTAATAATAATGCCTTTCAAAAAATATTAAATAAAAATATAATAAATAATTGTAATAATAAAAGTTTCTCTATTATATAATTCCACTATATTTTTTAACGGGCGCACAACTAATACGATGAATATCACAAATACCATAATTTTGTAATGCTATCTGATGATTTTTTGTATAATACCCTTTATGATTTTTAAACCCATAATTAGGATATTGAGTATCATAACCAATCATAATTTTATCTCTTACTACTTTAGCAATAATCGAAGCGCTAGCAATATTAAGTGATTTTTGATCACCTTTAACTATTGCTTCAACTTTTCCTAGAAAATTAGGAAATTGCGGTTTTTCAAAATCAACTAAACACACATCAGGTACTATTTTTAATTTATTAAATGCTTCTATCATTGCTAAAATACTAGTCTGCTTAGGATTATGAATATTAACAAATTGATGACTTTTAATACTAACAGCAACTGTTAGTGCATTATCAATTATAATTTGATACATTGCTATTCGTTGTTTTGCTGATAATTATTTTGAATCTTTAATTAAAGGATGATTAAAGTTTGGTTTAAGAATAACGCTTGCAACAACAATTGGTCCTGCAATAGCTCCCCTTCCCACTTCATCAAAACCAGCAATTAATGTTCCTGATGAATAATTATCAATTTCGTATCGTAAACTACTTTTCATGTTTTAAAATCTTAGGTGGTATTTCAAATGAAATTAATCCTAGTTTCCCTACTTGTAAATCATTAATAAATAAATTCATGGCACGATGAGTATTATCTTCATCATTAGCCAATTTTAAATGATATTTTTGTGCTAATTTCTTAAAATAAAGAAATAATGTTTCATCATTAATATTTTTAATTTCAAAATTAATATTATAATATTTTACTAATCTTTCATAATAATTCTCAAGTAAAAAGGTTAAAGCAAAATTAGCCATTTCTTCTAAAAATAAATGTTTAACAGGAATTGCTTTAATTAAAGCTAAAATCATTACTACTTTTTGATCATTCATTTTTGGTGGTAAAATACCAGGACTATCTAACAAATCAATCGTTGGATTTAATTTAATTCATTGTTGACCTCTAGTAACACCAGGTATATTAGCAGTTTGTGTTACTTTATGTTGTAATAAATTATTGATAAATGTTGATTTACCCGTATTTGGTAATCCCATAATTAATACCTTAATTTTTGGATTAACAATACCTTTTGCCAATTGTTTTTCCATTTGTGGTTCCATTAATTTAGTAATTAAATTTAATAACTGCGGTTTCATTTTTGTAGTTAATGATTTTGCCAATAAAACAGAAAAACCTTGACTTTCAAAAAAAGTAACTCATTCTTTAGTAAAATTATCATCTGCTAAATCAACTTTGTTAAGAACAATAATTCTTATTTTTTTCTCTAATAAACGATCTAATAAACTACTTTTTGTTGCTAATGGTGCTCGTGCATCTAAAACTTCAATTGCAACATCAATAATTGGTAACTTAGTTTCAATTGCTTTAATGGCTTTCATCATATGACCAGGGAATCAATGAATTTGATTATGGGTACTTTCATTAGGCATTTTTTTAACTCCTTTAATACATTTTATTATTATTTTATATCAATTTAGAAAACCACCATTGATTTTAATAACGGTGGTTTAATTATTATTTAACGGGTTTTACTGTTTTAATTTCTTTAATTCTAGCAGCTTTACCGCTTAATTTACGTAAGTAGAAAATACGTGCTCTTCTTACTTTACCCTTACGAATAACATTAATTTTATCAATTAATGGTGAATGTAAAGCAAATGTTTTTTCGACACCTTTACCACCAACAGTTTTACGAACAATAACATTTTGCGTAATTCCTGAACCTTTGCGAGCAATAACTACTCCTTCAAACATTTGAATACGTTCTTTTTTTTCTTCTTTAATTTTAGAAAATACTTGGATTGTATCTCCAGATTTAAAATTAGGAAGATTATGATTTAGTTGACTTTCACTAACTAATTTAATAATTGCATTTTGCATGTTTTATTTCTCCTTTCGTTTATTTTTTTTAAGTGAAGATTTATATTCTTCAATTATTATTTTATCTTTTGCAGATAATTGATATTTTTTAAATAAATCAATTCTTTTTTTATAAGTATTAATTAATGCTTGTTGATGACGATATTCTGTTATCTTTTCATGGTGACCACCAATTAGAACTTCTGGTACTTTCATACCTAGTACTTCTTCTGGTCTTGTATATGTTGGATAATCCAATAATGAGTTATTAAAAGAATCATTAAGATGAGATTGATGTTGAATAACATTAGGAATTAACCTAGTAATACAATCAATAATAACCATTGCTGGTAATTCACCACCAGTTAATACATAATCACCAATTGAAATCTCTTCATCAATATAAGACATAATGCGTTGATCAATACCTTCGTAATGACCACAAACTAAAATATAATTAATATTTTTTTGACTATATTTATAAGCTAATTGTTGATTTCATTGTTGACCTTGTGGACTAAGTAAAATTGTTTTAGCCTCAGGATATTTAAGTTTTACACTATTAATAGCATTAATTACTGGCATTGCTTGTAAAACCATACCATTGCCACCACCATAAGGAGCATCATCAACTTGTTGGTGTTTATTATTAGCAAAACTTCTAATATCAATAATATCAATGCTAATTTGTTTTTTAGTAATAGCTCGTTTGATGATTGATGTTTGCATAAAATCATTAAAAGCATTGGGAAATAAAGTTATAATTGTGAATTGGTTTTTAGTCATTATTAATTAATCCTTCAATAATATTAAAATAAACTTTTTGTTCTTCTTTATTAATTTTATTAATAAATACTTTATTATTAGGAATAAAAAAGGTTTTTTTATTAGTCATTTTTATTTCTCATAAACCTTGATGATTATTATCCAAGAAAGCAATAACTTTTCCTAAAAAAGCATTATTATTAGCATCAAATGCTTCATAATTTAGAATATCTTCATAAAATCAAGGTAAGTTGTCATTAATTATTTCTTCAGTATTAATAACTAAATTTTTATTTTTCATACCTTCTACTAACTCAATAGTATTATAATTTTCAAATGTTAATAATAAAAACTGCTTATGATTTCTTACTCTTGAAATAATTAAAGGTGTTAGTTGTTTAGTTTCTTCTAAATAAACTGTTGTTTTTTCTTTTCATGAAAATTTATTACCATAATAATTACATAAAACCTTAACTTCACCAATAAGACCATGAGTATTAACAATAGTACCTAACTCTAAATATTTCATCTTAAAACTCATTAATTACTAATTTAATAGTATTGTTTTCTAAATATGCCTTGCTTTCAATAATTGTTGATAATGCACGAATAGTATTTCCTTTTTTACCAATCAATACTGATATTAATGATTTTGGTACCATTAATATTAAATCATAGTGATTTTTTTCTACTAATTCGCGAATCTCAACTTCACAAATTTTATCAAGTAAAATTGGTTCAATTAAACGTTCTAACAATGTTACATACATATTAATTAATCACTTGTAGCATATTTTAATATTAAGTAGCGGGTGCTTCTTCTTTTTTAATAGAATTAGTAGTAGCAGTTTTTTTATTTTTTACAGTAACTTTTTTTGTTATTTTTTTAGGTTTGCTACTTTTTCTCTCTTGTCTTAAATTATGAAATTTAGTCATAATTCCTTCTGCTGATAATAAACTACGAACAGTTTCTGTTGGTTGAGCACCATTTGATAAAAATTTTAATGCTTTTACTTCATCGATAGTTACTTGTTTTTCTTTGCTTGTTGGATTATAAGTACCTAATTTATCAATATATCTACCATTAAGTTTTGTTCTTGCATCAATCACAACAATTCTGTAACTAGGTTGCACTGATTTACTTTTTCCTGTTGGTATTAAGCGTAATTTAACCATAAATTACCTCCTTCTATTAATTTGTGGCAAATAAACCTTTTTAATAATATCTTATTCACATAATGATGTCAAGTTAAAATACTTAACAGATAAAAAGATTTTAAAATAATAATTTCTTTATTTTTACTAAGTTACATATTTTTTCTAAATAAATAAGTTTTTCTATTAAAAACACTTACTGATGTAAGTATTTAAATAATTTATTTATTAATATTTAATTATTAAAATAATTGTTAATTTTAATAACTATATTTATCTATTTACATTTTTGGCAAAATTGGTTTACTAAAAATACTGGTTGATTGAGAACTTACATCATCATTAATAAATGGATTTAATTTTTCTGGATAAGAAGATTCTTCACTATCGCTACTTGCATTTGAGTCAAAACCACTATCTTGTGAACAAAATGAACTTCTTTTTTTACTTAGTACTTCAATTGCTTCCTCTGCAATTTCACATTCAGGTTCATTATTAGTTTTTCCACTGAGCATTTTTTTAAATTCTTCTTCTAAAATGTCAACTTCTGCAAGAACACTAGTTATTTCAAACATATTTTTCTTTAGTTTTTCAATCAAAATAGTAGTTTTTTCTTCTTTTAGTTTTTCATTTTCTAATTCTTTCGCTTTTATCAATTCTTCATTATTAATTTTATAATTTTCTAATTCTTCTTGTTGAACTGTTATTTTTTTATTTCAATCTCAAAAACCAAAAGTAATAATTTTTAAAAAATTATTTTTTCATTTACTAATTTTTTTATTATTTAAACTTGCAATAATATTACTATATTTATTATTGACTACTAAATAATTATCAATAGTCTGTTGATTTTGATCTAAAATTTTGGCAATTTGTTCTATTTCATATTTATAATTTTCTTGATATTTTTTCTTAGTTTTTATTATTTCTTCTTTTAAAAAAATAAAAAAAATGTTATATTTTTGTTCTTGTTCTATAGTTATATTAAATAATGAAAAAATATTGTCTAATTTTTCAATTAATTCATTATATATTTCTATATTTTCTCTTATTTCATGATAATAATATTGTTGCATCAAATCTATACTATTAATATTATTTGTATTTAAACTTTTTATAAACTTATTTATATTAACTAAATCATTTACCATTCTTCTTTACCTCTTATTTTTTTTATTAATAAACCCATTTACTTAAAAAAGCAATGGGTTAAAAACTTATATTAAACTTAATAATTATATTGTACATATTATTTTTTGTTTTACAAAATTTATTTATTTTTCATAAAATTAGTTTTTTTTACTCTTCCTGAATTGTAAATATAAATGGGACAGTTTTTTAAAATAATTGTATTAAATCTATTGGTCTTTTATAAGATAGTGATTTTCTGGGTGTAGAATTAATTTGAAATGCTATAGTATTTAAATCTTTTTGTTTATATGAAGATAGATCCTTTAATTTTGTAGAAAAGTAATGATACATGATAAAGTGTTATTTTTAGAGAATTTTTACACTAAATAATGTTACTTTTAACAAATTTTTAATTAAAAATAATATTTTAAGTGTAAATTGATAAATAATTTTTGGTCATCCATACTTTTCTACATAATTAAAAGATAGATCTGTAGATTTTGGTAAATATCTTCTTAAAATACCATTATTATTTTCATTTAAACCTCTTTGACAAGGTTTACCAGGATCTGCAAAATAAATCTTAACATTACAATTTTTTTCGATTAATTTTCATTTACTAAATTCTTTACCACGATCAAAAGTAATAGTTTTAACTGTTCCTTTTTGTAACTTTGAAATAAATTTTATTATACTTTTTGTAATATTTTCTGATTTATTATTTTTAGTTGCTAAAGGAATTGTGGTTTTTGATCATATATCAGCTAAAGTAATAATAGAACTTTTATGATCTTTACCAATGATAGTATCACCTTCTAAATGACCAAATTCTTCTATATTTTTAATATTAGGAATGATTAAATTTCTTTCATGAATAGACTTACAATTATTAATTCTGCCCCTAGTTTCTTTTTGTTTGTGAGGTTTATTTTTTCCTTTTCTCAATAAGTTATTTTCATCAAAACCCATTCGATTTGTTTTAAACATGTTATATAAAGTTTTTGTTGAAATACTTTTTATTTTATTTTCCTTTAAAAAATTAGCAATTATATCAAGAGCATAATTTTTAGTAATTAACAAATGATTAATAGTATTAATTTCTATTAAAGTTAAAATTATTAATTTTCTACCTGCATTTTGTTTATTTTTTTGAATTTTATTCAATATTTCTAATGGTAATAAGTTTTGATTTAATAATCTACAAACTCTATGTACAGTTGATTTACTATAATCAATGGCTTTTGCTATTTTACGAATCGAAAATCCATAACTTTTATATTCTTTTATTGCTATTATTGATTCAATAGTCAGATACTTATACATTGTGCTAATTCCTTTCTTTTCTTAATTATAGAATTAACACAATTTAATTTTTATATAAGTGTCCTTTTTAATTTTACAATTCAGGCTTATTAAAGTCAAAATACTATAATTTTAATAATCTATTTTATAATTAATTTATAGTAAAAAATGCTTTTAACTAATAATTATTGTTAATACTAAAGTTATTTATTAAAATTAATAATAATTTCCAAAAAGAAGAAGTTTCAAATATTATATGTTAGAATAATAATACAAGATTCACACTATCACATCTTGTCCCATAAGTGTTTAACTAAGTTTTTGATTATAAAATTAATATTTAAAAAATTAGAAAAAATATAAAAGTTTATAAAAAACTTGCATAACAAATTATACTTATTTAAAAATTATTAGACTCCCTTGTATAAAGAATTTGAGATAAAATATGAGCATTACTTCAATTTTAAAGTATATGTTGATGTTATATAAATATAATAATAGTAACCTACTTTAAAATCATTAAATAATTTTAAAAATAACATTTTAGAATTTAAAGTTAATAATATTTTTTAACAAGTTAAAAAATATTAAAATTGGTAATTTTTACTAAAATTTAAAAAAGTCATTTATAATGATAGAAGATTAAAAGAGATAACTTTTAATTAAAAGTTATCAAATTATAAAAGAAAGTTAGGTGCCAAATAATGTTAATTAATATAACAACTAATAATTGCATCATTAAAATAGAGGTTTTTTATTTCAATGTTTCATTGACGCAAACTTAACTATTGAACAAAAAAATACATCTGATTATCTAATGATTTAAAAAATTTTTAAATATTTTTTCAAATTATTTAAAAATCTAAAATTAATAGTCATTTTTTAACTTGTTTAAAAAAATTATTAAAATTGGTAATTTTTACTAAAATTTAAAAAAGTCATTTATAATGATAGAATATTAAAGAAGATAGTTGACCTTAAAACACTTTTTAATTAAATTATTAAAACTACAAAAAAGAAAGTTAGGTGCCAAATAATGTTAATTAACAAAACAGCTGATGAGTGTATCATTGAAACTGGCGGTGCTTTATTCCAATGTTTCGTTGATACAAATTTAACTGTTGATCAAAAAAAAATGTGTATAAATTGAATTGTTTTATTTTTAAACTATCAAGATGCAGTTATTCTTTGTGATGAAGAAAAAATTAATAGTTTACAAAAAGAACTTTCAGAAACATTCACAACAGATTATTATAAAAATGCTTTAAAAGAATTTAATAATGCAAATCTTATATATAAAAAAACTATACTTACCAATTTTAAAAACGTATGTTTGAAAAATACTTCACAAGATATTATTAATATTATCACTCAATTCCATCAGTCATTTATTAAAACAATAGATGAACATAAAAAATCACTTACCTTTTTGAATTTAAATAAAATATATGAAAATCTTTTATTATTATTTTTTATAATTCACTACCATTTAGGCTATCAATTTAAACAAGAATTAATTCCAATCATTAGAAGTTTCACTAATATGATTAAAATTCCTATTTATATTGAACAAAATGATAGTCATGTTAAAATGTTATTAATGAAAAAAATTTTGCAAGATAATGAACAATTATTTGAAGATCTCGGATTAATTCAATTGAGAAATTTTATTCATAGTTTAGATGATATATTTGCTAATGGTCTTAATATTAGTAGTGCCATTGAAAAATTAATATTAACTAGACCACATAAAATAAAATATTCAATGAATATGTTATTTAAAAAATACGGTATTAAACTACGAGAAATACTTTGAAAAAATAATAAAGAAAGTAATCCTACCATTGGTAATATGATTATGCACTTATTTGCTTATGAAACATATTATGTGCAAAGAAATCACAACTATGAAACATATGAACAACTAGTATTAAATAATGTTTTAACAGATCCTCTTTTTCAAAAAATATTTGTTGAATATAAAACAAAAAATCAAATTAATAAGGTTATTTAAAAATAATGATTACTTTAATTTTTTACTTAGAAAATTAAAGTAATTTTTTTACACTTTTTTATACAAATTAAAAAACATAAATCAAAAATATATATTATTTTTTTTATATCTAATCTTAATATTTAAAAATATAAATATTTTTAAATAACCTGAATTGTAAAATTAAAAAGGACACTTATATAAAAATTAAATTATGTTAATTCTATAATTAAGAAAAGAAAGGAATTAGCACAATGTATAAGTATCTGACTATTGAATCAATAATAGCAATAAAAGAATATAAAAGTTATGGATTTTCGATTCGTAAAATAGCAAAAGCCATTGATTATAGTAAATCAACTGTACATAGAGTTTGTAGATTATTAAATCAAAACTTATTACCATTAGAAATATTTTTTAATTATGTAGAAAAGTATGGATGACCAAAAATTATTCATCAATTTACACTTAAAATATTATTTTTAATTAAAAATTTGTTAAAAGTAACATTATTTATTGTAAAAATTCTCTAAAAATAACACTTTATCATGTATCATTACTTTTCTACAAAATTAAAGGAAATATTGAATAAAATTCAAAAAAATAAACAAAATGCAGGTAGAAAATTAATAATTTTAACTTTAATAGAAATTAATACTATTAATCATTTGTTAATTACTAAAAATTATGCTCTTGATATAATTGCTAATTTTTTAAAGGAAAATAAAATAAAAAGTATTTCAACAAAAACTTTATATAACATGTTTAAAACAAATCGAATGGGTTTTGATGAAAATAACTTATTGAGAAAAGGAAAAAATAAACCTCACAAACAAAAAGAAACTAGGGGCAGAATTAATAATTGTAAGTCTATTCATGAAAGAAATTTAATCATTCCTAATATTAAAAATATAGAAGAATTTAGTCATTTAGAAGGTGATACTATCATTGGTAAAGATCATAAAAGTTCTATTATTACTTTAGCTGATATATGATCAAAAACCACAATTCCTTTAGCAACTAAAAATAATAAATCAGAAAATATTACAAAAAGTATAATAAAATTTATTTCAAAGTTACAAAAAGGAACAGTTAAAACTATTACTTTTGATCGTGGTAAAGAATTTAGTAAATGAAAATTAATCGAAAAAAATTGTAATGTTAAGATTTATTTTGCAGATCCTGGTAAACCTTGTCAAAGAGGTTTAAATGAAAATAATAATGGTATTTTAAGAAGATATTTACCAAAATCTACAGATCTATCTTCATATAAACAAAAAGATTTAAATACTATAGCATTTCAAATTAATTTTACACCCAGAAAATCACTATCTTATAAAAGACCAATAGATTTAATACAATTATTTTAAAAAACTGTCCCATTTATATTTACAATTCAGGTATCATTATAAAATTAACTTGTCACTACTATTGGTTTTTTCCTTTAATTTTGTAGAAAAGTAGTGGTATTAGTAAAATTAGCAAAAATATATTTTTATATGGTATTTTTAATATTAAAGAGGTGATTTTAAATGAATAAAAATACAGTAAAAGAAATTTTAAATAATTTGTCTGATAAAGATTTTATTGAGATTTTTAGAGAAAATAAAACTAGAATTAAACAAATTGAGAAAAAAGAAAAATTTGAAGCAGTCGAACAAAAATTCAAAGAGAAAGGGATTCAATGTCCAGATTGTAGTTCTTTTTTGTGTACTAAATATGGTAGTAAAGATTATAAGCAAAGATATAAATGTAAAAGTTGTAATATTAATTTTCATGCTTTTAAAAATCATTATTTTTATTGAAGTCATTTATCTCATGATCAATGAGATTTATTGATACAAATAGCTACTTTAGGTCAATCTGCTTACATTATTTCTCAATTTATTAATACTACAAATAAAACTGCCTGATTTAATCGTCAAAAATTTATGAAATCAACACAATTAGTAAAAACACAAAATCAATTTGTAAAATTAAAAGCTAGAATTGAAATTGACGAAACTTTTATCAAAGAAATTCATAAAGGAAACTTTAAAGATCCAAATGATTCAAGAAAACAATGAATTGAAGAAAATGCTAAAGATTTAAATTGTTGTATTCAAATGGCAATTGATGAAAACCGAAATATCTATGCTCAAACAACAAATACTAAAAGATTAAATAAAAAATGAGTACAAGAAAACTTAACATCGAAACTTATCGAAGAAAATTCAATTATAGTTTGTGATATGCAAGTATTATATGATACAGTAGCTAAACAAACTAAATCCACTATCCAGCAGTTTAAATCAAAAGAAAATAAAGAATTAAATTATAAAAAATTAAGTAATGTCAGTAAAATACAATCAAGTTTAAAAGAATTTATTACTCATTACCATGGCATTGGATTTACCAATATTCAAAATTACCTCAATTTATGGAAATGAAAATATCAACACTACGGATTAACCCCTTATCAAAAATCCAATGTGTTATATTTCAGTTTGTAAAAAAAATAAATCCCAAAATTTAATAAAATCAAATTTTAAGTCAAGTTGATGACTTTTTTTATTTTACCACTACTTTTCTACAAAATTAAAAGTTTTTTCTCCAAAGTGACATAATTAACATTTTTTTATCTTGAAAGGAAAAATAATAAAATGTCAACAAATAAATATGATTTTGATATTGAAAAAGATAAAAATTGAGAACAAGCAGTGAAATGTAAAGAAAATATTTTTATTAAATGCCGAACAGAAAAAATACTATTATATGCAAATTATTAGAAGATAAAGATAAAACAGAAATGCAACAAAATGAAGTAAAAACATTTCAAACACTATTTAAAAAAAGAACGTCAGAAAAGAATAATTTATGTAATGAAAATTTAGAAAATATACAATTTGAACAAATAACTACATGAAATAAATATTTACAAAAAGAAATTAACAGTAATACCACTAATTATTTTTTTAACAAAAAAAGAAGAAGCAATACTTTTTAATCAATATTATATTAATTTTACAATAAAAATGTACCTAAAAATTTAAAGGTACATTTTTATTATTTTCTATTTTTTATTAACTTTGTATCATTCTAATTCTAAATCTTGTGCAACATCCATAACTACTTCTGACATTGTTGGATGTGGATGACAAGAAGAGGCTAATTCAACAATAGTACCTTCCGTTTGCATAATATTAACAATTTCAGCAATTATATCAGTAGCCGTTGAACATAAAATATGAGCACCTAGGATTTCTCCATATTTTTTATCAATAATTATTTTAACAAAACCATCAGTCTCACCATCAGCCAATGCCTTACCATTAATAGTAAATGGTATTTTCTTCATCAAATATTCTTTACCTAAAGATTTACATTCAGTTTCAGTTAAACCAACACTTGCCACTTCAGGGAATGAATAAATACAACTAGGCATTTTATTATAATCTACTTCTTGCTCTTTCAATGGCTGATTATCAGCATCCGTTCTATCTTCTTTAACTAAAATATTATTAAGTGCTGCTAATCCTTGTGTTGATGCAACGTGAGCAAGCATTCTTTGACCATTAGCATCTCCAATTACATATATATTATCAATAACATTATTGTTAGCATCTAAAGCTTCCAATTTATTATTTACGGCAAATGCTTGATTAGGCTTAATTTGAATTCCCAAATTAGTAAAACCTTCAGTAATTGGCGTTCTTCCAGTACTTAATAAACAATAGTCACTAGTTACTGTTAATGGTTTTTTATGTTCTTTATCGGTTGCAGTATAATAAGTTAAAGTTTTATCCTTTAATTCATTAACACTATGACCAGTAATAATATTAACACCATTTTTTTCAAGAATTTTAGTTAAAGTTGTACTAATATCTTCATCTAGTAATGCTAAAATACGATCTAAATATTCAATAATAGTAACTTTAGTACCAAGTGTACTAAATAAACAAGCAAACTCAATTCCAATAACACCACCACCAATAATAGTTAGTGTTTTTGGAACTTCTTTTAAAGAAAGAATTTCAGTCGAAGTTAATAATGTTTGGTTTATTTTTAAATCTTTTTCACTTAAACCTTGTGGACCATTAGGATTATCAAACATTTTTACTTTTGAACCAGTAGCAATTATCATATATTTAGTAGTATATTTCTTTTCTTTACCGTCTTTAGCTTTAACTAAAATCGTATTTTTATCAATAGCACTTCCAATCCCTAATAATTGTTCAACTTTATTAGATTTCATTAAAAAGCCAACACCACCAGTTAAACCTTTAACAACACCAGCTTTACGATCTTGCATTACTTTTCAATTAATTTCAATATTTTTTTTATCTTTAATAGCAACACCATATTTATCAGCATTTTCAATATAATGAAAAACTTTTGCACCCTTTAGTAACGTCTTAGTAGGAATACATCCAACATTTAAACAAACTCCACCTCAGTTATCTTTTTCAACAATTGCAGTTTTTAATCCCATCTTTGCTGCTCGAGCCGCTGTTATATAACCACCAGGACCTGCCCCGATAATTATTAAATCAAAATCATAGTTAGACATCTTTTACATTTTCTCCTTAAGCTAAAATTAATGTTGGATTTTCTAATAACTCTTTAAGTCGAGAAAGGAAATAACCAGCAGGTGCACCATCAATAACACGATGATCAATTGAAAGTGATAATGGAAAGAACTTATGTTCAACAATTTTACCATCAGCAATAATTAGTTTTTTTTGCATCATCCCTAGACCCAAAATTGCTACTTCTGGATAATTAATAACTGGTGTTCCCATTTCAATTCCTGCTGAACCAAAATTAGTAATAGTAAATGATCCACCTTGCATTTCATCACCTTTTAATAGCCCCTTACGAGCTTTATCACCTAATGAATTAACTTGTCTTGCTATTTCAAATAATGAAAGTTGATCAGCATTTTTAATAACAGGAACTACTAAACCCTTTTCAGTATCAGCTGCCATACCAATGTTATAATATTTTTTAACAAGAATTTCATTATTAGCCATGTTCAAAGTTGAATTAAGTAATTTAAATCGTTCTTCTTTTAACGCTTTAGCAACAGCCTTTACAAAGAATGGCATAAATGTTAATTTAGCACTACCATCTGGATCTTTTTCCGCTGGTTCTTTTAAAGTTGCACGTAATTGTACTAAGTTTTCAGCATCAATATTAATCATTAAACTAACATGTGGTGCTGTATAAACTGATAATGACATTTGATTAGCAACAGCCTTACGAATTCCTGATAATGGTAAATGTTCAACATTACCAAAACTTTCGATTTTAGTAACATTAATACCTTGTGAACTAATAGTTGTAGCAGAAACTGAAGATATTGAATTAATAGGTGTTGTTGATGCAGTAGCACTAGTTGTTGTACCACCATTCTTGGCATTTAATAAATCATCTTTTAAAATTCTACCACGAGGACCAGTTCCTTTAATTGTTCCCATATCAACACCTAAGTCACGAGCCATTCTACGTGCTAATGGCGTTGCTAATACTTTACCCGTTTGTTGAATAGATTGTACATTTTGTTTTGGTAATTCAACTGGTGATACTGTAGATGTACTAGCAACTGATTCAGATTTTGGTGAAGAATTTGTTGATGAAGGACTTTTATTATCACTAATCGTTCCACCAAACTCAACAATAACAGCACCTGACTTAATACTATCTCCTTCTTTAACAAGAATCTTAGAAACTTTACCATCTGCTTCGGCTTTAATACTATCTGAAGCTTTATCTGCTTCAATATCAACAACATTATCACCTTTTTTTACATTATCTCCAACTTTAACATGAATTTGAGTTACAGTAACTTCATCGATTCCATCCATATCTTTAAACTTCAATTCCATCTTTTCACTTTCCTTTCTTTAAACAACTAACTAAACTGGATAATTCATCATTAGTTTAACTTTTTCCATAATTTTATCTGGACTAATTATAAATCATTTTTCACCTTTAGACAGTGGAACAGTAATATCATAACCTGTTAATCTTGTTGGAGGACATTCTAAATATTCAAAACACTTTTCATTAACAACGGTAATAATTTCTGAGGCAACTGAAAATGAACGAACCGCTTCTGAAACAACTAATAATCTTCCTGTTTTTTTAACAGAATTAACAACTGTTTCTTCATCTCATGGTTGTAATGTTTGTAAATCAATTAATTCAATTTTAAAATTTTCTTTTTCTTCTAAAATTTTAACAGCAGCTTCACAATCATAAACTTTTGAACCATAAGTTACAATCGTTAAATCAGGTTTTTCTTCAGCCTTATATTCTTTAAGAACTTTAGCTTTACCAAGAACAGCCACTTCATAAGCATCACTAACTTCTTCTCTAACATCATATGTATAATTATTGCTAGTATAACTATTGAAATAAGTTCCTAAACATTCTAAAACAATAACAGGATCTGGACTTTCAATTGCTGCCAATAATAATTTTTTAGTATCATTAGGTTTTGAAGTCATAACTACTTTTAAACCTGGAATATGACAAAATAAAGCTTCAATTGCTTCTGAATGATGCTCCAAAGCACCATTATTACCATTATTTCAATCATATGAAGGCATACGTACTACCATTGGACAAGTGAATCTACCACGAGAACGATTTCTCATTCGTGCAGCATGACATAACAATTGTTGAAAAGCAGGGAAAGCAAATCCTGAAAATTGCATTTCAATAATTGGATTTAAACCATTAATTGCCATTCCAACAGCACTACCAGCAATAACTGCTTCAGCAATTGGTGCATCAAAACAACGATTAACGCCAAATTTTGCTTGTAAACCTTTAGTTGCTCGAAAAACACCACCAACATTACCGGCATCTTCACCATAAACAACAACATTAGGATTTTTTTTCATTGCTAATTCTAAGGCTAAAGTAATAGCTTGCACATTATTTCTTTTCATAATTATTTTTTCTCTCCTTCATTGAAGAAAGCTTTTGCTTCTGCTTTTTGTTCTATTAATTGTGGTGTTAATTTTTCATATGTATAATCAAATATTTCATCAATTGAAACATTTTCATTTTTTAATGCTCAAGTAATTGCATCATTAACCTTTTTAGTAATTTGTTTATCTAATTCTGCTTGTTTGTTGTCATCTCAAAGCTTAATTGATTTTAAATATTCTCTAATACGATCAATTGGATCTTTTTTTAATCATTCTTGTTCAATTTTATAATCTTCAGCAGAAAAATAATCTTTTTTAATATCAAAAGCAGAATGCGCATTTTGACGATAAGTAACAGCTTCAATTAATGAAGGACCATTACCTTTTTTTGCTCTTTCAATTGCTTCTTGTGTAGCATAATAAACAGCAAAAAAATCATTACCATCAACACGAATATTAGGTACGCCAAATGCTATTCCTTTTTGTGCAAAAGTTGGACTCATTGTTGCTTTAGCAGTTGGTGTATCTAATGATCACTGATTATTTTCAACAAAGAAAACAACAGCTAATTTATGGATAGCAGCAAAATTAATTGCTTCAGAAAACTCACCTTCAGAAGTACCACCATCACCAATCGTAGTAATAACAATTCCTTTATCTTTTTTATATTTTTCAGCAAAAGCAATACCTGTTGCATGTGAATATTGAGTAGCAATTGGAATATTAACTGGTAAAATATTAACACCTTTCGGCATTTGACTTCCCATTTCATTTCCTAATCAATATTGAATTACTTTTTCAACTGGATATCCAGCAGTAATTCATGCTGCATTATTACGATAGGCTGGTACTAATCAATCAATACCTGGTCGTAAGCAACTAGCATAAGCAACTTCAATACCTTCTTGACCTTTTGAAGATAAAAAGTTAATAACTTTTCCGATTACTTTTGGAATTCCATTTACTAATTTAACTTGTCCTTTTTCATCTTTTTCATAGTTTAATTCCATTTGCATTTGTTCTTGTATTCGTGAAAAACACATGTTTTCATATGCTTTTAATAAAACCTTACTATCAAATTTTTTTAAATAATCAACAAAATTAGGATTAATTACTCCTTTTTCATTTAATATTTGAAAAATTTCTTTTTGTGGATTATCAAATTTCTCAACTCACATTTAAATTTTCCTCCTAAATATTTTAGCTAATTGCAGTTACACTTTTAATTATACTAATTTTTAAAATAATGAATGAACATACCTTTTCATTATACTACTAATAATTGTTGGTTCAAGATAATTTGTACTAAAATATTAATTTATCTCCGGTTTTATTAATATCCTAATTTTTTTATTTCCTATTATCATGTAAAAATGAAAAATATATTCTAACAATAAACAAAACAGAAAAAATAATTCAAATCATAATATCATTGTTTATTTATTTTTTACAACATAAAGTCCTAATAAAATTAGGACTTTATAATAAAATTTATAATCATAAAACATTATCAAGATAATAAATATACAATAAAAATATTTTTATTTAATGTAAGATAAATATTCTTCATATCCTTCTGTAATCATTTCTGATAATGGAATAAAACGTAAAGCTGCTGAATTAATACAATAGCGTAAACCGCCTTCTTTTTGTGGACCATCCTTAAAAACATGTCCTAAATGAATATCAGTTTTTTTAGAACGTACTTCAGTACGCTGCAACATTAGGTTAGTATTATCTTCCTTTTTAAGGATAACTATTTCACTAATTGGTCTTGTAAAACTTGGTCAGCCATGACCAAAATTACATTTATCTGATGATGCAAATAATGGTTCACCTGATAAAATATCGACATAAATTCCCTTTTCCTTATTATCTCAATATTTATTTTTAAAAGGAAGTTCCGTTACTGAATTTATAATAACTTCATATTGTAAAGTAGTTAACTCATTAATAGTTTTAATTTTTCATTTTTGTTTCATATTTTTATTACCTTTTTCTTTTAATTATGTAGAAAAGTATGGATGACCAAAAATTATTCATCAATTTACACTTAAAATATTATTTTTAATTAAAAATTTGTTAAAAGTAACATTATTTAGTGTAAAAATTCTCTAAAAATAACACTTTATCATGTATCATTACTTTTCTACAAAATTAAAGCCTTTTTCTAAACAAAATATTAATTTTTAGTTGAATAATTATTTTCTAACTTTCTTAACTCATCCCTAGTATCTTTAGGTAAACTTTCACCATAATCCATAAGTTTAACCATTTCCTTAAAAGCAGCTTTAGGAATAGCTAATTTTTCAATATCTTTTTCAGTAATATGTAAATTAATTTTATCAATTTGCATAGTTTTTATTTTTCTAACAAAATCAGGTTCGGCTACAAAAACAGAAGATAATCCTATCATATCCCCATATTCTAAGGCTTCTAAACTTTATCAGGACTATTTATACCGCCACTCACAATAACAGGAATACGTTGATTAATGTGTTGATAAACAACTTTATTCACTAATTGATTAAAATATTTCCCCTGAGATTGAACTTTATATTTATATATTTCTTCCCCAACTAGCTAGTGCTAAATAATCAATTTTAATGTTTATTAATACTTGATCCATGAATTGTAAAAAATCTTCAATTGGATAACCTATTTCTTGACCTCTAGTTTCTTCAGCTGTAGCTCGATATCCTAAAATAAAATTTTCAGTAGCATGCTTATCAATTGTTTCTCTTACTGCTTGTAAAATTTCTAATCCCAAACGTGAACGATTTTCTAAATTTTGATTACCATAAATGTCATTTCTTTGATTACTAATTACTGAAAAAAAAGCTTGAATTAAAAGTTTTTGTGCTGAAGAAATTTCGACACCATCAAAACCAGCTTCAATAGCCCTTAAGGTAGCTTTTTGATAATCTTTAATTAATTCTTTGATTTGCTTAATACTCAGTTCTTGAACTTCATGTGGAAAAGGATACATAAAAGATTGCTTAGAAGGTCCAACTACATAACCTAAACGATTTAAACTAATTATAGAAAAACGACCTAAATGTGCTAATTGTAAAATAGCTTTTGCACCTTTTGATTTCATAGCATTAGCAACTTGTTTTAATGAATCAATATGTTCATCATTAGCAGCAGAAAAACCAAATTCAAAAATTTGTCCCTCTAAATTAATATAAGCAGCACTAGATATCGCTAAGTATGCACTATGAGCTCTTTTAAGAGCATAATCAATATCTTCTTTACTAACAAAACCATCATAACTAGAAACATTTAAGGTAATTGGTGAAAGCACAAACCGATTATCAAAAACAAAATTTTTAATTTTGATTGGTGAAAATAACTTAGAATATTTTTTATTCATGTTAACTCAAAATTAATTCTAAAAATTGGTCATTATCTATTTTCTTTAAAAAATATGAAGAAATATCCAATTCTTGTAATTTTATTTTTAAATCTTGTTTAATCATTTTAGTACCTTCAAGACCTTTCTCAAAAATAGTTAAATCTTTTGTAGCAAAAAAATCCTTTAATTTTGTAGAAAAGTAATGATACATGATAAAGTGTTATTTTTAGAGAATTTTTACACTAAATAATGTTACTTTTAACAAATTTTTAATTAAAAATAATATTTTAAGTGTAAATTAATGAATAATTTTTGGTCATCCATACTTTTCTACATAATTAAAAAAAATCACCACTAATTTTGCAACTTTTAATTTTACCATTATCAATTATTAATGAAATATTCATTGTTCCAATTTCTAAATGTGCTTCACGATTATATTGATAGCGGGGACTTAAACTATAAACCCATTCTCAATTCTTATACTTTTGATCAACTAACTTGTCAATTTCTAGGCATTGGTCATTTGATAAAACGTATCGTTCAACATCTGCTATTTTTTCTACATTCATCAATCGTTTAATAATTTCATCTTTAAACTCAAAAATAGTTAATTTTTTGAATTGTTCATTAAGGTGATTTTTTAATTTATCTACTCTTTGATTAATTGATTTAATTCCTTTTGATTCAATTTTTTTACGACTTGGTTTAAGTGCCAAGATCATAGCATCCAAATCAATATCATAAAGTAATGAATAACCACCATAAATAATATTATCTTCTTTTAACATAGCTGCTCCAGAAACTTTTTTACCATTAATTGTCAAATCATTTTTTCCACTTTGCATGATATTTTTAATTCCCATATCTTTAAGCACTTTTATAATTGGCTTATAGAATTCTTGGTAATTAGCATAAATCGAATTAGTATTAGAATTTAACTTTAATTTTGTAGAAAAGTAATGATACATGATAAAGTGTTATTTTTAGAGAATTTTTACACTAAATAATGTTACTTTTAACAAATTTTTAATTAAAAATAATATTTTAAGTGTAAATTGATGAATAATTTTTGGTCATCCATACTTTTCTACATAATTAAAAGAATTTAATGGAATTAAAAAACAAAAATTTACTGAATTTGAATCAATAAAAATAGCTCCTCCTCCAGTATAACGACGCACAACTGGAATATTATTTTTATCCAAATATTCTTTATTAACTTCAACCTCTGGATTTTGAAAATATCCCAATTGAATATGAGGATCACAAATAAAAGGAAATATTATCGTTTTGTTTTTTACTTTTAAATTATGTAGTGCTCATACTTGAATCGCTAAAGCATAAGCTCCATCTTTGATATATTTACCATTTCTTATAGGTTCAATTAAAATCATAATATTCCTCCAATTTTATTAAGTTTGTAAATCAATTTTAATTATCTTCAAGTTCTAAAAATTCTTTTTCAACTACATCTGTTAATTTCAAAATTCAATTATCTTTAGACTTTTTTGAATTGAAAAGAGTTGGATTTTCAATTGCTCTTTGATTATATTCCAAAACCTTTCCTGTTAGTGGACTGCGCGCATGCAAAATAGCTTTTGAAGCCTCTACTGTTAATACTAAATCATTTTTATTAACTACATCATTTTCTGTATTATATTTAACATAACACGCCATACCCATATCATCTTGTAATTTGGGTGTAGGACTAATTATGTATATATTATCTCTTTTTTCTATTATTAAACAATTTGCATTTTTTTTCATTTTTTACCCCCTAAAATAAAATAAGAAATGTTCAATGAATAAATTAAGACTATAGTAACTTTTCTTAACTCTATCTAATTATTATTCATTTCATATTTATTGATAAAATTTTTTATCTCATTAATATAAGTTTGATGAGCATTTGGCAAAGTTTCAACATGACCAATATTTTCTAAAAATAAATAATTATAATTTTTATTATTACCTTTAATTTGAAAATTATGAATAACATTAGCCATGAAAAATGGGACAAAATCATCTTTTTTACCATGAATTAATAAGGTAGGAACTTTAAATCCTGTTTTTAGTTTTTTTAATAAATCATATTCTAAAATATTTGTATTTGTAAATTTTTGATATCTTTTAGATATACCATTACTAATTAATCATCAAGGTTTTTTATAACGATATTGCATGACGTAACGAAATTGAACAAGTAGATTAGAGAATCCACAATCAGTAATTGCTCAATTAATTGAACTGATTGGTGCATAATTCAACAAATAATAATTAATTGTTGATGCGCCCATACTATTACCAATTAAACCAATTGTTTCAACTTGATAATTAGTCTTTAATCAATTAATTAAACAATTAACATCTTGCGCACAAGTAAGACCGGTATCACTATATTGACCATAAGTTTTACCATGAGCAACACTATCAAATGTTAAAATATTATATCCTTCTTGATAAAATCAAGACACTAACCTTAAAGCTAAATATTTATTTTCAGTTCAACCATGAAAGCCAATAACTCATTTCTTGCTTTTATTTTTTTGAATAACAGCTAAACAACTAATATCTTCATTATTATTATTTTTAATAACAAATTCTTGATAATTTTCTTTTTTTCAATCAATTGGATAACCATATTTATTAAGTTCTTTAATCTTACAATCATAATAATGATGATCAAAACTATTAATATCAACTAATTGATCATCATTAATTTTAACATTTCCTTCTTTTTGATAAGTAAAACAAAATTTAAAAAATTGTTTTTGATATTTTTTTGAATAAAAATAAACAAAAGGAAATAATAAAATAACTAATAAAATTTTGCTAAAAGAATAACAAAATTTTTGATAACCATTCATTAAAATTTCGTCACTAACAGAATCATTTATTACCTTCATATTTCCCAGTCTCTCCTATCTAACAAATTTGTATCAAATCCATATTTGATTAAAAAAATAACTAGTTTTATTTCTTATGTACCGTGTCCTTTTTTTGTTACAATCTAATTTTCCTTAAAAAATATTTTTTTCAAGATCTATTTTTAAATTTCATAATTTTTCTTTTTTTAATTATAAAAATAATATATTATTCAATATTTAAATACACTTATTGTATTTTTAAAAATTAAAAAATAAGAATATATTTTTTTTAATTGCTTATTTTCTAGTACCATGTAAAAAAGAAAAATATGATCCAACAGCAAACAAACCAATAAATGTTAGGCAAGAAAATACTGGTTGATAAATATTGGTAAATGATAGTTTATAATCAACTGAAGGAACAATTTGAAAAAAATTATAATAATTTTTATCACTTTGACTATAAAAAATAAAATTAATTCAAGTTATATATTTTTGTGGTACAAAATATCCAATAATAATGGTTGGTGTTGAAATTGTATATGTCATATCAATAAAAAAGTCACCAAATAAAATAGAAGTTAAAAAAATAATTATATTAATTGTTTGAATTATATAAGGATTTTTTATAGAACCAGAAATTAATAAAGCCAAGAAAAAAATAACAATAATATTTAGACTAATACTAAATATAAGACCAAATCATTGTGAAAAAGTTTTCATTGCTAATATTCATACTGTCATGATATTAGTTCCTTGTAACTGATCAAGAAAAAATAAATATCCAAGTAATATAAATACTGTACAAAAAGAAATAACAAAAATAACAATTAATAAACTTAAAATAAATGCAATCTTATTGATACCAAAATTGTGTAATTGTTTTAAAAAAACTGATTCGCGTCATTGACAAATAAGATGACCAATTAAAAAAATATTAAATAATATTGGTAATAAAATATAACTAGAAACTATAATATAACGATTATATTTAATAATTGACTGTGATGTTAAAAAATAAACTAAACTAAGTAAAATAACAGGCATTATTAAAAAGTAAATATAAGTTCTAAATGTTTTTAAAATCGTTTTAAACATATAACTTATACAATGACTAAAAATTACTATACTATTTTTATTTTTCATATTTCACCTTTAAATTTCTATATTAAATACAAATGATTGTTGAGCAATAACATTATTGTTATAAACTGGTTTAATCATTAATTTTAACTGATTATGAATAGATTTTAAATTTTTTAAAAAATAATAGTTTTGACTAGTTTCGCCAACACGATATCATTTTTTTTCATCAAAATAATAAATAGTATAATAACTTAAATTTTCAATATTAATAGCATCTCATTGAAAACGAGCATTGTATAATATTTGATTATTAACTGTTCGATTAATTACGTATTCTGATTTTGGATTTGAAATTACTGTATTTTCTTTGATTTGATTATTAGTTGTTGGACTATTTATTTCAAATTCACCAACATTAAACTTAAAATTATTATTAGTTGCTTTAATTTGTAATCCTAATTTAGAAATACGATTAAAAGTATTAATACCACCAATTTTCTTTAAATCTAAAGTAATTTTAACTCAACCACCTTGTAACTTTTCTTCATTATTTGGTGAAAAAGTTTGACGGTTTGCTATTAACGATTTTTGATCAGTAGTAGTAACTAAAAAATTAACTTTAGCATTATTATCACCATTAGTATTATAAATAAAACTAATTTGATGGTTATTTTTAATTAAATTAGTTCCCATAATATCTCAATCATAAACTTTATTTGTATTTCAATAGCCATTAACTATACTACCTTCTTCATTAAAACCCGAACCAATAGCAATTGAATTTCCTTTTTCATACACTTGATCATAATCATAAAAACCAGAAATTTTAGAGATATCTAATGGTTGTTCTGGATGAGCATCATCATAAATTTTTCATTGATAAGTTGGTAAAATATCAGTTAATCTACGATTTGTTCATGGATAATCATTAGCAACAATACTATTACCATTTTGATCATGATTAACAAACTTAATACCACTACCCATTGAAAAATTAGTTTTCTTATTTAAAATTTGATTATCATCAAATAAAGTAGTTCGTTCTTTAACTAAATCACCAATGCCATAACTTGATGAGTTATAACCATTATTAGTTAAATAATTATAAATAGTATCTTTAACAAATGAATTTGGTTTTCCTTTAGTAACTGCAGTTTTTATTCTAGGATCCGATATAAATGCTGCCTCTTGATAATTATCACTTGCATTTCAACCTTGATAATCATTTGCATTATTATTTGCTTGCATACCAATATTATTATTTCTAATAAAAGTATTTGTTCCTGAAAATTGAATATTATTAAATAAATTTGTTGTTTGTGTCGCAAATAAATAAGCTCTAGTACCATTAACATTATGATTTTTAGCTCAATTATAAGCATACGATCCAAATGTTCCAGCACCATTATCTAAAAAATCAGAAATTCCAGTATACACATTTTTATTATATTGAGGTTTACCAGCAATCATTGTTTCTGCATAACCTAATTGTCGAAAATCATAACTTCCAAAAAATTGGGCATTAGCTCCAGCATCAAGAATAGTATTTAAATTTTTACCACTATAATTTGGATAATCTGTTAAAAATGATGTTGTTTTATCTGGTGTTTCACCAAAAGTTAATTGAATATCAGTTGGTGTAACTTCACCATTAGTTTTACAATAACCACTATCTGCCATTTTTAATGTTTCTATATCATTATATCCACTAACACTTTTTGAAACTGTAGCACCATTACGATAAAAAATTATTTTTAATGATTGAATATTTGGATCACTAGCAGTAGCTACCTTATAATTAAATTCTTTAATAATTTCGGCCATAACATTATAATCTAAAACTGTACCATTGGGAGCAGCACCGTTTGATTCATTATTAATAAATCAACCATCAAAGCCATTATAATTAGCAATATTAATTAAAATATCAACTATTTTATAAGTACCATCACTATTTTTACTAAGAAAATCTTTTAACATTTCTTTTGTTAAACCATGATATCCATCAAGAAAAAGATTACCAAATATTGGTGTTCCATTAATGTGTGCACTATCAATAACATCAGCTGGTGGTGGAACAATTGGCCCTTCAAATCAAGAACCTGATCAATTAATAAAATAATTAGTATATTGTCAATTTAATGGTGTATTTTCAAATGGATTTTTTGTCCCCACTATTGTATTATCAAAAGTACGATGTTTTCGTGTTGAAAATCCTAGTTGATTATAATTAATATTTTCATCTTGGTTACTTGAGTTGTATGTTGCTACAAATTGACGTTTCTGTAAAGGTACTGTTGCTCGATTATACTTTGCATCATAGTCTTTTTGTGGATTCCAATCTAAAATTGAATTCATTCTTAAATATTTTCGAGCTGAAGAAGTTATTCCAAAATCAGAAGCATAATTACCATTAGGCATAAAACCTTTATTCAAAGGAATGCCAGTCACTGCTTGTTTTTTAATGTTTTGTGTTCATTGAAAACCAGTATTAAATTTTGAATAATTTAAATAATGACCAGTATTGCTTGGTTTAACATTTCCTAAATCATTAATATTACCAATATTATTAATAATATTTTGCGAGTTAGTATTATCAAAATTAATACCATCTCCATAATCTGAATTTGTTCAGTCAAAATTTGGTAAACCATTTAAATAATCACTACCATCTAAACTACCAATATTACAAGCAACTACTAAACTAGCAGGAGCAGAAATTAAACTAAAAACACCAAAAAGTAATAATATTTTTTTCATCAATTTTTATCCTTTCATTCCTCAATTAAAAAATCTTTTTGATAAATAAGAAAACAACATAGTAAATATCAAGATTCCAATTAATGTTTGCCAAATACTAGTAAAAACAACAAATGATATTTCATTATAATTTTGAATAATTTGACTTATTCCTAGTGAATCTAAAAATTGATATGAAGTAATCAACATATTAAACCAAATAAAATATTTAGTTGGACACAAATAACCAATAACAATAAATATTAAATTATTGTTAGTTACTGTTGGTTGAATTAAAACATCCGAAAAAATAATGAAAAATATGGTAAAAATAGCAAGCATTACAAATGATAAATTAAACTTAGGAAAAAATGTTGTAATAAATATGTTAGCAACTGTTAAAAAAAATGTTAATAATATCATAGCAAATATATAGAAAATTCAAATAAATCATCTAATATTAGAAAGTAAATTTAGATGAAAATTAAATATTGAAATTAAAGAATAAATATTATAACAAATAATATTAATACTTACTGATAATGATACCATTATTAAATTTGATAAAAAAATTGTTAAAATAATATAATATTCATTAATACCAATTATTTTTATTCTTTTTAAAAAGTTTTTCTTTCGCCACTCAATCATAAATATTCCTAAATAAAAAGATGAAATAAAAACTGATATTGATAAAAAATTTAACAAAATGGGGGGTAAAATTTGATAATAACTATAATTATTTCATAATCACGATGATAATGCAGAAATTAAAAAACCTAATAAAAATACAAAAATATAAGTTCTAGGATTTCCAAAAATTACTTTTGAAATTAAAGAAAAAAGTCTTGAAAATTTAGAAACAGTACTTTGTTTGAATAATTCTTTAGTTACCATTAACTTCATTTTGATAATACTCCACCATCATTTTACGTAAACTACCATATTTTTTTATAATTGCATCAATACTTTGGTCTTGATAAATTTCACCATTTTTTAAAATTACTACCCGATCACAAAGTAATTCAACTTCTTCTGGTGTGTGCGAAACAATTAATAAATTAATTTTTTTAATTTCTTTTCATGACTTAATAAAATTAACAAGTTTAATTTGCATTTTTAAATCTAAACCTGTAACTAACTCATCTAAAATTAAAATTTCAGGATCATTTAAAATTGATAAAAAACAATTAAATCTTTGTCTTTGACCACCCGAAAGTAAAGAAATTTCTTTTTTCAAAATATCATTTAACTCAAAAACATCAATTAATCCTTTGCCTTCTTCACTTTTAATATATTTTTTATTTTTATAAAATTTAATTAAATCAATAATTCGTGTACCAACTGGTCAATAACCTTCTTGAAATTGAACACCAATTTTCCGACTAACCTTTTTACCAACATCATCAAGAAATAATACTTTACCTGATGTTGGTTTTAAAACTTGTGAAATAATTTCAACCAAAGTAGTTTTACCAGAACCATTAGCACCTAAAATAGCAAGTGATTGTGAAGCAGGTATCTCTAAATTAATATTTTTTAAAACCTGATTTTTACCATAATTTTTACTTATATTTTCTAGAATAATCATTTTTATTTTCCTTGTAAATTATTATTTAAAATTTCTTCATATAATTGATTAAACATTTTTTTCATATCAGAATCCAAAATTAATAGTGGCTTTACTGTATTGGCAATGGGTGGTTTATTTCACATATATTCACCTTTGTTATTTCGTTCCACATATTTATCAAAAGTATAAAAATCAATATCAATTGATTTTTCAATTGTTCTACCTAAATCTTGAATTCAAATTTTTACTCATTGAAAATAAAAACCAGATTCAAAATACTTCATAACTCATAAGTTTAAATATTCATTTGCATTAATATAATTACTACTTGGATCATTAATTTTATTAATAGTAAACTCAATAAAATATGTTCGCAATGTTAAGGCCATGTATATTTGCATTGATTGTGAATGAATAATTTTATTATTAATATAATCATTAATATCTGCTGTTGGTATACCAATTTCATCATAGCCAGGTTTACCAGCATTTTTACTTGCTGAATCACGGTATTTATCAAATTCAGCAAGATAAAAATTATTAAAACCATTAACAATATTATCATTGGTTTTACCTACTTTATCAATAGCATCTTGATATAAAAATTGTCAAACATTTAATTGATTTCTATCTTTTTTTGGTCAACCACGTGTTGGATAAAGAATATCATTTATACTATTTGTTTGATCAAAACTATTATTTACTAAAAATGTAATAACATTGCTAATTGGTGTTATAAAAATAAACATTATAAATAAAATCCATAAATATTTCTTCATATTTCCTCTTTAATATTAGTTATAAAAGTAAGTATATCATAAATAAGAATTTTATTCATTATTTTATTATACTTTTTATGATTTCTTCAGCAAGAAAATTTTCACCAAAAATTTCGTTAATATTAGCATTTTCAATGATATTAGTAATAGTTGCTACATTATATTTTTGTTTTTCTAGTTTTTTTTCTAAACTAGTAGTACCTGCTGACCCTAGGAAATCACCATATATTTTAATATTTTCAATAATTCCTGCCTTAACATTCATTCAAACGTGAATAGTTCCTTTACTAGGAAAAAGTGTTTTATGTTTTAAATCAAAATCTGGAGATTTACCATAAACTCAATCTCAAGTTCGATATTTAGTATTTGCTAATGATTCAATATCAGCAATCATTTTTTCAGAAAATTCCATAATCTTTGTATTTTTTGTACTTTTTAATTGTTCAATAATTAAATTTTGAAATTCTTCAATTGTTATTGGTGGATTTAATAATGGTAAAATATTTGTTACTCGTGCTTGTACTGATTTAATACCTTTTGATTTTAATTTATCCAAATCAGGTTTTAATACTTTTGGTAACATTTGCATATCAACATTAAAAAGAATAGTACCATGATGTAAAATTCGATTTTTATATGTATATTGGGCATTACCCGATATTTTTTTATCATCAACTAAAATATCATTTTTACCACTAAATTGAGCATTTAAACCTAGATTTTGTAAAACATTAACTATTGGTTTTGTAAAAAGAGCATAATTACGACCATTATCTTTATTTTTATCAAGAATAAAAGTAAAATTTAAATTTCCTAAATCTTGATAAACAGCTCCACCACCAGATAATCTTCGTACAACATTAACTTTTTTTGTTCTTACATATTCATTATTAATTTCTTCAATTGTATTTTGGTTTCTACCAACAACAATAGTATTATTATTTTGTCATAATAATAAGATTTCATCAGTTATATAAGGATTAGTAATCAAATATTCTTCGGCTGCTAAATTAAAATATGGGTCTTTGCTATTATTAATATAATAAATCATTATTAATTTAATCTCCTTTATCTTCGGTTTTAAAATTTGTTCATTTATTAACAAATTTTAAAGTAGTTTTGCAATATGTATCATAATCGGTAGTGACGGCTCTTATATGTTTAGCAGATGGCATAATTAATAATTCACTTATTGTTTCTTCTTCATAATTTATTTTCTCTTCATACATTTTTTGTGACATTGTTGCTGGTACAGTTTCATCATCATTACCATGAATAAATAATACAGGAATTGAAGAACAATATTTTAATTTATTAATAGGATCAATACTATTAATATTAAATTTATCTTTTAACCTAAAGAAAAATTTAACACCATAATAAAATCAAAATCAATGAAGGTTAAAGTATTGTTTACCCATAATTTTAATAATATGACTAAAACTATCAAATCCACAATCAGAAATTGCACATTTAACACCAAATTTACCAGTATCAAATCGAGATATTGTTTCCAAAACAGTACTGGCACCCATACTATTACCAATTAAAGTAATATTAGGAGGTTGTTTAAAATCTGTTTCTGCTAAATAATTATTAAGACTTAAAATAACAGCATATAAATCATCTGCTTCTTTATTACCAAAAGTAATTGCATCATGGATATTATTACTACCATGACCTCTTGTATCATAAGTAACAATACTATATCCCTGTTCATAAAAATGTTTAACTAAATATAAAATGCTATAGCGATTTTGTTGTCAACCATGAGTTGCAATTATTCATTTATGATTTTTATTAGATTGATGATTATTAATGAAAAAAGCTGATAACAAGCGATTATCATAAGTAGTTATCGTCATATCTTGTGCTTCCATCATATCCCAATTACTATCATCAATCATTAGTTGTAGAGAATTTTGTAATTCCATATCTCGATTATAAAAACTCAAAGTATTGAGATCAATTTTATCAAAATTTGGATTAGTACTTCGTCCAATTCGTTGAAAATTTTCCATAACATTTCGCATCATCAAACCAATAAAAAAATTAGTAATTAAAAAAGGAATAATCCATAATGGAAAAGTAAATATCAAAATAATTTTTAATCATCAAGCAATTTTGTATTTACTTTCTTTAACTGGTAAAGTCATTCTTGCTCTAAGTTTTAAATATTTTTCATTACTAACCATTATATTTTATTCCTCTCAAAATTAATTTGATAAGGCAATCTATTTTTTCTTACCTTTTAAATATGGATCTGGATATGTAACATCTTCTTTTGTTAAAATTCCTGTTGCTAAAAGTGCTGCCGCAGTAACAAAGTTATAAGGCTTATTAAAGTGTGGTAAGAAATACATATCAATTAATGGAATTTCATCAATAGTAACCTTTTTCAATATTGCTAATGAAAACATTGCAATTGTTTCTGTATGATCATGAGTTGAACCAATTTCAGCTCCAACAATACGACGAGAACTCTTTTCTCATATAATTTTAATTTTTACTTCATGATTTTCACTCATAAAAGGTGGAAACACTGTATCTTGATAAAAATATGCTTCTACATTATTAGAACCTAAAATTGCTTTTGCAGAAACTTCTGATAAACCAGTAGCACATAGTTTTCAACCAAAAACAGCAATTGCATTTGTTCCTTGAACACCAAGAAAGGCAATTCTTGTTTTAGGATCTGTTTTTGCAACATTTAATCCAGCAATTAAACCACTACGTACAGCATTAGTTGCTAAGGCAATATTAACATTTTTATTTCAAGCATTTGAACGAATATTAATACAATCACCAATTGCATAAACATTAGGATCTGAAGTTTGAAAATATTCATTAACTTCAATTGCACCACGAGGATCTAAGTTAAGTTGAACTTTACCATTCTCATCTTTCAAGATAGCAGTATTTGGTAAGAAACCAACAGCCATAATTACTAAATCAGCTTTATATGTTCCTTTATTAGTTTTTACTTCACTCACTTTATCATCTTTAATAATAAATTCTTGTAAAGTTTCTCCTAATTGTAATTTTACTCCTACTTTTTTCATATCTGCTTCAACATCATTTGTAAATTCTTCATCATAATAACGAGGCATAATACGATTTTCAAAATCAATTAAAGTAACTTCTTTTTTATCTTTATAAAAAGCTTCTACTAATTCAATACCAATATAACCTGCACCAATTACTACTACTTTTTTTACTTCTGGTTTACTCAAATCAGAAATAATTTCTTGAGCATGTTGGTATAGTTTTGATAAATGAATGCCATTTGTTAATTTAACACCATTTAAAGTATCTTTAACAACTGCACCATCTTTATGAGCAATTAAACCAGGAATTTCTTTACCACCTGGATTTAAGATTGGTCATGAACCAATTCCTAATACTAACTTATCATAACTTTCAGTAAATACTTCATTAGTATCTAAATTTTTAATAGTAACAATTTTAGCTTTACTATCATATTTAATCATTTCATGTTTTTCTTTAATTTTAACACCTAATGCTCTTAACTTTTCAATTGTGGCATAAAATAATCCTTTTGGATCAGTAAATTCTTTACCAACTCAAAGCGCAATTCCACATCCTAAAAATGAAATATTATCATTACGATCATATGCTACTACTTCACTATTTGGATTAGACCTCATAATTGCCTTTAGTGCTGTTGTTCCGGCATGATTAACACCTATAACAACAATCTTTTGTTTTCTTTCCATGCTAAAATTCCTCTCTTACTTATTACTTTTTTTCAATTTCTTTTTTGTAATCACAAATACATATATATATATATATATTATTTTATCACTTTTTATTTAATAGTTACAACTCTTTCTTTGTTCAGTAAATGAATATAACAATAATTTTAAGAAGCTGAAATTGCCATTGCTGATGGACTACTTCCATCATGATCATGATGATATTTATTAATTTCTAATAAGCCACGACAAGTATCTCAATTATTATTTAAGAACGGCTTATTAGTTGGTTTATTTTTTTTTGTCATAATTATTTATTTTATTTATCATGCTTTTATCAAAATTTTCAATTTCATCTTTTTCAAAAATTTTAAAAATTTTCTTTTCTTTAATGTCTTTATATGTCATACTTTTTTCTCCTTAAATCTTTAAAGTAGTTATTTTTAATTAAAATTTGATAATTATTAAGTATTTTCACTTAATTTAAACATTATATATCAAAACAAAAAATCCTTAATCTATTTTTTTTATTTTTTAAATATTTTTTAATAAATTATATGTATCTTGACAAATCATTAATTCTTCATTTGTTCTAATTTTAAAAATAGGAACTTCTGATTGTTTATCACTAATTTCTAAGTAATCATTATACTTATCATTATTTTTATTAGTTACTAATTTTAAAGTAAACACTTTAATTTCCTCAATAACTAATTGACGAATAATTGCAGAATTTTCACCAATACCTGCAGTAAATACTAATGCATCAATATTACTATCTAAATCATTACCATATTGAACAATATAATTAGCAATTCTTTGAACAAACATTTTTATTGCTAATTGTGATTGTAAATGATACTTATGGTTTTTATCATTACTACTTGCAAGAACATCACGTAAATCAGAAGAATGTCCACTAATTCCTAATAAACCCGAACTTTTATTTAAATCATTAGTAACGGTTTCAATAGTTGCTTCTGCTTTAACATTACACATATAACCATGAATAGAAGGGTCAATGATACCACTTCTAGAACCCATAATTAAACCATCTAACGGTGTTAATCCCATGCTAGTATTAAAACTTTTACCATTTTTAATAGCACAAATACTAGCACCATTACCTAAATGACAAATAATAGCATTAATCTTATCTTTTGGTTTATTTAAAATATTAGTTAATTTATCTAAAATATAACGATAACTAGTACCATGAAATCCATATCTTCTTACCTCATATGTTTTATATCAATCATATGGAACTGAGTAAAGATATTTTTCTTCAGGAATAGTACTATGAAATGAAGTATCAAATACTGCCACATGTTTAGCATGTGGAACTAATTTTTGAAAAGATGATAATCCTTTTAAAGCTGGTGGATTATGTAATGGTGCTAAAGGAATACATGCTTTGATACCAGCAATGACTTTCTCATCAATAACAATTGAGTTATTAAATTTTTGACCACCGTGAACCATACGATGACCAATTCGTTTAATATCATCAAAATTATTAATGACCTTATACTCAATTAATGCATCAATAACTGTTTGCGCTCCTATAATATGATCAGCAATATCTTTCGTTACTTCATGTTTAATAAAGTTATTACCATTAGCAATTTCAATAATAAAATTACTATTTTTAATAGCTATCCTTTCAACTAAACCTTTACAAAGAATAGTAAAATCAGGTTGTTTATCATTATTAATAGCATTAAAAAGTTGAAATTTAATAGAACTACTTCCAGCATTAATAACTAAAATTTTATTTTGTTCTGACATATTTGTTTTATCTCCTTATTAATTCTTAATTAATGTTTGAATAGCAGTGATCAATGCTGTGTAATAAATGTCATCAATAGTAGCACCACGAGAAAGATCATTAACTGGCTGATTTAAACCCAAAACAATAGGACCAATAGCTTTATAATGACCTAATCTTTGGGCAATTTTATAACCAATATTAGCAGCATCTAAAGTTGGGAAAATAAATGCATTACAATGATTTTTAATTGTTAATTCTGGGAATTTTTTATTTCGCACTTCTTGATTTCAAGCAGCATCAAATTGAATTGGTCCTGCTACTTGCACATTCTTTAATTTTAATTGCTGAACAAAGTTAGTAGCATTACGTACTTTATCAACACTTTCACCACTACCACTAGTATTAGTAGAATAAGATAACATTGCTAATTTAATTGGATTAAATTCTAAAAGTTCACCAAAGTGAATTGTAGATTTTGCAATATCTGCTAATTGTTCAGCTGTTGGATTTAAATTAATTGAACCATCACTAAATAAAAATATTTCTTCATTTTTATTCATAATAAATGTACTTGAAACAGTTTTAGTACCTGCTTTTGGTCCAATAATTTGTAAAGCTGGACGTAAAATATCAGCAGTAGTAAAAGTAATACCACCAACAAAACCATTAACTTCTTTATTATTTAATAACATCATTCCATAGTAATTACGACTTAATACCAATTTATTAGCTGCTTCTAAAGTTAAACCCTTTGCTTTTCTTAATTCATATAATTGATTAGTAAAATTTGTTACTTGATTTTCTTCAATAGATAATGTTTTAATATTAGAATTTTTAATATTACTAGGAATTTCTTTATCATTATTAAATAATAAAACCGGTGTAATAAAATTTTTAACAGGTGAATTATCATTAATAATTTTTAAAGCTACTGCCTGTACTTTTTCATTATCCGCTTCTGGAAATAAAATTCTGATTGGTGTTTTGCTTTTTTGTAAAATAGATAAAATAAAATCTAATAGTTTCATATTATCTTCTCTCCTTTAATTTGTTAATTTTGATTACTAATAATAGTTGCAATTGCTTTATTTTGTACTGCTTTAATGATATTGTTTTCAACCTTAATATCAAATACCATAATTTTCAAGTTAGCTTCCATGCACATTGTTGAAGCAGTTAAATCCATTACTTTTAATTGTTTATTAGTAATATCTTGATATGATAAATGTGAATAACGAATAGCATTTTTGTTAATGTTTGGATCTTTATCATAAACACCATCAACGCCATTTTTTGCCATTAATAATATATCCGCATTAATTTCAGTAGCACGAAGTGCTGCTGCAGTATCCGTTGTAAAGTATGGTGAACCAGTACCACCAGCAAAAATACAAACATAGCCTTTTTCAAAACTACTAATAGCTTTTTTGTAATAAAAAGGTTCAGCAACTTGATTAATCTCTAATGATGTTTGCACAATAACTTTTACGTTAAGCGCTTTTAACTTTGATTCAATTACCAAAGCATTCATAATAGTTGCTAACATTCCCATATAATCAGCATTAATTCTTTTTAAGCCAATCTTTTCTCCTTGTTTAGCACCACGTCAAATATTACCACCACCAATTACTAAACCAACTTCTACTTTTGCCTTAACTAGGGTTTGAATTTGTTGACAAACATTATGAATACTTTCATTATTATATAATTCATTACTACCATCACCTAAAGCTTCACCACTAATTTTTAATAATATTCGTTTATATTTAAATTGTTCCATTTTTGATCATCCTCCTTAAATTTAATATTATAAAAAGCCACAGATTGCTTTGTGGCTTCTTATTTATTTACTGTTATCACTAGATAATGAATCATTATTTGCGCTTTCAGCGACAGTTTCTAATTCAACGTTAGCAATAACTTTTTGTGCTAAATGATCTTTAACAAAAAGTTGTGCTTGTGGAGTAATAATTGTTAAACGTTTTTTAATTTTTTTAATACCCTGTTCATAAACAATTTTTAAAACATTTTTCTTTTGTTCCAATGCAACAATTTTACTAGTATTAACGCTTTGTCCAAAGAAATAAATATTATGTTCATCAACTGCGATACCAAAATCAAAACTAAAAATATATGCTAATCCTAACATGATAACTAAAAATATATACTCTACTATTAATAAACTTAAAAAAGCAGAATCAGATTTAATATATTCTGGTTCAAATGTTCAAACTTGCATTCCAATTGGAACAATTGAGATAACTAAACCAATTACACCAACTATTAATGTTGCTACTAATAATTTTAAATTCAAAAATTTAATAGTTGTTTTTGGTTTATTAAAACTATATCATCCTCAACCAAAAATAACTAATAATAATATAAACATTACTAATGCAATATAATATATAATTTGAAAATTCACTTTATTTACCTCCTAAATGTTTATTTGGCAGAACTATCAATTTTTTCACCTAATTGATAACGTATCATAGCTATAATTGTAGCATGATTTTTAGTTAAATACTCTTTAACCTTAATTGTATTATCCTTAATATAAAGTTGATTAACAATAGTTAATTCAGATAATACTTTTTCAAAACGACCTCTTATAATATTTTCAAGAATATTATCAGGACGTTTTTTTTCTTTCAATTTTTCTTCTTCTTTTGTTTTTTCACTAATAATTGATAATTCTTTATCACGAACTGTTGCAGGTATGTGATCAATATCAATGTATTTAGCATCTGCTGATACTAATTGCATAGCAACATTATTTGGAATATCACTTTCCTTATCAACACCTTTGATAATAACTAAACCACTATATTTACCACCACCATGGACATATGAACCAAAAACTTCATCACTATTTTTACTTAAATATTGAAAACGATTTAAAACAATATTTTCACCTAATTTAGCGATAGCAAATCTTATCTCATCATTTAAACTTTCACTACTTCCATCAGCTTTTAACATTAAAGCTTCTTCAATAGTTTTAGGTTGATGTTTTAAAATTGTTTCCAAAATCTTAGTAAATAAATCATTAAAATCTTCTAAATCAGCAACTTGTTCAGTTTGACAATTTAATTCACCAATAATTGCATTATTACCACTAATAACAACTTTAGTAACCCCTTCAGTAGCTTTATTAATACTTTTTTTCTCTGCTTTTGCTAAACCTTTAATTTTTAATAGGGAAAGTGCTGCTTCAAAAATATTATTTTTTTCCATCAAAGCTTCTTTACAATCAGTAATTGGTAAATCGGTTGTATCTCTTAATTTTTTCAATAATTTAACATCTACTTTAACTTCTGACATATAAACTATTCTCCTTTATTCTTTATTTTTTTCAATTACATTTTCAGTTTTATTTTCATCAAGACTAGTAGTTTCTTCTACTACTATTTCTTTTTTATCAATAACTGGTTTTACACTTTGTCCTTCATTAATAGCTTCAGCAATTTTCTTTGTAATTAAAGTAATTGATTTTGTAGCATCATCATTACCAGGAATAATATAATCAATATTATCTGGATTTGAATTACTATCACAAATCGCAATAATTTTGATACCAAGTTTAACTGCTTCTTCGACAGCAATTTTATTAGTAATAGTATCAGTAACAAAAATAGCTTCTGGTAATTTATACATATTTCTAATACCACCAAGGTTACGTTCTAAACGTGCTTTTTCTTTAATTACTAACATTTGCTCTTTTTTTGTTAAAAGTTTAATTTCTCCACTTTTTTCTTTATTTTCAATATCAATTAACTTTTTAATACTTGATTTAATAGTTTTAAAATTAGTTAAATTACCACCTAATCAACGTTCTGTTACATAAGGTGAATTACAACTAATTGCAAGTTTTTGCACAGCTTCTTTGGCTTGTTTTTTTGTACCTACAAATAAAACTTTACCACCATTTTCACTAGTTTCTTTAACAAAGTGACAAGCTTCATCTAATTTACGCATTGATTTTTGTAAATCAATAATATGAATACCATTTCTTTGACCAAAAATATATTTACACATCTTTGGATCTCATCTTTTAGTTTGGTGACCAAACTGAACTCCCGCTTCAAGGAGTTGTTCACGTGTTACAACTGACATATTGTCTCCTTCTAATTTGTTTTTCTTCCATTTATTTCTAACATTGGCCACTTTTTAATTAAAAAGCACTAGGCAATGAATTCACAAATGTGTTGCTTATTTTCATTAAATTAAGCGTGTATATTGTAGCATATTTTTTATATTTTAAACAAATTATTTTTAAACATAAAAATAGAATTGTATTTTAATAAACTATATTATAAAAATATTTTTTAGTTTTCTTAAAAAAAATAATACCAATAAAAACACACAATATATTATAAAAATAAAAAGTAAATTACACATATAAAATATTCATTTATGATATAAAATACTAAAAACTTAATATTAAGTTTTTTTAAACTAATTACTTTAATTTTAAAAGTAAATAGTTTTTTTATATTTAAAAGGGAAGATGGAAGAAAAATGTTTAAATCTAAAACACAAGAAAGACAACAACTTAAATATCATTTGCAAAATCAACAAAATAGATTAAAAGAAACCTTTAATTTTGTAGAAAAGTAATGATACATGATAAAGTGTTATTTTTAGAGAATTTTTACACTAAATAATGTTATTTTTAACAAATTTTTAATTAAAAATAATATTTTAAGTGTAAATTGATGAATAATTTTTGGTCATCCATACTTTTCTACATAATTAAAAAAAGAAACTGTACTAGAAGAACAAACAATATGTGGAGTTACAGAATCATTTGTGAAACTTACTGAACAACAATTAAAAAGCACAACTATGCTAATAGAAATGAGGTAACTAATTTAGAAATAGATCAAAGATTAAGAAATAGATTTGCCATAGAAACAAAGACTAAAGGAACAACAAATCTGGCGAGGCTTTTTAGAAATCTGTGTATCTTTGTTTTACAAAGTACTAGTTCAGATTAATTCTATCTTCAAATTTTATCATAAAATGAGCAATTGCTGTATTTCAATTTTGAATAGGCAATGTTCATTTTTTTGTTATATTTTCAATTGCTAAATAAAATATTTTAAAAACTGACATATCATTAGGAAAAGCTTTTTTGTTTCTAATAACTTTTCGTAATTGACTATTAACAGATTCAATAGCATTTGTTGTATAAATTACTCTTTTGATTTCTGCAGGATAACTAATAAAAATAATCAAATTTTCTCAATTTTTATATCAAGATTTAGCAATTTGGGGATATTGTTTATTTCATTTACTTTCAAATGATTCTAAAGCTTGCATTGCTTGTTCTTCACTACATGCACTATAAATTGGTTTTAAATCTGTAACTAGAGTTTTTCGATGTTTGTATGAAACATATTTTAAACTATTTCGAATTTGATGAACAATGCATAATTGATGTTCTGTTTTAGGATAAACTGCTTGTATTGCTTCTGACATGTCTGTTAAATTATCACTACAAGCAATCAAAATATCATTTAAGCCTCGATTTTTCATTTCTGTGAAATTAGCTAATCAAAATTTAGCACCTTCATTTTCACTAATTCATAAGCCTAAAACATCTTTTTTACCTTCTAAATCAACTCCTAATGCTATATAAACTGATTTATTAATAATCCGTTTATCTTGTCGAACTTTAACTACTATACAATCAAAATAAACAATCGGATAAACGCTTTCTAATGGTCGATTTTGTCATGTTTTGACATCATCAATAACATCATCAGTAATTTGACTAATAACACTTTCACTAATATCAGCACCATGATATAACTCTTGTAACTGCATTCTAATGTCAGATAGAGTCATACCTTTTGCATATAGTGAAAGCACTTGTTGATCAAAACCATCAAATCTTCGCTGTCTTTTTGCAACTATTACAGGAGTAAAATCACTATTGCGATCTCTTGGTACATCAATCTCAATTTTACCTTGTTGAGTTATTAATTTTTTTAAACTTGTACCATTACGAGCATTTTCAGTATTACTATGTTGATTTTTTTCATATCCTAAATAATTTTGCATTTCAGAATTCAACATTTTTTCAACTAAACGTTTTGTTAATTCTTTATATAAACCCCCTTCTTTAAAAACTGTTGTTAAATCTTCAGTATTTTCTAATAATAAATCTACTGCTTTTGATATTGGATCATTATTATTAATATTTTGTTTTTTAGCCATCTGTAACTCACTCTTTCTAGTCATTTAATTATATTTACTAGAATTAATTAAACATAGTTATTTTTGTAAGTTACACAGATTACTAAACATTGCCAATCTGGCATTTGTTCTGGTGATGTTTTATATGATAAAGAAATAAAAGCAAGTAAAAATAAAATAACACAAAACATAAGAACTGTTTATTATGATCCACCTTCTACACATTCAATGTGAAGCCCTAAAAAACAAGTTAGACAATGAAATGAAGAAATGAAAAATAAAAGTAATCAAGATGCTGATTATTCTCATTGAGATAGAAAGCAAAATAGTAATCCATTTAGTTCTCCATTTAAATAAATTTAAATATAACTATATAAAAAGAAGAGTGAAATTTCACTCTTCTTTTTATATTTATTAATTTTAATAATTAAGATATATATAAAGTCTTTTCAGTAGCAAATTGAATATCACCAATTGATATTTTTACTTTTATGGTATTTCCTTTAACAAAATTTCCTGCACCTTCTGCAGCTTCACTAACATTAATTTTTAAAGCACCTTGTTTAATAAGGTCAACAATACTTTTTATTGTTTTACCTTCACTTTCAGTAGTTTTAAAATATTCTGTTAAGTCTGTACCAACTGGAAATTTTGCTTTTGGTTCCCCAGCTGCAAATCCAGGAATAGATTCAAAATTAGCATTTGATATTGCAGTTGGTAAAATTGATGTAACTAATCCTTGCTGATGGGCGCATCACTTTAACCCTTAGATTCATAATTGGATAACAAAGAACGATATAACTATCGTTCTTTTTTTGTTAAAGATTAAAACTTCATAAAACTGTCGTAGAAGTCTAATAGTGAGTACTTTATGTAAATGCTTCTATATAAAGAATTGGGACGGATTGGGACGGTAACAAAAACGGAGGATATAATTACTTATTAACCATTTCTTAAATTCTAGACAAGAAATAATTGTAATTATATGCAATTGTAAATTTATCTTACTACTAATTAAAAATAATTACAACAAAAATACTTATATTACATTTTATTAAATGTTAAAATTAACAAATAAATTTAAGGAGATTTTAAAAATGAAAATTTACAAACTTAAAAAATTACATTTAATAACTATATTACTATTTATTTTAACTCTTTTAATTATTACTACTGCTTTAATATTAATTGGTATTTCAAATTTCAATTATCATAATCATGAACAAATTAAAATTATAAATGGATTTAATATTTTAAAAATTTATAGTACATATTCTATTTTATGTCATTGTGCAAATCATATATGTTTATGTCATATTTTTCAAAATAATCAAAATTATTATAATTGAATTCAATTGCAAATTGGAGTTATATTATTAATAATAGTAATACCAATTTTTATAGTTATAATTATAGCATTAACTTTTTTCATTATTGGTTTAAAAATGAAAATAAAAAATAATAATTTTTGAGACGCTATTGCAAATTGTGAAATAATCAGTAATTATTATATTCATTAAAATTATGTTTTCAAATTTATTTGATTGCACTTAAAAATAACCATTTTAATATAAATATTTATGCTATATGTTCTATTACCAAGCATTTCTTTTAAAATATGTCAAATATTACTTTCAGTAAAACAACCAATATTTCACTTTGCACCTTGATTAACAATACCTTTTTTATTATTTTTAAAATATTGTTTTTTTAATTTTTTATGATTTTTTAATATTTCACTCATATATTTAATTAATTCATCATATTGACCATTTTCAATAAAAGTTCTACAAGTATTATATTCATTTCAATATTTTCCCTTATTTCCAGCAATAATTCCTATATATAACTTTTTAACCAAATGGAATTTATCTAAAACAAATTCAGCACCTAAATAATCTGCAACTTCTTTAATTCACCCAGCACTATCACCACAAATAATTATTTTTGCTTGTTCAAAATTTTCAAAAAATCTTTGTCCTTGTTGTAAAATAAATTCAGCAGTTTTTTTAACTCCAAGTTTAGTTTTTGTTGGTCTTATTATTACATCTGCTCTTTTATTAACTAATGTATGATTAACATTATCTGTACAAAATAATACTAAACGCATTGAATATTTACCAGAATTACGTTTAAATTTTCAAAATTTTCGATGTCCATCATCAATACTAATATAAATAAATTGATTTGGTTCTAATTTTATTTTAGGAACATCTAATTTACTAACTTGATACTCTTGAAATATTCTACTAATACCGGTTGTACTAAATTTTGTTTGTTTCATAGTATGTAAAATATCAATATATCTTTTTCCATCAGCAAAATGTTCAATAACATTATTTTTTATATCTTGGCAAGTTCTTTTATATTTAGGTAATTGCAATTCTTCATCTAATAAACAAACTCTTACTCATTTTTTTAATTTTTCATCATAGTATTTATAATCACGACATTTATAAGTGACAAGACCATTTATAGTATTTCTAGTTCTTGTTTTAATTTTAACTGGAATATATTTTTTATCTCTTTCTTTTAATATTCTTCAATCTGTTTTTTCTCATTGATTTTTTATATCATCTCTAAATGATTGATACATTCTTTCAGTTGCTTCTTTTAAAGTTCATAAATAATTAAAACTCATATTTAACTCTCCTAATCTGTTTTTTTATACTAATTATTAATTTTAATTTACATAAATTTAAAGTGTGAAAATATTATAAATAACATTAATAATTTATTTTATCCATAATAATCCACATAAAAACGTAATTATGAATAAAATAATGGTATTCCGAAAAAAAAGTACTTTCATATTTTCCATATAATAAACAAGTGACATACAATTAATAGTATTGGTCTCATAAAATAAACACCTTTAATTTAGGTGTTATTTTGCGTTTAAATGTATACTTGTAAAAAATAAGCAAATAAATATAAATATTTTAAAAAATATATATACTTATATATAGATTTTAGAGTTTAGAATGAGATTTAAAAAATAATAGAATTTTTACAATTAAAAAAAATAAATTAAAAAGTATTTTTTCTTTTTTAATTATTTTTTATATTTCCTGAATTGTAAAATTAAAAAGGACACTTATATAAAATTAAATTGTGTTAATTCTATAATTAAGAAAAGAAAGGAATTAGCACAATGTATAAGTATCTGACTATTGAATCAATAATAGCAATAAAAGAATATAAAAGTTATGGATTTTCGATTCGTAAAATAGCAAAAGCCATTGATTATAGTAAATCAACTGTACATAGAGTTTGTAGATTATTAAATCAAAACTTATTGCCATTAGAAATATTGAATAAAATTCAAAAAAATAAACAAAATGCAGGTAGAAAATTAATAATTTTAACTTTAATAGAAATTAATACTATTAATCATTTGTTAATTACTAAAAATTATGCTCTTGATATAATTGCTAATTTTTTAAAGGAAAATAAAATAAAAAGTATTTCAACAAAAACTTTATATAACATGTTTAAAACAAATCGAATGGGTTTTGATGAAAATAACTTATTGAGAAAAGGAAAAAATAAACCTCACAAACAAAAAGAAACTAGGGGCAGAATTAATAATTGTAAGTCTATTCATGAAAGAAATTTAATCATTCCTAATATTAAAAATATAGAAGAATTCTTTAATTTTGTAGAAAAGTAATGATACATGATAAAGTGTTATTTTTAGAGAATTTTTACACTAAATAATGTTAATTTTAACAAATTTTTAATTAAAAATAATATTTTAAGTGTAAATTGATGAATAATTTTTGGTCATCCATACTTTTCTACATAATTAAAAGAAGAATTTGGTCATTTAGAGGGTGATACTATCATTGGTAAAGATCATAAAAGTTCTATTATTACTTTAGCTGATATATGATCAAAAACCACAATTCCTTTAGCAACTAAAAATAATAAATCAGAAAATATTACAAAAAGTATAATAAAATTTATTTCAAAGTTACAAAAAGGAACAGTTAAAACTATTACTTTTGATCGTGGTAAAGAATTTAGTAAATGAAAATTAATCGAAAAAAATTGTAATGTTAAGATTTATTTTGCAGATCCTGGTAAACCTTGTCAAAGAGGTTTAAATGAAAATAATAATGGTATTTTAAGAAGATATTTACCAAAATCTACAGATCTATCTTCATATAAACAAAAAGATTTAAATACTATAGCATTTCAAATTAATTCTACACCCAGAAAATCACTATCTTATAAAAGACCAATAGATTTAATACAATTATTTTAAAAAACTGTCCCATTTATATTTACAATTCAGGTTTTGTAATAACTTTATTGTAAAAAGGGGACATATAAAATATGAAAAAATGAATAAAAACAAATTTGAGTAAAATAACATTAGCATTAGCATTAACTGGCACTATAAGTGGAATAACTAGTTTAATAATTGGTTCAATTGCACATAATAAAACTAAATGTTTATGTTATTTTTTAGATTATGATGGTAATTCCCACTGGGGGGGATCAACTATATGAGAATATAAAACAAGTGATAAGCATAAAATATCACTTTATTTTGGATTTAAACCTATGTCTGATTATGATATAAAATGAGATGGCATATATCCAAATGGATATTTTGATAATTAGATTTCTAAATTTATATAAGAAATATTTTCGTTATATTTATCAAATAAATTAATATTTTTTAAGTTTATTTCTTGTTTATCTGTTATTAAAATTAAATCATAATTTCTAGCACCAAATATGCCACTAACTTCGATCCGATTTAAATTATTAATCGGATTTTCAATTTGTAATTCAAACTCATTATTATTATCAATTTTTATAATTTCTTTATAAAATTCTAATTTAGAAAATAATTGAGATTTATTAGAACCATATAAATTTAAAGCATTTTCAATTTTATTAGTACTAATAATTGCTCTTGTAAAATATTTACCATATTCACCATTTCCTAATGTTCAATCAGCAGGAATTAATGATGGTATATTATTACTTTCTAGTTCATTTGTTATAGATAATCAATTAAATTGATTATCGTCTAGTTTAAATAATTCATTTTGACTAATATCATTATTTTTTAATTTAATATTTTTTAAATTTGTAAAATCAAAATATACAGATTTCAATATTACTTTTACATCTTTAAATTCTCAAACTTTATCTGGTGTAGAATGAATTGGATTTGATTTTAATTCAAAATAGTAAGGTAATAATAACTTATAATCATCATTTAAACCATTATTAATTGACATTGATGAATAAATATTTTTTGATAACATTATAATTAATTGTTTAAAAATTTTAATTTGTGGCAAATTTGTATAATTTGGATAATCTAATTCTCATTGTTTAAATAAGTTAGTAATAATGGCAATGTTTAGTAATCTGTGTAACTTACAAAAATAACTATGTTTAATTAATTCTAGTAAATATAATTAAATGACTAGAAAGAGTGAGTTACAGATGGCTAAAAAACAAAATATTAATAATAATGATCCAATATCAAAAGCAGTAGATTTATTATTAGAAAATACTGAAGATTTAACAACAGTTTTTAAAGAAGGGGGTTTATATAAAGAATTAACAAAACGTTTAGTTGAAAAAATGTTGAATTCTGAAATGCAAAATTATTTAGGATATGAAAAAAATCAACATAGTAATACTGAAAATGCTCGTAATGGTACAAGTTCAAAAAAATTAATAACTCAACAAGGTAAAATTGAGATTGATGTACCAAGAGATCGCAATAGTGATTTTACTCCTGTAATAGTTGCAAAAAGACAGCGAAGATTTGATTTTTAATTTTGTAGAAAAGTAGTGGTAAAATAAAAAAAGTCATCAACTTGACTTAAAATTTGATTTTATTAAATTTTGGGATTTATTTTTTTACAAACTGAAATATAACACATTGGATTTTTGATAAGGGGTTAATCCGTAGTGTTGATATTTTCATTTCCATAAATTGAGGTAATTTTGAATATTGGTAAATCCAATGCCATGGTAATGAGTAATAAATTCTTTTAAACTTGATTGTATTTTACTGACATTACTTAATTTTTTATAATTTAATTCTTTATTTTCTTTTGATTTAAACTGCTGGATAGTGGATTTAGTTTGTTTAGCTACTGTATCATATAATACTTGCATATCACAAACTATAATTGAATTTTCTTCGATAAGTTTCGATGTTAAGTTTTCTTGTACTCATTTTTTATTTAATCTTTTAGTATTTGTTGTTTGAGCATAGATATTTCGGTTTTCATCAATTGCCATTTGAATACAACAATTTAAATCTTTAGCATTTTCTTCAATTCATTGTTTTCTTGGATCATTTGGATCTTTAAAGTTTCCTTTATGAATTTCTTTGATAAAAGTTTCGTCAACTTCAATTCTAGCTTTTAATTTTACAAATTGATTTTGTGTTTTTACTAATTGTGTTGATTTCATAAATTTTTGACGATTAAATCAGGCAGTTTTATTTGTAGTATTAATAAATTGAGAAATAATGTAAGCAGATTGACCTAAAGTAGCTATTTGTATCAATAAATCTCATTGATCATGAGATAAATGACTTCAATAAAAATAATGATTTTTAAAAGCATGAAAAGTAATATTACAACTTTTACATTTATATCTTTGCTTATAATCTTTACTACCATATTTAGTACACAAAAAAGAACTACAATCTGGACATTGAATCCCTTTCTCTTTGAATTTTTGTTCGACTGCTTCAAATTTTTCTTTTTTCTCAATTTGTTTAATTCTAGTTTTATTTTCTCTAAAAATCTCAATAAAATCTTTATCAGACAAATTATTTAAAATTTCTTTTACTGTATTTTTATTCATTTAAAATCACCTCTTTAATATTAAAAATACCATATAAAAATATATTTTTGCTAATTTTACTAATACCACTACTTTTCTACAAAATTAAAGGATTTGATGGTTTTGATCAACAAGTGCTTTCACTATATGCAAAAGGTATGACTCTATCTGACATTAGAATGCAGTTACAAGAGTTATATCATGGTGCTGATATTAGTGAAAGTGTTATTAGTCCAAATTACTGATGATGTTATTGATGATGTCAAAGCATGACAAAATCGACCATTAGAAAGCGTTTATCCGATTGTTTATTTTGATTGTATAGTAGTTAAAGTTCGACAAGATAAACGGATTATTAATAAATCAGTTTATATAGCATTAGGAGTTGATTTAGAAGGTAAAAAAGATGTTTTAGGCTTATGAATTAGTGAAAATGAAGGTGCTAAATTTTGATTAGCTAATTTCACAGAAATGAAAAATCGAGGCTTAAATGATATTTTGATTGCTTGTAGTGATAATTTAACAGGCATGTCAGAAGCAATACAAGCAGTTTATCCTAAAACAGAACATCAATTATGCATTGTTCATCAAATTCGAAATAGTTTAAAATATGTTTCATACAAACATCGAAAAACTCTAGTTACAGATTTAAAACCAATTTATAGTGCATGTAGTGAAGAACAAGCAATGCAAGCTTTAGAATCATTTGAAAGTAAATGAAATAAACAATATCCCCAAATTGCTAAATCTTGATATAAAAATTGAGAAAATTTGATGATTTTTATTAGTTATCCTGCAGAAATCAAAAGAGTAATTTATACAACAAATGCTATTGAATCTGTTAATAGTCAATTACGAAAAGTTATTAGAAACAAAAAAGCTTTTCCTAATGATATGTCAGTTTTTAAAATATTTTATTTAGCAATTGAAAATATAACAAAAAAATGAACATTGCCTATTCAAAATTGAAATACAGCAATTGCTCATTTTATGATAAAATTTGAAGACAGAATTAATCTGAACTAGTACTTTGTAAAACAAAGATACACAGATTTCTAAAAAGCCTCTTAGCACAATGTATAAGTATCTGACTATTGAATCAATAATAGCAATAAAAGAATATAAAAGTTATGGATTTTCGATTCGTAAAATAGCAAAAGCCATTGATTATAGTAAATCAACTGTACATAGAGTTTGTAGATTATTAAATCAAAACTTATTACCATTAGAAATATTGAATAAAATTCAAAAAAATAAACAAAATGCAGGTAGAAAATTAATAATTTTAACTTTAATAGAAATTAATACTATTAATCATTTGTTAATTACTAAAAATTATGCTCTTGATATAATTGCTAATTTTTTAAAGGAAAATAAAATAAAAAGTATTTCAACAAAAACTTTATATAACATGTTTAAAACAAATCGAATGGGTTTTGATGAAAATAACTTATTGAGAAAAGGAAAAAATAAACCTCACAAACAAAAAGAAACTAGGGGCAGAATTAATAATTGTAAGTCTATTCATGAAAGAAATTTAATCATTCCTAATATTAAAAATATAGAAGAATTTGGTCATTTAGAAGGTGATACTATCATTGGTAAAGATCATAAAAGTTCTATTATTACTTTAGCTGATATATGATCAAAAACCACAATTCCTTTAGCAACTAAAAATAATAAATCAGAAAATATTACAAAAAGTATAATAAAATTTATTTCAAAGTTACAAAAAGGAACAGTTAAAACTATTACTTTTGATCGTGGTAAAGAATTTAGTAAATGAAAATTAATCGAAAAAAATTGTAATGTTAAGATTTATTTTGCAGATCCTGGTAAACCTTGTCAAAGAGGTTTAAATGAAAATAATAATGGTATTTTAAGAAGATATTTACCAAAATCTACAGATCTATCTTCATATAAACAAAAAGATTTAAATACTATAGCATTTCAAATTAATTCTACACCCAGAAAATCACTATCTTATAAAAGACCAATAGATTTAATACAATTATTTTAAAAAACTGTCCCATTTATATTTACAATTCAGGAAATAAAAAACAAAAATTTAACTATAAAATTTCTAATCTTTTTAATTTCTCATAGTATAATTATTTATAAACTTAATATAAGTTTAATTATTTTAAATAAATACCTTTACATTTTAATAAGGAGAAAAAATGCAAAAAGTTAATGAATGAATAAATAAACATCAACATGAATTTAAGAAAACACTTGAAGAAAGAAATCAAATAAAAATAAATTGAGAACAAGAACGCAAAATAATTAATAATTTAAGAGAAGAAATAAACAACAAAGAGAAAAAAATTAATTTAATAAAAAAATAAGTTACTCTATAGAGTAACTTATTTTTTGTTAACTATTACATTTTGCTAATTTTGCTTGATGTTCTAAATTAAAAGTAAATTCACTATTCAATTCTACTTGTAAATTAGGATTTGTTTTTAAACGAAGTTTATATTTTTTAGAGTAATAAGCAAAGTATCAAGTTATTGCAAAAATCACATTACTTAAAATAAATACTAACTCAATAACCATAGCAACTATTGCACTTGAATCAGTTGCTGTAACTGCATCATAAATAATAGAATAATAATGTCAAACGAACATTAATCCTAAAGTTACTAAAATAAATGGAAAAGTAATTTTTTCATATCAATTCAGTTTTAATTTTTATCTAATGCTAATTTTAATACTGTAATTAAAACCATGATATAAATAAACATTGTAATTACAGAAAAAGCTGATGATAAATTAGCAACATTAAAAGCTGATGAATATTGTTGATCAGGATGTGAAACTAACCAAATTCCTTTAATCAAATCAGGAATAACTAATCATAAAATTAACATAACAGATGTTACTATTAAATTAATAATTGCTGCTTTAACAGGAATTCCATCTTTATTTAAATTAAATAACTTATTAGAAATATACTTTAATTTTGTAGAAAAGTAATGATACATGATAAAGTGTTATTTTTAGAGAATTTTTACACTAAATAATGTTACTTTTAACAAATTTTTAATTAAAAATAATATTTTAAGTGTAAATTGATGAATAATTTTTGGTCATCCATACTTTTCTACATAATTAAAAGAAATATATCCTTCTTTAGAAAGTGGCTGTAATGTGGTACCACCATATAAAGCATTTTGCATTGCGATATTAATTTTTAAAGCTAACCCACTAATAATCATTATAATTGGACCACCATAGATAATTATTTTGCTTGTAAAAGGACTTCACGCACCCATATTCATATTTTGCACAAAGACGCTATATCCTAAAAAGAAAATTAATGAAATAACAGCATAGAAAACTGTCATAATTATCATAATTAAAGTAATACCTTTACCAATATTTTTTTCAGGGTTATTAACGTTTTTACCTGCTGTTGAAAAAAATTCAAAACCAGCAAAGAAAAAGAAACATGAAGTAAAAGTATTCATAAATCCAGCAAAAGAAAATGTACTCTCAGTAGTTCAGTAATTTCAATTTGATGAACCATTAGTTATTGCTAAACTAATTCCAGCAATAACTAAAAATCCGGCTGTTAATCGGGCGCATTAATTCCAATTGAGTTAGGTTTTCCAATATTAGATAATATTGCAAAATTACCAATAAAACCAATTCCTACTGCATAATTAAAACCTAATCAAACAAATTCTTTTAACGATAATCGTTTATGAGATTCATCACTCTTCATTTTTTTCCTCCTTAATATTTTTAAATTTAATTATAACATTTAAAAAGAAAAATAACAAAATATTTAATGAAAAATATTTTGTTATTAATTAAATTAATGACATATATTCTAATTTTAATGATAATAATTATTAAAACCATTTAAGTAAATAACAATCTACTATGTCCACTTATTGAAAGTTGATTTTGCAAATCAACATTATTTATTGAAGCTATTTCATCTTGTAATAAAGGAATTATTTCTCCTTTATGATGCTTTATTTCTTTATCAATTTCTTTTTGATGTTGATCTAAATCTTCATTACTTGCATTATTAATTAGAAATACTGTTTTCATGTTTATTTCTGTTTGATGAAATTGTCGATCAATAGTAACTAACTCTGTTAAATTCTCTAAATTACTTTCTGCTATTGTTTTATCGATTTGTGATTTTAAAGAAAATGGTTTATTATAAACAAAACCAAACCCCATTGAAACAAAAATAGCACAGGCTAAAAATAATAATCATTCATTTCCAACAAAATTATCTTTGGCATTTACTAATACTTTTTTTATACTTTGTAAATGAAATGAATTTATTTCATTTCAATCAATATTATTTATACGTTGTTGAATTTGACTTTTTATATTTTCGACTATTACTGGCAAACTTTTATATTTAAAAATATATTCAATTTCTTCTTTAGTAACTTTACTGAAAATACTACATATTTCGATTATTTTACTAAATGCTATTTTATTATCTTCTATTACTTTTATTGAATCCTTTTTTAATTGTTCAATTAAAATTTGAAAATCTAAATTTGAAATTTGCCTTCTTTTTATTACTAACATTTCATGGACTATTTTTATATTTGGCGCTACTTCATGACCATTACGATAATAAGGGTACGGATATTTCATAACTATTTCAGCTGAAGCACCACCAAGTACAGATCTAAGTCAAGAATATATATTATATAGCCAGTAATATTAAGTTTGGTTATTCCTGTGACATGTTCTCTATTAAAAACTTCCATTGAAATAATAAAATCTTTAAAAAACTCGGAATTAAAATCATTCATAATATGTCCTGCTTCATGTATACAACTTTTAATTTTACCATCTCATGTTTTAATATTAAAATTATTACCATTTATAATTGATGTAAAATATTGTTTTTTCAATGGTGATAGTTGCACTAATTGACTTGCTTTAAATTCTAAAATTTGTCATAAATAAAATGAACTTACTTGTTGTTTCGTCAATGATTTAACTTGTACTGGGGTCAATGATCTAATTTGTAGTGGTAAAAACTCTTGAATTTGTTTTTCCGTAAATTCTGAAATTTGTTCTTCTGTAAATTTTGAAATTTGCTCTGGTTTAAATCATGAAATTTGCTCTGGTTTAAAAAATTTAATTTGTATTGGGGGTATTGTAAAAACTTCAATTTGCTCTCTTGTTAATGATTTAATTTGTTCTTCTGTAAATTCTGAAATTTGTCATGTTCATAATGATAAAATTTGTTCTGGTTTAAATCATGAAATTTGTTTAGGCATCAATGATTGAATTTGTTCTTCTGTTAATGCTTTAATTTTTTGTATTCTAAAAATTTGAATTTGTTCTTTTGTTAATGCTTTAATTTGTATTGGGGTCAATGCTTTAATTTGAGAAATTGTTAATAATAAAAAATGTTCTAGGGAAATTTTTGAAATTTGCTCTGGTGCTATTTCTGAAAGTTGTGCCGATGTTAATCATAAAACTTCTCATAAAAATAATTTAGTTTTTTCTGGTGTAAACTTGTTAATTTGTTCTTCTGTAAAGGATTGAATCTGTTTTTGTGTAAAACACTGGACTTGTTCTGAAGTAAATCATGGGATTTGTTCTAGTTTAAATCATGAAATTTGTTTTGGAGTAAATGCTTGTATTTGATATGGTTCAAACGATTTAATTTGTTTTTCTGTAAATGATTGAATTTGAGTTTCTGTAAATCATGAAATTTGTTCTGGTTTAAATCATGATATTTGTTTTTCTCTAATTATTGTAATATCTCATACTTGAATGTTTTGAATCTGTTTTTTTGTTAATTCTTGAATTTGTAATAAATTTAATTCATAAATTTTAATTATATTTATATTATCAATTGAATTAGTTTCCCTTTTAATTCTATTTAAATTAAAATATAATATCGTTGTAATATTTTTATTATCAATTAATAATTGATTTCTTGTTATCATTTCATTTTTTGTCATAGGCATTGCTATTGATAGATCATGTGTTTTTTTATTTTGTTGGTCAAAACTAAAAGCAGTTAATGTTCATGCTTTAAATCAATAATTTATATTAAAAATTTTCATAATATATACTATCCTTTCTTTTTAGAAACCTGAATTGTAAAATTAAAAAGGACACTTATATAAAAATTAAATTGTGTTAATTCTATAATTAAGAAAAGAAAGGAATTAGCACAATGTATAAGTATCTGACTATTGAATCAATAATAGCAATAAAAGAATATAAAAGTTATGGATTTTCGATTCGTAAAATAGCAAAAGCCATTGATTATAGTAAATCAACTGTACATAGAGTTTGTAGATTATTAAATCAAAACTTATTACCATTAGAAATATTGAATAAAATTCAAAAAAATAAACAAAATGCAGGTAGAAAATTAATAATTTTAACTTTAATAGAAATTAATACTATTAATCATTTGTTAATTACTAAAAATTATGCTCTTGATATAATTGCTAATTTTTTAAAGGAAAATAAAATAAAAAGTATTTCAACAAAAACTTTATATAACATGTTTAAAACAAATCGAATGGGTTTTGATGAAAATAACTTATTGAGAAAAGGAAAAAATAAACCTCACAAACAAAAAGAAACTAGAGGCAGAATTAATAATTGTAAGTCTATTCATGAAAGAAATTTAATCATTCCTAATATTAAAAATATAGAAGAATTTGGTCATTTAGAGGGTGATACTATCATTGGTAAAGATCATAAAAGTTCTATTATTACTTTAGCTGATATATGATCAAAAACCACAATTCCTTTAGCAACTAAAAATAATAAATCAGAAAATATTACAAAAAGTATAATAAAATTTATTTCAAAGTTACAAAAAGGAACAGTTAAAACTATTACTTTTGATCGTGGTAAAGAATTTAGTAAATGAAAATTAATCGAAAAAAATTGTAATGTTAAGATTTATTTTGCAGATCCTGGTAAACCTTGTCAAAGAGGTTTAAATGAAAATAATAATGGTATTTTAAGAAGATATTTACCAAAATCTACAGATCTATCTTCATATAAACAAAAAGATTTAAATACTATAGCATTTCAAATTAATTCTACACCCAGAAAATCACTATCTTATAAAAGACCAATAGATTTAATACAATTATTTTAAAAAACTGTCCCATTTATATTTACAATTCAGGAAAGACCAATAGATTTAATACAATTATTTTAAAAAACTGTCCCATTTATATTTACAATTCAGGAAATAAAAAACCACTTACTTTCAAAAATAAAGTAAAGGGTTAAAAACTTATATTCTTTTAATATTATCGTAATAATACACTATTTTAAAATAGTGTTATAAATAATACTATTAATTCAAATTTTTATAAAAAAGATAACTTTTAAAAACATATTTAAAAAATATTAATAATATTACTTAACTAAAATAAAAATTATTTACTCATATTTTAATTGTTAACAGCACCAAGATGATATATAATGATTTACTAGAACCAAATTTAGATAGTGAAAATAGTAGTTTAGATTGAAAGGAGAGGAAATAAAAAATGTTAGAAAAAGAAACGAAAACAAATTTAACAGAAACAACACATGAAAAAAGAGTTAAAAATAGTGACTTTCTAATTAATGCTACTGACATTGTTAAAGTATACGGTGATAAAACGGTTTTAAATAAATTAAATATTCAAATTAAAACTGGTGAGCGAATTGGAATCATTGGTGCAAATGGTAGTGGTAAGTCAACACTAACAGAAATTATTGCTGGTATTAGACATGCAACTTCAGGAGTTATTGAAAAAAAAGAAGGCATTGTTATTGGTTTTCAATTTCAAGAATCAAAATATCCACCAGGGATTACTGTTATGGATATGCTTACTTATTATTTAGAAACATTTAATATCGAAATCAATGTTGGTCAATTAAATGAATTATTAAATACCTATCAATTATCAGCTGCTAAAAATAAAAATATTATGTTTCTATCTGGTGGTCAACAACAACGACTTAATATATTATTAAGTGTTATTCATAAACCTGACTTGGTTATTTTAGATGAAGTATCAACTGGTTTAGATATTGAAGTTAAGGAAGAAATATTTGATTTTTTACAAAAAAATATTGTTGAAAAAAATGTAGCAATGATTTTAGTTACTCATAACATGAGTGAAATTGAACATTTCTGTACACGTATCATTTATATGCATGATGGTGACATTATTGAAAAACGGACTGTTAAAGAAGTTGTTAAAGAATATGGTTCAGTTCATAACTATACATCTCAACAATTTCGAAAATATAAAAAACCTACTATTGCTGCAGAAAAAGAAGCATTATCTAAGAAAAAAGGTCAGCAAGATCCAAACAAAATTGTAAATGCCGCAAAAACACGCCCTTCTAAACAAATACCGTTATTGAATTTAATGTTTAAATATTATCTAAAAGGCTTCTTTGTTCCATTTTTTCTAATTGTTTATCCAATTCTAATCTTGGGAATTCAAGGAGAATCAATACGGCATACTGGTGCTGATGTTGCTGGCACCATTACTGCTGTTAAACAAATGATTGCTGGTATTGCGATTGTTAATATTATTTCAGTTGGAATATTTATTATTCCTCAAACAATTATTGAATTTAAATTATCTGTATTACTAAAAAGAATTGGTGCAACTAATATTCATCCTTTATTTTTTGTTACTGCTGTAATTATCATCGGTGTATTTGCTTCAATAATTTCTTTCTTATGAACATTATTATGAGGTGGCATTTACTTTGGTGGTACGTATGGCTGAAGTGTTATTGCTCTTCCTACTCAAATTGGTGCTTCGATTCCATGAATTATTATTATTATTATTACTACTATTGGTTTAGGAATAATGTTAGCATCACTATTTAAGACTATTACTTCATTTATTGCTGTTGCCAACGTATTATATTTACCTGTTGCTTACTTAAGTGGCTCAATTATGCCTATTGATTGAATTACAAGTAGTAAAGTATTAAATATTATTAGTTATTTCTCACCATTTAAATACTCTACTTTGCCTTACTTTGAATGTTGAAATGGAACATTTAAAATGACATGAGAAATGTATTTATATGGAGGTATTAGTTTAATAATACTAGCAATTTTTATGGCAATTGCTGCTCGCAAATTAAAATGACAAGATTAAAAAAGTGATTGGGATTCCCAATCACTTTTAATATTTTTTAATTATTTAAATAATAATTCCTTACTTAAATCTAAACTTACTACTCATTGATAAGAGTTTATTATAATATCTAATGTAAAATTTAACATTTCAACAATATTTTCTAATAATTTTTCTTCACTATTAGCAATAACTAAATTTAATAAATTAGCAGTAGAACTATTATCAGAACCAATATTCATATAAGGAAACATTAGAGTGACTTGATTTTTATTAACATAAATACGTGGTATTTTTTCTTGTGTATTTGCTAAATCAACCATTTTGCTCATTACTTTCGGCACTAATAACTTTCTTAACTTAATTGGATCACTATAATCAAGAGCAAATAACTTTTCAAATGCTGCTGATTCAAGTTGATCACCACGATTTGAACCCATAATTCTTGAACCTAATGTTTCAGGAACAATCGTTGTTATTACATCTTGCATATCAATTAAACACGTAAAATAAAGATATCGATTATATGTAGTACTAGTAGTTGTAGTTTTTCCCTTTAATTTTGTAGAAAAGTAGTGGTATTAGTAAAATTAGCAAAAATATATTTTTATATGGTATTTTTAATATTAAAGAGGTGATTTTAAATGAATAAAAATACAGTAAAAGAAATTTTAAATAATTTGTCTGATAAAGATTTTATTGAGATTTTTAGAGAAAATAAAACTAGAATTAAACAAATTGAGAAAAAAGAAAAATTTGAAGCAGTCGAACAAAAATTCAAAGAGAAAGGGATTCAATGTCCAGATTGTAGTTCTTTTTTGTGTACTAAATATGGTAGTAAAGATTATAAGCAAAGATATAAATGTAAAAGTTGTAATATTACTTTTCATGCTTTTAAAAATCATTATTTTTATTGAAGTCATTTATCTCATGATCAATGAGATTTATTGATACAAATAGCTACTTTAAGTCAATCTGCTTACATTATTTCTCAATTTATTAATACTACAAATAAAACTTTTAATTATGTAGAAAAGTATGGATGACCAAAAATTATTCATCAATTTACACTTAAAATATTATTTTTAATTAAAAATTTGTTAAAAGTAACATTATTTAGTGTAAAAATTCTCTAAAAATAACACTTTATCATGTATCATTACTTTTCTACAAAATTAAAGAATAAAACTGCCTGATTTAATCGTCAAAAATTTATGAAATCAACACAATTAGTAAAAACACAAAATCAATTTGTAAAATTAAAAGCTAGAATTGAAGTTGACGAAACTTTTATCAAAGAAATTCATAAAGGAAACTTTAAAGATCCAAATGATCCAAGAAAACAATGAATTGAAGAAAATGCTAAAGATTTAAATTGTTGTATTCAAATGGCAATTGATGAAAACCGAAATATCTATGCTCAAACAACAAATACTAAAAGATTAAATAAAAAATGAGTACAAGAAAACTTAACATCGAAACTTATCGAAGAAAATTCAATTATAGTTTGTGATATGCAAGTATTATATGATACAGTAGCTAAACAAACTAAATCCACTATCCAGCAGTTTAAATCAAAAGAAAATAAAGAATTAAATTATAAAAAATTAAGTAATGTCAATAAAATACAATCAAGTTTAAAAGAATTTATTACTCATTACCATGGCATTGGATTTACCAATATTCAAAATTACCTCAATTTATGGAAATGAAAATATCAACACTACGGATTAACCCCTTATCAAAAATCCAATGTGTTATATTTCAGTTTGTAAAAAAAATAAATCCCAAAATTTAATAAAATCAAATTTTAAGTCAAGTTGATGACTTTTTTTATTTTACCACTACTTTTCTACAAAATTAAAAGTTTTTCCTGTCTTGTAAGTTCTAGTAATCTTTTCTAACGTTGTTCCACAATTAAAATTTTTATCATTAATACTACCAATAATAACTTTTTCAGTTCAAACACGATGATTAAAATCACTACCAATAACTAAGAATTTTTGTGGTACAATGGTAAAATTATTAGTAACATTAGTAATTTCAACTGCCTTAAAAGTAGAATTAACTACCATTTTTAAATAATTAATATTATATTCTAAAAATTCTCGTTTTATTTTTTTGGAAAAAGTTTGTCCAACTGTTACTAACAATGTTCCAACTAAAATAAAAATAATACCAATAATAACTATTACTAAATAAAATGTGCTAGACACTTTTTCAGGTAATAAACTACTCAGAAAAATTATCCCTAACATAATAGTAAAAAAACCTAATGCCAAAATAATATAAGCAATAATTTTATATACATTGCTTATAAACATTCGCTTAAAGGAAGTATTTAAAATCTTGTTATAAATTGAATGTATATTTTCTTTAATAATTTTTAATTCATTCTCATTAAACTTTATAATACTATTATTTCTGCTCATTTTTCCTCCCATATATTAATTTATTAAAATAATTATACTTAAAATTATTATTTTTACTATCAACTTAACCATTAATATCTTATAATAACATTTAGAATACTAAAATATAGTAAGAATTTAGGAGAGAAAGATATGGAACTTACAATTAATATTTTATCTTCGATTGGAGTAATTTTAACTAGTATTGTTTTAATTCCTCAAAGTTTTAAAATAATTCGCACCAGAGATACAAAATCATTATCATTATATATGTATATTATTTTTGTACTATCAGCAATAACATGAATTATTTTTGCAATATTGTCTAATCAACCTGCTATTATTACAACTAATACTATTGTATTATTTTTTGCAAGTATTATTTTAATTCTAAAAATTAATAATATTTTAGAAAAAAAGAAAAACCATAGTTTCAATTAGCTAATAAGAATTAAAGGATTTTCATTAATATATTTAATTCATCATTTAAAACCATGACTACCATTTTCATCAATTACTAGATTAGTAGTAATTTTTCTATTAGTTAATATTTTTTTTAATTCAATAGTATTACTTTCATAATTTGTTACTAATTTGCCTTCAAAAAACTTTGGTTCTTTTTTTCCTACCCATAGTTCAACTGTTAAAGGTTGATTATTATTTAAAACTTTAGTTTTTAAATCTTCAATAATTTGTGAATTAAATCAAATTGCTGGCGAAAATAATAATAATTTTGTAAATTGTAATTTTGATAAATATAACATTTGTAAACAAAAATATGCTCCCAAAGAACAACCAATGGCATTTAAATTTTTAATTTTTAAATTAAACTTTTTAATAACAAATGGTATAACTTCATTAATAATAAATTCTAAGTAATTTTTACCATTACCACCAAGAAAATCAATGTTACTTTTTTTTAATTCAGGAAAATATTTTGTCATTAATATTTTTACATCATCATTGGTATAAGTTGCTAAATCATTAAAACGAGTCATATTATTGGTACTACCAATACCAATAAAAATACAATTACTATTATTTTCAAATAAAATATTACTATTACTATTAAGTAACATATCTTTACCATCAAAAACTAAATAAACTTCATAAGCAATATTTTGATCATAAATAGAAGGTAAAGCAATAATAATATCTTTATTAATATTTAAAAATTTACTTTTAATATTTTCAACTTTTACATCATAATTATTCATATTTTTTCTCCTTAATTTATTGATAATTTCCTAACAAAGAATAATTCATTATTCTAATATAAAAATTAAAATTAGTTTGTTCTAAGCGCATAGCACATTTAACCAATTCATCTAAAATTATCAACTTATTAGTAAATAAAGTTTCATATGAAAAAAAAGCTTTTAAATTTAAATCAGTACTATCTTTTGTCAGCAATGTTTTTCTAGTTTCTAAATCCAACAAGTAAAATAACATTAATAAACTTCCAAACTCATAATTATTTTTTATGTTTGTTTCATTCTTAGTTAAATTAATAAAAATATTACCACTAATATTTACCAATCTTTTAATTATTAGCAAACTTTCTTTTTTCAAATTAGAATTATTTATCAAAAAATCAGGTAATACTACTTTTGAAGTATCATCAAACCAAACTTTTATTTGGTCTTTACATCCAAGTAATAATAAAAGTTCCTTGGCATTTTGATAATCATCTAACTGTTTTTCTTGACGCTTAAAAGTAGGAATTAAAGCAGAAATAGTTAATATAAAATTTGCAACTAATCTTAAATATTCTTTATAAGAAATTTTATTAAAATATAAATAAACACTTATTATTTTCATAAACATTAAATTTTGATTACTATTAAATATTAAGTTATAAGTATTACGATAATCTTTTGCTTTTAAATGACCTAATTTTTTTTTAATTTCGCGCTTAAAAAAATAATTACTTTTTAAAAGCAAAAGATGGTTAAATAATTGATATTCGGGAATCATTTTTTACTTCCAATCTAATTATATATTTTTAAATTTAATCTTAAAATAATTATAACATTGAAATAAATAAGTAACATTATGTACTTATTTATTATATTTAATTGCCAATAATATCATTGATAATTAATTATATTCCTGAATTGTAAAATTAAAAAGGACACTTATATAAAAATTAAATTGTGTTAATTCTATAATTAAGAAAAGAAAGGAATTAGCACAATGTATAAGTATCTGACTATTGAATCAATAATAGCAATAAAAGAATATAAAAGTTATGGATTTTCGATTCGTAAAATAGCAAAAGCCATTGATTATAGTAAATCAACTGTACATAGAGTTTGTAGATTATTAAATCAAAACTTATTGCCATTAGAAATATTGAATAAAATTCAAAAAAATAAACAAAATGCAGGTAGAAAATTAATAATTTTAACTTTAATAGAAATTAATACTATTAATCATTTGTTAATTACTAAAAATTATGCTCTTGATATAATTGCTAATTTTTTAAAGGAAAATAAAATAAAAAGTATTTCAACAAAAACTTTATATAACATGTTTAAAACAAATCGAATGGGTTTTGATGAAAATAACTTATTGAGAAAAGGAAAAAATAAACCTCACAAACAAAAAGAAACTAGGGGCAGAATTAATAATTGTAAGTCTATTCATGAAAGAAATTTAATCATTCCTAATATTAAAAATATAGAAGAATTTGGTCATTTAGAGGGTGATACTATCATTGGTAAAGATCATAAAAGTTCTATTATTACTTTAGCTGATATATGATCAAAAACCACAATTCCTTTAGCAACTAAAAATAATAAATCAGAAAATATTACAAAAAGTATAATAAAATTTATTTCAAAGTTACAAAAAGGAACAGTTAAAACTATTACTTTTGATCGTGGTAAAGAATTTAGTAAATGAAAATTAATCGAAAAAAATTGTAATGTTAAGATTTATTTTGCAGATCCTGGTAAACCTTGTCAAAGAGGTTTAAATGAAAATAATAATGATATTTTAAGAAGATATTTACCAAAATCTACAGATCTATCTTTTAATTATGTAGAAAAGTATGGATGACCAAAAATTATTCATCAATTTACACTTAAAATATTATTTTTAATTAAAAATTTGTTAAAAGTAACATTATTTAGTGTAAAAATTCTCTAAAAATAACACTTTATCATGTATCATTACTTTTCTACAAAATTAAAGGATCTATCTTCATATAAACAAAAAGATTTAAATACTATAGCATTTCAAATTAATTCTACACCCAGAAAATCACTATCTTATAAAAGACCAATAGATTTAATACAATTATTTTAAAAAACTGTCCCATTTATATTTACAATTCAGGTCATCATTTAAACCTTTATTAATAGACATATTAGAATAAATATTATTTGATAACATAATTACTATTTGTTTTAATATTTGCACTTGTGATAAACTAATATAATTTGGATAATCTAGTTTTCACTGTTTAAACAAATTACTAATTACTTCATCTGGTTTTTGATTTTCAAATTTTGCTCGTAATATATCCATTTTATTTGGGGGAGTTATTAAAGATGCACCATCAAAATTTTTATTGTAATTATATGTATAAGTTAACATATCTAATAGTAATTGTTGTAAACTATCAACTGTTGGCGCATCTTTTATTTCAATTTCAATATCATTGAATTTATTATTAGTTGCAACATATTGATAAAATTGACTTTCGCCAGGGAAATTTCAAACTTCTTTATCTTTTAATTCCTTTTCTTTCTTTAATGGTCATTTACCATCTCAAACAGTACCCATTTCATATCCTAACCAAGCATGAGTTATTCTTGCATTATTAATAATTTCTTTTCTTGTTTCTGTACCACCACCAATAGCAATTAAATCTAAAACTGATTTTTCTTGTTCTATAAATTGCTTTGCTAACTTTCATGGTAAAATTTGTTCACTAAATCATTGTTGTAATATTCTAACTTTTGGTTGAGTTTCAATAGGCATTGATAATAGGGGAAATGCTATCTTATCTTTAACAAATAACTTTGGGTATACTTCCATATTGTCAACTTCACCAAGCACCTTTATATTGCCGAAAATCATGCTTCTAGGGGCTTTAATTTTTAAACCAATTACTTTGGTATCTTTATCTAATGGTTTTTGTAGTTTAATAATAATGGGATAACCATCTCGTGTTTTAAAATCTTTAATTTTAATAATAGTAATACTTTTAGTACTTCTTGTTTTTGGATTTTGATAAGGTTGTGAATAATTATTAATGATATATAAATTATCAATATTATTTTCAGTTAAAGGTTCATTTATACTAACAGCATATAACTTGGCAATGTTTAGTAATCTGTGTAACTTACAAAAATAACTATGTTTAATTAATTCTAGTAAATATAATTAAATGACTAGAAAGAGTGAGTTACAGATGGCTAAAAAACAAAATATTAATAATAATGATCCAATATCAAAAGCAGTAGATTTATTATTAGAAAATACTGAAGATTTAACAACAGTTTTTAAAGAAGGGGGTTTATATAAAGAATTAACAAAACGTTTAGTTGAAAAAATGTTGAATTCTGAAATGCAAAATTATTTAGGATATGAAAAAAATCAACATAGTAATACTGAAAATGCTCGTAATGGTACAAGTTCAAAAAAATTAATAACTCAACAAGGTAAAATTGAGATTGATGTACCAAGAGATCGCAATAGTGATTTTACTCCTGTAATAGTTGCAAAAAGACAGTGAAGATTTGATGGTTTTGATCAACAAGTGCTTTCACTATATGCAAAAGGTATGACTCTATCTGACATTAGAATGCAGTTACAAGAGTTATATCATGGTGCTGATATTAGTGAAAGTGTTATTAGTCAAATTACTGATGATGTTATTGATGATGTCAAAGCATGACAAAATCGACCATTAGAAAGCATTTATCCGATTGTTTATTTTGATTGTATAGTAGTTAAAGTTCGACAAGATAAACGGATTATTAATAAATCAGTTTATATAGCATTAGGAGTTGATTTAGAAGGTAAAAAAGATGTTTTAGGCTTATGAATTAGTGAAAATGAAGGTGCTAAATTTTGATTAGCTAATTTCACAGAAATGAAAAATCGAGGCTTAAATGATATTTTGATTGCTTGTAGTGATAATTTAACAGGCATGTCAGAAGCAATACAAGCAGTTTATCCTAAAACAGAACATCAATTATGCATTGTTCATCAAATTCGAAATAGTTTAAAATATGTTTCATACAAACATCGAAAAACTCTAGTTACAGATTTAAAACCAATTTATAGTGCATGTAGTGAAGAACAAGCAATGCAAGCTTTAGAATCATTTGAAAGTAAATGAAATAAACAATATCCCCAAATTGCTAAATCTTGATATAAAAATTGAGAAAATTTGATGATTTTTATTAGTTATCCTGCAGAAATCAAAAGAGTAATTTATACAACAAATGCTATTGAATCTGTTAATAGTCAATTACGAAAAGTTATTAGAAACAAAAAAGCTTTTCCTAATGATATGTCAGTTTTTAAAATATTTTATTTAGCAATTGAAAATATAACAAAAAAATGAACATTGCCTATTCAAAATTGAAATACAGCAATTGCTCATTTTATGATAAAATTTGAAGACAGAATTAATCTAAACTAGTATCTTTGTAAAACAAAGATACACAGATTTCTAAAAAGCCTCGATTTAATTATCAAAATATCCATCTGGATAAATACCATCTCATTTTACTGTGTCATCAGTTAATTTATTTGATGCTCAGTAAAGAGTAATTTTATGTTTGTTATTTACTGGTCTTGCTCAAATTATTGCCCCCCCAGTGCGCTTCATGGTCATAATCAAAAAAATATGTTAATTGATTAGTTTTATTATATGAAACTATTCCTAATATTAAACCGGTAACACCAGTTATTACAGCAAATGATAATGCTATTTTTTGAAAATTTGTTTTTATTCATGTTTTCATAATAAATTTCTCCTTTTTTAAAATTTATTTAACTTTTTTTTGGAATTATACTTTTTATTTTTTTCATTTTCTTGATAAATAAATTGTATTGTTACTACATCAATAAACTGTTCATATAATTCAGGATTTTCTTTTCATTCTTCTACTATTTCATCTGAAATTAATTGGTCATCAAGAAAATTTGAAAACTTAATATCATGTTCACTACAAAAAACAGTAGGCTCATTAGTAACAGATATTATGTCATTCTGACATTTTTTTATAAAACATTTAATTATTTTTTTCATAAACTCTCCTTTTTCCTTAATTTTACTTCTAAATTGTACTATTTTTGATTATTTTTACAAGTATGCTTATAAATGCAAAATAAAACCTAAATTAAAGGCGTTTATTTTATGATACCTATACTATTAATTATATTGAAATTGTTTATTATATTTTAAATATGAAAGTCGTTTTTTAAAAAGTTTTGATTTAATTTTAAATTACACTTATATATGTTTATAATAAAAAAGTAAATTAATTTTTTAAATATATTTACAATAAATTTAAAATTTAAAAAAAGTTAGGAGAAAAAATATGAATTTTAATTATTTATGAACTTTAAAAGAAGCAACAAAAAGAATGTATCAATCATTTAGAGATGATGTAAAAAATCAATGAGAAAAAACAGATTGAAGAATCTTAAAAGAAAGAGATAGAAAATATATCCCCGTTAAAATTAAAACAAGAACTAGAAATACTATCAATGGTCTTGTTACTTATAAATGTCGTGATTATAAATATTATGATGAACAATTAAAAAAATGAGTTCCTATTTGTTTATTAGATGAAAAATTGCAATTACCTAAATACAAAAGGACTTGTCAAGATATCAAAAATAATGTTATTGAACATTTTTTTAATTATGTAGAAAAGTATGGATGACCAAAAATTATTCATCAATTTACACTTAAAATATTATTTTTAATTAAAAATTTGTTAAAAGTAACATTATTTAGTGTAAAAATTCTCTAAAAATAACACTTTATCATGTATCATTACTTTTCTACAAAATTAAAGGAACATTTTGCAGATGGAAAAAGGTATATTGACATTTTACATACTATGAAACAAACAAAATTTAGCACAACAAGTATTAGTAGATTATTTCAAGAATATCAAGTTAGTAAATTAGATGTTCCTAAAATAAAATTAGAACCAAATCAATTTATTTATATTAGTATTGATGATGGACATCGAAAGTTTTGAAAATTTAAACGAAATTCTGGTAAATATTCAATGCGTTTAGTGTTATTTTGTACAGATAATGTTAATCATAAATTAGTTAATAAAAGAGTAGATGTAATAATAAGACCAACAAAAACTAAAATTGGAGTTCAAAAAACTGCTGAATTTATTTTAGAACAAGGAAATAGATTTTTTGAAAATTTTGACCAAGCAAAAATCATTATTTGTGGAAATAGTGCAGAATGAATTAAAGATGTTGCTAATTATTTAGATGCACAATTTGTTTTAGATAAATTCCATTTAGTTAAAAAGTTGTATGTAGGAATTATTGCTGGAAACAAAGGAAAATATTTTGAAGAATATAATACTTGTAGAAACTTTATTGAAAATGGTCAATATGATGAATTAATAAAGTATATGAATGAAATATTAAAAAATCATAAAAAATTAAAAAAACAATATTTTAAAAATAATAAACAAGGAATTGAAAATCAAGGTGCAAAATGAAATATTGGTACTTTTGCTGAAAGTAATATTTGATATATTTTAAAAGAAATGCTTGGTAATAGAACATATAGCATAGATATTTATATTAAAATGGTTATTTTTAAGTGTAATCTTGTGAATTCTAAAACATAATCAAAATTTTTATTGAGGCTTTTTAGAAATCTGTGTATCTTTGTTTTACAAAGTACTAGTTCAGATTAATTCTGTCTTCAAATTTTATCATAAAATGAGCAATTGCTGTATTTCAATTTTGAATAGGCAATGTTCATTTTTTTGTTATATTTTCAATTGCTAAATAAAATATTTTAAAAACTGACATATCATTAGGAAAAGCTTTTTTGTTTCTAATAACTTTTCGTAATTGACTATTAACAGATTCAATAGCATTTGTTGTATAAATTACTCTTTTGATTTCTGCAGGATAACTAATAAAAATCATCAAATTTTCTCAATTTTTATATCAAGATTTAGCAATTTGGGGATATTGTTTATTTCATTTACTTTCAAATGATTCTAAAGCTTGCATTGCTTGTTCTTCACTACATGCACTATAAATTGGTTTTAAATCTGTAACTAGAGTTTTTCGATGTTTGTATGAAACATATTTTAAACTATTTCGAATTTGATGAACAATGCATAATTGATGTTCTGTTTTAGGATAAACTGCTTGTATTGCTTCTGACATGCCTGTTAAATTATCACTACAAGCAATCAAAATATCATTTAAGCCTCGATTTTTCATTTCTGTGAAATTAGCTAATCAAAATTTAGCACCTTCATTTTCACTAATTCATAAGCCTAAAACATCTTTTTTACCTTCTAAATCAACTCCTAATGCTATATAAACTGATTTATTAATAATCCGTTTATCTTGTCGAACTTTAACTACTATACAATCAAAATAAACAATCGGATAAATGCTTTCTAATGGTCGATTTTGTCATGCTTTGACATCATCAATAACATCATCAGTAATTTGACTAATAACACTTTCACTAATATCAGCACCATGATATAACTCTTGTAACTGCATTCTAATGTCAGATAGAGTCATACCTTTTGCATATAGTGAAAGCACTTGTTGATCAAAACCATCAAATCTTCACTGTCTTTTTGCAACTATTACAGGAGTAAAATCACTATTGCGATCTCTTGGTACATCAATCTCAATTTTACCTTGTTGAGTTATTAATTTTTTTGAACTTGTACCATTACGAGCATTTTCAGTATTACTATGTTGATTTTTTTCATATCCTAAATAATTTTGCATTTCAGAATTCAACATTTTTTCAACTAAACGTTTTGTTAATTCTTTATATAAACCCCCTTCTTTAAAAACTGTTGTTAAATCTTCAGTATTTTCTAATAATAAATCTACTGCTTTTGATATTGGATCATTATTATTAATATTTTGTTTTTTAGCCATCTGTAACTCACTCTTTCTAGTCATTTAATTATATTTACTAGAATTAATTAAACATAGTTATTTTTGTAAGTTACACAGATTACTAAACATTGCCTTTTTATTTTTATTAAAACCTGAATTGTAAATATAAATGGGACAGTTTTTTAAAATAATTGTATTAAATCTATTGGTCTTTTATAAGATAGTGATTTTCTGGGTGTAGAATTAATTTGAAATGCTATAGTATTTAAATCTTTTTGTTTATATGAAGATAGATCTGTAGATTTTGGTAAATATCTTCTTAAAATACCATTATTATTTTCATTTAAACCTCTTTGACAAGGTTTACCAGGATCTGCAAAATAAATCTTAACATTACAATTTTTTTCGATTAATTTTCATTTACTAAATTCTTTACCACGATCAAAAGTAATAGTTTTAACTGTTCCTTTTTGTAACTTTGAAATAAATTTTATTATACTTTTTGTAATATTTTCTGATTTATTATTTTTAGTTGCTAAAGGAATTGTGGTTTTTGATCATATATCAGCTAAAGTAATAATAGAACTTTTATGATCTTTACCAATGATAGTATCACCCTCTAAATGACCAAATTCTTCTATATTTTTAATATTAGGAATGATTAAATTTCTTTCATGAATAGACTTACAATTATTAATTCTGCCCCTAGTTTCTTTTTGTTTGTGAGGTTTATTTTTTCCTTTTCTCAATAAGTTATTTTCATCAAAACCCATTCGATTTGTTTTAAACATGTTATATAAAGTTTTTGTTGAAATACTTTTTATTTTATTTTCCTTTAAAAAATTAGCAATTATATCAAGAGCATAATTTTTAGTAATTAACAAATGATTAATAGTATTAATTTCTATTAAAGTTAAAATTATTAATTTTCTACCTGCATTTTGTTTATTTTTTTGAATTTTATTCAATATTTCTAATGGTAATAAGTTTTGATTTAATAATCTACAAACTCTATGTACAGTTGATTTACTATAATCAATGGCTTTTGCTATTTTACGAATCGAAAATCCATAACTTTTATATTCTTTTATTGCTATTATTGATTCAATAGTCAGATACTTATACATTGTGCTAATTCCTTTCTTTTCTTAATTATAGAATTAACACAATTTAATTTTTATATAAGTGTCCTTTTTAATTTTACAATTCAGGAAATATTAAAAACTTATTAATTAAAAGTTAATAAGAATTTTTGTTGTGTATTTATATTAAATTTTCTTATTGATTTTTTAATATTTGTATTTTAATTGAAATTAATTTAATTTAGTAGTAAGATAAATTTACAATTGCATATAATTACAATTATTTCTTGTCTATAATTTAAAAGAAATGTTTAAAAAGTAATTATATCCTCCGTTTTTGTTACCGTCCCAATAAAGTTGAATAGTTAAGGATAAATTTTATGACATATTTTGAATTAAAAGATAAATCGGATCAATATTTTCGTAAAATAGTTGGTATTAATAAACTAGTTTTTAATGAAATTTTAAATATTTTATTAGAACCTGTTTAGAATCTTTTCGAAAATAATGTAAAATGATTATATATTTTAAAATAAGAGGTATATATGCATAAAAATTATCCAAGTCATGTCACCAAAGAACAATTTGATAACATAAAATCAATTTTAGAAAATAGCAAAAAGAAAACAAAACCAAGAAGTTTAGATTTATATGAAGTATTTTGTGCAATTTTATATGTATTAAAAAGTGGTTGTCAATGAAGAATGCTACCAAAAAATTTTCCAAAATGACAAACTGTATATTATTATTTTCAAATTTGAAGTAAAAATAATGGTAAAGAACCTAGTGTATTGCAATTAATTTTAAAAAAAATTAGTTAAAAAAGTTCGTATCAATAATAATCGCAAAGAACAAACTAGTTTTTGTATAATTGATTCGCAAAGTGTTAAAAATACAGATACTACTGAAAATAAAGGTTATGATGTTGGTAAAAAGATTTCAGGCATAAAACGTCATATTGTTATTGATTCTCAAGGTTTACCACATGCAATTTACATAACCACAGCAGAAAAAACAGATCGTAATAGCGCTATAATAATGATTGAAAATGAAAAAGAAAATCTTTCTGCAGTTCAAAAAATAATAGTAGATGCTGGTTATACTGGTGAAAAATTTGCTTCTGAAATCAAAACAATCATAAATGCAAATGTTGAAGTGATAAAACGTAATGAATTACATACTTTTGTAGTATTACCAAAAAGATGAATTGTAGAACGAAGCTTTGCTTGATTAGAAAAATACAGAAGATTATGAAAAAATTGTGAAAGAAAACTAAATACTAGTTTACAAATGGTTGTTCTTTCATTTATTTCAGTTTTATTAAAAAGATTCTAAACAGGTTCTTAGATCATCAAAAGCTAAAAATTACCATTGGTGGAAGACCATATAAAATGTCAATAGAAGATAGACTAGTAATGACTTTAAGATATTTATATGAAAATCGTACATATCATAGTATTGGCGCTGAGTATAATATGGTTGATACTACTGCTTTACGAAATATTCGTTCAATTGAAGACATTTTAATAAAAAATAATAACTTTAATAATTTAACAAATAAAAATATTTTTTTTAAAAAGAAGAATTAAAAAATAAAATTTTGATAATTGATGTAACAGAAGTAGAAACAGAACGACCAAAATATAACCAAAAAGATTGATTTTCTGGTAAAAAATGAATGCACATACTGTTAAGTTTCAAACCATAATTAATGCACATACTAATGAAATTTTAAATATTTTTCCTGATATTGGTAAAAATCATGATTTTAAAACTTTTAAAAATTCAAAGTTAAAATTTTCACCAGAAACTATAATTATTGCAGATAAAGGTTATCAAGGTTTACAAAAAATTCATGCTAATACATTTTTACCTATTAAAACTAGTAAAAACAATCCTAAAACAAGTAAAATTAAAATTTTTAATAAGATTTTTAATAAAACTCGCAGAAAAGTTGAACATGTTTTTGCGTTTTTAAAATATTTTAAAATTATTGGTTATAAATTTAGAAAAGGCAGAAAACAAATATTTTTAAGATTTAATTTAATTGCAGGATTTTATAATTTATCATTAAAACTTAAAAACGTTATGCAGTAAGTCTATAAACTTGATTTTTTATAAACTTATTAGTTTACTGAAATATTAAAATTAATATATTCACAACATTTTAATTATAAATATTATAGAATATACTAAAACTTTAATAAAAGATATTAAAAGAAATTTTAGGAGGGTACTAGAGTGAAGGGAATATTAAAATTATTAGCAATTTTTGGATTAACAGCGCCATTAGCAGTAAATGTAGTGGCATGTGGAAATGGTAATAGTTCTGATACTGATGATGAAGTATCGGAAAATGCTGATGTACAAGAATTATTAAAAAAAGCTAAAGAGCAAATTAGTTTAGGACTTGCAAATTTAATTAGTGAATATAAGAATTTAACTTTTGAAGATGAATTTGGTGAATTTGGAAAAGATATTACTAATAATTTAAATAGTAAAGATAGTGACAGTCTGGTTGATAATAAAATAAAAGATATATTTTTAACTAGGCTTCAAGAAGATATTACAAATTTTATTATTGAGGATTATTTATTACAACCATCTGATTTAAAACCATTATTTAATAATATAACTACTAATGAAATTTTAAAAATTGATTTTAATGGAACAACAATGACAAATAAACAATTCAATTGAACTAAGGAAAAAGCTGATTTTGGTATTGAAAATTATGATCCAGCAACGTATAAGATAACAATGTGATATAAACTTACTGCAGATTTAAAATTAAAATTATCTTATAAAGATGAAAGTAACAAAAAGACAGAAATTGAAGTATCTAATATTTTTGATTTTAATTACGCTAATACTGGCGCTAATTTAAAAGCTTTAATTGAAGCTTCAACTGGTAATGTAACAAAAGTATTAAAAGATTTTATGATACAAATTGAAAACACCACTACTGATAGTGAAAGTTTATTACAAAAAGCAAAAGAATTAATTACTAGAAAACTTAATAACAATAAAGTTAATATTACTAAAGTTGATATTAATGCTCAATCAGAAGTTCTTCAAAAAAATGATGTTTATGCTAGTGGTGATCATATGTATGAAGCGCTTACTAAACCTACAATTGATGAAGCAATTGATTCTTTGAAAAATTATTTATCACCAACAGCAACAGCTTTTTCAGATGAGATTACTAAGTGACTTGTTGGAAAACAAGGAGTGCCTGAAGAAAGTAAAAAGAAAATTAATGCTTTTGGAAAAATCACTATTAGTGATTGAAACATTTCAGGATTAAGATTAACACCAATGCCTTTAGATTTTATTAATATTAGCCCTAATCAAACGCAAGGTGAATGAGCAGAGCAAACAGCAACAGCATTAGGTAAAATATTTTATACAAAAAGTGCATTTGCTGAAGGGCGTATTGATATAACTACTGATAATAATTTAACAATATATATGAATCCCAGAGATTTTGATGATTTTGTTCAAAATAATAAAACAATGAGTGATATTAGTTACTATATTAGTTCAAAAATAAATTCTAAAGCTACAACCGAAGATCTTATTAAAGGTAATATTTCAGTTACTTTAAATGGTCTTTGAAAAGGAGCAAAAAATCCGACTTTAAGTGATAGAACTAGTGTGGAAAAAGTAGATGATAATACATTTAAAGTTAAAAGAAATGCGGGTGGTATGCATGGTTATAATTATTTAACTATTCGTTATGCAAACACTAGTTTTTTAACTGGAATGATTAAGAATTATAAAAATAATCATATTTTATTTGATAATTGAATTATTAAAAAAGCAGATACTGATGTTTGATAATTTATATTATTTTTCAAAATTTTTTGTTACCTGAATTGTAAAATTAAAAAGGACACTTATATAAAAATTAAATTGTGTTAATTCTATAATTAAGAAAAGAAAGGAATTAGCACAATGTATAAGTATCTGACTATTGAATCAATAATAGCAATAAAAGAATATAAAAGTTATGGATTTTCGATTCGTAAAATAGCAAAAGCCATTGATTATAGTAAATCAACTGTACATAGAGTTTGTAGATTATTAAATCAAAACTTATTACCATTAGAAATATTGAATAAAATTCAAAAAAATAAACAAAATGCAGGTAGAAAATTAATAATTTTAACTTTAATAGAAATTAATACTATTAATCATTTGTTAATTACTAAAAATTATGCTCTTGATATAATTGCTAATTTTTTAAAGGAAAATAAAATAAAAAGTATTTCAACAAAAACTTTATATAACATGTTTAAAACAAATCGAATGGGTTTTGATGAAAATAACTTATTGAGAAAAGGAAAAAATAAACCTCACAAACAAAAAGAAACTAGGGGCAGAATTAATAATTGTAAGTCTATTCATGAAAGAAATTTAATCATTCCTAATATTAAAAATATAGAAGAATTTGGTCATTTAGAGGGTGATACTATCATTGGTAAAGATCATAAAAGTTCTATTATTACTTTAGCTGATATATGATCAAAAACCACAATTCCTTTAGCAACTAAAAATAATAAATCAGAAAATATTACAAAAAGTATAATAAAATTTATTTCAAAGTTACAAAAAGGAACAGTTAAAACTATTACTTTTGATCGTGGTAAAGAATTTAGTAAATGAAAATTAATCGAAAAAAATCTTTAATTTTGTAGAAAAGTAATGATACATGATAAAGTGTTATTTTTAGAGAATTTTTACACTAAATAATGTTACTTTTAACAAATTTTTAATTAAAAATAATATTTTAAGTGTAAATTGATGAATAATTTTTGGTCATCCATACTTTTCTACATAATTAAAAAAAATTGTAATGTTAAGATTTATTTTGCAGATCCTGGTAAACCTTGTCAAAGAGGTTTAAATGAAAATAATAATGGTATTTTAAGAAGATATTTACCAAAATCTACAGATCTATCTTCATATAAACAAAAAGATTTAAATACTATAGCATTTCAAATTAATTCTACACCCAGAAAATCACTATCTTATAAAAGACCAATAGATTTAATACAATTATTTTAAAAAACTGTCCCATTTATATTTACAATTCAGGAATGCAAAAATTGAAAAATTAATACCAGAACAAAAACATAAAGTATTATTTAATCAAAATTAAATATATGTGCAGATGATGCTTTTATTACTTGTTGAGATGAAAATGGTTTAAAACAGCAATATTGTTGTAGAATTTTAACTTTTAATCTAGGGAAAAAAGAAATTTATTCATATAGAAATAAATTGCAAAATAAAACAACTTCATTTTTATTATTTAAAGTTAACAATGGTTTAAATCAACATGAATTATATCAATTTACAACACAAACTATTCTTAATCATTATGATATTAAATTAAATATATTAGGTGTTCAATGAGAGTATCATAATTATAATTTAGTAGTTGCTGGTGATGGTGCATTATGAATTAAAGCAATGGCTAGTTGATTAGGATGTTATTATATTTTAGATAAGTTTCATGCATTTAGTTATTTATGAAAATCTTTTGTTGGAGCTCGTGGTAAGAAAAAAGAATCTCATGACTGAAAAAAATTTTTAGATTCTTCAACTACTTTTTCAAGTGGTAATTGTAATAAATTACTTGATTTTTTAAAACTTAATGTTAATACTAAAACTTATAATTATTTTAAAAATAATGCTCATGGTATTGTAAATCAAAATGCTTCATGAAATATTGGATGTTCTGCAGAAAGTGATGTTTATCATTTTTTAAAATCTTTAACTAATGGAGCAAAAATATATAATTATCAAACATTAAATAATATGTTAATAGCAAAAGCAAATTATTTAAATGCTAGAAGTTATATGAATAGTACTTAATAAATTAAAACTTCATATTTTTAAAATCTAATTTTAAGATTAGAATTTTTGTGTTGTTTAAATGTAATTTTGTCATTATATTTTTAAACATTTATGTATTTTATGATATAATTAAATTAACAAAAAATAGAAGTACATCAGTTTATTGTTCTAGTTGTCCCTTTCTATCCATTAATCTCATACGTCCATTGAAATAAATAAGGTTTTTGATATAAAGACAAACCCAGAAAATATAAAAAGTTGTTATATTAAAAAATAAATTATTCTTTTATTTTAACTCTTTTGACTCAATTTCATCAATGTTGTTACTTCTTCTTCTGTCAAATAACGATATTCACCCATTGTTAAACCTTTTAAAGTAATATTAGCAACTTGTAAACGTTTTAAAGTAATTACTCTACTTCCTACTGCTTTAATCATACGTTTAACTTGTTGATTTTGTCCTTCATGAATAGTGAGATGTAGTAAAGTATTTTCTTTTTTTATATTTTTATAAATTATTTTAACAATAGCAGGAGAAGTTGTAAATGAAGTTGATAAAATAATACCGTCTTGTAGTTTTTTAATAGCATTTGATGACAAAATACCACTTGCCAATACTTCATATACCTTATCTATTTTATAACGTGGATGAATAATAGTATTAGTAAATTCACCATCATTAGTCATTAACAACAAACCTGAAGTATCAAAATCTAAACGACCGACTGGGTAAATTCTACTATTAATATTAGTAAAATAATTCATTACCGTTGGTCGATTTTTAGGATCACTTACTGTTGTTAAACAATTAGGTGGTTTATAAAATGCTAAATAAATATGATTAGATTGCTTAATAATTTGATTATTAACTTTAATAACATCACTACTTGTAACTTTAAAACCTAACGTTGCAATAATTTGCCCATTAACTGTTACTTGCCCATTAATAATTAGTAATTCTGCTTTTCGTCGTGAACATACTCCAGAATTAGCAATAACTTTTTGCAAGCGTTCTAAATCATTATTCATTAGTAAAGTTGTAGATTTCTTGTTCATCATTTTGGTTATTAAATTGAGGCAAAGTTGGTAATTGAGTTAAAGATTCGATATTAAAATGATCCATAAATTCATCAGTTAAATCATATAAAATTGGTTTTCCTGGTAATTCACTACGACCAATCTCGGTAATTAAATTTAAACTTTTTAGTTTAAAAATAATAGAATCACAATTTACACCACGAATATCTTCAATTTGTGGTTTAGTAACTGGATGATTATAAGCAATAATAGCTAGTGTTTCTAAAGCTGCTTGTGATAAACGTATTAAAGGTTGTTGTTTTAATACTTGATAGCGATTATAATGAATAGGTTTTGTTGTTAATTTATAAATATTACCAACTTTAATTAAACTTAAACCACTGGTATCATCATCATTTAATTTCATTTGTAAAGATGCAATTAAATTTTCAACAGTTTTTGGTTTTTTTGTTAATTCTAAATATTCAGCAAGTGTTAATAAATCAAGGCCTTCATTGCCAGCAATAAATAATAAACCTTGTAAAACTGCTAATCTTTCGTTTGTTTTTCAATTGCTATTATTCATTTTTCTCACCTCGATAAATTACTGTAATTTCAGTAAAAGTATTAGTTTGTATAATATGTAACATTTGATGATTTGCAAGATCTAAAATTGCAATAAAAGTAATAATAAAATAATGTAAAGTTAATGTTTTAGTAAAAAATAATTGTTCTAAAGTAAAGTGTTGCTTGGGATTTTTTTTCAGTAACTGTTTAATTTCTTTAGCTCGATCTTCAGCTGAAATTAAGTTTAATGCTAAATTAACTGGTAATTTATTTTCATTTTGTAGTCTATTAAATAAGTTTAACATTGCTTGTGTTAGTTTATTAACATTATTTTTTACCAAAATTGGTGTAATTTCATCAACTAAATATGTTTTTAAATCACTAGGTGCTTTTGTTAATAATTGGGTTCTATATACAGCCTGTTCTTTAAAATAATTACTTATTTCTTTAAATTTTTTATATTCTAATAAACGAGCAATTATTTTTTGACGATTAACTTCATTTTCATAAGCACTATCTACTACTAGTTCTTGTTTTGATAATAATTGTTTTGATTGCAATTCTAATAAATAAGCAGCAATCGGTAAATATTCACTTACTAAATCAATGTTTTTAATTAATTCTTCATTAATAAAGTGAACATATTGATTAGTAACATCATTTAGATTTAAATCTAAAATATCAATATTTTTTTCTTTAATTAAATGCAAAAGCAAATCCATTGGTCCTTGAAAAGATTCAATTGTAATTACTGGTTGTAACATTATTCTCGTTCCCTCAATATCATTTTATACTTATTAATATTAATTATAACTTAATTTAATAGTATAATACTTGATTAATCTTTAATAAACCTGAATTGTAAATATAAATGGGACAGTTTTTTAAAATAATTGTATTGAATCTATTGGTCTTTTATAAGATAGTGATTTTCTGGGTGTAGAATTAATTTGAAATGCTATAGTATTTAAATCTTTTTGTTTATATGAAGATAGATCCTTTAATTTTGTAGAAAAGTAATGATACATGATAAAGTGTTATTTTTAGAGAATTTTTACACTAAATAATGTTATTTTTAACAAATTTTTAATTAAAAATAATATTTTAAGTGTAAATTGATGAATAATTTTTGGTCATCCATACTTTTCTACATAATTAAAAGATAGATCTGTAGATTTTGGTAAATATCTTCTTAAAATACCATTATTATTTTCATTTAAACCTCTTTGACAAGGTTTACCAGGATCTGCAAAATAAATCTTAACATTACAATTTTTTTCGATTAATTTTCATTTACTAAATTCTTTACCACGATCAAAAGTAATAGTTTTAACTGTTCCTTTTTGTAACTTTGAAATAAATTTTATTATACTTTTTGTAATATTTTCTGATTTATTATTTTTAGTTGCTAAAGGAATTGTGGTTTTTGATCATATATCAGCTAAAGTAATAATAGAACTTTTATGATCTTTACCAATGATAGTATCACCTTCTAAATGACCAAATTCTTCTATATTTTTAATATTAGGAATGATTAAATTTCTTTCATGAATAGACTTACAATTATTAATTCTGCCCCTAGTTTCTTTTTGTTTGTGAGGTTTATTTTTTCCTTTTCTCAATAAGTTATTTTCATCAAAACCCATTCGATTTGTTTTAAACATGTTATATAAAGTTTTTGTTGAAATACTTTTTATTTTATTTTCCTTTAAAAAATTAGCAATTATATCAAGAGCATAATTTTTAGTAATTAACAAATGATTAATAGTATTAATTTCTATTAAAGTTAAAATTATTAATTTTCTACCTGCATTTTGTTTATTTTTTTGAATTTTATTCAATATTTCTAATGGTAATAAGTTTTGATTTAATAATCTACAAACTCTATGTACAGTTGATTTACTATAATCAATGGCTTTTGCTATTTTACGAATCGAAAATCCATAACTTTTATATTCTTTTATTGCTATTATTGATTCAATAGTCAGATACTTATACATTGTGCTAATTCCTTTCTTTTCTTAATTATAGAATTAACACAATTTAATTTTTATATAAGTGTCCTTTTTAATTTTACAATTCAGGAAATAAAAAAACTTATTTTTAATTTTTTAATGATTAAAATAAGTTTTAAAAGTTATTATATATTTAAATATTATTATTTAACTTCACGTAACGTAATATGAATATTTTCAGCAGATATTTCAAATTTTGAAGATGTATCTGGTAATATTCCCGTTAGGTCATATTCTAATTTAAAGTTTAAATTAAAATAACCATTTTTTTCGTTAGGATTAAGATTAAATCCACTTTCAGGATTAGTAATAGTTATTACACTATCATTTCATTTGGGAACAAGAATACTATAAATTTTATTAATATTAGCAAAATAACCATTTTTTATAACTTGTTTTTTTATTTTTCCATCTTTGTCATAATCTGAATACTTGTCTGAAGCTTTTGGTAATTCCTGTACTGTATCAACTGTTCACTCAGAAAATATTTTTGAAATTTGTGTTGTTGCATCAACAAAAGTTTGGTTAATCTTAATAGCAGTAGTACTTTCAATATCACCAGTATTAAAAGTAGATTTACCATCATTACCAACTAAGAAATCAATGGTAATATTACTAACATTACCATTAAATATAATTGATTTATCATCATTATTAGTAACCGTTGGGTTTGTCATTTTAAATAAAGTTGATTTAGCATCATTTGAAAAATCACCTGAAAATACAAAACCTAAACTTAAACCAGAATATTGAACTTTATCTTTAATAGCAACATTTAAATTTTGTTTGATATATGATAACTGAGTTCTAGCAATATCTTCTTTTGAAGGTGCATCAATTTTTCCATCAATTGGTAAATTTTCAACATTAATATTTAGATTACCTTTAGTAATTTCTTCTTTAATAAAGTCTCTAATTGCATCAGCTTTTTTTTGATCACTAGTATGACTTGTATCATTACTAATTGTAATTTTAATATCTTTAGTAACTGATGGTAAATTTAAATAAGAGATTTCCGCTTTTACTCATAAATGACCATTGACTAATTCACTACCAGTTGGTAAAACAAACTTAGGTTTGTCCTTTTCATCATTATCATTATCTTTTTTTGGAACATAGTCCATAATTTTGACATGTGCATCAGGGTGATATCAATTTGTTGGATGTTCATTGGTACTTTCTTTAAGTTTACTAGAGAAAAAGTTACCAATGGAGGTTTGCACAGAAGTATCTAATTCGCTAAAAATTTTACCTTTCATTTCTCCTATATTGGTATCATCTGATAAATTAAGATCATCTTTAATTTTCAGACTACTATCAGTAACAAAAGAGGCAGCAAAATTAAGAATATCCCTTGGAGTCATTTGATTATTTTCACTACCACAAGCAACAACTGTTACAACTGGTGTTGTTGCTAAAGCAAGTGTGCCCAGTAATTTTAATAAAGATTTCACAAAAACGCTCCTTATCATTTCATTTAATTAATATTTTTAAAATACTGTAACATTATAAACAATTTTAAACTAAATTACATTATTATTTCTAAAATTATTGGTTTAATATCGTATTTTTTATTAGTAATCTGAAATGTAGAAATTGCCAAATCTAAAAATTGGTGATGAAAATGTTGATCTTTATTAGTATGGAGTTCCATAATTACACTATTTTTTTCAACTTTTTGACCATGAATTTGTTTTAAATAAATTCCTGCCACTGGATCAATGATATCAGTTTTAGTAGTTCTTCCTGCTCCTAATATTACTGATAATTCACCTAAAGCATAATTATTAGTAAAATCTAAATAGCCCGATAATTGTGCCTTAACTTTAATAATATATTTAGCTGGTGGTAATTTATCAATATTATCAAGATATTTAGTATCTCCACCTTGACTTTTAACAAAATCATAAAAAATTTGTAGTGGTTTTTCACTAGTAAACATAGCATTAGCTTTATCAATACCCTCTTTTAAGGTTTTTACGTTTTTAGCTCCCAATAAGGCTAAAGCTACTAAATTACTAACAAGAATTTTCAAATCTTCTGGTCCTTTATTTTTTAAACTTAAAATAACTTCTTGTAATTCTAGTGCATTACCAATTGTTTGTCCTAAAGGCTTATTCATATCACTAATAATAGCATAAATTTTTTTATTAAAAGCTTTACCAATATGTACCATTAATTTTGCTAACTCTCTTGCAGTTACTATATCCTGAACAAAGGCACCTTTTCCGCATTTAATGTCTAGTAAAATTAAATCAGCACCCATTGCTATTTTTTTAGACATAACACTAGCAGCAATTAATGGTAATGAATCAACTGTTCCTGAAACATCACGTAGTGCATATAATTTTTTATCAGCAGGCACTAAATTACTAGTTTGACTAATAATACTCATACCAACTTTATTAACAACTTTAATAAAATCTGATATTGCCAAATCACATTTAAAATTTGGAATTATTTCCAGTTTATCAATAGTACCACCAGTAATACCCAATCCTCTTCCAGAAATCTTTGCAACCTTTAAGCCACAAGCAGCAGCTAATGGACCAAATACTAAACTAGTTTTATCACCAACACCACCAGTTGAATGTTTATCAATACTAAAACCAGTAATTTGTGATAAATTCATAGTTTCACCAGTATTAATAATGGCTTTTGTATATTCTACTAATTCATCATTAGTCATTCCCTGAAAATAAACAGCCATTGCTCAAGCGCTAATTTGATAGTCTGGTATTGTTTCGTTGGCAATACCTTCTGTTAAAAATTTTAGTTCCTCTTTGTTTAAACTTTGTCCTAATTTCTTTTTAGCAATTAAATCAATCATATACATTTTAACAAAACACCTTACTTTCTTTTTATTAAATAACAATTGCAATGGCAATTGCATTAGTTTGATTATGTGATAAAGATAAAAGTAATTGATAATTTTTGATAATAGTTATTGGCTGATTATATTGATTATAACTAATATCAATATTTTTAAATGTTAACTTTTCTTGTGGTAATGCCTTAAAAATTGCTTCTTTTAATGCTCATCTTCCTGCCAAAAATTCCTGTTGACGTTGTAAAGAATATTGATTAAAAAGTATAATTTCTTTCTTACTTAAAATTCTTTTAGCAAGCTCTTCAATATTTTCTATTCGATTTACTTCAATAATATCTATACCTACACTACGCATTGTTAACTCCTTATATAAAATAAAAGGTTAAAACCCTAAAATCCTTGTTTTTATTATATAATTAATATGAAAGAAAGTGTGATATTAATTTCAATAAATCAAATAAATTTTGAAAAGATGGTGGTATATTAATGACATTTTACTTAAATCAAAAACAAAAATCATTAATTAAAGAACACTACCAAAGCTATAAAGTTGATAATAAAAATAGTAGTTATGAATTATTTCAATATCATAATATAACAATTGAAATTTATCAAGAAAAAGTTATTTTTAAAGGTACTAAAGAGGATATTATTGCAGAATATCGTAGTATTTGAAATCAACTTGATGAAAATCAATCACCAGTCATTGGCAATGCTGAATTTGGTATTAATAATTTTTTTGGTCCACTTGTTATTATTAGTTCTTATATTGGTTCGGGTAATTTAGAAAAATTGCGTTTACTTAACATTCGCGATTATAAAGACTTATCACAAAGTAAATTTATTGAATTAGCACAAGATATTATGAAAACAATTATTTTTGAGTCAGTAATCATTAACAATCGTAAATATAATCAATGAATTGATGCGGGTTATAACCCCAATATTATTAAAACCTGAGGAGAAAATCAAGCATTAGTTCGTATGTTACAACATAGAATTCAATATGATACTATAGTTATTGATCAATATATTAATGAAGATACATATTATAAATACATTGAAAATATGAAAGATAATCGTAATAAAATTATTAAAGATAAAGTTCAATTTGTTACTAATGCAGAAAGTAAGTATTTAGCTATCGCTTGTAGTACTATTATTAGTCGTTATTTATTTTTGGAAGAAATTAAAAAAATAAAAGGTATTGACACTAATACAATTCCATTAGGTACTGGAAAAGAAGTTAATATATTTTTAGAAAAAATTAAAAATGAAAAAACAATTGAATTTAATAAATTTCTTGAACGTCATAGCAAAAAATCATTTACTGAATTTTTTAAATAAATAATTAAAACTTAATTTTTATTAACTATATATAAAAAGATATTTTTTATTTAAAAACTATTAAATAAATGATATAATCCAAATCAGATATATGTTTAAATATATTTTTAAGTCCTATTTTGTTTTTATAAACAAAATAGGACTTTTATACTTAAAGGAGAAAATAAAATGCCAAAAGAAGAAAAAAAACCTTTATTAGAAAAAAATAAACATACTAATTATGGAATTACCCATCAACAACCTTCTATAAATAATAGTAATTCAAGTAGTACTGAAAGTCTTAATAGTTCTACAATAAGTACCATCATTAATAATATAGAAGAAGATATAGAAACAAATAATCAAATAAATTGTATTATTCGTTATAATGGACAAACACATAAAACAAAAGACGAAAATGGAAAATGAGAATATAAAACTGAAATTAGAGATGACTTTGGTTATTTAACTATTATTAATGAAAGTATCGTTTTTATTGATAACAATCAATATTGAAAAAAAGTAACATGTGTTCAAAAATATGAAACGTTAGTTTTAGAATTATTAAAAATAAATTTTAATAAAAATACAATAGAAATATATAAAAAAGAATACAATGATGCTAATGAATATATTAACGATACGTTAAATTTAGAAACTTTTCAAAAAAAAGAAAGAAAATTATCACTTGAAGAACAATTCTTAGAAGGTATTACTATAAAAACTATTAATAATCTTAATAAATTTATAGCAAATACCAACTCACTTAATGAACAATTAAAATTATTTAAAGAATATTCTAATAATAGAGATTTAAATGTTTTATTAAAATTATATAAATATTTAACAATAATACAAAATTTTATTGATCAAACAAAACCAGGAATAATAAGAAATATTGCATATAAATTTTTAGGATTATTAGAAATTTATATTGGACTTACTGGTAAAAATTTACAAAGAGTAGTTTCTAATTTTCCCATTGATGGTAAAGAACATACATCCCAAGATTATATTGATGCTATATTTTGAAATTGACAAAATTATGTTATGGTATTACTTGATACTACACTTGGCACATTTTTCACTTCAGCAGCTTCAAGTTGATCACGAGATGTTTTTTTTAATAAAAAAAACAAAACAAATCCCATTGAAATCAATCAATTTAATACCAGTGACTTTGAAAAATATAAAGAAATATTTGAAACACTTTTATTTGAAGAAGACCATCAAAAATTAATGAAATATTTTTCAAATATTTCCATACTTAATGATTTAATACAGAAATTTAATCAAATTGAAAATTGTGTAGAAACAGAATTTGAATATCATCCAAATTTTAAAAAAGAAATTGAACGAATTAAAAAACTAATTATTAATTCACAAACAGAAAATAATAATGCTAATAATGATATTGAAATTAAACAAGTAATATCTTTAGCAAATAAAACAATTAAAACTATGGAACAACAAAATAATAAACCAATAGCATTAGTAACTAATTGAGGACGTAATCTTTTAGTTAATTTAATTTTAGAAACACTAACATGAGCAGGTAGTCATATTATTCTAACTGGTTCATCAGAAAATACTTCTAAAGAAGATTTTAATTTACATGATTGAATCACGAAAGACATTTTTACTACAGGTGCTTTAGCAGCAAATATAAGTCGTTATTTTGTTATGAGACCAATTAATAATATTTTTAAATCGGGTTTAACAAACTTAGGAATTCCAACTAATCTTTGTCCTGAAAAACTTTCAAAATGAGTTGAAAAACAAACTAGATATAAAAAAATATTAATGGCAATCCCTTTATTTTTATCAGTCACTTGTACTGTTAATGCTGTTAAAACAGGAGCTGCATTAGTTACTGAATATGGATTTCAAAAAACCATAAAATTATTTTATGAAAAATTTGTTAGATGAACAACATTAGGATTTTCAATTGGTGTAACAGCAATTGATATGATTGCTTTTGCTATTTCTGATTTTTATAAAGATGTATTTAATCAACCAATAACTATAAAAAAAATAACAGAAATATTAACTAGTTGTTGTGGATTTACTAAAAAAGAAGCAGTTTTTCTTGAAAAACATTTAGAAAAATTAGAAAACAATGGGAAATTCACAACTTTTGATGAATTGTTTAAAAAATATCAGGAAGAAGAATTTGAAGATTCTGTTATTGAAGAAGTTTTATCACAACAAATAGAATCAGAAAAATCATCAAATGGAAAAGAAACTGATGACGAAACATCAATAGAAGAATTTCCTATTGACAATCCATATGAATTTGCAAATGATATAAATAACCAACCATCAACAAGTACAGGAATATACCATCCAATGCCATTCAATTAAAAGCACTATTTAAATTTAATTTTTAGTCACTCTTTTAAAAAGAGTGACTTTTTTAATATTTTATATTTATTTTTTTTCTAAAAAATGTACACTGATTTTGGGTATTTTAGATGTATAAGAATAAATATACCGAAAAAGTAGTGAGAAAGGGATTTTTATGGATGAAAAAAATAAAAGAGAAAAAGAAATAGCAAAAATAAAAGAAAAATTTACAGCTAATAAAATAAGAAAAGAAGCCGAAAAAGCTGAAAAAGAAAGACAACAACAAGAAATCGAAAATAAGAAAAAAAATGAAAATAAAAAAACTTTATAAAATTAATATTTAAAGAAAAAATCACTTAATTATTAAGTGATTTTTTTATAAAAATGAATAATTTTAATATTTTGGTTTTCTTTTTCATTTTGAATTATTATCAACATTACGTTTAAAATCATTTCTATTATTATGAGATGAAAAATTTAATTTAGTTGGTACTTTAACAACATTTTTAGGTAAATCTCAATCTGTAGTATCTAGTAAAGTAATTTCATGATTTTGATAATATTGAATTTCTTGAATTTCATTATATTGAACTCTATTACTTACTAAAGTAATAGCAGTTCCTTGCGCTCCAGCACGAGCTGTTCTACCAATACGATGAGTATAGTATTCATATTCACGTGGAATATCATAATTAAAAACATAATCAATGCCATTAATGTCAATTCCTCTAGCAACAACATCAGTAGCAATTAATACTCTAACCTTACCATTTTTAAATTGTCTCATTGCTTCCATACGTTCTCTTTGACTTTTATCACCGTTAATAACAGCACATTTAATATTATTTTGTTCTAATAATTGTGCAATTTTGTTAGTAAAAGCTTTTGTATTTGAAAAAACAATACTTAATTGTGGTTGTAATTTTTGATATAAAGCAACTAATGCAGTTTCTTTTGTTATATTACGACAATCAAAATAATATTGTTTAATATTTGCTTGTTGTAATTTTTGACTTTCATCTTCAACAGTAATAATAACTGGATTATTTTGATAATCATCAGCAATTTTTAAAACTGGTTTTGACATTGTTGCTGAAAAAAGGACAGTTTGAATATTTTGTGGTGAATTCTCAAATAAGAAATCAATATCTTTTTTAAATCCCATTTTTAACATTTCATCTGCTTCATCTAAAACTAATGTTTTAATTGAATTTAATCTTAAACTACAACGATTAATATGATCAGTAATTCTTCCTGGTGTTCCAACAACTATGTTACTAGTTCTTAAATCATATAATTGATTTCTAATATTAACACCACCACATAATAAAGCAACATTAACACCATTTAAAAAATAAGCATATTTTTTTACTTGTTTAGCAACTTGGATTGCCAATTCTCTAGTTGGACAAACAATAATGGCTTGATTACGATATAATTTTATATCTAAATTATGTAATATAGGTAAGACAAAGGCAGCAGTTTTTCCGGTTCCGGTATGACTTTTTCCAATAATATCTTTTTTTTGTAAAGAAACTGGAATTGTCTTCTTTTGAATTGGTGTTGGGGTAGTATAACCTCATTTAGCAATAGCAGCAGTTAATTCTTGTTTTAAATTTAGTTCTGTAAAACTCATATATTTCTCCTTAAAAATAAATTTTGAATAAATTTAGAAAAAATGATAATTATAACCTGAAAAATAACCTCTAAAAGAGGATTATTTTAAAAAAGGATTAGTTTTATTTATTATTTATATATAATATACTTACTTACATTTTAAAGTATTAATTTATCTAATTTTTCTAAATTTAAAAGTTGTCAAATAATTTCATGATATTATTTATTTCTTTGACATCATTAACAACTTTTTGATATTTTTTTATCAATCATATCTTAAAAGAAAATTGCGAATTAATCAACAACTTAAATATAATACACTATTTTTAATTAAATGTAAAGATAAATTTATGGAAATGAAAACCTGAATTGTAAATATAAATGGGACAGTTTTTTAAAATAATTGTATTAAATCTATTGGTCTTTTATAAGATAGTGATTTTCTGGGTGTAGAATTAATTTGAAATGCTATAGTAATGCTATAGTATTTAAATCTTTTTGTTTATATGAAGATAGATCTGTAGATTTTGGTAAATATCTTCTTAAAATACCATTATTATTTTCATTTAAACCTCTTTGACAAGGTTTACCAGGATCTGCAAAATAAATCTTAACATTACAATTTTTTTCGATTAATTTTCATTTACTAAATTCTTTACCACGATCAAAAGTAATAGTTTTAACTGTTCCTTTTTGTAACTTTGAAATAAATTTTATTATACTTTTTGTAATATTTTCTGATTTATTATTTTTAGTTGCTAAAGGAATTGTGGTTTTTGATCATATATCAGCTAAAGTAATAATAGAACTTTTATGATCTTTACCAATGATAGTATCACCCTCTAAATGACTAAATTCCTTTAATTTTGTAGAAAAGTAATTATACATGATAAAGTGTTATTTTTAGAGAATTTTTACACTAAATAATGTTACTTTTAACAAATTTTTAATTAAAAATAATATTTTAAGTGTAAATTGATGAATAATTTTTGGTCATCCATACTTTTCTACATAATTAAAACTAAATTCTTCTATATTTTTAATATTAGGAATGATTAAATTTCTTTCATGAATAGACTTACAATTATTAATTCTGCCCCTAGTTTCTTTTTGTTTGTGAGGTTTATTTTTTCCTTTTCTCAATAAGTTATTTTCATCAAAACCCATTCGATTTGTTTTAAAAATGTTATATAAAGTTTTTGTTGAAATACTTTTTATTTTATTTTCCTTTAAAAAATTAGCAATTATATCAAGAGCATAATTTTTAGTAATTAACAAATGATTAATAGTATTAATTTCTATTAAAGTTAAAATTATTAATTTTCTACCTGCATTTTGTTTATTTTTTTGAATTTTATTCAATATTTCTAATGGTAATAAGTTTTGATTTAATAATCTACAAACTCTATGTACAGTTGATTTACTATAATCAATGGCTTTTGCTATTTTACGAATCGAAAATCCATAACTTTTATATTCTTTTATTGCTATTATTGATTCAATAGTCAGATACTTATACATTGTGCTAATTCCTTTCTTTTCTTAATTATAGAATTAACACAATTTAATTTTTATATAAGTGTCCTTTTTAATTTTACAATTCAGGAAACTATAAAAAATATTTTTAAAATTAAGAGAAAAAATAAAAAAATAGCATTATAATGCTATTTTTTGTTATAATTATATTATAAAAATTAAAGAAATAAATATATGAAGTAATTAATAAAGTTAATAAGTTATTTTGCGAATAGTTAACTTAAAGATTATATTAATTATAGCATAAATTTTTGTGTTTTTAAAGCATATGAAAGGAGAATTTTACTTTAATTTTGTAGAAAAGTAATGATACATGATAAAGTGTTATTTTTAGAGAATTTTTACACTAAATAATGTTACTTTTAACAAATTTTTAATTAAAAATAATATTTTAAGTGTAAATTGATGAATAATTTTTGGTCATCCATACTTTTCTACATAATTAAAAGAATTTTATGTGCAAGAAGAAAAAATAAAAATAAGAACAATTTTTAATGATGCTACAAAATTAAAAGAAGCATTAGAAAATTATTTTATTCATTGTAAAGAGTTTGATGAAATACCTACTAAATTAGGAATGTTAATTTATTTAGATATAACTGAAAATACTTTAAAAAAATGAAAAGAAAAAAAAGAGAAATACTTTTTTACAACAAATTAATTGAGCGCATTCTCAAATTGAACACTTAAATTTACAAAGATATTTAAAATCACATGCTGGTAATTCTTCATGATATTTAGAAAGAGCATATGTTAATAAATATCATTTATCTACAAAAATTGATATCAAAAATAATGATAATACCACCCCTATAGCAATTAGTTTAGAAAATAAAGGTAAGAATAAATGTTAAGTAATTTTGGTTATTTATTAGATATTGCTAAAAGAATGTATTTAAAACAACCTTTAAATATTAATAAAATTAAACAATTAGGTAGTCGTAAATCTGGTAAAACATTTAGTGATATTGAATTTCTTGGAATTTTATTAATGTTATAAAATATTAATATTCATGCTTATTTAATTCGTAATATGTCAAAACAATTAAATGATAGTTGACAAGAATTAAAACAAATTATTAGAGCAACTTATCCAAGTATTAATTTTATTATTAGTGAAACTAAAAAAACTATTGAATTTAATGGTAGTAAAATCACTTGTAAATATTTACATGCACAAGATAATAGTAATGTTAAATTAACTGGATTAGCAAGTAATTATTTATATGATTATGTAATTATATGAAGTGATGAAAGATATGAAATTACTGAAAATGATTATCAAGATTTAAAAGATGCAATTCGTGGTGCAAATCAATTATTAGAAATTGAAAGTTGTAATCCTTGGTCAATTCTTAATGAATTTATTAAAAAAACTATAAATGCTTGTCCACAAAATGAAAAGCAAATTATTAATGAATATGAACAATTTACTATTATTGATAAAACTATTTATCATTATCAAAATTGGAAACTTAATAGTCATTTAAAAGATAGTGATAAACAACAATTATTAGAAATAGAAACTCTTGACCCAATATCTGCAAGAGTAAGAAGTCATGGTTTAGTAGGTTATGAATCTGGTGGAATATATTCACATTTACTTCCTAAAATTAGTAGAGTAATACAAAAAAGTTATAGATTTAGTGCTGGATTAGATTATGGGTTTAAAGATGATGCATTAGCATGTTTATTAATAGGTTTTGATTATGATTTTAATTTTGTTAATGTTATTGATTGTTTAAAAATAGAAAATAAATTAGTACGTTATGATAATAAACAATTAGCAAGATTAGTGGTTGAATTTTATATTAAATTAGCAAAAGAAAATGTTTATTTAGATGAATATGGTTTAACTGTATATTGTGATTTTAGTAATTATACATTTATTGAAATGCTTAATGATACAGCAATTAAATATAGGATTAGTTCATGGCTATATTTTAAAGATTGTGTGAAGTTAAGACTTGAATTTAGAATAGGTAAGAATGTGGCTTTAATGGCTTCAGAACGCTTAAATATTAGTATGAATGCACAAGCATTATTAGATGAATTTAGATTGGCTGTATGAGACCCTAAAAGTATTAAACAAATATCATTAGCGGGTAATGACCATTTACGTGATGCATTTGATTATGCTATAGAACCATATATTAGAAATTTAAGTGCAAATATAAATCCTTATTTTGAAAGGAAGTAACATATGAGTAATACTGAAATATTAACACCTAAATGATGTATGATAAATCTTCAAGAAATTATAGCAAATCATGCAAGTAAATTATTATGGGGTAATGGTTATAATTTAACAAGTGAACATGAAGAATATAAAAATGCTATTGAAAAATTAAAAGAATGAAATAATTTTGATAGTTTATTTTATCAAGATTGTCATATTAAATCTGGTTATGGTTATAGTATTGTTCAAATTGATAGAAGTAAAACTGGAAGAATAGCATTAAATTTTGCTCAACCATATGCTCAATCAAGAGTAGCAAGAGTATTAGAAACTGAATATAGTGCATCAACATGGTCAAGAATACAATATGATGACCAAAGTATATTTGTTAAAACAACATATACACCAAATCAAATAATTAGATATTTTACGAGTGATACAGTTACATTAGATGGTTTACAAGAAAAGATAAGTAAAGATTTACAATTGCCATTAATAGAAAATCATAATTTAGGAATTATTCCAGTTAAATTTATGCAAAATTTACCTAAAAAGAATTTTTTTGGTGGAGTAATTGGTGATTATTATCCAGATATGACTGCTTGTAAAGGATTACAAAAATTATTAAATCATACATTTGAAATTATATGAAAAGAACTTGAATATAATCGTACAAGAGTTTTTGCAGATATTACTGAACAAGAAATAAATCAATCTAAAACTGCTTTTGATATGAAAAAACTATTTGGTGAGGGCGCATTGCAAACTTGGATACGATTTAATAAAAATATAAATGAGAGATAAAACTCTCATTTTTTAATTGTTAAATAAAAAACTTAATAAAACTCTCGTAGATAGTCTAATTATGAGTACTAAATGTAAATAGTACTACATGAGTATAAAAGAGTAATTTATTAATTTTTATTGAATTGTTATTGTATGAAATTGAAATTAAATTTGTATAGAAATGCAATAACCATAAACCCTGTTCTTTAATTATTTTTAAATTATTACATATAAAGGGGGTTATATATTACATACATAACTTATCAATAATATTATAACATAAATAAATTAATTATTAAATATAATTTTTATTTACGTATATGTGCTTTCACTCATCAAGAGTGAAAGCACAATATATTACGTATACGTATTAATAAAAATATATATAAGCCTTTTATCACTGTAGGTGATAAGGCTTATACGTAATAAAAATATGTATTAGAAAGGAATAATATATGCCAAATATTAGTTTAGATTTAAAAAGTAAAATAAAAGAAACAAATAATGGTGGAATATTATTAGAAATTGGTGAATATGAAACATGATTTTCTATTAAAGATACTACTATTAATAAAAATAATAAAAAAATAACATTAAAAATAATTGAATATTTTAATTATAAATTAGGTAAAAAATCAATGACAAAAGATATTCAAAGTATTAAAGGTAGTGATATTTTAAAATATATTAAAAATATTTCAGATATTACTACTAATGAAAATGAATTAATATCTTGTGAATTTTATGAACAATATAATGGTTATTATATTTTTACAAATGATAAAAATCAAGAATGTTTTAAATATAACATTACATGAGAACAAGATATGAAAAGTTTTAAAATAAATAATCCATATAAAGATAATGATAAACCAATAAATTATATTGTTACACCAATGAAAGATATAAATACTAATAATGAAAAAAGAAAATATAGAAAAAATAAAAATTATTGAAGAATTGATTTATTTAGAAAAGAAAAAATTTATTGAAAATCCTACTATTTTAAATTACCTGAATTGTAAAATTAAAAAGGACACTTATATAAAAATTAAATTGTGTTAATTCTATAATTAAGAAAAGAAAGGAATTAGCACAATGTATAAGTATCTGACTATTGAATCAATAATAGCAATAAAAGAATATAAAAGTTATGGATTTTCGATTCGTAAAATAGCAAAAGCCATTGATTATAGTAAATCAACTGTACATAGAGTTTGTAGATTATTAAATCAAAACTTATTACCATTAGAAATATTGAATAAAATTCAAAAAAATAAACAAAATGCAGGTAGAAAATTAATAATTTTAACTTTAATAGAAATTAATACTATTAATCATTTGTTAATTACTAAAAATTATGCTCTTGATATAATTGCTAATTTTTTAAAGGAAAATAAAATAAAAAGTATTTCAACAAAAACTTTATATAACATGTTTAAAACAAATCGAATGGGTTTTGATGAAAATAACTTATTGAGAAAAGGAAAAAATAAACCTCACAAACAAAAAGAAACTAGGGGCAGAATTAATAATTGTAAGTCTATTCATGAAAGAAATTTAATCATTCCTAATATTAAAAATATAGAAGAATTTGGTCATTTAGAGGGTGATACTATCATTGGTAAAGATCATAAAAGTTCTATTATTACTTTAGCTGATATATGATCAAAAACCCAATTCCTTTAGCAACTAAAAATAATAAATCAGAAAATATTACAAAAAGTATAATAAAATTTATTTCAAAGTTACAAAAAGGAACAGTTAAAACTATTACTTTTGATCGTGGTAAAGAATTTAGTAAATGAAAATTAATCGAAAAAAATTGTAATGTTAAGATTTATTTTGCAGATCCTGGTAAACCTTGTCAAAGAGGTTTAAATGAAAATAATAATGGTATTTTAAGAAGATATTTACCAAAATCTACAGATCTATCTTCATATAAACAAAAAGATTTAAATACTATAGCATTTCAAATTAATTCTACACCCAGAAAATCACTATCTTAGAACCTGTTTAGAATCTTTTTAATAAAACTGAAATAAATGAAAGAACAACCATTTGTAAACTAGTATTTAGTTTTCTTTCACAATTTTTTCATAATCTTCTGTATTTTTCTAATCAAGCAAAGCTTCGTTCTACAATTCATCTTTTTGGTAATACTACAAAAGTATGTAATTCATTACGTTTTATCACTTCAACATTTGCATTTATGATTGTTTTGATTTCAGAAGCAAATTTTTCACCAGTATAACCAGCATCTACTATTATTTTTTGAACTGCAGAAAGATTTTCTTTTTCATTTTCAATCATTATTATAGCGCTATTACGATCTGTTTTTTCCTTTAATTTTGTAGAAAAGTAATGATACATGATAAAGTGTTATTTTTAGAGAATTTTTACACTAAATAATGTTACTTTTAACAAATTTTTAATTAAAAATAATATTTTAAGTGTAAATTGATGAATAATTTTTGGTCATCCATACTTTTCTACATAATTAAAAGTTTTTTCTGCTGTGGTTATGTAAATTGCATGTGGTAAACCTTGAGAATCAACAACAATATGACGTTTTATGCCTGAAATCTTTTTACCAGCATCATAACCTTTATTTTCGGTAGTATCTGTATTTTTAACACTTTGCGAATCAATTATACAAAAACTAGTTTGTTCTTTGCGATTATTATTGATACGAATTTTTTTAACTAATTTTTTTTAAAATTAATTGCAATACACTAGGTTCTTTACCATTATTTTTACTTCAAATTTGAAAATAATAATATACAGTTTGTCATTTTGGAAAATTTTTTGGTAGCATTCTTCATTGACAACCACTTTTTAATACATATAAAATTGCACAAAATACTTCATATAAATCTAAACTTCTTGGTTTTGTTTTCTTTTTGCTATTTTCTAAAATTGATTTTATGTTCTCAAATTGTTCTTTGGTGACATGACTTGGATAATTTTTATGCATATATACCTCTTATTTTAAAATATATAATCATTTTACATTATTTTCGAAAAGATTCTAAACAGGTTCTTATAAAAGACCAATAGATTTAATACAATTATTTTAAAAAACTGTCCCATTTATATTTACAATTCAGGTTATTTACTTAACTTATATAAAAAGATATTAAAAATGAGAGTATTATCTCTCATTTATCTTTTTAATAAAAATTAATATTTCAAAATTATATGATTAACAGTAAAACTAAATAAATATAATCTGTTAAATTCTAACTAAAGGTTACACCTTGCAAGTTAATATTCCATACTCGATCACGGAAACATTTAACTGTATCAATGCTTCAATTAATGCTTACATAAACATTTTCTTCATCATGTCAAATATGAATATAACCATGTAATTCAAGAAAGGCTCCTCAAAATCCAACATCATAATAGTAACTAAGCTCAAATATATTTTTGTTTCTATCATTATTAATATCATTAGTACTAATACTTAATTGCGAACCTTTTAATTTTTGATCAGTATAAGTATTACAATAAAGACTAAAATACGAATTATCACCAAAACTTAATTTACTAAACTTATTAGAAAAACTATCTCAATCTGGTGCATAATTTGTTCAATTAGATAATAGAGTAATATCGGGGCTGGTTCAAGTACTTTTTAATGAACCAACACTATTAGTTTCACTATAATTATAATTTAGTTGATCATTATTAATAATACTACTATCAATAGTAAAATCAGCAACTATCTTCCCTTTATAAATAGTTTCATCACCACTAATAGTTACTTGTTGATTGGTAATATCATCTTCACTAAATTTAATTGCATCTAACTTTACATTTGGATTACTTTTACTAATCGCAGTTTTAATTTCTTCAATATTTGGGGCAATGTTTAGTAATCTGTGTAACTTACAAAAATAACTATGTTTAATTAATTCTAGTAAATATAATTAAATGACTAGAAAGAGTGAGTTACAAATGGCTAAAAAACAAAATATTAATAATAATGATCCAATATCAAAAGCAGTAGATTTATTATTAGAAAATACTGAAGATTTAACAACAGTTTTTAAAGAAGGGGGTTTATATAAAGAATTAACAAAACGTTTAGTTGAAAAAATGTTGAATTCTGAAATGCAAAATTATTTAGGATATGAAAAAAATCAACATAGTAATACTGAAAATGCTCGTAATGGTACAAGTTCAAAAAAATTAATAACTCAACAAGGTAAAATTGAGATTGATGTACCAAGAGATCGCAATAGTGATTTTACTCCTGTAATAGTTGCAAAAAGACAGCGAAGATTTGATGGTTTTGATCAACAAGTGCTTTCACTATATGCAAAAGGTATGACTCTATCTGACATTAGAATGCAGTTACAAGAGTTATATCATGGTGCTGATATTAGTGAAAGTGTTATTAGTCAAATTACTGATGATGTTATTGATGATGTCAAAACATGACAAAATCGACCATTAGAAAGCGTTTATCCGATTGTTTATTTTGATTGTATAGTAGTTAAAGTTCGACAAGATAAACGGATTATTAATAAATCAGTTTATATAGCATTAGGAGTTGATTTAGAAGGTAAAAAAGATGTTTTAGGCTTATGAATTAGTGAAAATGAAGGTGCTAAATTTTGATTAGCTAATTTCACAGAAATGAAAAATCGAGGCTTAAATGATATTTTGATTGCTTGTAGTGATAATTTAACAGGCATGTCAGAAGCAATACAAGCAGTTTATCCTAAAACAGAACATCAATTATGCATTGTTCATCAAATTCGAAATAGTTTAAAATATGTTTCATACAAACATCGAAAAACTCTAGTTACAGATTTAAAACCAATTTATAGTGCATGTAGTGAAGAACAAGCAATGCAAGCTTTAGAATCATTTGAAAGTAAATGAAATAAACAATATCCCCAAATTGCTAAATCTTGATATAAAAATTGAGAAAATTTGATGATTTTTATTAGTTATCCTGCAGAAATCAAAAGAGTAATTTATACAACAAATGCTATTGAATCTGTTAATAGTCAATTACGAAAAGTTATTAGAAACAAAAAAGCTTTTCCTAATGATATGTCAGTTTTTAAAATATTTTATTTAGCAATTGAAAATATAACAAAAAAATGAACATTGCCTATTCAAAATTGAAATACAGCAATTGTTCATTTTATGATAAAATTTGAAGACAGAATTAATCTGAACTAGTACTTTGTAAAACAAAGATACACAGATTACTAAAAAGCCTCATATTTGGTTTTGATAATCCATTAGTTTTAATTGTTCCTAAATTTAAATTTTTAAAAACATCACTTAAAAGTTCTGTTTTATCACAATCATAAGTAACAACAATAGTATCATTGCTATAAAATTTACCATCACCATTAATAACTGCACTATTATCAGTAATTTTATCAACTATAATTTTGCTTACATCAAGATTATAGTTAGCGGTTTTAAGTGCTGAAATTAATTGTCCTTTACTTGGTTTGTTTTGTCCAGGAATATTAAAAGTTGGTAATTTATTATTTAAAACACTATTTAAATCAATAAGTAAATTATTAATTACTACATCAGCACCAGTGTATACATATTGATTAATAGATTTAATAGTAACACTATTATTTTGCAACGTTACTTGAATAGCATTCATATTTAACATTGAATATTGTTTTTTCAATGCACTATTAACATCTTCTAAAGTTATTACTTTTCCTATAATAGCAATTTTATCTAATCCCTTATTAATAACGTCTTTAAGAGCAATTCTAATATCAAGATTTAAATTTAGTATTACTTTACCAATATATTTTTTTTGATTTGTACTAGTAATAGTGGCACTATTAGTAGCAGTAATTTCCTTTAATTTTGTAGAAAAGTAATGATACATGATAAAGTGTTATTTTTAGAGAATTTTTACACTAAATAATGTTACTTTTAACAAATTTTTAATTAAAAATAATATTTTAAGTGTAAATTGATGAATAATTTTTGGTCATCCATACTTTTCTACATAATTAAAAGTAATTTCTATTGCAATAAAAGAAGTATCTAACTTTTCTTGGTAAGTATCACGTAATGCTCTCATTACATCATTATTTGATGGTATATCATGACCATTAGTCTTAACCGTTAAATCTTTTTTATTAATAATAGTACTTAAATCAACACTATCATTAGTACTAAATGTAACTGTTACCTTACCAGTATAAAGAGGAATAACATCATCACCCGTAATACCTATAATAGTTGCTTCTTTATTAGAAATAACATCAATTTTAAGGCGATCCATTTCTAAATTAGAATATTTTTCTTGAATACGACTGTAAACAGCTTCCACAGTAGGTTTTTGACCATTAGTACATATGCTCTTTCTAAATATCATGATGAAGTACCAGCATTTGAAGTTAAATATCTTTGTAAATTTAAGTGTTCAATTTGAGAATGCGCTCAATTAATTTGTTGTAAAAAAGTATTTCTCTTTTTTTGTTTTCAAGTCCTAATAGTACTTTCAGTTATATCTAAATAAATTAACATTCCTAATTTTGTAGGAACTTCTTTAAATTCATTACAATGAATAAAATAATTTTCTAATGATTCTCTTAATTTTTTAGCATCATTAAAAATTGTCTTATTTTTATTTTTTCTTCTTGCACATAAAAATCTCCTTTCATATGCTTTAAAAAAACAAAAATTTATGATATAATTAATATAATCTTTAAGTTAAGTGTGCCTAAAATAACTTATTAACTTTATTAATTACTTCATATATTTTTTTATTTAATTTTTATAATATAATTATAACAAAAAATAGCATTATACTGCTATTTTTTTATTTCTTTTTTTTAAATTTTAAAATTTTACTACATTTATTTTTTCAAAATTTAAATTCTGAATTTTGTTTTTTATATATAATCATGCAACCAATAAAAGCGCCAATTATATTTAAAGAAATTGTTAATCTTAAAATACCAAAAATATTATTTTTTTGACATTGTTTTATACCATCAAAAGCAAGTAATCCCAAAACAATAGTAATTGGTAAACAAATACCAAATATAATTACTCAAATGTCCATTTTTATTTTCCTTTTCTATTTATATTTTTCTTTATTGTACATTATTTTATTAAAAAAGAAAAAATAACTAATAAAAGTTATCTTTAAACGTTAAACTAGAAATACATCATAATCAATTTTATCGTTCTTTATTATTATACTCTATATTAAACATTTTTTCAACAATAATTTAGTAAATTTGATAGAATGGAATTTGCAAAAAATATAATAGAAAGGTGTTGAAATATGTTTAATTTTCAAAATTATTTGAACAATAAAATCAATGATATTAAATCATATTTTATTAAAGAAGTCGAGGATTGAGATGAAAATTTTTTTCAAAATAGAACTGCAGAAGAAAAAGAAAGATATAAAGTTTCTAAAAAACGTAATAGAACAGTAAATACTGAAATTGGATTTACAACTTTAATAGAAGAATATATTGAGATAATATAGAAAAAAGAACTCGTTATTTTACAGATGAAGAATTTAATATTGAAAAACGTGCAAGAGTTATTAAAGATTTAAAGTTAAAAATACTTAGTAATTTAATTAAAAATTTAATAACTAAAAAAACATATACACATATTCAAGCAGAATATGAATATACTTATTTTTCTAAAAATTTTATTTCAAGAATTTTTAAAAATGCAAAAATTGAAAAATTAATACCAGAACAAAAACATAAAGTATTATTTAATCAAAATTAAATATATGTGCAGATGATGCTTTTATTACTTGTTGAGATGAAAATGGTTTAAAACAGCAATATTGTTGTAGACTTTTAACTTTTAATCTTGGTAGAAAAGAAATTTATTCATATAGAAATAAATTACAAAATAAAATAACTGCATTTTTATTATTTAAAGTTAATCATGGTTTAAATCAACATGAATTATATCAATTTACAACACAAACTATTCTTAATGATTATGATATTAAATTAAATATAAATATATTAGGTGTTCAATGAGAGTATCATAATTATAATTTAGTAGTTGCTGGTGATGGTGCATTATGAATTAAAGCAATGGCTAGTTGATTAGGATGTTATTATATTTTAGATAAGTTTCATGCATTTAGTTATTTATGAAAATCTTTTGTTGGAGTTCGTGGTAAGAAAAAAGAATCTCATGACTGAAAAAAATTTTTAGATTCTTCAATTACTTTTTCAAGTGGTAATTGTAATAAATTACTTGATTTTTTAAAACTTAATGTTAATACTAAAACTTATAATTATTTTAAAAATAATGCTCATGGTATTGTAAATCAAAATGCTTCTTGAAATATTGGTTGTAGTGCAGAAAGTGATGTTTATCATTTTTTAAAATCTTTAACTAATGGAGCAAAAATATATCATCATCAAACATTAAATAATATGTTAATTGCAAAAGCAAATTATTTAAATGCTAGAAGTTATATGAATAGTACTTAATAAATTAAAACTTCATATTTTTAAAATCTAATTTTAAGATTAGTATTTTTTTGTTGTTTAAATGTAATTTTGTCATTATATTTTTAAACATTTATGTATTTTATGATATAATTAAACTAACAGAAAATAGAAATACATCAGTTTATTGTTCTAGTTGTCCCTTTCTATCCATTAAAGTTATGCGCCCATTGAATCTGAAATGAAAAAAATTAGAACGGAGGAGGAAGCAATTAAGTTAGACAATAAAATTTTTAGAAAAATATCTTTTGATAAAGAAGAATATAATGAATTTTTATTTGAATTTAAAAATAGTATTTTATGAAAACAAACTTTAAAATTTTTTAGAAATCAAAATGAACATAAAACAATTTTTTTAAGAGTATCTCATCCCAGTGAAATATTAATTACTAAATTTGTTTATTATCCTTTTATATTTTTAACTTTGTTTTTATTTTTATGATACCTTTATAAATTTGCATATATTGTTTAAAGATTGGCTATTCCAGCTTTTGTTACGAACACAAAGTTAAACATATCAAAAATAATAGTTTATACCTTTTCTTTTAAATGTATATGCTCAAATGTGTGAATATAAATATTCTATGGAAATCGATCATTTTTGGTGTTTGGATGAATTCCTTATCCTATTTCAAAAAAGCAAGTATTTTTTAGAAAAACAAAGTATTTAAATGTCTTATTTTCTTTTAAGAAAAAAATTAAAGAAAAAAAGTGTATGAAGAATGTTAAATAATTTTTTTAATCGTCTATATTTTTTAAATACTTCTAATCCTCCAAAAAATACTCAGTCCTAGCTTCTTTAAATCATTGATGTTTACTCCTATTTTTGATATAAATAATTTGTATTTAAAATAATACAAATTTTTATTGAAAATAGAAGAATATTATTCTTAAATATTTGGTAGTTTTAAGAACTTTATTCACTAAAATAAAGTTCTCTTGATTTTAGTATACAATTAAATTATACGTTTGAAGAAAGGTTGGTTGATAATGCAATTTTTTAAAAAGAAGCATATAGAACAAAAAACAACAACCATGTTTAAACAATTTTCGCAACTATCGAAAGAAGAAGTTATCCAACAATTAGATGGTAGTATGTACGGATTAAAAAAGGAAGAAGTAGAAGACAGACTTAAAAAATATGGTAAAAATGTTTTTTCTCATAAACGATTTGTTTGATACAAAAAATTAATGCACAATATTTTTAATCCTTTTATTATTGTTTTAATGATAATAGTTATCTATAATTTTATTAGTTACAGTATTATTGATACTAATACTGATAAAAATGTTGATTTGTACAGTGCTATTATTGTTTTAGTAATGATTATTTTGAGTGTTTTTATATCTTACTTTCAAGATTATCGTTCCTATAAATCTTCAGAAAAATTACGACAATTAATTGAAACAACAGCCAGTGTTTTTCGATTTAGTAATAAAAATAAAAAAATTGATTTTAATGCTTTAAATAGTGTTGCCAATTTTACAAAAGAAGTATTAATTGAAAATTTAGTACCAGGTGATATTATTTTCTTATCTTCTGGTGATATGATTCCTGCTGATGTTCGAATTTTAGTTTCAACCGATCTATTTATTAATCAATCAGCACTAACTGGTGAAACATTTCCTGTTGAAAAACATGCTATTAATACTAAAGATGATAATAAAAAAAGTAGTATCCTAGAATTAGAAAACATATGTTTTATGGGTACTAGTATTGTTTCGGGCGGTGCTATTGCTATTGTTATTGCATCAGGTGTTAATACTTATTTTGGATCAATTGCTAGTGCAGTAACTAGTAAACGTCCTGTTACTAGTTTTAGTAAAGGTATTAAAAAAGTTACTTACATTCTTATTGGTTTTATGTGTGTAATGGTACCATTAATATTTATTGTTAATGTAATTACTAAAAATAATATTTTAACAGCGTTAATATTTTCAATATCAGTTGCTGTTGGTATTACCCCCGAAATGCTGCCAATGATTGTTAGTGCTAACTTAGCAAAAGGTGCAATTAGATTATCACATAAAAAAGTAATTGTTAAAAATTTAACTAGTATTCAAAGTTTTGGTGCAATGGATGTTTTATGCACTGATAAAACTGGTACTTTAACTGAGGATAGAATTGAGTTAGTTAAACACTTAGATCCAGAAGGTATTGAATCAAACAAAGTTTTAGAAATGGCATATTTAAATAGTTCTTTACAAACTGGATTAAAAAATAATATTGATAAAACAATTGTCCAACACATTAAAGCTCATCATAATAAAATAGTTGAAATGCCCTATCGTAAAATTGATGAAATACCTTTTGATTTTATAAGAAGACGAATGTCAATAGTAGTTTCAAAAGATAAAATTAATAATACTTTAATTTGCAAAGGAGCAGTAGAAGAAATATTAAAAATTTGTACTAAAGTTGAAATTGGAGGGAAAGTAATTACCTTAACTGATAAAATTAAAGAAAATGTTTTAAAATTAAGTACGGAATTAAATAATGATGGTTTACGAGTAATTGCAATTGGCTATCAAGATTTTGCTAGTGACAAAACAATTTTTAAAATAGAAGATGAATCTAATTTAGTTTTATTAGGATATATAGGTTTTTTAGATGTACCTAAACCTAGTGCTATTAAAGCAATAACAACTCTTAATCAACACGGAATTGATGTTAAAATTTTGACTGGTGATAATGAAATTGTTACTAAAGCAATTTGTAAAAAGGTGGGGTTAGAACCAGGAATTCCTTTATTAGGTAGTGACATTGAAGATATGGATGATCAACATTTACAAGCATTAGTAAATAAAACTACTATTTTTGTGAAAATGGATCCATTACAAAAATCAAGAATTATTGATATTTTAAAGTTAAATGGTCACACTGTTGGCTTTTTAGGTGATGGTATTAATGATGCTGTTGCTTTGCATCACGCTGATGTTGGAATATCTGTTAATAGTGCTACTGATATTGCCAAAGAAGCATCTGATATTATTTTATTAGAAAAAGATTTAGATGTTTTAGAGCAAGGAGTGATCAGTGGTAGAAATACTTTTGGTAATATTTTAAAATATATTAAAGTTACTATTTCTTCTAATTTTGGTAATTCATTAAGTATTTTAATTGCTTCAATTTGATTACCTTTTTTACCAATGATGGCAATTCAAATTTTACTACAAAATTTATTATATGATATTTCTCAATTAGCAATTCCTTGAGATAGGGTTGATGAAGACTTTATTAAAAAACCACAAAAATGAAATGCAAAAAGCATTTTACCTTTTGCATTCTGGAATGGACCGCTAAGTTCAATATTTGATATAACCACCTTTTTATTTTTAGGATATGGTTTACATATCTTTGCCAATTTTGCTAATGTAGATCCTAATAGTGCTGCTGGCATATATCAACAATCATTATTTCATACTGGATGATTTATTTTAGGAGTTACTTCACAAACATTAATTGTACAATTATTACGAACTTCTAAGGTACCTTTTATTCAAAGTATGCCATCTCATCAGTTATTTTTAACAACAATTATAATTACTATTATTGGCATTAGTATTCCATATACACAATTAGGAGCTACTATTGGTTTAACACCAATTCCTTTAATTTTTTATGCTTATTTAGCTGGTGTTGTCATTGTTTATTTCATTGCTAGTCAATTATTAAAAATGATATATATAAAGGTTAATAAACGCTGATTGTAAACTAAATTTTAATTTTAAGAAAAATGTATTGGATTTTTTTAAAATTATGATACAAATAAATGTAAAACTAAAGAAAGTTTTTGTATTCCTGTTACTTTTAATAAAGTAACAGGAATTTTATATTATAGATAGGAACAGATAAAAGTATGCTAACATTAAATTACCTTATTGATCAATTTCAAAAGAAAAGAATTCAATTTTCTATTATTGAAGATTTTATGAATAATCCAAACTTTAGTGATGAGGAAGTTATTAGTTTAGATAATAACAATAGAAATGCCCTTCATAATAGTTTTTTATTAGATTTAGATGAAGGAGCAGAAATAGAAGATGAATATAACTATGATCCACATGAGGAAGGTTGAGAAACTTCAAGTGAATTAATAGAATTTACAACTAATAAAATAAAACTTATTAATTGATTAATAAATTTTAAAAAAAATGATAAAAATTTTTTAAATCAACAAGATATTGAAGGAAATTCACCCTTACATTTAGCAATTATGAAACAATATATTGTAGACTGAAAACTTGGAGCAAAGTTTAAAATATAGCAAAGCAACTAATTAATAATTCACAAGTTAATCCCAATTTAGTAAATTTGCAAAATGAAACTCCATTTTGCAAATTATTAATACAAGAAATTAATAAAGCTGATGCATATCCGACAAATGAAGAAATTCGTGAATTAGTTAATGATTTTCAAAATAATTCTCATTTTAATATTAATAGTGTTAATAATAAAAATCAAAATCTTTTACATATTATTGCTAAAAAGGGTAATAAAACTGATTTTAGAATTAATTTTGCCATCACTAAAAAACTAATTTTTATCAAATAGATGATAATGGTAATATACCTTATGAAATAGCAATCCTAAACAACAATTTTGATATGTTAGAAATAATAGAAAATTGCAAATATTTTGATATTAATACACCTATTGATAAGTTTAATAACACTATATTACATAGAGCAATTAGAAGTAATAATAAAAAAATTATAAGAACACTACTATTAAAAAATGAAAATGGTGATTTAGAAATTAATTTTGATATTAAAAATAAAAATAATGAAAAACCTTTAAATTTGAAGATATGATAATTGATTGATTACATCAATTACCAAGAAATCAAAATCAAATTGAAATGATGATTATTGATTTTTTAATAACAAATGAATGTAATTATTATAATTACATAACTAGAGAAGGATTAACTTGATGAACTTTAGCTATTAAATATAACTTAAAAGAAGTTACTAATTATTTGGTTAATAGTGTATTAACTGATATTAACAAAATAGATAGTAATCCTTTAAAAATAAAAATTATCTTTTTGATAATGAGATAAAAGAAGAAGTAGATAGTATGTTAGATGATTTATCATATGTTGATTCAAAAATTATAACATCTATTAAAAAACTTTCAAATTGTCCTAATTTTAATGAATTACAAAAAGATGTTTTAGAACAACGAGTAACTGCTATCCATAATTTCAAAAGATATCAAACTGATCAAAATTTATCTGATAATGAAAAAGCAATTTTTAAGATATACCTAGATGCAATATTAGATGAAGATGATACAAATTGATCAGAAGAAAAGAAAACAGATTTTAATAAAGTAAAAGAATGATTAACAAAAGAAGAAGTTAACAAAGAAAAGCGTAAATTAGAAAATACAGAAAGAAATGGATTTCAAATATTAGCTACAACTAGCATATATCATATTTTAGAATATTCACCAAAATACGTATGTTATATAAGTCAAAATATTGGAAATTATTATAATTGAGTAGAACTACAAATTGGAGTTATTTTCTGTATAATTTTAGTACCAACTTTACTTTATGTAATTACTTTATTAATTTTTACTAATATTTGTTTAAAAATAAAAAATAAAAGAAATAACAATTTTTGAGATGCAATCGAAAATTGTGAAATAATTAACAATTACTATATTCATTAAAATTTAATAATTTATATTTATTATTATTATTTCAATATTAATAATAATATATTATTTTTTACTATTATTATTTTTCTACATTTCAATAATGTTAAATGTTATTATATTTATATAGTTTAAAATGATATATAGGTGATATAAATGAAATTAAAAATAAAAAATATTGGTCCTTTTAATGATACTTCTTTAAATATTGGTGATATTACTATTATTGCTGATGTTAATGATACTGGTAAAAGTTACTTAAGTAGGTTAGTTTTTGCAATGGTGAAAATTGCTACTAGTGATATTAAGTCAGAAATAATTAAGAATTTTTTTAATTTTGCTGAAGATACTTTTACACAAATTGAAAATACTGGTAGTAATTTTCTTGAAACAAATTTTAATAGTAGTGAAAAAGAAAGTGCTTTATTTAAAGAAATTGAATCTATTTATAATAATATTAATTTAAATAATAAAACATTTATGCAAAAATGAATAACAAATTTTAACTATAAAATTGAAAAATTTAATAATTTTTGAATTAATTTATTAACAGACTATCATCAATTGCTAAAAATAAATGATGATTTAATTACCAAAACATTACAAAGAATTGAATTAGATACTAATAAAGATAGTTACAAAATTAAAATTATTAAATATACAATTAATATTATTAATAATGATATTTTACAAACCTTAGAATTATTTAATAATAAAGATACTGATATCATTTCATATTTAATGGCTAATATTCTTCGTGAAAACTTTCATGGTGAAAACTTAAGAAATAAAAAATATAATAATAAAGATAGTTATTTAAAACTTAGTTTAGACAATAACAAAACTTTAACGATTAATATTAATGAAAATAATAAATTTTCTTTAGAACATGAGTTTAATTACTTAGAAAATATTATTGAAAACCCAATAATTGATGCTACTTATATTAGTGATACTGACCAAATTTTAAATTTAATGATTGAAGAAAGTCTTAGTAAAAAACAATCATCATATATGTTAGAGAGTGAAAAATTAAAATTATCATTAAATAACATTTTCAAATTTAAAAAGTGTCACTACTTAGATGATTTTAAAAATAAAATTAATATTCAAAAAAATATTGAACAGTATAGTAATTTGAAATTAGTATTAATTAAACAAAAAATTAATCAAGAACTTGAAAACTATTTTGGTAATGAAAATAAAATTAACTTTGAAAATGGTAGTTTAACTAAAAATGGTATTACCATTAAACTTGCTAACTCCTCACGTGGATTAAAAATTATTGAATCATTTAAAGAAATGATTAAAAGTGACTTTTTTAAAGAAGGTAACTTAGTAATTATTGATGAACCTGAAGCCTATATTCATCCAGAGTGACAATATTTATTTACTAAACTATTATTAAATATTGCTAAAATAATTAATTTAAAATTAATTATTTCAACACATAGTCCATATATTCTTGAAACAATAACTTCACTAGCAAGTCGTGACTTTAAAAACTTAAATTTTAAATATAATTTTATTAACAAAGATAAAAATTTTGATTCTTGTATAATTGAAGAGAATAGTTTAGATCACATTAATGAAGCTTTAAGTTATCCATATAGGGAGTTAGACAAATATGAATTTAAATGAGACATTAAAAAATAATTTAATATTTATTTATAAAAAAAATAAAAAAACATTTCGTTTGTTATCTTATAGTACTGCTTCTAAAACATATTCTTCAGAATCTGAAGAATATGCAATTGATGGTGATAATCTTAAACTTTTATGTTGTAGTCATTCACGTGGTATTAAGTCAATTGATGCTATCACTTATAATAAAAGAAATGAATTTTTATTCATTGAATTTAAAATTCAAAAATATTTTCATGAAGACATTATTAATGATTTATCAAAAAAATTTACTGATACCTTTATTTGTTTTCAACATAATATTGATAAAAAACATGAAATTTCTTTTGACAAAATTAAATGTTTTTTTGTATTTAATATTAGAAGAGAAACTGATCGTAATATTAGAAATATCAAAAGAATTAAAAAGAAATTAAATAATAAAGTTGATGAATTAAATAGAGAACATCGCATTTCTTTAAATTTTAAAATCATTTATTCGTCAACTTTTGATCATAGTATTGATTATTTTAAAATGGATGACTACTTTAGTGAAGTTAAGTAAAATTTATATTTTAAAACCTGAATTGTAAATATAAATGGGACAGTTTTTTAAAATAATTGTATTAAATCTATTGGTCTTTTATAAGATAGTGATTTTCTGGGTGTAGAATTAATTTGAAATGCTATAGTATTTAAATCTTTTTGTTTATATGAAGATAGATCTGTAGATTTTGGTAAATATCTTCTTAAAATACCATTATTATTTTCATTTAAACCTCTTTGACAAGGTTTACCAGGATCTGCAAAATAAATCTTAACATTATAATTTTTTTCGATTAATTTTCATTTACTAAATTCTTTACCACGATCAAAAGTAATAGTTTTAACTGTTCCTTTTTGTAACTTTGAAATAAATTTTATTATGAGGCTTTTTAGAAATCTGTGTATCTTTGTTTTACAAAGTACTAGTTCAGATTAATTCTGTCTTCAAATTTTATCATAAAATGAGCAATTGCTGTATTTCAATTTTGAATAGGCAATGTTCATTTTTTTGTTATATTTTCAATTGCTAAATAAAATATTTTAAAAACTGACATATCATTAGGAAAAGCTTTTTTGTTTCTAATAACTTTTCGTAATTGACTATTAACAGATTCAATAGCATTTGTTGTATAAATTACTCTTTTGATTTCTGCAGGATAACTAATAAAAATCATCAAATTTTCTCAATTTTTATATCAAGATTTAGCAATTTGGGGATATTGTTTATTTCATTTACTTTCAAATGATTCTAAAGCTTGCATTGCTTGTTCTTCACTACATGCACTATAAATTGGTTTTAAATCTGTAACTAGAGTTTTTCGATGTTTGTATGAAACATATTTTAAACTATTTCGAATTTGATGAACAATGCATAATTGATGTTCTGTTTTAGGATAAACTGCTTGTATTGCTTCTGACATGCCTGTTAAATTATCACTACAAGCAATCAAAATATCATTTAAGCCTCGATTTTTCATTTCTGTGAAATTAGCTAATCAAAATTTAGCACCTTCATTTTCACTAATTCATAAGCCTAAAACATCTTTTTTACCTTCTAAATCAACTCCTAATGCTATATAAACTGATTTATTAATAATCCGTTTATCTTGTCGAACTTTAACTACTATACAATCAAAATAAACAATCGGATAAATGCTTTCTAATGGTCGATTTTGTCATGCTTTGACATCATCAATAACATCATCAGTAATTTGACTAATAACACTTTCACTAATATCAGCACCATGATATAACTCTTGTAACTGCATTCTAATGTCAGATAGAGTCATACCTTTTGCATATAGTGAAAGCACTTGTTGATCAAAACCATCAAATCTTCGCTGTCTTTTTGCAACTATTACAGGAGTAAAATCACTATTGCGATCTCTTGGTACATCAATCTCAATTTTACCTTGTTGAGTTATTAATTTTTTTGAACTTGTACCATTACGAGCATTTTCAGTATTACTATGTTGATTTTTTTCATATCCTAAATAATTTTGCATTTCAGAATTCAACATTTTTTCAACTAAACGTTTTGTTAATTCTTTATATAAACCCCCTTCTTTAAAAACTGTTGTTAAATCTTCAGTATTTTCTTTTAATTATGTAGAAAAGTATGGATGACCAAAAATTATTCATCAATTTACACTTAAAATATTATTTTTAATTAAAAATTTGTTAAAAGTAACATTATTTAGTGTAAAAATTCTCTAAAAATAACACTTTATCATGTATCATTACTTTTCTACAAAATTAAAGGAAAATATTCTAGCTAGTCTTCGTAATTTTATTGAAGCTGTATTTTTGAAAGTATATTCTGTTGAAAAACAAGTATCTATAAATCCAATGGAATATAATGATATAACTTGCGCTATTAAGTATATAAAATCCATAGGAAAATTAAAATTTTTAAGACAATTTCATGATTATGTACAAATTTCAGTTTCTCATTATAATGTTGGTGAAGAAAATTCAGAGAGATTGATGTTGAAATATTATGAATTTTTGATTAAAATAAAAAAATTTTTAAAACAAACTTATAATATTAATGTTCTTCATAATCTAAATAAGTTTCCCATTAATAAAGAAACTGCTTCTAAAGAGTATTATGAAAAAATATCTGAAAAAATTTTGCAATCTAAATTAAATAATTTAAAAATTAGATTTGATAAACGTTTTTATATAAAAAAAATAAAACCATTTTTTGTAAAAGATAAAATTTTTTATGAAGTAACATTTGTTGAAGCAAATTTTGGAAAAAATAAATTTGATGGAATGATAGCATTTACTGATTTTGAAATTTTGAAAAATTATTCAGTTAAATTTTCTTTTTGTAATAGTAGTATTGAAATTATTGGTAAAACAATGCCAATTTTAATCATTAATAAATGAGAAGTTTCAATAAAACCTTGAGCAATTAAGAATTTTGCTTTAATTTTGTAGAAAAGTAGTGGTATTAGTAAAATTAGCAAAAATATATTTTATATGGTATTTTTAATATTAAAGAGGTGATTTTAAATGAATAAAAATACAGTAAAAGAAATTTTAAATAATTTGTCTGATAAAGATTTTATTGAGATTTTTAGAGAAAATAAAACTAGAATTAAACAAATTGAGAAAAAAGAAAAATTTGAAGCAGTCGAACAAAAATTCAAAGAGAAAGGGATTCAATGTCCAGATTGTAGTTCTTTTTTGTGTACTAAATATGGTAGTAAAGATTATAAGCAAAGATATAAATGTAAAAGTTGTAATATTACTTTTCATGCTTTTAAAAATCATTATTTTTATTGAAGTCATTTATCTCATGATCAATGAGATTTATTGATACAAATAGCTACTTTAGGTCAATCTGCTTACATTATTTCTCAATTTATTAATACTACAAATAAAACTGCCTGATTTAATCGTCAAAAATTTATGAAATCAACACAATTAGTAAAAACACAAAATCAATTTGTAAAATTAAAAGCTAGAATTGAAATTGACGAAACTTTTATCAAAGAAATTCATAAAGGAAACTTTAAAGATCCAAATGATCCAAGAAAACAATGAATTGAAGAAAATGCTAAAGATTTAAATTGTTGTATTCAAATGGCAATTGATGAAAACCGAAATATCTATGCTCAAACAACAAATACTAAAAGATTAAATAAAAAATGAGTACAAGAAAACTTAACATCGAAACTTATCGAAGAAAATTCAATTATAGTTTGTGATATGCAAGTATTATATGATACAGTAGCTAAACAAACTAAATCCACTATCCAGCAGTTTAAATCAAAAGAAAATAAAGAATTAAATTATAAAAAATTAAGTAATGTCAGTAAAATACAATCAAGTTTAAAAGAATTTATTACTCATTACCATGGCATTGGATTTACCAATATTCAAAATTACCTCAATTTATGGAAATGAAAATATCAACACTACGGATTAACCCCTTATCAAAAATCCAATGTGTTATATTTCAGTTTGTAAAAAAAATAAATCCCAAAATTTAATAAAATCAAATTTTAAGTCAAGTTGATGACTTTTTTTATTTTACCACTACTTTTCTACAAAATTAAAAGTATTTTCTAATAATAAATCTACTGCTTTTGATATTGGATCATTATTATTAATATTTTGTTTTTTAGCCATCTGTAACTCACTCTTTCTAGTCATTTAATTATATTTACTAGAATTAATTAAACATAGTTATTTTTGTAAGTTACACAGATTACTAAACATTGCCTGTGCTAATTCCTTTCTTTTCTTAATTATAGAATTAACACAATTTAATTTTTATATAAGTGTCCTTTTTAATTTTACAATTCAGGTTTTATAAAAAATTTTTTAAATGTGATAAATCTATTTCTTTTTCATAAAGATTTTGAATACCAATTTTATATTTATTTAAAATTGAACTAAGATTATCAATTTTTTCTTGTGTATCTAAGCGAATTAAGATTTCATTTAAATCTTTAAGATATTTAAATTGATATTGATATTTTGTTAATATAGTGGCTGTTAATGGTAAATTGTTGGTAGTCAAAATAAAAATTTTGCCAACATCAAATTTTGCTATTGGTCCACTATAAAGCATTTTTCCCAAATCAATAATAGTACAATCATCAATAATATCTTTAACCTCGTTAATCATATGAGTTGTTAAGAAAATAGTTTTACCTTCTGATTTTAATCTTTTTAATACATTTGTAAAATATTTTCGTGACTCTGAATCTAAGTTTGCACCAGGTTCATCAAGAATTACTAGTTCTGGATCATGTGCTAAGGCTTGAATTAGCATAATTCTATTTTTCATTCCTGAAGAGAAAGAATTTAAACCCTTATTACGATGTTCTCATAAATTAAAATTATTTAATAATTTTTGTAAATTAACTTCTAGAGCACTATCGGTAATAGTAGTTGTTTGTCCTAAATATTTTAGAAAATTATAAGCTGTTAAACCTTGTGGAAAGTTTTCTAAATTTAAGGAATAACCTAAGCTTAATTTTGATTTTGCACTTCCTGCTTTGTAATCATTAACCTTAATTGTACCACTGTATCTGTTACTAGGTATTGCACCAATGATAGACTTTAATAAAACAGATTTTCCGCTACCAGATTGACCAACCAAAGCATGAATAGTTCCTTTAAATACAGTAAAATTTATATTACTAATATTAAACTTTTTAAATTTTTTGTTATAGTTTCTGACACTAATCATAATGTCTTCTGTAGTTCCCATAATAAGTTTTCTCCTAACTAACAATTTTTCGATTATACATTAAATAAGAAAGTAAGAATAAAAAGATAGAAAATCCACAATATATTTCAAGAACTGATTTATTATTTTGAAAATAATCAATGTTATCGGTTTTTATTTTTTTATTATTTAATGTTAGTTTAAAATCAGGATAACTAAATAAAGTATTTTTTTGTGTATCAAAATCGATACTAGATGTTGCATAAGGTTCAAATCAAAAATCACCATAGTAGTCCATAAAATAAGTCCAAATTTGATTTCAATGTTCAATAAAATTTATTGCATTGATAAATTGATAACTATTTGCAATACTAATGTAATTTTTATAATTTTTATCATTAGTAACAGAATTATTAGTAATCTGACGATAAGTATGAATTTGATTATAAATATATTCTTCGGTTGTTCTAACTAAAAAATAAACAGGATTATAAAAAATTTTATTAAATTCATTACGAAAATCAAATTTATATGCATATGTATCAATAAAAATATTTTTAATTTCCTTGGGTGATAGTGGAACGGGTTTTTCTAATATTGGACCTGTAATTTGTATATAAGTATTATTAATATCAGTATCGTATGTTAATAGTGAAGGTGCTTTACCACTTTGCAGATCCATAAATGAATCAATATTATATTTTTTATCATAATCATTAATTATATTAATTAAGTCTTCTGTAATTTGATTATTATCAACATTGTTTTTTAATTCATCTAAGTTTTTAAAATAACTATTAAAAGTAATTTTCATAAATATATCTTTATTTTGAAATTCAATTGGTTTTCAAGAGGTTGTTTTACCACTAAGAGTTTTAACAGTAGAAATTGTTTTAATAAATCCTAATTTTTGATAAAAATCAATACGCTTATTAATAACATTATTTTCTTTAATATCCTTTAATTCTTGATCACTAAGATTAGAATAAAAATCAAAAATAGCTTTTGTTAAATTTGGATATTTAATTAATCCTTTTTCTAAATTTTGTTTAAATAAAATTGCTTCTTTGATTTCACTAACAGTATATTGGATATTATTTTCAAAATTAATTTTAATAATGTCACTATTTATTTTGGTTAATGAGTAAGGCAAACCACCTAATAAAAATAGACTACAGAAAATAACAAAAATTAAAAAAACTATTTGTGATGGAGTAAAAGCTAACATTGTTACTACACCAACAGTAACTAAAACAGCAAATAAAGAGCAAAAACCAAAAAACTTTAGGATCGTTAATACGTAAAAAGTTAAATAAGAAACTTTTATAATAATTCCGCAAATCCCGCCAAATATTAATAAAGCAATAATATTTATGAAAATAAAAGTTAAACTCATAAAAAATAAAGCAGCGTATTGAGTTAAAATAATAACATTTCTTGTATAAGGTTTAGTAAGTAATAATAAGAAAGAACTATCTTCAAATTGAGTACCAAAAATTTTTATAGCATTTAATAAAATAAAAATAAATAAAAATATACTATAAAAAATCATAATATAATATTGTAAATCAATAATAAAATCTTCTATTGATAAATTTAAAAAAAACAAAAAACTAATGCTCAATACCGAAATTACTATTGAAAATAAAAATAAAAATGCTGTAATAAAACTGTAACTAATTTTAATTATAATTAATCTAAATAACTTAAATCAACTTGCCTTTTTGGTTTTAGTTTTTTCTATAGTTTTCGTTGTGGTTTCTAGTAATCTGTCCATTATTTTTTTCTCCTTTACATATTATCAATTATAATCAATTATAATCAATTATTTTTTTTGTTTATAAAATATAATTTAATGAAAATGAAAAATTATTTTTTATTAAACTGTATAAAAAAAGAAATATTATTTGAACATTTTAATTATAAGTAATAAAATTTAACAAATTTTGATATAAAAGATAATCTAATAATTATGATTACAATGCTTATTTTTTGATTATTAAATTAGACTTACTGCATAACTAGTTAACTTTTCATTTTTTTGTTACCTGAATTGTAAATATAAATGGGACAGTTTTTTAAAATAATTGTATTAAATCTATTGGTCTTTTATAAGATAGTGATTTTCTGGGTGTAGAATTAATTTGAAATGCTATAGTATTTAAATCTTTTTGTTTATATGAAGATAGATCTGTAGATTTTGGTAAATATCTTCTTAAAATACCATTATTATTTTCATTTAAACCTCTTTGACAAGGTTTACCAGGATCTGCAAAATAAATCTTAAGGCAATGTTTAGTAATCTGTGTAACTTACAAAAATAACTATGTTTAATTAATTCTAGTAAATATAATTAAATGACTAGAAAGAGTGAGTTACAGATGGCTAAAAAACAAAATATTAATAATAATGATCCAATATCAAAAGCAGTAGATTTATTATTAGAAAATACTGAAGATTTAACAACAGTTTTTAAAGAAGGGGGTTTATATAAAGAATTAACAAAACGTTTAGTTGAAAAAATGTTGAATTCTGAAATGCAAAATTATTTAGGATATGAAAAAAATCAACATAGTAATACTGAAAATGCTCGTAATGGTACAAGTTCAAAAAAATTAATAACTCAACAAGGTAAAATTGAGATTGATGTACCAAGAGATCGCAATAGTGATTTTACTCCTGTAATAGTTGCAAAAAGACAGCGAAGATTTGATGGTTTTGATCAACAAGTGCTTTCACTATATGCAAAAGGTATGACTCTATCTGACATTAGAATGCAGTTACAAGAGTTATATCATGGTGCTGATATTAGTGAAAGTGTTATTAGTCAAATTACTGATGATGTTATTGATGATGTCAAAGCATGACAAAATCGACCATTAGAAAGCATTTATCCGATTGTTTATTTTGATTGTATAGTAGTTAAAGTTCGACAAGATAAACGGATTATTAATAAATCAGTTTATATAGCATTAGGAGTTGATTTAGAAGGTAAAAAAGATGTTTTAGGCTTATGAATTAGTGAAAATGAAGGTGCTAAATTTTGATTAGCTAATTTCACAGAAATGAAAAATCGAGGCTTAAATGATATTTTGATTGCTTGTAGTGATAATTTAACAGGCATGTCAGAAGCAATACAAGCAGTTTATCCTAAAACAGAACATCAATTATGCATTGTTCATCAAATTCGAAATAGTTTAAAATATGTTTCATACAAACATCGAAAAACTCTAGTTACAGATTTAAAACCAATTTATAGTGCATGTAGTGAAGAACAAGCAATGCAAGCTTTAGAATCATTTGAAAGTAAATGAAATAAACAATATCCCCAAATTGCTAAATCTTGATATAAAAATTGAGAAAATTTGATGATTTTTATTAGTTATCCTGCAGAAATCAAAAGAGTAATTTATACAACAAATGCTATTGAATCTGTTAATAGTCAATTACGAAAAGTTATTAGAAACAAAAAAGCTTTTCCTAATGATATGTCAGTTTTTAAAATATTTTATTTAGCAATTGAAAATATAACAAAAAAATGAACATTGCCTATTCAAAATTGAAATACAGCAATTGCTCATTTTATGATAAAATTTGAAGACAGAATTAATCTGAACTAGTACTTTGTAAAACAAAGATACACAGATTTCTAAAAAGCCTCAATCTTAACATTACAATTTTTTTCGATTAATTTTCATTTACTAAATTCTTTACCACGATCAAAAGTAATAGTTTTAACTGTTCCTTTTTGTAACTTTGAAATAAATTTTATTATACTTTTTGTAATATTTTCTGATTTATTATTTTTAGTTGCTAAAGGAATTGTGGTTTTTGATCATATATCAGCTAAAGTAATAATAGAACTTTTATGATCTTTACCAATGATAGTATCACCCTCTAAATGACCAAATTCTTCTATATTTTTAATATTAGGAATGATTAAATTTCTTTCATGAATAGACTTACAATTATTAATTCTGCCCCTAGTTTCTTTTTGTTTGTGAGGTTTATTTTTTCCTTTTCTCAATAAGTTATTTTCATCAAAACCCATTCGATTTGTTTTAAACATGTTATATAAAGTTTTTGTTGAAATACTTTTTATTTTATTTTCCTTTAAAAAATTAGCAATTATATCAAGAGCATAATTTTTAGTAATTAACAAATGATTAATAGTATTAATTTCTATTAAAGTTAAAATTATTAATTTTCTACCTGCATTTTGTTTATTTTTTTGAATTTTATTCAATATTTCTAATGGTAATAAGTTTTGATTTAATAATCTACAAACTCTATGTACAGTTGATTTACTATAATCAATGGCTTTTGCTATTTTACGAATCGAAAATCCATAACTTTTATATTCTTTTATTGCTATTATTGATTCAATAGTCAGATACTTATACATTGTGCTAATTCCTTTCTTTTCTTAATTATAGAATTAACACAATTTAATTTTTATATAAGTGTCCTTTTTAATTTTACAATTCAGGAATTAATAAAATTACAAATTGGTATTATTTTTTGTATAATTCTAACTCCAATTTTAATATCTATAACTATGTCATTAACTTGTTTAATTATTGGGTTAAAAACAAATTTAAAAAATAATAATTTTTGAGATGCCATTCAAAATTGTGAAATAATCAATAATTACTATATTCATTAAAATTATGTTTCTAAATTTATTTTATTACACTTAAAAATAACCATTTTTATATAAATAAAAATACTATATGTTCTATTAACAATCATTTCTTTTAAAACATGTCAAATATTTGTTTCGGTAAAACAGCCAATATTTCACTTTGCACTTTGATTAACAATACCTTTTTTATTATTTTTAAAATACTGTTTTTTTAATTTTTTATGATTATCTAATTCTTTATATAAATAATCAATTAATTGTTCATATTGACCATTATTAATTAAATTTTTACAATGATTATATTCTTTTACATACTTTCCTTTATTTCCGGCTATTATTCCAAGATATAATGTTCTAATTAAATGGAATTTATCTAAAATAAACTCAGTACCAAGATAATCCTTTAATTTTGTAGAAAAGTAATGATACATGATAAAGTGTTATTTTTAGAGAATTTTTACACTAAATAATGTTACTTTTAACAAATTTTTAATTAAAAATAATATTTTAAGTGTAAATTGATGAATAATTTTTGGTCATCCATACTTTTCTACATAATTAAAAAGATAATCTGCTATATCTTTAATTCACCCTGCACTATCACCACAAATAATGATTTTTGCTTGTTCAATATTTTCATAAAATTTTTGACAATGTTCTTTAATAAATTCAGCAGTTTTTTTAACTCCAATTACTGTTCTTGTTGGTCTTATAATTGCTTTTACTCTTTTATTTTGTACTTTGTGATTAATATTGTCTGTATATGTTGTTATTAATCTCATAGAGTGTTTTATACCTTTACGTTTAAAATCTCAAAACTTTCGATGTCCATCATCAATTGCTACAAAAATAGGTTGATTTTTTTCTAACTTTACTTTTATTGGACTTGCTTCAATTACTTCTAAATTTTTAAAAACTCTATGAACAGTACTAACACTAATACCTTTTAATTATGTAGAAAAGTATGGATGACCAAAAATTATTCATCAATTTACACTTAAAATATTATTTTTAATTAAAAATTTGTTAAAAGTAACATTATTTAGTTTAAAAATTCTCTAAAAATAACACTTTATCATGTATCATTACTTTTCTACAAAATTAAAGCTAATACCTGCTTTTTACAAATAGCACAAATATCATGATATCTTTTTCCATCAGCAAAATATTCAATAATAGTTTGTTCAACATCTTCACCAATTCTCTTATATTTAGGTAATTCTAGTCATTCATCAACTAAACAAACACGAACTCATTTTTGTAATTTTTCATCAAAATATTCATAAATTCTTCTTTTATAAGTTACTAATCCATACATTATTTTTCTTGTTCGATATTGATAATCAACAATTTTATATTTCTTTTTATCTCTTGTTTTAAATATTCTTCAATCTCATTTTTCTCATTTCTTTGTTATATGTTCTAAGAACCTGTTTAGAATCTTTTTAATAAAACTGAAATAAATGAAAGAACAACCATTTGTAAACTAGTATTTAGTTTTCTTTCACAATTTTTTCATAATCTTCTGTATTTTTCTAATCAAGCAAAGCTTCGTTCTACAATTCATCTTTTTGGTAATACTACAAAAGTATGTAATTCATTACGTTTTATCACTTCAACATTTGCATTTATGATTGTTTTGATTTCAGAAGCAAATTTTTCACCAGTATAACCAGCATCTACTATTATTTTTTGAACTGCAGAAAGATTTTCTTTTTCATTTTCAATCATTATTATAGCGCTATTACGATCTGTTTTTTCTTTTAATTATGTAGAAAAGTATGGATGACCAAAAATTATTCATCAATTTACACTTAAAATATTATTTTTAATTAAAAATTTGTTAAAAGTAACATTATTTAGTGTAAAAATTCTCTAAAAATAACACTTTATCATGTATCATTACTTTTCTACAAAATTAAAGGTTTTTTCTGCTGTGGTTATGTAAATTGCATGTGGTAAACCTTGAGAATCAACAACAATATGACGTTTTATGCCTGAAATCTTTTTACCAGCATCATAACCTTTATTTTCAGTAGTATCTGTATTTTTAACACTTTGCGAATCAATTATACAAAAACTAGTTTGTTCTTTGCGATTATTATTGATACGAACTTTTTTAACTAATTTTTTTTAAAATTAATTGCAATACACTAGGTTCTTTACCATTATTTTTACTTCAAATTTGAAAATAATAATATACAGTTTGTCATTTTGGAAAATTTTTTGGTAGCATTCTTCATTGATAACCACTTTTTAATACATATAAAATTGCACAAAATACTTCATATAAATCTAAACTTCTTGGTTTTGTTTTCTTTTTGCTATTTTCTAAAATTGATTTTATGTTCTCAAATTGTTCTTTGGTGACATGACTTGGATAATTTTTATGCATATATACCTCTTATTTTAAAATATATAATCATTTTACATTATTTTCGAAAAGATTCTAAACAGGTTCTAAAACTAATTTATCAATTTTTGCATTTTGTTCTCTAAAATTTCATTTATAATTAAAATTCATATTAAATTCTCCTAATCTGTTTTTTGTACTAATTATTAATTTTAAATTTATTAAATTTAAAGTGTTAAAATATGGTAAATTAAATTAATAATCTATTTTTGTTTTATTTTATCCATAATAATCCATATAATAATGTAATTATGATTAAAATAATGACTTGTCAAAAAAAGTACTTTCATATTTTCCGTATAATAAACAAGTTACATATAATTAATAGTATAGGTATCGCAAAATAAACAACTTTAATTTAGGCGTTATTTTGCGTTTAAAAGCGTACTTGTAAAAATAAGTAAATAAATAGAATTATATTAAAAAATATATACACTTATATATAGAATGTATAGTTTAGAAAATGAGATTTAAAAAAATAATAGAATTTTTACAATTAATAAAAAATTAAATTAAAAAAATAATTTTTCTTTTTAATTATTTTTTATATTTTGTAATAACACTATTGCAAAAAAGGGGGAATATAGTTGAAAAAATGAATAAAAATAAATTTGAGTAAAATAACATTAGCATTAGCATTAACTGGTACCACAACTGGAACAATAGGATTAATCATGGGAGGGATACTTACTCATGAAAATAATAGATTTAATCATTATGAAAAGCCAGACCATACAGTAGTATTATGTAATGCTCCAATATGAGTTAATATGTATAATGGTTCCTATTATTCTTTATATTGCTCAAATAAAAAGTTACATGATGTGGATATTAAATGAGATGGAAAATATTGAAAAGATTATTTTGATAATTAAATTTCTAAATTTATATAAGAAATATTTTCATTATATTTATCAAATAAATTAATATTAGTTAAATTGATGTTTTGTTTATCAGTAATTAAAATTAAATCATAATTTCCAGCACCAAATATACAACTAATTTCAATCCGATTTAAGTTATTAATCGGATTTTCAATTTGCAATTCAAATTCACTATTAGTATCAATTTGTGCGATTTCTTTATAAAATTCTAATTTAGAAAATAATTGAGATTTGTTTGAACCATATAAATTTAAAGCATTAGTAATTTTAGTTTTATCAATAATTGTTTTTGTAAAATATTTCCCATATTCACCATTTCCTAATGTTCAATCTGCCGGAATTAATGACGGAATATTATTACTTTCTAATTCATTTGTAATAGATAATCAGTTAAATTGATTATCATCTAGTTTAAATAATTCATTTTGGCTAATATCATTATTTTTTAATTTAATATTATTCATATCTGTAAAATCAAAATATTCAGATTTTAATATAACTTTTGCATCTTTAAATTGTCAAATATCATCATTAGTAGGATGTATTGGATTTGATTTTAATTCAAAATAATAAGGTAATAATATTTTATTATCATCATTTAAACCTTTATTAATAGACATTGTTGAATAAATATTATTTGATAACATAATAATTAGTTGTTTAAATATTTTCACTTGTTCTAAATTAATATAATTAGGATAATCTAATTTTCACTGTCTAAATAAGTTAGTTATTACTTCATCGGGTTTTTGATTTTCAAATTTTCCTCTTAATATGTCCATTTTATTTGGTGATTTAGTTGGATCTAATGATGCACCTTCAAAATTTCTATTGTAGTTATATGTATAACTTAACATATCTAATAATAATTTTTGTAAACTATCAACCGTTGGTGCATCTTTTATTTCAATTTCAACATCTTTAAATTTATTATTTGTAGCAACATATTGATAAAATTGACTTTCACCTAGAAAATTTCAAACTTCTTTATCTTTTAATTCTTTTTCTTTTTTCAATGGTCATTTACCATCAAAAATAGTACCAAATTCATATCCCAATCAAGCATTAGTTACTCTTGTGTTATTAATAATTTCTTTTCTTGTTTCAGTTCCACCACCAATAGCAATTAAATCTAAAACTGATTTTTCTTCTCCTATAAATTGCTTTGCTAAATTTCATGGTAATATTTGTTCACTAAATCATTGTTGTAATATTCTAACTTTTGGTTGAGTTTCAATAGGCATTGATAACAGTGGAAATGCTATCTTATCTTTGACAAATAACTTTGGGTATACTTCCATATTGTCAACTTCACCAAGTACCTTTATATTACCGAAAATCATACTTCTAGGTGCTTTAATTTTTAAACCAGTAACTTTGATATCTTTGTCTAATGGTTTTTGTAATTTAATAATAATTGGATAACCATCTCTTGTTTTAAAATCTTTAATTTTAATAATAGTTATACTTTTAGTACTTCTTGTTTTTGGATTTTGATAAGGTTGTGAATAGTTATTAATAATATATAAATTATCAATATTATTTTCTGTTAAAGGTTCATTAATAGATAATGCATATAACTTAAATTGATTTAATAAATTTATCTCTTGAAAAATTAAATTTTTAATATCAGTCATACTATATTCAATAGTATTATCATTAATGTTTGTGCTAGCTCTTTGATTTAATTGCATAGTAAAGTCTGATGTTTCAACAGCAATAGTTTTTAATACTTTATCAATATCAATAAAACCGATTTTAATAGTATTTGCTGAAAATTTTAAACTATTATTTTCATTATTTTTAAATAAACGTTCAATTTCATAAATATAAATTGTTCTTTTTTTAAATTCATCGTATGCTCTATTAATATCAGGGTCACTAGTAGCACCCATCATATTAGTAAAATCAAAAGGAATATTATCTATTAAATAATCATTTTCTACTTTTGCTTGATTAAGTTTAGTTTGCTTTTGTTTCTGTGGAAATTTGGTTTGTGGTTTGTTGTTGTCCATTGTTTTCTCCTATTAATTGGTTATTTTCGGGATTAAATAATTTTAGTTTAACTGTTAAATTATTAATTTCTTGATCATCACTAATATTAAATGTTTGACTATTTAATAAGTCTTTATCTACCTTTACTAATAATTGAATAAATTTAAGAATATCAATATTAAATTGTCATAATTTTTGTTCAATATAATTAATAGTTGAAATATTTACTGCTGTACTTTCGGGAAATGATTGTTGTGCGGATTTTTTTTGGCTTGGTATATGAATACCACAACGTTTAAATATTTCATTAACATTTCAATCGTATATATCAGTTAAATTCTTACCTTTAAAATTACTACTTGTAATATTAATATTTTCATTTTTTTCATTATTATCACCAGTAGTTTTTCAAATATAGTTTTTAGTAACTAATATTCTTACTGCTTCTTCCATTGAAGATTGAACATTACCATAAGTTTGGTCAAAAATAAATTTAGGTGAGTTTAAAATACTATCTAAAACAATTTGTTCATAAATAACATCTAGTGCTTTAATTTTATCCATTACTTTATCACAATCTGCTAATTCATTTGCTTTATTTCTCATAATTACTATTGGTATATAGTTAATATTTAATGTTTGTTCTTGTGATAAATTAGGATTATTAATATATGATTTAAAATCTAATTTAGTTTGTTTTTTAGTATCATTAATATTATAAATTGCACGATTAATAGTTACTTGTTTATTATTTAATGTATAAACTTCAAATAATCTTACAGTTTGAGAATTTTGTTCATAATTATCATAAAAAATAGTACATTGAATTAATTTACCAGTAATATCATAAACTCTTTGTTGTATATCAATAACTTGAAAATATAAGTCATCATTAGCAATATAAATTAAATAACCACTAATTCCTAATTTACTTAATTTAAAAATAGAATTTCAATTTTTTCTATAAAACTCTTGTTGAATTAAATATTGTTTAATGGTTTCATTATTTATTTCTAATGGAGCATTATATAAATTAGCATTATTTTCTGCTACAAAATCAGTAAAATAAGTTTCATGATTAAAATCATTAAAACCAAAATAATTTAAAATAGAAGCATGAGTACTTTTATTTTTATTAGTTAAAAATTTTACTTTTTCATTTTGATTATCACTAATATTACTTTTATCTTTTCTTTTAAATAAACTTAACATAATATTCACCACCTTTTTTAAAATATTTGATTAATTTTTAATATGATTTTTACAATAATAAATATAATTAAACCAGCAGTTGCAGAAGATAATATAACTCCAATTAAACCTAAAATAATCTTTATAATTCCTGAATTGTAAATATAAATGGGACAGTTTTTTAAAATAATTGTATTAAATCTATTGGTCTTTTATAAGATAGTGATTTTCTGGGTGTAGAATTAATTTGAAATGCTATAGTATTTAAATCTTTTTGTTTATATGAAGATAGATCTGTAGATTTTGGTAAATATCTTCTTAAAATACCATTATTATTTTCATTTAAACCTCTTTGACAAGGTTTACCAGGATCTGCAAAATAAATCTTAACATTACAATTTTTTTCGATTAATTTTCATTTACTAAATTCTTTACCACGATCAAAAGTAATAGTTTTAACTGTTCCTTTTTGTAACTTTGAAATAAATTTTATTATACTTTTTGTAATATTTTCTGATTTATTATTTTTAGTTGCTAAAGGAATTGTGGTTTTTGATCATATATCAGCTAAAGTAATAATAGAACTTTTATGATCTTTACCAATGATAGTATCACCCTCTAAATGACCAAATTCTTCTATATTTTTAATATTAGGAATGATTAAATTTCTTTCATGAATAGACTTACAATTATTAATTCTGCCCCTAGTTTCTTTTTGTTTGTGAGGTTTATTTTTTCCTTTTCTCAATAAGTTATTTTCATCAAAACCCATTCGATTTGTTTTAAACATGTTATATAAAGTTTTTGTTGAAATACTTTTTATTTTATTTTCCTTTAAAAAATTAGCAATTATATCAAGAGCATAATTTTTAGTAATTAACAAATGATTAATAGTATTAATTTCTATTAAAGTTAAAATTATTAATTTTCTACCTGCATTTTGTTTATTTTTTTGAATTTTATTCAATATTTCTAATGGTAATAAGTTTTGATTTAATAATCTACAAACTCTATGTACAGTTGATTTACTATAATCAATGGCTTTTGCTATTTTACGAATCGAAAATCCATAACTTTTATATTCTTTTATTGCTATTATTGATTCAATAGTCAGATACTTATACATTGTGCTAATTCCTTTCTTTTCTTAATTATAGAATTAACACAATTTAATTTTTATATAAGTGTCCTTTTTAATTTTACAATTCAGGAAATAAAAAAAATTCCCAGTCGAATAGGAAAAAGAATAGTTTACCCTACATACTTAACCTGAATTTTAATTTAACTGAACGGAGGTGATGCCTCACTTTCTTTTAAAAAAATCATAATAAATACATATAAATACATTACGTAAAAATATTAAATTGTCATTAATAAAACTATTATGTTTAAACAACTTGTGATAATTAAAAAAATAAAAAAAAGTAAATATTTAATTATCCTTCGACTGAAATTGTTTAAACAATTGTAATAGTTAAATATTTACTCTTAATAACCTTTTACTACTATTAATTTGTTACATTAATGCAATTATTAAGCAAATAAATATCTATATACATAATAACATAAAAAAATAAAAAACAAATAAAAAAACGTAATTATACTTTCAGTCGAATAAAAGCATAATTACAAATAACATTATATATATATATATACATACATACAAGTATTCTAATTAAAATTTAATTTAATCTTTTATTACCAAAAATTATTTTTTCAACTTTATTACCAAAAACTTTATCTAAAAAAGTTATAACATCTCTATCTCTATGAATTAAATAACCGATTTCACTTGTCCGTAAATAATGCTTATGCGATAAAATACTAAAATATACATAACATTCGTAATCTTTATATTCTTTAAAATAATCATTTACAACAGTACTTTCAATAACACCACCAGTCATAACAGTATTACCATCACTATCTCTTGGCGTTTTAAAATAAAATACATTTGTTGCATTAAAACTTGCTTTAATTATATCTTGAATTGTCATTTTTTTAATTCCACGAACTACAATAGGATTTTTACAATTACGACTAAAAGCATACGCCTTTACACCTACATCTGTTTGATTTATAGATTTAACATCATCTAATGCTTTTGTAACATATTTACCCAAATATTTAATTACAAATTCATTTGTACCTTTACGAACAACTCTTAAATCACTAAAACCATGCGTTCATCATTCCAATAACATACTTTTATGTATTTTTCTATTAAAAACTATATGAAAATGAACAGCACCGCGAGTCTGATATTCATAAACATAAAAATATTTTAATTCTCCTAAATATTTAGAACGTTTAGGGTCATCTCACCATTTCTTTAATTTAAGAAAAAATAAACGAACATCCTTTTTTGCTTTTCTAACATCTTGGATATTATCTTTATAAGTTAAAGTAACAAAACTTAATATTTTACTATCATAAAAATTATGTAATGCTTTTTGAATTAAATTAGTTTTAGCACGACAAGTATTATTTTTCAACTTTTGCTTATTACCAACATAAGATTTACCCTTAGTATTTCCAATATTATTTAAAAAAGAAACAGGTAAAACTATATTTTTAACATAATAAGCATAAAAAACCTTTTTAATATAAAAATCTTGTTGCATAACAAAAAAAACTACCTTTCGACTGAAGCATAAATGCTTAAATAGTTAATTATTAATTAATACAACAATATAATAACACAAAATAAAAAAAATTATAAACTATAAAAAAACAAAACAAAAACGATACTTAATTTATACTTTATTTTTTTATTTTTTAACTATTAATTTTAAAGAAATAGTTATATTGAACAAAAATATTGGATTATAAAATAAAAAAGACTTACTGCATAACTAGTTAACTTTTCATTTTTTTGTTATTATTAAAATAAAAGTTGAATAGTTAAGGATAAATTTTATGACATATTTTGAATTAAAAGATAAATCGGATCAATATTTTCGTAAAATAGTTGGTATTAATAAACTAGTTTTTAATGAAATTTTAAATATTTTATTAGATCATCAAAAGCTAAAAATTACCATTGGTGGAAGACCATATAAAATGTCAATAGAAGATAGACTAGTAATGACTTTAAGATATTTATATGAAAATCGTACATATCATAAGTATTGGCGCTGAGTATAATATGGTTGATACTACTGCTTTACGAAATATTCGTTCAATTGAAGACATTTTAATAAAAAATAATAACTTTAATAATTTAACAAATAAAAATATTTTTTTAAAAAGAAGAATTAAAAAATAAAATTTTGATAATTGATGTAACAGAAGTAGAAACAGAACGACCAAAATATAACCAAAAAGATTGATTTTCTGGTAAAAAATGAATGCATACTGTTAAGTTTCAAACCATAATTAATGCACATACTAATGAAATTTTAAATATTTTTCCTGATATTGGTAAAAAGCATGATTTTAAAACTTTTAAAAATTCAAAGTTAAAATTTTCACCAGAAACTATAATTATTGCAGATAAAGGTTATCAAGGTTTACAAAAAATTCATGCTAATACATTTTTACCTATTAAAACTAGTAAAAACAATCCTAAAACAAGTAAAATTAAAATTTTTAATAAGATTATTAATAAAACTCGCAGAAAAGTTGAACATGTTTTTGCGTTTTTAAAATATTTTAAAATTATTGGTTATAAATTTAGAAAAGGCAGAAAACGAATATTTTTAAGATTTAATTTAATTGCAGGATTTTATAATTTATCATTAAAACTTAAAAACGTTATGCAGTAAGTCTAAACTATCTTTAAAATAACATAATATATTTATATTAGAAATATAGTTATTAACTAAATTCAATCATATACTAGTTATAATTACTTATTTATTTTATCTAAAACACCATTAATGTATTTATAAGCATCATTTGGACAATAAGCTTTAGTTATAATAATAGCTTCATTAATAATAATTTTTTTATCTGTTTTAGTATGGACAATTTCATACACTGCTAAAATTAAAATTGCTTGTTCAATTGGTTTTAAATTTTCAAAATCTCATCCTTGCTTTAAATTTTTATTAATTAAATCTATTAAATCATATTCATAATCAATTATTTTATTTAATATCTCGAATTGTTCAGTAATTAAACTCTTACCTTCTTCTTCAAAAAGAAATTGTTTAAACGCTTGTTGTGATTGGCCTTCAAGGAAATATTGATATAATACTTCCATCATGCCAATTCTTTTATGATGCTGGGTTATCTTCTTTTGTTCTTGCATTGTTAATTTCTACTTCCTTAGTTTGAGCAATAAATATTATATGAATATTTAATAAAAATAAATTTAAAGCTGATTCAGTACGTCTTAAAATTAAATTATTAATTTTATTTTTTAAATTTACTAAATCTTCATTTGGATTAACAATTAATTTTATTCGCACAACAATATTATTATTAATAGCAGTAATATCATTTGTTTCTAACATTAGAACTTCAACATCTTCTAATGTTAATTGATAGTTATCATTAATTAATAACATATAAATAAATTTTTTAATAACTAACGAAGATAATTTTAATGTTCCAACTTTACTTTCTTCAATAAGTATTTCCATAATATTCACCTTTCTTAGAACCTGTTTAGAATCTTTTTAATAAAACTGAAATAAATGAAAGAACAACCATTTGTAAACTAGTATTTAGTTTTCTTTCACAATTTTTTCATAATCTTCTGTATTTTTCTAATCAAGCAAAGCTTCGTTCTACAATTCATCTTTTTGGTAATACTACAAAAGTATGTAATTCATTACGTTTTATCACTTCAACATTTGCATTTATGATTGTTTTGATTTCAGAAGCAAATTTTTCACCAGTATAACCAGCATCTACTATTATTTTTTGAACTGCAGAAAGATTTTCTTTTTCATTTTCAATCATTATTATAGCGCTATTACGATCTGTTTTTTCTGCTGTGGTTATGTAAATTGCATGTGGTAAACCTTGAGAATCAACAACAATATGACGTTTTATGCCTGAAATCTTTTTACCAGCATCATAACCTTTATTTTCAGTAGTATCTGTATTTTTAACACTTTGCGAATCAATTATACAAAAACTAGTTTGTTCTTTGCGATTATTATTGATACGAACTTTTTTAACTAATTTTTTTTAAAATTAATTGCAATACACTAGGTTCTTTACCATTATTTTACTTCAAATTTGAAAATAATAATATACAGTTTGTCATTTTGGAAAATTTTTTGGTAGCATTCTTCATTGACAACCACTTTTTAATACATATAAAATTGCACAAAATACTTCATATAAATCTAAACTTCTTGGTTTTGTTTTCTTTTTGCTATTTTCTAAAATTGATTTTATGTTCTCAAATTGTTCTTTGGTGACATGACTTGGATAATTTTTATGCATATATACCTCTTATTTTAAAATATATAATCATTTTACATTATTTTCGAAAAGATTCTAAACAGGTTCTTAAGCGCGAGTTTTGTATTTTCCTTCATCTGTACTTACTACAATTTTATCACCATTATTAATAAACATTGGTACTTGTAATTGTAAACCAGTTTCTAAAATAGCTGTTTTTGTCGTATTAGAAACACTATTTCCCTTTACTCCTGGTGGAGCATCAACAACCGCTAATACTACCGAAGGAGGTAAATCAATACCTAATATTTCTAAATTTTTATAAACGCTTAATGATACTTCATTACCAGGAACTAAAAATTTTTTTTCTCATGATAAGCGTGATTGATCAATCCTAATTTCATTATAATCTTCATTATCCATAAAAACTGAATACATACCATCATCATAACTATAAATTGCTGGTCGTTTATCAATAATAGCTGGATAAACTGTATCACCACCAGTAAAAGTAATACTAATAATAGCTTGTGTTCTTAAATTTTTTGCTTTTACTTTCACATGCGCTTGACCACGTCCACTTTTAGAATGTGCTGACTCAATAACTATTAAAATATCAGTTTTATTATGTAAGAAAGTAATTCCTGGTTTAAAATCATTAACGTTAATCATTTTTATTTTTTCTCCTTTCAAATATCAATTTCACGAGATGATTTTGTTAAAATTTGATAACCATCTTTGGTAACTAAAATATCATCTTCAATTCTAACACCACCTAAATTAGGAATATAAATACCTGGTTCAACAGTAATAACCATTCCCGGAACTAAAATAGTAGATTCGTTTTTAATAACTCAAGGTGCTTCATGAATTTCAATGCCAAGCCCATGACCAGTACCATGAGTAAAATATTGTTCATAACCCTTTTCTTTAATGTATTCTCTACACATCTTATCAATTTCACCAATAGCTATACCTGGCTTTACAGCCTTAATTCCTGCCATTTGTGCTGATTTAACTATTTCATGAATTTCAATTAATTTTGGATTAACTTTACCAATCGCAAAAGTTCTAGTCATATCTGAACAAAAACCTTCATATACACAACCAAAGTCACAAGTAATTAACTCATTATTGCCAATTTTTTTATTACTAGCTTTACCATGAGGCATTGCTCCTCTTTCTCCAGAAGCAACAATAGTATCAAATGATGCTTTTGTTGCACCATTTTTAACAAATGAACGCAATATTATATCTTCAACATCTTTTTCACTAACACCTGGTCGAATAAAATTTAAAACTTCATTAAAAGCCAAATCACCAATAGCACAAGCTTTTGCAATTCGTGCAATTTCGATTTCATCTTTAATCATTCTTAATGAACTAACATAAATTGGAACAAATTCAATATCTTTAATTTCTTGCTTTCAACTTTCTAGTTGAGCAATAGTAATATATTCTGCTTCAAAACCAATTTTTTTAATTTTTTGTGATTTTAATAAATCTTTCAATGAAGAAAAAATATTACTAAATTGAATGCATTTAACATTTTTGGCATTTTCTTTTCCCTCAGTAATATATCTTCCATCTAATAATAAATTTGCATCATTTTTGCTAATCAATAAATAACCTAACGTTGAAATAAAATCACTATATCAAAAGCGATTTTCGGGAGAGTAAAATAACATAGCATCTATTTTATTTTTGGTTAATATTGTTTCAATAATTTCTTTTTTATTTAAATTTTTCATTTTAAATTCAATCCTTTTAATAAATCATTAATTAATAACTAAGTATATTGTACTGCAAATTAAAGAAAAGAAATAAGTAAAACTTATTTCTTTTCTTTATGTAGTGTATGTTGATTACAACGAGAACAATGTTTTTTTGTTTCTAATTTTTCAGGCTTAGTTTTTTTATTACGATCAGCAATATAATTTTCTTCTTTGCAAACTTCACATCTTAAAGTTAATCCATCACGCATTATGCGCCTCCTTAATAATAATTGAGTTATATACAATACAATATTATTGCATAATTAAATAGTTAGTTCAATTAAATAAAGGAATTATTTTTAAACTTCCTTATATGAAAAAATGTTACTAATATTAAAACCTGAATTGTAAAATTAAAAAGGACACTTATATAAAAATTAAATTGTGTTAATTCTATAATTAAGAAAAGAAAGGAATTAGCACAATGTATAAGTATCTGACTATTGAATCAATAATAGCAATAAAAGAATATAAAAGTTATGGATTTTCGATTCGTAAAATAGCAAAAGCCATTGATTATAGTAAATCAACTGTACATAGAGTTTGTAGATTATTAAATCAAAACTTATTACCATTAGAAATATTGAATAAAATTCAAAAAAATAAACAAAATGCAGGTAGAAAATTAATAATTTTAACTTTAATAGAAATTAATACTATTAATCATTTGTTAATTACTAAAAATTATGCTCTTGATATAATTGCTAATTTTTTAAAGGAAAATAAAATAAAAAGTATTTCAACAAAAACTTTATATAACATGTTTAAAACAAATCGAATGGGTTTTGATGAAAATAACTTATTGAGAAAAAGAAAAAATAAACCTCACAAACAAAAAGAAACTAGGGGCAGAATTAATAATTGTAAGTCTATTCATGAAAGAAATTTAATCATTCCTAATATTAAAAATATAGAAGAATTTGGTCATTTAGAAGGTGATACTATCATTGGTAAAGATCATAAAAGTTCTATTATTACTTTAGCTGATATATGATCAAAAACCACAATTCCTTTAGCAACTAAAAATAATAAATCAGAAAATATTACAAAAAGTATAATAAAATTTATTTCAAAGTTACAAAAAGGAGCAGTTAAAACTATTACTTTTGATCGTGGTAAAGAATTTAGTAAATGAAAATTAATCGAAAAAAATTGTAATGTTAAGATTTATTTTGCAGATCCTGGTAAACCTTGTCAAAGAGGTTTAAATGAAAATAATAATGGTATTTTAAGAAGATATTTACCAAAATCTACAGATCTATCTTCATATAAACAAAAAGATTTAAATACTATAGCATTTCAAATTAATTCTACACCCAGAAAATCACTATCTTATAAAAGACCAATAGATTTAATACAATTATTTTAAAAAACTGTCCCATTTATATTTACAATTCAGGATTTCTAATAATGTTCTTTTTTGAATATCTGGTAATTTATTTCAAAATGGTTGAATAGTAAATCTTAAAACAAATAAACCTAAACCACTAAACATATCTTGATTTTCATAATAAATTTTGCCAATTTTTTTAAGATTTTCCATTACTTTATCATTTAATGGTAAAAATGGTGTACAGTATTTTAAATAAAATGGATGATATTTATCATAAGGATTGCATGTAAACGTAATGAAAAAACTTTTATAAAAATAACGAGTAATCAATTTTCCAAAAGTAGAACTATATATATTTTTATCAATAAAGGTCAGCTTCATTCTTTAATAGGTTCTTTTGATACTTTAATACGATTACTTCTAAACATAGAGTTTTGTAAACGTTCATATCGATATGTTAATTGCTTTTCAGTTAATGTTTCTTTTTCTTCTGCCATAATAATTTCATCTGTTCTTGAACCTAAAAAACTTGAACCACCTGCTTCTTTTCCAAAAATTTTATTACCATTAGCATAACCAATAAAATCAATTTGTTGATTACTAGGAAAAATAATACATCCACCATCCTTAGTAATTTTTCATTTAATTCCATGTGGATTATTAGGTAGTAAATTAATATTATATTTATCTAACAAGACTTGACAAACATTCATTAATGCACCAATAGTTGTTTCACTATGAGTATTTTCATATCTTCTAACTTCTTGAACACTACTATCACTAAAATTACAACATATAAATAAATCAAATGCTAAACAGTTTCAAGTTTTTCTTGTTCCACGTGCTGTTGGTATAAAACGATAAAAACAATTAGTAGTAAAATATTCTTTTAATTATGTAGAAAAGTATGGATGACCAAAAATTATTCATCAATTTACACTTAAAATATTATTTTTAATTAAAAATTTGTTAAAAGTAACATTATTTAGTTTAAAAATTCTCTAAAAATAACACTTTATCATGTATCATTACTTTTCTACAAAATTAAAGAAATATTCTGCTCATTCATCACCAACAAATGCTTTAAAAATATCTCAACTAAAACCATAATTATTATCACTAAAATTAAGATTATATTTTTTATTCAGTTGTGCATAACTACTAATAAAAGCCATATTTTATTCCCAAATTTTTATAAACAATACAATTAAATTATTAACAAACAAAATTTTGAAAGGAACATTAAAAATGTTAAAACTACCATTCGCAAATCATTTTGATTGAGACAAACACTATTTTAATCAAGATGAATTAAATTTACAACAAACAGAAGAATTATTTAAAAAAATAGATGATTATTTATGAAATACATGTGATAAATCTGTATATAAATCATATAGATTTAGAAAAAGAAAATTAAAAACAAAAAAAGGTTTATTAAATTATAAACGACGTATTTGTACATGTTATAACCCAAAAACACAAAAAAAGGAATTTGTTTCATTGTTAGATATATATCTTGGTGTTAAAAAGTATAGTAAATTAGCACCAGATGTTATTAAACAAATTTTAAAATATTTTGCTGATGGTAAAAAATACCGTGATGTTTGTGATACTTTTATTGAAGATTTAATAGGTACTAGTATAGTTTGTAGAAGATATAAAAAATTTGAATTACCAAAAGCTAATATTCCTAAAATTGTATTACAACCAAATCAAACATTATATATAAATATTGATGATGGACATAGAAAATTTAAGTTTAATGAAAAACATAATACTAAAAATTGTAAAAAATGTTCTATGAGATTATTAGTATTTTGTACTGGTAAAAAGAAAAATGGAAAATTAATTAATAAAAGAGCTGTATGTAAAATAAGAGTTTCCAAGACAGAAATTGGCTTTAATTTTGTAGAAAAGTAATGATACATGATAAAGTGTTATTTTTAGAGAATTTTTACACTAAATAATGTTACTTTTAACAAATTTTTAATTAAAAATAATATTTTAAGTGTAAATTGATGAATAATTTTTGGTCATCCATACTTTTCTACATAATTAAAAGAAATTGGTGCAGAAAAAACAGCTAAATTAATTCAAAAACATGGCAATTTATTTTTTGAAAATTTTGACCAAGCAAATTTAATAGTTTGTGGTGATAGTGTAAAATGAATTAGAAAAACTGCTACAATTTTAAATGCTAAATTTATTTTAGATAAATTTCATGCTTTTCATGTTTTATTTCTTGGTATAATGGCTGGAAGAAGAAAAAATAAAATTGCTAAATTACACTATCAAAATGCAATAACTTTATTTGAAAAAGGTCAATATTATGAATTAATTGATTTTTTACAATTATTAACTTTGCAATATAAAAAATTAAAAGTTGGTTATTTTATTAATGCAAAAGATGGTGTATTAAACCAAGCACTAGTTGAAAATATTGGTTGCTTTACTGAAACTAATATTAAACAAATTTTAAAACATATGATTGGTGATAGAACTTATAACATTGATATGTATACAAAAATGGTTAATTTTAAATGCTATCAAATAAATACAGCCATACAGTTATTATAAATTAAAATTAAAATTTTAAAAAAAATGAAAAATAAAATAAAACTTATTAAAGTTTTCTTTAATAAGAATTTTTGAGTTATAAAAGTAAGTATTATTGTTGACTAATATTTTCTAAGTGTTAAGATTAACATACAATTGCATATTGAAGTCAAAATTATTCTCGTCTAACTTTATAATTTAAAGACAATAATTGAATGTTATAGACAACATCGCTATGCTCCCCCCTTTTATTTAATAGCAGCAAAAGCTGTTTCTAAAGTTTCTTTAATAATTGCACAAGATTTATCAAATGCCGTTTGCTCTTCTTTCGTTAATGGTAACTGAACTACTCTTTTTCAACCTTTTTCGTAAAGTATTGTTGGTACACCAATATAAAAACCTTGTTGTCCATATTCTCCTTGTAAATAAGCACCTGCTACTAAAACGTGATTTTGTCCTTCAAGGATATTTCTTACTAATAATGCCAATGCTGCACCAATACCATAAAAAGTTGCACGTTTTAATTTAATAATTTTATAAGCTCTTTGTGCTACTTCTTTTCTTAATTCTTCTAAATCTTTTTCTTTAATTCTACCTTCAGTAATTTGTTGATAAATAGTTTTATTACCTACCGAAACCGAACTTCAAGGAATCATTGAAGAATCACCATGTTCACCAATTACATAAGCAGCAACTGACTTTGGATTAACTGCAATTTTTTCTCCAATTAAATATTGTAAACGTAAGGTATCTAAAATTGTACCAGAACCTAATACTTGATGATAATCAAATTGTGTAATTTTTTGATAAACATTTGTCATTATATCAACAGGATTAGATGCAATAATAGTAACACCTTTAAATCCTGATTTTTTAATTTCTAAAGCAATGCTCTTCATAATTTTGGCATTATCTGCTACCATATTTAATCTTGCTTCACCATCTTTTTGTGGTCTTCCAGCAGTAATAACAATAATATCAGCATCTTTACAATCGCTGTAATTTCCTGCCTTAATTGAAATAAAAGGATGATCTAAAGCTGCTTGACAATCAGCAAAATCAATCGCATTACCCTCAGCTATACCTTCAAAAGCATCAATTAATACATATTCTTGTGCTAAACCTTGATTAATGGCACTGTAAATAAAACTACTACCAACAGCTCCACATCCAACAAGGACAATTTTTCGTTTTGCCATATTTACCTCCATATTTTTTGCATTTCATGTAACAGTACTTTATCCTCGGCACTATTTTAATAACTTACTTTTTAAAATAAAAGTTACAATGATATGTAATATTTTTATTATGCTTTTTATATAAGAATGTTAAAAAAATAAAAATCTAATTAACAAGGACAAAAATTTATTACATTTTTATCTTACCACTATTTTAATAAAAAAATAAAACTTATTTTTTTATTAAAATAAGTTTTATTTTTTCTTTTAAATTTTTGTTTTTCAATTAATAACAATCCCTTTTGGTCTAGTAAAAGCAAGTAACGAAGGACGAATACCTTGTACGCCAAGACCTGAATCCTTAACACCAACAAAAAAAAAGTGATCGGGACCACGTTGTGACTGATCGTTAATATTAACACTTCCAACTTCTAATAATTTAGCAATACTCATTGCACTATTAATATTAGTAGTAAAAACAGAAGCTTGTAAACCATATTGTGAATCATTTGCAATATTAATTGCTTCTTTTACTTCATCAAAAATAATAATCGGCAACAATGGCGCAAAAGGTTCTTCTCATGCTAAATTCATTTTTGTTGTTACGTCAATAATAATAGTTGGTCACATTAAATTTTCTTTAAATTTATTACCAATTAAACAATTGGCTCCTTTATCTAAAGCATCTTTAATTAATTTTTTAGCATTATCAATTGTTGGTTGATCAATAACAGGAGTAATATCACAATCATCTGTGGGCAAACCAACAGTTAATTTTTCAACTTTTTCTTTTAAAATTGGAATTAATTTGCTACTAATTGTTCTTTGTACTAACACTCTTTTAATAGCAGTACAGCGTTGTCCTGAATAACTAAATGCACCTTTAATGATTTTGGTTGCTGTATCTTCAAGATCAGCATCATTAAGCACTATTGCTGGATCTTTACCTCCTAATTCTAAAATCAAATCAGCTTTTAAAGATTTCTGTGAAATACGATTACCAACAACAGCACTACCAGTAAAAGAAATAACATTAATTGCTTCATTTTCAACTAAACTATCACCAATTTCACTACCTTTACCACTTATAGCATTAAAAACACCATTAGGAATGTTAGCTTCTTTGGCTAATTTAGCTAAGTGTAATCCCACCAATGATCCTTGTGTTGCAGGTTTAAAAACAACACTATTACCAGTCACAAGTGCTGGAAATATTTTAGAGACTGATAAATTTATCGGATAATTAAAAGGGGAAATAGCAAGAACAATTCCTTTTGGTACGTATTCAAAAATAGCTAATTTGTTCATACTTCCTCAACTATCACCTGTATAAGATTCAGGATGAAGACGTAATGCTTCTTGTAAAGTATATTCAATATATTCAACTGTTCTATCAATTTCACTGCAAGCCGCTTTTGTGCCTTTAGCAATTTCATTGGTCATTAATTCAGCAAGTATTAATTTATCGCGAATAATTAATTGTTTTCAAGAATTTAAAAAAGAAATTCTTTTTAAAATAGGCATTTGTTCTCAATTTTTTTGAGCAAATTTTGCAGATTCATATACTTTTTTAATTTCAACTTTAGTTAAGGCAGGAACTTGGCCTGCTATTTTATTAGTAGTGGGGTTGATAACTGATATTCAATTACCATTTTCATATAACTCACCATTAATTAGAGATTGATATTTAATAATATTATTTGTCATCTATACTTCCTCCTTAAATCACTACTATAATAATTATAGCATTGATATAAGTCCTATCCTATTCACTCTTAACTAAAATTATTATTTAAATTTATATTATGAAAATCAAAAAACTAATTCTTTAAAAAAGTTCATAATTTTCAATAAAAAAGTTTATTTTAAATACCATTGTTGCTTTCTTTTGTATCAAAATTTTCCTTTAATTTTGTAGAAAAGTAGTGGTATTAGTAAAATTAGCAAAAATATATTTTTATATGGTATTTTTAATATTAAAGAGGTGATTTTAAATGAATAAAAATACAGTAAAAGAAATTTTAAATAATTTGTCTGATAAAGATTTTATTGAGATTTTTAGAGAAAATAAAACTAGAATTAAACAAATTGAGAAAAAAGAAAAATTTGAAGCAGTCGAACAAAAATTCAAAGAGAAAGGGATTCAATGTCCAGATTGTAGTTCTTTTTTGTGTACTAAATATGGTAGTAAAGATTATAAGCAAAGATATAAATGTAAAAGTTGTAATATTACTTTTCATGCTTTTAAAAATCATTATTTTTATTGAAGTCATTTATCTCATGATCAATGAGATTTATTGATACAAATAGCTACTTTAGGTCAATCTGCTTACATTATTTCTCAATTTATTAATACTACAAATAAAACTTTTAATTATGTAGAAAAGTATGGATGACCAAAAATTATTCATCAATTTACACTTAAAATATTATTTTTAATTAAAAATTTGTTAAAAGTAACATTATTTAGTGTAAAAATTCTCTAAAAATAACACTTTATCATGTATCATTACTTTTCTACAAAATTAAAGAATAAAACTGCCTGATTTAATCGTCAAAAATTTATGAAATCAACACAATTAGTAAAAACACAAAATCAATTTGTAAAATTAAAAGCTAGAATTGAAGTTGACGAAACTTTTATCAAAGAAATTCATAAAGGAAACTTTAAAGATCCAAATGATCCAAGAAAACAATGAATTGAAGAAAATGCTAAAGATTTAAATCGTTGTATTCAAATGGCAATTGATGAAAACCGAAATATCTATGCTCAAACAACAAATACTAAAAGATTAAATAAAAAATGAGTACAAGAAAACTTAACATCGAAACTTATCGAAGAAAATTCAATTATAGTTTGTGATATGCAAGTATTATATGATACAGTAGCTAAACAAACTAAATCCACTATCCAGCAGTTTAAATCAAAAGAAAATAAAGAATTAAATTATAAAAAATTAAGTAATGTCAGTAAAATACAATCAAGTTTAAAAGAATTTATTACTCATTACCATGGTATTGGATTTACCAATATTCAAAATTACCTCAATTTATGGAAATGAAAATATCAACACTACGGATTAACCCCTTATCAAAAATCCAATGTGTTATATTTCAGTTTGTAAAAAAATAAATCCCAAAATTTAATAAAATCAAATTTTAAGTCAAGTTGATGACTTTTTTTATTTTACCACTACTTTTCTACAAAATTAAAAAAATTTTCTGATATTGATGATATATCAGTATCAATAACATCAGTTTTTAAATCAATCACTAAATTATTACCACCAGCAATAATATCATCAGCAACTACTTTGCCAGTTCCTTCATTTACCTTGCTAAGATTAATGTCACTTGCTTTAATCACTAATCATTTTTCTTTTTTCGTTAATATATTAATAAAAGATGTTGCTGGTGATAAGAAAGTTTTAATAATACTAATACTTTTACTTTTAGGAACTTTTATTACTTTATTACCTTTTGTTGTTCGTGAAGTTTGTTCAATAGTATTGAATAACATTCGTTTAATTGTTCCAACTGATGTTAACATTGCATAAATATCATTACTATTACCACAAGCCATTCCTACCACTTCATCTTCTTCAGAATTAATTTTCAAAGCTTTAACACCTGTTGCAGTTTTAGTTAATAATGGAACTTTCGTTTCTAAATATTTTAAAGTCATACCCTTGCGAGTACTAATAACAATAAAATCATGACCGGTACTACTATTAACACTAATAACACTATCGTTCTCTTTTAACTTAACATATTTGGCGGTTTTATTAAATCTAGTAGTTGCTAACTCTAAAAGTGGCATTCTTTTAATTAAACCATATCTAGTAGCGACTACTATATTTACATTTGGCTGTTCAAAACTATTAACTTGCGCAACACTAATAATTTTTTCATTTCCTTCAAGTTTACATAACTTATTAACATGAATACCATTATCTTTCCATTTATTTTCTTCTAATTTAAAAATTGGTATTAAAAAATAATTACCTTTATTTGTAAAAAATAATAAATTATTAAAATTATTGAACATTGCTCCACCAATAATAACATCATTTGGCTTACGTCCAAAATCTTGATTATCAAGATTTTGTAAAAATACTTTACTACTTATTACCTTAATTCAACCATCATAACTAATACTAACAAATACATTTTCTTGTCGCAATGTTGCTTTTTCATCAATTGTAATTTCAGAAATTTCACCTTGAATTTGTGATTTTCTTAATCCAGAAAAATGAGAATTAATTTGTTCTAACTCAGTAATAATAACTTGACGTAGTGAATTTTCATTATTAAGAATTTCTTGTAAAACAATAATTTTACTTTCAATATCTGCTTTTTCTAAAACTAATGATTGAATATCAGTAGCAGTTAAACGATACAAACGCAATTGTACAATTGCTTCTGCTTGAATATCAGTAAAATTAAAAGCTGATATTAAATTTAATTTTGCTTGCATACGGTCAGTTGATGTTCTAATAATTTTAATTACTTTATCAACTTCACTTAATGCAATAACTAAACCATTAACAATCTCTAATCTTCGTTCTAATTGTGTTAAGTCATATTGTGAACGCTTAGTAACAACATCAATTTGATGATTAATATAAAAATCTAACATATTAATTAAACTCATTTGTACTGGTTTTTTGTTAGCAATTGCTACTAAATTAAAGTTATAATAAATTTGTAAATTGGTATTTTTAAATAAATAATTTAAAATTTCTTGCGGTTTACTATCTTCTACTAAATCAATAACTATTCGTAAACCAAAACGATCCGTTTCATCACGTACTTCTTTAATACCATGAATTTTTGCTAATGTTTTAACATCATCAATTTTTTTAATCAAATCTTGTTTAATAACTTCAAATGGAATTTCGGTAATAATTATTTGTGGAATTTCACCTTCATTATTAACATGAGTTTTAGCACGAATTGCAATTCGTCCTTTACCAGAACGATAAGCTTCTTTAATACCTTTAATACCTTGAATAATTCCTCCGGTTGGAAAGTCAGGACCCTTAATAACACGCATTAATTCGCTTAAATTACATTGTGGATTATTAATTCTCATGACAATTGCATTAATTACTTCTTGTAAATTATGAGGTGGAATATTAGTTGCCATTCCAACAGCAATTCCAGAAGCACCATTTACTAATAAATTTGGAAAATAGGCAGGTAAAACTGTTGGTTCTGTTTCTGATTCATCAAAATTTTTAATTAAACTAACAGTATTTTTCTTAATATCCTTCAATAATAATTCTGAAATTAATGATAAACGCGCTTCTGTATATCGCATCGCAGCAGGATTATCACCATCAATTGAACCTTTATTACCATGCATTTGTACTAATGGTCATGCTACCTTTCACTCTTGTGCCATTCTACACATCGCAGCATAAACCGCTGTATCACCATGAGGATGATATTTACCAATTACTTCTCCAACAACACGAGCTGCTTTTTTATATGCTTTATCATTGGTTAAACCCAAATCATTCATAGCATGCAAAATTCGACGTTGAACTGGTTTCAAACCATCACGGACATCGGGCAATGCTCGTTCTAAAATAATATATTTGGCATATCGACCAAAACGTTCTGCAACAATATCATCAATAGGATAAGATAAAATTTGTTCATTATTTTGTTGAATCTCTTCTTTACTATTCATAACTTATAAACTCCTTTTTCTTAATAATCACTAGCTTCAAAAGAAATATTTTCTTCAATTCATTTTCGTCTTTTTTCTGGTTTATCACCCATTAATATTTGAATTTCTGTTTCTGCTGATAGAGCATCCTCAATAGTAATTTTAATTAATTGACGGACATTTGGATCCATAGTTGTTTCTCATAATTGTTCAGCATTCATTTCTCCTAAACCTTTATAACGTTGCAGGTCATATTTACCTTTAATTGTTTCAACTTTATCTTTTAATTCTAAATCATTTCAAACATATACATGTTTCTCTTGCTCTTCTTCTTTAAAAGAAATTTTAAATAAAGGCGGTAATGCAATATAAATATTACCCGAAGTAATTAAATCTCGCATATAACGATAGAAAAAAGTTAGTAATAAAATTTGAATATGGGCACCATCAGTATCGGCATCAGTCATAATAATGACTTTATTATAATTACAATTTTCAATACTAAATTCGTTACCAACACCAGCACCAATCGCATTAATAATCATACTAATTTCCTCATTATTAAAAAGATCAATTACTTTAGTTTTTTCGGCATTAATTACTTTTCCTTTTAACGGTAATATCGCTTGGAACTTACGATCACGACCTGACTTGGCACTGCCACCAGCGGAATCTCCTTCCACTAAAAATAATTCATTAATATTAGGATTTTTACTTTGTGCAGGCACCAATTTACCTACTAAAAATTTTTGCGTATCTTTACTTTTATTACGCAATGATTCACGTTCTTTTCTTAAAGCATTACGAATATCACGAGCCTTAATGGCTTTATCAATAATTTTTTTAGCAGCATCACTATTTTCGTAAAGTCAAAATGAAAATCTTTCATTAACAATATTATCAACAACAATTCTTGCTTCGGGCGTTCCTAATTTACCTTTTGTTTGACCTTCATATTGAATTAAATTTTCAGGAATACGCAACGAAACAATAGCAACCAAACCTTCTCGCAAATCATTACCTTCTAAATTTTTATCTTTTGCTTTTAATAATTCTTGTTTTCTTGCATATTCATTAATAGCTTTCGTTAAACCACTTTTAAAACCAACTAAATGACTTCCACCATCAACAGTTTTAACATTATTGGCAAACCCTACTAACGTTTCACTATAATCTTCCGTATATTGTAATACAATTTCAACGTCAATATTATTTTGTTTACCTTTTAAACTAACAATTGGTGATAAATTTTTTTTATCTTTATTTAAATATTGCATGAAAGCAACTAAGCCATTTTCATAATGAAAAGTTTCTTCAGTACCTGTCCTCTTATCAATTAATTGAATACTTAAATCATTAATTAAAAAAGCACTTTCACGTAAATGTTGTTCAAATAAATGAACATTTCAATCACAACCTAGAAAAACACGATGAAAATCAGGTAAAAATTGTACCCTAGTTCCTGATTTATAAGTGCTACCAATCACTTTTAAACTTTGATCAATCTTACCACCATTTTTAAATTTAATTTCATGAATTTTTTTATCACGATGAATAGTAACAATCATTCAATTACTTAAAGCATTTACTACTGAAGCACCAACACCATGTAAACCACCCGAGGTTTTATAACTATTAGTGTCAAATTTTCCACCAGCATGTAAAACCGTATAAATAACTTCGGGAGTACTTTTTTTTGAAGCATGCATACCAGTTGGAACACCACGACCATTGTCTTCAACAGTAACTGACTTATCAACATTAATAGTAACAACAATACTAGTACAAAAGCCAGCTAATGCTTCATCAATACCATTATCAACAATTTCTCAAACTAGATGATGAAGACCACGATTATCAGTAGAACCAATATACATTCCAGGTCTTTTTCTAACTGCTTCTAGACCTTCTAAAATTTGAATTGATGATTCATTATAAACACTGCTTTTTGGTTTATTTGCCATGAAAAAAACTCCTTACTACAATTTATTTCATTTTCATTTTATCATATATTTATTTATTTAAAGATAATGTCGATAAAAGAACTAAATCAATTTTATAATTTAAAGTTAAAGGTTTCTATACAAAATTTAATATAATACATTTAAAATAAATATTTATCTAATAATTTTTAATTATTCCTGAATTGTAAAATTAAAAAGGACACTTACCTGAATTGTAAATATAAATGGGACAGTTTTTTAAAATAATTGTATTAAATCTATTGGTCTTTTATAAGATAGTGATTTTCTGGGTGTAGAATTAATTTGAAATGCTATAGTATTTAAATCTTTTTGTTTATATGAAGATAGATCTGTAGATTTTGGTAAATATCTTCTTAAAATACCATTATTATTTTCATTTAAACCTCTTTGACAAGGTTTACCAGGATCTGCAAAATAAATCTTAACATTACAATTTTTTTCGATTAATTTTCATTTACTAAATTCTTTACCACGATCAAAAGTAATAGTTTTAACTGTTCCTTTTTGTAACTTTGAAATAAATTTTATTATACTTTTTGTAATATTTTCTGATTTATTATTTTTAGTTGCTAAAGGAATTGTGGTTTTTGATCATATATCAGCTAAAGTAATAATAGAACTTTTATGATCTTTACCAATGATAGTATCACCCTCTAAATGACCAAATTCTTCTATATTTTTAATATTAGGAATGATTAAATTTCTTTCATGAATAGACTTACAATTATTAATTCTGCCCCTAGTTTCTTTTTGTTTGTGAGGTTTATTTTTTCCTTTTCTCAATAAGTTATTTTCATCAAAACCCATTCGATTTGTTTTAAACATGTTATATAAAGTTTTTGTTGAAATACTTTTTATTTTATTTTCCTTTAAAAAATTAGCAATTATATCAAGAGCATAATTTTTAGTAATTAACAAATGATTAATAGTATTAATTTCTATTAAAGTTAAAATTATTAATTTTCTACCTGCATTTTGTTTATTTTTTTGAATTTTATTCAATATTTCTAATGGTAATAAGTTTTGATTTAATAATCTACAAACTCTATGTACAGTTGATTTACTATAATCAATGGCTTTTGCTATTTTACGAATCGAAAATCCATAACTTTTATATTCTTTTATTGCTATTATTGATTCAATAGTCAGATACTTATACATTGTGCTAATTCCTTTCTTTTCTTAATTATAGAATTAACACAATTTAATTTTTATATAAGTGTCCTTTTTAATTTTACAATTCAGGTTTTACTGACAAATAATGGTGCTGATGTTAATTATTTAACTATAAATAATTTTAGTGCTTTAACACTAGCCGCCTGAAATGGACACTTAAATATCGTTAAAACTTTACTAGAAAATGATGCTAATATCAATCATGCTAATATATTTGGTAATACTGCTTTATTATTAGCTGCTGAAAATAATCATATTGAAATAGTTAATACACTAATAGAAAATAACGCTAATATTAATCATGAAAATAATGGTAATGAAACTGCTTTAATCTTAGCTGCTAAAAATGGACACTTAAATATTGTTAATAGCTTAATAATGCAACATAATATTAATATTAATCATGAAAATATAGAAGGTTACACTGCTTTCAAGTGAGCCGCTAGAAACGGATATTTAGATATAGCTAATGTTATAATAGCGCATAATGCTAATGCTGCTGATCATACAAATCAAATAAATAATAATGCTTTAGTATGAAGCGCGCGAAATGGTTATCTAAATATAGTTAATAGTTTAATAGTACATAATACCAATATTAATTATGTAAATGAAAAAGGTGATACAGCTTTAATATGAAGTACTTGAAAAGGTTATTTGGAAATAGTTAACACTTTACTAGCAAAAAATGTTAATGTTAATTATTCAGATCAATCCTTTAATTTTGTAGAAAAGTAATGATACATGATAAAGTGTTATTTTTAGAGAATTTTTACACTAAATAATGTTACTTTTAACAAATTTTTAATTAAAAATAATATTTTAAGTGTAAATTGATGAATAATTTTTGGTCATCCATACTTTTCTACATAATTAAAAGATCAATCTGGTTACAGTCCTTTAATGATAGCTGCTGAAAATGGTTTTTTAGAAATTACTAATGCTTTAATAAAAAAGGGCGCCAATGTTAATCATACAAATCAAGTTGGTGATACGGCTTTAATCTTAGCTGCTGAAAATGGTTTTTTAAAAATTGTTAATAGTTTAATAGAAAATAACGCTAATCTTAATTATGCAAATCAAAATGGTAATACAACTTTAATGATGGCCAATAAAAATAACCATATAATAGCAAGAATAATCGAGCAACTAAATCAACTAAAAGCAGAAAATTTAATAAATGCTAAAGAAATGATACTAAACATTAATAATGTTTTAAATGAACAACTAAAAAAAACTAATGAAATAAAAGATAATCAAAATGATAATGAAATTTGAAAAAATAATCAAGAAGAAATTATTGAAATCATTGATAACTATGAACATAATTTAAATCAAAAACTTAAAAATATTAATTCAGAACTTAATAATCATTCTCTAAGAACCTGTTTAGAATCTTTTCGAAAATAATGTAAAATGATTATATATTTTAAAATAAGAGGTATATATGCATAAAAATTATCCAAGTCATGTCACCAAAGAACAATTTGAGAACATAAAATCAATTTTAGAAAATAGCAAAAAGAAAACAAAACCAAGAAGTTTAGATTTATATGAAGTATTTTGTGCAATTTTATATGTATTAAAAAGTGGTTGTCAATGAAGAATGCTACCAAAAAATTTTCCAAAATGACAAACTGTATATTATTATTTTCAAATTTGAAGTAAAAATAATGGTAAAGAACCTAGTGTATTGCAATTAATTTTAAAAAAAATTAGTTAAAAAAGTTCGTATCAATAATAATCGCAAAGAACAAACTAGTTTTTGTATAATTGATTCGCAAAGTGTTAAAAATACAGATACTACTGAAAATAAAGGTTATGATGCTGGTAAAAAGATTTCAGGCATAAAACGTCATATTGTTGTTGATTCTCAAGGTTTACCACATGCAATTTACATAACCACAGCAGAAAAAACCTTTAATTTTGTAGAAAAGTAATGATACATGATAAAGTGTTATTTTTAGAGAATTTTTACACTAAATAATGTTACTTTTAACAAATTTTTAATTAAAAATAATATTTTAAGTGTAAATTGATGAATAATTTTTGGTCATCCATACTTTTCTACATAATTAAAAGAAAAAACAGATCGTAATAGCGCTATAATAATGATTGAAAATGAAAAAGAAAATCTTTCTGCAGTTCAAAAAATAATAGTAGATGCTGGTTATACTGGTGAAAAATTTGCTTCTGAAATCAAAACAATCATAAATGCAAATGTTGAAGTGATAAAACGTAATGAATTACATACTTTTGTAGTATTACCAAAAAGATGAATTGTAGAACGAAGCTTTGCTTGATTAGAAAAATACAGAAGATTATGAAAAAATTGTGAAAGAAAACTAAATACTAGTTTACAAATGGTTGTTCTTTCATTTATTTCAGTTTTATTAAAAAGATTCTAAACAGGTTCTAAAAAAGATTTTATTAATATTCTAAAGTTTGGAAAAGAAAATTATTCATTATTACATATAGCAGTATTAAATGATTGACAAAAATTAGTAACTTATTTAATAAATGAATGACCAATTGATATTGATTATAAAGATAATTCGGAAAATTCGGCATGAAATCATGCTTGTATGTTATTACAATCAAAAAATACTTTGACTATTAAAAAGAACATCAATTAACTTATAAAAATAAAGTATTTATAAAACAATTAATTCCTTCATCTCCAAATTGAAATCCAATTGAAAAAAAAGAAATTAATAAAAATGCCAGTGAAAATAGAAAAAAATTATTGACGAGGCTTTTTAGAAATCTGTGTATCTTTGTTTTACAAAGTACTAGTTCAGATTAATTCTGTCTTCAAATTTTATCATAAAATGAGCAATTGCTGTATTTCAATTTTGAATAGGCAATGTTCATTTTTTTGTTATATTTTCAATTGCTAAATAAAATATTTTAAAAACTGACATATCATTAGGAAAAGCTTTTTTGTTTCTAATAACTTTTCGTAATTGACTATTAACAGATTCAATAGCATTTGTTGTATAAATTACTCTTTTGATTTCTGCAGGATAACTAATAAAAATCATCAAATTTTCTCAATTTTTATATCAAGATTTAGCAATTTGGGGATATTGTTTATTTCATTTACTTTCAAATGATTCTAAAGCTTGCATTGCTTGTTCTTCACTACATGCACTATAAATTGGTTTTAAATCTGTAACTAGAGTTTTTCGATGTTTGTATGAAACATATTTTAAACTATTTCGAATTTGATGAACAATGCATAATTGATGTTCTGTTTTAGGATAAACTGCTTGTATTGCTTCTGACATGCCTGTTAAATTATCACTACAAGCAATCAAAATATCATTTAAGCCTCGATTTTTCATTTCTGTGAAATTAGCTAATCAAAATTTAGCACCTTCATTTTCACTAATTCATAAGCCTAAAACATCTTTTTTACCTTCTAAATCAACTCCTAATGCTATATAAACTGATTTATTAATAATCCGTTTATCTTGTCGAACTTTAACTACTATACAATCAAAATAAACAATCGGATAAATGCTTTCTAATGGTCGATTTTGTCATGCTTTGACATCATCAATAACATCATCAGTAATTTGACTAATAACACTTTCACTAATATCAGCACCATGATATAACTCTTGTAACTGCATTCTAATGTCAGATAGAGTCATACCTTTTGCATATAGTGAAAGCACTTGTTGATCAAAACCATCAAATCTTCGCTGTCTTTTTGCAACTATTACAGGAGTAAAATCACTATTGCGATCTCTTGGTACATCAATCTCAATTTTACCTTGTTGAGTTATTAATTTTTTTGAACTTGTACCATTACGAGCATTTTCAGTATTACTATGTTGATTTTTTTCATATCCTAAATAATTTTGCATTTCAGAATTCAACATTTTTTCAACTAAACGTTTTGTTAATTCTTTATATAAACCCCCTTCTTTAAAAACTGTTGTTAAATCTTCAGTATTTTCTAATAATAAATCTACTGCTTTTGATATTGGATCATTATTATTAATATTTTGTTTTTTAGCCATCTGTAACTCACTCTTTCTAGTCATTTAATTATATTTACTAGAATTAATTAAACATAGTTATTTTTGTAAGTTACACAGATTACTAAACATTGCCTTATTGACTATTATATGCCAAAAGATAAAAATAGTATTGAGAGTTGAGAACATATTAGTAGTATCGATTTACAAATGCAAAATTCTTTCACAAATTAAAGCAATACGTTAAAATTTTTAATATCTTAAAACATTAAGATAATTTTTATCTAATTTTTGATATTTTTACATTAGTAACTTAGATAAATATCTTATTTACGTTATTATTTATTTCTTAATAATATATTATTCAAAACTATGTAATTCTTTTCATAGTTTTTCTAAAATTACTTTTGATTTAACTAATGATGAAAGTTCTGTTTTTGTAGCATTTTGCAATAATTGTCAAGTTGGAAATTGCTGTAATATTTTATTTTGTAATTGTAAACCAATTCCTGGCACTGATGATAAAACACTACTTATCATTGATTGACTTCGTTTTGCTTTATGATATTTAATTGCATAATTATGAACTTGATCTTGTAATTTACTCAAAAATAAAAAACAAGCATCAGTTTTAGGAATATTAATAATTTGCATTTTATCATTTATAATTTTATCAGTTTGATGTTTTTTATTTTTAACTAATCCAATAATAGGAATTGTTAAGTTTAATAATGTTAGTTGTTCTAATGTAGCACTAATTTGTGGTTTTCCACCATCAACAATAATTAAATCAGGAAGTGGCAATTTATTAATAACTAAGTGATGATATCTACGATAAATCATTTCACAAAAACGATGATAATCATCAACAATTTTTGGATCTAATAAAAATTTGCGATAATCATTAAAACTAGGATTACCATTCTTATAAACAATCATACCGCCAACACTAGCACTTTGTTGAAGATTAGAAACATCAAAAACCTCTAAATGATTTAAATTAGGAATTTTTAATCATTGTGATAATACTTTCATCATATTTAACGGCGCATTAAACTGATTAGTTTGTAAATAATTATTTCATGCATAAATGGCATTGGTTTTTGCCAATGTTAAAATATGTTCTTTTGTTCCTTTAATTGGATTAATAAATTTTATTTGTGGAAATAATAATTTTAATTGTTTTAAATCAATATTTGATGGTAAATATATTTCATTTGGCAATGTATTTTTACTATATAGTTGTTGACAATAATTACGAATTAAATCTTGAATTTCTAAGTAATTATTTTGAACTATTTGTTCATCTTTAGCTTGCAATTTACCATTACGATAAAATAAAGTAATTAAAACAACCATTTCATCTTCAATTAAAAAATTAATAAAATCGCGATTTCCATAATCTTGAAACTCAACAACTTGTTGTGATAAAAATAAATCTATTTTTGATAACAAAATTTTAATACGATTAGCATTTTCAAATTGTAAGTTTTCAACACTAATATTCATATTATTAATTAATATTTTTTTAACAGCAGTAACATTCCCTTTGAAAAATTGATCAATTTTACTAATCATATCTTCATAATAAGTAATAGGTACTGATTTAAAACAAGCGCCAGAACATTGCTGTAAATGATAATATAAACAAGGTTTACCAAGATTACCAGCACATTTTCGTAATGGAAAAATTCGTTCCAATAACTTTAAAATTTCACGCGCACCAGTACCATCGGGAAATGGTCCATAATAATGTCCCTCTTTTTTAGTAGCACTACGTACATAACGATATTGTGGATCACGATTATTAGTAATTTGAATATAAGGATATTTTTTATCATCTGCTAACAAAATATTATATTTAGGATGATGTTTTTTAATCAATGTTTGTTCTAAAATTAAAGCCTCTTTTTCATTAGATGTCGTAATGTATTCAACATCATGAATATCATTAACTAATAACATTGTTTTAAAATTACTGTCTTTATTTAAATATGAAGTTACTCGTTTTTTTAATGAATTAGCTTTACCAACATAAATCAAATTATTATGTATATCTTTAAATAAATAACATCCAGCAATATTAGGTAAAAGTTTAATTTTCATTTGTAGTAAAGATTTTTCTGCCATTAGTTCACCTAAATTTATTAACAAATTAAAAGATAATTTGATTTTAACATTAATATAATGTTTTATCCTAAAGTAAACTCTTAATTTTATTCATTATTAATTACTTATGATTCGTTATTAATAGTAGTTTCGTTATCATTCAGAATTTCACGATTTAAAATACTATCTTCTAAACTCTTTTTAACTACCAGAGTACCTTTGCTATTACTCATTACATCTTTTTGTTTTTCAGGGTCAATTTTACCAAAAGGAGTTAAATAACTATTTTCATTAAAATAAACAATAGGTGAAGAAGGTTTATTGATAATGTCACTATTATCATTTTGTTTTATTTCATTTTGTTTTATTTCATTTTGTTTTATTTCTGCTTTTTTTACTGGTGATATAGGTGGTTCCTTCTTTGATTCCTTATTAAAACTATTTTCTTTTCTAAAAGTTTTTTTAACTTGTTTATCAATTAATAATTTTTCTTTTTTTAACTTAATATGTTTTTGTTTTAAATCAGCATTTATTTTATTTTTTTGCTTTTTATTTTTATTATTAATAATAATTTGTTTAATAATTTGTTTCATTTTGCTAAAGAAAATAAAAGGTTTATTAAAAATAAATAAACAAGTTAAAGAAAAAATACTAATAAAGTTTGCAATTAAATTAGTAACAAAAAAACCATAATTAAAAATACCTATTAAAACATTACTAATAATGCCACCAGTAGAATATGTTGGAAAAAAGGTTTCAATACTAAAATCTTTAAAAGAAATTGGTGAAGCAAAAAAACCTAGATAATTATTTATAGCATTTGTATTTCATCATGTTTTAACGTATATTTCACTAATATTTAATAGGTTTAAATTATAATAACTAGTTCATAAATTATTCTTTCCTAAAATTATTAAAGTTAAAGTTTGTGTTGTCCAACAACTAATCACTAAAAATAAAAAATAAACAAAAATATACTTCAATTTAAATTGCATGCGATAACCAAAAGCTAAAGGAATAATCATTAAAAAAAGAAAGAAATAAACAGCATATTTCATTCATCCAAATAAAAAAGAAAAAAGAAAATCATCAAGTACTTTACCAATTATTGAAAATCTAGTTAAACTAACTATTAGGAAAAAGAAGATTACTAATAAGAAAAAAAGTAACCCAACTTCATCACCACGAGATTGAGATTTTGATATTTTAATGCCATTTTTAATCATAAGAACATCACCTCTTAACATTCTCCACAAAATAACTTATAAAAATAGTATAACATAATTGATATATGTAATATCTTTCTATAATCGATTTTTGATTTATTATTGCAAAAAAACAATAATATTTTTTTAATACTTTTATCATAAAAAATGTATTATTTACATTTCATATTCATTATTTTCTAGACTTTAAAAATTTAAAATAAATCATTTTTCTTATTTATATTTATTTAACAATTAATTTATATAATATTATATAATCATTGTAAACTTAATATAAGTTTTACCCGTTGCTTTATTTAAAGTAAAATGGGTTTTTATTTTCTAATTTTAAAGGGGACATAAACAATGTGGGGTTTTAATAAAAATAAAAAAGAAGAACAAGAAAGACAAAGAGAAGCCGAAAAACAAGCAGAACAACTAGGAAAAATTGAAAGAGACCAAGCTAGATTAAAAGCCGAAAGAGAAGAAAGAGAAAGAGAAGAAAAACAAAGAGAAGCCGAAAAACAAGCAGAACAACTACGAAAAATTGAAAGAGAAGAAAGACAAAAACAAAAAGAAGAACAAGAAAAAAAAGAAAAACAAAGAGAAGCCGAAAAACAAGCAGAACAACTACGAAAAATTGAAAGAGACCAAGCTAGATTAAAAGCCGAAAGAGAAGAAAGACAAAAACAAAAAGAAGAAAGAGAAAGAGAAGAAAAAAATAGAAAAGCTGAAGAAGAAAGCCAACGTGTAAAAGAAGCAAATGAATATATGAAAAAACAAAGAATAGAAAGAGAAGCAAAACGAGAAAAAATTTCTTTAATTTTGTAGAAAAGTAATGATACATGATAAAGTGTTATTTTTAGAGAATTTTTACACTAAATAATGTTACTTTTAACAAATTTTTAATTAAAAATAATATTTTAAGTGTAAATTGATGAATAATTTTTGGTCATCCATACTTTTCTACATAATTAAAAAAAATTTTTCAAGAAAAATTAAAAGAAGATCGAACTAAAGAATTAAGAGAACGTGCCAGAGCAGCTGAAGAAGATGAAAGACAAAAAAGAGAACGTGCAGAAGCAGAAAATGCAGCAAAAATAAAAGGTAAAGGACATTATAATCCATGAAATTTTTAAAGGCAATGTTTAGTAATCTGTGTAACTTACAAAAATAACTATGTTTAATTAATTCTAGTAAATATAATTAAATGACTAGAAAGAGTGAGTTACAGATGGCTAAAAAACAAAATATTAATAATAATGATCCAATATCAAAAGCAGTAGATTTATTATTAGAAAATACTGAAGATTTAACAACAGTTTTTAAAGAAGGGGGTTTATATAAAGAATTAACAAAACGTTTAGTTGAAAAAATGTTGAATTCTGAAATGCAAAATTATTTAGGATATGAAAAAAATCAACATAGTAATACTGAAAATGCTCGTAATGGTACAAGTTCAAAAAAATTAATAACTCAACAAGGTAAAATTGAGATTGATGTACCAAGAGATCGCAATAGTGATTTTACTCCTGTAATAGTTGCAAAAAGACAGCGAAGATTTGATGGTTTTGATCGGCAATGTTTAGTAATCTGTGTAACTTACAAAAATAACTATGTTTAATTAATTCTAGTAAATATAATTAAATGACTAGAAAGAGTGAGTTACAGATGGCTAAAAAACAAAATATTAATAATAATGATCCAATATCAAAAGCAGTAGATTTATTATTAGAAAATACTGAAGATTTAACAACAGTTTTTAAAGAAGGGGGTTTATATAAAGAATTAACAAAACGTTTAGTTGAAAAAATGTTGAATTCTGAAATGCAAAATTATTTAGGATATGAAAAAAATCAACATAGTAATACTGAAAATGCTCGTAATGGTACAAGTTCAAAAAAATTAATAACTCAACAAGGTAAAATTGAGATTGATGTACCAAGAGATCGCAATAGTGATTTTACTCCTGTAATAGTTGCAAAAAGACAGCGAAGATTTGATGGTTTTGATCAACAAGTGCTTTCACTATATGCAAAAGGTATGACTCTATCTGACATTAGAATGCAGTTACAAGAGTTATATCATGGTGCTGATATTAGTGAAAGTGTTATTAGTCAAATTACTGATGATGTTATTGATGATGTCAAAACATGACAAAATCGACCATTAGAAAGCATTTATCCGATTGTTTATTTTGATTGTATAGTAGTTAAAGTTCGACAAGATAAACGGATTATTAATAAATCAGTTTATATAGCATTAGGAGTTGATTTAGAAGGTAAAAAAGATGTTTTAGGCTTATGAATTAGTGAAAATGAAGGTGCTAAATTTTGATTAGCTAATTTCACAGAAATGAAAAATCGAGGCTTAAATGATATTTTGATTGCTTGTAGTGATAATTTAACAGGCATGTCAGAAGCAATACAAGCAGTTTATCCTAAAACAGAACATCAATTATGCATTGTTCATCAAATTCGAAATAGTTTAAAATATGTTTCATACAAACATCGAAAAACTCTAGTTACAGATTTAAAACCAATTTATAGTGCATGTAGTGAAGAACAAGCAATGCAAGCTTTAGAATCATTTGAAAGTAAATGAAATAAACAATATCCCCAAATTGCTAAATCTTGATATAAAAATTGAGAAAATTTGATGATTTTTATTAGTTATCCTGCAGAAATCAAACGAGTAATTTATACAACAAATGCTATTGAATCTGTTAATAGTCAATTACGAAAAGTTATTAGAAACAAAAAAGCTTTTCCTAATGATATGTCAGTTTTTAAAATATTTTATTTAGCAATTGAAAATATAACAAAAAAATGAACATTGCCTATTCAAAATTGAAATACAGCAATTGCTCATTTTATGATAAAATTTGAAGACAGAATTAATCTGAACTAGTACTTTGTAAAACAAAGATACACAGATTTCTAAAAAGCCTTTTTTTAAATTTTAAATTTTTCTATTAATTTATATAATGTAGTTTACAAAGTTATTAGATTTTTAATTAATAAAATAAAAAATTTCTTCAACCGAAACTAATATACCAGTTGAAGAAATTTTTTTATTACTTTCAAATTTTCCAGCAATAATTTTCATGTTTTTTTACTAAATGCACTATAAATTATTTTCAATAGTTTTTAGTATTTTTCTAAACTGGTTCTAATTTACTAAACATTATATAAATTTTAAAATTAGTTTAAATATGAAAAAATTATATAAGTTAAGGTTAATGATATTATCATTAACCTTAAATTTCATTAACAACTGTTAAAATCATAGGTAACTTACCAGTTTCTTTTTTAATATAATCTTGTAAATCATTTTTCATTTTAGTCTTAACTTCACTAAGACTAAAAGCATTATTAGTTTTATATTTTTCAATAACATTAATAATAATGTTTTGCAATTTTTTCAACATTTCTTCATTATTAGTTAAATAAACAACACCACGCATTTGTGCATCAATTAAAGAAACAATTTCTTTAGTTTTACGATTTATTGTCACTCCTGTAATTAAAATACCATCACGTTGTAATTGTTTTCTTTCACTAATAACAATTGAACCAATATCACCAACACCAATACCATCTACATATACATCACCAGTTTTTATTAAGTTATCTGTTGTTTTATTAGTAGCATTTTTATCATTAAAACGAAAAGGACGTGCAACATACTGTTTAACAAAATTATCAATTAATTTACCATTTTCAAAAGTAATAACTTCACCATTATCATGAATTAAAGCATTATTATGTAATACACCAGCATCAATGGCTGCTGCTTGTGCTGCTACAAAATCTTTATATAAACCTTTAACTGGTAAAAAATATTTTGGTTCAATAATATTAACCATTAACTTAATATCTTCATAAGAAGCATTTAAACTTCAAGCTTGTTTTTCTGATATATTAATAACTTTAACATCAGTACGTGCTAAGTCATCTAATAAGGCTGCATGAGCCAATTCATTTCCTGGAATTGGTGGAGTTGCTAAAATTATTGTATCTTGGGATTCAAGTTTTAAATAATCATCATTACCAATAGCAATTTTATTCATTCTAGTAAATAAACGTTCACCACTACCAGTAACAATAATTACTATATCTTTAGTGCCAATTGTTTGTGCTAAATTAATAATTTGTGATTTATCAATATTGAAAGCATTTAAATCATTAACTTTTAATAAAATATCATATAAAGTTGCACCATAAACTGCAATTTTACGTTTAGAGTCAGTTTCTTTAATAGCATTAAGAATTTCACTAACACGATATAAATCTTGATCATAACATGCAAGAATAACCCTTCCTAGTGCTTCTTTTAATACTGGCTCAATAATAGTTTGAATTTTATGCTTAGGAGCTGTAAAAGCTTTTCTATTGGCACATGTTGCTTCACTAATTAATAATAAAACATCATTCTTAGAAACACTAGCTAAATGTTGAATATCAGTAGTAAAATCACTACGATGTTCACCATCAAAAATATAATCACCCGTATAAACAATTGTTTCATTTAATTTAATATTTTCACCATTATTTACAGTTAGAACAAAACCTAAACTACCTGGAATTGAAGTAGTTGTTTTAAATGTTTTAACAACAACATTACCAAATGATACTTTTTGTTCAGGCTCAATAGTTTTAATTATAATTTCATTTTGATTAATAAAACGAAAACGTTCTAATTTCTGCTTAATCATAAAATCAGTTAGTTTACTAGTAAAGATTGGAACTTTATACTCGGGTTTTATTTTATTAAAATCTTTTAAAATATAAGGTAGTGCTCCAAAAGCATCATCAGATGGTTTTGAAATAAATATACCTTGAATACGATGTTTATTTTCTTTTAAATATGTATAATCTGGAATAATAATATCAATTCCTAAAATTTCTCTTTCTGGGAGTCTAATGCCGGCATCAAATACAAATATCTTATCATTTACTTCAACAACATATAAGTTTTTACCACGTTCATCTAATCCACCCAGAGCAAATACTTTTATCTTTGCCATGTTTTCACCAGTTTTCAACTTTCTTTATTTTTATTTTATAAAATTTAATATCTTAGAAGAACATAAAAATTAAAACTTTAACTTAAATTCCCAAGATGCTGCTATATTATGTTATTAGTATTTTAACACTAATTTAATAATAAAACTGTAATTAATTTTCATTAAAAATAGTTTCAAATTATTTATCAATAATTTCTAAGCTAAGCTTACTATTATCTTCAACTTTAATTACTCGAACTTTAATTATATCATTGATTTTAACGACATTATTTAAATTATCAATACGTTTATTAAATTTTTTTGAAAATTCTGAAATATGAATTAAACCATCAATCTTATCTTGTAAATTAACAAAAACACCAAAATTAACAATTTTTACAACTTTACTATCAAATTCAGAACCGATTTTAATTTGAACAGGATTAACAATACTTTCAATAATTTGTCAAGCTTTATCAATGGCTGATTGTTCATTATGATAAATCATCAATCGTCCATCATCTTCAATATCAATTTTAACATTATCACAGTCGGTAATAATTTTATTAATAACTTTCCCACCAACACCAATAATATCACGAATTTTATCAATTGGAATTAACTTTTGAATAATTTTTGGAGCATTAGGTGCCAATGTAGTTCTAGGTTTTTTAATTACTTCATTCATGTTTGCTAATACTTGTAATCTAGCAATTCTGGCTTTTTCCAAAGCTTGTGTAATAATATTAAAATCAATACCAGTAATTTTAATATCCATTTGTAAAGCACAAATACCATTAGCTGTTCCTGCCACTTTAAAATCCATATCACCTAAGTGATCTTCTAATCCTTGAATGTCAGTTAAAATTGTAAAATCTTTTTCTTCTTTAATTAAACCCATGGCAATACCAGCAATTGCAGCTCTAATCGGTACACCACCAGCCATTAATGTCATTGATGAAGCACAAATTGCTGCTTGTGAAGTTGAACCATTTGATGCTAATACTTCTGATACTAATCTAATTGTATAAGGAAAATCTTTTTCAAGAGGAATAATTTGTAATAATGCTTTTTCACCAAGGGCGCCATGACCAATCTCACGTCGTGAAGGAACACCCATTCTTCCGGTTTCACCAACAGAAAATGGAGGAAAATTATAATGATGAATAAAACGTTTATACTCTTCTTTACCTAATCCATCAATAATTTGATGTTCAGCAAGTGCACCCAAAGTTAAAACTGATAAAACTTGTGTTTCACCACGAGTAAACATTGCACTACCATGAACAATAGGTAAAACATCAATCATACTTGTTAATTTTCTAATATCATCAGCTTTTCGTCCATCAACTCGTACATTATTTTTTAAAATCATAGTACGCATTGCTTTTTGTAATAATTGATCAATACTTTTGCGTAAATTATGAATAGTTGTTTCTTCACCAACATTTAAAACTTCTTGATTAAATTTATTTTTAAAACTTTGAAATGTTTCTTCAACTAAATTTTTAATCAAGTTACTTCGACTTTTTTTATCAACAGTAGTACTAATTTTACTAATTTGTGATTGACAATTTGTTTCTACAAATTGTTCAATATTAACAGGAATTAGTGCTAACTGTGGCTCAAATTTATTTGGTTTTAATTTTTCAATGATACTTTCTTGAAAAATTATTAATTTAATAATATGTTCATGTGCAAATTTTAATGCTTTAATCATATCTTTTTCTAAAATATCATGACATCCTGCTTCAACCATATTGATGGCATCTTTTGTTCCACCAACAATTAATTCCATTTTTGAATTTAATAATTGCTCTTGTGTTGGATTAAGGACAAGTTCATCATTTATTTTACCAACAACAACAGTAGCACTAGGACCCTGAAATGGCAAACTACTTAATCCTAAAGCAAGTGAAGTACCAAAAGCTGCATTTACTCTAACATCACAAGCATCATCTAACGCAAAAACATTATTTACAACTTGCACTTCATTAACAAAACCTTTTGGAAATAATGGACGGATTGAACGATCAATTAATCTAGCACATAGTGTTGCATATTCACTAAGTCGACCTTCACGCTTTAAAAAGCCACCTGGAATCTTACCAACTGAATATAACTTTTCTTGAAAAACTATTTGTAATGGAAAAAAATCTTGATTATTAATAACTTCATTATAAGATACAGTTGTTAATACAACTGTATTTCCATAAGTAATTTTTACTGATTTTTCTGCTAAATTAGCCATTGTACCTAATTCAACAATTAATTCATATTTTCCTTCTTTAAAAAGGAATTTTTCTTTTAACATTATTTTACTCCTTAGCTTCCATTTTTTGTCGCAACTATGAGCATTATAGCATAATAAAATGTTAAAATAAGTTATAGAACAATTTTATTTTAGGAGGTCATAACTTATGTTTAAACATAAAATACAAAATGAAATTTCAATTTCAAATAAAGACTTTGATAAAATTAAAAATAAAGCTTTAATTATTGATGTTCGTGATGTTGCTGAATATCAAATTTTAAAAAAAATAACAAATGATAATGGTGAACTTAATATTGTTAATATTCCTTACTATGATTTGATTAAAAATCCTAGTAAATATATTGAAAGCAAAAATCAAGTGATTATAACTATTTGTAATGCAGGAAATCGTTCAACTGCTGCTGCACTAACACTCAGAGAATTGGGCTATACTAACACTTATGTTTTAATTAATGGTATTTATGGATATTACAAAAAATAACTTATTTCTCATTATTTAATTTAATAAGATCATTAATAGCAATACTTAAATTATTACAATAAGTTCCTAAGACTAAACTAACACTATCGTCTTGGTCTAAAATACCACGATTTTTAATTTTTTTAAGATTATTAAAATTAATTTTTGAATGATCAATAATCTCTACCTTAATTTTATTTGCTGTTGCTGTTGTCCCTTTAATATTATCAATTCCTCCTAAATCAACAATAAAATTTTGTAATTTAAATGGAAATTTTTGTGGTTTATTAATGGGTTTTAAACTACTTTCTTGTTGATTGCGTAATTTTTTAGCTGTACTAACATTTCATATTCAAATCCCAATACTAGCCACAGCAAATAACAATGCAATAACTAATAATACTATTTGTCAAATTGGCATGATTACCTTCCTTAATTAATATATTTTTAAATATTTTCTTAATCTTCTTGAATAAAAGCTTTTTTTACTTTAGCAAGTAAAGAATAATGATTAAGTCGATATTCTAAAACTTGTAACGTTAATTTTGATAATTTAATTGTTACCTTATCATTTAGTTTATCATTAAAATTAAAAGTATCAACAATTAATTTTCCAAAATCGCTCAATTTACTATCTTTTTGAATATTTTTCAAAGTAATTTCATGATTTTCATCCAAAATTAGTGGTGAATTTAAACTGCGATAACTATTATTAGCTACTGGAGCAATTTCATGAAATTGCATTAAGTTATGATTTGAAATTAAAACAGCACCACCAAGTGATTTCATTAAACCCGTCGAACCAGTTCTTGTTGCAATAACTAAACCAGAACCACGAAAGTTTTCAAATAATTGATTATTAATTAACACTTGACATGAAAGAGTTGTTGTTAAATTAACAAATTTAACTTCATTAATAGCATATAAAATCTTATTATTAATATTTACTTCTAATAATGAAAATTTATTTACTATTAAATTATTATCATTTTTATCAATTCACATTAATACTTTGTCAACTTCTGTGTTTAAAAAATTTTCATAAAAACCAAGATTACCACATTTAAAACTAACAAACTTAACAGTATTGAGTATATTATTATAATCATGAACAGCTTTTAAAAATGTTCCATCACCACCAATAATAAAAACAATATCTGGAAAAGAAGTATCTTCAAGTGCTTTAAGGGCCAATAACTTGGCCCTTAATTCCTTAGCTAATGATTGAGAATTCTCATATTTATTAGCAATAATTGTAAATTTATAATTTTTCATCATATATTCCAATCATATTTCAATTAAAATATTTCACAAGAATCTTCAAATTCGTTTTCAATAGAACCACGTAAAAATAATTCAATCTCATCTTCATTATAACCAATTTGAATACGTTGTTTATTTTCTTGAACAATAATTGGACGTTTTAAAACAGTTGGTGAAGTTTTAATTAAATCAAAAACTTGTAACATTGTTAACTTTTCAATATTAATAGCATGTGTTTTAATAAACTTTGCTCTTGTTGAAATAATATCACCAACACCATTTGGTACAAATCTTAATAATAATTTAATTTCAGTATCGGTCAATGGATTATGGATAATATTACGTTTAATATATGGAATTTTATGTTTATCAAAAAATTGAATAACTTTTTTTGAAGACAAACAACTTGGCGAAACATATATTTTAATCATGACAATACCCCTCTTTGCTTTTAGACTACATTTGATTTAAATACTCTTTTTTAAAATTAATATTTTTTTATCTTTAAAAGATAAAAGTTAATAAACTCTACATTACTATAATAATATATATTTCCACACTATCTTTGACCAAACTTAGAAAATAAGTACATGAAAGACCTTTTCCGCTATATCCTTCACCCACATATTATATCATATTATTTTTTGAAAAATAGATACTTTTATTCCTTAAATTTTATAAAAAAATTTAACATATATTTTACTGTCAAATTTTATTAATAATTTGAATTATAATATAATGAAATTATAAAATTAAATTTTCTTTATTTTAAAGTAAATAATTAAAAATAAATAATTTTTATGCATAAAAAAACAAGGAGTTAACTAAACATGCCTATTCAAAATAATAACAGTAAATATTTTAAAGAATTCATAACTGGAACTATAATTAGTTCCACCGGAATATTATTAACTAGTCTTAGTTTATCAACTATTTTATTTTTTTATGATAATACAAGAAATGGAAAATCAATAAAGGATAAATTAAATACTATTTTAAATCCAAATAATTTAGTAGTATGCATAATGGGTTCTGTATCTTTAATTCATAGTTTAAACATAACACAACTTGGTAATAAAAAAATAACAAATGCCACTAAAGGATTAATAGAAAATATGCTAGTATCATTTTCAAAATCTAAAAAAAGAACTCCTTTATTAGCAAATAATGATGTAACGAACATCAATAACTTTGAATTACAAAACCCAGTCAATAATATAAATAATAAAGTAACAATTAATACTTTATAAATATTTATCTTTTAAAGACAAATAAAAAAACTTAGTAAAAATACTAAGTCTTTTTATTTTATGAATAAAATTTAATTTAAATACCTTAATAAATTAAACTGATCTTATCATTTTAATTGATTCTGTTGTTATATCAATACCAGAATCGTTAGAATTACTCTTTTCTAAGAGTGGCTTTACTTTAGTAAATGGTTCTATTTCTGAAAGTTGTTTTTTTGTTTCAATTTCTACTTCTATCTTAAAATTATCTAAACTAGAATCTGAAATAGATGATTTATTTTCATTAATTTTTATTTTTAATTCACTTTCTCTTACTATTACTGTTTCTATATCTTTATCAAGTTTATCTAAACTAATGGCATTTAATGAATTTAATTTATCACTTTTTTCTTTTTGAAGTATTTCTAAATCAGTTAATGGTTGCGTATTTTCAATTGAAATATTTTTTAATTTTTCTCTTTGTTGTTTAATTTTTAGTATTGTATTTTCCTTTAATTTTGTAGAAAAGTAATGATACATGATAAAGTGTTATTTTTAAAGAATTTTTACACTAAATAATGTTACTTTTAACAAATTTTTAATTAAAAATAATATTTTAAGTGTAAATTGATGAATAATTTTTGGTCATCCATACTTTTCTACATAATTAAAAGTATTTTCTAATAAAAATCGTTTTTGACTATTAGTTACTTTTAAATCTTCTATTTCTTTAGTATTATTCTTTTTGTTTAATTGTGATTTTAATGAAAATCAATTTTCCTTTAATATATTTGTCTCTTTTTTATGTTTTAATATTTCATCAGACAAATCTTTTTTTTGTTTTATTTTGTTTGTATTTGCCATTCGTAACTCAGCAATTTCTTTATTTATACTACTTCGATTATCAGACACTTTATTTATTTTATTTTGAACACTTTTGTAACTACAAAAAATGCCAAAAGTTAATATTGCAATAACACGACGTCAAATACTATCTCTTCAATCTTGTAAAACTATAATATTTTGAAAAATATTTTCTGAATCTTTTAGTTTTAAACTAATATTTTCCTCATTACTTTTAATTTCTTTTTCTAAACAAGAAATTGAATTAGTTTTTGCATCTATATTGTCATTTAATGTTTTAATATTTAAATTTATTTCATCTATTTTTGTGATTAATTGTTCTTTAGAACTTTCATTATCATTCAAAATAGATTGTATTTGACCGTTATTTGCATCAATGTCTGTTGTTAATTGTTCCTTGTTTTTTTCTAATCTTTCAATTTCTAATTCAATTTCTGATTTTTGTTTTATTAATGCAATTAAATTTTTTAAACTTTGTAATTCCACTTTCAATTCTTCTTTTTTTAAAATTTCTTTTTTTAAATTTAATATTTTAGTTTTTTCTTCTTGTAATTTTGTCATATTTTCTTTTAATGCCTGAATTGTAAAATTAAAAAGGACACTTATATAAAAATTAAATTGTGTTAATTCTATAATTAAGAAAAGAAAGGAATTAGCACAATGTATAAGTATCTGACTATTGAATCAATAATAGCAATAAAAGAATATAAAAGTTATGGATTTTCGATTCGTAAAATAGCAAAAGCCATTGATTATAGTAAATCAACTGTACATAGAGTTTGTAGATTATTAAATCAAAACTTATTGCCATTAGAAATATTGAATAAAATTCAAAAAAATAAACAAAATGCAGGTAGAAAATTAATAATTTTAACTTTAATAGAAATTAATACTATTAATCATTTGTTAATTACTAAAAATTATGCTCTTGATATAATTGCTAATTTTTTAAAGGAAAATAAAATAAAAAGTATTTCAACAAAAACTTTATATAACATGTTTAAAACAAATCAAATGGGTTTTGATGAAAATAACTTATTGAGAAAAGGAAAAAATAAACCTCACAAACAAAAAGAAACTAGGGACAGAATTAATAATTGTAAGTCTATTCATGAAAGAAATTTAATCATTCCTAATATTAAAAATATAGAAGAATTTGGTCATTTAGAGGGTGATACTATCATTGGTAAAGATCATAAAAGTTCTATTATTACTTTAGCTGATATATGATCAAAAACCACAATTCCTTTAGCAACTAAAATAATAAATCAGAAAATATTACAAAAAGTATAATAAAATTTATTTCAAAGTTACAAAAAGGAACAGTTAAAACTATTACTTTTGATCGTGGTAAAGAATTTAGTAAATGAAAATTAATCGAAAAAAATTGTAATGTTAAGATTTATTTTGCAGATCCTGGTAAACCTTGTCAAAGAGGTTTAAATGAAAATAATAATGGTATTTTAAGAAGATATTTACCAAAATCTACAGATCTATCTTCATATAAACAAAAAGATTTAAATACTATAGCATTTCAAATTAATTCTACACCCAGAAAATCACTATCTTATAAAAGACCAATAGATTTAATACAATTATTTTAAAAAACTGTCCCATTTATATTTACAATTCAGGTTTGTTTTTGTTTTTTCTAATAATTCTTGTATTTCTTTTTCTTCTAAATTTTGTTGAAAAATATTATCTTTATCAAAATCTAAAAGTAAATTAGTAATTTCTTCTTTTGATAAATCTTTTTTAATATTTTCTTTAAACATAAAATATATTCCTTTCTTTAATTTAAGTCTTATTTAAAAGAAGTCTTAAAAGAGAAAATTCTTTTCTCTTTCTTTTTGAAAAAGAGGGGGTGTGGGGGAGAAAAAACTTTTTCTTTCTCTTTTCTTAAAAAGAGCACACTAAAAATTACTATTGGTTAATTCCAGCACAATAGCCTAAATAATTTTTTATTTAGTTATGTAATAATTAATTACTTTAATAAAGTGCTGGTTTAATAAAATAATTAATTATAATTGTTTAACAATTAAAAATGAGAGTTTTATCTCTCATTTAAGTTTTTATTAAATCTAACCATTAAGTTGATACGCCCACAAATTGAGAAAAAAGAAAAATTTGAAGCAGTCGAACAAAAATTCAAAGAGAAAGGGATTCAATGTCCAGATTGTAGTTCTTTTTTGTGTACTAAATATGGTAGTAAAGATTATAAGCAAAGATATAAATGTAAAAGTTGTAATATTACTTTTCATGCTTTTAAAAATCATTATTTTTATTGAAGTCATTTATCTCATGATCAATGAGATTTATTGATACAAATAGCTACTTTAGGTCAATCTGCTTACATTATTTCTCAATTTATTAATACTACAAATAAAACTTTTAATTATGTAGAAAAGTATGGATGACCAAAAATTATTCATCAATTTACACTTAAAATATTATTTTTAATTAAAAATTTGTTAAAAGTAACATTATTTATTGTAAAAATTCTCTAAAAATAACACTTTATCATGTATCATTACTTTTCTACAAAATTAAAGAATAAAACTGCCTGATTTAATCGTCAAAAATTTATGAAATCAACACAATTAGTAAAAACACAAAATCAATTTGTAAAATTAAAAGCTAGAATTGAAGTTGACGAAACTTTTATCAAAGAAATTCATAAAGGAAACTTTAAAGATCCAAATGATCCAAGAAAACAATGAATTGAAGAAAATGCTAAAGATTTAAATTGTTGTATTCAAATGGCAATTGATGAAAACCGAAATATCTATGCTCAAACAACAAATACTAAAAGATTAAATAAAAATGAGTACAAGAAAACTTAACATCGAAACTTATCGAAGAAAATTCAATTATAGTTTGTGATATGCAAGTATTATATGATACAGTAGCTAAACAAACTAAATCCACTATCCAGCAGTTTAAATCAAAAGAAAATAAAGAATTAAATTATAAAAAATTAAGTAATGTCAGTAAAATACAATCAAGTTTAAAAGAATTTATTTTTAATTATGTAGAAAAGTATGGATGACCAAAAATTATTCATCAATTTACACTTAAAATATTATTTTTAATTAAAAATTTGTTAAAAGTAACATTATTTAGTGTAAAAATTCTCTAAAAATAACACTTTATCATGTATCATTACTTTTCTACAAAATTAAAGGAATTTATTACTCATTACCATGGCATTGGATTTACCAATATTCAAAATTACCTCAATTTATGGAAATGAAAATATCAACACTACACGGATTAACCCCTTATCAAAAATCCAATGTGTTATATTTCAGTTTGTAAAAAAAATAAATCCCAAAATTTAATAAAATCAAATTTTAAGTCAAGTTGATGACTTTTTTTTATTTTACCACTACTTTTCTACAAAATTAAAAGAAATGAGAAAAATGAGATTGAAGAATAAAAAATACAAGAGATAAAAAGAAATATAAAATTGTCGATTATCAATATCGAACAAGAAAAACAATGTATGGATTAGTAACTTATAAAAGAAGAATTTATGAATATTTTGATGAAAAATTACAAAAATTAGTTCGTGTTTGTTTAGTTGATGAAATGCTAGAATTACCTAAATATAAAAGAATTGGTGAAGATGTTGAACAAACTATTATTGAATATTTTGCTGATGGAAAAAGATATCATGATATTTGTGCTATTTGTAAAAAAGCAGGTATTAGTGTTAGTACTGTTCATAGAGTTTTTAAGAATTTAGAAGTAATTGAAGCAAATCCAGTAAAAGTAAAATTAGAAAAAAATCAATCTATTTTTGTAGCAATTGATGATGGACATAGAAAGTTTCTTTAATTTTGTAGAAAAGTAATTATACATGATAAAGTGTTATTTTTAGAGAATTTTTACACTAAATAATGTTACTTTTAACAAATTTTTAATTAAAAATAATATTTTAAGTGTAAATTGATGAATAATTTTTGGTCATCGATACTTTTCTACATAATTAAAAGAAAGTTTTGAGATTTTAAACGTAAAGGTATAAAACACTCTATGAGATTAATAACAACATATACAGATAATATTAATCACAAAGTACAAAATAAAAGAGTAAAAGCAATTATAAGACCAACAAGAACAGTAATTGGCATTAAAAAGACTGCTGAATTTATTAAAGAACATTGTCAAAAATTTTATGAAAATATTGAACAAGCAAAAATAATTATTTGTGGAGATAGTGCAGGGTGAATTAAAGATGTAGCAGATTATTTTTTTAATTATGTAGAAAAGTATCGATGACCAAAAATTATTCATCAATTTACACTTAAAATATTATTTTTAATTAAAAATTTGTTAAAAGTAACATTATTTAGTGTAAAAATTCTCTAAAAATAAAACTTTATCATGTATAATTACTTTTCTACAAAATTAAAGGATTATTTAGGTGCTGAGTTTATTTTAGATAAATTTCATTTAATTAGAACATTATATCTTGGAATAATGGTTGGAAATAAAGGAAAGTATGTAAAAGAATATAATAATTGTAAAAATTTAATTAATAATGGTCAATATGATGAATTAATTGATTATTTATATAAAGAATTAGATAATCATAAAAAATTAAAAAAACAGTATTTTAAAAATAATAAAAAAGGTATTGTTAATCAAAATGCTAGTTGAAATATAGGTTGTTTTACTGAAACAAATATTTGACATGTTTTAAAAGAAATGATTGTTAATAGAACATATAGTATTTTTATTTACCTGAATTGTAAAATTAAAAAACTTATTAAATTAAAAGTTAATAAGAATTTTTGTTATATATTTATGTTAATTAAATTATTAAAATGTTTTTATAATTTATAAAATTGAGTATTTTAATTGTAATATTTTTAAAATAGTAGTAATATAAATTTACAATTACATAAAAATCCTAATTATTTCTTGTCTAAAAAATAATAAGACTATATAGATTTAATTTATTCCGGATTTTTGACAATCTCCCTTTTTGTAAATTATCCTTATATTTTTCTTCTCCAAATAACATAAAAAAACTCCTTTATAAAGTAAAAAACCCATTACTCTTAAAAAATAAAAGCTATGGGTCAAAAACTATTTTTAATTTATGCTTTTATTATATCAAAATCAAACAAATTTTAATATAATTAATTGAATTATTTAACTTTATCATTGATAATTAATTATATTAAAAAATTAATTTGGAGGAAGCAAAATATATGGCTCGTATTATATCTGGAATAACTAGCACTGGAAAATTAACTCTTGGTAACTACTTGGGAGCAATTAATAATTTTTTAAAATTGCAAGAAGAACATGAACTCTTAATATTTGTTGCAAATTTACATGGATTAACACTACCAATAAAAGCACAAGAATTAAGAGATAATATTAAAGATATTGCCGCTTGATATTTTGCTGCTGGTATTATACCAAATAAATCTCATATTTTTATTCAATCTGATGTTTTAGCCCATAGTCAATTAGGATATATATTATTATGTAATAGTTATGTCGGTGAATTAGAACGAATGACACAATTTAAAGATAAAAGTCAAAAAATGACAAATCAACAAAATAAAACGATTAGTATTCCAACAGGTATTCTTACATATCCAGCATTAATGGCTGCTGATATTTTACTATATGACGCTGATTTTGTGCCAGTTGGTGTTGATCAAACTCAACATTTAGAATTGACAAAAACTTTAGCAACAAGAATGAATAACAATTATAAAACTGATTTATTCAAAATTCCTAAAATAATTATTGATAAACAAGCACAGAAAATTATGAGTTTACAAGAACCTGAAAAAAAAATGTCAAAATCTGATACTAATCTAAAAAATACTATTTTTTTAAGCGATAGCAAACAAGAAGTTACCAATAAAATTAAAAAAGCAGTTACTGATTCAGAAAATATTATTAAATTTGATCCAGAACATAAGCCTGGAGTTAGTAATTTATTAACTATTTATGCTAGCATTACTAAAAAAGATATCAAAACTTGTGAACAATACTTCAGCAATCACAATTATGGTTTTTTAAAAGAAGAAGTAATTAAAGTAATAAATGATTTATTAGAACCAATGCAAAAAAAACACCAAGAATTTATTAACGAAAAATCATCACAATTAGCAAAATATTTAGAAGAAGGTGCAAATTTTGCTAATAATATTGCTACTAAAAAATTAAACTTTGTTCAAGACACAATGGGTATTAATTTTATCGAGAAAGAAAGATAGGAGGAAGAGACAATGTCTTTATACAATAAAAAACAAAAACATTTAATCCTAGTTGATTTAGATGGTACTCTATTAAAAAGTGGTGGTCGAGAAATTCATATTAATACTAAAAAAGCACTAATTGATGCTCAAAAACAAGGGCATATTGTTTGTATTGTCACTGGTCGACCTTATCGTGGATCAATTAAATTTTATCGTGAATTAGGTCTTAATACATTACTATGCAATTTTAATGGTGGCCATATTCATGATCCAAAAATCAAAAAATTCAAACGATTAGTTTTTCCAATTTCTGAAACAATTGTTAAACATATTTTAAATGAAGACTATATTTTTCAACAAATTGAAAACGCGGTTATTGAATATTACAACAAAGCAGTATGTTGAAAAAAAGATGATTTCTTTGAAACTTATTTTCATTTAGATACTATTGAAAATGATACTTTTACAATTAGTAAATTAATTCGTGATTGAAAAGGGAGCGCTAATGCCATTTTAATTGAATTTAAAGAAAATACTAATCTTGATCAAGTATATCGTGACTTGGAAAAATATTCAAACTCAATTAAGGTAAATACTTGAAATCGCTATGATAATAATAAACTAATCTTTGAAATTTCAAGTAAATTTATTGATAAAGGAATGACAGCTCGCATTTTGGCTCAATATTATAATGTTGATATTAGAGATGTTATTGCTTATGGTGATGAAATTAATGACAAAGAAATGTTGATGGAAGTTGGCTATGGTGTAGCAATGAAAAATGGTAATATTGTTATTAAAAGTATTGCCAATGATATTACTACTAAAACTAATGATGAGGGTGGCGTTGGTGATCATTTAGCAAAATTATTAAATCTTTATGAAGAAAGTGAAATTTATATTTAATGGAAATGAAAATATATTAACTATTATTTCTATATTTGTAATATGATATAGTTTTTAAACATTAATATAAGTTTTTAACCTATTTACTTTATTTTTAAAGTAAATAGGTTTTTATTTAAAAAAGTTTTTTATAAATTTAATATAAAACCTATTGTTTTATTTTTCAAAACAATAGGGCATTCATTTATATTAAACTTCTACTAAATATAAATATTTTAATACTATTAATACAAAAAACTATAAAACTTCTAAAGGCAAGAAGTCAAAAATTTCCTTTAATTTTGTAGAAAAGTAGTGGTATTAGTAAAATTAGCAAAAATATATTTTTATATGGTATTTTTAATATTAAAGAGGTGATTTTAAATGAATAAAAATACAGTAAAAGAAATTTTAAATAATTTGTCTGATAAAGATTTTATTGAGATTTTTAGAGAAAATAAAACTAGAATTAAACAAATTGAGAAAAAAGAAAAATTTGAAGCAGTCGAACAAAAATTCAAAGAGAAAGGGATTCAATGTCCAGATTGTAGTTCTTTTTTGTGTACTAAATATGGTAGTAAAGATTATAAGCAAAGATATAAATGTAAAAGTTGTAATATTACTTTTCATGCTTTTAAAAATCATTATTTTTATTGAAGTCATTTATCTCATGATCAATGAGATTTATTGATACAAATAGCTACTTTAGGTCAATCTGCTTACATTATTTCTCAATTTATTAATACTACAAATAAAACTGCCTGATTTAATCGTCAAAAATTTATGAAATCAACACAATTAGTAAAAACACAAAATCAATTTGTAAAATTAAAAGCTAGAATTGAAGTTGACGAAACTTTTATCAAAGAAATTCATAAAGGAAACTTTAAAGATCCAAATGATCCAAGAAAACAATGAATTGAAGAAAATGCTAAAGATTTAAATTGTTGTATTCAAATGGTAATTGATGAAAACCGAAATATCTATGCTCAAACAACAAATACTAAAAAATTAAATAAAAAATGAGTACAAGAAAACTTAACATCGAAACTTATCGAAGAAAATTCAATTATAGTTTGTGATATGCAAGTATTATATGATACAGTAGCTAAACAAACTAAATCCACTATCCAGCAGTTTAAATCAAAAGAAAATAAAGAATTAAATTATAAAAAATTAAGTAATGTCAGTAAAATACAATCAAGTTTAAAAGAATTTATTACTCATTACCATGGCATTGGATTTACCAATATTCAAAATTACCTCAATTTATGGAAATGAAAATATCAACACTACGAATTAACCCCTTATCAAAAATCCAATGTGTTATATTTCAGTTTGTAAAAAAAATAAATCCCAAAATTTAATAAAATCAAATTTTAAGTCAAGTTGATGACTTTTTTTATTTTACCACTACTTTTCTACAAAATTAAAAAAAATTTCTTTTAATTATGTAGAAAAGTATGGATGACCAAAAATTATTCATCAATTTACACTTAAAATATTATTTTTAATTAAAAATTTGTTAAAAGTAACATTATTTAGTGTAAAAATTCTCTAAAAATAACACTTTATCATGTATCATTACTTTTCTACAAAATTAAAGAAAATTTCTGGGTGATTGGCACAAAACTTTAATTCCGAATCATTTTTTTGTTCTTCAATTTTAATTTTTAATTCATTTAATTGCTTTTTTATTTTAAGTAATTGAGCAGGTGCTGGTGGTTGTTTATCTCATTCATCAAATAATATTGGGACAGTAACAAAAACGGAGGATATAATTACTTTTTAAACATTTCTTTTAAATTATAGACAAGAAATAATTGTAATTATATGCAATTGTAAGTAAATATTACTACTAAATTAAATTAATTTCAATTAAAATACAAATATTAAAAAATCAATAAGAAAATTTAATATAAATACACAACAAAAATTCTTATTAACTTTTAATTAATAAGTTTTTAATATTTCCTGAATTGTAAATATAAATGGGACAGTTTTTTAAAATAATTGTATTAAATCTATTGGTCTTTTATAAGATAGTGATTTTCTTTTAATTATGTAGAAAAGTATGGATGACCAAAAATTATTCATCAATTTACACTTAAAATATTATTTTTAATTAAAAATTTGTTAAAAGTAACATTATTTAGTGTAAAAATTCTCTAAAAATAACACTTTATCATGTATCATTACTTTTCTACAAAATTAAAGTGATTTTCTGGGTGTAGAATTAATTTGAAATGCTATAGTATTTAAATCTTTTTGTTTATATGAAGATAGATCTGTAGATTTTGGTAAATATCTTCTTAAAATACCATTATTATTTTCATTTAAACCTCTTTGACAAGGTTTACCAGGATCTGCAAAATAAATCTTAACATTACAATTTTTTTCGATTAATTTTCATTTACTAAATTCTTTACCACGATCAAAAGTAATAGTTTTAACTGTTCCTTTTTGTAACTTTGAAATAAATTTTATTATACTTTTTGTAATATTTTCTGATTTATTATTTTTAGTTGCTAAAGGAATTGTGGTTTTTGATCATATATCAGCTAAAGTAATAATAGAACTTTTATGATCTTTACCAATGATAGTATCACCTTCTAAATGACCAAATTCTTCTATATTTTTAATATTAGGAATGATTAAATTTCTTTCATGAATAGACTTACAATTATTAATTCTGCCCCTAGTTTTTTTTGTTTGTGAGGTTTATTTTTTCCTTTTCTCAATAAGTTATTTTCATCAAAACCCATTCGATTTGTTTTAAACATGTTATATAAAGTTTTTGTTGAAATACTTTTTATTTTATTTTCCTTTAAAAAATTAGCAATTATATCAAGAGCATAATTTTTAGTAATTAACAAATGATTAATAGTATTAATTTCTATTAAAGTTAAAATTATTGGCAATGTTTAGTAATCTGTGTAACTTACAAAAATAACTATGTTTAATTAATTCTAGTAAATATAATTAAATGACTAGAAAGAGTGAGTTACAGATGGCTAAAAAACAAAATATTAATAATAATGATCCAATATCAAAAGCAGTAGATTTATTATTAGAAAATACTGAAGATTTAACAACAGTTTTTAAAGAAGGGGGTTTATATAAAGAATTAACAAAACGTTTAGTTGAAAAAATGTTGAATTCTGAAATGCAAAATTATTTAGGATATGAAAAAAATCAACATAGTAATACTGAAAATGCTCGTAATGGTACAAGTTCAAAAAAATTAATAACTCAACAAGGTAAAATTGAGATTGATGTACCAAGAGATCGCAATAGTGATTTTACTCCTGTAATAGTTGCAAAAAGACAGCGAAGATTTGATGGTTTTGATCAACAAGTGCTTTCACTATATGCAAAAGGTATGACTCTATCTGACATTAGAATGCAGTTACAAGAGTTATATCATGGTGCTGATATTAGTGAAAGTGTTATTAGTCAAATTACTGATGATGTTATTGATGATGTCAAAGCATGACAAAATCGACCATTAGAAAGCGTTTATCCGATTGTTTATTTTGATTGTATAGTAGTTAAAGTTCGACAAGATAAACGGATTATTAATAAATCAGTTTATATAGCATTAGGAGTTGATTTAGAAGGTAAAAAAGATGTTTTAGGCTTATGAATTAGTGAAAATGAAGGTGCTAAATTTTGATTAGCTAATTTCACAGAAATGAAAAATCGAGGCTTAAATGATATTTTGATTGCTTGTAGTGATAATTTAACAGGCATGTCAGAAGCAATACAAGCAGTTTATCCTAAAACAGAACATCAATTATGCATTGTTCATCAAATTCGAAATAGTTTAAAATATGTTTCATACAAACATCGAAAAACTCTAGTTACAGATTTAAAACCAATTTATAGTGCATGTAGTGAAGAACAAGCAATGCAAGCTTTAGAATCATTTGAAAGTAAATGAAATAAACAATATCCCCAAATTGCTAAATCTTGATATAAAAATTGAGAAAATTTGATGATTTTTATTAGTTATCCTGCAGAAATCAAAAGAGTAATTTATACAACAAATGCTATTGAATCTGTTAATAGTCAATTACGAAAAGTTATTAGAAACAAAAAAGCTTTTCCTAATGATATGTCAGTTTTTAAAATATTTTATTTAGCAATTGAAAATATAACAAAAAAATGAACATTGCCTATTCAAAATTGAAATACAGCAATTGCTCATTTTATGATAAAATTTGAAGACAGAATTAATCTGAACTAGTACTTTGTAAAACAAAGATACACAGATTTCTAAAAAGCCTCTGCTAATGGATTAGTTAATAATTGTTTTGAACTTAAAAAGAAATTTTCAACAATAACTAATATTTTTTTATTATCAAATTGCTTTTTAATCAATGAAAAATATTTTTTAAATTGATTTTTACTTTCCTGAATTGTAAAATTAAAAAGGACACTTATATAAAAATTAAATTGTGTTAATTCTATAATTAAGAAAAGAAAGGAATTAGCACAATGTATAAGTATCTGACTATTGAATCAATAATAGCAAATAAAAGAATATAAAAGTTATGGATTTTCGATTCATAAAATAGCAAAAGCCATTGATTATAGTAAATCAACTGTACATAGAGTTTGTAGATTATTAAATCAAAACTTATTGCCATTAGAAATATTGAATAAAATTCAAAAAAATAAACAAAATGCAGGTAGAAAATTAATAATTTTAACTTTAATAGAAATTAACTTTAATTTTGTAGAAAAGTAATGATACATGATAAAGTGTTATTTTTAGAGAATTTTTACACTAAATAATGTTACTTTTAACAAATTTTTAATTAAAAATAATATTTTAAGTGTAAATTGATGAATAATTTTTGGTCATCCATACTTTTCTACATAATTAAAAAAAAATTATGCTCTTGATATAATTGCTAATTTTTTAAAGGAAAATAAAATAAAAAGTATTTCAACAAAAACTTTATATAACATGTTTAAAACAAATCGAATGGGTTTTGATGAAAATAACTTATTGAGAAAAGGAAAAAATAAACCTCACAAACAAAAAGAAACTAGGGGCAGAATTAATAATTGTAAGTCTATTCATGAAAGAAATTTAATCATTACTAATATTAAAAATATAGAAGAATTTGGTCATTTAGAGGGTGATACTATCATTGGTAAAGATCATAAAAGTTCTATTATTACTTTAGCTGATATATGATCAAAAACCACAATTCCTTTAGCAACTAAAAATAATAAATCAGAAAATATTACAAAAAGTATAATAAAATTTATTTCAAAGTTACAAAAAGGAACAGTTAAAACTATTACTTTTGATCGTGGTAAAGAATTTAGTAAATGAAAATTAATCGAAAAAAATTGTAATGTTAAGATTTATTTTGCAGATCCTGGTAAACCTTGTCAAAGAGGTTTAAATGAAAATAATAATGGTATTTTAAGAAGATATTTACCAAAATCTACAGATCTATCTTCATATAAACAAAAAGATTTAAATACTATAGCATTTCAAATTAATTCTACACCCAGAAAATCACTATCTTATAAAAGACCAATAGATTTAATACAATTATTTTAAAAAACTGTCCCATTTATATTTACAATTCAGGAATATATTCTGTTGCTTTTAGCATAAAGAATATATATTTTTATTTTTAGATTATTAATACTATTAATTATATTTTTTAAGAAAAATGGGCTCAAAAATAAATTATAAAATTTTAAAAAAAAATAAAAAATAAAACCAACACTTACTCACTTGGTGGTGGTAAGGTTGGTTAAATAAAGAATAGAATTAATATAGTAGGTTCCCTAGTAGGTCTATATATACTAGTTTCCAATTCGCTCCAACCCCAAGAATTACCATTACTGGTTAGTATAATTTATTAGGTATCAGTCCACTTATTATTTATCCATGCAAGTCCACATGTTTTGGCCACTATTTTTAACAACTGTGTTGTGGTTCACTGTTTTAATTCCCTAACACGTGTTGATAATAGTGTTAAAGAAGATTATTAATTATTAACTTTCTCCTACTTGGTCACTGCGTGTAGTAGATATTTAAAGGGTGCTAATAATAAAAATTTTAAAATTTTACAATTACAAAAAAAGACAAGATTATTTCTTGTCTTTTTCCTTGTTGATAATTTTAATTTAACTTATAAAATGTATATTTTATTTTTTTAAAATACGTCGAATATAAAAATATAAATTTAATGTTTTAAGAAAAGAGAGTAATTTTGTCTAATTTTAATGATTTTTAAAATAAATTATAGTTATTTTGCTTTTGCTAATTTAGTCATAATTTTAGATTTTTGACGAGCAGCTTTATTAATGTGATAAATGCCTTTAACAACAGCTTTATCAATTAAACTACATACTTCATTAACAAGTACTGCAGCATTTTCTGCTTTGTTTTTTATTGATATTTCAGTTTTTTTTAAAGCAGTTTTAACTTTAGATTTATAACTTTTATTAATTTCATTTCTTTTTTGGTTTGTTTTAATTCTTTTAATTTGTGATGCAATGTTAGCCATTTTTTCTCCTTTTTTGTTTTGAACATGTTTTATAGATTAATTACAACAAAAATAATTATAACAAAAATCATAAATGTTGTATAATATTTTTTATTTTTTCAGTATAATTAATGTGTTAGCTTTTTGTTAATAGTATATTTTAATTTTTTTACACTTTTAATGTAAATTATTTGTTTAAAAACTTTAATGATAAATGTAGGTGTGGTAAATAAATGAGTTACTATTTTCGTAACCCTTATCAATTTTCTTACCATAGTATTGGTAGGATTAGAACAAGATTAAAATTGCAAGACTTAAATGATATCCAATTACGTGAATATTGTTTAAAATTGATTAATGAGTCTTATGATATTGAAGAGACAAAAAGTTTTAAATATATTAGAGTAAATAAAACACATCTTTATTTTGTGATTAAAAAAGATGTTAATTTAATTTTAACAATTTCACCGATGAGTCCAACTAAACTATTAGCAGTAATCGAGGAAAATTTATAAATCAAAAAAGAGGAATAAAAAATGGGAAATTTATCTAGTCAATGATGAATATTAGCGCTTATAGGAGTAGTTTTAATAATTTTTATTTTTACAACCATTTCAGCAAAAAAGAAGAAAAAAGAAGAGAAAAAACAACGTCAAAAAGAAGTAAAAAATATTATTAAATCCTTTATGCGTGATGAATTAAAATTGCAACATAAAACAGTAGAATTTGAACAAGTAGTTTCACGTAGTAGTAAAGAATATCGCTATCGTGATGTTTTTGATGTAATTGTAAAATTATATGATTCTAAGAAAAATGATTTATTTGCAACTAAAGCATTTGAGGTAGAAGGGTTTACTAAGCAATTATCAAAGAAAGAATTTGAAACAATTTGAAAAGTAAATTGTGAATTAGATTTAGAAGAAACACTTAAGAAAATTGAAATGTCAAAAAAACGTAGTGGTAAAATTAAAATAAAAAGAAAGACAGCAGAAGAAAAAGCAGCAATTAAAAAAGAAAATGAAGCCGTTAAACTTGCAATTGAAGAAGAACGTTTACAAAATAAAGAAAATAAAAAACGTGCTAAAAATTTAGAAAAACCTAAAATTGCAATTCATGATAAATTTTCTGGATGAAAAGATAAATAAATCTTTATTTTTAAGTAGGCAATTGGGTGATATGTAATGAAAATTTATAAAGATGATTATAAGCATTTCCGTATTTGTCGAAAACTTTCATGATTTTTAAATGCAAAAAATTATGCTTTAGCTAAGCATTTAATTGAAGAGAAAAAGATAATAAATTTTGTTGAACTAACTCATACTAAAACAAGTAGTAAATTTAAATCTAATTTAATTACTATTTCTGATTTAGACGATGATACATTTGAAAATAATTATAATGAAGAAGATGATTCTGAATTTTATCTTGGTGAAACAATTGCAGACGGTATTGAAACTGGGCACTATGCTCAAGAATATTTTAAAGTAAAATATTCTTGTTTTAATTTTGAGTCTGAACCGGGTAATAATGTCATAGAAATTATTAATAATAAAGAGTATGATGTTTTATTTGAACCAAGATTTGAATATCAGGGTTGTGTTACTAAGTGTGATATTTTAAAACGAAATAATGATGGTTGGGATTTAATTGAAGTAAAAGCAGTAACTTGAGTTAAAGAAGAACATATGTGAGATTTACTTTATCAGTATGATATTTTAACTAAATGTGGAATTAAAGTAGTTAATACTTATATTATGTATTTAAATAATAATTATGTTAAGAAAGAAAAAATAGATTTAAATGAATTATTTATTGTTAATGGATCAACTTGACAAAAAAGTCCTAATACTAAAAAAAGTTTTAGTCTTTTTGAATCAATTCAAGATGAAATTTTAAATAATAATTTGAAATTACAATATGAAAATATTAAGAATATTATTAAAATTAGTGATATTGACGAAATAGTTAAATTATTAACTTTACCTTATTGTCATGAAAATAGTAATCAATTTTGTCCTCATATTTTTAAATATTTTTCTATTCATAATACTATTTTTGAATTATATCGTTTAAGAAAAACTAAGAAAGCATTGTGATATTATGAAGAAGATTTGTTAGAAATTAATGATGAAAGATTATTACCATTTTTAATAAAGTCTAATTTACATTTAAGACAATATGATGTAATTAAAAATGGTGAAAAATTAATTGATGGCAATAAATTTGTTGATTTAAAAATTGAATACAAAAAGTACCAATATCCAATTTATATGTATGATTTTGAGACTATGAAATCTGCAATACCTAAGTTTAAAAATAGTAAACCATATCAACAAATTCCTTTTCAATATTCTGTCCATGTATTATTAGCACCAGATTTTGATTTTAAAACTTATAAATCAATTAAACATTATGAATTTTTAGCAGATGGCAATGATGATCCAAGAGAAATGTTAACAAAAAAATTATGTCATGATTTAATTAATATTCATGGTAAGGGTACGTATGTTGCTTATAATCAATCATTTGAGAAATCTGTTCTTAAAAAATTAGCTTATTATTATCCTCAATATAAAAATAAATTATCATTAATTCATGATGGTACTATTGATTTACAAGATTTTTTTAAAGAATTTAAAATTTATAAAGAACAGTTTTATGGTTCTCTTTCAATTAAAAAAACTTTACCAGCATTTGAACCTTCCTTTTCTTATGAAGGATTAGTTATTAAAAAAGGAGATATGGCATCAGAAGTTTTTCGTAGAAGAGTTGAAAATAACATTAGTTTAACTAATTGAATTCATAATTTTCGTGAAAATATGTTAAAATATTGTGCTCAAGATACTTTAGGTATGGTAGTATTATTCTGACATGTAAAAAATATTATTGAAATGTACAAAGCAAAAATTGAGGGCGAAAATTATGAAAAAATTTAAAATTTTATTTATGGGTTCTTCTTTTTTTTCTGAAAATATTTTAAAAACATTGTTATTAACAATGAAAAATGAAATTGAAATAGTTGGTGTTGTTTGTCAGCCAGATCGTAAAATTGGTCGTAAACAAGAAGTTGTTCCTTTAGCAATTAAACAATTGGTACAAGAATATCAAATCCCTGTTTTCCAACCCGAAAATATTATTGAAAGTTTAAAAGATTTACAATTATTAAATATTGATGTTATTCTTACTTGTGCTTATGGGCAATTTTTACCAAAAGCAATTTTAAATTTACCAAAATATAAATGTTTAAATATTCATGCTTCATTATTACCATCATTGCGTGGTGGTGCCCCTATTCAATGAGCAATTATTAATGGATTACAAACTACTGGTATTACATTAATGAAAATGGTAAGTAAAATGGATGCAGGAGCAATTTATGTTCAAGAACAAGTTTCAATTGGTATTGAGGATACATATACTTCTTTAGTTAATAAGTTGATAACTTTAGCACAAAATATGTTAATAAAATATTTATTAAAAATCATTAATAATGAAATACAAGAGCAAGAACAAGATGAAAATAAAGTAACTTTTGGTTTAAATATTAAAAGAAGTGATGAAAAAATTAATTGAAATCTTTCAGCACAATTAATTTCATGTCATGTTCGTGGATTGTATAATACACCAATTGCTTATACTACGTTGAATGATAATATATACAAAATTCATCAAGTAGCAGTAACTAATGAATTATCAAATGCTCTGCCAGGAACAATTGTTGCAATAAATAAATTAGGTATTATTGTTGCCACTAAAACTAATAACATAGTAATTAAAGTTATTCAACCAGCAGGTAAAAAAGAAATTATAGCAGCTTGTTACTATGGTTCTAAAATTAATCCAATTGCAATTGGTTTTATCTTTAAATAGTAAAAAATAACTAATATTTTTTAGTAATCTAAGAGGAAAAGATGTATCGTTTTTGCTCAATTAAATATTTAGCAATGACTGGTATTATTACTGGTTTATTAGTAACAATTGGTTATTGTTCAACTTTTCTTTTTGGTTGAGCAATTACTAGTTTATTTGGTGGAAATTCTACTTTGCAATTATTTGATGCTGTTTTTATTCCATTTTGTGCTTTTTTTGAAGGGCCAATGCTGTTATTTGCAGGACCAATTGCGGGTGGCATTTTTGATTTAATTAGTGGTGTTAAAATTGTGGTTATTCCTATTACAATTTTTATTAGAATTTTAATGTTTTTTGTTATTAAGTTATTAATTAATAAATCTTGATGAAGTACTGTTTATACTTTCTTTTTTGCTGCTATTTTATTACTTATTTACCCATTGTCTTATTTAGTAATTTATCAAGATTATGCTATTACAGTTAATGAATTAATTACTGATAGTATTCAAGCTGTCTTTGCTTATTTTGTTGCTATTCCAATTTATTATGCTCTTAGTAAAAATAAAATTAGATCAAATTATAGTTTTTGAAATGATCAAGAATTTGATTATTTAAAACCTGAATTGTAAATATAAATGGGACAGTTTTTTAAAATAATTGTATTAAATCTATTGGTCTTTTATAAGATAGTGATTTTCTGGGTGTAGAATTAATTTGAAATGCTATAGTATTTAAATCTTTTTGTTTATATGAAGATAGATCTGTAGATTTTGGTAAATATCTTCTTAAAATACCATTATTATTTTCATTTAAACCTCTTTGACAAGGTTTACCAGGATCTGCAAAATAAATCTTAACATTACAATTTTTTTCGATTAATTTTCATTTACTAAATTCTTTACCACGATCAAAAGTAATAGTTTTAACTGTTCCTTTTTGTAACTTTGAAATAAATTTTATTATACTTTTTGTAATATTTTCTGATTTATTATTTTTAGTTGCTAAAGGAATTGTGGTTTTTGATCATATATCAGCTAAAGTAATAATAGAACTTTTATGATCTTTACCAATGATAGTATCACCCTCTAAATGACCAAATTCTTCTATATTTTTAATATTAGGAATGATTAAATTTCTTTCATGAATAGACTTACAATTATTAATTCTGCCCCTAGTTTCTTTTTGTTTGTGAGGTTTATTTTTTCCTTTTCTCAATAAGTTATTTTCATCAAAACCCATTCGATTTGTTTTAAACATGTTATATAAAGTTTTTGTTGAAATACTTTTTATTTTATTTTCCTTTAAAAAATTAGCAATTATATCAAGAGCATAATTTTTAGTAATTAACAAATGATTAATAGTATTAATTTCTATTAAAGTTAAAATTATTAATTTTCTACCTGCATTTTGTTTATTTTTTTGAATTTTATTCAATATTTCTAATGGTAATAAGTTTTGATTTAATAATCTACAAACTCTATGTACAGTTGATTTACTATAATCAATGGCTTTTGCTATTTTACGAATCGAAAATCCATAACTTTTATATTCTTTTATTGCTATTATTGATTCAATAGTCAGATACTTATACATTGTGCTAATTCCTTTCTTTTCTTAATTATAGAATTAACACAATTTAATTTTTATATAAGTGTCCTTTTTAATTTTACAATTCAGGAATAATAAAAAAATGAATATAATAATTATTCATTTTTTTATTTTAAATAATAGTTAGCGTATATTCACTATTAAATTGAATTTCACCAATTGAAAATTTTACTTTAATAACATCACCTTTTGCAAAATAAGTTCCATCATTTACGGACTTACTTACTTTAACTTTAAAGTGGTCACCTTGTTTCATAAGATCAGCAATTCTTTCTTTTAATTATGTAGAAAAGTATGGATGACCAAAAATTATTCATCAATTTACACTTAAAATATTATTTTTAATTAAAAATTTGTTAAAAGTAACATTATTTAGTGTAAAAATTCTCTAAAAATAACACTTTATCATGTATCATTACTTTTCTACAAAATTAAAGATTCTTTCTCCTAAAGAATAAATTGGACTTTTTAGATAGTTTGTTAAATCTGTATCAACTAATAATTTTGATTTAGGTTGTCCAATTTTAAATTCTGGAATATCATTAAAGTTATTTAATGATATGTTAGATGTGGTTGGTAATTTAGGTAATACAAGACCATCATTTGGGTTGGATAAAATATTTAATAAATAATTGTCAGATAATTGTTTATTATTTTTTTCAAAAAATATAGTTACTGTACCACCTGTAATTACGTAATCTGTATGATCTATTTTTTTATTAATTATTGGTGAATAAGATTTAACTTTCATATTAATGGATTGTGTATCACTGTGTTTAAAAATTCTTTTAATTATGTAGAAAAGTATGGATGACCAAAAATTATTCATCAATTTACACTTAAAATATTATTTTTAATTAAAAATTTGTTAAAAGTAACATTATTTAGTGTAAAAATTCTCTAAAAATAACACTTTATCATGTATCATTACTTTTCTACAAAATTAAAGAAAAATTCTATATTTTCCTTGGCCACTAATTGTTTTTAATTTTAAAATATCAACTAAAAAGTTACCAGCATCAGCAGATTTAGCTTTAGCAGTTTCGCTATCATTCTCTAATAAATTGCTGGCAGTAATATTGTTTAGTTGAATAGAGTTTCATTTTGTTAATTTAGTTATATTATTTTGATAGATATCTAATTTGATTGTTGAATTATTATTTGAATTTAAAAAATTAAAATCTTTTTGTACTTGCATATTCATTTTTAGATTATCATCTGATTGACATGCAATGAGTGAACTTGTACTAACTGTTGTTAAAATAACTGCTGTCATTAATTTAAATAAAGTTTTCATATTTTTCATATTTTTTTTCTCCTTTTAAATCTAGAAAAATTTTAGTTATTTTTAATATTTTATTAATTCCTGAATTGTAAAATTAAAAAGGACACTTATATAAAAATTAAATTGTGTTAATTCTATAATTAAAAAAAGAAAGGAATTAGCACAATGTATAAGTATCTGACTATTGAATCAATAATAGCAATAAAAGAATATAAAAGTTATGGATTTTCGATTCGTAAAATAGCAAAAGCCATTGATTATAGTAAATCAACTGTACATAGAGTTTGTAGATTATTAAATCAAAACTTATTACCATTAGAAATATTGAATAAAATTCAAAAAAATAAACAAAATGCAGGTAGAAAATTAATAATTTTAACTTTAATAGAAATTAATACTATTAATCATTTGTTAATTACTAAAAATTACTTTAATTTTGTAGAAAAGTAGTGGTATTAGTAAAATTAGCAAAAATATATTTTTATATGGTATTTTTAATATTAAAGAGGTGATTTTAAATGAATAAAAATACAGTAAAAGAAATTTTAAATAATTTGTCTGATAAAGATTTTATTGAGATTTTTAGAGAAAATAAAACTAGAATTAAACAAATTGAGAAAAAAGAAAAATTTGAAGCAGTCGAACAAAAATTCAAAGAGAAAGGGATTCAATGTCCAGATTGTAGTTCTTTTTTGTGTACTAAATATGGTAGTAAAGATTATAAGCAAAGATATAAATGTAAAAGTTGTAATATTACTTTTCATGCTTTTAAAAATCATTATTTTTATTGAAGTCATTTATCTCATGATCAATGAGATTTATTGATACAAATAGCTACTTTAGGTCAATCTGCTTACATTATTTCTCAATTTATTAATACTACAAATAAAACTGCCTGATTTAATCGTCAAAAATTTATGAAATCAACACAATTAGTAAAAACACAAAATCAATTTGTAAAATTAAAAGCTAGAATTGAAATTGACGAAACTTTTATCAAAGAAATTCATAAAGGAAACTTTAAAGATCCAAATGATCCAAGAAAACAATGAATTGAAGAAAATGCTAAAGATTTAAATTGTTGTATTCAAATGGCAATTGATGAAAACCGAAATATCTATGCTCAAACAACAAATACTAAAAGATTAAATAAAAAATGAGTACAAGAAAACTTAACATCGAAACTTATCGAAGAAAATTCAATTATAGTTTGTGATATGCAAGTATTATATGATACAGTAGCTAAACAAACTAAATCCACTATCCAGCAGTTTAAATCAAAAGAAAATAAAGAATTAAATTATAAAAAATTAAGTAATGTCAGTAAAATACAATCAAGTTTAAAAGAATTTATTACTCATTACCATGGCATTGGATTTACCAATATTCAAAATTACCTCAATTTATGGAAATGAAAATATCAACACTACGGATTAACCCCTTATCAAAAATCCAATGTGTTATATTTCAGTTTGTAAAAAAAATAAATCCCAAAATTTAATAAAATCAAATTTTAAGTCAAGTTGATGACTTTTTTTATTTTACCACTACTTTTCTACATAATTAAAAAAAAATTATGCTCTTGATATAATTGCTAATTTTTTAAAGGAAAATAAAATAAAAAGTATTTCAACAAAAACTTTATATAACATGTTTAAAACAAATCGAATGGGTTTTGATGAAAATAACTTATTGAGAAAAGGAAAAAATAAACCTCACAAACAAAAAGAAACTAGGGGCAGAATTAATAATTGTAAGTCTATTCATGAAAGAAATTTAATCATTCCTAATATTAAAAATATAGAAGAATTTGGTCATTTAGAGGGTGATACTATCATTGGTAAAGATCATAAAAGTTCTATTATTACTTTAGCTGATATATGATCAAAAACCACAATTCCTTTAGCAACTAAAAATAATAAATCAGAAAATATTACAAAAAGTATAATAAAATTTATTTCAAAGTTACAAAAAGGAACAGTTAAAACTATTACTTTTGATCGTGGTAAAGAATTTAGTAAATGAAAATTAATCGAAAAAAATTGTAATGTTAAGATTTATTTTGCAGATCCTGGTAAACCTTGTCAAAGAGGTTTAAATGAAAATAATAATGGTATTTTAAGAAGATATTTACCAAAATCTACAGATCTATCTTCATATAAACAAAAAGATTTAAATACTATAGCATTTCAAATTAATTCTACACCCAGAAAATCACTATCTTATAAAAGACCAATAGATTTAATACAATTATTTTAAAAAACTGTCCCATTTATATTTACAATTCAGGATTAATTAAAAATAATTTTCTGATATAAATTATATATTTTTAGCACTTATTAATGATTTTCATAATAATTTTCTTTTGTTAATGTTGTTTTAATAATTTTAAAGTTGAATAAAAAATCTTTAGTGAATAAAAAATAATATTTAAAAAATGTTATTTTTGAATTAAATATTTTATATAAACTTTAAATTGGTTGTTCTGGATTGATTGTAACATCTAATTCATTAGATTTACCATATAAGGTTAATGGAATAGAATAATATAGTTCGTTATTGTTAGCATACATTAAACAATTATTAGCAAATTGATTTTTATTTAATTCTGTTAGAAGCTCATAGAAATTATATGTTTGTCAACCTTTATTAACATTACCTTCTCAATAATATAAATTTCCAGAAAAAGTTGAACTCTTATCTAATTTTAAAGTTAGAATATAGTCAGATTTAGTATTATTTAAAAATATATAATAATCTATATTTACCTTTTTATGAGGTAATACATTTATTTTTTGAGATGGATATTTTAATGTTACTGATTCAGAATTTGTATTTGTGGTACTATAACTAAAGTTAAAATTAAAGGTTGTTTCTTCAAAAGGTATTGATATTTTTTCACTTATACCAACATCATATGTATTAGTAACAGAATAAGTATTTGTTACTTCTTTATCGTATTCTTGTGTACTAAGTTGTTGTTCAAGGTTTGTATTATTTTTAAGTTCTGTTTGTTCAGAAGTTTCAAAGGTCTTAGTTAAATTTCATTATTTTTAATATTAAGTTTCATATTTTCCAATCAATAACCTTTATTTTTCATATGACCCATTACAAGAATATCTAGAAAATTTCATATATTAAAATCAAATTCTTGTCTATAACTTAAAGTAATTTCACCTTTATAGTCACCAGTTCCTTCAATTATAGCACTTGTAGTATTAATAGACCCTTTAATATTAAAATCATTAATAGTTAAAATACTAGCATCATAATTTATGCTTTTGATACCAATTAAAAGTTCCTCTTTGGTTGGAATTAAATTTTTTGCTAAAATTTTAATAAATCCTAGGTTTTGATTTGCTATAAGTAAATTTAAGTCTTTTTTCTCTTGTGTGGTTGTAATATTTATATTTATCGTTTTTTCACCCGTAAAGTTTATAGAAGTACTTAATGCAATTATTTTTATAATTAATTTTCTATTTTTAATATCAGTATCTTGTAGAGGTGTATTATTATTTTTACTAATTTTTACATCGCTTAGTTGTAAATTTGAAAATGTTTTTTTTCTTAATTTATTAATTAATTCAACTTTAAAAACTTTTACATTATTATCAAGTGTTGTAATGTCTAAGTTATCAGATAAACCTTTTAAATCTTTTTTATGTACAGGATATACTGCTCCTCCACAAGCAACTAAACTAATACTTGTTGGTGTTGTAACCATTAAAGATAATATAAATCTTAGCAGTTTTCTCATAATTATTTACCACCTTATCTTTTTCTTATTAAATTTTTTTTATTGTTTAAATTTTGGTAATTTACTAGGATTATCAATTTTTGAGCCAGTAGCAAAATTACTGTGTTCTATTATTTTTTTTTACATTTCATTTTGAAAGATTTTGATTGAATGATCTTGCATTAAAAAACATTTTATTCATATTTGTTACATTAGAAGTATTTCAATTTGAAATATTTTGATTAAATGTTAAAGCATTAGCAAACATTGAATTCATATTTATTACATTTGATGTATTTCAATCTGCAAGACTTTGATTAAATGCAATGGCATTTTGAAAGATAAGACTTAAATCTGTTACTTTTGAAATGTCTCACTTTGAAATATCTTGATTGAAGACAATAGCATCTCAAAACATGTGTTTTAAAGAAGTTATTTCTTTTAATTATGTAGAAAAGTATGGATGACCAAAAATTATTCATCAATTTACACTTAAAATATTATTTTTAATTAAAAATTTGTTAAAAGTAACATTATTTAGTGTAAAAATTCTCTAAAAATAACACTTTATCATGTATCATTACTTTTTTACAAAATTAAAGCTTGAATTTGATCAATGATGTTTTTATAAAATCCAATTTGAACAATTTCTTTGCTATTTACATTTGATAAATCTGTTTCATTAGTTGTTATTTGTTTGCCATCTTTGTCAATGTAAATTGTGTCCTGTTGAGTTTTATTAATTATATGTACATTTTGTTGCGAACTACTATTTAAATTAACATTATTTACATTTCCAACAGTAATTGTAATTGCTAAAATACTTAATGTTGTTAATATTTTTTTCATATTATTAACACCCTCCCTCCTTTATTTTTTGTTATTATAATTTTACATGATTTTAAAAACTAGTTATTTATGTATATATCTTTTCATATATTGTTAAGTGATAGTTTAATATATTTATAACATTATCTGCAACTTTCGATTTAATTTTATTTAAACTTTGGTATACTAAAACATAGTAAATAGTTTATAAGCAAAAGATAGGTGAATAAATAATATTATGAGTATCGATAAAAAATACATTAGAAATTTTTCAATTATTGCCCATATTGATCATGGTAAATCAACTTTGGCTGATCGTATTTTAGAATTAACTAATGCTGTTTCAAAAAGGGAAATGAAATGTCAATTGTTAGATTCACTGTATTTAGAACGTGAACGTGGCATTACAATTAAACTAAATAGTGTACAACTTAAATATCAATCATTAGATGGTCATACTTATTTGCTTCACTTAATTGATACTCCAGGTCATGTTGACTTTACTTATGAAGTATCGCGTAGTTTAGCAGCATGTGAGGGTGCCATTTTAGTAGTTGATGCTGCTCAGGGTATTGAAGCACAAACTTTAGCAAATGTATATTTAGCATTAGATAATGACTTAGAAATTATTCCTGTTATTAATAAAATAGATTTACCAAGTGCTGAACCAGAAAAAGTTAAAGAAGAAATTGAAAAAGTATTGGGTTTACCTGTTGATTATGCGCCTTTAATTTCTGCAAAAACAGGTATTAATATTCGTGATGTTTTAGAAGCAGTTATTAAATATATTCCTTATCCAATTGATGCTGATGATAATGAACCATTACGTGCTTTAATTTTTGATTCATTATATGATAAATATCGTGGAGTGATGGCATTTATTAGAATCAAAACTGGTGTAATTAAAGTTGGCGATAAAATAAGAATGATGTCAACTGGTGCTGAATATGAAATTACTGAATTAGGAGTACGCACACCAAAAGAAGAAAAGAGAGAAATGTTAACAGCTGGTGAAGTTGGTTGAATTAGTGGTGCAATTAAAATAATTAGTGATATTCATGTTGGTGATACGATTACTAGTGTTATTAATCCTGCTGATGCACCATTACCAGGTTATAAAACTTTAAAACCAATGGTTTATTGTGGTTTATATCCAATTGATACTAATAAATATCAAGAATTAAAGGATGCATTATATAAAATTCAATTATCGGATGCCTCATTAATTTTTACTGCTGAAACATCACAAGCATTAGGTTTTGGTTTTCGTTGTGGTTTTTTAGGGTTATTACATATGGATGTTATTCAAGAGCGTTTAGAGCGTGAATATAATTTAGTTTTAATTTCAACAGCTCCTTCTGTAATTTATGAAGTAAATTTAACTAATGGTGAAAAGTTAATAATTGATAATCCAGCAAAATGACCAACTGTGCAGACAATTAAAAGTGTAGAAGAACCATTTGTGCAAGTAACAATAATGACACCAGAACAATATGTTGGTGCATTGATGCAATTATGTCAGGATAAACGTGGAACTTATTTAGATTTAAAATATGCTGATAATTTACGAAGAACTCTTATTTATAATATGCCACTGAATGAAATTGTCATTGATTTTTTTGATAAATTAAAATCAATATCAAAAGGTTATGCCTCATTAGATTATGAGTTAATTGGTTATCAGGAGAGTAAATTAGTGAAAATGGATATTTTATTAGCAGGTAATATTGTTGATGCATTATCTGTTATTGTTCATAAGGATTTTGCTTATGATCGTGGGCGTGTTTTATGTGAAAAATTAAAAAAATTAATTCCAAAACAAAATTTTGAAGTTGCTATTCAGGCTGCTATTAATAATAAAATTATTGCTCGTCAAACTGTGCAAGCAGTTAGAAAAGATGTTATTGCTAAATGTTATGGTGGTGATATTACAAGAAAAAGAAAACTTTTAGAAAAACAAAAAGAAGGAAAGAAAAAAATGAAATCGATTGGTAATGTTGAATTACCACCAGAAGCATTTCGTGCTGTTTTAAAAATAGATGAAGAAAATTAAAAAAGTATAAGTACTTGATTTGTATTTTTCTAAATTGAATTATTTTCATAAAGCATATTTTTAGATTAAAATCAGATTTCTCACAATTTTATGTTAAATATATAGTATTTTTTTTAATTCTGCAATTATTTCCATTTTAATTTTTATGTAATTTTTTTGCATTTCAATATTAATTAAATTCTCTTGAGTTTTTAAATGATTATTTTCTAAATTATTTTTAATTATTGCGTGACACTCAATTTCTCTAGAGTAATTTTTAATCATATTTTTTATGTTATTAATCATTTTATATTCCCCATTTCAAAGTTTTATAAATAATTTATTTATATTTTTGATTATATCATTTTATTTATAATTTTTATAAATAAAATGATATAATTTTCTTTTAATTTTTTAGAAAAGTAATTATACATGATAAAGTGTTATTTTTAGAGAATTTTTACACTAAATAATGTTACTTTTAACAAATTTTTAATTAAAAATAATATTTTAAGTGTAAATTGATGAATAATTTTTGGTCATCCATACTTTTCTACATAATTAAAATAATTTTCTATAATAAATCTAGTATTCATAGAAAAATAAATTAAAAGCAAGTTTAAATAAAATGATATAATAAAAAAACAATTCCCTAAGAAATTGATAAAATTTTAATTTATAATAAGTATATTAATAATAATTACTTAAATGCGGAGTAGGGGGTTATGTGAAAATTTTATTAAAAATAATTGATTGTTTGAACCCAATTTCTATTTTTAAAAGTATTAAAAAGTATATAGAAAATAGAGCTAAGATTGAATCAAAATTAATTGATAAAGAAAAGCAAAGACAACATGAAAAAGATTTACAAGATTCTAGATTTAAACATGAATCACTTGAAAATGAAAAAGACAGAAAATTACAAAAAGAATTAGCTGAAGAAAAAAATAAAAGATTAGGGTTAATATTAGAAAATAAATTAATTATAAATAGACAAAATTATTATTTAAAACATGATAATAATCCTAAATTAGAATTGGAACTTAAAAGAAAACGAATTAAAGGTAAAAAAATAAAGTAATATTGTATTTACAAAAATATGAGGTTAAAATTGATATAATCACTCTATTGAAGGTAATTTTAAGGAGTTTTGATAATGGATTTAAATATCAATAAAAATTTAAAAACAAAAATTTTAAATAATTTTTTAAATTTATTAGCAATTAATTTAGCAGATACTTATTTAGAAACCTTAAAAAAATATAAATCAAAAGATGTAGATGAATTAGTATTAAATTTTTTAGATCAAATAGTTTATTTAGTCGATGAAGAAATTGATATAACAAACGTTAAAAATAGTTCAAAAATATCAAAAATGAATACTAAACAAAAAGAAAAATTTAATAATGCTTTAAGAAAAGATAATAAATATCGAAAAATGTGTTCAGTTCTTAATTTTATATATCGAGTAATAAAAGAAGAAGAAACACAAGAGCAAGTATTCAATAATATATATCATTTTTATGAAAAATTTGATGCTGAAACTTTAGAAATATTTTCTAATGATTATAAAGAAAAAGAAAAATTTGATTTTTTTAAAGAAATAAAATTAAAGTTAAAAAATAGTAATAGTTTTTTATATAAATCAAATTTACAAGCAAATATATAAGTTTAATATATTTATAAAGTATCTTTAAAAACATCTCTAATAAAATATTAGAGATGTTTTATGAATAAACAAAATTATAAAAAATTAAAATGATTTATAATTTTACTATTAAATTTTTCAATAAGTATTACAATTTTTTTAAAAAAAGAACTAACTTAAAATTAGTTATTTTAAATTAGATTATTTATTTTTATATATTCCATCAGTAGTTGTTGCATAAATAGTAAAATTATTAGAATTATAAATCAATTCATTAATTGAATTAAGTTTATTTTCATAGAATAAAGTGAAGTTTTTTTCTTGATAACTTTTTCATATATTACCATCTTTATCACCAACTAAAAGCCCTGTTCCAAAAGTTATTACTGTTGTATTTATTGTTTTTAAAGTTTGCTTATATGGTAAAAATTAGCAATAGTAACAGGTTTATAATAAACTTGTTTACTCTTGTTAGTAACAAAGACTGTTTCTTTATTATCAACAGCAATACTTGTAATACCACCATCTTCTAGTTGCTCAACTAAATTAAAAGGATTACCCCCAATACTTTTAAAAATCATTCCTTCTGTATTACCAGCATAAATTAAGCCATTTTTAGTTGTTTTTAAAACTGTAATGCTACCTGTTGCCCCATCTATTTTTTCTAATTCAGTTGTTGGACTTGAATTAGTATATACCCCTTGATTTGTTCCTATATAAATATTATTTTCTTTGTCAAAAGTCATTGCTAATAATTGATGTGAACTTAAAGTATATTTTTCAGCAAGTTGATCATTTTTAAGAATATAAACTTTTAATTCATTATTTTTTTCATTATAAGTTCCAACGTAAATTGTGCCATTAGCTGTTGTAATTAGTGATTTTATTTTATAATCATAATTAAGTAAATTTATTTCTTCAAAAGATTGACCATTGTCACTTTTATAAACAATACCTTCATTATTAACAGCATAAGTTTGCTCACCCTTAAAAGTTAAACTATTAATTTCACCAGTAGTGCCTGTCATTTTGTTAAAACTAATTTTAGAAACATTGCTTTTATTTAAAAAGTAGTATTTTGATTGCTATTAATTATTTTATTATTTGATAATATCATCCCTAAACTTGTAACAGTGGTAATTAATAATAACAATTGTTTAAATTTCATTTTTATTCCCCCTTTTTTTTAAAAATTAAATTAAGATTTAGCAAAAATACATTATTTTTTGTATTTGTTTTTTGGTAAATCTTAATTTAAGTTTATATTTGCAAAAAATAATATACAATAAAAAATCTAAAAAAATGTGAATTACAATTACACTTTATCAAAATTATATATGTAATATGTATTGTTTGCCTTTATTTATATTGTGATTCTTAGTTAGTTATGGTATTCTATTATGGTATTCTATATTAAAAGATGGTCTTGTAAGTGAGGTGTTTATTATGTTAAATTTAGATTTTGTTGGACCTCACGGCATTACTGATACTTATGGTGGATGATTTCATGTTTATGCATTTGCTATTATGTCAGGTATTTTTGCTTCAATTATTGCTTCTTGAGTAAAATTTAAACGTTATCGTGTTCCTACTGATTCTTTAGCATGATCAATAATATTTATTATTCCTGCTTCATTATTTGGTGCTAGTTTTCTTGGCAAGGATGATCCTGATAAGTCAATTAGTTTTTTTGAAAAATTTGCATTTTGAAAACCAGGGATGTCTATTCATGGTGGTGTTTTATTTGGCATTATTGCTGGTGCAATTATTTTTTACTTTGTTGGTCGTAAGTATAAAATATCATTATGAATATATGGCGATTTAATTATTCCTAATATTTTATTAGGACAGGTATTAGGACGTTGAGGCAATTTCTTTAATCATGAATTACTTGGTAATGTTGTAAGTTATGATTCATTATCATGATTACCTGCTTTTATTCGTGATAATTGTTTTAAATTAATTGGTGAACCAAGTGGTAATCCCGAAACGATTAATGGTGAAATTGTTTATCGTGCACCAATATTTCTTTATGAATCAATTGCTAATTTAGGGTTATGATTAGTGATTACACTTGTTGTTCCAAATCTTGGTAAATGATTTGGTAAAAAGCCATGAAAAGTAGAGCCAGATAAGTTTCAATTTGATTTTAAAGATAATTTTAAATACTGAGGAAAAATAACTTTTAATCCAAAATATTGAAATAAAGTAAATCGTGACCCAAAGCATTTGACTTGAACTAAAATGTGAAATGAAGTTTACTATTATAATCAAGTACCAAAAAATGTAGTAAATAAAGCATTATCAGAAGTCAAACCTTCTGGTAAGAAAATTAATGATTATATAAATAAAAGCAAAAAACTTTATGAAATAAATAATCCACATCATTATCGAATGATGCATGCAGGTGTTCAAATGGGACTTTACTTTTTTGGATGAAATTTAATTAGATTTATTTTAGAGTTACAGCGCCCACCAGAAGATTTATTTTTAATTAATCGTCCAATCCTTGATTATACAATTTTATTATTGATTACTTTCTTTGGTCTGTTTCTAGCAATATTTGCACAATTTGTTGCAGCAAAATATTTACGTAGCGAAGGATGAACATATGAAAAAGAATATTAATAATATTCTTTTTTATTATTAAAATAATTATTATAACAGAAAATAAGCTATTAAATAGATAATATTAATTAGATTTGGTGTTTTTGTTATAATATTTATATACTAATGTATGAGGTGAAGTTAGTGTTAGCAGTAGTAAGTGATGATAGTAGTACTAATACCATTAAGTTTTTAGGTTTTGAGATTCCAATTACTACTTTTTTATATTCAATGGGTGGGTTAGCACTTTTGATTTTTCTGTTATTATTATCAATTTTATTAATAATGTATTTACGCAAAAGGATTTCTATTAAAGGATACTTAAGTTTAGAAGAAAAAGATTATCAATTTGAAGATAAAATTTTGGAAATTGAACATGAAATTGCCAAATTACAAAGAAAATTTTATTCAAGTAAATATATTTCTAAAAAGACAAAAAAATATTTTAACTAATTAAATGTAGGTGATGTATATGTCTAAAATAAAATTTAAATTATTTGATAAATTTTTTTCACAAAAAAATAGGTTATCAGATAAAGAAAGTTATCAAAAATCAACTAATAATAACACTTATTTTAGCAATGTTGTACCACCAATTAATAAAAATAAAGAAAATATTCATAATTCTGATTTTAATGAAAACGATTATAATGAAAAAAATTATGATGGTAAAAATATACAAGTTACTAGTTCTTATATAATACCTTTACAAGAAAAAAAGACAGTGCCGATCAATGAAAACTTTACTAAAGAAAAAGATATGTATTATGATCAACCACAAACATTTAATACTATGGAAATAGTTAGTTATAAAAATAGTTTTAAAATTCCAAAACCAATTAGCAGAGAAATTAAATCAGAGAAGCTAAAACAATTGATTTTATTATTTATTGGTGTTATGACATTAATTATTGCTTCAACTTTTATTGGTTTATATTTTGGTATGATTAACATAAAAATTATTCCTCATCCTGTAATTACTATTCCATTAGCGATTATTGCTCTTACTATTATTTTAATTAATATTATTGAATTTGTGACATTAAGAAGAGAAGTGGATTTATATATTGAAAGAACACTAAAAGGGTCACTATTACCTCCTAATTTTATAATTAGAAATTATCGTAAAATTCATGCTAACTTGATAATTATTAATTGAATAAGTATTAGTAGTTATATTGTTCTTGGTATTATTATTGGCATTATGTTTTTGATTAGTGGTCAGAAATTAACTTTTATTATTCAAAAATGAACAGTTAATGTTCCTGATATTATTAAAGATGCAATAACTTTAACAATTATTTTAGGTGTTATTTTCTTTATTCATATGATTAATATTGTTATTTTTAAATTTCGTAAACGTAATATTATAAGTTATTATGGCTATGAAATTATTAATCCACAAGAGTTAAATCAATACAAAAAAAAGATAAATAGAATATGTATGATTATTACTATTGGTTTTACTGCTTTAATATTTTTTGCAATTGTTATTCCAATATTTGTATTAAAAAGACGAAAGAAAAAGTAATTATTAAAAAATTAAGAAACATTATTTAATAAACTTAATTTATGAAAAAATATATTGATTATATTTTTTTGAAAGTTTAGTATATAAACTATAAACTTAAAATAAATTTTTTAACCTATTTTTATTTGAAATAATAGGTTTTATTAAAATTTATGTTGAAAATATAGACAAAGATAGTACATTTAAAAAAATCTTTAGAAATAAATTTAATAAAATCCTTTTGCTATTGACTTGAGTACTATTGTCGACTATATGAATATTACTTGTGATTTAGAACATATTTTAAATTATACTAAAAATTGATTCAAATTTAATGTCAGATATTAACCAGAAATTAAGTTAAATATACAATAAAATTATTTATATAACTAATTTTATTGTATATTTTAAAAATTAGTTTAATATATATATATATATATACTTAAAATTAAGAAAAAGTTATTAGAAAATTGAAAATAGAGATTTTATAAAAAATATATTTAATACATTACAACAAAAATTTATTTATATTAACAAAAATAGAGAAGAAATATAAACTAATTAAGTAATTTATTAGAATAAAATATTATAAAAATCACCAAAAAAGCAAAACCAATAGTAATCATACATATTCTATTTATCTTTTTTTTGTATTGATTTAACTCTTGTGGATTAATAATTTCATAGCCATAATAACTTATAATATTATGTTTACGAAATTTAAAAATAGTAATATTATTCAGTAAAAAAGAAAAAAATATAATAAAAAATCAAATAATAATTAAATAACAAAAATAAGTAATAGAATAATTTCAAAAATGAGAATTTTTATTAAAAATGCTGTTTTAATACTTAAGAAATTTAAAATGATTATTGAAAAATATCGAAATCGCAAAAAGAAATTTGTTTTATGAATCAACTTAATTGAAATTTATAAGAATCTATCTTTCATTTATATATAATTTTTTTGTTTTTTAATTTCATTATTTCTATATTTTAGTGCTTACAAGAAAGTATAATTAAAATAATTTCTATACTTTTTGATTACTAAAATAAATTATTATTTTGAGAATACAAACATTTGGAAATAATACCCATTTATGTACTATTAAATAGTATTTAAAAGGATTGATAGTTGCTAATGTTAAGATATTTAGTTATATTTTTTCTTTATTTATAAAATATAAAGTATGTTATCTTTATCAGTAGAACTTATAGCAGTAACTTGAATAATTTTATGAAATGTATTTAAGATGATATAGTATTTTAAATATAGTTTAATTAAGGATTTTGATTTAATTAAAATAAATAGTGGATAAAATTAAATTTATCAAGAAGCTATAAAATTATATGAACATTTACTACTAAAAGTAAGGAGATATAATTACTTAATATATACAGATGAATTTACAAAATAGATATTATTTTTATATCAAATAGTAAAAAAATATTTTATCTTATTAAATAATACTAATTACTTATAAATGAATTAAATAATTTCCTAAATTAGAAATTTAAAAGCATAATAAATTTATTAAATATATAAATCAATATATCATATTTTGCAATTATGATAATTATGAATGATATAAAAGAATACATTCTAAATTTTAAAAATTACCAATATCATACAAATTAAAACTTATAAAAATTATCCAGTAATTAAAACGAATCACACATTATTTTTAAATATTTAACTAAAATTAAGTGTTAGGAGGTATCAAAAATGAAATATTTTAGTCCAAGTTATTGAATTAAATTGTGAGTTTTAAGCGCTCAACTTTTTACTTCTGAAAATCAAGGTATTGATGATAAGTTAACCTTTAATACAAATATTAAAGATTGAACTAGTGAAAATGCTACTTATATATCATTAATAGAAAATCAAGAATCAAATTTTAAAGTATGAGAAAAAAATTTAACTCTAAAAATACAAAAAAATATAAATATATTAAATCAATCACTTAATAGAGAAAAAATTTTATCATTTACCATTGAAGAAATTTCATGAATTAAACCATGACAAATTCAAAAAATTACTCCTAAACAGATTTCATGATTTACACAACAGCAAATTTTGTGATTTACACCTTGACAAATTAAATGATTTTCCAAACCTCAACTTCAAGCGTTTACAGAAAATCAAATTCAAGCATTTGTAGATATTCAGATTCAAGCATTTACAAAAGAACAAATTCAATCATTTACATCCGATCAAATTTCATGATTTAAATCTACACAAGTTTTGTGATTTACACCTTGACAAATTAAATGATTTTCCAAACCTCAACTTCAAGCGTTTACAGAAAATCAAATTCAAGCATTTGTAGATATTCAGATTCAAGCATTTACAAAAGAACAAATTCAATCATTTACATCCGATCAAATTTCATGATTTAAATCTACACAAGTTTTGTGATTTACACCTTGACAAATTAAATGATTTTCCAAACCTCAACTTCAAGCGTTTACAGAAAATCAAATTCAAGCATTTGTAGATATTCAGATTCAAGCATTTACAAAAGAACAAATTCAATCATTTACATCCGATCAAATTTCATGATTTAAATCTACACAAGTTTTGTGATTTACATCTTCGCAAATTCAATCTTTTTTGCCAGAACAAATTCAATTTTTTAATGATAATCAGGTTAAAATATTTACTTCTGAACAGATTTCATGATTTACTGAAGAACAAATTCAAGCATTTACGCTTCTTCAAATTTCGTGATTTGCAAAACAGCAAATTTCATTTTTTACATTTGAACAGATTCATTTTTTTACAAAAGATCAAATTCAATCATTTACATCCGATCAAATTTCATGATTTAAATCTACACAAGTTTTGTGATTTACATCTTCGCAAATTCAATCACTTACACCTTGACAAATTCAAAGCTTTATCAAAGAACAGTTTGAAGCATTTACATCACATCAAGTTCCATGATTTAAACGAATACAAACTATATGATTTGTTCCTGAACAAGTTCAAATACTTATACCTAAGCAAATTCAAGCGTTTACAATTGAACAAATTAATTGAATTCATAGAGTTCAGATTCAAGTATTTACTGAGGTTCAGATTCAAGCATTGACATTGAAACAAATTTCATGATTTACATCTTGACAAATTCAAGCATTTGGTGAACAACAAATTCAAAGCTTTATCAAAAATCAAATTTCATGATTTACTCCTGAACAAATTTTATTTTTTACTTCTGAACAGATTTCATGATTTAGTTCTGAACAGATTTCGTGATTTACTGAACAACAAGTTAGAATGCTAACCAAGCAACAAATTCAGTCATTGACAGAAAACCAAATTAAAGCATTTACTGAACAACAAATTCCAGTATTTACACCTTTCCAAATTTCATGATTTACAAAAGAGCAAATTAATCATTTCTAATTTGACAAATTCAGGAATTTACTGAAGAACAAATTTTATCATTTACTCCTGAACAAATTTTATCGTTTACTGAACAACAGATTTCTTGATTTACATCACAGCAAATTTCATCATTCATACCTAAACAAATTCAGTCTTTTACGCCTTGACAAATTTCATCATTTACCAAAGAACAAATTCAATCATTTCTAATTTGACAAATTCAGGCATTTACAAAAGAACAGATTTCATTTTTTACAATAGGGCAAACTTCATTTTTACAGCAGAACAAACATCATGATTTAATGGAACTCAGAATAAATTAAATAATCTTTATAAGATTCAATTTAATAAACTATAATTATTTTTCTTGACAAGAAAAGGTGATAATTAAAATCACCTTTTTTAAATCTTATGAAGTTTTTCAATAATTTGTGTAACTTGTTTTACAAGGTATAGAATATGATTTTTCTCTTTATGTATAATTAAAATCTTATCATATAAATGTTGAGAAAAATTTATTTACGTATTTTTTCCCAACATTTTTAATTCAAATATAATATTATTGTTTTAAATTTGATAACCTGAATTGTAAATATAAATGGGACAGTTTTTTAAAATAATTGTATTAAATCTATTGGTCTTTTATAAGATAGTGATTTTCTGGGTGTAGAATTAATTTGAAATGCTATAGTATTTAAATCTTTTTGTTTATATGAAGATAGATCTGTAGATTTTGGTAAATATCTTCTTAAAATACCATTATTATTTTCATTTAAACCTCTTTGACAAGGTTTACCAGGATCTGCAAAATAAATCTTAACATTACAATTTTTTTCGATTAATTTTCATTTACTAAATTCTTTACCACGATCAAAAGTAATAGTTTTAACTGTTCCTTTTTGTAACTTTGAAATAAATTTTATTATACTTTTTGTAATATTTTCTGATTTATTATTTTTAGTTGCTAAAGGAATTGTGGTTTTTGATCATATATCAGCTAAAGTAATAATAGAACTTTTATGATCTTTACCAATGATAGTATCACCCTCTAAATGACCAAATTCTTCTATATTTTTAATATTAGGAATGATTAAATTTCTTTCATGAATAGACTTACAATTATTAATTCTGCCCCTAGTTTCTTTTTGTTTGTGAGGTTTATTTTTTCCTTTTCTCAATAAGTTATTTTCATCAAAACCCATTCGATTTGTTTTAAACATGTTATATAAAGTTTTTGTTGACCTGAATTGTAAAATTAAAAAGGACACTTATATAAAAATTAAATTGTGTTAATTCTATAATTAAGAAAAGAAAGGAATTAGCACAATGTATAAGTATCTGACTATTGAATCAATAATAGCAATAAAAGAATATAAAAGTTATGGATTTTCGATTCGTAAAATAGCAAAAGCCATTGATTATAGTAAATCAACTGTACATAGAGTTTGTAGATTATTAAATCAAAACTTATTACCATTAGAAATATTGAATAAAATTCAAAAAAATAAACAAAATGCAGGTAGAAAATTAATAATTTTAACTTTAATAGAAATTAATACTATTAATCATTTGTTAATTACTAAAAATTATGCTCTTGATATAATTGCTAATTTTTAAAGGAAAATAAAATAAAAAGTATTTCAACAAAAACTTTATATAACATGTTTAAAACAAATCGAATGGGTTTTGATGAAAATAACTTATTGAGAAAAGGAAAAAATAAACCTCACAAACAAAAAGAAACTAGGGGCAGAATTAATAATTGTAAGTCTATTCATGAAAGAAATTTAATCATTCCTAATATTAAAAATATAGAAGAATTTGGTCATTTAGAGGGTGATACTATCATTGGTAAAGATCATAAAAGTTCTATTATTACTTTAGCTGATATATGATCAAAAACCACAATTCCTTTAGCAACTAAAAATAATAAATCAGAAAATATTACAAAAAGTATAATAAAATTTATTTCAAAGTTACAAAAAGGAACAGTTAAAACTATTACTTTTGATCGTGGTAAAGAATTTAGTAAATGAAAATTAATCGAAAAAAATTGTAATGTTAAGATTTATTTTGCAGATCCTGGTAAACCTTGTCAAAGAGGTTTAAATGAAAATAATAATGGTATTTTAAGAAGATATTTACCAAAATCTACAGATCTATCTTCATATAAACAAAAAGATTTAAATACTATAGCATTTCAAATTAATTCTACACCCAGAAAATCACTATCTTATAAAAGACCAATAGATTTAATACAATTATTTTAAAAAACTGTCCCATTTATATTTACAATTCAGGTTTTATAAAATATAGTCTATAAAATATTTTTATGAATAGTATTTTTTACATTAGATTGATTATCAATTATTACCCATTCATCTTCTTTGTTTATTTCTGATTTAGCATCATTTAGCATATCATATTGTTCTTCAACATTTTTGCTATTGTTATTATCTAAAATTATTTGATTAATTTTAGTTGCATCATCTAATATCATATTATATTCACATTTACTTATATTACTTGATTGGTTTGTTAGATTCTTTGAGTTTAATGTAGTTTTCTTTTCATCATTTTTTTGTATTACTTTTATATTTAATTCTTGTTTTTTATTTTTATAAAAATTTCATGAATAGTAACCAATTCCACCAGCAAGACACACTAGTCCCACCGTAAGAGGATTATTTGGAAGTATTGATTGTAATAAATTAGAAAGTATTTCAGAATTAATTTCGCTCTCATTTGTGTTTAAAAATTTCATTTTTATGTTCCTTTCAAATCAAAATAAAAACCTATTTATTTACAAAAATAAATAGGATAAAAACTTATATTAAATTTTTACTAAATAAATATAGCATAATTTATATATTAATTGTTAATAAGTTATTTAAAATTTTTATAAAAAAGCATATATCCAAAAAAATATTGACTTTCGCGTTAAAGTTATATATATTACAAAATAGTATTTGAATAAAGCTAATAAATTATATATAGAGGAAGATATAAGATGCCATCAAAATTAGTAATCATGGAATCTCCAGTTAAAAGTAAAGCAGTACAATCATATTTAGGTAATGATTATTTAGTGTTATCTTCGGATGGACACATTCGTAATTTAGCAATTAAAGGTCAATATGGTTTGGGAATTGATTTAGAAACTTTTGAACCAATTTACAAAATTGATCGCAAAAAAATGCCAAAGGTAAAAGAATTAAAAAGTAAATTAAAAAGTATTACTCATGTTTATCTAGCAACCGATCATGATCGTGAAGGAGAAGCAATTGCTTATCATTTAGATCAAGTATTAGCAACAAGTAATATATCATCACGAATAACTTTTAATGAAATTACTAAAGATGCAATTTTAACAGCATTTAAATCTCCACATAGTATTGATTTACCATTAGTTCGTAGTCAAGAAGCAAGAAGAATAGTTGATCGTATCATTGGTTTTCGCTTAAGTAATTTATTACAAAAGAAGATCGGTTCACGTAGTGCAGGGAGAGTACAATCAGTAGCATTAAAATTAATAGCAACAAGAGAACGTGAAATTACTAATTTTATTAGTAAAGAATTTTGAACAATTAATAGTACTTATCAAAAAAAAATAATATTAAATTGTGAAAAATATAAAGAAGAACTGTTAGTTATTAATAATGAACAAGAAGCAGTTGCTATTAAAAATGCATTAAGTGATAGTTATCAAGTAATTTCTGTTACTGAACAAAATCGTAAGCGTAATTCATTAAATCCATTTACTACTAGTAGTTTATTACAAGCAGCATCAACACAATTAAATTTTAGTACTGCTAAAACAACGCTTATTGCTCAGCAATTGTATGAAGGAATTGATGTTAATGGAACACTTACTGGATTTATTAGTTATCCTCGTACTGATTCAATACGTTTAAATGATAAATTTATTGAAAATGCCAAAACATTAATTGTTAATGAATATGGTGAACAATATCTTGGGCAGAAGAAAGAACAGACTAATAAAAAAAATGTGCAAGATGCTCATGAAGCAATCAGACCAACTGATTTAACAATGAATAATAAACGTGCTATTGATTTTTTAAATAAAGATCAATTAAAACTTTATAATTTAATTTATTTTCGTGCCCTTAGTTCATTAATGGCACCAGCACAATTAATTAGTACTACTGTTTTATTTAAAAATAATGATTATCAATTTCGTTTAACAGGACAACAAATCAAGTTTAAAGGATTTTTAATGCTTGATGTAGAAAGTCTTGAAAATGAAGAACTTTTAGTTTTACCAAAATTTGAAAAAAATCAAATTATTAAAGTTGAGTCAGTAAATTTACAGCAACACTTTACTAAACCAAAACCAAGATACACAGAAGCTAAATTAATTAAAACATTAGAAGAACTAGGAATTGGTCGACCATCAACTTATAATCCAATTATGAACACTATTAAAGAACGCGGTTATGTTATTATTGAAAATAAGTCTTTTAAAGCTACTGAGAAAGGTCTTTTAACTAATGATAAACTTCAAGAGTTTTTTTATGATATTATTAATGAGACATATACTTCACAAGTTGAAACTCAATTAGATCAAATTGCTCATGGTAATTTTGATATGCATCAAGTGGTAAAAGACTTTTGAGTTAAGTTTGAGCCAAGGATTGATGATGCTTTTGATAAAATGACTGAGTTTAAAATTAAACCAGTTTTATTAGATCAAGATTGTCCACTTTGTGGTGCCCCACTTGTGCAAAGAACAGGAAGATATGGTAAATTTAACGGTTGTTCAGCATTTCCAAAATGTCGATATATTCAAAAACAATTAGAAAAAATTAAACCTTGTTTAGTATGTACAGATGGTTGAATGGTTGTTAAATCTTCAAAACAAAATCGAAAATTTTTAGGATGTACTAATTATCCAAATTGTAAACATGTTGAAAAGTATCAAGAAATAGCTTCTGATAAAGAAGTAAAGTAGGTGAAACGCATGTTAAAAGATTATATATTATTAATAGATAAACCTTCATTTATGACATCACAAGATTGTCTTGTTGTTATTAAAAAACGTTTGAAATTAAATAAAATTGGTCATACAGGTACGTTAGATCCTTTAGCAACAGGACTAATGGTAGTACTTGTGAATGAAGCAACCAAAATTAGTGATTTTATTTTAAAAAGTGATAAAGTTTACATTGCAAAAATGCAACTATTTTTAAAAACCGACACCGGCGATATTACTGGTAAAATTATTGAATCAAAACCACATCTTGATTTAAAAGAATCAGAAATTGTTAAAGCACTTGAATTTTATAATAATCGTCAATATGAGCAAATAATTCCTGCTTATGCAGCAGTTAAAATTAATGGTAAAAAACTTTATGAATATGCTCGTGAGAATATTCCTGTTGAATTACCAAAACGTAAGGTTTATATTAAATCTTTAAAATTAATTAGTTTTAATAATGATTTAGTTACTTTTGAAGTAGTATGTTCAAAAGGAACTTATGTTCGAGCTTTGGTTACTGACATTGCTAGAATTTTACATACATCAGCAACTTTAACTTATTTGAAAAGAATTCATCAATCGGGTTTTGATTTAAGTAATGCCCTAAATTTAGATGTTATTAATGAAGAAACAGTTAGTAAAAATCATATTAGTATTTATGATGGTGTTAAAAATATTATGCCAGCGATTGTTGTTGATAATAGTAAAAGTGTTATTGATGGTAAACCTTTAGTTATTGATAGCACTAATGAGCCATATGTTTTAGTTGTTAATTCTGAACATTTGCCATTAGCTATTTATCGTAATCAAAAAAATAATTTATACGTAAGCCAACGAGGTTTTAAACGTAATGAAGATATTAAAATTGAAAAATCTAAATATTCAAAATCAAAAATTGATGTCTAAACCAATTATTGCTTGTTGAGGTTTTTTTGATGGTATTCATCAAGGTCATCAAGCCTTATTTAAACAATTATTAGTTAATTCAACAATAAATAATTATCAAACATGTATTATTAGTTTTGATAGAAAACCACAAAGTGTAATTAGTAATAAAAATAATGAGGTTTTATTAAGTAATGAAGATAAAATTAAAACAATTGCTAAATACAATTTTGATTATTATTGGGAAATTAAGTTTAGTAAAGAAATAGCAACACTTTCACCAGAGCAATTTATTTCGTGATTATTGGCAAATAATGTTAAAGCAGTAGTTGTTAATCCAAATATTAGGTTTGGTTATCAAGGGCAAGGTAATATTAAAACATTACAACAATCTTCATTACAAGTTTATCTTTGTAATGATATTATTGTTAATAATAACAAAGTTTCTTCAACTTATATTAAACAACTTTTACAAAATAAAGATATTAGTAGTGCTAATCTTTGTTTACAACAAGAGCCATATACAATTAGTGGTAAAGTAGTTCATGGTATTAAAGAGGCTAGAACGATTAATTTTCCAACTGCTAATTTATCGTTATTAACAAACTATGCATTACCACGTCTTGCTACTTATATTACGCTTACTGAAGTAGATAATAAATGATATCAAAGTATGACAGTAATTATGTTACGTAATAATAAGCCGTTAGTTGAAACTTATTTATTAAACTTTAATCAAGATTTATATGGAAAAATCATTAAAGTTAGATTTTTAGATTTTCTTCGTGATAATTTAAAGTTTACTAATTTAGATGATTTAAAAAAACAAGTGGATAAAGATTTAATAGAAACAATTAAATATTTTGCTAATTCTAGTAGTAAATTATTAAAGCCATAATAATTGTGATATTCTTTATATTTACAATAATTATTAACATTATAAATACTATTTATTAAAAACTATTTCCAATAAAATTAAATTTTATTGTATATGCTAATGAAAAATAAAAAAGAAAAAAGGGAGTAAATAAATAATGAAATATTGAGTAAAAGAATTTATAAATCAAATAAAAGATAATAATGAAATTTGTGCAAACTGTGATTATAAAGAAAATTTACATAAAAATATTACTTCAAATGATAATTGTCAAATTGTAAATGATGAAACAATGCCATTGTTACAAGAACACGCTTCAAATAATAAATGTATAGTTATTGAAATAGAATCAAACATTTCAGCTGTTAATAATATAGTAGAAATAAATTTACAAGGAAAACAGACTACTAATAAATTACCTAATTATGGTTCAATTTGTTAAGAAATTAAAAAATATAATTAAGTAAAATGATGAATTATTTAAATAACTTATTTTAATAGATTAGTTAATTTACTTTCACTAATTTCTTTATATATGTTTAAATTAGTTTGTTCGTATAAATAACAAGCTCAATAATATCAAATTAAATTTTGATAATTCATTCATTTTTTGGCAATAATTATTTGTTCATTATTTAAATTAAAACAATTAAATCAAGCATTAATTTCGGTTTCAGAAGTTAAACTTTCAGAAGCAAAAGAGGCAATATCAAATAATTCATCATTTCAACAAGCAAAATCTCAATCAATTAAATATCAACAATTATTTTTTTTAACAAAATTATTTAATGTTAAATCATTATGAGATAAAACAATTGTTGTTGGTTGATAAGTAGCAATTCATTTGATTACCTCACTGGTTATTTTTTCTAAGCAAGGATTATTAGTAGTTAAATTACAGTATAAATTAAGTTGTTCTAAACCTTTTCAAGTTTTAATTAATGATTTATTATCAAATTTAATATTATGTAGTTGTTTTACCAATGATGAAATTTGTTCTAATATTTGTTTATTAATTATTTGTTCGCTTAAAGTAATTAAATTATGATAATATGGCATTAAGGTTAATAGTTTATTATTATTAATATTGACTTCATTAATAGGTAATGTAAATTTTTTTGATTTAATTAATTTAATAACATTAATTTGATTTGTAAAATTCAAAAAAGGTTGCAAAATATCTTTAGATTGTTTTAAAAAAAAATGTTTATTTACTAAAAATAAGTCATTGGTTAAACCTTTTGTTTTTAATAATTCTAATTGATATGGTGGTTTAATAGTTTTAAATTTCAAAATGACACCTCTATTTTGCTTGTATTGTCCGTAATAAAATTATACAATTTATTAAATAAAAAATATTAAAAGTAAGTGATAGTATGTTAAAAAAAGGTTATATTCATATTTATAAAGGTGAAGGAAGAGGTAAAACCTTAATTCTTAATGGTATGGTAATTAGAGCATTGGGTAATAATCTTAATGTTAGTTACTTACGTTTTTTAAAAAATCGTCCTTCTGGTGAAATTAATTTTTTAAAACAAAATACTAAACTTAAAATTGAAAGTTTTTATGAATCTTCACAAAAATTTTTTTGAGAAATGGATGAAGAAGAAAAAAATAAATTAAAACAAGAAACTAATTATGGTCTTACTAGATTAAAACTGTTAAGTCAAAGTGATAATACTGATCTTATTGTTGTTGATGAAATTTTAGGGTGTATTCAAAATAATTTGATTAAAGAACAAGACTTAATTGAAATTTTAAAAAATAAAAAATCACATATTGAAATTGCATTATCTGGTAGATATGCATCTTTTGCCTTAGAGCAATGTGCTAATTTAATTAGTGAAGTTAAATCAATTAAACATTATTTTGAACAAGGTCAAATTGCTCGTGAAGGGATTGATTATTAATGACTGCTAAAACCTTATGGTTTGCATCTAATAATATCGGTAAAATTAATGAATTAAAGAGTATATTACAAACAAAGGGATATAATGTCAAATCAATGTTAGATCTTAATTCTCCTCTTGAAATTAATGAAACAGGTACATCATTTATTGAAAATGCAATTTTAAAAGCAACAACACTTGCAAAATTAGTGAATGGTCCTGTAATTGCTGATGATTCAGGGTTAGAAATATTAGCTTTAAATAATTTTCCTGGTATTAACTCAGCACGATGAAAGGGAGAAATGTCCTATCATGATGCAATGTTAGACATTTTAGAACAAATGGAAGGTGAAACTAATCGTGCAGCAGTATTTATTTCTGCTATTGCTTATGTTGATTTTGATCATAAGATTACTAAAGCATTTATTGGTAAACTTGAAGGTGAAATCACTACTGAGATAAAAGGTAATGATGGTTTTGGTTACGATCAAATATTTTATGTTCCAGTAGTACATGCTACTTTAGGTGAATTGTCATTGGCAGATAAAAATAAAATTTCTCATCGTAATTCAGCAATTCAGCAATTATTAACATTTTTACAAGAACAAAATTAGATAGTTAAAATGAAAATAAAAAGGATGATTTAATTATGGCAAAATCATTAACAGATTCATAATTACCATTATTAACTGATAATAACAATAATATTAAAACTACCACTACTCCTATTTGAAAATCATGAATAAAACCATTTAGTTTAATTAGTTTATCATGAACAGTTTCAATAATTATGTCACCAATTGTGGCAATAACTAATTATTGAAAAAATACTACCAAATTTGAATTTATAAATGGATGAAATGACTTTATTATGAGACCCACTACTTTTATTAGTAGTGAATTAATTAATTCTTTTTTATAGTTTTTCTTTTTTAAAGATTGAATTTTGTTTAGAAACTATTTTAAATAATAGTTTAAGTAAAATAGATAAATTAAAAAAAGTTAGTAAAGATACTATGTTAGTTATATCATTTTAGTAATAGTTTACTTGCTTATTTTTTAGTGATATTATTAAAAAATGAAAGAATGGTTTATATAAAAAAATAACGCAAAATGAAGTTGATTCATTACAAGAAGTAGTTGTTATTGGATTTACTAGAACATATAATACTTTTGGTAATACTGAACTTTAATATTAAAACATAGTATTAGTTATGATAGTTTTTTTTAATATTCAAGAAATAAATGAAAATTCTGAACGAGATTTTACTACTAATAGTAGTCAAAAATTTAATTTTATTTCAATATAAGTTGTTTTAAATTGATTTTTAAAAAGATTGTAACTTTTAAGTTACAATCTTTTTTTACATTTTTGGTAAATTTGGCTTAAATTCAGTTGTTGTTGATTGATTTTGCGAATCCATGGTGTTAATTTTTGCGATTACTTGTTTTGGTCAAAATACTTCTTTTTGTTCTTCTGTAAAGCGTTCAATTTGTTCTTTGGTAAATGTTTGTATTTGTTCTTTGGTAAATGCTTGTATTTGTACTTTAGTAAATCATGAAATTTGTTCGTTTGTGAGTGCTTGTATTTGATTTTCTGTTAGTACTTGTATTTGTTCTGTTGTAAAAGCAGAGATTTGTCAAAATGTAAATTGTTCAATTTGATGTGGCATTAATGCTTGTATTTGTTCTTTGGTGAGTGCTTTAATTTGTTGGTTTGTGAGTGTTTGTATTTGTTCACTTGTAAAATTTTGTATTTGTTGTTTGGTAAATGCTTGAATTTGTTGAAGTGTAAAACTTTGAATTTGTTCTGCTGTAAATGCTTGTATTTGTACTTTAGTAAATCATGGAATTTGAATTGGTGTTAGTACTTGTATTTGTTCTTTGGTAAATGCTTGTATTTGTTCTTTGGTGAATGCTTGTATTTGTTCACTTGTAAAACTTTGTATTTGTTTTGTTGTGAGTGCTTGTATTTGTACTTTAGACTTACTGCATAACGTTTTTAAGTTTTAATGATAAATTATAAAATCCTGCAATTAAATTAAATCTTAAAAATATTCGTTTTCTGCCTTTTCTAAATTTATAACCAATAACCTGAATTGTAAAATTAAAAAGGACACTTATATAAAAATTAAATTGTGTTAATTCTATAATTAAAAAAAGAAAGGAATTAGCACAATGTATAAGTATCTGACTATTGAATCAATAATAGCAATAAAAGAATATAAAAGTTATGGATTTTCGATTCGTAAAATAGCAAAAGCCATTGATTATAGTAAATCAACTGTACATAGAGTTTGTAGATTATTAAATCAAAACTTATTACCATTAGAAATATTGAATAAAATTCAAAAAAATAAACAAAATGCAGGTAGAAAATTAATAATTTTAACTTTAATAGAAATTAATACTATTAATCATTTGTTAATTACTAAAAATTATGCTCTTGATATAATTGCTAATTTTTTAAAGGAAAATAAAATAAAAAGTATTTCAACAAAAACTTTATATAACATGTTTAAAACAAATCGAATGGGTTTTGATGAAAATAACTTATTGAGAAAAGGAAAAAATAAACCTCACAAACAAAAAGAAACTAGGGGCAGAATTAATAATTGTAAGTCTATTCATGAAAGAAATTTAATCATTCCTAATATTAAAAATATAGAAGAATTTGGTCATTTAGAGGGTGATACTATCATTGGTAAAGATCATAAAAGTTCTATTATTACTTTAGCTGATATATGATCAAAAACCACAATTCCTTTAGCAACTAAAAATAATAAATCAGAAAATATTACCTGAATTGTAAATATAAATGGGACAGTTTTTTAAAATAATTGTATTAAGGCAATGTTTAGTAATCTGTGTAACTTACAAAAATAACTATGTTTAATTAATTCTAGTAAATATAATTAAATGACTAGAAAGAGTGAGTTACAGATGGCTAAAAAACAAAATATTAATAATAATGATCCAATATCAAAAGCAGTAGATTTATTATTAGAAAATACTGAAGATTTAACAACAGTTTTTAAAGAAGGGGGTTTATATAAAGAATTAACAAAACGTTTAGTTGAAAAAATGTTGAATTCTGAAATGCAAAATTATTTAGGATATGAAAAAAATCAACATAGTAATACTGAAAATGCTCGTAATGGTACAAGTTCAAAAAAATTAATAACTCAACAAGGTAAAATTGAGATTGATGTACCAAGAGATCGCAATAGTGATTTTACTCCTGTAATAGTTGCAAAAAGACAGCGAAGATTTGATGGTTTTGATCAACAAGTGCTTTCACTATATGCAAAAGGTATGACTCTATCTGACATTAGAATGCAGTTACAAGAGTTATATCATGGTGCTGATATTAGTGAAAGTGTTATTAGTCAAATTACTGATGATGTTATTGATGATGTCAAAGCATGACAAAATCGACCATTAGAAAGCGTTTATCCGATTGTTTATTTTGATTGTATAGTAGTTAAAGTTCGACAAGATAAACGGATTATTAATAAATCAGTTTATATAGCATTAGGAGTTGATTTAGAAGGTAAAAAAGATGTTTTAGGCTTATGAATTAGTGAAAATGAAGGTGCTAAATTTTGATTAGCTAATTTCACAGAAATGAAAAATCGAGGCTTAAATGATATTTTGATTGCTTGTAGTGATAATTTAACAGGCATGTCAGAAGCAATACAAGCAGTTTATCCTAAAACAGAACATCAATTATGCATTGTTCATCAAATTCGAAATAGTTTAAAATATGTTTCATACAAACATCGAAAAACTCTAGTTACAGATTTAAAACCAATTTATAGTGCATGTAGTGAAGAACAAGCAATGCAAGCTTTAGAATCATTTGAAAGTAAATGAAATAAACAATATCCCCAAATTGCTAAATCTTGATATAAAAATTGAGAAAATTTGATGATTTTTATTAGTTATCCTGCAGAAATCAAAAGAGTAATTTATACAACAAATGCTATTGAATCTGTTAATAGTCAATTACGAAAAGTTATTAGAAACAAAAAAGCTTTTCCTAATGATATGTCAGTTTTTAAAATATTTTATTTAGCAATTGAAAATATAACAAAAAAATGAACATTGCCTATTCAAAATTGAAATACAGCAATTGCTCATTTTATGATAAAATTTGAAGACAGAATTAATCTGAACTAGTACTTTGTAAAACAAAGATACACAGATTTCTAAAAAGCCTCTGTATTAAATCTATTGGTCTTTTATAAGATAGTGATTTTCTGGGTGTAGAATTAATTTGAAATGCTATAGTATTTAAATCTTTTTGTTTATATGAAGATAGATCTGTAGATTTTGGTAAATATCTTCTTAAAATACCATTATTATTTTCATTTAAACCTCTTTGACAAGGTTTACCAGGATCTGCAAAATAAATCTTAACATTACAATTTTTTTCGATTAATTTTCATTTACTAAATTCTTTACCACGATCAAAAGTAATAGTTTTAACTGTTCCTTTTTGTAACTTTGAAATAAATTTTATTATACTTTTTGTAATATTTTCTGATTTATTATTTTTAGTTGCTAAAGGAATTGTGGTTTTTGATCATATATCAGCTAAAGTAATAATAGAACTTTTATGATCTTTACCAATGATAGTATCACCCTCTAAATGACCAAATTCTTCTATATTTTTAATATTAGGAATGATTAAATTTCTTTCATGAATAGACTTACAATTATTAATTCTGCCCCTAGTTTCTTTTTGTTTGTGAGGTTTATTTTTTCCTTTTCTCAATAAGTTATTTTCATCAAAACCCATTCGATTTGTTTTAAACATGTTATATAAAGTTTTTGTTGAAATACTTTTTATTTTATTTTCCTTTAAAAAATTAGCAATTATATCAAGAGCATAATTTTTAGTAATTAACAAATGATTAATAGTATTAATTTCTATTAAAGTTAAAATTATTAATTTTCTACCTGCATTTTGTTTATTTTTTTGAATTTTATTCAATATTTCTAATGGTAATAAGTTTTGATTTAATAATCTACAAACTCTATGTACAGTTGATTTACTATAATCAATGGCTTTTGCTATTTTACGAATCGAAAATCCATAACTTTTATATTCTTTTATTGCTATTATTGATTCAATAGTCAGATACTTATACATTGTGCTAATTCCTTTCTTTTTTTAATTATAGAATTAACACAATTTAATTTTTATATAAGTGTCCTTTTTAATTTTACAATTCAGGTTACAAAAAGTATAATAAAATTTATTTCAAAGTTACAAAAAGGAACAGTTAAAACTATTACTTTTGATCGTGGTAAAGAATTTAGTAAATGAAAATTAATCGAAAAAAATTGTAATGTTAAGATTTATTTTGCAGATCCTGGTAAACCTTGTCAAAGAGGTTTAAATGAAAATAATAATGGTATTTTAAGAAGATATTTACCAAAATCTACAGATCTATCTTCATATAAACAAAAAGATTTAAATACTATAGCATTTCAAATTAATTCTACACCCAGAAAATCACTATCTTATAAAAGACCAATAGATTTAATACAATTATTTTAAAAAACTGTCCCATTTATATTTACAATTCAGGAGTTTTAAAATCATGATTTTTACCAATATCAGGAAAAATATTTAAAATTTCATTAGTATGTGCATTAATTATGGTTTGAAACTTAACAGTATGCATTCATTTTTTACCAGAAAATCAATCTTTTTGGTTATATTTTGGTCGTTCTGTTTCTACTTCTGTTACATCAATTATCAAAATTTTATTTTTTAATTCTTCTTTTTAAAAAAAATATTTTTATTTGTTAAATTATTAAAGTTATTATTTTTTATTAAAATGTCTTCAATTGAACGAATATTTCGTAAAGCAGTAGTATCAACCATATTATACTCAGCGCCAATACTATGATATGTACGATTTTCATATAAATATCTTAAAGTCATTACTAGTCTATCTTCTATTGACATTTTATATGGTCTTCCACCAATGGTAATTTTTAGCTTTTGATGATCTAATAAAATATTTAAAATTTCATTAAAAACTAGTTTATTAATACCAACTATTTTACGAAAATATTGATCCGATTTATCTTTTAATTCAAAATATGTCATAAAATTTATCCTTAACTATTCAACTTTTATTTTAAAAATAACAAAAAAATGAAAAGTTAACTAGTTATGCAGTAAGTCTTTTAGTAAATCATAGAATTTGTTCGTTTGTGAGTGCTTGTATTTGATTTTCTGTTAGTACTTGTATTTGTTCTTTGGTGAATGCTTGTATTTGTTCACTTGTAAAACTTTGTATTTGTTCTGCTGTAAATGATTTAATTTGTCAACTTGTTAATCATTTTATTTGTTTTGTTGATAATCTTTGTATTTGTTCTGTTGTTAGTGTTGATACCAATATATTTGTGCTTCTTTTTTTATGTCTATTTTTAATTTTAGTTGTTGTTAATGGCGTTGTTATTTGTTGTCTTAACTTTTTTCCTCATTCTTGTGATTTTAAAAAAATTTGATATGTTTGTTCAACTTTATTTTTGTGTTCTTGAATAGAATTTTTTCAAGTAATATTTTTTATATTAGTAGGATCTGTACTGTTAGTATTAAAAGTTACCAATTCACTGGTATTATTAATAAGTAAATCATTCATTTTAGATACCTCTTTTTAACTATAAAACTCATTACTTTTTTTAAAGTAATGAGTTAGAAATGTTTAGAATTATTGTTATTTTTACTAAATCTGCTTATCTACTAAAATTTTAGCACCTTATAAATAAAATACAATAAAAAATAAACACGTATTTTAGTTATATAAATTTATAAAAAATGGAATAATAAATATTAAGAAATAAAGAGATGAAAAAGTAAAAGAAGATATATAATTATCTTCTTTTAAAAATTATATAGTTTTTTTAGCAGCAGTTTTTAATAGATTACTTGTGATTAAAGCTGTTAGTTGATCAAAAAACTGATTTGGACCATCAATAGTTCCTCATTCTTGACCAACAGTTATTAGTTTACCTTTATTAACAATAAAAACAATTGGTAAAGCTTTAAATGCTCTTTCTTTATCAACAGGATTTTGAATTTCCTTGACACCTGAATCAGCAACAGGTGCTGAACTATTATCAGAAATTTTATGGTCAAGTAGTCAATGATAAATTTGTTGTTGTCAACTAATTTTTTTATCATTTCAAAATTGGTTAACAATATCACTACTAGGGTTGGCATAAGGAGATTTTTCATAAATTTTAATATCAATAGTTCCATTAGTAGTAACACTGTTTATTTCAGTTTTCTTTTCTGTTAATCAGTTATCTCATTTACTTGGTACATTATTATTTTTGATTTGCATTGTGTGTAAACCGTCAATAATTTGCTTAGAAAGTGGATTATCAGCAGCACCAAGGATGCCAAAAAAAGCATGCCCACTATTAACATCACTAATAAATTCTTGATATTTTGAATCATCTGTACAAGCACTAACTTGTAAACTAGTTGTTGTGCCTATTATTAAGGCTGCTATTAGTCCAAATTTTTTACGCATTTATTTTCATCACCTTCAATATAATATCATAAAGTTATATGAGTAATAAATTAATAATTAAATATAACGTACTAAGTATACTATGTTATAATCTTAATAACAATATAAAAATCAAAAGGAGTAGTTTTTTTCTATATGGACAGTAATTGGTATATTTATTTAATAATATTGCTAGTTTTATTATTTTTAAGTGGTTTTTATTCATCTGCTGAAACATCATTAACTTCTTTAAATGTTATAAGGATTAAATCTATTGGTAAATTACGTAGTAAGAAAAGTCGTCGTGCTAATATTGTATTTAAGTTAGTTAAAAATTATAATGTAACTTTAACAACAATTTTACTTGGTAACACAGTAATTAATGTTGGAATTGGTACTTTAAGTACCATATTATTTATTGATTCTTTTCATGTTTCTCCTACTTATGGTCCTTTAATATCAACTTTAGTTTCAGCAATTGTTGTTTTAATTATTGGTGAAATTATACCTAAAAGTGTTGCAAAATTACATCCTGAGACAATAGCTTTAAATTATGCATATATTTTGTATATTCTTAATATTATTTTTTATCCAATAACTTTTATTGTTACTTTATTTCAATTTAAAAGTAAAAAACCAACAAGTTCTGAACAAGAACTTATTGAATTGATTTCAATAATTGAAAGAGAAGGAGTTCTTGAAAAAGCAGAACGTGATTTAATTGAATCTGCAATTAAATTTGATGAAAAATCAGTTTTTCAAGCTATGCATCCCAAAAGTAAAATTAAATATATTTATGATGATACGCCACCTAAAGTTATTAAACATCTATATTTAGAAGAAAAATATAGTAGAATTCCTGTTTTAGATCATGTTAATCAAAATGTAATTGGTATTTTAAATATTAAAGAATTTATTATTAATATGTTAGAAAATGAAAATCCAGATTTATTACAATTAATGTTACCAGCAATTTTTATTTCTAAGCGTACTAAGTTAAATGAAGCATTGGAAATTTTACAAACCGAAAGAATGCATATGGCTATTGTCTGCAATAATAAAGATAAAAAAGATTTTAATGGTATTATTACACTTGAAGATATTCTTGAAGAATTAGTTGGTGAAATTTATGATGAAACTGATGAAATTGGATTGATACAAGAAATAGGAACACATAAGTTTCGTGTTGATGGTTCTTCAAAACTTGAAGTATTATTTAAACGTTATTTAAAAAGAAAACCTCCAAATTATAATAAACAAACTGTCCAAGAATGATATATGTTCAAAACAAAAGTAAAGAAAGTAAGGAAAAATAGTCCACTTTTAAAATTTCGAAATTTTTCATTTAAAGTTATAAAGGTTCGCAAAGAATTTGCTGTTTTTGAAGTTGAAATTTTTACTAATAAAAAAATTAAAAATAAATGAGAATAGTTAGTGCAGTATTTTTATTTAAGTGCTACAATGTAAAATCATAATTATAATTATGATATGAAGGGGAGGTTAATTATGAAAAAAGGTATTAAATTAGTAACTATGATTACAGCATTAAATCTTGTAACAGTTAATGGTTTAATGTTAACGTTTTCTCCAGACAGTGATCATTATGTCTATTTAAATAAGCATGATGCTAATGCTAGTTTATTAAAATGAAAACTTTCACCAGAAGATGCAAAGATGGTAAAAAAATATGAATATAAAATCCATCAAATGGCAAGTAAAGAAAGTATTGATGAATTTAATAACTTGTATGATAATAATAAAAGTGATGTAATTTGAAGTAATTATGATAGTTTACAATATGATTTAACTCATACTAAAATTGGTGGTAAAACCATTGATGTTAATTGAGTTGAAATGTATAAAAAAGCTGGTTTAAATAATGAACAATTACAATTAGCAGAGCAACAACAATTACGTTTTTATAATATTTTTGCTAAAGTTTTTCATAAAAACACTGTTATTAAACTAATTCAAAAAGTAGCACCAGTTGCTGTAAGTGATAGCACAGTAGCATGAACTGCTTTTAATTCAGAAGCTGATAATCAACGTATGGGTTATGGTCCTGAATTTGCAAATATTAATTTAATTGATCAACAATTTCAAGAGGGATTTTGATCTTCAGATCAAATAATTAGTGTTACAACTCACGAATATGGTCATGCTTTAAGTAATTTTATTGGTTTAAGTGCTGATGAAAGAAATTCATTTAATGCTAATTGAAAGTGACCAGATAGCAGTTATAGTGATGTTAATACTAATATGACATCAGTTTCTCATAAACTAATTGTTAACAATGATAACAAACAAATTTATGATCGTACTTGATATTTAATTGATTATTTAGGTCAACAAGCAAAATTAACTAATATTAAGCAAAAATTATTATTTGGTTTAATAACAGTTAATAGTAATTATGGTCGTAGTGCCTGATTTAATGGTAAATATAATATAAATCTTGATGATGAATTTTTTGCCGAAAGTTTTGCTAGATGAATTTTAACACCTCAGAATCAACGTGATTGAGGATGAGAATTAGAAAATAGTTTTTTCTTACATTATTTACCAACGGTTTTATAACATTTTACTAGTTAAAAAGGAGAATTATTTCTCCTTTTTTATTATTTGGTATAATAAATTTAAGTAAAAGAATTGAGGAAAGTAGGTAATTTTATGTTTGGCAAAAATATCCTTTAATTTTGTAGAAAAGTAATTATACATGATAAAGTGTTATTTTTAGAGAATTTTTACACTAAATAATGTTACTTTTAACAAATTTTTAATTAAAAATAATATTTTAAGTGTAAATTGATGAATAATTTTTGGTCATCCATACTTTTCTACATAATTAAAAAAAATATCCATGAACATGAATCACAGCAAAATAGTTGTTTAAAATGTCAGTATGAAAAACTTTTTAAAACAGGTAAAATATTATGGGAGGTTGCCAAAAAAGTAGGAAATTAAATTACTACATAATTAACTTATTTCTAAATGAATTATTTTAAAAATCATTAAAATTAGACAAAATTATTCTCTTTTCTTAAAACATTAAATTTATATTTTATATTCGACGTATTTAAAAAAATAAAATATACATTTTATAAGTTAAATTAAAATTATCAACAAGGAAAAAGACAAGAAATAATCTTGTCTTTTTTTGTAATTGTAAAATTTTAAAATTTTTATTATTAACACCCGCTTTAAATATCTACTACACGCAGTGACCAAGTAGGAGAAAGTTAATAATTAATAATCTTCTTTAACACTATTATCAACACGTGTTAGGGAATTAAAACAGTGAACCACAACACAGTTGTTAAAAATAGTGGCCAAAACATGTGGACTTGCATGGATAAATAAAAAGTGGAGTGATACCTAATAAAATATACTAACCAGTAATGGTAATTCTTGGGGTGGGAGCGAATTGGAAACTAGTATATATAGACCTGCTAGGGAACCTACTATATTCTTATATAAGAATATTATAAATCCATAAATCAATTAGTTATTTTATTCTATTCTTTATTTAACCAACCTTACCACCAAGTGAGTAAGTGTTGGTTTTATTTTTTATTTTTTTTGAAAAAATTTTTTGGGCGAGAAAATAAATTTAAAACTTGTAAAAAAAATTAAGCGAGGCCGGTTCAATTAAAATATTAATTTACTAAACATAAATTAAATAAATATTGAATCGAATGCCTTAATGTTTTTTAAAATTTTATAATTTATTTTTGAGCCCATTTTTCTTAAAAAATATAATTAATAGTATTAATAATCTAAAAATAAAAATATATATTCTTTATGCTAAAAGCAACAGAATATATTAGAAAAGAAAGTAAAAATGGAAGAAAAAGAAAATAATGAATTACAAAATGAATTATTAAAAGAAGAAATTGAATTAATAAAAGTAAAAAAAGAATTAGATAAAAAAGAATGAAAAAGTAGAATTATATTTTTAACAATTACAATAATTATTATGATTTTAACATTAATAAACATTAATAATTATTGCTTCTAAATATTAATGAAAGGAATAAAAAAATATGGAATATAGTAGAAATTATAGAAAGATTAGTTCTTGTGATATATGTTATAAAAATTCATCATTTGCAAATAGAACTTGTAATAAATGTTTTTGAATATTAATAACTAGAAAAAAATATAAATAAATTATGAATAATATAAAAATGAATATTAATGAAAATAAAAAATGTGAATTAAGAATTTGTATAAATAAAATTTGATGAGATTGTATTAATAATTCTACTAAAACTATTAAATATAAAAATTGATCAATACCTTATTTAATATGTGATAGTTGTTACGACAGATTACCTAAATACCTTAAAAAAACAGCAAAAATAATTGAAAAGGATATTTTGATTATGAATAAAACTAAAAAGAGAAGAAAAAGATGTGTAGAATGTGATGAATTATATGAAGATAACAAAATCAATATGCTTTATCACTTTAAAACAGAATTAGAAGCAGAACAACATAATACTAAAAAATATGAAGATAATTATGATATTGAAAAACATTTAGATTATACAAAATCATATGGATATGTTTGTGATTAATGTAGAGATGATTAATAAATGCAATACGAATTAATCATTGGTATTGACCCTGCTGGTATTGGTAATAATGGAATTGTTATATACTCAAATGAAACTAATAATATTATTTTTAATGAAAAATTTAAAGCAAAAACAGTTTTAGAAAGTAAAAATATATATAAAAAATATTTTTCATTGATTAAAAAGCAATTTCCCAATAAAAAAATATTAGTTATTGTTGAAAATTTCTTTTTAAGTTCAAAACAGTTATTAACTAATCCATTAGCAACACCAAAAGTTATTGGTGCTTTAATGGTATTAGTACAAGATGTTATGAACTGAGATTATCATAAAAATGAACCAAAAAACAAAAATAAAATAGAAGATTATAAAGGAAATATAAAATTTACAAAACATGAACAAGATGCTTATAAACATATTCAATATTATTTAAGGAATTATAAAAATGAAAAATAAAGAAAATTACGTTAAATTAACAGTAAAACTTAGTAATACTATTGAAGTAAAATATCATGAAAAAGGTAATAAACGAGGCTTTTTAGAAATCTGTGTATCTTTGTTTTACAAAGTACTAGTTCAGATTAATTCTGTCTTCAAATTTTATCATAAAATGAGCAATTGCTGTATTTCAATTTTGAATAGGCAATGTTCATTTTTTTGTTATATTTTCAATTGCTAAATAAAATATTTTAAAAACTGACATATCATTAGGAAAAGCTTTTTTGTTTCTAATAACTTTTCGTAATTGACTATTAACAGATTCAATAGCATTTGTTGTATAAATTACTCGTTTGATTTCTGCAGGATAACTAATAAAAATCATCAAATTTTCTCAATTTTTATATCAAGATTTAGCAATTTGGGGATATTGTTTATTTCATTTACTTTCAAATGATTCTAAAGCTTGCATTGCTTGTTCTTCACTACATGCACTATAAATTGGTTTTAAATCTGTAACTAGAGTTTTTCGATGTTTGTATGAAACATATTTTAAACTATTTCGAATTTGATGAACAATGCATAATTGATGTTCTGTTTTAGGATAAACTGCTTGTATTGCTTCTGACATGCCTGTTAAATTATCACTACAAGCAATCAAAATATCATTTAAGCCTCGATTTTTCATTTCTGTGAAATTAGCTAATCAAAATTTAGCACCTTCATTTTCACTAATTCATAAGCCTAAAACATCTTTTTTACCTTCTAAATCAACTCTTAATGCTATATAAACTGATTTATTAATAATCCGTTTATCTTGTCGAACTTTAACTACTATACAATCAAAATAAACAATCGGATAAACGCTTTCTAATGGTCGATTTTGTCATGTTTTGACATCATCAATAACATCATCAGTAATTTGACTAATAACACTTTCACTAATATCAGCACCATGATATAACTCTTGTAACTGCATTCTAATGTCAGATAGAGTCATACCTTTTGCATATAGTGAAAGCACTTGTTGATCAAAACCATCAAATCTTCGCTGTCTTTTTGCAACTATTACAGGAGTAAAATCACTATTGCGATCTCTTGGTACATCAATCTCAATTTTACCTTGTTGAGTTATTAATTTTTTTGAACTTGTACCATTACGAGCATTTTCAGTATTACTATGTTGATTTTTTTCATATCCTAAATAATTTTGCATTTCAGAATTCAACATTTTTTCAACTAAACGTTTTGTTAATTCTTTATATAAACCCCCTTCTTTAAAAACTGTTGTTAAATCTCCAGTATTTTCTAATAATAAATCTACTGCTTTTGATATTGGATCATTATTATTAATATTTTGTTTTTTAGCCATCTGTAACTCACTCTTTCTAGTCATTTAATTATATTTACTAGAATTAATTAAACATAGTTATTTTTGTAAGTTACACAGATTACTAAACATTGCCCATTAGCAACACCAAAAGTTATTGGTGCTTTAATGGTATTAGTACAAGATGTTATGAACTGAGATTATCATGAAAATGAACCAAAAAACAAAAATAAAATAGAAAATTATAAAGGAAATATAAAATTTACAAAACATGAACAAGACGCTTATAAACATATTCAATGTTATTTAAGGAATTATAAAAATGAAAAATAAAGAAAATTACATTAAATTAACAGTAAAACTTAGTAACACTATTAAAGCAAAATATCATGAGAAAGGTAATAAACAATTATATTATACTGTTCGTGGTCAATGAAATGGATTAAACTATGTTACTTTAATTTTTAATAATCCAAAATTTTACAAACGATGTATTTTATTAAACAAAAATGATGAAATTATAGTAACTGGTCAAATCTTTAATACTTTAAATATTCCTAAAAATCGTGCATTTTGTTCAATTAATGTTAAATGATTTAAAAAATGAAAGGAATAAATAATGAATTTTGATGAATGATACATGAAAAAAATAAAAGAAACTTTAAAAATTATTGAAAGTGATAGTTATAAAGAAGAACTAAAAAAACATAATGAAATCATTGAAAAACATAAAAATTTAATGAAAGGACTAAATAATGAATAACCTGAATTGTAAAATTAAAAAGGACACTTATATAAAAATTAAATTGTGTTAATTCTATAATTAAGAAAAGAAAGGAATTAGCACAATGTATAAGTATCTGACTATTGAATCAATAATAGCAATAAAAGAATATAAAAGTTATGGATTTTCGATTCGTAAAATAGCAAAAGCCATTGATTATAGTAAATCAACTGTACATAGAGTTTGTAGATTATTAAATCAAAACTTATTGCCATTAGAAATATTGAATAAAATTCAAAAAAATAAACAAAATGCAGGTAGAAAATTAATAATTTTAACTTTAATAGAAATTAATACTATTAATCATTTGTTAATTACTAAAAATTATGCTCTTGATATAATTGCTAATTTTTTAAAGGAAAATAAAATAAAAAGTATTTCAACAAAAACTTTATATAACATGTTTAAAACAAATCGAATGGGTTTTGATGAAAATAACTTATTGAGAAAAGGAAAAAATAAACCTCACAAACAAAAAGAAACTAGGGGCAGAATTAATAATTGTAAGTCTATTCATGAAAGAAATTTAATCATTCCTAATATTAAAAATATAGAAGAATTCTTTAATTTTGTAGAAAAGTAATGATACATGATAAAGTGTTATTTTTAGAGAATTTTTACACTAAATAATGTTATTTTTAACAAATTTTTAATTAAAAATAATATTTTAAGTGTAAATTGATGAATAATTTTTGGTCATCCATACTTTTCTACATAATTAAAAGAAGAATTTGGTCATTTAGAAGGTGATACTATCATTGGTAAAGATCATAAAAGTTCTATTATTACTTTAGCTGATATATGATCAAAAACCACAATTCCTTTAGCAACTAAAAATAATAAATCAGAAAATATTACAAAAAGTATAATAAAATTTATTTCAAAGTTACAAAAAGGAACAGTTAAAACTATTACTTTTGATCGTGGTAAAGAATTTAGTAAATGAAAATTAATCGAAAAAAATTGTAATGTTAAGATTTATTTTGCAGATCCTGGTAAACCTTGTCAAAGAGGTTTAAATGAAAATAATAATGGTATTTTAAGAAGATATTTACCAAAATCTACAGATCTATCTTCATATAAACAAAAAGATTTAAATACTATAGCATTTCAAATTAATTCTACACCCAGAAAATCACTATCTTATAAAAGACCAATAGATTTAATACAATTATTTTAAAAAACTGTCCCATTTATATTTACAATTCAGGTTACAAAAAATAATTAATGGTGAATTTAATAATGAATAAATGTAAAAAATGTAACAAAAGAATATGATTAAGTAAAAATTGATGTATGAAATGGGGAGGTTCCCAAAAACATAGGAAGATAAATTACTAGATAAATAAATTCTTTCCAACATTACCATTTAAAAATGATGATAGATAAATTAAATTCTCTTTTACCCTTAAATTTATATTCGACGTATTTTAAAAAATATACATTTAAAAGATAAAATAAAAATTATTCTCAAAGGAAAAAGACAAGAAATAATCTTGTCTTTTTTTGTAATTGTAAAATTTTAAAATTTTTATTATTAACACCCTTTAAATATCTACTACACGCAGTGACCAAGTAGGAGAAAGTTAATAATTAATAACCCTCTTTAACACTATTATCAACACGTGTTAGAGAATTAAAACAGTGAACCACAACACAGTTGTTAAAAATAGTGGCTAGAACATGTGGACTTGCATGGATAAATAAAAAGTGGAGTGATACCTAATAAAATATACTAACCAGTAATGGTAATTCTTGGGGTGGGAGCGAATTGGAAACTAGTATATATAGACCTACTAGGGAACCTACTATATTAATTCTATTCTTTATTTAACCAACCTTGCCACTTCCCAGTGAGCAAGCGTTGGTTTTATTTTTTTTGAAAATTTTTTTGGGCGAAAAAATAAATTTCAAACTTGTAAAAAAAATTGAGCGGTGCAGGTTCAATTAAAATATTAATTTGTTTAACACAAATTAAATAAATATTGAATCGAATGCCTCGATTTCTTTTTAAAATTTCACAATTTATTTTTGAGCCCAGAATTTCTGGAATGAATAAAACTAATAGTATTAATAATATAAAAATAAAAATATATATTCTTTATGCTACAAGCAACAGAATATATTAGAAAAGAAAGTAAAAATGGAAGAAAAAGAAAAGAAAGAATTAATAGAACAAAAAATCAAAATAGCAAAAGAACATCAAAAAAAGTGATTAAAAATAAAAATAATTATTACTTTAATTTCAACTTTAATTGGATTAATAATTTTATTAATTACTGTAAGTAAAAATTAAAGAAATAAATAAAGTTATGAATATTAATGAAAATAAAAAATGTGAATTAAGAATTTGTAAAAATAAAGTTTGAAAAGATTGTATTAATAATTCTACTAAAACTATTAAATATAAAAATTGACCAATACCTTATTTAATATGTGACAGTTGTTATCACAAACTACCTAAATACCTTAAACAAACAGCAAAAATAATTGAAAAGGATATTTTGATTATGAATAAAACTAAAAAAAGAAGAAAAAGATGTGTTGAATGTAATGAATTATATGAAGATAACAAAATCAATATGCTTTATCACTTTAAAACAGAATTAGAAGCAGAACAACATAATACTAAAAAATATGAAGATAATTATAATATTGAAAAACATTTAGATTATACAAAATCATATGGATATGTTTGTGATTGATGTAGAGATGATTAATAAATGCAATACGAATTAATCATTGGTATTGACCCTGCTGGTATTGGTAATAATGGAATTGTTATATACTCAAATGAAACTAATAATATTATTTTTAATGAAACATTTAAAGCAAAAACAGTTTTAGAAAGTAAAAATATATATAAAGAATATTTTAAATTAATTAAAAAACAATTTAAAAATAAAAAAATATTAGTTATTGTAGAAAATTTCTTTTTAAGTTCAAAACAGTTATTAACTAATCCATTAGCAACACCAAAAGTTATTGGTGCTTTAATGATATTAGTACAAGATGTTATGAACTGAGATTATCATGAAAATGAACCAAAAAACAAAAATAAAATAGAAGATTATAAAGGAAATATAAAATTTACAAAACATGAACAAGATGCTTATAAACATATTCAATATTATTTAAGGAATTATAAAAATGAAAAATAAAGAAAATTACGTTAAATTAACAGTAAAACTTAGTAATACTATTGAAGTAAAATATCATGAAAAAGGTAATAAACAATTATATTATACTGTTCGTGGTCAATGAAATGGATTAAACTATGTTACTTTAATTTTTAATAACCCAAAATTTTATAAACGATGTATTTTATTAAACAAAAATGATGAAATTATAGTAACTGGTCAAATCTTTAATACTTTAAATATTCCTAAAAATCGTGCATTTTGTTCAATTAATGTTAAATGATTTAAAAAATGAAAGGAATAAATAATGAATTTTGATGAATGATACATGAAAAAAATAAAAGAAACTTTAAAAATTATTGAAAGTGATAGTTATAAAGAAGAACTAAAAAAACATAATGAAATCATTGAAAAACATAAAAATTTAATGAAAGGACTAAATAATGAATAAAGAAAAATTAATTAATTATATTAAAAAACAACAAAAATTCTATAACGGTACAGAAATAGATTTGATACTTGATATTTTATTGCAAAAAATAATTAATGGTGAATTTAATAATGAATAAATGTAAAAAATGTAATAAAAGAATCTGATTAAGTAAAAATTGATGTATGACATGTTTAGAAATAATAGTTAATAATTTAAATAAAAATAAGGAGAAATAGATAGTGAATAAAGACCAAGAAATTATTAATGAATATAATAAAAAACGTAATAAAGAAATAACTGAAGAACATTTATATAATATAGAAAAATTAAGAGAAGAGTTTAAACAAAAAGTAATTAATAAATATAATGAAAAATTAATTATCTGATTGAATAAGCAAATTAGTATTTGTTTATGTGATTCATTAAAAGAAGCAGGTAAACTTACTGCTTATTATAAATTAATTGAGTTTATAGAAAATGGAGAACTTCATTAATGATAATATTACCTACTTTGTTTGAAAATAAAGATGAAATTGAAATATTATCACCATTTCCAAAAGCAATTCATACAAGTAATGATATTAGAGCAATTATTTTAAGACAATATCCAAATGTTAAATCAAAACACATAATTGTTTCTGACCCCGAAAGTAATGTTGCATTAATAGTTGGTGATAATGATGTTTATCAAGGTTGAATTAAAGTAACAGTTAAAAAATTAGAAATTAAAGGAGAATAAACAAATGCAAAAGGAAAAAATTAAAATTAGAAATTATGAATTTGAATTAAATTCTTATGTAGTAGATTCCTTATTAGATGTTATAAGAGAACTGATAAAAACAAATAAAGGAGAATAAATTATGTTAGATGAAATTTTAAAAGTAATTTTTGATAGAGCAGATAAAAAAGAATTAATTAATATGATAGAAAGATTAATTCTTTGTACTAATAATAGAAAAGAAACAAAAAAATGACTTATTAGAGAATTTGATAAAAATAATTATGTTTTAGAAAAATTATTACAATTAGAAATACAAGGAGAAAAAAATGGAAACAAATAATTATACTTTAACTAAATTAATTAGAACTGGTATAAGTCCTATTTGTGCAATGATTGGTACAAGTGCTTATTATGGTCAAGTAAGGCAATGTTTAGTAATCTGTGTAACTTACAAAAATAACTATGTTTAATTAATTCTAGTAAATATAATTAAATGACTAGAAAGAGTGAGTTACAGATGGCTAAAAAACAAAATATTAATAATAATGATCCAATATCAAAAGCAGTAGATTTATTATTAGAAAATACTGAAGATTTAACAACAGTTTTTAAAGAAGGGGGTTTATATAAAGAATTAACAAAACGTTTAGTTGAAAAAATGTTGAATTCTGAAATGCAAAATTATTTAGGATATGAAAAAAATCAACATAGTAATACTGAAAATGCTCGTAATGGTACAAGTTCAAAAAAATTAATAACTCAACAAGGTAAAATTGAGATTGATGTACCAAGAGATCGCAATAGTGATTTTACTCCTGTAATAGTTGCAAAAAGACAGCGAAGATTTGATGGTTTTGATCAACAAGTGCTTTCACTATATGCAAAAGGTATGACTCTATCTGACATTAGAATGCAGTTACAAGAGTTATATCATGGTGCTGATATTAGTGAAAGTGTTATTAGTCAAATTACTGATGATGTTATTGATGATGTCAAAGAATGACAAAATCGACCATTAGAAAGCGTTTATCCGATTGTTTATTTTGATTGTATAGTAGTTAAAGTTCGACAAGATAAACGGATTATTAATAAATCAGTTTATATAGCATTAGGAGTTGATTTAGAAGGTAAAAAAGATGTTTTAGGCTTATGAATTAGTGAAAATGAAGGTGCTAAATTTTGATTAGCTAATTTCACAGAAATGAAAAATCGAGGCTTAAATGATATTTTGATTGCTTGTAGTGATAATTTAACAGGCATGTCAGAAGCAATACAAGCAGTTTATCCTAAAACAGAACATCAATTATGCATTGTTCATCAAATTCGAAATAGTTTAAAATATGTTTCATACAAACATCGAAAAACTCTAGTTACAGATTTAAAACCAATTTATAGTGCATGTAGTGAAGAACAAGCAATGCAAGCTTTAGAATCATTTGAAAGTAAATGAAATAAACAATATCCCCAAATTGCTAAATCTTGATATAAAAATTGAGAAAATTTGATGATTTTTATTAGTTATCCTGCAGAAATCAAAAGAGTAATTTATACAACAAATGCTATTGAATCTGTTAATAGTCAATTACGAAAAGTTATTAGAAACAAAAAAGCTTTTCCTAATGATATGTCAGTTTTTAAAATATTTTATTTAGCAATTGAAAATATAACAAAAAAATGAACATTGCCTATTCAAAATTGAAATACAGCAATTGCTCATTTTATGATAAAATTTGAAGACAGAATTAATCTGAACTAGTACTTTGTAAAACAAAGATACACAGATTTCTAAAAAGCCTCTCAAGTAATTGCAAATCCAATATTAGGTTCAATTAATAGTTTATTATTTGGTAAAAAATTAGGTTTAGATATATGAAATTTAAATCAAAGACCAAATACAAAAACTAAATTAATTAATAGTTCTAAAAAAATTATTTTAGGTTTAGGAACAATTGGTTTAGCAAATTATAGTAAATGAACAGAAAATAATATTAATCCTATTATTCCAACAACACCAACTCCAATAACTACTACAACTACAACAGAAGGTCCTCCATGATTACTATTAAATAAACAAGAAAATCAGTCATTAATGGATTGAGATACATATATTAGTTTAAATGCTTATGGTATATCAAATCTTATTAGTGGAATTCTAGAATTAATACCTAATAAATTTGAAGCAATAAGAAAAATTTGTAATATGGCAACTGGTGGATGTTTAATATCAAGTGGTGTTGCTATGGGTATTAATAATGATTTTAATAATTCTTATGCAGTACCTACCATAATTGCTGGTGTAAGTGAAATTATCCATAATTTACTTCCAATAGAAACAAATCATAATAGAGAAATGCAAGAAACTTCATTTACAAATGAAACTGCAAGATTAATAAATGATAATAGATTTACTATTAATAGTGAAACATCAAGTCAATATGGTAGTGGTAATATAAGCGAAGCACTATTAAATAATGATAATGCTTCATTAAATTGAGATTATAATCACATGAGTTTATAAAGGAGGTGAAAAATAATGAATAAAGAAAAATTACTTGAATATTACAATGATAAATTAAAACAACATGAAAAAGATTTACAAGAAATACGACTGAATGAAGGTATAGCTAAAAATATTTTAATAGACACAAAATATATGATTGAAAAAATTAATAAAGGTGAATTTGATGAATAATCAAAAATAAAAAAATAAAAAATTGAAAGGAAAATATAAAAATGAAAGAATTTTTAAAAGCACTTGAAACAATTGGAATAAGCACTGGTATATTAATTTGCAGAGAAATTATTGTTTTATTAAAACGATTTATTACAACTCCAAAACATGTTAGAGCAAATAATAAAATTATCAAACATCAAAAAAAATTAGCAAAATTAAATGAAAAGATTAATAAAGAAAATAAATAATAAAAGAGAAAAATAATATGACAAAAATTGAATTTAATGAAAAATATAGAAAACAAGATATCAGTATTGATAGAGATTTTGATTTACATATTGATAATTGTTTTAAATTTTCTGATATCAATACATTAGAAAATGCTGTTAATGATTATAAAAAACTAATAAGTGAAATGCCACAATTAGTTAAAGATTGATTATTGGGATAAGATTAGGAGAATGTTAAATGTTAGAAAATGAAAATAATGTTCAACAAACAACTGAACCTTTAACTGAAAATAATGCTCAACAAGAAATAGAAAATAAAGTTAATGAAGCAGAAAATAAGTTAAATAAACTTAATCAAGAAATTAAAGAAAAAGAAATAATTAATATATTTAAAAAATATCAAGTTAAAAGTGAATTTTATGATTTTTTAAAATTTAAAACTAATAATTTAGAAAATTCAAAAATTGAAGAAACTATTAAAAAAATCATTAAAGAACAACCAGTATTTAAAGAAACAATTAATACAGGTGGCAAACCACAAACAATAATAACAAATCAACCAAGTTCAATAAAAAGTACATTATTGGATTATAAAAAAAATAATAATTTATAACAGAAAGGAAATCAAAAAATGGCAATACAATTCAATAAAAATTTAGATAATACCGAAAAATTAGTAGAAGCACCAGAGTTTATAGAATTTTATAAACAATCAAATTCACCATGAGCAAGTTTTTTTCCTATCGAAATGGTTAATTCAACAAAAATTGAATTTATAGTTAAAAAACCAAAAAATTCAGAAATTAAAGTATTAAAATGAAATGATAAAAGCAAAGGATTAGATGTTAGTTATGCTGAAACTATTAAAATTTTAAAAGAAATTAAAGAAGAAGCAGTTGCGGGTGAAATAATTGCTAATGTTGATTTAAATGCTGAAAATGGACAAAATTTATTAAATACAATGCAATATGAAGTTGCTAATGACTTAGCAGATTATTTAGCAAATAATGATACAAATGTAATTACAAAATATGCAACTAAAATAGACATTACTGATAAATCACCAGTAGGATATTTAAAATCAATGTTAGATGCTTGAAATACTTTATTTCAACTAAGAAATAGTAATAATTGTCGTTTTTTTATTACTAATAATCTTTATGATAGTATTGTTTATTTAGCTAATAATAAAGGATTAATTACTGATAATCAGATTGCTCAACAATTAAGATTAAATGGAAATGATTTATATATTAAAGGTGTACTATGTCAAATTGTAATGGATGATTATATGACATTTACTGATAATAATGAAACTAAAATTATGTCTTTTGTTTTAGCAACACCAAGAGCAATGAAAAGATATATGTTACAAAATACAGTTGTATATGTTCAAGATATTGCTGATGGTAAAGTTGGAAGAAGATATTTAGTTGGTGGAGAAGTAACTGGTGAATCAATACCCTATATAACAGATGAAGAAACAACTTCACGCTGAATGTTATGTGCAATTGTTAATAATGATAAAAATGATTTAAAAACTAAGATTACAAATTTAACAACTGATATTACTGCAAATGGTAATAACAATAACAATGAATTAAATACAGAAATAAAAAGTACTAATGAACTTAAATCATTAAATCCAAATTTAACAAATCCAACTATTAAATATTTTAGTGATGCACAAGGAAAAACTAATGTAAGTAATCAAAAACAAAAAGCAGGTGACTTATATATAACTATTACTGCAAATATTAATGACTTAAATTATAAAGGAACAACAAATCCAATTAAAATAACTCTTAAATAAAGGAAATTAATATCATGCCAATTGGTACAACTAGTACAGCAATACTTTTAAACATAAATAAACCAAAACATACTAGAACAAGTAACCAACAAGAAAATAAAAGTTTTTGATGAGAAATTTTAGAAATGATTGGTGTACAAGTAATAGCAGTAGCACTTGCTCCTTTTACTGGTGGTTTAAGTGAAAGTATAGCACTTGGATTAGGTGCAAGTGATTTTATTGCAAGTACTATTAATTTTGGTATTTATGCTACAACTGATTTTACTATTAATCAAGTTTATGATTATTTAAAAGGAAATGTAACACCATTAAATACTTTTTTTAATATATTACCTGCATTTGTTGGAATTAATAAAATTAGTCGTGGTTATCGTACTACTAAATTTATTAAGTTAGCACAAAAAACTAAAACATTAGAACAAATTGGTGTTAAAGAAGCAAAAAATTTACAAGAAATTATTAGTCAAGTAAGTGGAAAAGAAATTTTAACAGATAAAATCATTGGTAATAAACGTTATTTATTTAATTATAGTTTGGCACCTAATCGTGAAACAATAACACAAAATTTAGGTTATGTTGCTGAAAAACAATTTAAAAATAATTTTAAATCTTTAAAATCACAACAAATAAAAGAATATTTATCATTACAAAATACATTAATAAAATTAAGTCCACAATTAACTCCAAAGTTTAAAATTAAAGATATTGAAAAAGCAAATAACTTTTTAAAAAAATATAATACTGAATTAAAAGAAGTATTAAAAATGAACCAACATGATTGATTAAATTTAGTTCATACAATACATACAGAGAATAGATATGGAAAAACTTTAATTTTAGATTTACAAAAAATTCGTGCTAATGCTATTAAATTTAATTTTAAAAATAGTTCAATTCATAAAATTGTTTTAAATGCAAATAAAATTTTTAAGTATTTTGATATTAGATTTTATTTAAAAAAAGGTTTAAATAAATTTTGAAAAGATACACCATATTTTGAAAAATTACGAGAAAGTATATATAAATTACAAGAAAAATTTGAAAAATTAGAAAAACAAGCATTTGAAAAAATTAATAAATTAAAAGAAAAAGCAACAGATTTATTTACTAGTGCAGAAAAAAGAGCAATTAAACATGCACAATTAATTCCACTAAATTCACCAGTATTTATGGGTTGTAAAATTCAACCTTTATCATTAGACAAATGTGCAATTACTATTTATCATCGTAATCCTAAGTATAAACCAATTACAGTTGTTGATAGTATTCTTAAAGCAAAAACTTTTGTTACTCAAATACATCCATTTCATTGATATCGTTGATATAGTGGTTGATACATTGGTTATGGTGTTAATCGTAATAAATGATTAAAAGCAATAGCATTTGCTCCACCAGTGGTGCAACAAGTAATTAGAGATAGTTTTAAAGTATATAGAGAAATATTTAGAACTATTAGAACTTATCATAAAGTAGTAAATGTTATTAATAATCCTATTGAAAATATTAATAAATCATTTAAAAGTGTTGGTTTAAAATTTTCAGTTAATACTTTATTTGGTACTGGACTATTACATCATTTAGAAAAATTTGCATATAGTCAAGTTGTAGAAAAAGGTAAGAAAAAATTACAAAAAGAAATTATCCATATATCACATAGGAAAACTAAAACAAAAACTAAACATTATAAAAAAGCATTTTTTAAGGAATGATAAATTATGATTAATAAACTTTGAACTGATGTCAGTCTTGAAAATTATAATAACTGATATCCATTAACTGGAAAAATTACAGAAACTCCACCGCAATATATAAATACATGACCTAATGTAAAAGACTGATTTACAACTTTTGCTATTCGCGCTCAAAATGATATTAATGCTTATCTTGATTTTATTTTATCTAAATTTCCTTTTGATAGTTTTAAAGATGAATTAATTAAAGAAACATTAAGAGATATGGTTTATGTAATGGTTGAACATTGAGTATTTAATCGTACACCAATTGAATTTAATGTTGATGCTACTATTCAATTCAATAATGGTACATCATTTAATGCAAGTAGTATTCCTACAATTAATGTTTGAGATTTAGCACCAAGTAGAATGAAAATATGAGCAAGATTAACAGAATTAAAACAAGTATTTTCAAATTATAATCAAGATGAAATAGATATTGAAAAAATTGACTTAAAAGTATTTTATACTAGAAATCAAGTTGATGAATTAATTAAAGAACAAAAAGAATTTACATTATCAAAACAAATAAAATTATATGATGATTTAGTTAATGATAACGAAAATGAGATATATAGGGGTCGTGTTACAAACTTTATAAATAAAGGTTATGTTGCAACTGATTATGACCCAAAAACTGAAACAATGATTTTAGATTGACCTGATGAAATTGGTACATTACCACCAGAAGCATTACAAAATAATCCACAAATTGGTGATTTTACTCATGCTGCGACTGCTGACTTTTCTGCTAAACAACAAAAAAGAATTACTACTAATGAAAATAGTATTAAATTATTAGAAAATAAAGTTGATATTAATAAACAAAATATTGATGATATTAAAAATAATTGATTTAATATTGAAACTAGTCCTTTATGAAAAAAAGTTAAAAATGAAAATATTAAAACAGATATATGATATATTATTGATTGAACATATTATTTTATCGATAGTAAACAACTTATTATAAGTAATAATAAATTAACTAAATCTAATATAAGAATTACTAATCATCAAATAGAAAATAGACAAATAATAATTGAAAAAATTGATGTTAATATTGACAAAGTAATGTTATTATATGATGATAATTTAATAAAATTTATTGTTGCTAATAGCACAAAAAAGTATACACCAATAATTCATAATATATATCAATATCAAGGTACTGGAACACCAACTGAATTTATAGCAGAAGAAAATACTGAACGTGATTATTATACAAAACTAGAAACTAATAATTTATTAGATAAAAAACAAGATAAATTATCTTTAATTAAAGAAGATATTACTTATAAAGTTTTACAATATAGAGAATTAGGAACTGGTTTATTTACGGGTGATTTAGATATTCCACCAACTAAATTTATTAAACAATGAATTAAAGATAGTGGTGGTGGAGTTGACCCAACTAAATATTATACAAAACCAGAAATTGATAAAAAATTAGAAGATGTAAAGTCACAATTCCCTATTGCATTTCAATTGAATGCTGTAAGTCAAGAAATCCCTAATTTAGAAACTATTAATAAAACTGTTGCTGGTGCTATTAATGAAAATAAAGCAAATATTGATAAAAAACAAGATAAAGAAATATGAAAAGTAATAAGTAAAAGTAAAAATAATCGTGAATGAGATACGTTTGAAATTAATTTTAATACTGTATATAGAGTAATTATAACATTAGATGAATTACCAGTAAATCAAGCAAATATAAAGCATAAAGTAGAATTTAAAACTGGTAATTATTTAGGTGGAGATTATTTACTTGCAAAATTTAAAATTAAAGATGAAGATGTAATATTAACTTTAACTGTTAGAGAAAGTAGTTTTAATTGTAGTTTATATTTAAAAGGTGGAGATATTAATTATGGTGCTATTCTTTCATTAGAAGAATTACAAAATACAATTAAAGTTGATGTTACACCAAAAATAAAAATTAATTCAAAAAGTTTAGAAACAAATGAAGTTGAAGAAAATTGTTGAGATATTGAATTACCAGATAATCCAACACCAAGTCCAAATAATCAACAATGAAAAGATGTAGGAACAAGAGAAAAAAATAAATGAGATAATTGACAAATTACTTATGATTTTATAGTTAATAAACATTATAGAGTTTATTATTCTTGAAGTATATATAATCCAGTTTATACTATTCAAGAATTTATTATAACGGATAACAAAATTGCTGGTGTACCAATACAAACCTTTAATGATAGTGTTAATATAGTAATTTTATCAGTTCAACATGCAAAATTGATTACTATTTATAGTGGAAAAGGTAATTTAAAAGGTAATGTATGAAAATTAGAAGAATTACAGGAATAATATTATGTTTTTTAAAATTATAAAAATTATTTTAGGTTTAATTGGAGTAATTCTATCATCAGCAACTGCTGGTTTAATTATATTCATTATTGTAAAAATTATATTAAAAATTAATCAAATATTTTAAAGAAAGGTGGTGAATATTATGCTAAGTTTATTTAAAAGAAAAGAAAAAAATAATATTAATGATAATCAAAGTGAAAAATTAAAATTTTTAACTAATAAAAATAAAAGTACACATGCTTCTATTTTAAATTATTTTGGTTTTAATGATTTTAACCATGAAACTTATTTTACTGATTTTGTAGCAGAAAATAATGCTAATTTATATAATGCTCCATTAGAAATTAATAATGAAACCATTAAACAATATTTAATTCAACAAGAATTTTATAGAAAAAATTGAAATTCTATTTTTAAATTAAGTAAATTAGGAATTAGTGGTTATTTAATTTATATTGCAAATGATAATTTATATTTTCAAGTAGTTGATATACAACAAAGAGTTTATGATATTACTGGTAAATTAATTGAATGTACTATTTTTTATGATAGTTATCAACAAAATGCACAAACTGTAAGATTATTTGAAGTTTATACATTAAATAATGAACAAGTAACAATTAATCGTGCAATTTATAGTATTAGTGATAATAAAAAACAATTTCCATTAGATTTTAAATCATACATTAATAATCCTAATTTATCACAAGAACAAACATTAAACATTAACTATATACCAATAGCAATTATGAGAAATAAAGCAAATGAACAAGCAGATTGTGATAAAGTAATGGATAAAATTAAAGCATTAGATGTTATTTATGAACAAATTGTTTTAGATACTATTTTAAACTCACCTAAATTTATATTTAGTCAAACTTATGGTAATGTTCAATCAGCATTAGAAGAAGCAGTAAGAACTTTGGTTACTAAAAACTACATATTTAAAAGTGGTGGAGATAATAATGAACAAAACGAAAATATCAATATGACAAATAGTAATTTTAAAGGTAAAAATTTAACTGATATATATGATTGAAATGTTAATGAAATATTTAAACGTTGTGGTATTCATATACCAAGTCAAAAGAAATCTGCACAACAATCAGTTCCCGAAAGTACAGCAGTTAATATTTCAACTATTAATTATATTGAACAAAAATTATGACAATTTAATATTGATATTCTTAAATTTATTCAAATATTAGTGAAAATTGATAAAGATTTATTAAATAGTAAAACATTTAATATTAATGATGAACAAGAAATTAATAATTTAACAGTTAAATTAAAATTATTTAATCCCGAAAATAACCAATTAATAGGAGATAACAATGGAAAACAACAACAAACCACAAACGAAGTTTCCACAGAAACAGAAGCAAACTAAACTTAATCAAGCAGAAGTAGAAAATGATTATTTAATTGATAATATTCCATATGATTTTACTAATATGATGGGTGCTACTAGTGACCCAGATATTAATAGAGCATACGATGAATTTAAAAAAAGAACAATTTATATTTATGAAATTGAGCGTTTATTTAAAAATAATGAAAATAATAGTTTAAGATTTTCAGCAAATACTATTAAAATAGGTTTTATTGATATTGATAAAGTATTAAAAACTACTGCTGCTGAAACATCAGACTTTACTATGCAATTAAATCAAAGAGCAAGTACTAATATTAATGATAATACAATTGAATATAGTATGACTGATATTAAAAATTTAATATTTCAAGAAATAAATTTATTAAATCAATTTAAGTTATATGCAGTATCTATTAATGAACCATTAACTGAAAATAATATTGATAATTTATATATCATTAATAACTATTCACAACCTTATCAAAATCCAAAAACAAGAAGTACTAAAAGTATTACTATTATTAAAATTAAAGATTTTAAAACAAGAGATGGTTATCCAATTATTATTAAATTACAAAAACCATTAGATAAAGATACAAAAGTAATTGGTTTAAAAATTAAAGCCCCTAGAAGCATGATTTTTGGCAATATAAAGGTACTTGGTGAAGTTGACAATATGGAAGTATACCCAAAGTTATTTGTTAAAGATAAGATAGCATTTCCGTTGTTATCAATGCCTATTGAAACTCAACCAAAAGTTAGAATATTACAACAATGATTTAGTGAACAAATATTACCTTGAAATCTTGCAAAACAATTCATAGGACAAGAAAAATCAGTTTTAGATTTAATTGCTATTGGTGGTGGTAAAGAAACAAGAAAAGAAATTTTTAATAATGCAAGAGTAACACATGCTTGATTAGGTTATGAAATGGGTACTGTTTGAAATGGTCAGTGACCATTGAAAAAACAAAAAGAATTAAAAGACAAAGAAGTTTGAAATTTTCCGGGTGAAAGCCAATTTTATCAATATGTTGCAACTAATAACAGATTTGATGATATAGAAATTGAAATTAAAGACGCACCAACAGTTGATAGTTTACAACAAGTATTATTAGATATGCTAACTTATACATATAATTACAATAGAAATTTTAATGGTGCATCTTTAATAACTCCCCCAAATGAAATGGATATACTACGAGCAAAATTTGAAAATCAAAAACTAGATGAAGTAATTAGTAATTTGTTTAAACAGTGAAAACTAGATTATCCAAATTATATTAGTTTATCACAAGTGCAAATATTAAAACAAATAGTAATTATGTTATCAAATAATATTTATTCTAATATGTCTATTAATAAAGGTTTAAATGATGATAATAAAATACTTTTTCCTTATTATTTTGAATTAAAATCAAATCCAATACATACTAATAAAGATGAAATTTGACAATTTAAAGATGCAAAAGTAATATTAAAATCTAATTATTTTGATTTTACAGATATTAATAATATTAAATTAAAAAATAATGATATTAGTCAAAATGAATTATTTAAGTTAGATGATAACCAATTTAATTGATTATCTATTACAAACGAATTAGAAAGTAATAATATACCTTCATTAATTCCTGCTGATTGAACACTAGGTAATGGTGAATATGGTAAATATTTTACAAGAGTAATCATTAGTAATAATAAAATTGAAAATGCTTTAAGTTTATATGGTTCAAATAAATCTCAATTATTTTCTAAATTAGAATTTTATAAAGAAGTTTCACAAATTGATGATAATAGTGAATTTGAATTACAAATTGAAAATCCGATTAATAACTTAAATCGGATTGAAATTAGTGGCATATTTGGTGCTGGAAATTATGATTTAATTTTAATGACTGATAAACAAGAAATAAAATTAACCAATATTAATTTATTTGATAAATATAATGAAAATATTTCTTATATTAATTTAGAAATTTAAAATTATTTATAAAAATATCCATCAGGATATTTACCATCTCATTTTATATCATCTTGATTTTTTGGATTAACTCCAAAATATAATTCTATTTTATATTTATCATTTCTTTTATGTTCCCAAATAATTGCCCCCCCCCTATGTTCTTCATAAAAATGGTCTAAATATTTTGTTAATCCATTAGTTTGATAATATGCAACTGCACCTAATATTAAACCGGTAGAACCAGTTATTACAGCAAATGATAATGCTATTTTTTGAAAATTTGTTTTTATTCATGTTTTCATATTAAATTACTCCTTTTTTTCTTAATTTCACTTTTAAATTGTACTATTTTCTATTATTTTTACAAGTATGCTTTTAAATGCAAAATAACGCCTAAATTAAAGGCGTTTATTTTATAATACCTATACTATTAATTATATTGAAATTGTTTATTATATTTTAAATATGAAAGTCGTTTTTTAAAAAGTTTTGATTTAATTTTAAATTACACTTATATATGTTTATAATAAAAAAGTAAATTAATTTTTTAAATATATTTACAATAAATTTAAAATTTAAAAAAAGTTAGGAGAAAAAATATGAGTTTTAATTATTTATGAACTTTAAAAGAAGCAACAAAAAGAATGTATCAATCATTTAGAGATGATGTAAAAAATCAATGAGAAAAAACCTTTAATTTTGTAGAAAAGTAATGATACATGATAAAGTGTTATTTTTAGAGAATTTTTACACTAAATAATGTTACTTTTAACAAATTTTTAATTAAAAATAATATTTTAAGTGTAAATTGATGAATAATTTTTGATCATCCATACTTTTCTACATAATTAAAAGAAAAAACAGATTGAAGAATCTTAAAAGAAAGAGATAGAAAATATATCCCCGTTAAAATTAAAACAAGAACTAGAAATACTATCAATGGTCTTGTTACTTATAAATGTCGTGATTATAAATATTATGATGAACAATTAAAAAAATGAGTTCCTATTTGTTTATTAGATGAAAAATTGCAATTACCTAAATACAAAAGGACTTGTCAAGATATCAAAAATAATGTTATTGAACATTTTGCAGATGGAAAAAGGTATATTGACATTTTACATACTATGAAACAAACAAAATTTAGCACAACAAGTATTAGTAGATTATTTCAAGAATATCAAGTTAGTAAATTAGATGTTCCTAAAATAAAATTAGAACCAAATCAATTTATTTATATTAGTATTGATGATGGACATCGAAAGTTTTGAAAATTTAAACGAAATTCTGGTAAATATTCAATTCGTTTAGTGTTATTTTGTACAGATAATGTTAATCATAAATTAGTTAATAAAAGAGTAGATGTAATAATAAGACCAACAAAAACTAAAATTGGAGTTCAAAAAACTGCTGAATTTATTTTAGAACAAGGAAATAGATTTTTTGAAAATTTTGACCAAGCAAAAATCATTATTTGTGGAGATAGTGCAGAATGAATTAAAGATGTTGCTAATTATTTAGATGCACAATTTGTTTTAGATAAATTCCATTTAGTTAAAAAGTTGTATGTAGGAATTATTGCTGGAAACAAAGGAAAATATTTTGAAGAATATAATACTTGTAGAAACTTTATTGAAAATGGTCAATATGATGAATTAATAAAGTATATGAATGAAATATTAAAAAATCATAAAAAATTAAAAAAACAATATTTTAAAAATAATAAACAAGGAATTGAAAATCAAGGTGCAAAATGAAATATTGGTACTTTTGCTGAAAGTAATATTTGATATATTTTAAAAGAAATGCTTGGTAATAGAACATATAGCATAGATATTTATATTAAAATGGTTATTTTTAAATGTAATCTTGTGAATTCTAAAACATAATCAAAATTTTTATTTTTATTAAAATATTAAAAACTTATTAATTAAAAGTTAATAAGAATTTTTGTTGTGTATTTATATTAAATTTTCTTATTGATTTTTTAATATTTGTATTTTAATTGAAATTAATTTAATTTAGTAGTAATATTTACTTACAATTGCATATAATTACAATTATTTCTTGTCTATAATTTAAAAGAAATGTTTAAAAAGTAATTATATCCTCCGTTTTTGTTACCGTCCCTATGAAATGTTTAGAAATAATAGTTAATAATTTAACTAAAAATAAGGAGAAATAAATAATTTTAGAATTAATATCTTTAATAGAAGATTATAAAGATTATAAAGACTGTAATTTTTATAGGCAATGTTTAGTAATCTGTGTAACTTACAAAAATAACTATGTTTAATTAATTCTAGTAAATATAATTAAATGACTAGAAAGAGTGAGTTACAGATGGCTAAAAAACAAAATATTAATAATAATGATCCAATATCAAAAGCAGTAGATTTATTATTAGAAAATACTGAAGATTTAACAACAGTTTTTAAAGAAGGGGGTTTATATAAAGAATTAACAAAACGTTTAGTTGAAAAAATGTTGAATTCTGAAATGCAAAATTATTTAGGATATGAAAAAAATCAACATAGTAATACTGAAAATGCTCGTAATGGTACAAGTTCAAAAAAATTAATAACTCAACAAGGTAAAATTGAGATTGATGTACCAAGAGATCGCAATAGTGATTTTACTCCTGTAATAGTTGCAAAAAGACAGCGAAGATTTGATGGTTTTGATCAACAAGTGCTTTCACTATATGCAAAAGGTATGACTCTATCTGACATTAGAATGCAGTTACAAGAGTTATATCATGGTGCTGATATTAGTGAAAGTGTTATTAGTCAAATTACTGATGATGTTATTGATGATGTCAAAACATGACAAAATCGACCATTAGAAAGCGTTTATCCGATTGTTTATTTTGATTGTATAGTAGTTAAAGTTCGACAAGATAAACGGATTATTAATAAATCAGTTTATATAGCATTAGGAGTTGATTTAGAAGGTAAAAAAGATGTTTTAGGCTTATGAATTAGTGAAAATGAAGGTGCTAAATTTTGATTAGCTAATTTCACAGAAATGAAAAATCGAGGCTTAAATGATATTTTGATTGCTTGTAGTGATAATTTAACAGGCATGTCAGAAGCAATACAAGCAGTTTATCCTAAAACAGAACATCAATTATGCATTGTTCATCAAATTCGAAATAGTTTAAAATATGTTTCATACAAACATCGAAAAACTCTAGTTACAGATTTAAAACCAATTTATAGTGCATGTAGTGAAGAACAAGCAATGCAAGCTTTAGAATCATTTGAAAGTAAATGAAATAAACAATATCCCCAAATTGCTAAATCTTGATATAAAAATTGAGAAAATTTGATGATTTTTATTAGTTATCCTACAGAAATCAAAAGAGTAATTTATACAACAAATGCTATTGAATCTGTTAATAGTCAATTACGAAAAGTTATTAGAAACAAAAAAGCTTTTCCTAATGATATGTCAGTTTTTAAAATATTTTATTTAGCAATTGAAAATATAACAAAAAAATGAACATTGCCTATTCAAAATTGAAATACAGCAATTGCTCATTTTATGATAAAATTTGAAGACAGAATTAATCTGAACTAGTACTTTGTAAAACAAAGATACACAGATTTCTAAAAAGCCTCAATTTTTCACCAGTATAACCAGCATCTACTATTATTTTTTGAACTGCAGAAAGATTTTCTTTTTCATTTTCAATCATTATTATAGCGCTATTACGATCTGTTTTTTCTGCTGTGGTTATGTAAATTGCATGTGGTAAACCTTGAGAATCAACAACAATATGACGTTTTATGCCTGAAATCTTTTTACCAGCATCATAACCTTTATTTTCAGTAGTATCTGTATTTTTAACACTTTGCGAATCAATTATACAAAAACTAGTTTGTTCTTTGCGATTATTATTGATACGAACTTTTTTAACTAATTTTTTTTAAAATTAATTGCAATACACTAGGTTCTTTACCATTATTTTTACTTCAAAATGAGGCTTTTTAGAAATCTGTGTATCTTTGTTTTACAAAGTACTAGTTCAGATTAATTCTGTCTTCAAATTTTATCATAAAATGAGCAATTGCTGTATTTCAATTTTGAATAGGCAATGTTCATTTTTTTGTTATATTTTCAATTGCTAAATAAAATATTTTAAAAACTGACATATCATTAGGAAAAGCTTTTTTGTTTCTAATAACTTTTCGTAATTGACTATTAACAGATTCAATAGCATTTGTTGTATAAATTACTCTTTTGATTTCTGCAGGATAACTAATAAAAATCATCAAATTTTCTCAATTTTTATATCAAGATTTAGCAATTTGGGGATATTGTTTATTTCATTTACTTTCAAATGATTCTAAAGCTTGCATTGCTTGTTCTTCACTACATGCACTATAAATTGGTTTTAAATCTGTAACTAGAGTTTTTCGATGTTTGTATGAAACATATTTTAAACTATTTCGAATTTGATGAACAATGCATAATTGATGTTCTGTTTTAGGATAAACTGCTTGTATTGCTTCTGACATGCCTGTTAAATTATCACTACAAGCAATCAAAATATCATTTAAGCCTCGATTTTTCATTTCTGTGAAATTAGCTAATCAAAATTTAGCACCTTCATTTTCACTAATTCATAAGCCTAAAACATCTTTTTTACCTTCTAAATCAACTCCTAATGCTATATAAACTGATTTATTAATAATCCGTTTATCTTGTCGAACTTTAACTACTATACAATCAAAATAAACAATCGGATAAATGCTTTCTAATGGTCGATTTTGTCATGCTTTGACATCATCAATAACATCATCAGTAATTTGACTAATAACACTTTCACTAATATCAGCACCATGATATAACTCTTGTAACTGCATTCTAATGTCAGATAGAGTCATACCTTTTGCATATAGTGAAAGCACTTGTTGATCAAAACCATCAAATCTTCGCTGTCTTTTTGCAACTATTACAGGAGTAAAATCACTATTGCGATCTCTTGGTACATCAATCTCAATTTTACCTTGTTGAGTTATTAATTTTTTTGAACTTGTACCATTACGAGCATTTTCAGTATTACTATGTTGATTTTTTTCATATCCTAAATAATTTTGCATTTCAGAATTCAACATTTTTTCAACTAAACGTTTTGTTAATTCTTTATATAAACCCCCTTCTTTAAAAACTGTTGTTAAATCTTCAGTATTTTCTAATAATAAATCTACTGCTTTTGATATTGGATCATTATTATTAATATTTTGTTTTTTAGCCATCTGTAACTCACTCTTTCTAGTCATTTAATTATATTTACTAGAATTAATTAAACATAGTTATTTTTGTAAGTTACACAGATTACTAAACATTGCCTTCAAAGGTGCTGATATTAGTGAAAGTGTTATTAGTCAAATTACTGATGATGTTATTGATGATGTCAAAACATGACAAAATCGACCATTAGAAAGCGTTTATCCGATTGTTTATTTTGATTGTATAGTAGTTAAAGTTCGACAAGATAAACGGATTATTAATAAATCAGTTTATATAGCATTAGGAGTTGATTTAGAAGGTAAAAAAGATGTTTTAGGCTTATGAATTAGTGAAAATGAAGGTGCTAAATTTTGATTAGCTAATTTCACAGAAATGAAAAATCGAGGCTTAAATGATATTTTGATTGCTTGTAGTGATAATTTAACAGGCATGTCAGAAGCAATACAAGCAGTTTATCCTAAAACAGAACATCAATTATGCATTGTTCATCAAATTCGAAATAGTTTAAAATATGTTTCATACAAACATCGAAAAACTCTAGTTACAGATTTAAAACCAATTTATAGTGCATGTAGTGAAGAACAAGCAATGCAAGCTTTAGAATCATTTGAAAGTAAATGAAATAAACAATATCCCCAAATTGCTAAATCTTGATATAAAAATTGAGAAAATTTGATGATTTTTATTAGTTATCCTGCAGAAATCAAAAGAGTAATTTATACAACAAATGCTATTGAATCTGTTAATAGTCAATTACGAAAAGTTATTAGAAACAAAAAAGCTTTTCCTAATGATATGTCAGTTTTTAAAATATTTTATTTAGCAATTGAAAATATAACAAAAAAATGAACATTGCCTATTCAAAATTGAAATACAGCAATTGCTCATTTTATGATAAAATTTGAAGACAGAATTAATCTAAACTAGTACTTTGTAAAACAAAGATACACAGATTTCTAAAAAGCCTCAAAGCCTCATTCAATCAGATAATTAATTTTTCATTATATTTATTAATTACTTTGGGAGCATACCGATGTTGTCTATAATATTCATTAATTGTCTTTAAATTATAAAGGTAGACGAGAATAATTTAGACTCAATATGCAATTGTATGTTAATCTTAACATTTGTAAAACATAAGTCAACAATAATACTTAGTTTTATAATTCAAAAATTCTTATTAAAGAAATTTTTAATAAATTTTATTTTATTTTTAGTTATTTTTACTTTATCTTTTATTTTATAATAACTGTATTGCCGTGTTTATTTGATAGCATTTAAAATTAACCATTTTTGAATACATATCAATATTATACGTTCTACCACCAATCATATATTTTAAGATTTGTTTAATATTAGTTTCAGTAAAACAACCAATATTTTCAACTAATGCTTGATTTAATATGCCATCTTTTGCATTAATAAAATAACCAACTTTTAATTTTGGATATTTTAATATTAATGAATTTAAAAAATCAATTAATTCATAATATTGACCTTTTGAAAATAAATTTTGTGCATATTCATAATGTAGTTTAGCAATTTTATTTTTTCTTCTTCCTGCCATAATTCCAAGAAATAAAACATGAAAAGCATGGAATTTATCTAAAATAAATTTAGCATTTAAAATTTTAGCAGTTTTTCTAATCCATTTTGCACTATCTCCACAAATTATTAAATTTGCTTGGTCAAAATTTTCAAAATATAAATTACCATATTTTTCAATTAATTTAGCAGTTTTTTCTTTTAATTATGTAGAAAAGTAGTGGTAAAATAAAAAAAGTCATCAACTTGACTTAAAATTTGATTTTATTAAATTTTGGGATTTATTTTTTTTACAAACTGAAATATAACACATTGGATTTTTGATAAGGGGTTAATCCGTAGTGTTGATATTTTCATTTCCATAAATTGAGGTAATTTTGAATATTGGTAAATCCAATGCCATGGTAATGAGTAATAAATTCTTTTAAACTTGATTGTATTTTACTGACATTACTTAATTTTTTATAATTTAATTCTTTATTTTCTTTTGATTTAAACTGCTGGATAGTGGATTTAGTTTGTTTAGCTACTGTATCATATAATACTTGCATATCACAAACTATAATTGAATTTTCTTCGATAAGTTTCGATGTTAAGTTTTCTTGTACTCATTTTTTATTTAATCTTTTAGTATTTGTTGTTTGAGCATAGATATTTCGGTTTTCATCAATTGCCATTTGAATACAACAATTTAAATCTTTAGCATTTTCTTCAATTCATTGTTTTCTTGGATCATTTGGATCTTTAAAGTTTCCTTTATGAATTTCTTTGATAAAAGTTTCGTCAATTTCAATTCTAGCTTTTAATTTTACAAATTGATTTTGTGTTTTTACTAATTGTGTTGATTTCATAAATTTTTGACGATTAAATCAGGCAGTTTTATTTGTAGTATTAATAAATTGAGAAATAATGTAAGCAGATTGACCTAAAGTAGCTATTTGTATCAATAAATCTCATTGATCATGAGATAAATGACTTCAATAAAAATAATGATTTTTAAAAGCATGAAAAGTAATATTACAACTTTTACATTTATATCTTTGCTTATAATCTTTACTACCATATTTAGTACACAAAAAAGAACTACAATCTGGACATTGAATCCCTTTCTCTTTGAATTTTTGTTCGACTGCTTCAAATTTTTCTTTTTTCTCAATTTGTTTAATTCTAGTTTTATTTTCTCTAAAAATCTCAATAAAATCTTTATCAGACAAATTATTTAAAATTTCTTTTACTGTATTTTTATTCATTTAAAATCACCTCTTTAATATTAAAAATACCATATAAAAATATATTTTTGCTAATTTTACTAATACCACTACTTTTCTACAAAATTAAAGGTTTTTTCTGCACCAATTTCTGTTTTTGATACTCTTATTTTACATGCAGCTCTTTTATTAATTAATTTTCCATTTTTCTTTTTACCAGTACACATTACTAGTAATCTCATAGAACATTTCTTACAATTTTTATTACTATGTTTATCATTAAACTTAAACTTTCTATGACCATCATCAATATTTACATATAAAACTTGATTTGGTTTTAACTTTATTTTAGGAATATTAATTTTTAGTAATTGAAATTTTTTATATGTTCTATAAACAGTACTACTACTTATTAAATTATTAATAAAAGTATCACAAACATCACGATATCTTTTTCCATCAGTAAAATATTTTAAGATTTGTTTAATAACATCTGGTGCAAGTTTACTATACTTTTTAACACCAAGATATACATCTAATAATGAAACATATTCATTTTTTTGTGTTTTTTCATTATAATATACACAGATGCGTCTTTTATAAGTTAATAAACCTTTTTTTGATTTTAATTTTCGCCTTCTAAATTTATATGATTTATATATAGACTTATCACATTCATTTCATAATTTCTCATCTATTTTTGCAAATAATTCTTTTAATTATGTAGAAAAGTATGGATGACCAAAAATTATTCATCAATTTACACTTAAAATATTATTTTTAATTAAAAATTTGTTAAAAGTAACATTATTTAGTGTAAAAATTCTCTAAAAATAACACTTTATCATGTATCATTACTTTTCTACAAAATTAAAGAATAATTCTTTTGTTTGTTTTAAATTTAATTCATCTTGATTAAAATAGTGTTGTTCTCAATTAAAATGTTTTTGTGAAATTAACATTTTTTATTTCCTTTCTAATTTTGGATGTTAATAATAATAAATTTTAACTTAATATGTCAACTAAGGAGAAAATATGCCATTCATTAGTAGTTATGCACAATTAAATAAAAAATATGATCTTAATTTTAGTGATAATAATTATGGTTTTAGTTGAGATATTTTTAAAAATTTTGCTGGTGATGAATGAGCTGAGTATTTTACTACTAATTGTTTTTATCGTTTTATACCAACAGCACGGGGAACAAGAAAAACTTGAAATTGTTTAGCATTTGATTTATTTATATGCTGCAATTTTAGTGATAGTAGTGTCCAAGAAGTACGACGATATGAAAATACCCATAGCGAAACTACTATTGGTGCATTAATGAATGTTTGCCAAGTATTATTAGATAAATATGATATTAATTTATTACCTAATAATCCCCATGGTATTAAATGAAAAATTACTAAGGACGGTGGGTGTATTATCTTTCCTAATAATCAACAAATTGACTTTATTGGTTATGCAAATGGTAATAAAATTTTTGGAAAAGAAGCAGGTGGATCAAGTTTTTTAGGTTCACGAACAGATGAAATAATTATGGCAGAAGAAAAAGAAACATTAACAGAAAAACAATTAACATATCGCTATGAACGATTACAAAATTCTATGTTTAGAAGTAATCGTATTAAAGTTTCAAATGAACCAATTAAAGAATGAAGTTGAACATTTATTGATAAAAATATATATAGTTCTACTTTTGGAAAATCAATTACTCGCTATTTTTATAAAAGTTTTTTTATCACTTTCACATGTAATCCTTACGATAAATATCATCCATTTTATTTAAAGTACTGTACACCATTTTTACCTTTAAATGATAAAATAATGGATAATCTTAAAAAAGTTGGTAAAGTTTATTATGAAAATAAAGAAATGTTTAGTGGTTTAGGTTTATTTATTTTAAGATTTACTATTCAACCATTTTGAAATAAATTACCAGAAATTCAAAAAAGAACATTAATAGAAATGAAAAAAAGTAATCCTGATGAATTTAATACTGTTTTTTATGGTTTTGAGTTTTTAGATAGTGATGCAACAATTTTTCCATTTCAAAAAACATTAAAATATTGACAAAAATATGATTTAAAACAATTTTATAATCAAGAAAAAGATATGTATAAATTTGATTTTTATAGTGTTGGTGTTGATTGAGCAACTGGACATAAAGACCATACTGTATTTATGGTAGTTGGTTTTAAAGAATATAATAATACTGGATATTATGATGCTTATCTTATTTGTGAATTAATAGTTACACCAAATGATTTTATTAATGAAAATGAAAAAATTAATGCTTATGTCGATGAAATTTTAGGATTAATGGATAATTTTGAAAATTTTGAACAAGCAATTTATTTTTATGATGATAAAGCAAGAACTGCCATTGATTGATTAAATCAAAAATTAATTGATGAACATAATATTATTCTTATTACCCAAAGTGCGATTAAACATGCTTCAAATCTAAATCAAGAAGTAGGATTAACTAATAGAGTAGTTTGAATGAGAAATATTATGAGTTATGGAAACTTTTATGCTAATAAAGATGATTTACCAAAAACTACGCAATGTCTTGAAGAATTACGTTATGATCAAACCAAAACTAACATTCCAGATAAAAATATGTACCAAGATCCTTATGATGCTCTGTTTTATGCACTATATCCATATAAAAATGTAATTCGTGGTAAAAATAATGCTACTGTGAAAAAAAGTATCTTCACATTTGCGATATAATAAACAAGTAACATATAATTAATATATAGGTATCACAAAATAAACGCCTTTAATTTAGGCGTTATTTTGCGTTTAAAAGGCATATTGTAAAAATAATAAAAAATAAGTATACTTTAAAAGTAAAATTAAGGAATAAGGAGTAATTTAATATGAAAATATGAATAAAAAAAAATTTAAGTAAAATAACATTAGCATTAGCACTAACTGGTGCTACAACTGGAACAATAGGATTAATCATGGGGGGAGTGCTTACACATGAAAGTAAAAAGTTTAATTATTATTTAACACCAAATCATGAAGTAGTCTTTGGAGATACTACAATTTGAAAACATAAAAATAGTTATGATATATATTTATATTTTGCTAATAAACCTGATAATGGAAGTAGTGATTTTAAATGAGATGGTACTTATCCTGATGGATATTTTAAAGATTAAATTTCTAAATTGATATAAGAAATATTTTCGTTATATTTATCAAATAAATTAATATTTTGTAAATTTATTTCTTGATTAGTTGTTACTAAAATTAAATCATAATTTCCTGCACCAAATATGCCACTAATTTCAATCCGATTTAAGTTATTAATCGCATTTTTAATTTGTAGTTCAAATTTATTATCATTATCAATTTGTAATATTTTTTCATAAAATTCTAATTTTGAAAATAATTGAGATTTACTTGAACCATATAAATTTAAAGCACTTTCAATTTTACTTTTATCAATAATCATTCTTGAAAAGTATTTACCATATTCACCATTTCCTAGTGTTCAATCAGCAGGAATTAATGAAGGTATATTATTACTTTCTAATTCATTTGTAATAGACAATCAGTTAAATTGATTATCATCAAGTTTAAATAATTCATTTTGGCTAACATCATTATTTTTTAATTTAACGTTATTAATATCTGTAAAGTCAAAATACTCAGATTTTAACATTACTTTTGCATCTTTAAATTCTCAAACTTTATCTGGTGTGGAATGTATAGGATTTGATTTTAACTCAAAATAATATGGTAATAATAACTTGTAATCATCATTTAAACCATTATTAATTGACATTGTTGAATAAATATTTTTTGATAACATCATAATTACTTGTTTAAGTATTTTAATTTGTGATAAATTTATATAATTTGGATAATCTAATTCTCATTGTTTAAACAAATTAGTGATAACATCATTTGGTTTTTGACCTTCAAACTTTCCACGCATTCTATCTAAATCATTTAATTGTTTTGGATTTAATGTTGCGCCATCAAAATTCCTATTATAAGTATATGTATAAGTTAACATATCTAATAATACTTGTTGTAAACTATCAATAGTTGGTGCATCATTTATTTCAATTTCAATATCATTGAATTTATCATTTGTTGCAACATATTGATAAAATTGACTTTCACCCGGGAAATTTCAAACTTCTTTATCTTTTAATTCCTTTTCTTTCTTTAATGGTCATTTACCATCTCAAACAGTACCCATTTCATAACCTAATCAAGCATGAGTTACTCTTGCATTATTAATAATTTCTTTTCTTGTTTTTTTACCACCACCAATAGCAATTAAATCTAAAACTGATTTTTCTTGTCCTATGAATTGTTTTGCAAGATTTCAAGGTAATATTTGTTCACTAAATCATTGTTGTAATATTCTAACTTTTGGTTGAGTTTCAATAGGCATTGATAACAACGGAAATGCTATCTTATCTTTAACAAATAACTTTGGGTATACTTCCATATTATCAACTTCACCAAGTACCTTTATATTGCCGAAAATCATGCTTCTAGGGGCTTTAATTTTTAAACCAATTACTTTGGTATCTTTATCTAATGGTTTTTGTAATTTAATAATGATTGGATAACCATCTCGTGTTTTAAAATCTTTAATTTTAATAATAGTAATACTTTTAGTACTTCTTGTTTTTGGATTTTGATAAGGTTGTGAATAGTTATTAATGATATATAAAATATCAATATTATTTTCAGTTAATGGTTCATTAATAGATACTGCATATAACTTAAATTGATTTAATAAATTTATTTCTTGAAATATTAAATTTTTAATATCAGTCATACTATATTCAATAGTATTATCATTAATATTAGTACTTGCTCTTTGATTTAATTGCATAGTAAAGTCTGATGTTTCAACAGCAGTAGTTTTTAATACTTTATCAATATCAATAAAACCTATTTTAATAGTATTTGCTGAAAATTTTAAACTATTATTTTCATTATTTTTAAATAAACGTGCAATTTCATAAATATAAATTGTTCTTTTTTTAAATTCATCATATGCTCTATTAATATCAGGGTCACTAGTTGCACGCATCATATTAGTAAAATCATAAGGGATATTATCTATTAAGTAATCATTTTCTACATCTGCTTGATTAAGTTTAGTTTGCTTTTGTTTCTGTGGAAACTTGGTTTGTGGTTTGTTGTCTTGGTTGTCCATTGTTTTCTCCTATTAATTGGTTATTTTCGGGATTAAATAATTTTAATTTAACTGTTAAATTATTAATTTCTTGTTCATCATTAATATTAAATGTTTTACTAATTAATAAATCTTTATCAACACTTACTAATAATTGAATAAATTTAAGAATATCAATATTAAATTGTCATAATTTTTGTTCAATATAATTAATGGTTGAAATATTTACAGCTGTACTTTCGGGAACTGATTGTTGTGCTGATTTTTTTTGACTTGGAATGTGAATACCACAACGTTTAAATATTTCATTAACATTTCAATCGTAGATATCAGTTAAGTTTTTACCTTTAAAATTACTGCTTGTCATATTAATATTTTCATTTTTTTCATTATTATCACCAGTAGTTTTTCAAATATAGTTTTTAGTAACTAATATTCTTACTGCTTCTTCCATTGAAGATTGAACATTACCATAAGTTTGGTCAAAAATAAACTTCGGTGAGTTTAAAATACAATCTAAAACAATTTGTTCATAAATAACATCTAGTGCTTTAATTTTATCCATTACTTTATCACAATCTGCTAACTCATTTGCTTTATTTCGCATAATTGCTATTGGTATATAATTAATGTTTAATGTTTGTTCTTGTGATAAATTAGGATTATTAATGTATGATTTAAAATCTAATTTAGTTTGTTTTTTAGTATCATTAATACTATAAATTGCACGATTAATTGTTACTTGTTTATTATTTAATGTATAAATTTCAAATAATCTTACTGTTTGTGCATTTTGTTCATAATTATCATAAAAAATAGTACATTCAATTAATTTACCTGTAATATCATAAACTCTTTGTTGGATATCTACTACTTGAAAATATAAATTATCATTAGCAATATAAATTAAATAACCACTAATTCCTAATTTGCTTAATTTAAAAATAGAATTTCAATTTTTACGATAAAATTCTTGTTGCATTAAATATTGTGTAATAGTTTCATTATTAATTTCTAATGGAGCATTATATAAATTAGCATTATTTTCTGCTACAAAATCAGTAAAATAAGTTTCATGGTTAAAATCATTAAAACCAAAATAATTTAAAATAGAAGCATGTATACTTTTATTTTTATTAGTTAAAAATTTTAATTTTTCACTTTGATTATCATTAATATTATTTTTTTCTTTTCTTTTAAATAAACTTAGCATAATATTCACCACCTTTCTTTAAAATATTTGATTAATTTTTAATATAATTTTTACAATAATGAATATAATTAAACCAGCAGTTGCTGATGATAGAATTACTCCAATTAAACCTAAAATAATTTTTATAATTTTAAAAAACATAATATTATTCCTGTAATTCTTCTAATTTTCATACATTACCTTTTAAATTACCTTTTCCACTATAAATAGTAATCAATTTAGCATGTTGAACTGATAAAATTACTATATTAACACTATCATTAAAGGTTTGTATTGGTACACCAGCAATTTTGTTATCCGTTATAATAAATTCTTGAATAGTATAAACTGGATTATATATACTTCAAGAATAATAAACTCTATAATGTTTATTAACTATAAAATCATAAGTAATTTGTCAATTATCTCATTTATTTTTTTCTCTTGTTCCTACATCTTTTCATTGTTGATTATTTGGACTTGGTGTTGGATTATCTGGTAATTCAATATCTCAACAATTTTCTTCAACTTCATTTGTTTCTAAACTTTTTGAATTAATTTTTATTTTTGGTGTAACATCAACTTTAATTGTATTTTGTAATTCTTCTAATGAAAGAATAGCACCATAATTAATATCTCCACCTTTTAAATATAAACTACAATTAAAACTACTTTCTCTAACAGTTAAAGTTAATATTACATCTTCATCTTTAATTTTAAATTTTGCAAGTAAATAATCTCCACCTAAATAATTACCAGTTTTAAATTCTACTTTATGCTTTATATTTGCTTGATTTACTGGTAATTCATCTAATGTTATAATTACTCTATATACAGTATTAAAATTAATTTCAAACGTATCTCATTCACGATTATTTTTACTTTTACTTATTACTTTTCATATTTCTTTATCTTGTTTTTTATCAATATTTGCTTTATTTTCATTAATAGCACCAGCAACAGTTTTATTAATAGTTTCTAAATTAGGGATTTCTTGACTTACAGCATTCAATTGAAATGCTACTGGAAACTTTTTTTCTGTGTCTTCTAATTTTTTATCTACTTCTTCTTTTTTATAATAATCAGTTAAATCGATTTTACCACCACTAGCACTAATTTTATTATTTTCATCAATAGTTATATTAGTACCTGCAATTAATTTATCTTGTTTTTTATCTAATAAATTATTAGTTTCTAGTTTTGTGTAATAATCACGTTCAGTATTTTCTTCTGCTATAAATTCAGTTGGTGTTCCAGTACCTTGATATTGATATATATTATGAATTATTGGTGTATACTTTTTTGTGCTATTAGCAACAATAAATTTTATTAAATTATCATCATATAATAACATTACTTTGTCAATATTAACATCAATTTTTTCAATTATTATTTGTCTATTTTCTATTTGATGATTAGTAATTCTTATATTAGATTTAGTTAATTTATTATTACTTATAATAAGTTGTTTACTATCGATAAAATAATATGTTCAATCAATAATATATCATATATCTGTTTTAATATTTTCATTTTTAACTTTTTTTCATAAAGGACTAGTTTCAATATTAAATCAATTATTTTTAATATCATCAATATTTTGTTTATTAATATCAACTTTATTTTCTAATAATTTAATACTATTTTCATTAGTAGTAATTCTTTTTTGTTGTTTAGCAGAAAAGTCAGCAGTCGCAGCATGAGTAAAATCACCAATTTGTGGATTATTTTGTAATGCTTCTGGTGGTAATGTACCAATTTCATCAGGTCAATCTAAAATCATTGTTTCAGTTTTTGGGTCATAATCAGTTGCAACATAACCTTTATTTATAAAGTTTGTAACACGACCCCTATATATCTCATTTTCGTTATCATTAACTAAATCATCATATAATTTTATTTGTTTTGATAATGTAAATTCTTTTTGTTCTTTAATTAATTCATCAACTTGATTTCTAGTATAAAATACTTTTAAGTCAATTTTTTCAATATCTATTTCATCTTGATTATAATTTGAAAATACTTGTTTTAATTCTGTTAATCTTGCTCATATTTTCATTCTACTTGGTGCTAAATCTCAAACATTAATTGTAGGAATACTACTTGCATTAAATGATGTACCATTATTGAATTGAATAGTAGCATCAACATTAAATTCAATTGGTGTACGATTAAATACTCAATGTTCAACCATTACATAAACCATATCTCTTAATGTTTCTTTAATTAATTCATCTTTAAAACTATCAAAAGGAAATTTAGATAAAATAAAATCAAGATAAGCATTAATATCATTTTGAGCGCGAATAGCAAAAGTTGTAAATCAGTCTTTGACATTAGGTCATGTATTTATATATTGAGGTGGAGTTTCTGTAATTTTTCCAGTTAATGGATATCAGTTATTATAATTTTCAAGACTGACATCAGTTCAAAGTTTATTAATCATAATTTATCATTCCTTAAAAAATGCTTTTTTATAATGTTTAGTTTTTGTTTTAGTTTTCCTATGTGATATATGGATAATTTCTTTTTGTAATTTTTTCTTACCTTTTTCTACAACTTGACTATATGCAAATTTTTCTAAATGATGTAATAGTCCAGTACCAAATAAAGTATTAACTGAAAATTTTAAACCAACACTTTTAAATGATTTATTAATATTTTCAATAGGATTATTAATAACATTTACTACTTTATGATAAGTTCTAATAGTTCTAAATATTTCTCTATATACTTTAAAACTATCTCTAATTACTTGTTGCACCACTGGTGGAGCAAATGCTATTGCTTTTATCATTTATTACGATTAACACCATAACCAATGTATCAACCACTATATCAACGATATCAATGAAATGGATGTATTTGAGTAACAAAAGTTTTTGCTTTAAGAATACTATCAACAACTGTAATTGGTTTATACTTAGGATTACGATGATAAATAGTAATTGCACATTTGTCTAATGATAAAGGTTGAATTTTACAACCCATAAATACTGGTGAATTTAGTGGAATTAATTGTGCATGTTTAATTGCTCTTTTTTCCTTTAATTTTGTAGAAAAGTAATGATACATGATAAAGTTTTATTTTTAGAGAATTTTTACACTAAATAATGTTACTTTTAACAAATTTTTAATTAAAAATAATATTTTAAGTGTAAATTGATGAATAATTTTTGGTCATCCATACTTTTCTACATAATTAAAACTTTTTTCTGCACTAGTAAATAAATCTGTTGCTTTTTCTTTTAATTTATTAATTTTTTCAAATGCTTGTTTTTCTAATTTTTCAAATTTTTCTTGTAATTTATATATACTTTCTCGTAATTTTTCAAAATATGGTGTATCTTTTCAAAATTTATTTAAACCTTTTTTTAAATAAAATCTAATATCAAAATACTTAAAAATTTTATTTGCATTTAAAACAATTTTATGAATTGAACTATTTTTAAAATTAAATTTAATAGCATTAGCACGAATTTTTTGTAAATCTAAAATTAAAGTTTTTCCATATCTATTCTCTGTATGTATTGTATGAACTAAATTTAATCAATCATGTTGGTTCATTTTTAATACTTCTTTTAATTCAGTATTATATTTTTTTAAAAAGTTATTTGCTTTTTCAATATCTTTAATTTTAAACTTTGGAGTTAATTGTGGACTTAATTTTATTAATGTATTTTGTAATGATAAATATTCTTTTATTTGTTGTGATTTTAAAGATTTAAAATTATTTTTAAATTGTTTTTCAGCAACATAACCTAAATTTTGTGTTATTGTTTCACGATTAGGTGCCAAACTATAATTAAATAAATAACGTTTATTACCAATGATTTTATCTGTTAAAATTTCTTTTCCACTTACTTGACTAATAATTTCTTGTAAATTTTTTGCTTCTTTAACACCAATTTGTTCTAATGTTTTAGTTTTTTGTGCTAACTTAATAAATTTAGTAGTACGATAACCACGACTAATTTTATTAATTCCAACAAATGCAGGTAATATATTAAAAAAAGTATTTAATGGTGTTACATTTCCTTTTAAATAATCATAAACTTGATTAATAGTAAAATCAGTTAAAAACTCTACACCAACAGCACTAATACTAGCAATTAAATCACTTGCACCTAATCCAAGTGCTATACTTTCACTTAAACCACCAGTAAAAGGAGCAAGTGCTACTGCTATTACTTGTACACCAATCATTTCTAAAATTTCTCATCAAAAACTTTTATTTTCTTGTTGGTTACTTGTTCTAGTATGTTTTGGTTTATTTATGTTTAAAAGTATTGCTGTACTAGTTGTACCAATTGGCATGATATTAATTTCCTTTATTTAAGAGTTATTTTAATTGGATTTGTTGTTCCTTTATAATTTAAGTCATTAACATTTGCAGTAATAGTTATATATAAGTCACCTACTTTTTGTTTTTGATTACTTACATTAGTTTTTCCTTGTGCATCACTAAAATATTTAATAGTTGGATTTGTTAAATTAGGATTTAATGTTTTAAATTCATTAGTACTTTTTATTTCTGTATTTAATTCATTGTTATTGTTATTAACATTTGCAGTAATATTTGTTGTTAAAACTGTAATTTTAGTTTTTAAATCATTTTTTTCTGTTTTAATAACTCCACATAACATTCATCTTGATGTTGTTTCATTATTAGAAATATATGGGATTGCTTCTCCAACAACTTCACCAGCAACTTTATATGCTCTTCCTGCTTTAGCATCTTTAATAAAATCTACATAAATAACTGTATTTTCTATCATGTATCTTTTCATCGCTCTTGGTGTTGCTAAAACAAAGGTCATTAATTGTTGTTCATTTTTATCATTAGTAAAAATCATATAGTCATCAAGAACGATTTCACATAATACGCCTTTTACATATAAATTATTTCCATTTAAACGTAATTGTTGTGCCAACTGATTATCGGTAATTAAACCTTTATTATCTGCTAAATAAACTAAACTATCATAAAGACCATTAGTAATAAAAAATTTACTATTTGCAATATTTCTAAATTGAAACAAAGTATTTCAAGCAGATAACATCGATTTTAAATAGTCTACTGGTGTTGTATCTTCAATATCGATTTTAGTAGCAAATTTTGCAATTGCTTGTGTATCATCAATTGCCAATTTATCTGCTAAATCATTTGCAACTTCATATTGCATACTATCTAATAAATTTTGTCCATTATTTGCTTTTAAATCTACATCTGCAATAATTTCTCCTGCAAGATATTTTTTAGTTATTTTTTTACTAATTTTATCTGTATCAACATATGGTAATTCATATCTTTTACTTTTATCATCCCAAGCAATAATTTTTACTTCCGGTTTTTTTGGTTTTTTAACAATAAACTCAATATTTACTGAGTCAACAATTTCAGTAGGAAAAAAGTTTGCCCATGGACTATTTGAAATTTTAAAAAACTCTATAAATTCTGGTGCTTCTACTAATCTCTCTGTATTGTCTAAATTTTGATTAAATGGTACTGACATTTTATTTCTTCCTTTCGTTTATAAATAATTTTTCTTTTTATAATTAATTAAAAAATTTTCTTTATCATTTGTTTTATTATTAATAATTATTTGTTTATTGCCACCTGTATTAATTGGTTCTTTAAACAATGGTTGTTCTTTAATAATTTTTTTAATAGTATCTTCGATTTTTGAATTTTCTATCTTATTTGTTTTAAATTTTAAATAATCATAAAATTCACTTTTAACTTGATATTTTTTAAATATATTAATTATTTCTTTTTCTTTTATTTCTTGATTAAGTTTATTTAATTTATTTTCTGCTTCATTAACTTTATTTTCTATTTCTTGTGAAACATCATTTTCAGTTACAGTTTGCGTTGTTTGTTGTACCTTAGTTTCATTTTCTAACATTTAACATTCTCCTAATCTTATCCCAATAATCAATCTTTAACTAATTGTGGCATTTCATTTATTAATTTTTTATAATCATTAACTGCATTTTCTAATATATCAATATCAGAAAATTTAAAACAATATTCAATATCTAAATCAAAATCTCTATCAATTTTGATATCATATTTTCTATATTTTTCATTAAATTCATTTTTTGTCATTTTATTTTTCTCCTTTATTACTTATTTTCTTTATTAATTTTTTCATTAAGTTTTGCTAATTTTTTTTGATGTTTGATAATTTTATTATTTGCTCTAACATGCTTTGGAGTTGTAATAAATCGTTTTAATAAAACAATAATTTCTCGACAAAGTAATGTTCCTACACTTGTTCCAATAATAATTAATTCATGTATAAATTCTTTCATTTCCATATTTTCCTTTCTTTTTATAAGTGATAATAATTTTCATCAAATGATAATTGTGCATTAATATTAACTTCGCTCATATCACTACCATAACTATTAATACTTACATTATCATTAATAAGATTTGCAGTTTCATTAGTAAATACTGTTTCTTGCATTTCAGTATTATTATGTACTGTTTCCATAGGTAATAAATTATGAATAATTTCACTTATTCCTGCAATAATTGTAGGAATAGCATAAGCATTATTAAAATCATTATTTATCCCCATTGCTACACCACTACTTATTAAACATCCACCAGTTGCCATATTTGCTATTTTTCTTATATTTTGAAATCTATTAGGTATTAATTCAGTTAAACCACTAATAAGATTTGAAACACCATAAGCATTTAATGAAATATAAGTATCTCAATCCATTAAATTATTAGGATTATTATTTATACTTAATAATGGTCATGGGGGCGTTTCTGTAGTTGTTGTAGTTGTACTTGTAGTAGTTATAGGCATAGGTGTTGTAGTTGGTTCAATAGGTTCAATTATTTCATTTATAAATTTACTATAATTTGCTAAACCAATTGTTCCTAATCCTAATAATATTTTTTTACTACTATTAATTACTTTTGTTTTATTACTTGGTCTTTGATTTAAGTTTCATATATCTAAACCTAATTTTTTACCAAATAATAAACTATTAATTGAACCTAATATTGGATTACCTATTAATTGCCCATAATAAGCACTTGTACCTATCATTGCTGCAATAGGACTTATTCCAGTTCTTATTAATTTAGTTAAAGTATAATTTGATTGTGTATTTTCTATATTTGGCATAATTTACTTCCTTTAATTTTCTATTTTTTTAATTCAAACTTTTACTCAACCTTGATAAACATCATTATCACCAACTATTAATGCAACATTATCTTCGGGGTCAGAAATAATTATATGTTGTGATTTAACATTAGGATATTTCATTAAGATAATTGCTCTAATATCATTATGAGTACGAAGTGCTTGTGGTGATGGTGATAATATTTCAATTTCATCTTTATCACCAAATAAAGTAGGTAATATAATCATTAATGAAATTCTCCGTTTTCTATTTTTTCAAATATAGTATCGAAAACATATAAAGTTTCTGTTGTTAATTTTTGATTCTTTGGTAATTTATTAAAATATTTAATTAATTTTTCTTTATTAATACAATCTTTATGCCTTGATTTATTAATTTGATCAACTTTAATTCTATGTTCAGTACAATATGCTCTTCCATATTCATCTTGTTTCTCTTCTGTTTTATTACTACATTTTCAAGTTACACTACCATTTGCGTTAACTCGTTCTGTTCAATCACAATAGTTCATTATTTATTCTCCTTTTTATGAGTTTTAGTATGTTTAATATTTTCTTCATCACCTATCATTATTTTTCCACAATAGGTACAACAATATTTTGTTCAATATCCCATAATTATTTATTTTCCTTTTTTCCTAATTCTGTCTCTAAATCATCAATTCAGTCATTAATCATGTTTTGAACAGTATTATAATTACCATTTTCAAGATGTTCACGTATTGTATATAAAATATTTAAATCTACTGATTGACTATCCCAGCGTTGTGTTACTTCTTTTACATCAACAGTTATTTTTTTCATTATTTACATTCCTTATTTTCCATTAATTGTTTTATTTTCACTTCAATTACATTGTTTAGTCATTATTTAAGTCTCCTTATTTTCCTTATTTTTTGTTAAATCATTAACTATTTTTTTTAAACATTTCATACATCAATTTTTAGTTAATCAAATTCTTTTATTACAATATTTACATTTATTCATTTTTACTCTTTTCATTTTTTAAATCATTTAACATTAATTGAACAAAATGCACGATTTTTAGGAATATTTAAAGTATTAAAGATTTGACCACTTACTATAATTTCATCATTTTTGTTTAATAAAATACATCGTTTATAAAATTTTGGGTTATTAAAAATTAAAGTAACATAGTTTAAACCATTCCATTGCCCACGAACACTATAATATAATTGTTTATTACCTTTTTCATGATATTTTGCTTCAATTGTGTTACTAAGTTTTACCGTTAATTTAACATAATTTGCTTTATCTTTCATTTTTAAAATTCCTTAAATAATATTGAATATGCTTATATGCATCTTCTTCATGTTTTGTTAATTTTATATTTCCTTTATAATTTTCTATTTTGTTTTTGTTTTTTGGTTCATTTTCATGATAATCTCAGTTCATAACATCTTGTACTAAAACCATTAAAGCACCAATAATTTTAGGAGTTGCTAATGGATTAGTTAATAATTGTTTTGAACTTAAAAAGAAATTTTCGACAATAACTAATATTTTTTTATTAATAAATTGTTTTTTAATTTTTAAAAAGCATTCTTTAAATAAATTTTTACTTTCTAGAACAGTTTTAGTTTTAAATGTTTCATTAAAAATAATATTATTAGTTTCGTTTGAATATATAATAATTCCATTACTACCAATACCAGCAGGATCAATGCCAATAATTAAGTCATATTGCATTATTAATAATCACTACATCAATCACAAACATATCCATATGGTTTTGTATAATCCAAATGTTCTTCAATATCATAATCATCTTCAAATTTTCTAATATGATGTTGTGCTGCTTCTAATTCTGTTTTAAAGTAATAAAGCATAGTAATTTTTTCTGCTTTATATAATTCGCCACATTCTACACATCTTTTTCTTTTCTTTTTAGTTTTATTCATAATCAAAATATCCTTTTTCAATTATTTTTGCTGTTTGTTTAAGATATTTAGGTAATTTATCATAGCAACTATTACATATTAGATAAGGTATAGACCAATTTTTATATTTAATAGTTTTAGTTGAAATATTAATACAATCTTTTCAAACTTTATTAATACAAACTTTTAATTCACATTTTTGATTTTCTTTTATATTCATAATTTTATTTATTTCTTTAATGTTTATTTACAGCAATTAATAAAATTATTAATCCAATTAAAGTTGAAATTGAATAAATAATTATTTTTATTTTTAATCATTTTTTTTGATGTTCTTTTGCTATTTTTATTTTTTGTTCAGTTTGTAATTCTTTATTGTCTTTTTCTTTCATTTTTGCTTTCTTTCTAATATATTCTGTTGCTTTTAGCATAAAGAATATATATTTTTATTTTTAGATTATTAATACTATTAGTTATATTTTTCCTTTAATTTTGTAGAAAAGTAATGATACATGATAAAGTGTTATTTTTAGAGAATTTTTACACTAAATAATGTTATTTTTAACAAATTTTTAATTAAAAATAATATTTTAAGTGTAAATTGATGAATAATTTTTGGTCATCCATACTTTTCTACATAATTAAAATATTTTTCTAAGAAAAATGGGCTCGAAATAAATTGTAAAATTTTAAAAAACATTGAGGCATTCGATTCAATATTTATTTAATTTATGTTAAACAAATTAATATTTTAATTGAACCGGCACCGCTCAATTTTTTTTACAAGTTTTAAATTTATTTTCTCGCCCAAAAAAATTTTTCAAAAAAAAATAAAAAATAAAACCAACACTCGCTCACTGGGGAGTGGCGAGGTTGGTTAAATAAAGAATTAATAGAATTAATATAGTAGGTTCCCTAGTAGGTCTATATATACTAGTTTCCAATTCGCTCCCACCCCAAGAATTACCATTATTTAATGGTTAGTATATTTTATTAGGTATCACTCCACTTATTATTTATCCATGCAAGTCCACATGTTCTAGCCACTATTTTTAACAACTGTGTTGTGGTTCACTGTTTTAATTCCCTAACACGTGTTGATAATAGTGTTAAAGATGGTTATTAATTATTAACTTTCTCCTACTTGGTCACGGCGTGTAGTAGATATTTAAAGGGTGTTAATAATAAAAATTTTAAAATTTTACAATTACAAAAAAAGACAAGATTTTTATTCTCGTCTTTGTTAATAATTTTTATATAAATTAGAAATGAGGGTTTAAGTGAAAAGGGGTAATTATGTATTTAGACATCTTCGCCATGCTCCCATTACTTTTTGTTTAAACTCTTCTCTTAATTTTTCTATATTATATAAATGTTCTTCAGTTATTTCTTTATTACGTTTTTTATTATATTCATTAATAATTTCTTGGTCTTTATTCATTATCTATTTCTCCTTATTTTTATTTAAATTATTAACTATTATTTCTAAACATGTCATACATCAATTTTTACTTAATCAGATTCTTTTATTACATTTTTTACATTTATTCATTATTAAATTCACCATTAATTATTTTTTGCAATAAAATATCAAGTATCAAATCTATTTCTGTACCGTTATAGAATTTTTGTTGTTTTTTAATATAATTAATTAATTTTTCTTTATTCATTATTTAGTCCTTTCATTAAATTTTTATGTTTTTCAATGATTTCATTATGTTTTTTTTAGTTCTTCTTTATAACTATCACTTTCAATAATTTTTAAAGTTTCTTTTATTTTTTTCATGTATCATTCATCAAAATTCATTATTTATTCCTTTCATTTTTTAAATCATTTAACATTAATTGAACAAAATGCACGATTTTTAGGAATATTTAAAGTATTAAAGATTTGACCAGTTACTATAATTTCATCATTTTTATTTAATAAAATACATCGTTTATAAAATTTTGGGTTATTAAAAATTAAAGTAACATAGTTTAATCCATTTCATTGACCACGAACAGTATAATATAATTGTTTATTACCTTTTTCATGATATTTTACTTCAATAGTATTACTAAGTTTTACTGTTAATTTAACGTAATTTTCTTTATTTTTCATTTTTATAATTCCTTAAATAATATTGAATATGTTTATAAGCATCTTGTTCATGTTTTGTAAATTTTATATTTCCTTTATAATCTTCTATTTTATGTTTGTTTTTTGGTTCATTTTCATGATAATCTCAGTTCATAACATCTTGTACTAATATCATTAAAGCACCAATAACTTTTGGTGTTGCTAATGGATTAATTAATAACTGTTTTGAACTTAAAAAGAAATTTTCTACAATAACTAATATTTTTTTATTTTTAAATTGTTTTTTAATTAATTTAAAATATTCTTTATATATATTTTTACTTTCTAAAACTGTTTTTGCTTTAAATGTTTCATTAAAAATAATATTATTAGTTTCATTTGAGTATATAACAATTCCATTATTACCAATACCAGCAGGGTCAATACCAATGATTAATTCGTATTGCATTTATTAATCATCTCTACATCAATCACAAACATATCCATATGATTTTGTATAATCTAAATGTTTTTCAATATTATAATTATCTTCATATTTTTTAGTATTATGTTGTTCTGCTTCTAATTCTGTTTTAAAGTGATAAAGCATATTGATTTTGTTATCTTCATATAATTCATTACATTCAACACATCTTTTTCTTCTTTTTTTAGTTTTATTCATAATCAAAATATCCTTTTCAATTATTTTTGCTGTTTGTTTAAGGTATTTAGGTAGTTTGTGATAACAACTGTTACATATTAAATAAGGTATTGGTCAATTTTTATATTTAATAGTTTTAGTAGAATTATTAATACAATCTTTTCAAACTTTATTTTTACAAATTCTTAATTCACATTTTTTATTTTCATTAATATTCATAACTTTATTTATTTCTTTAATTTTTACTTACAGTAATTAATAAAATTATTAATCCAATTAAAGTTGAAATTAAAGAAATAATTATTTTTATTTTTAATCACTTTTTTTGATGTTCTTTTGCTATTTTGATTTTTTGTTCTATTAATTCTTTCTTTTCTTTTTCTTCCATTTTTACTTTCTTTTCTAATATATTCTGTTGCTTGTAGCATAAAGAATATATATTTTTATTTTTATATTATTAATACTATTAGTTTTATTCATTCCAGAAATTCTGGGCTCAAAAATAAATTGTGAAATTTTAAAAAGAAATCGAGGCATTCGATTCAATATTTATTTAATTTGTGTTAAACAAATTAATATTTTAATTGAACCGGCACCGCTCAATTTTTTTTACAAGTTTGAAATTTATTTTCTCGCCCAAAAAAATTTTCAAAAAAAATAAAACCAACGCTTGCTCACTGGGGAGTGGCAAGGTTGGTTAAATAAAGAATAGAATTAATATAGTAGGTTCCCTAGTAGGTCTATATATACTAGTTTCCAATTCGCTCCCACCCCAAGAATTACCATTACTGGTTAGTATATTTTATTAGGTATCACTCCACTTTTTATTTATCCATGCAAGTCCACATGTTTTGGCCACTATTTTTAACAACTGTGTTGTGGTTCACTGTTTTAATTCCCTAACACGTGTTGATAATAGCGTTAAAGATGGTTATTAATTATTAACTTTTTCCTACTTGGTCACTGCGTGTAGTAGATATTTAAAGGGTGCTAATAATAAAAATTTTAAAATTTTACAATTACAAAAAAATACAAGATTATTTCTTGTCTTTTTCCTTTGAGAATAATTTTTATTTTATCTTTTAAATCTATATTTTTTAAAATACGTCGAATATAAATTTAAGGGTAAAAGAGAATTTAATTTGTCTATCATCATTTTTAAATGGTAATGTTGGAAAGAATTTATTTATCTAGTAATTCATCTTCCTACTTTTTTGGGAACCTCCCAATTAAAAAATGCCAAACCCATGAAAAACAGAAGCTAATGGCCCAACAGATTTAAGCAAAGTTGCTAAATGGGAAATTAATGATGTGAATGAAACTAGAGAAAGATGAAAAAGAGAAAAAGAAGAAGAAAAAAACAACAAAAACAAAACAAAGCGGGATCTAGTTTGAAAAAATAAATTTGTTTTAAAAATTATATAAAATATAACAAGATGTTTGGTGTGTATATGAGTTTTTATTTAAACCTATTACTTTATTATTTTAAAGTAAATGGGTTTTTTATTTTTTAATCAAATAAGGAGAAAAAAATGAAACCGATATTATCAAAAGCCATAAGTAATATTGTAAAACAAGGTGCATGAATTACTAGAGATGAAGCTTTACATCAAAATAAAGAGAAAATACAGAGAGAATTAATAACATATAAACTAAAATCAGAAAATGATTTTGTATATAAAACAGAAATTAATAATGATATTATAATTTATGAATATTTTTTTGAGAAAATAAAAGATAAAGATAATGGTTCTTGCATTGTGACGAGAATTTATTTTAGTAATGATGAGATATGAGAAAAGATAGTATATATTAATAATAAAGAAACTGATGTTGAACAAAAAATAATAGAACAATATAGAGTTTATTTTTGTAAAAAAGAACTTTTAGAAGAAAGTCAATTCATAAAAAATGAAAATGATAATCAAGTAGTTATTAGAAAAAAATCTATTTTAGATTTTAAAAATAAAGAAAGTATTAATGGTCTCAATAATAATGATGAAAAGATTAAAGAAAGTAAAAATACTTTAGGTAAGCGATTAGGTAGGTGAGTTGGAAAATTTTTTATTGTTGCCTTTGAAACTTATATTTTTGGTGTTGTTTCAGGAATTATTTCTGTTCTTGCACTTAAAATTTCTTTTGCAATGGCGCTTTGTTGATGAACTCCTGCGGCTTTAGGAATAGCAGCACTTACTGCTTTGCCTATAGGTTGATGTGTAGTTTTAGCAATTGTAGCAGTATTAGGCGTTTCAGATACTAAAAGAATATGCAATTAAACCTTTATTTAAAAAAATGTGAAACTTGGTAGAATCAAAAAAAGCAAAAAAACTAGAAATTGAGGACTTAAAAGAAATAGATTCTCATAATATCAATTCTAGAGTTTTAAAAAACTATTTAAGTTTTCAAAAAAACATATCTTTTGATGAAATTAGACCAAGTTTTGAACAAAATATTAATATAATTAAAAATAGAAAATTGTCTCATCAAACTCAAGAAAAATTCTTTAATTTTGTAGAAAAGTAATGATACATGATAAAGTGTTATTTTTAGAGAATTTTTACACTAAATAATGTTACTTTTAACAAATTTTTAATTAAAAATAATATTTTAAGTGTAAATTGATGAATAATTTTTGGTCATCCATACTTTTCTACATAATTAAAAGAAAAATTTGATGCAAAGAGTATTAATAATATTCCAATTTCAGCTAATACTTGAAATAAAGTAAAATGTTTATTTCAACATAATTAATAAGTTAACAATTTTGTTGATAATAATAAAATTTTAATCTATAAAATTAATACTATTTTCTCTTTTCTCTTATTTTATGGTTAATATTCATGTTACTACTTACTAAGTAATTAAAAAATATTAATGAGGTATAAGATGAGTATTGTCACAATTGAGAATTTAACACATGCTAATGGTGGAAAAGTTTTATATAAAACGCCACTTTACAAATTAATAAAGGTGAACATGTGGCATTAATTGGTATGAATGGTGTTGGTAAAACAACGTTATTAAATATTATTAATGGAACAGTATCTGCAGATCATATTAATTTAAATATTCATCCTAAAATTAAAATTGGGTATTTGGATCAACATCAAGAGGTTAATTTAGAATTAACAGTTTTACAATATTTGCGTGAAAGTTATCAAAAACTTTTTGAACGTGAACAACAAATGGAAAACTTATATGCAGAAATGGCTAATAATTATAGTGAAGAGTTATTAACGAAAGCAATGAAAATTCAAGATGAATTGACACACCAAGGATTTGATACTATTAGTAAAAAAATTGGTCGTTTAGTTAATGGATTGGGTATTAATTTACAACTTTTAGAACAAACTTTAGGTAGTTTAAGTGGTGGTCAAAGAGCAAAAGTGTTATTAGCAAAATTATTATTAAATGAAGATGATTTTTTATTACTTGATGAACCAACTAATTTTTTGGATATTGAACAAATTAATTGATTAGCTAAATTTTTACAAAATTACCCTAGTGCATTTTTATTGGTGTCACATGATCGTAATTTTATTAATACAACATGTAATATTATTTTCGATATTGATAATTATATGATTACTCGTTATGTTGGTAATTTTGAAAGTTTTTTAGAACAAAAAAGTTTACATCATCGTCAATATGAATCAGCATATTCAAATCAAAAGAAATTAATTGAAAAATTAGAAACTTATATTAGTAAAATGCAGCACGTGCTTCAACTGCTAAAAGTGCTGAATCAAGAAGAAAACAATTATCTAAAATTAATGTTTTAGAAAAACAGCAAATCCAGTCTCCTCCAAAGTTTTATTTTAAGTATTATAAAACAACAAGTTCAATTGCTGTCCAAGCTAAAAACCTTGAAATAGGTTATCATAAACCATTAATTAAGCCACTTACTTTTGTTATTAAGACTGGTAGTAAGTGAGTTGTTAAAGGGTATAATGGAATTGGTAAAACTACTTTCTTGCAAACGTTAGCTGGTAATATTCCAGCACTTGCTGGAAATATTAATTTAGATGATCGAATGCAAGTAGCGTATTTTCATCAAACTGAAGTAATGACTAGTACTACTCCATTTAATTATTTAAAAGAGTTAGATATTAAATTAAATGATGTTGAGATTAGAAGAATTTTAGCAAGTTTTGGTTTGCGTAGTAATTTAGTAATGAAACCAATGAACTTACTTTCTGGTGGTGAACAAACTAAGGTTAGATTAGCAGCATTGGCATTAAAACCTTACAACTTATTAATTTTAGATGAACCAACTAATCATATTGATGTTTTAGCTAAAGAGTCTTTATTAAAAGCATTGCAAGAATTTGAAGGCACTGTATTATTGATAACTCATGATACTAATTTTAATAATAGTTGAGTTGATGGGGTTTTAGATTTTGAAAAATTAACAAATTAGTGAAATTAAAATAGTTATTTTTAATATTTAATTTCATTATAGGCAATGTTTAGTAATCTGTGTAACTTACAAAAATAACTATGTTTAATTAATTCTAGTAAATATAATTAAATGACTAGAAAGAGTGAGTTACAAATGGCTAAAAAACAAAATATTAATAATAATGATCCAATATCAAAAGCAGTAGATTTATTATTAGAAAATACTGAAGATTTAACAACAGTTTTTAAAGAAGGGGGTTTATATAAAGAATTAACAAAACGTTTAGTTGAAAAAATGTTGAATTCTGAAATGCAAAATTATTTAGGATATGAAAAAAATCAACATAGTAATACTGAAAATGCTCGTAATGGTACAAGTTCAAAAAAATTAATAACTCAACAAGGTAAAATTGAGATTGATGTACCAAGAGATCGCAATAGTGATTTTACTCCTGTAATAGTTGCAAAAAGACAGCGAAGATTTGATGGTTTTGATCAACAAGTGCTTTCACTATATGCAAAAGGTATGACTCTATCTGACATTAGAATGCAGTTACAAGAGTTATATCATGGTGCTGATATTAGTGAAAGTGTTATTAGTCAAATTACTGATGATGTTATTGATGATGTCAAAACATGACAAAATCGACCATTAGAAAGCGTTTATCCGATTGTTTATTTTGATTGTATAGTAGTTAAAGTTCGACAAGATAAACGGATTATTAATAAATCAGTTTATATAGCATTAGGAGTTGATTTAGAAGGTAAAAAAGATGTTTTAGGCTTATGAATTAGTGAAAATGAAGGTGCTAAATTTTGATTAGCTAATTTCACAGAAATGAAAAATCGAGGCTTAAATGATATTTTGATTGCTTGTAGTGATAATTTAACAGGCATGTCAGAAGCAATACAAGCAGTTTATCCTTTTAATTATGTAGAAAAGTATGGATGACCAAAAATTATTCATCAATTTACACTTAAAATATTATTTTTAATTAAAAATTTGTTAAAAGTAACATTATTTAGTGTAAAAATTCTCTAAAAATAACACTTTATCATGTATCATTACTTTTCTACAAAATTAAAGGTTTATCCTAAAACAGAACATCAATTATGCATTGTTCATCAAATTCGAAATAGTTTAAAATATGTTTCATACAAACATCGAAAAACTCTAGTTACAGATTTAAAACCAATTTATAGTGCATGTAGTGAAGAACAAGCAATGCAAGCTTTAGAATCATTTGAAAGTAAATGAAATAAACAATATCCCCAAATTGCTAAATCTTGATATAAAAATTGAGAAAATTTGATGATTTTTATTAGTTATCCTGCAGAAATCAAAAGAGTAATTTATACAACAAATGCTATTGAATCTGTTAATAGTCAATTACGAAAAGTTATTAGAAACAAAAAAGCTTTTCCTAATGATATGTCAGTTTTTAAAATATTTTATTTAGCAATTGAAAATATAACAAAAAAATGAACATTGCCTATTCAAAATTGAAATACAGCAATTGTTCATTTTATGATAAAATTTGAAGACAGAATTAATCTGAACTAGTACTTTGTAAAACAAAGATACACAGATTACTAAAAAGCCTCTCATTATACATTTAAACAAATAAAAAAAACTTATAACTAAGATTTAGTTATAAGTTTTTTTTATTTGTTTAAATTATCCTTTACGATTACGGTCGTCACGGTCTCGTCTGCTAAATCCACCACTGTTTCCTCAACTAGAATCACCACGGTCAGAACGTGGTCTAAAGTTTCCACGATCAGAAGAATTTCTGTCCCCTTGTGTTCTTGCTCCACGTTCAGCAAAACGTTTTTCACGTTCTTCTGTGATTTTTACAAGTGTTGTTAAACTTGCATTAATAGTAATTACTGTTTCTTTTAAAACTTTAATTTCTTCTAATAATGCTTCTATTGTTTGATTATTTTCCATTAACAATGCCTCTTCTTTCTGGCGCCTAATTGATAAATCTGATAATAATATCTGATATAATGAGATTAATAAGCACTTAATTAAGTATAGCATTAAAATTAAAATTGTATAGTATATAGTCATATATTTTATAGTTAAAAATAATTATTATTATGATAACTATTATTTTTTTATTAAATATCTAGTAAATAATATTATTAAAATTAGTTTTTTTATTTTACTAGAGTAATACTTTTAAATTTAAAAGTACGTATACCTTGAAAATCAATTAAATTTTCAATATCAATAGCAGTGATAATAAAATGATATGTAGTGTTTTTAATTTTATATGTAAAATCATATTTTAAATTAATTGTTTCAATATTATTGATGGTAGTTTTAGTCATAGTAATATTAGAAGTATTACCTATTTTTTTATTAATGCCGGTTGTATTATCAGCATCAAAATAAACTTCATAGTTATCTTTAATTCATTGATTATTATTAGCAGTAATAATATTTTTAATTCCTAATTTATGACTTTCATCAGTAGTACCAAGTAATAAATTTAAGATATTATTTAGTTGACTGTTTGGTTCAAGCATAGTTTTTTGTAAAATATCAAGTATTGAACCCTGAGTAAAAGTTGGATATTCTGGATCATCTTTATTAATGTGTCCACCTAATGATTTATATAATTCTTCGACATCGGTTGCTGTTACATCACTTTTATTAATTATGTTTTTTAGAGTAACAATAGTATCATTTTTAAAAATTATTAAGAGACCAGTAGTATTATTAAATAAAAAATTCTCTAAATCTTGTAAATCAATATTAATACCTTCATTACCTGGGTATTGTTCTGAAATTTTGGTAATTAGATCAATAATACTAGTAATAATGTTTTTAACACTATCTGTATTAATTGCTTTGATAATGGTATCAATTAATGGACTAGGATCATATGCACTATCACCAATAAGCCCGCCTAAGGTTAAATTTACTGGTATAGGTAAACCAATTTTAACTTTTAAATTAAGTTTAACATCATAAAGAAATGTATCGAAACCACGAGTTTCTGCTGTAGTTTTACCAAATATGGTTAGAAGTATTTGTTTTAATTTTTCTGGTTGGCTAATTAAAGATTTTATAGTATTGATAATATCAAGTAAATTATAGCTACCAGCACTTGGCTTTGATGGATAACCATTACCAATTGTTAAGTTTTTAACACCTTCAGTAATATCTGGCATATCTAATATTCATTTTTTAATAACCGGAATAATTGCTTCAATAATTGTTAAGATATAAAGTGGGTTAGTTAAAAGATAGGGAAAGTATTTTTCAATATCAGCAAAAAATCCTTTATCATCAAATTGAACATCCGGTGGACTTATACCATTAACAGTTATATATTCTGAAAGAATATTACCTAAATACCTTGGAGTTTTACCATCTTTACCAAAGATGTTATTATCTTTACTCATTTTTCAAAATAAGTAATTAATTAAAGTGCCACCATGATATAAATCATAATCTTGTTTTGATTTTCAATCTTCAACTTTATGACCAGGAAATTCACCAAAACTTGGACTTATTTTCCATTCTCCATTATCATTTCAAGCGCTATAAGGTTGACCACTATCATCTTTTCAATTATTCATAAACTTAGTTAATGTTTCTTCATCAGTGGGTGTAGAAGTTTGTTGATCAGATCAACTGCCATTGACTAAATTACCAAATATTTTAGTTAGCGGATTTAAAAAATTAGAACCATAGTTATTAATTAAATTAGCAACTAATTGTAATCCAGCTGGTAAAGTGCTTAAGTCATCTTGTAATGATTTTAAAAAACTAGAAATGGGGTCCATACCAGCACCTACAACTATATTTTCTAATTGTGGGTTAGCCATAATTGATATAGTTCTAATATAATCAAGTGATGAAAAAACATCATTAACTTGCTTTTTACTATTGATGGTTTTAGTTAATTCACCTGTTCCAGAAGCTTTAAAAAAATTATCAGGATCAAAATTATTTACATCAATTTTTCCATTTTCCCCTCAACGTGTTTGTAAATCACCTCAATTATCTAAACTAGTATTTTTAGTTAAATTATTAATACTATTATTTTTAATTTTTCCCATAATATCATCATTAGTACTACTAGTATCAGCACCTAACTCTTTTGACATAACCATACTTTTAATTAAAGCAGAAGTTTGGTCAGCAAAACTTTTAGCGATACTATTAGTTACACGGTTAACATAAAAATTAAAGGTACAAGCTGATAGAGGTAAAATAGTGGCACTTGCTATTAAGATAATTCCTAATTTGGTAAATACTTTTTTCATAGCAGTTCTCCTTAAATAAAATGTTATTTTTGTCAATTTTATTTTACTAAAATTTAATACATTTAACTCTGAAAATAATTAAATTCATTTCTTACAAATTGTATCATTAGTTATTTTAATTTTAAAATTTATTTAAATAAACAATTTAAATATGGTAATATATCAAACAGAGAAAAATTAAACATTATAAAAACTATCTATTATTTATTTTAAAATTATCCTATATATTAATTTTGTATAAGTGTGATATTATTAATCCATATGTGAACTTAATAATTAAAATTAAATGCAAAATTTTAATTTCAGGAATTAGGGAGAACTGTAATGGCAAGGTTAAATAAACGCGAAAAAGCGAATAATAAAAAAATGGTGTCTACTAATAAAAAAGCAAAAAAAAGTTTATTTAAGAATGCGTTACTATTAAAACAGACTTTAGTTGCTACATGAAAAAGTAAATTACAATTAGTTATTTTATTATTACTTACTGCTTTTGCAACTTCGTTGGTTACTGGAAGTTGAATATCGTACGTTAGAATGATTGAAGGAAGCAATCAATTAGGATTAAATGATCTTAAGTTTGATACTGTTTTACCTTATTCACCAGTGTCACAAGGTATTAAACAAATTGCTAATCAAGCTTTTAGTTTAAAATTAGGTCGATTTTATGTTCAAAATGGAACTGATAGTAAAAGCACTAAAGCGCTTTATTTTGATGATACAAAAATAGGCACAGATCAAGAAATCCTACCAATCACTAAAGATAACTTAACTATTGATTATACTCGTGATAATACAGGTAATATTACTGGGTTTAATGATATAAGATGAACAAATCCGGATAATCCTTTAGTTTTTAATTTGAATAATAATAATGTTAAAGCAAGCATCTATGGTCAATTATTATTAAAGTCAAAAAATGCTGCTAATGAGAATTTAAAAAATCATTTTAAAACAGCAGCAGATGATTTATATCGTGCTGTTTTTTTAAAAAAAACAGCACCCAATATTCTTCAATCTATTAATACTTTTATTAAGGAATGGATTACAAAACATTCAACAGATCCGATATTAAAGGAGACTGATAATGATAAAGTTACCACTTGAATTTTAGAAAATAAAATAAATTTTAGATCTTCTTCTAATGATGCTACTATTCCTGATAGTGTTAATTTACAAGATCAAACAGAAAGAAATGAACTTTTTATTAAAGTAGTTAAGGAAACTGAACCTGATCCAAGATTAGATAATGATTATGGTATGAATGGTCAATGAATGAGAATTTATCGTAATTTTTCTGCAACAGAATCAGATAGTAACATTTATACTAATTTTATTAGTACTTCTATTGGTTATCATTCACCTTTTAACTATAATATGATTAGTGATGGCACTGAAAGAGACGCTTTTTCTTCATATTTAATTCGTGCGGTTGCAGCATTACAAATGCGTGATTTATATGTTCGTAATCAATTTACTGCCAGTGCTGGAGTAATTAATAATACTCAAATTAATACTAAAATTATTGATATTGGTTTACCTAATGCTTTAAATCATACTAATCTAAAAGTATTTGAAGGTGTTGCACCAACAAGTAAAAATGAAATAGTTATTACGCCACAATATGCAAGAAAAAATAAAAGTAATAAAGCGTATAAACCAGGCGATCATATTAATATTAATGGTACTGACTTTATTGTTAGTGGTATTGGTGGTGATGCTTATGATATTTATCCAACAATTAGTGACTTAGATCCAATTCCCAATACAAGAACTGAATTTATTGCTTATGTTACACCTTCAGCATGAAATGATGGAGATTGATATAAGACAGCAGATAAAACTGATAATACTTTAATGTATTTTACAAAATGAAATAATGTTCCTAAAAATAGTATTCATGAATTTGATGTTGATTTATTTAATGATTTTTTTCAAAAAACAATATTTAGTGATAATGGTGTTAGTGATTTAAATCAATATGATTATAATAAGTATTTAGTTGAGAAATATGGTAATACAGATCCAACACCACAATCATCTTCTACATACCTTATTAATCCAAATCCTGTAGTTACAAGTAGTAATAGTCAGTTTTCGCTTTATAATAGTAAAGAAAAGATATTTAATTCAGCAATAATTGGATTTTTATTTGCAGCAATAGCAGGAGTATTATTTTTACTAACGGTTGTTATTTTTATTACCACTTTAATTGTTAAAAAAGCAATCCAACATGGACAAGTTTCAATGGGTATTTTAAAATCAATAGGTTATAAAACATGACAAATTACGATTTCTTATTTGGCATATCCATTATTAACACTATTAATTGCAATTCCAATTGGCTGAATTGTTGGTCTTGTAATTCAGGTATATTTAACTGAGATTTTTAATACTTTATTTGTTTTACCATATAATGTTTTTAACTTTGATGTTGTTCCGTTATTTATTTCAATTGTTTTAATTATTGGTTTTATTACAATTGTTACTTTATTAACTGCCTTTCGTCTTTTAAAACGTGATCCTCTATTTTTAATTAAAAAAGATAGTGATTTGGCTTTAGGTGTTCCTAAAAGTAGAGCTAGCAAGTTTTTACAAAATAATTTTCGTCTTCGTTTTTTATTATCATTATCAAAAACTAGTTGAAAAAAAATTTTAGTTACTTCAGGAGTTATTACTTTAGCTTCACTTTCAATTGTAGCAACAACACTAGTTCCTGCCACTATTAATAGTTTAAAAGTTAATTATTTCAAAACTCAAAAATATAAAAATTATTATGAGTATCAAACACCAATGCCGAATATGCCAATGAGTAAATATGGATTATATTCATGAGATTTTTTTAATCGACCAAACGGTGAGAAATATTATCCAACTTATGGTGCTATGCCTTGACCTGAAGATAAAATTGTTTATGATGAGAAAAAGGCACGTGTTGGATGGTATAATCCATTATTGTTTAAAAAAGAAAAATTAACTAATAATTTTGCTGATATTTTTACTTTTGATTCATCTTTTCCTGAATCTGAAAGAGCAGAGTTTATAAAAAAAATGTCCTCTTATTATCAAGAACAATCAACAGGGACATTAGATCTTAATGATTTAGTTTGATCATATAGTTGATTAGGTGGCAAAGCTTTTAGTAATCAGTTAATAACTGATTTAAGTAAAGAAGATAATACACCATCAAAAATATTTTCATATAATATTGTTAATTTTGCAAGTGGCCAATTACCTAATATTTTGCAAGTTCCCAATCCTATAGTGCCACCTGGTCCAGAGGCAATTAAAGAAATTTTAAAGCAAGTATTACCAGGCTTTGTTCGTCAGAGTATTGATAGTTTGCCAAGACCTAATATTAAAGAAGATCCTTATGATTATTTTAGTATTGGTCATAATACTATTGCTTTTAATCCAAAAACTACTAATAATGGTGATATTAATGGACCAGATGAAGAATTAGTAACACAGTTTAAAGTTGGTGTTGATGAAAGTACAAAAATTGCTAAAAAAGAACTAATGGATGTTATTGGTATTAATCCCAATACTGCGATGTTAGTATTAAAAAATGATGAAGTTAAAGCTTTAAAATATAATGCTAATGCTAATGCTATTCCAATGGTTATCAATCGTACTTTTCAATCTAAATTTGGATTAGATGTTGGTTCACAATTTAGTGGTGTACCACAAGTTAATACTCTATGTTATAAAAATATTGATGGTAAAAGTGTTCCTTTACCAAAAGAAAATTGATATTACGGTGAAACACCACCAACAGATTCTTATACTACAAATGGTGGCATCTGATCAAAAAGTGGAACAAAATGAAATTATCGTGGTGATCAAAAAATAAAATTATCTGATAATAGTAAAGAATATAGTGATATCCATGGTACTAGGTATAATGGTATGTATGATGAAAAAGGACAACCAATTATAAATAATGAACCTAGTACTTGAAATAATGTTAATGATATTTGATTAAAATTGCCTTCTGATATTAGTGGTAGTGCTAAAAGTGGTAAAATTCCAACAGCTGATAATGCTAAAACTATTGATTTTGATTTAACACGTATTTCCGATTCAACAGGTAAATGAATTAGACCTTTTTCATATGATTTGGTAAAGCCATATAATGGATTTGATCCTAAAGATCCATTAAGTATTTTATTAAACCGCCCAGCAGAATGATTTATGGGAATGGTTAATAATAATATTTTAACTAAAGAAAATAATATTAATGCGGATAGTTTACAAGCAGATATTAAAAATAACATGCCAACATGATGAAAAAATATTACGGGTAATGATAATCCACTTCATACATATCAAGTTGTGGGAATTCAAGATTCTTATGATACTCCTAAAGCCTATGTTGATCAAAAATGAGCTAATGAAATTATGGGTTATAGTTATATTGATGATAATCCTTATTATTCAGGAACGGATGTATTTCAATGATTTAATGGTAAGTTAAGTGCTAATGCTAATGTTTTTGATTTAATTGGAAGAATGAGTTTTAAATCAAATTTAGATGATTATACTATTTATGCAACCACTAGTTTAAGTGGTAATCAAAATATATTAATGGTCAAAAAAAATTATTTATTATCAAGACAACAAGCAATGCTTACTAAAATGTCAGATATTGCTTTCAGTGCTAGTGCTTTATTTATTGTGACAACGATTATTTGTTCAATATTAATTGTTATTATGATTACTGATTTATTTACCGATCAATTTCGTCGTTTTATGGCTCATATGAAAGCAGAAGGATATACTAATTGAGAAATTAATTCTTTTACTTTAGGTATTTTTACACCTTGAGCATTACTTGGTTATATTGTAGGGTTTGGCCTAGGTTTCCTTGCTATTTATGGTTTAATTTCTATTCTTACTAGTTTTGTTGGTGTGGCTTTACCATTTACAATAACATGATGAATATTACCAGTAAGTTTTACCATAATTGGTGGTATATATATATCAACATTTATTATCAATAATTATGAATTAAATAAAATGAATTTAATTGAATTATTAAAATCTGATGAATAAAATAAAGTTCACTAAAGAATGTTTGGTAAATTTAAATATTTAAATTTACCAAATTAATAGTCAAATATGTATACTTTATTTGAAAACTAAATATAGTTTTTAACTCATTACTTTATTTTAAAGTAAATGGGTTTTTTATTTTGAAAGGAGAAAAAAAGAATTTTGAAAGATGAATCATTAATTTCTAATTATTATGATATATTAAATGTATTACCAACAGCATCAGTAGCAGAAATTAAAAAAAATTCAAACAGACTGCTCTAGAAACTCACCCAGATAAAAATAATAATCCTCAATCAAAACTTAAAATGCAAGAATTGAATGAAGCAAAAAGAATATTAACAGATGAAAACTTAAGAACCTGTTTAGAATCTTTTTAATAAAACTGAAATAAATGAAAGAACAACCATTTGTAAACTAGTATTTAGTTTTCTTTCACAATTTTTTCATAATCTTCTGTATTTTTCTAATCAAGCAAAGCTTCGTTCTACAATTCATCTTTTTGGTAATACTACAAAAGTATGTAATTCATTACGTTTTATCACTTCAACATTTGCATTTATGATTGTTTTGATTTCAGAAGCAAATTTTTCACCAGTATAACCAGCATCTACTATTATTTTTTGAACTGCAGAAAGATTTTCTTTTTCATTTTCAATCATTATTATAGCGCTATTACGATCTGTTTTTTCTGCTGTGGTTATGTAAATTGCATGTGGTAAACCTTGAGAATCAACAACAATATGACGTTTTATGCCTGAAATCTTTTTACCAGCATCATAACCTTTATTTTCGGTAGTATCTGTATTTTTAACACTTTGCGAATCAATTATACAAAAACTAGTTTGTTCTTTGCGATTATTATTGATACGAATTTTTTTAACTAATTTTTTTTAAAATTAATTGCAATACACTAGGTTCTTTACCATTATTTTTACTTCAAATTTGAAAATAATAATATACAGTTTGTCATTTTGGAAAATTTTTTGGTAGCATTCTTCATTGACAACCACTTTTTAATACATATAAAATTGCACAAAATACTTCATATAAATCTAAACTTCTTGGTTTTGTTTTCTTTTTGCTATTTTCTAAAATTGATTTTATGTTCTCAAATTGTTCTTTGGTGACATGACTTGGATAATTTTTATGCATATATACCTCTTATTTTAAAATATATAATCATTTTACATTATTTTCGAAAAGATTCTAAACAGGTTCTAAGAAAAGTTTTTGATCAAAAACTTTTTATTTACTTTTTACAAAATGGTAATAATAAGGAAGTTATTTATTTTCTTACTAATAAAATAAATAATTTAAATATAAATGAAAAAGATAATTCCTTTAATTTTGTAGAAAAGTAATGATACATGATAAAGTGTTATTTTTAGAGAATTTTTACACTAAATAATGTTACTTTTAACAAATTTTTAATTAAAAATAATATTTTAAGTGTAAATTGATGAATAATTTTTGGTCATCCATACTTTTCTACATAATTAAAAGATAATTCTGGTAATACTCCTTTACATTATGCATGTTTTCATAATTTTTTAGAAACTGCAGATCTATTAATTGAATATGGCGCTAATATAAATGCCAAAAATAATAAAGATAATACTCCTTTACATTATGCTATAATGGGTAATGCTGATTTAAAATGTATTAACTTATTAATTGATAAAGGTGCTAATTTTATTGAGAAAGATAAAATGGGTAATGATAGTTTATCTTTTGCCAAAGATTTTTTAAAAGATAAGAAAGTTTCTGAATTTTTTTTAAAAAAATGAAAAAATTAAAAATAAAACAAAATCAACAAATTTTATTAAATATAACTAAAAGAATTACCAATATTGAAAGAGATATTGCACATTTTGAACAGAAAAAAATAAATTCAGTATTAAATTATATTATTATTATTTTTACTTTTGGTTGTGTTAATAAGAACAAAGATATAAATAAGGATATTTTAATTAAGACTGATCAACTTAAAAATTTATTATTAGAAAAAGAAATTGCTAATAATGAGAAACATGTATTTGAAGAAAAAATAAACCGATTAAGTTTTAATAAAACTAAAAAAATAAATGCAATGGATTTACAAAATCAACCTTCAACAAGTGGATATAAACCATCAAATTCATCATGTATTTAATAAAACAAGTTAAAAAGATTGCTTTTGCAATCTTTTATTTTTAGCTAAAATCAAGAAAAATTGATTGATATTTTTTGGATTTATTATTAAATTAAAATATAATAAATTACTTATTAAATAAAACTTTTAAATCGTACTATTAATATTTTAATAAAATTAAAGTATTAATGTCATAAATAACTAGTTATTTATTGGTATAATAAACAATGTAGGTGAAAATATGGCATTTTTTAAAAATTTAAAGACAAAATTATTTGGTCAAAAGACAACTAAATATGATCAGGGCCTTAAAAAGTCAAGAACATTATTTGCATCTAAAATTAAAGCATTAGCAGCGCGTTATCATCAACTTGATGAACAATATTTTGAAGAATTAACTGAAGTATTAATTTTAGCAGATGTTGGATACAAAATGGCAGAAACTATTACTGATGAAATTCGTCATGAAGCCAAAATCCAAAAATTAACAAAACCAAAAGATATTAATGATATTATTATTGATAAAATGTTTATTATTTATACTGATGGTCAGTTAGTTTCTACAAGATTAAATTTTAGTAGTAATAATATTTCGTTATTTTTAGTTGTTGGTGTTAATGGTAATGGTAAGACAACATCAGCAGCTAAATTAGCAGCTAAATTAAAGACACAAGGTAAAAAACCAATTCTAGTTGCTGCTGATACTTTTCGTGCTGGTGCAGTTGAACAATTGCAAATTTGAGCAGAAAGAATTGGTATTCCTTGTTATTTAGGAACACCAAAGCAAGATCCAGCTAGTGTTGTTTATGCTGGAATTGAAGCAGCTAAATCTGAAGGTTGTGATGTTATTATTGTTGATACAGCAGGGAGATTAGAAAATAAAGTTAATTTGATGCAGGAGTTAAAAAAGATTAATAAAATTATTACTCAGAAATTAGGGCATGAAGCTAATGAAACATTGTTAGTAATTGATGGTACAACTGGACAAAATGGTATTAATCAAGCGCAAGAATTTATGAAAATTGTTTCTTTGACTGGCATTATTTTAACAAAAATGGATGGCACTGCTAAAGGTGGCATTATTCTTGCTATTAAGGAAGAATTAGATATTCCTGTTAAATTAATGGGTTTTGGTGAAGGTATTAATGACTTGGAAGAGTTTGATTTAGATAAGTATATTTTTAGTTTAACAAGTGATTTGTTTGTGGAGTATGAAAATGAATAGTTTAGAAAAACAAGTTTTATATTATAGTTTATTTGCTTTTTATAATACATTATTAACAGCAAAACAAAAACAATATTTTACAAATTACTTTATTGAGAATTTATCTTTACAAGAAATCGCTGATTTACAAAAAGTATCACGAACGGCTGTTCATGATAGTCTACAAAAAGTTATTATTTTATTAAATAAATATGAAAGTAAGTTGCATCTTTATGAAAAATATAAACAACGACAAGTAATATATGAAAAATATACGGAAAAGTTTAATTTTATTAAAGTTTTACAAGAAATTGATAAAATAGAATAAAGCAGGTGGAAATTAATGAAAATTTTAATAATTGGTGATATTTACAGTATTGTTGGTAGACAAATGGTTAAATATTGAATTCCTAAAATAAAAAAGGAATATGAAAATCAATTTAAGATTGATTTAGTAGTTGCGAATGGTGAAAATACTACTCATGGTAAATCATTATGTAAAAAACACTATGATGAATTAAAAAATGCTGGTATTGATATTATTACTACCGGTAATCATATTTTTGGTCATCCTGATGTTGCTAAGTATATTAATACAACTCCCGATTTATTGCGTCCTTTAAATTATAATCCTTATCATCCAGGTAATGGTACAATTTTAGTTAAAGTTGGTAATAAAAAAGTGCGTGTAACAAACTTAATTGGTCGTACTTTCATGGATAAATCTGATAATCCTTATTTTGCTCTTGAACAACTTATTACGATTGATAAACAAAATAGTGAAGAAAAAAGTGACATTCATATTATTGATTTTCATGCTGAAGCAACAGCGGAAAAGTTATCTTTTGCTTGAAATTTTGATGGTCAAGTTACTTGTGTGGTAGGAACTCATACTCATGTTCAAACAGCAGATAATCGTTTATTACCAAAAGGTACTGCTTTTATTAGTGATGTTGGAATGACAGGTCCGTTTTATTCTATTATTGGTGCTAAAGCTGAAGAAGTTATTATTCGTGATAAAAAAAGTATGCCGGCAAAATTTAGTCCAGCTGATGGTGAAGGTCAATTTTCAGCTGTTTTATTAACTATTAATGATGAGACAAATAAAGCACAAAAAATTAAACGTATTTTTATTCATCCACAAGCACCTAATTTTAAAATTTACGAATAATTACAAATATAGGAAGGGACTAACTTTAACATGATATGAAATAATGCTAATTTTTTTACTGATAAAAATGGTTTATATTCGATTTTAATTGGGATTAGTATATTAATTATTTTAATAATTTTAAGAATTTTATTAATGGCAAAAATTAAAGACAATGTTCATGTACAACAAGCTGCTGAAATACGAGAAAAGGTAATTATTTTACGTGATGGTTATGAAGTAAAATTATTTAAGCAAATGGTTGATAAAAGTACAGTCATTATTATTGGTGCTCATGGCTTGCAAGGTCAAAAAGATGATTTTAAATTATTAAGTTATTTTTGTAAAAAATCACAACTATCTTTGATTACTTATGATCGAAGAGGTAATGGTAAAAATGGACAAGATTGAAAATTTAAATCATTAGGTACTGATATTAATGATTTAAAAGATATAATAAGTGCAGTAAAATCTAAATATCCTAATCAAAAAATTATTGTTTTTGGTGAATCATTAGGCGCAGCTATTGCTAGTCATGCTGTTAAAAATAATTCACAAGTATCAGCATTAATTACTAGTAATTTAGTAACTAAAAAAAATCTTTATCAATTTTCATTAAGTTTTATTATTTGTTTTTGTTTTGCTTTTATTTTTAATTCTAATATTCAAATGCCAATCTATGTTGAAAATCAAGATATTTCTAGTAATAATGCTCATATTACTAATATAAATCAAAGATATAGTAATCGTCAAAATTGATCATTACGTTTTTTACTACAATTTAAAAAAATTAATAAAAAAAGTATAATGGAAATTAGTAATTCAAAACTTCCAACGTTAATCTTGCAAAGTGCTGATGATGTATTTAGTGATTTTCATCAACTTAAAATTAATAAAAAATATTGGAAGAAACATCATAGTTATGTTTTTATTTTTGATGGTAAACATGCTTTAATTAATGAACCTAATATTAAAGATATATTTGATAATGAAATTATGCCATGAATTACAAAAAATATTTTACTTGAGAAAGGTTAAAAAATATGAAATTAATACCTAATATTACCCATCCTCTTTTTACTAGTGAGTCTGTTGCTCCTGGTCATCCTGATAAGATTTGCGATCAAATTGCTGATGCAATTTTGGATGCTTTTTTAAAACAAGATCCACATGCCAAAGTAGCATGTGAGGTTTTTATTACTACAAATTTTGTTTTAATTGGTGGTGAAGTTCATAGTCATGCTCAAGTTGATTATCAAGCAATTGCGCGAAAAGTTATTACTGAAATTGGTTATATAAATGATGAAATTGGATTTAATGGTTTTACTTGTGAAATTAAAGTGTTAATTCATGAACAATCACCTGATATTTTACAAGGTGTTGAATTAAAAAATCATCAAATTGGTGCTGGTGATCAAGGAATAATGTTTGGTTATGCATGTCAGCAAACATTAGAATATATGCCATTAGCAATTGTTTTAGCACATGAATTAATTAAACGAGCTACAAAATTACGAAAGGAAAAAAAATTTAAGTATGCACTTCTTGATATGAAAGCGCAAGTTACTATTGATCAAGAAGACCCTAAAAATTTAAAAATACATACTATTTTAATGAGCATTCAACATCAAGCAAATTATGATGAAAAACAATTTAAAACATTTATTCATAAAGAAATTATGCAATATATTGCTAATAAATATCATTTAAATCTTGATTTTAAATATTTAATTAATCCAACTGGTAAATTTGTAATTGGTGGACCTGCTGGTGATACTGGTTTAACAGGAAGAAAATTAATGGTTGATACTTATGGTGGAGCTGCTTGTCATGGTGGGGGAGCTTTTTCAGGAAAAGATCCCACTAAAGTTGATAGAACGGGTGCTTATTATGCTAGGTATATTGCTAAAAATATTGTTGCTGCTAACTTAGCAAAGATTTGTGAAGTACAATTAGCTTATGCAATTGGTTCAGGAGTTCCAATTGCAATATTTGTTAATACTCATCAAACTATTATTTCCGGTTTAACAGAGGCAAAATTAACAGAAATAATTTATCAAGTCTTTGATTGTTCTGCTAGTGCTATGATTGATAAATTAGAGTTATTTAAACAAAATTATCAACAATTATCAACTTATGGTCATTTTGGTAGAAATGATTTACAATTACCTTGAGAGAAATTAGATAAAGTTAGTTTATTGAAAACTTATTTACCAAAAAAATAAGATGGGGAGAAATATTTTATGTTTTTAGAAGTAATAGCTACATCTTTAAAAGATATAGAAAAAATTAATAATTCTTTAGCTAATCAAGTTGAGCTTTGTACTGCTATGGAATTTGGTGGTTATACTCCAAGTTATGAATTGATTGCTGAAGCATGTAAAATTTCATTGAAACCAGTAATGGTTATGGTTAGAAATAATAATAATGGTTTTAATATTAGTGATAATGATTTTAAAATCTTTAAAAGAGATATTGAATTTATTAAAACAACTCATGCATCAGGTATTGTTTGTGGTATTTTAACTAAAGATAATAATATTGATGTTGAAAGAATGAGTGAAATTATTAAATTAGCAAAGCCTTTAAAAATAACTTTTCATCGTGCTTTTGATGAAATTTTTAATAAAAAACAAGCTTTAGAACAGTTAGTAAAATTAGGTGTTACTACAGTTTTAACTTCTGGTGGTCAAGATAATATTGTGAATAATATTAATAAATTTAAAGAATTAAAGAAATTAAATTTACCAATAAAAATTCTTGCTGGCGGTGGAGTTAATTTAGAAAATGTTAATGTTTTATTAAAAAATGGTATTAATGATATTCATATTGGAAAATGTGTGCACGAAGATAATAATTTTAATAATCCTATTAATTATAAATTAATTAATAATATTAAAAATATGGCATAAATAATAAAAAGTTTTTTAATAGATAAGATTAAACATTTAACAAGGTTACTGTTCTTTTAATACAAAAGAACAGTAACCTTTATTGATGGTTTATTATTATAATTAATTGCATTGATTTCATTTTTATTAGATTCTAAAGAACATTGTTTTGTTAAAATTTTTTCTACTTTTGTATGTTTTTGTTTTTGTGCTCTTATTAAAGCAGTTTCACCACGTAAATTTATTTGATTAATGTCAGCATCATTGGCTATTAATAAATCAACTACATTTAAATGGCCATTTTTAGCGGCCTTTGTTAAAGCAGTATTGCCAAATTTTGTTTTATGATTAACATTAGCACCGTTTGTTATTAAAAGATTAACTATTTCTGTGTGACCTTGTTCAGCAGCTAGTGTTAAAGCAGTATGATCACCATTGATTTCATTTTTATGATTAACATTAGCACCGTTTGTTATTAAAAGATTAACTATTTTTATGTAACCTTTTTTGGTAGCTAATAATAAAAGTGTATCATAATCTTTATTTATATAATTAACATTAGCACCGTTTGTTATTAAAAGATTAACTATTTCTGTGTGACCTTGTTCAATAGAAAGTGTTAAAGCTGTATCTTTTGTGTTATTTATATGATTAACATTAGCACCGTTTGTTATTAAAAGATTAACTATTTCTGTGTGACCTTGTTCAGCAGCTAACATTAAAGCAGTATCTTTTGTACTATTTATATGATTGATATCAGTATTATTTTCGATTAAAAATCGAACTATTTCAATGTGACCATAATCAGCAGCTGTTATTAAGGCACCCTCCATATCGAACTTATTGTTATCAGAATTAAGTAGTAAAGTTTTAACTGTTTGTAAGTCACCTTCTTCAATAGCTGTTAAAAATTTATTTTTAGGCATTTCTTTATCTTCCTTTTCTAAATTAAAACAAAAAACCTATTTATTTTGAAATAAAGTAAATAGGTCAAAAACTTATATTAAATTTTAATAATATAATATCATATTTTCTTTACTAGTAATAGATAATTATCATTTTTAATTAAAAAATAATTTTAAAATACCTGAATTGTAAAATTAAAAAGGACACTTATATAAAAATTAAATTGTGTTAATTCTATAATTAAGAAAAGAAAGGAATTAGCACAATGTATAAGTATCTGACTATTGAATCAATAATAGCAATAAAAGAATATAAAAGTTATGGATTTTCGATTCGTAAAATAGCAAAAGCCATTGATTATAGTAAATCAACTGTACATAGAGTTTGTAGATTATTAAATCAAAACTTATTGCCATTAGAAATATTGAATAAAATTCAAAAAAATAAACAAAATGCAGGTAGAAAATTAATAATTTTAACTTTAATAGAAATTAATACTATTAATCATTTGTTAATTACTAAAAATTATGCTCTTGATATAATTGCTAATTTTTTAAAGGAAAATAAAATAAAAAGTATTTCAACAAAAACTTTATATAACATGTTTAAAACAAATCGAATGGGTTTTGATGAAAATAACTTATTGAGAAAAGGAAAAAATAAACCTCACAAACAAAAAGAAACTAGGGGCAGAATTAATAATTGTAAGTCTATTCATGAAAGAAATTTAATCATTCCTAATATTAAAAATATAGAAGAATTTGGTCATTTAGAGGGTGATACTATCATTGGTAAAGATCATAAAAGTTCTATTATTACTTTAGCTGATATATGATCAAAAACCACAATTCCTTTAGCAACTAAAAATAATAAATCAGAAAATATTACAAAAAGTATAATAAAATTTATTTCAAAGTTACAAAAAGGAACAGTTAAAACTATTACTTTTGATCGTGGTAAAGAATTTAGTAAATGAAAATTAATCGAAAAAAATTGTAATGTTAAGATTTATTTTGCAGATCCTGGTAAACCTTGTCAAAGAGGTTTAAATGAAAATAATAATGGTATTTTAAGAAGATATTTACCAAAATCTACAGATCTATCTTCATATAAACAAAAAGATTTAAATACTATAGCATTTCAAATTAATTCTACACCCAGAAAATCACTATCTTATAAAAGACCAATAGATTTAATACAATTATTTTAAAAAACTGTCCCATTTATATTTACAATTCAGGTTTATATAAATTTATTTTATCTAAAACTCTACTTTAATTAAATCTTTAATTAAATAACATCCTTAACAATAGTAATGCCATTTTTAAGCATTGAATATCATGCATATTGATTTAAAATATGAGCTGGATGCTCTGGTTGATCATAAGTATTTGTCATTGTCATTGGAACAATAACATTTACTTCTTTATTGTGCTGATTAAATCAAGTTTTACAACTAATAGCAAATTGATAAATACAAATATCAGTACAACAACCAACAATAATAATGTTATCCCATTGTAAATTTGGCTTAAAATCAAAAGCAAAAAAACCATTAGTACTATTTTTTTTAATAATCTTAATATTGTCAAATTTTAATTCTTCTACTAACTCTGATTCAATAGTATTTTCCAAACAATGACTAGAAAAAGTATGAAATTCGGGACTATGTTCATTATGAGCATCATTAAAAGCAATAACTTTAGTTTCATTAGTATTTACTTTTGCTAATAAATTTTTAATTGGTTTAATAATTGAATTAATATTAGGTGAAAATAAATTTCCTTTTTTAGCAAAGCCATTAACCATATCAACAATAAATAAAATATTATGACCTTTTAAAGTTTTAAAATCTAAATTAACTGTTTTATCCAAAGTTTTATTTATCATTTCAATAAATGAATCATTATTTTTCATTATTCACCTCTATTTTTTAAAAATTAATCGTTTAATAATAAATCAAATTATACTACAGCCAGAACAAATTGGCATTAAGAAAATAGTAAAAATAATTCCTACTTTTAAAAAGAAAATATCTACTGTTATTCCCTGACTACTTTGATAGGTTAAACTATCAATTACACCATTTATATAAATAAAATTAAATCCATTAAAAATGTTATCTATTTTAATACTTAATAACATAATTAACCCTAATAATAAAAATATAAAACCAGAAAAAAATAAAATAGTAATTATTTTTTCATCAAGAGGTAATTTTTTTCATCAATTTTTAGTTATCATTATTATCACCTATTTTTTTTAATTATATCATTGTTATATTACTGCTATAAAATAAATAAAAAAATTCTTACTTTAATGTGAAAAATAAGAATTTTTTTTTAATTTTGTAGAAAAGTAGTGGTAAAATAAAAAAAGTCATCAACTTGACTTAAAATTTGATTTTATTAAATTTTGGGATTTATTTTTTTTACAAACTGAAATATAACACATTGGATTTTTGATAAGGGGTTAATCCGTAGTGTTGATATTTTCATTTCCATAAATTGAGGTAATTTTGAATATTGGTAAATCCAATGCCATGGTAATGAGTAATAAATTCTTTTAAACTTGATTGTATTTTACTGACATTACTTAATTTTTTATAATTTAATTCTTTATTTTCTTTTGATTTAAACTGCTGGATAGTGGATTTAGTTTGTTTAGCTACTGTATCATATAATACTTGCATATCACAAACTATAATTGAATTTTCTTCGATAAGTTTCGATGTTAAGTTTTCTTGTACTCATTTTTTATTTAATCTTTTAGTATTTGTTGTTTGAGCATAGATATTTCGGTTTTCATCAATTGCCATTTGAATACAACAATTTAAATCTTTAGCATTTTCTTCAATTCATTGTTTTCTTGGATCATTTGGATCTTTAAAGTTTCCTTTATGAATTTCTTTGATAAAAGTTTCGTCAACTTCAATTCTAGCTTTTAATTTTACAAATTGATTTTGTGTTTTTACTAATTGTGTTGATTTCATAAATTTTTGACGATTAAATCAGGCAGTTTTATTTGTAGTATTAATAAATTGAGAAATAATGTAAGCAGATTGACCTAAAGTAGCTATTTGTATCAATAAATCTCATTGATCATGAGATAAATGACTTCAATAAAAATAATGATTTTTAAAAGCATGAAAAGTAATATTACAACTTTTACATTTATATCTTTGCTTATAATCTTTACTACCATATTTAGTACACAAAAAAGAACTACAATCTGGACATTGAATCCCTTTCTCTTTGAATTTTTGTTCGACTGCTTCAAATTTTTCTTTTTTCTCAATTTGTTTAATTCTAGTTTTATTTTCTCTAAAAATCTCAATAAAATCTTTTCTTTTAAGTTTTCTTTTAAAAAATAATTAAAAATAAAATAATTTTACATTATCTTTAAAAAATAATTGTAAATGTGAAAAATATCTATTATAATGATTAAGGTTTTTAAGAATAAATAATTCTAATAAAACAATAAATAAGGAGTATTAGCTCAGCTGGGAGAGCAATTGCCTTACAAGCAATAGGTCGGCGGTTCAAGTCCGTCATACTCCACCATTTACCTGCTGATGTGGCTCAATCCGGCAGAGCAACGGTTTTGTAAACCGTAGGTTGCAGGTTCGATTCCTGTCATCAGCACCATTATTATTTATGGAGGGGTAGCAAAGTGGCCAACTGCACCTGGCTGTAAACCAGATCTCTTCGAGTTCGGGGGTTCGACTCCCTCCCCCTCCACCATATTACTTATTGGGGTGTAGCCAAGCGGTAAGGCAACGGCCTTTGACGCCGTCATGCGTTGGTTCAAATCCAACCACCTCAGCCATATATTTTATTAATTTGTCCTCGTAGCTCAGCGGTAGAGCACTCGGCTTTTAACCGAGGTGTCGCAAGTTCGATCCTTGCCGGGGACACCATTTGATGCCCAGGTGGTGAAATGGCAGACACGTCGGGCTTAAGATCCGATGACTTTTACAGGTTGTGCGAGTTCGAGTCTCGCTCTGGGCACCATTTTATATATTTATTAATGACGAGGAAGTATTCCTCATTTTTTATAAGTAAGTAAGCTATATTTTGCCCAGATGGCGAAATGGCAGACGCAGTAGACTCAAAATCTACCGAGAAATCATGCGGGTTCGAGTCCCGCTCTGGGCACCACTAATATTAAATTATTAGTATAAAAAGGTATTCTTTTAAGAATACCTTTTTATTTTTATAATACCTGAATTGTAAAATTAAAAAGGACACTTATATAAAAATTAAATTGTGTTAATTCTATAATTAAGAAAAGAAAGGAATTAGCACAATGTATAAGTATCTGACTATTGAATCAATAATAGCAATAAAAGAATATAAAAGTTATGGATTTTCGATTCGTAAAATAGCAAAAGCCATTGATTATAGTAAATCAACTGTACATAGAGTTTGTAGATTATTAAATCAAAACTTATTACCATTAGAAATATTGAATAAAATTCAAAAAAATAAACAAAATGCAGGTAGAAAATTAATAATTTTAACTTTAATAGAAATTAATACTATTAATCATTTGTTAATTACTAAAAATTATGCTCTTGATATAATTGCTAATTTTTTAAAGGAAAATAAAATAAAAAGTATTTCAACAAAAACTTTATATAACATGTTTAAAACAAATCGAATGGGTTTTGATGAAAATAACTTATTGAGAAAAGGAAAAAATAAACCTCACAAACAAAAAGAAACTAGGGGCAGAATTAATAATTGTAAGTCTATTCATGAAAGAAATTTAATCATTCCTAATATTAAAAATATAGAAGAATTTGGTCATTTAGAAGGTGATACTATCATTGGTAAAGATCATAAAAGTTCTATTATTACTTTAGCTGATATATGATCAAAAACCACAATTCCTTTAGCAACTAAAAATAATAAATCAGAAAATATTACAAAAAGTATAATAAAATTTATTTCAAAGTTACAAAAAGGAACAGTTAAAACTATTACTTTTGATCGTGGTAAAGAATTTAGTAAATGAAAATTAATCGAAAAAAATTGTAATGTTAAGATTTATTTTGCAGATCCTGGTAAACCTTGTCAAAGAGGTTTAAATGAAAATAATAATGGTATTTTAAGAAGATATTTACCAAAATCTACAGATCTATCTTCATATAAACAAGAAGATTTAAATACTATAGCATTTCAAATTAATTCTACACCCAGAAAATCACTATCTTATAAAAGACCAATAGATTTAATACAATTATTTTAAAAAACTGTCCCATTTATATTTACAATTCAGGTAAATTAAATCATGATGAATATGAAGAAAGTGAAGAAACTACATTTAGTTATCCAGCAAAAATATTACCACCAAGTCCTCAAAATATAGCAAAATCAATTGTTATTATTCCAGATTTAAAAATAGAAATGACAGCAAATGATGTATCATTAATAAAAAATGGATATAGTAATATAAAAGAATGAGAAGATAAAAATACAAGTAAATTTAATAAATATGAAGTAGATTTAAATTCATTATTAGACCCTACATTATTAATTAAATCTTTTAATGATTTAAAAAGATTTTATAAAAGTATAACAATATATTATAGTTATAAATTTGAAACAATATCAAATTCCAAGAACTCTGATTTAACTACTATTGATATTAATAGTGAAACTTTTACACCATCAAAAGAAGAAACTACAAGTATAACTATTGATTTAAAAGATTTAAAAATAAACAAAGGTAATTTTCCAGATTCTGGCTTTTTTAGTAAATTTGGAACAGTTGCTCCTAAAGAAGTTACTGATTATTTTGCAAATGCTTATTATAAAAGTATTAGTAATTATAATGTTTTTACTTCATATTCATTATGTGATTATGCATTTGATTTAAAAATTAAGAAGTCTTATGATTCTTATGAACAAAAAATAAGTAATGATTATCCTATAGCATTTAGTATAATTAATAACTCTGAAAAATTAAATTGAATTATTTTTTTACAAGGTAATTTAGGTAAAATAGAATATACCAATTCTGCACAAAGAGAACCCGATAAAAGTTGAGCATATAGATATATATCAAATATTAAATCTAATATTAATAAAATAGTTTTAAATGCAAGATAATTTGGTAAAATTAAAATATAATTAAATTCTAGGAAGTGAATAAAAATGTATTTTTTAAATCGTAATGAATTTTGACCATGATGAAATGATTTTATAAAGAGGCTTTTTAGAAATCTGTGTATCTTTGTTTTACAAAGTACTAGTTCAGATTAATTCTGTCTTCAAATTTTATCATAAAATGAGCAATTGCTGTATTTCAATTTTGAATAGGCAATGTTCATTTTTTTGTTATATTTTCAATTGCTAAATAAAATATTTTAAAAACTGCCATATCATTAGGAAAAGCTTTTTTGTTTCTAATAACTTTTCGTAATTGACTATTAACAGATTCAATAGCATTTGTTGTATAAATTACTCTTTTGATTTCTGCAGGATAACTAATAAAAATCATCAAATTTTCTCAATTTTTATATCAAGATTTAGCAATTTGGGGATATTGTTTATTTCATTTACTTTCAAATGATTCTAAAGCTTGCATTGCTTGTTCTTCACTACATGCACTATAAATTGGTTTTAAATCTGTAACTAGAGTTTTTCGATGTTTGTATGAAACATATTTTAAACTATTTCGAATTTGATGAACAATGCATAATTGATGTTCTGTTTTAGGATAAACCTTTAATTTTGTAGAAAAGTAATGATACATGATAAAGTGTTATTTTTAGAGAATTTTTACACTAAATAATGTTACTTTTAACAAATTTTTAATTAAAAATAATATTTTAAGTGTAAATTGATGAATAATTTTTGGTCATCCATACTTTTCTACATAATTAAAAGGATAAACTGCTTGTATTGCTTCTGACATGCCTGTTAAATTATCACTACAAGCAATCAAAATATCATTTAAGCCTCGATTTTTCATTTCTGTGAAATTAGCTAATCAAAATTTAGCACCTTCATTTTCACTAATTCATAAGCCTAAAACATCTTTTTTACCTTCTAAATCAACTCCTAATGCTATATAAACTGATTTATTAATAATCCGTTTATCTTGTCGAACTTTAACTACTATACAATCAAAATAAACAATCGGATAAACGCTTTCTAATGGTCGATTTTGTCATGCTTTGACATCATCAATAACATCATCAGTAATTTGACTAATAACACTTTCACTAATATCAGCACCATGATATAACTCTTGTAACTGCATTCTAATGTCAGATAGAGTCATACCTTTTGCATATAGTGAAAGCACTTGTTGATCAAAACCATCAAATCTTCGCTGTCTTTTTGCAACTATTACAGGAGTAAAATCACTATTGCGATCTCTTGGTACATCAATCTCAATTTTACCTTGTTGAGTTATTAATTTTTTTAAACTTGTACCATTACGAGCATTTTCAGTATTACTATGTTGATTTTTTTCATATCCTAAATAATTTTGCATTTCAGAATTCAACATTTTTTCAACTAAACGTTTTGTTAATTCTTTATATAAACCCCCTTCTTTAAAAACTGTTGTTAAATCTTCAGTATTTTCTAATAATAAATCTACTGCTTTTGATATTGGATCATTATTATTAATATTTTGTTTTTTAGCCATCTGTAACTCACTCTTTCTAGTCATTTAATTATATTTACTAGAATTAATTAAACATAGTTATTTTTGTAAGTTACACAGATTACTAAACATTGCCTTTATAAATTCTCCTTACACAATTTCAATCGCTATATCTCTAACATTTTTATTTCTAATGTTTGTACCATACAAATTATTTATTCGTTTTTGTGATAATAAGAATTTTAAAAACTATATATATATGCTAGTTTAACTTTTTTTCTTATATGTCCTTTACTTTTTTATTTTTTTGCTAATAATTTAAATATAAAAAGTGTTTATTACATATTTATTATTTTTGGATGTATTGAGTTATTATGTTTTTACTTTATTCCAATAATTTTAAAAATAATTAAAAAATTTCCAAAATTAAAATCCATTTTTAAACTTAAAAGAAAACATAACCAAAATAATATTCCCCAACAATCTTAAATATTTCATGTTATAATGTACTGAACTTACTTAAGTAAGTTACAGATATTTTATTACTCTTCCAAGTTAGGTTGGCACCTAATTAAAAAGTTACCTTAATTGGTAACTTTTTTTATATTGAAAATATGAATGCATTTCCGCTTATTGTTAAATGACCTTCAGCTATTTCTGGTACTCCTAATAATACTTCATATTCTTCATTTTCAAATGCTTTACTATCCATACTACCAGCTCTTATAGGTATAAGAAAAGCATCATTGACAACATCAAACTTTCCTTCAAAATCAAGTCTTATTTTTTCATCAATTTTTATTCCTAAAAATATTTCATATAAATTTATTTCTTTGGGTTTATCAAAAACATTATTAAATCCCATTTTTCCTTTAGGAAGCAAATTTAATTCTTTAACTAATTTCATTGAAATAAAAGATATAGTAGAACCAGTATCTATTAAGGCAATGTTTAGTAATCTGTGTAACTTACAAAAATAACTATGTTTAATTAATTCTAGTAAATATAATTAAATGACTAGAAAGAGTGAGTTACAGATGGCTAAAAAACAAAATATTAATAATAATGATCCAATATCAAAAGCAGTAGATTTATTATTAGAAAATACTGAAGATTTAACAACAGTTTTTAAAGAAGGGGGTTTATATAAAGAATTAACAAAACGTTTAGTTGAAAAAATGTTGAATTCTGAAATGCAAAATTATTTAGGATATGAAAAAAATCAACATAGTAATACTGAAAATGCTCGTAATGGTACAAGTTCAAAAAAATTAATGGGACGGTAACAAAAACGGAGGATATAATTACTTTTTAAACATTCCTTTTAAATTATAGACAAGAAATAATTGTAATTATATGCAATTGTAAGTAAATATTACTACTAAATTAAATTAATTTCAATTAAAATACAAATATTAAAAAATCAATAAGAAAATTTAATATAAATACACAACAAAAATTCTTATTAACTTTTAATTAATAAGTTTTTAATATTTTAATAAAAATAAAAATTTTGATTATGTTTTAGAATTCACAAGATTACACTTAAAAATAACCATTTTAATATAAATATCTATGCTATATGTTCTATTACCAAGCATTTCTTTTAAAATATATCAAATATTACTTTCAGCAAAAGTACCAATATTTCATTTTGCACCTTGATTTTCAATTCCTTGTTTATTATTTCCTGAATTGTAAATATAAATGGGACAGTTTTTTAAAATAATTGTATTAAATCTATTGGTCTTTTATAAGATAGTGATTTTCTGGGTGTAGAATTAATTTGAAATGCTATAGTATTTAAATCTTTTTGTTTATATGAAGATAGATCTGTAGATTTTGGTAAATATCTTCTTAAAATACCATTATTATTTTCATTTAAACCTCTTTGACAAGGTTTACCAGGATCTGCAAAATAAATCTTAACATTACAATTTTTTTCGATTAATTTTCATTTACTAAATTCTTTACCACGATCAAAAGTAATAGTTTTAACTGTTCCTTTTTGTAACTTTGAAATAAATTTTATTATACTTTTTGTAATATTTTCTGATTTATTATTTTTAGTTGCTAAAGGAATTGTGGTTTTTGATCATATATCAGCTAAAGTAATAATAGAACTTTTATGATCTTTACCAATGATAGTATCACCCTCTAAATGACCAAATTCTTCTATATTTTTAATATTAGGAATGATTAAATTTCTTTCATGAATAGACTTACAATTATTAATTCTGCCCCTAGTTTCTTTTTGTTTGTGAGGTTTATTTTTTCCTTTTCTCAATAAGTTATTTTCATCAAAACCCATTCGATTTGTTTTAAACATGTTATATAAAGTTTTTGTTGAAATACTTTTTATTTTATTTTCCTTTAAAAAATTAGCAATTATATCAAGAGCATAATTTTTAGTAATTAACAAATGATTAATAGTATTAATTTCTATTAAAGTTAAAATTATTAATTTTCTACCTGCATTTTGTTTATTTTTTTGAATTTTATTCAATATTTCTAATGGCAATAAGTTTTGATTTAATAATCTACAAACTCTATGTACAGTTGATTTACTATAATCAATGGCTTTTGCTATTTTACGAATCGAAAATCCATAACTTTTATATTCTTTTATTGCTATTATTGATTCAATAGTCAGATACTTATACATTGTGCTAATTCCTTTCTTTTCTTAATTATAGAATTAACACAATTTAATTTTTATATAAGTGTCCTTTTTAATTTTACAATTCAGGTTTTTAAAATATTGTTTTTTTAATTTTTTATGATTTTTTAATATTTCATTCATATACTTTATTAATTCATCATATTGACCATTTTCAATAAAGTTTCTACAAGTATTATATTCTTCAAAATATTTTCCTTTGTTTCCAGCAATAATTCCTACATACAACTTTTTAACTAAATGGAATTTATCTAAAACAAATTGTGCATCTAAATAATTAGCAACATCTTTAATTCATTCTGCACTATCACCACAAATAATGATTTTTGCTTGGTCAAAATTTTCAAAAAATCTATTTCCTTGTTCTAAAATAAATTCAGCAGTTTTTTGAACTCCAATTTTAGTTTTTGTTGGTCTTATTATTACATCTACTCTTTTATTAACTAATTTATGATTAACATTATCTGTACAAAATAACACTAAACGCATTGAATATTTACCAGAATTTCGTTTAAATTTTCAAAACTTTCGATGTCCATCATCAATACTAATATAAATAAATTGATTTGGTTCTAATTTTATTTTAGGAACATCTAATTTACTAACTTGATATTCTTGAAATAATCTACTAATACTTGTTGTGCTAAATTTTGTTTGTTTCATAGTATGTAAAATGTCAATATACCTTTTTCCATCTGCAAAATGTTCAATAACATTATTTTTGATATCCTGACAAGTCCTTTTGTATTTAGGTAATTGCAATTTTTCATCTAATAAACAAATAGGAACTCATTTTTTTAATTGTTCATCATAATATTTATAATCACGACATTTATAAGTAACAAGACCATTGATAGTATTTCTAGTTCTTGTTTTAATTTTAACGGGGATATATTTTCTATCTCTTTCTTTTAAGATTCTTCAATCTGTTTTTTCTCATTGATTTTTTACATCATCTCTAAATGATTGATACATTCTTTTTGTTGCTTCTTTTAAAGTTCATAAATAATTAAAACTCATATTTTTTCTCCTAACTTTTTTTAAATTTTAAATTTATTGTAAATATATTTAAAAAATTAATTTACTTTTTTATTATAAACATATATAAGTGTAATTTAAAATTAAATCAAAACTTTTTAAAAAACGACTTTCATATTTAAAATATAATAAACAATTTCAATATAATTAATAGTATAGGTATCATAAAATAAACGCCTTTAATTTAGGCGTTATTTTGCGTTTAAAAGGCATATTGTAAAAATAATAAAAAATAAGTATACTTTAAAAGTAAAATTAAGGAATAAGGAGTAATTTAATATGAAAATATGAATAAAAACAAATTTAAGTAAAATAACATTAGCATTAGCACTAACTGGTGCCGTAAGTGGAGTAACTAGTTTAATAATTGGTTCACTAGCACATCATAAAACAAATGATTTAACTTATTATTTAGACCATAATAAGCAAGTGGTGTTGGGTACTTCAACAATATGACAAGAAAATGTGGGGGGAGAGCATAAAATACGTCTATATTTTGACATAGTAAAACATAATAATGATATAAAATGAAATGGAATTTATCCCAATGGATATTTTAATAAATAATCTAAATTTCTAAATTTATGGCAATGTTTAGTAATCTGTGTAACTTACAAAAATAACTATGTTTAATTAATTCTAGTAAATATAATTAAATGACTAGAAAGAGTGAGTTACAGATGGCTAAAAAACAAAATATTAATAATAATGATCCAATATCAAAAGCAGTAGATTTATTATTAGAAAATACTGAAGATTTAACAACAGTTTTTAAAGAAGGGGGTTTATATAAAGAATTAACAAAACGTTTAGTTGAAAAAATGTTGAATTCTGAAATGCAAAATTATTTAGGATATGAAAAAAATCAACATAGTAATACTGAAAATGCTCGTAATGGTACAAGTTCAAAAAAATTAATAACTCAACAAGGTAAAATTGAGATTGATGTACCAAGAGATCGCAATAGTGATTTTACTCCTGTAATAGTTGCAAAAAGACAGCGAAGATTTGATGGTTTTGATCAACAAGTGCTTTCACTATATGCAAAAGGTATGACTCTATCTGACATTAGAATGCAGTTACAAGAGTTATATCATGGTGCTGATATTAGTGAAAGTGTTATTAGTCAAATTACTGATGATGTTATTGATGATGTCAAAACATGACAAAATCGACCATTAGAAAGCGTTTATCCGATTGTTTATTTTGATTGTATAGTAGTTAAAGTTCGACAAGATAAACGGATTATTAATAAATCAGTTTATATAGCATTAGGAGTTGATTTAGAAGGTAAAAAAGATGTTTTAGGCTTATGAATTAGTGAAAATGAAGGTGCTAAATTTTGATTAGCTAATTTCACAGAAATGAAAAATCGAGGCTTAAATGATATTTTGATTGCTTGTAGTGATAATTTAACAGGCATGTCAGAAGCAATACAAGCAGTTTATCCTAAAACAGAACATCAATTATGCATTGTTCATCAAATTCGAAATAGTTTAAAATATGTTTCATACAAACATCGAAAAACTCTAGTTACAGATTTAAAACCAATTTATAGTGCATGTAGTGAAGAACAAGCAATGCAAGCTTTAGAATCATTTGAAAGTAAATGAAATAAACAATATCCCCAAATTGCTAAATCTTGGGCAATGTTTAGTAATCTGTGTAACTTACAAAAATAACTATGTTTAATTAATTCTAGTAAATATAATTAAATGACTAGAAAGAGTGAGTTACAGATGGCTAAAAAACAAAATATTAATAATAATGATCCAATATCAAAAGCAGTAGATTTATTATTAGAAAATACTGAAGATTTAACAACAGTTTTTAAAGAAGGGGGTTTATATAAAGAATTAACAAAACGTTTAGTTGAAAAAATGTTGAATTCTGAAATGCAAAATTATTTAGGATATGAAAAAAATCAACATAGTAATACTGAAAATGCTCGTAATGGTACAAGTTCAAAAAAATTAATAACTCAACAAGGTAAAATTGAGATTGATGTACCAAGAGATCGCAATAGTGATTTTACTCCTGTAATAGTTGCAAAAAGACAGCGAAGATTTGATGGTTTTGATCAACAAGTGCTTTCACTATATGCAAAAGGTATGACTCTATCTGACATTAGAATGCAGTTACAAGAGTTATATCATGGTGCTGATATTAGTGAAAGTGTTATTAGTCAAATTACTGATGATGTTATTGATGATGTCAAAGCATGACAAAATCGACCATTAGAAAGCGTTTATCCGATTGTTTATTTTGATTGTATAGTAGTTAAAGTTCGACAAGATAAACGGATTATTAACAAATCAGTTTATATAGCATTAGGAGTTGATTTAGAAGGTAAAAAAGATGTTTTAGGCTTATGAATTAGTGAAAATGAAGGTGCTAAATTTTGATTAGCTAATTTCACAGAAATGAAAAATCGAGGCTTAAATGATATTTTGATTGCTTGTAGTGATAATTTAACAGGCATGTCAGAAGCAATACAAGCAGTTTATCCTAAAACAGAACATCAATTATGCATTGTTCATCAAATTCGAAATAGTTTAAAATATGTTTCATACAAACATCGAAAAACTCTAGTTACAGATTTAAAACCAATTTATAGTGCATGTAGTGAAGAACAAGCAATGCAAGCTTTAGAATCATTTGAAAGTAAATGAAATAAACAATATCCCCAAATTGCTAAATCTTGATATAAAAATTGAGAAAATTTGATGATTTTTATTAGTTATCCTGCAGAAATCAAAAGAGTAATTTATACAACAAATGCTATTGAATCTGTTAATAGTCAATTACGAAAAGTTATTAGAAACAAAAAAGCTTTTCCTAATGATATGTCAGTTTTTAAAATATTTTATTTAGCAATTGAAAATATAACAAAAAAATGAACATTGCCTATTCAAAATTGAAATACAGCAATTGCTCATTTTATGATAAAATTTGAAGACAGAATTAATCTGAACTAGTACTTTGTAAAACAAAGATACACAGATTTCTAAAAAGCCTCAAATTTATATAAGAAATATTTTCATTATATTTATTAAATAAACTAATATTTTTTAAGTTTATTTCTTGTTTATTAGTTATTAAAATTAAATCATAATCACCAGTGCCAAATATACCACTCATTTCAATCCGATTTAAATTATTAATCGGATTTTCAATTTGTAATTCAAATTCACTATTATTATCAATTTGTATAATTTCCTTATAAAAATCTAATTTTGAAAATAATTGAGATTTACTTGAACCATATAAATTTAAAGCACTTTCAATTTTATTATTACTAATAATTGCTCTTGTAAAGTATTTTCCATATTCTCCATTTGCTAATGTTCAATCAGCAGGAATTAATGAAGGTATATTATTACTTTCTAATTCATTTGTAATAGATAGCCAATTAAATTGATTATCATCTAGTTTAAACAATTGATTTTGACTAATATCATTATTTTTTAGTTTAATATTATTTATATCTGTAAAATCAAAATAGATAGATTTTAATATTACTTTTGCATCTTTAAATTCCCAAATATCTGTAGGATTTAAATGAATTGGATTAGATTTTAACTCAAAATAATAAGGTAATAATAATTTATAATCATCATTTAATCCTTTATTAATCGACATATTTGAATAAATATATTTTGATAATATTACAATTATTTGTTTAAATATTTTTACTTGTTCAATATTAATATAATTTGGATAATCTAATTCTCACTGTTTAAACAAATTAGTAATAACATCTTCTGGTTTTTGTCCTTCAAATTTACCACGCATTTTATCTAAACCATTTTGATCATTAGGATTTAATGTTGCACCATCAAAATTTCTATTATAAGTATATGTATAAGTTAGCATATCTAATAATACTTGTTGTAAACTATCAATAGTTGGTGCATCATTTATTTCAATTTCAATATCATTGAATTTATCATTTGTTGCAACATATTGATAAAATTGACTTTCACCCGGGAAATTTCAAACTTCTTTATCTTTTAATTCCTTTTCTTTCTTTAATGGTCATTTACCATCTCAAACAGTACCCATTTCATAACCCAATCAAGCATGAGTTACTCTTGCATTATTAATAATTTCTTTTCTTGTTTTTTTACCACCACCAATAGCAATTAAATCTAAAACTGATTTTTCTTCTTCTATAAATTGTTTTGCTAAATTTCACGGTAATACTTGTTCGCTAAATCATTGTTCTAATATTCTAACTTTTGGTTGAGTTTCAATCGGCATTGATAATAGCGGAAATGCTATCTTATCTTTGATAAATAACTTTGGGTATACTTCCATATTATCAACTTCACCAAGTACCTTTATATTACCAAAAATCATGCTTCTAGGGGCTTTAATTTTTAAACCCGTAACTTTGGTATTTTTATCTAATGGTTTTTGGCATTTAATAATGATTGGATAACCATCTCTTGTTTTAAAATCTTTAATTTTAATAATAGTAATACTTTTAGTACTTCTTGTTTTTGGATTTTGATATGGTTGAGAATAATTATTAATAATATATAGGTTGTTAATATTATTTTCTGTTAAAGGTTCATTTATACTAACAGCATATAATTTAAATTGGTTTAACAATTCTATTTCTTGAAAAATTAAATTTTTAATATCAGTCATACTATATTCAATTGTATTATCATTAATATTTGTACTTGCTCTTTGATTTAATTGCATAGTAAAGTCTGATGTTTCAGCTGCAATAGTTTTTAATACTTTATCAATATCAATAAAACCAATTTTAATAGTATTTGCTGAAAATCTTAAACTATTATTTTCATTATTTTTAAATAAACGTTCAATTTCATAAATATAAATTGTTCTTTTTTTAAATTCATCATATGCTCTATTAATATCAGGGTCACTAGTAGCACGCATCATATTAGTAAAGTCATAAGGGATATTATCTATTAAATAATCATTTTCTACATCTGCTTGATTAAGTTTAGTTTGCTTTTGTTTCTGTGGAAACTTCGTTTGTGGTTTGTTGTGTTGGTTGTCCATTGTTTTCTCCTATTAATTGGTTATTTTCGGGATTAAATAATTTTAATTTAACTGTTAAATTATTAATTTCTTGTTCATCATTAATATTAAATGTTTTACTAATTAATAAATCTTTATCGACACTTACTAATAATTGAATAAATTTAAGAATATCAATATTAAATTGTCATAATTTTTGTTCAATATAATTAATAGTTGAAATATTAACTGCTGTACTTTCGGGAACTGATTGTTGTGCAGATTTCTTTTGACTTGGTATATGAATACCACAACGTTTAAATATTTCATTAACATTTCAATCATATATATCAGTTAAATTTTTACCTTTAAAATTACTATTTGTCATATTGATATTTTCGTTTTGTTGATTATTATCTCCACCACTTTTAAATATGTAGTTTTTAGTAACCAAAGTTCTTACTGCTTCTTCTAATGCTGATTGAACATTACCATAAGTTTGACTAAATATAAATTTAGGTGAGTTTAAAATAGTATCTAAAACAATTTGTTCATAAATAACATCTAGTGCTTTAATTTTATCCATTACTTTATCACAATCTGCTAATTCATTTGCTTTATTTCTCATAATTGCTATTGGTATATAGTTAATGTTTAATGTTTGTTCTTGTGATAAATTAGGATTATTAATGTATGATTTAAAATCTAATGGAAATTGTTTTTTATTATCACTAATACTATAAATTGCACGATTAATTGTTACTTGTTGATTATTTAGTTTATAAATTTCAAATAGTCTTACTGTTTGTGCATTTTGTTCGTAACTATCATAAAAAATAGTACATTGAATTAATTTACCAGTAATATCATAAACTCTTTGTTGTATATCAACAACTTGAAAATATAAGTCATCATTAGCAATATAAATTAAATAACCACTAATTCCTAATTTACTTAACTTAAAAATTGAAATTCAATTTTTTCTATAAAATTCTTTTAATTATGTAGAAAAGTATGGATGACCAAAAATTATTCATCAATTTACACTTAAAATATTATTTTTAATTAAAAATTTGTTAAAAGTAACATTATTTAGTGTAAAAATTCTCTAAAAATAACACTTTATCATGTATCATTACTTTTCTACAAAATTAAAGTAAAATTCTTGTTGAATTAAATATTGTTTAATAGTTTCATTATTAATTTCTAATGGAGCATTATATAAATTAGCATTATTTTCAGCAACAAAATCAGTAAAATAAGTTTCATGATTAAAATCATTAAAACCAAAATAATTTAAAATTGAAGCATGTGTACTTTTATTTTTATTAGTTAAAAATTTTATTTTTTCATTTTGATTATCACTAATATTACTTTTATCTTTTCTAAAAAATCTACCTAACATAATATTCACCACCTTTTTTTAAAATATTTGATTAATTTTTAATACAATTTTTACAATAATGAATATAATTAAACCAGCAACCGCAGAAGATAATAAAACTCCTATTAAACCTAAAATAATTTTTATAATTTTAAAAAACATAATCTTATTCCTGTAATTCTTCTAATTTTCATACATTACCTTTTAAATTACCTTTTCCAGTATAAATAGTAATCCATTTTGCATGTTGAACTGATAAAATTACTATATTAGCACTATCATTAAAGGTTTGTATTGGTACACCAGCAATTTTGTTATCCGTTATAATAAATTCTTGAATAGTATAAACTGGATTATATATACTTCAAGAATAATAAACTCTATAATGTTTATTAACTATAAAATCATAAGTAATTTGTCAATTATCTCATTTATTTTTTTCTCTTGTTCCTACATCTTTTCATTGTTGATTATTTGGACTTGGTGTTGGATTATCTGGTAATTCAATATCTCAACAATTTTCTTCAACTTCATTTGTTTCTAAACTTTTTGAATTAATTTTTATTTTTGGTGTAACATCAACTTTAATTGTATTTTGTAATTCTTCTAATGAAAGAATAGCACCATAATTAATATCTCCACCTTTTAAATATAAACTACAATTAAAACTACTTTCTCTAACAGTTAAAGTTAATATTACATCTTCATCTTTAATTTTAAATTTTGCAAGTAAATAATCTCCACCTAAATAATTACCAGTTTTAAATTCTACTTTATGCTTTATATTTGCTTGATTTACTGGTAATTCATCTAATGTTATAATTACTCTATATACAGTATTAAAATTAATTTCAAACGTATCTCATTCACGATTATTTTTACTTTTACTTATTACTTTTCATATTTCTTTATCTTGTTTTTTATCAATATTTGCTTTATTTTCATTAATAGCACCAGCAACAGTTTTATTAATAGTTTCTAAATTAGGGATTTCTTGACTTACAGCATTCAATTGAAATGCTACTGGAAACTTTTTTTCTGTGTCTTCTAATTTTTTATCTACTTCTTCTTTTTTATAATAATCAGTTAAATCGATTTTACCACCACTAGCACTAATTTTATTATTTTCATCAATAGTTATATTAGTACCTGCAATTAATTTATCTTGTTTTTTATCTAATAAATTATTAGTTTCTAGTTTTGTGTAATAATCACGTTCAGTATTTTCTTCTGCTATAAATTCAGTTGGTGTTCCAGTACCTTGATATTGATATATATTATGAATTATTGGTGTATACTTTTTTGTGCTATTAGCAACAATAAATTTTATTAAATTATCATCATATAATAACATTACTTTGTCAATATTAACATCAATTTTTTCAATTATTATTTGTCTATTTTCTATTTGATGATTAGTAATTCTTATATTAGATTTAGTTAATTTATTATTACTTATAATAAGTTGTTTACTATCGATAAAATAATATGTTCAATCAATAATATATCATATATCTGTTTTAATATTTTCATTTTTAACTTTTTTTCATAAAGGACTAGTTTCAATATTAAATCAATTATTTTTAATATCATCAATATTTTGTTTATTAATATCAACTTTATTTTCTAATAATTTAATACTATTTTCATTAGTAGTAATTCTTTTTTGTTGTTTAGCAGAAAAGTCAGCAGTCGCAGCATGAGTAAAATCACCAATTTGTGGATTATTTTGTAATGCTTCTGGTGGTAATGTACCAATTTCATCAGGTCAATCTAAAATCATTGTTTCAGTTTTTGGGTCATAATCAGTTGCAACATAACCTTTATTTATAAAGTTTGTAACACGACCCCTATATATCTCATTTTCGTTATCATTAACTAAATCATCATATAATTTTATTTGTTTTGATAATGTAAATTCTTTTTGTTCTTTAATTAATTCATCAACTTGATTTCTAGTATAAAATACTTTTAAGTCAATTTTTTCAATATCTATTTCATCTTGATTATAATTTGAAAATACTTGTTTTAATTCTGTTAATCTTGCTCATATTTTCATTCTACTTGGTGCTAAATCTCAAACATTAATTGTAGGAATACTACTTGCATTAAATGATGTACCATTATTGAATTGAATAGTAGCATCAACATTAAATTCAATTGGTGTACGATTAAATACTCAATGTTCAACCATTACATAAACCATATCTCTTAATGTTTCTTTAATTAATTCATCTTTAAAACTATCAAAAGGAAATTTAGATAAAATAAAATCAAGATAAGCATTAATATCATTTTGAGCGCGAATAGCAAAAGTTGTAAATCAGTCTTTGACATTAGGTCATGTATTTATATATTGAGGTGGAGTTTCTGTAATTTTTCCAGTTAATGGATATCAGTTATTATAATTTTCAAGACTGACATCAGTTCAAAGTTTATTAATCATAATTTATCATTCCTTAAAAAATGCTTTTTTATAATGTTTAGTTTTTGTTTTAGTTTTCCTATGTGATATATGGATAATTTCTTTTTGTAATTTTTTCTTACCTTTTTCTACAACTTGACTATATGCAAATTTTTCTAAATGATGTAATAGTCCAGTACCAAATAAAGTATTAACTGAAAATTTTAAACCAACACTTTTAAATGATTTATTAATATTTTCAATAGGATTATTAATAACATTTACTACTTTATGATAAGTTCTAATAGTTCTAAATATTTCTCTATATACTTTAAAACTATCTCTAATTACTTGTTGCACCACTGGTGGAGCAAATGCTATTGCTTTTAATCATTTATTACGATTAACACCATAACCAATGTATCAACCACTATATCAACGATATCAATGAAATGGATGTATTTGAGTAACAAAAGTTTTCTTTAATTTTGTAGAAAAGTAATGATACATGATAAAGTGTTATTTTTAGAGAATTTTTACACTAAATAATGTTACTTTTAACAAATTTTTAATTAAAAATAATATTTTAAGTGTAAATTGATGAATAATTTTTGGTCATCCATACTTTTCTACATAATTAAAAAAAGTTTTTGCTTTAAGAATACTATCAACAACTGTAATTGGTTTATACTTAGGATTACGATGATAAATAGTAATTGCACATTTGTCTAATGATAAAGGTTGAATTTTACAACCCATAAATACTGGTGAATTTAGTGGAATTAATTGTGCATGTTTAATTGCTCTTTTTTCTGCACTAGTAAATAAATCTGTTGCTTTTTCTTTTAATTTATTAATTTTTTCAAATGCTTGTTTTTCTAATTTTTCAAATTTTTCTTGTAATTTATATATACTTTCTCGTAATTTTTCAAAATATGGTGTATCTTTTCAAAATTTATTTAAACCTTTTTTTAAATAAAATCTAATATCAAAATACTTAAAAATTTTATTTGCATTTAAAACAATTTTATGAATTGAACTATTTTTAAAATTAAATTTAATAGCATTAGCACGAATTTTTTGTAAATCTAAAATTAAAGTTTTTCCATATCTATTCTCTGTATGTATTGTATGAACTAAATTTAATCAATCATGTTGGTTCATTTTTAATACTTTTTTTAAATCAGTATTATATTTTTTTAAAAAGTTATTTGCTTTTTCAATATCTTTGATTTTAAATTTAGGAGTTAATTGTGGACTTAATTTTATTAATGTATTTTGTAATAATAAATAATCTTTCAACTCTTGGGTTTCTAACTTTTTAAAATTATTTTTAAATTGTCTTTCAGCAACATATCCTAAATTTTGTATTATTGTTTCACGATTAGGAGCAAAACTATAATTGAATAAATAACGTTTATTACCAATAATTTTATCTGTTAAAATTTCTTTGCCACTTACTTGACTAATAATTTCTTGTAAATTTTTTTCTTCTTTAACACCAATTTGTTCTAATGTTTTAGTTTTTTGTGCTAACTTAATAAATTTAGTAGTACGATAACCACGACTAATTTTATTAATTCCAGCAAATGCAGATAATATATTAAAAAAAGTATTTAATGGTGTTACATTTCCTTTTAAATAATCATAAACTTGATTAATAGTAAAATCAGTTAAAAACTCTACACCAACAGCACTAATACTAGCAATTAAATCACTTGCACCTAATCCAAGTGCTACACTTTCACTTAATCCACCAGTAAAAGGAGCAAATGCCACTGCTATTACTTGTACACCAATCATTTCTAAAATTTCTCATCAAAAACTTTTATTTTCTTGTTGTTTACTAATTCTAGTATGTTTTGGTTTATTTATATTTAAAAGTATTGCTGTATTAGTTGTACCAATTGGCATGATTAAATTTCCTTAATTATTTAAGAGTTATTTTAATTGGATTTGTTGAACCTTTATAATTTGGGTCATTTATATTTGCTCTAATAACGACATATAAATCACCAGTTTTTTGTTTATTATTACTAATTATGTTTTTACCTTGCTCATCACTAAAATATTTAATAGTTGGATTTTCTAAACTTTGATTTAAACTATTAATTTCTTTTGCATATAAAATATTTGTATCTAATTCTTTATTAGTTTTATCTGTTTTTGTAGTAGGATTATTTATTGTTAAAGTTGTAATTTTAGATTTTAAATCATTTTTTACTTCACTTTTAATTACTCCGCATAACATTCAACGTGATGTTGTTTCTTTTTTTGACATATAAGGAATTGATTGACCAAATACTTCGCCACCAACTAAATAAGTTCTTCCAACTTTACCGTCTGCAACTTGTTGTAAATAAATAACTGTATTTTGTAACATATATCTTTTCATTGCTTTTGGTGTTGCTAAAATAAAACTCATTATTTCTTCTTCATTTTTATCATTTGTAAATGTCATATAATCATCTAATAGAATTTGACATAATACACCTTTTACATATAAATCATTTCCATTTAAACGTAATTGTTGTGCTAATTCATTATCAGTAATTATTCCTTTATTATCTGCTAAATAAACTAAACTATCATAAAGATTATTAGTAATAAAAAATTTACAATTTGTACTATTTCTTAATTGAAATAAAGTATTTCATGCAGATAACATTGCTTTTAAATATCCAATTGGTGTTGTATCAGTGATTGTTACTTTTGTAGCAAATTGAGAGATTATATTAGTATCATCATTTGCTAATTTATCTGTTAAATCATTAGCAACTTCATATTGCATACTATCTAGTAAATTTTGTCCATTTTCAGCATTTAAGTCAATATTTGCAATCGTTTCACCAGCAAGATATGATTTTTCAATTATTTTTTCAATTTTATCAGTAGTAGCATATCCAACATCATATCTTTTGCTTTTGTCATCTCATGAAATAACTTTAACTTTTGGGTCTTTTGGTAATTTAATAATAAATTCTATTTTTGTAGAGTTAACCATTTCAATAGGAAAAAAGTTCTTTAATTTTGTAGAAAAGTAATGATACATGATAAAGTGTTATTTTTAGAGAATTTTTACACTAAATAATGTTACTTTTAACAAATTTTTAATTAAAAATAATATTTTAAGTGTAAATTGATGAATAATTTTTGGTCATCCATACTTTTCTACATAATTAAAAAAAAAGTTTGCTCATGGACTATTTGATTGTTTAAAAAATTCAATGAATTCTGGTGCTTCAACTAATTTTTCTGTGTTATTTAAGTTTGTTTGAATATTAATTGCCATTTTGTATAATTTCCTTTCTTATAATTTATTTTTATTTTTATAATCTAATAAAGAATTAATTTTAATTGGTATTTGATTTGTTAATATTATTTCTTGTTTACCACCTGTATTAATTGGTTCTTTAAATAGTGGTTGTTCTTTAATAATTTTCTTAATAGTATCTTCTATTTTTGAATTTTCTATATCATTTGTTTTAAATTTTAAATAATCATAAAATTCATTTTTAACTTGATATTTTTTAAATATATTAATAATTTCTTTTTCTTTAATTTCTTGATTAATTTTATTTAACTTATTTTCTGCTTCATTAATTTTATTTTCTATTTCTTGTGAAACATTATTTTCAGTTAAAGTTTGAGTTGTTTGTTGTATATTAGTTTCATTTTCTAACATTTACATCACACCTTTATTATTTAATTTCTTTATTAATTTTTTCATTTAGTTTTGCCAATTTTTTTTGATGTTTTATAATTTTATTATTTGCTCTAACATGCTTTGGAGTTGTAATAAATCGTTTTAATAAAACAATAATTTCTCTACAAATTAATGTTCCAACACTTGTTCCAATAATAATTAATTCATGTATAAATTCTTTCATTTCAATATTTTCCTTTCATTAATTAATTTTTTGATTTGTATCTAATTCCATTACTAATATTTGATAATCTTGAATATAAGCATTTTCTAATATATGATGTTTATAATTTTTATGAAAACTAGTAGCATTTTCAATTGTAGAAAATAATTTATATTTTGTTTCAATTCCATAATTAGTTTTATATTTCCTGAATTGTAAAATTAAAAAGGACACTTATATAAAAATTAAATTGTGTTAATTCTATAATTAAGAAAAGAAAGGAATTAGCACAATGTATAAGTATCTGACTATTGAATCAATAATAGCAATAAAAGAATATAAAAGTTATGGATTTTCGATTCGTAAAATAGCAAAAGCCATTGATTATAGTAAATCAACTGTACATAGAGTTTGTAGATTATTAAATCAAAACTTATTACCATTAGAAATATTGAATAAAATTCAAAAAAATAAACAAAATGCAGGTAGAAAATTAATAATTTTAACTTTAATAGAAATTAATACTATTAATCATTTGTTAATTACTAAAAATTATGCTCTTGATATAATTGCTAATTTTTTAAAGGAAAATAAAATAAAAAGTATTTCAACAAAAACTTTATATAACATGTTTAAAACAAATCGAATGGGTTTTGATGAAAATAACTTATTGAGAAAAGGAAAAAATAAACCTCACAAACAAAAAGAAACTAGGGGCAGAATTAATAATTGTAAGTCTATTCATGAAAGAAATTTAATCATTCCTAATATTAAAAATATAGAAGAATTTGGTCATTTAGAGGGTGATACTATCATTGGTAAAGATCATAAAAGTTCTATTATTACTTTAGCTGATATATGATCAAAAATCACAATTCCTTTAGCAACTAAAAATAATAAATCAGAAAATATTACAAAAAGTATAATAAAATTTATTTCAAAGTTACAAAAAGGAACAGTTAAAACTATTACTTTTGATCGTGGTAAAGAATTTAGTAAATGAAAATTAATCGAAAAAAATTGTAATGTTAAGATTTATTTTGCAGATCCTGGTAAACCTTGTCAAAGAGGTTTAAATGAAAATAATAATGGTATTTTAAGAAGATATTTACCAAAATCTACAGATCTATCTTCATATAAACAAAAAGATTTAAATACTATAGCATTTCAAATTAATTCTACACCCAGAAAATCACTATCTTATAAAAGACCAATAGATTTAATACAATTATTTTAAAAAACTGTCCCATATTTATATTTACAATTCAGGTTTTAATAAATAAGCATATCTCATTTTAATATTCTCCTTTTTTATAAATGATAATAATTTTCATCAAATTCTAAATTTGCATTAACATTAACTTCACTCATATTATCACTACCATATTGACTATTTGTTTCACTATTAATCGAAAATCTATTATCATTATTAATTAAATGTGCTATTTCATTTGTAAACGAAGTCTCTTGCATTTCTACATCAAATTTTCTTTCGATAGGTAATAAATTATGAATAATTTCACTTGCACCAGCAACTATCGTTGGAATAGCATAAGCATTATTAAAATCATTATTAATACTCATAGCAACACCACTTGATATTAAACAACCACCAGTAGCCATATTACATATCTTTCTTATTGTTTCAAATCTATGTGGTATTAATTCTGTTAATCCCGCAATAAGATTTGAAATACCATAAGCATTTAATGAAATATAAGTATCTCAATCCATTAAATTATTAGGATTATTATTTGTACTTAATAATGGTCATGGTGGGGTTTCAGTAGTTGTTGTAGGTATTGAAGTAGTAGTTATAGGCATAGGTGTTGTAGTAGGTTCTATTGGATTAGTAGTATTTTCTATTCATTTTGAATAGTTTGCTAAACCAATTGTTCCTAAACCTAATAATATTTTTTTACTACTATTAATTATTTTTGTTTTATTACTTGGTCTTTGATTTAAATTTCATATATCTAAACCTAATTTTTTACCAAATAATAAACTATTAATTGAACCTAATATTGGATTTCCTATAAGTTGACCATAATAAGCACTTGTACCTATCATTGCTGAAATAGGACTTATTCCAGTTCTTATTAATTTTAATAAAGTATAATTTGATTGTGAATTTTCCTTTAATTTTGTAGAAAAGTAATGATACATGATAAAGTGTTATTTTTAGAGAATTTTTACACTAAATAATGTTACTTTTAACAAATTTTTAATTAAAAATAATATTTTAAGTGTAAATTGATGAATAATTTTTGGTCATCCATACTTTTCTACATAATTAAAAGAATTTTCTGTATTTGGCATAATTTTCCTTTAATTTTGTAGAAAAGTAATGATACATGATAAAGTGTTATTTTTAGAGAATTTTTACACTAAATAATGTTACTTTTAACAAATTTTTAATTAAAAATAATATTTTAAGTGTAAATTGATGAATAATTTTTGGTCATCCATACTTTTCTACATAATTAAAATAATTTTCTTCCTTTAATTTTCTATTTTTTTAATTCAAACTTTTACTCAACCTTGATAAATATCATTATCACCAACTATTAATGCAACATTATCTTCTGGATCAGAAATAATTATATGTTGTGATTTAATATTTGGATATTTCATTAATATAATTGCTCTAATATCATTATGAGTACGAAGTGCTTGCGGTGATGGTGTTAATATTTCAATTTCATCTTTATCACCAAATAAAGTAGGTAAGATAATCATTCTTTATTTCTCCTTATTTTTAGTTAAATTATTAACTATTATTTCTAAACATTTCATACATCAATTTTTACTTAATCAGATTCTTTTATTACATTTTTTACATTTATTCATTATTAAATTCACCATTAATTATTTTTTGTAATAAAATATCAAGTATTAAATCTATTTCTGTACCATTATAGAATTTTTGTTGTTTTTTAATATAATTAATTAATTTTTCTTTATATTCATTAATTACTTTTTGTTTAAACTCTTCTCTTAATTTTTCTATATTGGCAATGTTTAGTAATCTGTGTAACTTACAAAAATAACTATGTTTAATTAATTCTAGTAAATATAATTAAATGACTAGAAAGAGTGAGTTACAGATGGCTAAAAAACAAAATATTAATAATAATGATCCAATATCAAAAGCAGTAGATTTATTATTAGAAAATACTGAAGATTTAACAACAGTTTTTAAAGAAGGGGGTTTATATAAAGAATTAACAAAACGTTTAGTTGAAAAAATGTTGAATTCTGAAATGCAAAATTATTTAGGATATGAAAAAAATCAACATAGTAATACTGAAAATGCTCGTAATGGTACAAGTTCAAAAAAATTAATAACTCAACAAGGTAAAATTGAGATTGATGTACCAAGAGATCGCAATAGTGATTTTACTCCTGTAATAGTTGCAAAAAGACAGCGAAGATTTGATGGTTTTGATCAACAAGTGCTTTCACTATATGCAAAAGGTATGACTCTATCTGACATTAGAATGCAGTTACAAGAGTTATATCATGGTGCTGATATTAGTGAAAGTGTTATTAGTCAAATTACTGATGATGTTATTGATGATGTCAAAGCATGACAAAATCGACCATTAGAAAGCATTTATCCGATTGTTTATTTTGATTGTATAGTAGTTAAAGTTCGACAAGATAAACGGATTATTAATAAATCAGTTTATATAGCATTAGGAGTTGATTTAGAAGGTAAAAAAGATGTTTTAGGCTTATGAATTAGTGAAAATGAAGGTGCTAAATTTTGATTAGCTAATTTCACAGAAATGAAAAATCGAGGCTTAAATGATATTTTGATTGCTTGTAGTGATAATTTAACAGGCATGTCAGAAGCAATACAAGCAGTTTATCCTAAAACAGAACATCAATTATGCATTGTTCATCAAATTCGAAATAGTTTAAAATATGTTTCATACAAACATCGAAAAACTCTAGTTACAGATTTAAAACCAATTTATAGTGCATGTAGTGAAGAACAAGCAATGCAAGCTTTAGAATCATTTGAAAGTAAATGAAATAAACAATATCCCCAAATTGCTAAATCTTGATATAAAAATTGGAGGCTTTTTAGAAATCTGTGTATCTTTGTTTTACAAAGTACTAGTTCAGATTAATTCTGTCTTCAAATTTTATCATAAAATGAGCAATTGCTGTATTTCAATTTTGAATAGGCAATGTTCATTTTTTTGTTATATTTTCAATTGCTAAATAAAATATTTTAAAAACTGACATATCATTAGGAAAAGCTTTTTTGTTTCTAATAACTTTTCGTAATTGACTATTAACAGATTCAATAGCATTTGTTGTATAAATTACTCTTTTGATTTCTGCAGGATAACTAATAAAAATCATCAAATTTTCTCAATTTTTATATCAAGATTTAGCAATTTGGGGATATTGTTTATTTCATTTACTTTCAAATGATTCTAAAGCTTGCATTGCTTGTTCTTCACTACATGCACTATAAATTGGTTTTAAATCTGTAACTAGAGTTTTTCGATGTTTGTATGAAACATATTTTAAACTATTTCGAATTTGATGAACAATGCATAATTGATGTTCTGTTTTAGGATAAACTGCTTGTATTGCTTCTGACATGCCTGTTAAATTATCACTACAAGCAATCAAAATATCATTTAAGCCTCGATTTTTCATTTCTGTGAAATTAGCTAATCAAAATTTAGCACCTTCATTTTCACTAATTCATAAGCCTAAAACATCTTTTTTACCTTCTAAATCAACTCCTAATGCTATATAAACTGATTTATTAATAATCCGTTTATCTTGTCGAACTTTAACTACTATACAATCAAAATAAACAATCGGATAAATGCTTTCTAATGGTCGATTTTGTCATGCTTTGACATCATCAATAACATCATCAGTAATTTGACTAATAACACTTTCACTAATATCAGCACCATGATATAACTCTTGTAACTGCATTCTAATGTCAGATAGAGTCATACCTTTTGCATATAGTGAAAGCACTTGTTGATCAAAACCATCAAATCTTCGCTGTCTTTTTGCAACTATTACAGGAGTAAAATCACTATTGCGATCTCTTGGTACATCAATCTCAATTTTACCTTGTTGAGTTATTAATTTTTTTGAACTTGTACCATTACGAGCATTTTCAGTATTACTATGTTGATTTTTTTCATATCCTAAATAATTTTGCATTTCAGAATTCAACATTTTTTCAACTAAACGTTTTGTTAATTCTTTATATAAACCCCCTTCTTTAAAAACTGTTGTTAAATCTTCAGTATTTTCTAATAATAAATCTACTGCTTTTGATATTGGATCATTATTATTAATATTTTGTTTTTTAGCCATCTGTAACTCACTCTTTCTAGTCATTTAATTATATTTACTAGAATTAATTAAACATAGTTATTTTTGTAAGTTACACAGATTACTAAACATTGCCAAAAATTGAGAAAATTTGATGATTTTTATTAGTTATCCTGCAGAAATCAAAAGAGTAATTTATACAACAAATGCTATTGAATCTGTTAATAGTCAATTACGAAAAGTTATTAGAAACAAAAAAGCTTTTCCTAATGATATGTCAGTTTTTAAAATATTTTATTTAGCAATTGAAAATATAACAAAAAAATGAACATTGCCTATTCAAAATTGAAATACAGCAATTGCTCATTTTATGATAAAATTTGAAGACAGAATTAATCTGAACTAGTACTTTGTAAAACAAAGATACACAGATTTCTAAAAAGCCTCTCTATATTATGTAAATGTTCTTCTGTTATTTCTATATTACGTTTTCTATTATATTCATTAATAATTTCTTGATCTTTATTCATTATTTATTCCTTTCATTTTTTAAATCATTTAACATTAATTGAACAAAATGCACGATTTTTAGGAATGTTTAAGGTATTAAAGATTTGACCAGTTACTATAATTTCATCGTTTTTGTTTAATAAAATACATCGTTTATAAAATTTTGGGTTATTAAAAATTAAAGTAACATAGTTTAATCCATTTCATTGACCACGAACAGTATAATATAATAATTGTTTATTACCTTTCTCATGATATTTTGCTTCAATAGTATTACTAAGTTTTACTGTTAATTTAATGTAATTTTCTTTATTTTTCATTTTTATAATTCCTTAAATAATATTGAATATGTTTGTAAGCGTCTTGTTCATGTTTTGTAAAAATGATATTTCCTTTATAATTTTCTATTTTATTTTTGTTTTTTGGTTCATTTTCATGATAATCTCAGTTCATAATATCTTCTACTAATACCATTAAAGCACCAATAACTTTTGGTGTTGCTAATGGATTAGTTAGTAACTGTTTTGAACTTAAAAAGAAATTTTCAACAATAACTAATATTTTTTTATTATCAAATTGCTTTTTAATTAATTCAAAATATTCTTTATATATATTTTTACTTTCTAAAACTGTTTTTGCTTTAAATGTTTCATTAAAAATAATATTATTAGTTTCATTTGAATATATAACAATTCCATTATTACCAATACCAGCAGGGTCAATACCAATGATTAATTCGTATTGCATTTATTAATCATCTCTACATCAATCACAAACATATCCATATGGTTTTGTATAATCTAAATGTTTTTCAATATCATAATTATCTTCATATCTTTTAGTATTATGTTGTTCTGCTTCTAATTCTGTTTTAAAGTGATAAAGCATATTTATATCATCATCATTATATAATTCATCACATTCTACACATCTTTTTCTTCTCTTTTTAGTTTTATTCATAATCAAAATATCCTTTTCAATTATTTTTGCTGTTTGTTTAAGGTATTTAGGTAATCTATCGTAACAACTATCACATATTAAATAAGGTATTGGTCAATTTTTATATTTAATAGTTTTAGTAGAATTATTAATACAATCTCATCAATTTTTATTTATACAAATTCTTAATTCACATTTTTTATTTTCATTAATATTCATTTTTATATTATTCATAATTTATTTATATTTTTTTCTAGTTATTAATATTCAAAAACATTTATTACAGGTTCTATTTGCAAATGATGAATTTTTATAACATATATCACAAGAACTAATCTTTCTATAATTTCTACTATATTCCATAAGCATTTTATTCCTTTCTTTAATTTTTACTTATAGTAATTAATAAAATTATTAATCCAATTAAGGTTGAAATTGAATAAATAATTATTTTTATTTTTAATCACTTTTTTTGATGTTCTTTTGCTATTCTTATTTTTTGTTCTATTAATTCTTTCTTTTCTTTTTCTTCCATTTTTATTTTCTTTTCTAATATATTCTGTTGCTTTTAGCATAAAGAATATATATTTTTATTTTTAGATTATTAATACTATTAATTATATTTTTTAAGAAAAATGGGCTCAAAAATAAATTGTGAAATTTTAAAAAACATTAAGGCATTCGATTCAATATTTATTTAATTTATTTAATAAATTAATATTTTAATTGAACCGGCACCGCTTAATTTTTTTTACAAGTTTTAAATTTATTTTCTCGCCCAAAAAATTTTTCAAAAAAAATAAAAAATAAAACCAACACTTACTCACTTGGTGGTGATAAGGTTGGTTAATTAAAGAATAGAATTAATATAGTAGGTTCCCTAGCAGGTCTATATATACTAGTTTCCAATTCGCTCCCACCCCAAGAATTACCATTACTGGTTAGTATAATTTATTAGGTATCACTCCACTTATTATTTATCCATGCAAGTCCACATGTTTTAGCTACTATTTTTAACAACTGTGTTGTAGTTCACTGTTTTAATTCTCTAACACGTGTTGATAATAGTGTTAAAGACGGTTATTAAATTAACTTTCTCCTACTTGGTCACTGCGTGTAGTAGATATTTAAAGGGTGCTAATAATAAAAATTTTAAAATTTTACAATTACAAAAAAAGACAAGATTATTTCTTGTCTTTTTCCTTGTTGATAATTTTAATTTAACTTATAAAATGTATATTTTATTTTTTTTAAATACGTCGAATATAAAATATAAATTTAATGTTTTAAGAAAAGAGAATAATTTTGTCTAATTTTAATGATTTTTAAAATAATTCATTTAGAAATAAGTTAATTATGTAGTAATTTAATTTCCTACGTTTTTGGGAACCTCCCAGCTAGAGAAACAAACAAAGCTTGAGGAGAAAAAAACGAAAGAGAAAGACGAGAAAGAGTTGCTAATGCTCTTAGATTTGAAAAAGATAAATCAAAAATAAACAATGAAGCTTCAACAAGTAAAAATCAAAGCTCTAGTAGTAAGTCACAAAAAATGTAAATATTAAATACTTCAAAACTGCACAATTGTGCAGTTTACTTAACAATTTTGTGTTTTCTTACTATAATTTTACATTATTTCTGCAATGAGTTCTTCATATACTTATTTTTAAACAACATGGAACAATGTATAATAATATAGTGTTTAAACAAATATAAAACGTTGAATTTAAGAATATGAATGGTTTTTTATATTCATATTCTTAAACATCGATAAAAACACTTGCAAGTGTTTTATCTTTCAAAATCAAAATTAAAGGGAAAAGAAAAAATGATAATAGACGATTATATTCAACAAATAAATAATTTAATTTGTAAAAATATTGATAAATCAAATCCAGAAAGAGGTTTTTCATCAGAAAATATTTTTAATTATGTAGAAAAGTATGGATGACCAAAAATTATTCATCAATTTACACTTAAAATATTATTTTTAATTAAAAATTTGTTAAAAGTAACATTATTTAGTGTAAAAATTCTCTAAAAATAACACTTTATCATGTATCATTACTTTTCTACAAAATTAAAGGAAAATATTCTAGCTAGTCTTCGTAATTTTATTGAAGCTGTATTTTTGAAAGTATATTCTGTTGAAAAACAAGTATCTATAAATCCAATGGAATATAATGATATAACTTGCGCTATTAAGTATATAAAATCCATAGGAAAATTAAAATTTTTAAGACAATTTCATGATTATGTACAAATTTCAGTTTCTCATTATAATGTTGGTGAAGAAAATTCAGAGAGATTGATGTTGAAATATTATGAATTTTTGATTAAAATAAAAAAATTTTTAAAACAAACTTATAATATTAATGTTCTTCATAATCTAAATAAGTTTCCCATTAATAAAGAAACTGCTTCTAAAGAGTATTATGAAAAAATATCTGAAAAAATTTTGCAATCTAAATTAAATAATTTAAAAATTAGATTTGATAAACGTTTTTATATAAAAAAAATAAAACCATTTTTTGTAAAAGATAAAATTTTTTATGAAGTAACATTTGTTGAAGCAAATTTTGGAAAAAATAAATTTGATGGAATGATAGCATTTACTGATTTTGAAATTTTAAAAAATTATTCAGTTAAATTTTCTTTTTGTAATAGTAGTATTGAAATTATTGGTAAAACAATGCCAATTTTAATCATTAATAAATGAGAAGTTTCAATAAAACCTTGAGCAATTAAGAATTTTGCTAGTATATTAGGCAAAGAAATAAAATTAACTACAAATAGTAAAGAATATTGAAAAATAATGCAATTTTTAACTAAAACAGGATTTGATTTTTTAGATATTATTAATTTAGAATATAATTATTATGAAAAATATAAAGATGAAATTTTAAAAAATGTTAAAAAAGATGAAATTAAAATTTTTAAAATTTTAGATTATTGCTTTAATTTTGTAGAAAAGTAATGATACATGATAAAGTGTTATTTTTAGAGAATTTTTACACTAAATAATGTTACTTTTAACAAATTTTTAATTAAAAATAATATTTTAAGTGTAAATTGATGAATAATTTTTGGTCATCCATACTTTTCTACATAATTAAAAGAATTAACTACAACGAGTTAGTTCATCAAGATTTACTCATCAAATGACTATCTCAACAAAATGACATTATTTCATATCAAACAGAAAAAGAACTAAAAGCAGAAAGTTATCGAGAAAAAGGATATCCTGACTTATTAGTTCACTATGAAAATAAAATCATGATTATTGAATTTGAAAGAACTAGAAAAACTAAACAACGAATGAGACAAAAGTTTGATGGATTACGACATTATTGTAAAAACGGATGCGAAGTTTTACTTTTAGTTCCAAATGAAAGCATGAAAAAATTCGTTGATGAACAAATCAAAATTTACAACTGAAAACTAGCAACTTTCAAAACCCAAATATTTAATATTAATATAGACAATTAATAGTTAAATTTTGGTTAAAACTTAACTAATTGTAAAATACACAAAATTTGATAACATATAGCTGTTATCCAATATATAAGTTTTAACCCATTACTTTATTTTAAAAGTAAATGGGTTTTAATATTTAAAAGGAGATATTAACATGACTGACAAAACTAAATCACAAACATATAATTTTCTATTAGAAAATAAATCCATAGAAGATATTTTAAAACAAGAAAACATTTTTGTGAAAGAAATCAAAAACAAGAGACATGGAGGAAAAACATATAGGATTGATAATAATCAACAACTTAATGATGATTCCTTAGAAAATAATATAAAAAATTTAGAACCAATTGGTATTAGTTTAATAGATAACCAAAATATGCAAAAAACAAATGTTGATACATGAACAAAACTAACTAATTACTTAAATTGAGCAACACCAAATGCAGAACAACTAATACAAGCTCAAAGAACAATTCAAGAAAAAGACAAAGAAATTGAACAACTTAAAAAGCAAATTGAAGAATTAAAACAATCAAAACAAATCAATGTGAATTTCAATAAGTTTAAATATAATGCTGTAACAATTTATGATGAAAAACAAAGAAAAAAGACAAGAATTGAAAAAATTTACGAAGAAATTTTACCAATTAATAACAAAGTTTATTTTATAACGACCATTCAACATATTGATAATTCAATTAATGAAGAGGTAATATATTTTCAACACCTTACAAATGGTGATATACAAGTTGTTAAACAAATAAAGAATTATAAAAATATCAATGATTATAAAAAAGATATTTTACTAATTAATGACATTTCAACCCATAACATTAATAATTTTCAATTTGTACCAATTAAAGACTTTTTAAAACAACAACAAGGTTTCAAATTAAAACCAAATAAAAGTGAAATAGTTACATGAATAATTACTTGGTTAATAATACCCCTAGGTGTAGTGGCTATTAATCTTATTCATCCACCATTATTAATAATAAGCCTTGTAATTGGTGGTATTGCTACAGCCCTTAGAGGAGGGGTAGAATTTTTTTCATCAACTGCAAAAAAAGTTTGATCATGATTTTCAAATAAATATTTTAAAAATAAAGAACAAAAAGAAAAACTTAAAAAAGAACGCGAATCAATAATTAAAAATCTTACCAGTAATAAAACAGAAATTAAATTAGAAACACAATATGATATTTTAAAACAAGAATTGGATAATAGAAAAGAGAAAAATCCAGACCAATTAATAAGTAGTGAAACAATTAATCAAAATTCAAATATTGAATCAGTAAATAATCAAAATTTTGATTCATCTATACGCAATACAGTAAACCAACAAGAACAACTACCATCAACAACTTCAAATCATAACTGAAATAAAGTAAAATGCTTATTAACAACATAATTAATAACATCTAAATCACTATTTTGAAAAATAGTGATTTTTTACTAATTTTTTACACATTTTTAGTTTTAAAAATATATACTTTTATTGAATATTTTAAGTGTATAAAAAAATATTCAATAAAAATAATAAAGGAGAAAAATATTTTAATTATGTAGAAAAGTATGGATGACCAAAAATTATTCATCAATTTACACTTAAAATATTATTTTTAATTAAAAATTTGTTAAAAGTAACATTATTTAGTGTAAAAATTCTCTAAAAATAACACTTTATCATGTATCATTACTTTTCTACAAAATTAAAGGAAAAATATGTGAAGATCATGTAATGAATGAAGCCAAGCGGATAAAGATAAACATAACAAAGAAGCTAGAGAAACAAACAAAGCTTGAGGAGAAAAAAACGAAAGAGAAAGACGAGAAAGAGTTGCTAATGCTCTTAGATTTGAAAAAGATAAATCAAAAATAAACAATGAAGCTTCAACAAGTAAAAATCAAAGCTCTAGTAGTAAGTCACAAAAAATGTAAATATTAAATACTTCAAAACTGCACAATTGTGCAGTTTACTTAACAATTTTGTGTTTTCTTACTATAATTTTACATTATTTCTGCAATGAGTTCTTCATATACTTATTTTTAAACAACATGGAACAATGTATAATAATATAGTGTTTAAACAAATATAAAACGTTGAATTTAAGAATATGAATGGTTTTTTATATTCATATTCTTAAACATCGATAAAAACACTTGCAAGTGTTTTATCTTTCAAAATCAAAATTAAAGGGAAAAGAAAAAATGATAATAGACGATTATATTCAACAAATAAATAATTTAATTTGTAAAAATATTGATAAATCAAATCCAGAAAGAGGTTTTTCATCAGAAAATATTTTTAATTATGTAGAAAAGTATGGATGACCAAAAATTATTCATCAATTTACACTTAAAATATTATTTTTAATTAAAAATTTGTTAAAAGTAACATTATTTAGTGTAAAAATTCTCTAAAAATAACACTTTATCATGTATCATTACTTTTCTACAAAATTAAAGGAAAATATTCTAGCTAGTCTTCGTAATTTTATTGAAGCTGTATTTTTGAAAGTATATTCTGTTGAAAAACAAGTATCTATAAATCCAATGGAATATAATGATATAACTTGCGCTATTAAGTATATAAAATCCATAGGAAAATTAAAATTTTTAAGACAATTTCATGATTATGTACAAATTTCAGTTTCTCATTATAATGTTGGTGAAGAAAATTCAGAGAGATTGATGTTGAAATATTATGAATTTTTGATTAAAATAAAAAAATTTTTAAAACAAACTTATAATATTAATGTTCTTCATAATCTAAATAAGTTTCCCATTAATAAAGAAACTGCTTCTAAAGAGTATTATGAAAAAATATCTGAAAAAATTTTGCAATCTAAATTAAATAATTTAAAAATTAGATTTGATAAACGTTTTTATATAAAAAAAATAAAACCATTTTTTGTAAAAGATAAAATTTTTTATGAAGTAACATTTGTTGAAGCAAATTTTGGAAAAAATAAATTTGATGGAATGATAGCATTTACTGATTTTGAAATTTTAAAAAATTATTCAGTTAAATTTTCTTTTTGTAATAGTAGTATTGAAATTATTGGTAAAACAATGCCAATTTTAATCATTAATAAATGAGAAGTTTCAATAAAACCTTGAGCAATTAAGAATTTTGCTAGTATATTAGGCAAAGAAATAAAATTAACTACAAATAGTAAAGAATATTGAAAAATAATGCAATTTTTAACTAAAACAGGATTTGATTTTTTAGATATTATTAATTTAGAATATAATTATTATGAAAAATATAAAGATGAAATTTTAAAAAATGTTAAAAAAGATGAAATTAAAATTTTTAAAATTTTAGATTATTGCTTTAATTTTGTAGAAAAGTAATGATACATGATAAAGTGTTATTTTTAGAGAATTTTTACACTAAATAATGTTACTTTTAACAAATTTTTAATTAAAAATAATATTTTAAGTGTAAATTGATGAATAATTTTTGGTCATCCATACTTTTCTACATAATTAAAAGAATTAACTACAACGAGTTAGTTCATCAAGATTTACTCATCAAATGACTATCTCAACAAAATGACATTATTTCATATCAAACAGAAAAAGAACTAAAAGCAGAAAGTTATCGAGAAAAAGGATATCCTGACTTATTAGTTCACTATGAAAATAAAATCATGATTATTGAATTTGAAAGAACTAGAAAAACTAAACAACGAATGAGACAAAAGTTTGATGGATTACGACATTATTGTAAAAACGGATGCGAAGTTTTACTTTTAGTTCCAAATGAAAGCATGAAAAAATTCGTTGATGAACAAATCAAAATTTACAACTGAAAACTAGCAACTTTCAAAACCCAAATATTTAATATTAATATAGACAATTAATAGTTAAATTTTGGTTAAAACTTAACTAATTGTAAAATACACAAAATTTGATAACATATAGCTGTTATCCAATATATAAGTTTTAACCCATTACTTTATTTTAAAAGTAAATGGGTTTTAATATTTAAAAGGAGATATTAACATGACTGACAAAACTAAATCACAAACATATAATTTTCTATTAGAAAATAAATCCATAGAAGATATTTTAAAACAAGAAAACATTTTTGTGAAAGAAATCAAAAACAAGAGACATGGAGGAAAAACATATAGGATTGATAATAATCAACAACTTAATGATGATTCCTTAGAAAATAATATAAAAAATTTAGAACCAATTGGTATTAGTTTAATAGATAACCAAAATATGCAAAAAACAAATGTTGATACATGAACAAAACTAACTAATTACTTAAATTGAGCAACACCAAATGCAGAACAACTAATACAAGCTCAAAGAACAATTCAAGAAAAAGACAAAGAAATTGAACAACTTAAAAAGCAAATTGAAGAATTAAAACAATCAAAACAAATCAATGTGAATTTCAATAAGTTTAAATATAATGCTGTAACAATTTATGATGAAAAACAAAGAAAAAAGACAAGAATTGAAAAAATTTACGAAGAAATTTTACCAATTAATAACAAAGTTTATTTTATAACGACCATTCAACATATTGATAATTCAATTAATGAAGAGGTAATATATTTTCAACACCTTACAAATGATGATATACAAGTTGTTAAACAAATAAAGAATTATAAAAATATCAATGATTATAAAAAAGATATTTTACTAATTAATGACATTTCAACCCATAACATTAATAATTTTCAATTTGTACCAATTAAAGACTTTTTAAAACAACAACAAGGTTTCAAATTAAAACCAAATAAAAGTGAAATAGTTACATGAATAATTACTTGGTTAATAATACCCCTAGGTGTAGTGGCTATTAATCTTATTCATCCACCATTATTAATAATAAGCCTTGTAATTGGTGGTATTGCTACAGCCCTTAGAGGAGGGGTAGAATTTTTTTCATCAACTGCAAAAAAAGTTTGATCATGATTTTCAAATAAATATTTTAAAAATAAAGAACAAAAAGAAAAACTTAAAAAAGAACGCGAATCAATAATTAAAAATCTTACCAGTAATAAAACAGAAATTAAATTAGAAACACAATATGATATTTTAAAACAAGAATTGGATAATAGAAAAGAGAAAAATCCAGACCAATTAATAAGTAGTGAAACAATTAATCAAAATTCAAATATTGAATCAGTAAATAATCAAAATTTTGATTCATCTATACGCAATACAGTAAACCAACAAGAACAACTACCATCAACAACTTCAAATCATAACTGAAATAAAGTAAAATGCTTATTAACAACATAATTAATAACATCTAAATCACTATTTTGAAAAATAGTGATTTTTTACTAATTTTTTACACATTTTTAGTTTTAAAAATATATACTTTTATTGAATATTTTAAGTGTATAAAAAAATATTCAATAAAAATAATAAAGGAGAAAAATATGTGAAGATCATGTAATGAATGAAGCCAAGCGGATAAAGATAAACATAACAAAGAAGCTAGAGAAACAAACAAAGCTTGAGGAGAAAAAAACGAAAGAGAAAGACGAGAAAGAGTTGCTAATGCTCTTAGATTTGAAAAAGATAAATCAAAAATAAACAATGAAGCTTCAACAAGTAAAAATCAAAGCTCTAGTAGTAAGTCACAAAAAATGTAAATATTAAATACTTCAAAACTGCACAATTGTGCAGTTTACTTAACAATTTTGTGTTTTCTTACTATAATTTTACATTATTTCTGCAATGAGTTCTTCATATACTTATTTTTAAACAACATGGAACAATGTATAATAATATAGTGTTTAAACAAATATAAAACGTTGAATTTAAGAATATGAATGGTTTTTTATATTCATATTCTTAAACATCGATAAAAACACTTGCAAGTGTTTTATCTTTCAAAATCAAAATTAAAGGGAAAAGAAAAAATGATAATAGACGATTATATTCAACAAATAAATAATTTAATTTGTAAAAATATTGATAAATCAAATCCAGAAAGAGGTTTTTCATCAGAAAATATTTTTAATTATGTAGAAAAGTATGGATGACCAAAAATTATTCATCAATTTACATTTAAAATATTATTTTTAATTAAAAATTTGTTAAAAGTAACATTATTTAGTGTAAAAATTCTCTAAAAATAACACTTTATCATGTATCATTACTTTTCTACAAAATTAAAGGAAAATATTCTAGCTAGTCTTCGTAATTTTATTGAAGCTGTATTTTTGAAAGTATATTCTGTTGAAAAACAAGTATCTATAAATCCAATGGAATATAATGATATAACTTGCGCTATTAAGTATATAAAATCCATAGGAAAATTAAAATTTTTAAGACAATTTCATGATTATGTACAAATTTCAGTTTCTCATTATAATGTTGGTGAAGAAAATTCAGAGAGATTGATGTTGAAATATTATGAATTTTTGATTAAAATAAAAAAATTTTTAAAACAAACTTATAATATTAATGTTCTTCATAATCTAAATAAGTTTCCCATTAATAAAGAAACTGCTTCTAAAGAGTATTATGAAAAAATATCTGAAAAAATTTTGCAATCTAAATTAAATAATTTAAAAATTAGATTTGATAAACGTTTTTATATAAAAAAAATAAAACCATTTTTTGTAAAAGATAAAATTTTTTATGAAGTAACATTTGTTGAAGCAAATTTTGGAAAAAATAAATTTGATGGAATGATAGCATTTACTGATTTTGAAATTTTAAAAAATTATTCAGTTAAATTTTCTTTTTGTAATAGTAGTATTGAAATTATTGGTAAAACAATGCCAATTTTAATCATTAATAAATGAGAAGTTTCAATAAAACCTTGAGCAATTAAGAATTTTGCGGCAATGTTTAGTAATCTGTGTAACTTACAAAAATAACTATGTTTAATTAATTCTAGTAAATATAATTAAATGACTAGAAAGAGTGAGTTACAGATGGCTAAAAAACAAAATATTAATAATAATGATCCAATATCAAAAGCAGTAGATTTATTATTAGAAAATACTGAAGATTTAACAACAGTTTTTAAAGAAGGGGGTTTATATAAAGAATTAACAAAACGTTTAGTTGAAAAAATGTTGAATTCTGAAATGCAAAATTATTTTTTAATTATGTAGAAAAGTATGGATGACCAAAAATTATTCATCAATTTACACTTAAAATATTATTTTTAATTAAAAATTTGTTAAAAGTAACATTATTTAGTGTAAAAATTCTCTAAAAATAACACTTTATCATGTATCATTACTTTTCTACAAAATTAAAGAAATTATTTAGGATATGAAAAAAATCAACATAGTAATACTGAAAATGCTCGTAATGGTACAAGTTCAAAAAAATTAATAACTCAACAAGGTAAAATTGAGATTGATGTACCAAGAGATCGCAATAGTGATTTTACTCCTGTAATAGTTGCAAAAAGACAGCGAAGATTTGATGGTTTTGATCAACAAGTGCTTTCACTATATGCAAAAGGTATGACTCTATCTGACATTAGAATGCAGTTACAAGAGTTATATCATGGTGCTGATATTAGTGAAAGTGTTATTAGTCAAATTACTGATGATGTTATTGATGATGTCAAAGCATGACAAAATCGACCATTAGAAAGCGTTTATCCGATTGTTTATTTTGATTGTATAGTAGTTAAAGTTCGACAAGATAAACGGATTATTAATAAATCAGTTTATATAGCATTAAGAGTTGATTTAGAAGGTAAAAAAGATGTTTTAGGCTTATGAATTAGTGAAAATGAAGGTGCTAAATTTTGATTAGCTAATTTCACAGAAATGAAAAATCGAGGCTTAAATGATATTTTGATTGCTTGTAGTGATAATTTAACAGGCATGTCAGAAGCAATACAAGCAGTTTATCCTAAAACAGAACATCAATTATGCATTGTTCATCAAATTCGAAATAGTTTAAAATATGTTTCATACAAACATCGAAAAACTCTAGTTACAGATTTAAAACCAATTTATAGTGCATGTAGTGAAGAACAAGCAATGCAAGCTTTAGAATCATTTGAAAGTAAATGAAATAAACAATATCCCCAAATTGCTAAATCTTGATATAAAAATTGAGAAAATTTGATGATTTTTATTAGTTATCCTGCAGAAATCAAAAGAGTAATTTATACAACAAATGCTATTGAATCTGTTAATAGTCAATTACGAAAAGTTATTAGAAACAAAAAAGCTTTTCCTAATGATATGTCAGTTTTTAAAATATTTTATTTAGCAATTGAAAATATAACAAAAAAATGAACATTGCCTATTCAAAATTGAAATACAGCAATTGCTCATTTTATGATAAAATTTGAAGACAGAATTAATCTGAACTAGTACTTTGTAAAACAAAGATACACAGATTTCTAAAAAGCCTCAATTAATAACTCAACAAGGTAAAATTGAGATTGATGTACCAAGAGATCGCAATAGTGATTTTACTCCTGTAATAGTTGCAAAAAGACAGCGAAGATTTGATGGTTTTGATCAACAAGTGCTTTCACTATATGCAAAAGGTATGACTCTATCTGACATTAGAATGCAGTTACAAGAGTTATATCATGGTGCTGATATTAGTGAAAGTGTTATTAGTCAAATTACTGATGATGTTATTGATGATGTCAAAACATGACAAAATCGACCATTAGAAAGCGTTTATCCGATTGTTTATTTTGATTGTATAGTAGTTAAAGTTCGACAAGATAAACGGATTATTAATAAATCAGTTTATATAGCATTAGGAGTTGATTTAGAAGGTAAAAAAGATGTTTTAGGCTTATGAATTAGTGAAAATGAAGGTGCTAAATTTTGATTAGCTAATTTCACAGAAATGAAAAATCGAGGCTTAAATGATATTTTGATTGCTTGTAGTGATAATTTAACAGGCATGTCAGAAGCAATACAAGCAGTTTATCCTAAAACAGAACATCAATTATGCATTGTTCATCAAATTCGAAATAGTTTAAAATATGTTTCATACAAACATCGAAAAACTCTAGTTACAGATTTAAAACCAATTTATAGTGCATGTAGTGAAGAACAAGCAATGCAAGCTTTAGAATCATTTGAAAGTAAATGAAATAAACAATATCCCCAAATTGCTAAATCTTGATATAAAAATTGAGAAAATTTGATGATTTTTATTAGTTATCCTGCAGAAATCAAACGAGTAATTTATACAACAAATGCTATTGAATCTGTTAATAGTCAATTACGAAAAGTTATTAGAAACAAAAAAGCTTTTCCTAATGATATGTCAGTTTTTAAAATATTTTATTTAGCAATTGAAAATATAACAAAAAAATGAACATTGCCTATTCAAAATTGAAATACAGCAATTGCTCATTTTATGATAAAATTTGAAGACAGAATTAATCTGAACTAGTACTTTGTAAAACAAAGATACACAGATTTCTAAAAAGCCTCAAAGAAACTGACTTATCTACATACTGAACAAACTTGGCATAGTTAATTAAACCAATAGTCCCTAAACCTAAAAATATCTTTTTATAACTATTAATAACTTTATTTCTAGTAGTAGGTCTTTGATTAATATTCCATATATCAATTCCTAATTTTTTACTAAATAACAAAGAATTAATAGAACCTAAAATTGGGTCTTTTAAATATTGATCATAATAAGCACTAACTCCTACCATAGCACTTAATGGACTTAATCCAGTTCTTAATATTTTAGTTAAAGTATAATTACTAGTTTGTTCGGGCGTATCAACTTAATGGTTAGATTTAATAAAAACTTAAATGAGAGATAAAACTCTCATTTTTAATTGCCTGAATTGTAAATATAAATGGGACAGTTTTTTAAAATAATTGTATTAAATCTATTGGTCTTTTATAAGATAGTGATTTTCTGGGTGTAGAATTAATTTGAAATGCTATAGTATTTAAATCTTTTTGTTTATATGAAGATAGATCTGTAGATTTTGGTAAATATCTTCTTAAAATACCATTATTATTTTCATTTAAACCTCTTTGACAAGGTTTACCAGGATCTGCAAAATAAATCTTAACATTACAATTTTTTTCGATTAATTTTCATTTACTAAATTCTTTACCACGATCAAAAGTAATAGTTTTAACTGTTCCTTTTTGTAACTTTGAAATAAATTTTATTATACTTTTTGTAATATTTTCTGATTTATTATTTTTAGTTGCTAAAGGAATTGTGGTTTTTGATCATATATCAGCTAAAGTAATAATAGAACTTTTATGATCTTTACCAATGATAGTATCACCCTCTAAATGACCAAATTCTTCTATATTTTTAATATTAGAAATGATTAAATTTCTTTCATGAATAGACTTACAATTATTAATTCTGCCCCTAGTTTCTTTTTGTTTGTGAGGTTTATTTTTTCCTTTTCTCAATAAGTTATTTTCATCAAAACCCATTCGATTTGTTTTAAACATGTTATATAAAGTTTTTGTTGAAATACTTTTTATTTTATTTTCCTTTAAAAAATTAGCAATTATATCAAGAGCATAATTTTTAGTAATTAACAAATGATTAATAGTATTAATTTCTATTAAAGTTAAAATTATTAATTTTCTAGCTGCATTTTGTTTATTTTTTTGAATTTTATTCAATATTTCTAATGGCAATAAGTTTTGATTTAATAATCTACAAACTCTATGTACAGTTGATTTACTATAATCAATGGCTTTTGCTATTTTACGAATCGAAAATCCATAACTTTTATATTCTTTTATTGCTATTATTGATTCAATAGTCAGATACTTATACATTGTGCTAATTCCTTTCTTTTCTTAATTATAGAATTAACACAATTTAATTTTTATATAAGTGTCCTTTTTAATTTTACAATTCAGGAAACCATATAAATTTTATAACACTTTAAATGAATTATCAAATAGTTCTAATTTAATATTTTTTCTTGAATAATCCTTATTATATCTATTAACTTATTAAGTTAATGATATAAAACCTAAACTTGATTTTTTTATTAAAATAATTTAGTCATTTCATTACTTTAATAGTTCTTGATTTACATTAATTAATAACCACCCTTAGTTTCTTGTCCTGAAATAATAGCAACACCATTACTAGTACCAATTCTAGTAGCACCAGCATTAATCATCGCCATTGCATCATCTTGATTTTTAATACCACCAGAAGCTTTAATTGCAACATGAGGACCAATATTTGCTTTCATTAATTTAATATCAGCAACCGTTGCATCACCATTAGCAAAACCAGTTGAAGTTTTAATAAAATCTGCTTTTACTTTAGTTACTAACTGACAAGCAATAATTTTTTGTTCTGTTGTTAATAAACTACACTCAATTATTACTTTTAAAATAATATTTTCTGGACATGCATTACGAACTGCTTGTAGATCTTGCAATACAAGTTTTTGATCATTATCCTTTAGTGCACCAATATTAATAACAACATCAATTTCTTGAGCACCATCTTTAATCGCATTAATTGTTTCTGCTACTTTAGTTTGTGTAGTATTGGCACCCAATGGAAAACCAACCACTGTACATACTTTAACATTACTATTTTTTAATAAAGTAACAGCACGATTAACGTAAAATGGATTAATACAAACTGCTTTAAAATAATAAGTTTTAGCTTCTTTACATAATGTATCAATCATTGATAATGTTGCCTCTGGTTTTAATAATGTATGATCAATATATTCATTTAAATTAATATTACTTTTCATAAACTTCAACTCCTAATTCATTTTCACTTTTAATAATTGCTTCAATAACTTCAAGATTCATTAAACTATGATTTAATCAATAATCTCGACTTAAATAATCTTTATTTTTAATCATTTTTACAAAATCATTTAATTCATATGTCATTAAACTTTCTTCATTGGTATTATCTGCGATTTCTTTTATTCCGTTTTTAGTATAAACCTTAATTCCACTTAATGGATGAACTTGTGATAAAACAAGACTACTATTATGACCTATAAATTCACTTTGTGTATAAGAGGTTACTCCTTTACTACAAGTAATAGTAGTAATAGTTCCATTTTCATGCTTCAAAATAACATGATTACTTAAATTAACACCATTAGGTAATTTAATTGCCATCGCTTTAACTGTTTTTACTTTACCTAATAAATACAATACTAATTGTAATGGATATACTAAACTATCATAAGTTGAACCTTTACCAAAATCTTTATCAAAAACAGAATCATATATTCCTTTTTCAACTGATGGCATTCTTGAAGAAATACGATTAAAATTAAGGTTAACTACTTCTGGATTTATTTCATGAACTAATTTTTTTAATTTAGAAAAAATAGGTAAATGAACAGTAACATAAGCTTCTAATAAAATTATTTTTTTACTTCTTGCTAAAGAAATTAGGTCTTTAACTTCTTCAACTGTAAAAGTAATAGTTTTTTCTACCAAAACATGAATATTATTATTTAAAAATAATTTACTTTGTTTGTAATGCAAACTATTTGGTGAAGCAATATAAATAGCATCAATATGTTCTATCATTTTATTTAAATCATCAGTACTATGGGCAATATTATATTTTTTTGCTCATGTTTCTGCTTTATCTAAACTTCTTGAATATATACAAGTTATTTTAACTTTTTTATTAGTTAACGCTTGCTTTATAAATCTTTGAACAATTTTTCCAGTTCCAATAATACCAATTCTAATCATCTTGTACTCCTTTAACTTTTTAAACTTGTTTCATAATTAATGATTGACATTAAAAATAAAGGTGCAGTTTCAGCACGTAAAATTAATTTTCCTAAACTAATATTACTAAAATTAAGTTGTGTTAAAGTTGCAATTTCTTCTTTAGTGATTCCTCCTTCGGGTCCAACTATAATTGTTATTGATGATAATTTATTATTTATTTGACTAATTCAACTAGTTTCTAATGAATTTTCATATGCAACCAAATTAAGATGAGACCGATATCGTTCTAATTGTTTTAAATCAAAAACAACGGGTGTAACAATCGGAATTAAATTGCGATTTGATTGTTTGGCAGCAGCTTTTGCAATATTTTGTCAACGTAAAACTTTCTGTTCTGCTTTTGTTCTTGTTAAAACACTAACACATCGTTTTAACTGCAATGGCACAATTTGATAAACTCCCAATTCTACTGCTTTTTGAATGACTAAATCAAATTTTTGTTCTTTTAATAACGATATTACTAATGTGATTTTACATCTTAATTCTGAATTACTATTTGGCACTGTTTTTATAATTTCGCATTTAATAACTGATGTAATTTCAATAATTTTTGTTAAATATTTTTGTTCTTGATGAATAATAACTATTTCATCATTAATTTTATGACATAATACTTTAATTAGATGTTTACTATCTTCTTCATCTAATATTAAAATATTATTAGTTTTATGGTTAGTAAAGTAGCATTCCATAGTCCACCTCTAATTTGATTATAACATAAGGTAAAACTCAAATTAACAACTTTTAACTATCATCTTTAATTTACCTGAATTGTAAATATAAATGGGACAGTTTTTTAAAATAATTGTATTAAATCTATTGGTCTTTTATAAGATAGTGATTTTCTGGGTGTAGAATTAATTTGAAATGCTATAGTATTTAAATCTTTTTGTTTATATGAAGATAGATCTGTAGATTTTGGTAAATATCTTCTTAAAATACCATTATTATTTTCATTTAAACCTCTTTGACAAGGTTTACCAGGATCTGCAAAATAAATCTTAACATTACAATTTTTTTCGATTAATTTTCATTTACTAAATTCTTTACCACGATCAAAAGTAATAGTTTTAACTGTTCCTTTTTGTAACTTTGAAATAAATTTTATTATACTTTTTGTAATATTTTCTGATTTATTATTTTTAGTTGCTAAAGGAATTGTGGTTTTTGATCATATATCAGCTAAAGTAATAATAGAACTTTTATGATCTTTACCAATGATAGTATCACCCTCTAAATGACCAAATTCTTCTATATTTTTAATATTAGGAATGATTAAATTTCTTTCATGAATAGACTTACAATTATTAATTCTGCCCCTAGTTTCTTTTTGTTTGTGAGGTTTATTTTTTCCTTTTCTCAATAAGTTATTTTCATCAAAACCCATTCGATTTGTTTTAAACATGTTATATAAAGTTTTTGTTGAAATACTTTTTATTTTATTTTCCTTTAAAAAATTAGCAATTATATCAAGAGCATAATTTTTAGTAATTAACAAATGATTAATAGTATTAATTTCTATTAAAGTTAAAATTATTAATTTTCTACCTGCATTTTGTTTATTTTTTTGAATTTTATTCAATATTTCTAATGGTAATAAGTTTTGATTTAATAATCTACAAACTCTATGTACAGTTGATTTACTATAATCAATGGCTTTTGCTATTTTACGAATCGAAAATCCATAACTTTTATATTCTTTTATTGCTATTATTGATTCAATAGTCAGATACTTATACATTGTGCTAATTCCTTTCTTTTCTTAATTATAGAATTAACACAATTTAATTTTTATATAAGTGTCCTTTTTAATTTTACAATTCAGGTAAGTAAAAATATAAATAATGAATTCTTATTTAATAATCTTGAGTTAGAATTATCAATAAATAAATTCTGATATAAATTTTCTATTAAACTTTATAAAAAAGAAAAAGAAATAGTTAAATATTGAAAAGAACAGTACTTTGAATGTTATAAAAAACAATTTTTTGTAAAGAAAAACTTAGAAAATGATAATAAAATATCAAATTTTGTTATTAATAAAATTAATAAAGATGTACAAAATATTTTTTTAATTATGTAGAAAAGTATGGATGACCAAAAATTATTCATCAATTTACACTTAAAATATTATTTTTAATTAAAAATTTGTTAAAAGTAACATTATTTAGTGTAAAAATTCTCTAAAAATAACACTTTATCATGTATCATTACTTTTCTACAAAATTAAAGAAATATTTCGGTTTCAACTCCTTCATTAAAAGTACATACATTAAAAATGTAAAATATATAACACGCTATTTTTTAATAAAATCATTTAAAAATCTAGAATTTATTTTTTTTCAAATTATGATATAATCACTTTAAAATAATTATTAATTTTTTACAATATTTAAATGAGGTATATATATGAAAAAACCATTATCATTTATGGGTGCATTATTATTATCAAGTGCAGTCACTGCTAGTACAACGGCATGTAATAATCTAACTATATTCAAAAAAGATTTAAAAAAAGATTTAACACAAACAGATTTAAAAATTGTACCAGAGGAACATCGAGGAACAATACCTACAGATTATGAATTAAAAGATCAACTATTTAATTTAAATCATGGACTTCATACTGATAATATTATAATTTTTAATAAAACCACTAATTATGCTTTTGTTGTTGGTGATGGTATTTTTTATAATCAAGATAAAATTAAAATTACTTATCAAATCCAAACTATTGATATTAGAACAATAATTGTTGATGGAGCATCCATTGGTAATTTTAGTACTAATGGTCAAAAACCTACTGTGGAAGCTGTTTACAGTCGTATTCAAGAAAAATATTCTAATTTAGAAATGGATCGCCTTAAAATTGATGTTATTTCTAATAAAGAAGCAACTATTATAGGTATTACGGGTGATGATGTTATTCCTCTTTATACTGGTAAGGTAACAGTTACATTTAGTACTAATGATAGTGTTGATTTAAGTACTATTATTAATAAAAAAGATTTAACAGTTAAGACTAATGGTCATGATATACCATCAAATAATGATGTAATGAGAGCATTACGTGATACTTACCAAGAAAAGTTAGATACTTCTTTTATTGCAATAGAAATTACTGCTACTAATAGTGCCACTATTACTAGTACAAATCAAAAAAAATATATTGGTAAAGTAATACTAAATTTAAATCTTGATATTAGAATTGCTCTTAAAGACGTTATTAATAAGGGATTAGATAAAATTGCTATTATAGGAAAAGTAATAACTTTAGAAGATGTTAATAGTGCATTGAAAAAACAATATTCAATGTTAAATATGAATGCTATTCAAGTAACGTTGCAAAATAATAGTGTTACTATTAAATCTATTAATCAATATGTATACACTGGTGCTGATGTAGTAATTAATAATTTACTTATTGATTTAAATAGTGTTTTAAATAATAAATTACCAACTTTTAATATTCCTGGACAAAACAAACCAAGTAAAGGACAATTAATTTCAGCACTTAAAACCTTTAATTTTGTAGAAAAGTAATGATACATGATAAAGTTTTATTTTTAGAGAATTTTTACACTAAATAATGTTACTTTTAACAAATTTTTAATTAAAAATAATATTTTAAGTGTAAATTGATGAATAATTTTTGGTCATCCATACTTTTCTACATAATTAAAACTTAAAACCGCTAACTATAATCTTGATGTAAGCAAAATTATAGTTGATAAAATTACTGATAATAGTGCAGTTATTAATGGTGATGGTAAATTTTATAGCAATGATACTATTGTTGTTACTTATGATTGTGATAAAACAGAACTTTTAAGTGATGTTTTTAAAAATTTAAATTTAGGAACAATTAAAACTAATGGATTATCAAAACCAAATATTGAAGAAATTAAAACTGCGATTAGTAAAAGTAATCCAAATGTAAAGTTAGATGCAATTAAATTTAGTGAAGATGATATTACCAATCAACAAGTAACTATTAGTGGTGATGAAACTATTTATAAAGGGAAGATAGTTGCTGATTTTACTATTGATAGTAGTATTATTAATAATGATCAACTAAATTATAATTATAGTGAAACTAATAGTGTTGGTTCATTAAAAAGTACTTGAACCAGCCCCGATATTACTCTATTATCTAATTGAACAAATTATGCACCAGATTGAGATAGTTTTTCTAATAAGTTTAGTAAATTAAGTTTTGGTGATAATTCGTATTTTAGTCTTTATTGTAATACTTATACTGATCAAAAATTAAAAGGTTCGCAATTAAGTATTAGTACTAATGATATTAATAATGATAGAAACAAAAATATATTTGAGCTTAGTTACTATTATGATGTTGGATTTTGAGGAGCCTTTCTTGAATTACATGGTTATATTCATATTTGACATGATGAAGAAAATGTTTATGTAAGCATTAATTGAAGCATTGATACAGTTAAATGTTTCCGTGATCGAGTATGGAATATTAACTTGCAAGGTGTAACCTTTAGTTAGAATTTAACAGATTATATTTATTTAGTTTTACTGTTAATCATATAATTTTGAAATATTAATTTTTATTAAAAAGATAAATGAGAGATAATACTCTCATTTTTAATATCTTTTTATATAAGTTAAGTAAACCTGAATTGTAAAATTAAAAAGGACACTTATATAAAAATTAAATTGTGTTAATTCTATAATTAAGAAAAGAAAGGAATTAGCACAATGTATAAGTATCTGACTATTGAATCAATAATAGCAATAAAAGAATATAAAAGTTATGGATTTTCGATTCGTAAAATAGCAAAAGCCATTGATTATAGTAAATCAACTGTACATAGAGTTTGTAGATTATTAAATCAAAACTTATTACCATTAGAAATATTGAATAAAATTCAAAAAAATAAACAAAATGCAGGTAGAAAATTAATAATTTTAACTTTAATAGAAATTAATACTATTAATCATTTGTTAATTACTAAAAATTATGCTCTTGATATAATTGCTAATTTTTTAAAGGAAAATAAAATAAAAAGTATTTCAACAAAAACTTTATATAACATGTTTAAAACAAATCGAATGGGTTTTGATGAAAATAACTTATTGAGAAAAGGAAAAAATAAACCTCACAAACAAAAAGAAACTAGGGGCAGAATTAATAATTGTAAGTCTATTCATGAAAGAAATTTAATCATTCCTAATATTAAAAATATAGAAGAATTTGGTCATTTAGAAGGTGATACTATCATTGGTAAAGATCATAAAAGTTCTATTATTACTTTAGCTGATATATGATCAAAAACCACAATTCCTTTAGCAACTAAAAATAATAAATCAGAAAATATTACAAAAAGTATAATAAAATTTATTTCAAAGTTACAAAAAGGAACAGTTAAAACTATTACTTTTGATCGTGGTAAAGAATTTAGTAAATGAAAATTAATCGAAAAAAATTGTAATGTTAAGATTTATTTTGCAGATCCTGGTAAACCTTGTCAAAGAGGTTTAAATGAAAATAATAATGGTATTTTAAGAAGATATTTACCAAAATCTACAGATCTATCTTCATATAAACAAAAAGATTTAAATACTATAGCATTTCAAATTAATTCTACACCCAGAAAATCACTATCTTATAAAAGACCAATAGATTTAATACAATTATTTTGGCAATGTTTAGTAATCTGTGTAACTTACAAAAATAACTATGTTTAATTAATTCTAGTAAATATAATTAAATGACTAGAAAGAGTGAGTTACAGATGGCTAAAAAACAAAATATTAATAATAATGATCCAATATCAAAAGCAGTAGATTTATTATTAGAAAATACTGAAGATTTAACAACAGTTTTTAAAGAAGGGGGTTTATATAAAGAATTAACAAAACGTTTAGTTGAAAAAATGTTGAATTCTGAAATGCAAAATTATTTAGGATATGAAAAAAATCAACATAGTAATACTGAAAATGCTCGTAATGGTACAAGTTCAAAAAAATTAATAACTCAACAAGGTAAAATTGAGATTGATGTACCAAGAGATCGCAATAGTGATTTTACTCCTGTAATAGTTGCAAAAAGACAGCGAAGATTTGATGGTTTTGATCAACAAGTGCTTTCACTATATGCAAAAGGTATGACTCTATCTGACATTAGAATGCAGTTACAAGAGTTATATCATGGTGCTGATATTAGTGAAAGTGTTATTAGTCAAATTACTGATGATGTTATTGATGATGTCAAAACATGACAAAATCGACCATTAGAAAGCGTTTATCCGATTGTTTATTTTGATTGTATAGTAGTTAAAGTTCGACAAGATAAACGGATTATTAATAAATCAGTTTATATAGCATTAGGAGTTGATTTAGAAGGTAAAAAAGATGTTTTAGGCTTATGAATTAGTGAAAATGAAGGTGCTAAATTTTGATTAGCTAATTTCACAGAAATGAAAAATCGAGGCTTAAATGATATTTTGATTGCTTGTAGTGATAATTTAACAGGCATGTCAGAAGCAATACAAGCAATTTATCCTAAAACAGAACATCAATTATGCATTGTTCATCAAATTCGAAATAGTTTAAAATATGTTTCATACAAACATCGAAAAACTCCTTTAATTTTGTAGAAAAGTAATGATACATGATAAAGTGTTATTTTTAGAGAATTTTTACACTAAATAATGTTACTTTTAACAAATTTTTAATTAAAAATAATATTTTAAGTGTAAATTGATGAATAATTTTTGGTCATCCATACTTTTCTACATAATTAAAAAAAACTCTAGTTACAGATTTAAAACCAATTTATAGTGCATGTAGTGAAGAACAAGCAATGCAAGCTTTAGAATCATTTGAAAGTAAATGAAATAAACAATATCCCCAAATTGCTAAATCTTGATATAAAAATTGAGAAAATTTGATGATTTTTATTAGTTATCCTGCAGAAATCAAACGAGTAATTTATACAACAAATGCTATTGAATCTGTTAATAGTCAATTACGAAAAGTTATTAGAAACAAAAAAGCTTTTCCTAATGATATGTCAGTTTTTAAAATATTTTATTTAGCAATTGAAAATATAACAAAAAAATGAACATTGCCTATTCAAAATTGAAATACAGCAATTGCTCATTTTATGATAAAATTTGAAGACAGAATTAATCTGAACTAGTACTTTGTAAAACAAAGATACACAGATTTCTAAAAAGCCTCATTATTTTAAAAAACTGTCCCATTTATATTTACAATTCAGGTCTATTAAAGTTAAAATTATTAATTTTCTACCTGCATTTTGTTTATTTTTTTGAATTTTATTCAATATTTCTAATGGTAATAAGTTTTGATTTAATAATCTACAAACTCTATGTACAGTTGATTTACTATAATCAATGGCTTTTGCTATTTTACGAATCGAAAATCCATAACTTTTATATTCTTTTATTGCTATTATTGATTCAATAGTCAGATACTTATACATTGTGCTAATTCCTTTCTTTTCTTAATTATAGAATTAACACAATTTAATTTTTATATAAGTGTCCTTTTTAATTTTACAATTCAGGTAAGTAAAAATATAAATAATGAATTCTTATTTAATAATCTTGAGTTAGAATTATCAATAAATAAATTCTGATATAAATTTTCTATTAAACTTTATAAAAAAGAAAAAGAAATAGTTAAATATTGAAAAGAACAGTACTTTGAATGTTATAAAAAACAATTTTTTGTAAAGAAAAACTTAGAAAATGATAATAAAATATCAAATTTTGTTATTAATAAAATTAATAAAGATGTACAAAATATTTCGGTTTCAACTCCTTCATTAAAAGTACATACATTAAAAATGTAAAATATATAACACGCTATTTTTTAATAAAATCATTTAAAAATCTAGAATTTATTTTTTTTCAAATTATGATATAATCACTTTAAATTAAGTATCGTTTTTCTTTTATTATTTGTTTTTATAATTTTTTATGTTAAGATTTGTTTATTATTAAAATGTATAAAATTGGTTTTTTAAAACCTAGAACGCGGAAGTTTTATATATGGATATTCAACAAGATTTTTATGTTAAAAAAATTTTTTATGCTTGTTATGTTAAAAATGTTGTTTTACCTATTTCTTTTTTAAGTAATGTTGGAAATAAAAAAGGTAAATGTTATGTTGGAAATAAACAAAAATTGAGAAATAATACTTCTCGTACTAAAACTAATTTAATTCAAAAAGCATTACATAATTTTTATAATAGTAAAATGTTAAGTTTTGTTACTTTGACTTATAAAAATAATATGCAAGATATTAAAAAAGCAAAAAAAGATATTGGTTTATTTTTTATTAAATTCAAAAAGTGATGAAATGACCCTAAACGTTTTCAAAATTTAGGAGAATTAAAGTATTTTTATGTTTATGAATATCAATCTCGTGGTGCTATTCATTTTCATGTAATTTTTAATAGAAAGATATATAAAAGTATGTTAGCAGAATGATGAACTCATGGTTTTAATGATTTAAAAGTAGTTAAAAAAGGTACGAATGAATTTGTTATTAAATATTTAGGAAAATATGTTACAAAAGCCATGGATGATGTTAAATCTATAAATCAGACAGATGTAGGTGTAAAGGCTTATGCTTTTAGTCGTAATTGTAAAAATCCTCTTGTAGTTCGTGGTATTAAAAAATTGACAATTGGAGATATAATTAAAGCAAGTTTTAATGCAACAAATGTATTTTATTTTAAAACTCAAAGAGATAGTAATGGTGATACTGTGATGATTGGTGCTATTATTGAAAGTACTGTTGTAAATGATTATTTTAAAGAATATGAAGATTACGAAAAATATGTATATTTAAGTGCTTTATCGTATAAACATTATTTATGGACTAGTGAAATTGGTTATTTAAATCATAGAGATAGAGATGTTTTGACTTGGGTTTATAAAGTTTTTGGTAGTAAAGTTGAAGAAATAAATTTTAAGAAAAAAGTTTTACATTAGTTTAATTTTTAGTATTTTTTTTATTTTTTTAAATTATAATAAAATATAAAAGGAGAAAAAAATGGATACTAAAACAATAATTGAAATTTGTACTAGTATTATTAGTGCTATGTCTGTTATTATAACTTTAGGAATTACTATATATTTTCAATTTGAGAATAGAAAAAGAACAATTAGAACAGAATTATATAAAGAATTAGAAAAGATTTGAAATAAATATCAATTTTTTTCTTATGAAGAGAAAAATTTACTTAGAGATTATAAAAATGAAATAATAGGTAGTGAACAACTTTCAGTAAAAGAAATGTCAAAACAATTTATAACACATTTTAATTCGTATTTGTGAGAAGTAAATATTTTATTATCTATTTTTAATTTCGAAAATAAATATGAATGTTCTCAATGTAGAAGTATTATTGATACAAAAAAATGAGATGAATTTACTAATTCATTATATAATAGGAAAAAAATAATTGATTGAAGTGTAATTTTTAAATTCTTTTTAGTAACTGAAAAAAACAAGTTAAAAATTATGATTGCTATTTGTCCGAATTGTTTAAAAAATGATTTAAAATAATAAATTTAAAAATTTTAAGTTTTATCATAAAAAATTAAATTATTAAAGAATATACTTGTATATATATATATATATATATATAATGGTTAATGAACATTAGTGATTATTCGCGTTCTTACTAATGTTCATTTTTTATTTTTAGTTGAAATTTTATATTTTTATGATATATTATTAGTAAGTATAGGTTTACCCTACTATGCTTGACTTATTAAATTAAATTTTAATGAACGCGAAAGGTTAAGTATTTTTTTATGTTTAAAGTTCAATTAGTTAATATTGAAAAAGGGCGTATTATTCCCGATAAAAATAATAAAGGTCAAACATTAAAGTTTGATGTTTTGAAGTTTGTAGAAATAAATAAACAAACAAGCGTGCCAACTGGTCAAACACGTGATAAATGATATAATCCGGAATTTGCTAGTGATTTTAATAATTGTTTATCTACTGTTGATTTAAAAGTTGGTAATTTTTATTCACTTGAACTTGATTTAAGCGGTAATATTAAAAAACTTTCTAATTGAAAATAGTTATTTATTAAAAGGGTAATTTTAAATAATTATTAATATGTTAGGAGTTAAGTTTAAATTATGGCTAAAAATGATAATTGTTCATGTGAACAAGCATTTCATTTAGCAATTTATATATGTAAACTTTGTGACCAAGTTATTTGTCCTAAAAGAGTTTTGCAAAACTTATATACTAGAAAATATTATTGTCCAAATTGTATATTAGATATTGCTTTAAATAAATCAATGAGACAACAAGAAAGTAAGTTAAATTATGAGACATAAGTGTAGTGATTGAACTTATGAAAGAGTATTTGGTTGTGAAATGTGTTATAGAGTTGCTAATGAAATGGAACGAATAAGAAAAGAGAATAAAAGAAATAAATAAAAATTAAATAAGGGGCTTATATATGGATTATATATTTTTCATTAAGCCCCAATGGATTAGATTATAATTCATAAATAAGCTCCTTATTAGTATATAAAGTAAGGAGTTTTATTTATGCCTAATGAGTTAGAACAAACTAGTAATTATACTTTAACTAAAATTTTAAGAACTGGATTAAGTCCATTAAGTGCTATGGTTGGAGTTAGTGCTTATTATGGTCAATATTTAAAAGACCCAATTTTAGGTTCTATTAATTCTTTGTTATTTAGTAAAAAGTTAGGAATTGATATATGGAATATTAATCAAAGACCTACTACTAGAAATAAAGTTATTAATAGTTATAAAAAGATATTTTTAGGATTAGGAACAATTGGTTTAATTAATTATGCTAAATTTGTTCAGTATGTAGATAAGTCAGTTTCTTTATTAAGAGACCAACCTTGTTTTTGACCACCATGTCCAACTGAACTACCAATTCCTACTCCAATACCCACACCTAAGCCCGTAATTGATAAGCCTTTTGTAGATTGAGACACTTATATATCTTTAAATAGTTTTGGTATAGCGAATGTTATTAGTGGATTAACTGAATTAATACCTAATAGATTTCAAAATATAAGAAAGATAGCAAATATGGCTACTGGTGGTTGTTTGATTAGTAGTGGTGTTGCTATGGGTATTAATAATAATTTTAATAATTATTTTGCTATTCCTACGATTATTGCCGGAGCAAGTGAGATTATTAATACTTTATTATTGCCATTAGGAAATACACATAATAATACAGAATTGCAAGAAGTGTTTACTGATGAAAGAGCAAGATTAATTAATGATAGTGTTAGTCATTATCAAAGTACAAATGACAGTATGGTTGATGTTGATTTAAATGATGATAGTATGTCGGAGATTAATTTAGATAGAGCAAGTTTAAACTGGGATTATTCTTATGCTTATACACTAGGTGGTGTTTAAAATGAAAATATATATGTGATGAATTTTAAAATTTATGGCATTAACTGGATGTATTACACTTAGTATATTTTTAGGATTAATTCCTAGCATTATAGTTTTAGGAATTGTTGCAATTAAACCAGTATCTATCTTAATTGGTATTGTTATGGGTTATATTGGCATTCCATGAAATAATATTAAAAATAAAATAACAAATTGAGTTTTTAAGAGAAAAGAAAATAAATTTATTAAAAAGAATGATTTAAAAGTTGAAAGAAAAAGATATGAAAAACAAAAATTAGAAAGAAAATTTCAAAATTTAAATAATCAAGTAAAAGAATTAAAACAAACATTAGAATTTCAAAGTAAATTATTAGAAATTAATAATGAAAATTTAAGAAATAATGAACAAAATAAAACTATAAGAACATTTATTTTATAAGGAGTGAATTAATTTTATGAAAAAAGATAAATGAAAAAATATACCAAGACAAAAGTTGCATAAGAAAAAGGCAAAAAGAAATTTTGACCAAAGATTAAGTGAAAATATGAATTATGATGATTTTTTATTAGGAGGTAAAAAATAATGGTTAAATGAATAGTTGTGATAATTGCTGTGCTTGGTACTTCTTGGGCTTTTAAAGGTACTATTAAAAAGTTATTTTGAAAATTTAAACATAGAAAACACAATGTAGTTGACCCAGATTGTTGATATTGTAAAGAACAAAAGCGTAAAGAAAGAGCAAGAAAAGAGTTAGAGGAGGGAGGTGATTAGTATGCCAAAAGGATTAAGTGCTTTAATAGAAATGAGGCTTTTTAGAAATCTGTGTATCTTTGTTTTACAAAGTACTAGTTCAGATTAATTCTATCTTCAAATTTTATCATAAAATGAGCAATTGCTGTATTTCAATTTTGAATAGGCAATGTTCATTTTTTTGTTATATTTTCAATTGCTAAATAAAATATTTTAAAAACTGACATATCATTAGGAAAAGCTTTTTTGTTTCTAATAACTTTTCGTAATTGACTATTAACAGATTCAATAGCATTTGTTGTATAAATTACTCTTTTGATTTCTGCAGGATAACTAATAAAAATCATCAAATTTTCTCAATTTTTATATCAAGATTTAGCAATTTGGGGATATTGTTTATTTCATTTACTTTCAAATGATTCTAAAGCTTGCATTGCTTGTTCTTCACTACATGCACTATAAATTGGTTTTAAATCTGTAACTAGAGTTTTTCGATGTTTGTATGAAACATATTTTAAACTATTTCGAATTTGATGAACAATGCATAATTGATGTTCTGTTTTAGGATAAACTGCTTGTATTGCTTCTGACATGCCTGTTAAATTATCACTACAAGCAATCAAAATATCATTTAAGCCTCGATTTTTCATTTCTGTGAAATTAGCTAATCAAAATTTAGCACCTTCATTTTCACTAATTCATAAGCCTAAAACATCTTTTTTACCTTCTAAATCAACTCCTAATGCTATATAAACTGATTTATTAATAATCCGTTTATCTTGTCTAACTTTAACTACTATACAATCAAAATAAACAATCGGATAAATGCTTTCTAATGGTCGATTTTGTCATGCTTTGACATCATCAATAACATCATCAGTAATTTGACTAATAACACTTTCACTAATATCAGCACCATGATATAACTCTTGTAACTGCATTCTAATGTCAGATAGAGTCATACCTTTTGCATATAGTGAAAGCACTTGTTGATCAAAACCATCAAATCTTCGCTGTCTTTTTGCAACTATTACAGGAGTAAAATCACTATTGCGATCTCTTGGTACATCAATCTCAATTTTACCTTGTTGAGTTATTAATTTTTTTGAACTTGTACCATTACGAGCATTTTCAGTATTACTATGTTGATTTTTTTCATATCCTAAATAATTTTGCATTTCAGAATTCAACATTTTTTCAACTAAACGTTTTGTTAATTCTTTATATAAACCCCCTTCTTTAAAAACTGTTGTTAAATCTTCAGTATTTTCTAATAATAAATCTACTGCTTTTGATATTGGATCATTATTATTAATATTTTGTTTTTTAGCCATCTGTAACTCACTCTTTCTAGTCATTTAATTATATTTACTAGAATTAATTAAACATAGTTATTTTTGTAAGTTACACAGATTACTAAACATTGCCATAGAAATGATTGGAGGTATTGGCCAAAAATTATTAGAATCTTTTAGTTATGTTTTTAACTGAGTATTTGCGGGTGATTCTATAATGACAAATTGACCGGTATTAATTCCAATATTTATGATGGTCTTAGTATTTATTAAAGAATTTATTGGACATATTATTCGTGGATTTAGATAGAAAAAATTAAAGTTGTTTTTAGGAGGTAATAGTTATGATTAAATTATTTTTTTCAATAATTTTTGTTTTTCCTTTATTAGGTAAACTTTTACCTTCTTTAAATAATATTGTGCAAAATATTTTGCAAAGTTATATTACTGATTTTTCTGGTTTACATAATTTGTCTTTGGTTATAAAAAGTTTTATTTTTGGTGATAGTTCACAACAAATAGTTTCAATGCCAGCACAATTGTTAGCAATTATTTTAGTGCTTTTTACTTTTTCATTAATTTTAAAATTATTAAAAATAATATAGGAGTAGTTTATTATGGGTGTTGCTTTTATTTCAAAAGTTTTAGAACTATTTGGACAAATTTTTATGAAATTTTGAAATTTGCCAATGGCAGATTTAGGTTTTAATTTGGGAACTTTTGTTGTTTTTATTCTTTTAATAAAGTTTGCAATGTCAGTTTTTTTAAATATTGATATTCAGCCAGTTTCTACATCGGGGACTGTAAAGCAAAGTTATAGAAATATTAAAGGCAGTTCAAAATTTGTTGGTAAAAAAATTGCTAAGGTTCATAGTAAACGTATTGATAAATTAAAAGAAAAAAATAAAAAACAAGGTAAGTTTAAAGGTGGTGCTGGTGGTAATAAATTTACTGGAACATCTAGTGGTTGAGGAGTTGGTAATTAGTTATGAGTGATTTTGTAAATAGTATATTGCATTTAATTTTTATATTTTCTAATAAAGATATTTCAATATTTTTAAATCAACCAAATATTACTGATGAAGTTTATATTTTGTTTAATTTGACTTTTTGGTTGGTATTGGGTGTATTTTTTAATTTTATTTATCGTAGTATTAAATTTATTTTTAGGTCATTGTTTGGGTAGGTGTTAAGTATGAGTGTTTGAGATATTTACAATAAAATACATCAATGTATAGTTGATTATTGAACTATGTTTATAGGAAGTCCAGTTGACCAATTTACTACTATTTTATGAAATTTAGTAGTTTATGGAACACAGTTTTTTATTGGATTTATTATATTTTATGGTTTATGATGAATTTTAAAATGTTTATTTGGTAAATAATTATGTGATTTAAGTTTGCTAAATTATTTTTTGTTGTAAATAGTACTATTCAAGCACCAACTTCTTTGATTGTTTCAAATTCACCTAGTGAAAGTAATTATACTATAACTAAGGATATGGTTAAAGCTGTTAAATATAATGATTTTAATGATTGAGCAACTATTCCTTGAAATTCTGCTTATTTTGATGTTGGTCAACCAGATTTAAAATTAGTTTCTGCTTTTGTTCATAAGACTGATGTTTCACCTTATTCAATTTTATTTAAATCTGATGTTGTAGGTTCTTTTAATAGAGAAGTTAGTGGTTTATCTACTGATTATAATTTTACAGAGCAAGATTTAGAACAATTATCTTTGATTTTGTTTAATCATAATTTTATACAATCTGGTCAGTTAAATGATTTAATTTTTAGGAATGGTAAGACTGGTAATTTAAGTTTTAAGTTGACTTTTGAAATTACAAAACCTTTGAGTTTTTATATACAGGGTTTTATGTTTTATCTTAGTGCTGATTATTTTAAATATTTTTCTTCTATTTATACATTTTCGTTTTTAGATTATGAGGGTAATATTCGTTATAATTTTAAAGGTGTATTAAATGATAAAGATAGTGTTTATAATTTAGGAAAATATAATTTTGTTACTATGCCGGTTCGTGTTCCTAATTTAAAACATTTAACGATTAATTTTGATTTAGTTTCATTAACTGATTATGGTGATAATTTACATGTAAATTTTGGTCAAATGAATATTTTTTCTTCTAAAGATATTGTACCAGTTCCACCAAATAGTCCTTTTAACCCCGAGTATGAAAGACCAAGTTGATATGATGTTTTTGGTCATTTACGTAATGCTTTTAGATGAGTACTTTATGGAGTTGTTGGTAAAGTTTTACCAGTAGAACCATTAAGACAATTTCTTTTTACAACAGATAGTTTATTACGACATATTTTTTCAGATACTATTAGTACTGCTTTAAATGTTGATATTGTTAGTGGAATAGAAAATATTATACCTTTATGATTATTTGTTAGAGCAATTAGTTTAATTATAGGTTAGGAGTTTATTATGAAAAATAATGGAATATTTTGATTTGAAATTTTGAGTACAGTTGTTGTTTGTTTTTTAACATCGTTAGTTACTGCGTTGTTTTTTAATTTTGATGTAGATAAATTAAAGTTATTTTATGAAAATGCTAGTTTTGATGTTCAATTTTTATTGTTTGTTTTTAATTTTATTTTTCCTTTTGTTTTTGATTCATATTTTACGAAGTTTTGTTTTTGAATTAAAAGTAAGTTTAAAAATAAAAATAAGGTGGTTAAATAATGCCTTGATATGGTTATGTGTTGTTAGTTATAGGTTTAATTATGATTATTTATCCAATTTGTATAACTATTCGTAATGTTAAAATTTTAAAACGAGTTGGTAGTTATATTATTTCAGCACCACCACGTACTGGTAAATCTGCTCTTGCTTGTTGTTTAGCACAAACTCATAAAAAACGAGTAGTTAGTCCTTTTCCTATTAAATTAAAAAATGGTTATTCTTATTTGGTTAATTATAATGATGTTTTTACTTTTAATCAGTTAGCAAGTAATTATGCTTTTGAGGAACAAGATTTAATAATTTTAGATGAATTAGCATTAAAAATAAATTCTAATGATTTAGGAGTACAGTTTAAAAATCAACAAGAAAGTTTAGGACAATTTTGTAAGTTAATAGGTCATATGTTTAATGGTACTATGTATTTGATTGAACAACACCCTAATAGAATACCAGTACAAGCAAGAGAAAAAGTAGAATATGTTGTGCAAGTTAAACGTATGCGTTTTTTGGGTTTTATTGTTATATTTAATCTTAATTTATATACTAATATTGAGGATTATAATAAAGTAGTGTTTTCACGTCTTAGAACAAAGAAAATGATTAAAAGAGGTATTATGCCTCCAAGTTATAGTGGTGAAGCAATGTCTATGACTTTATTTTTTCCTAGACACTGGTTAAAAAGGTATAATTCACGTGCTTTACATTACGTACATGAACTTAAAAGTGAATTGTCACCTAAGAAATACCTTAAAGAAGCAAGTACTATTGATATGACTTATACTGATATTAAATCTGCTGGTTTGGATAAATTAGATAATATTTTAAAGAAAAAAGATAAACCTAAAAATAAAGATAAATAAAAATAGTTATAGTCGCAGTGAACCTACTGCGACTATAATTTGGGTGAGCCACGTAGTGGCGAGGGACGTAGTCCCTATATACTTGAATAATTATTAATTTTTTACAATATTTAAATGAGGTATATATATGAAAAAACCATTATCATTTATGGGTGCATTATTATTATCAAGTGCAGTCACTGCTAGTACAACGGCATGTAATAATCTAACTATATTCAAAAAAGATTTAAAAAAAGATTTAACACAAACAGATTTAAAAATTGTACCAGAGGAACATCGAGGAACAATACCTACAGATTATGAATTAAAAGATCAACTATTTAATTTAAATCATGGACTTCATACTGATAATATTATAATTTTTAATAAAACCACTAATTATGCTTTTGTTGTTGGTGATGGTATTTTTTATAATCAAGATAAAATTAAAATTACTTATCAAATCCAAACTATTGATATTAGAACAATAATTGTTGATGGAGCATCCATTGGTAATATATGTTAATAAATATCATTTATCAACTAAAATTGATATAAAGAACAATGATAACGTCGCACCTATAGCAATTAGTTTAGAAAATAAAGGTAAGAATAAATGTTAAGTAATTTTGGTTATTTATTAGATATTGCTAAAAGAATGTATTTAAAACAACCTTTAAATATTACTAAAATTAAACAATTAGGTAGTCGTAAATCAGGTAAAACATTTAGTGATATTGAATTCTTAGGTATTTTATTAATGTTAGATAATATTAATATTCATGCTTATTTAATTCGTAATATGTCAAAACAATTAAATGATAGTTGACAAGAATTAAAACAAATTATTAGAGCAACATATCCTAGTATTAATTTTATTATTAGTGAAACTAAAAAAACTATTGAATTTAATGGTAGTAAAATAACTTGTAAATATTTACATGCACAAGATAATAGTAATGTTAAATTAACTGGATTAGCAAGTAATTATTTATATGATTATGTAATTATTATGAAGTGATGAAAGATATGAAATTACTGAAAATTATTATCAAGATTTAAAAGATGCTATTCGTGGTGCAAATCAATTATTAGAAATAGAAAGTTGTAATCCTTGAAGTATTTTAAATGAATTTATTAAAAAAACTATAAATGCTTGTCCACAAAATGAAAAACAAATTATTAATGAATATGAACAATATACTATTTTTGATAATACTATTTATCATTATCAAAATTGAAAATTAAATACTTATTTAAAAGATAGTGATAAACAACAATTATTAGAAATAGAAGTTCTAGACCCAATATCTGCAAGAGTAAGAAGTCATGGTTTAGTAGGTTATGAATCTGGTGGAATATATTCAAATTTAATTCATAAGATATCACGTTTATTACAACCAAGTTATAGATTTAGTGCTGGATTAGATTATGGATTTAAAGATGATGCTTTAGCATGTGTATTAATAGGTTTTGATTATGATTTTAATTTTGTTAATGTTATTGATTGTTTAAAAATAGAAAATAAATTAGTACGTTATGATAATAAACAATTAGCAAGATTAGTAGTAGAGTTTTATATTAAATTAGCAAAAGAAAATGTTTATTTAGATGAATATGGTTTAACTGTATATTGTGATTTTAGTAATTATACATTTATTGAAATGTTAAATGATACAGCCATTAAATATAGGGTTAGTTCATGGCTATATTTTAAAGATTGTGTGAAATTAAGACTTGATGTTTAGAATAGGTAAGAATGTGGCTTTAATGGCATCAGAACGCTTAAATATAAACATAAAGAATAATTGCTCAGTTATTATTAGATGAATTTAGATTGGCTGTATGAGACCCTAAAAGTATTAAACAAATACCATTAGCGGATAATGACCATTTAAGAGATGCATTTGATTATGCAATTGAGCCATATATTAGAAATTTAAGTGCAAATATAAATCCTTATTTTGAAAGGAAGTAACATATGAATAATCATAATACTGAAATATTAACTCCTAATTGATGTATGATAAATCTTCAAGAAATTATAGCAAATCATGCAAGTAAATTATTATGAGGTAATGGTTATAGTATTATTCAAATTGATAGAAGTAAAACTGGAAGAATAGCATTAAATTTTGCTCAACCATATGCTCAATCAAGAGTAGCAAGAGTATTAGAAACTGAATATAGTGCATCAACATGGTCAAGAATACAATATGATGACCAAAGTATATATGTTAAAACAACATATACTCCAAATCAAATAATTAGATATTTTACTAGTGATTATGTTACTTTAGATGGTTTACAAGAAAAAATCAGTAAAGATTTACAATTACCTTTAATAGAAAATCATAATTTAGGTATTATTCCAGTTAAATTTATGCAAAATTTACCTAAAAAGAATTTCTTTGGTGGAGTTATTGGTGATTATTATCCCGATATGACTCTAATTAAAAAATTACAAAAATTATTAAATAAAACATTTGAATCAATTGAACATGAACTTGAATATAATGTTACTCGTGTATTTTTAAATATTACTGAACAAGAAATAAATCAATCTAAAACTGCTTTTGATTTAAAAAAATTAATAGGTAAATTTATTTTACAAGCAAATTTAAGAAGTTTAGGAAGTACTAATGGAACACCACCAATTGCTATTTTACAAGGTAGTCCAATATTAGATAAATATGCCGAATTTATACAATTTATTATAGATAAAGCATTTGAAGACTCAGGATATAGTCCAGTAAATGATACTACAAGTCAAAAAACTGAAGCAGAAGTATTAATTACTAATTCAAGAGATATGGAAACTACAAGAATTAAAAGAACATTAAATCAAAGTGATTGAAATGAAATATTTCAAAGATGTTTTATAATAATGGGATTAGATGGTGATAAATCTAAATGAACATTTGAAATTAAAGAAAATACTATTACAGATAGATTAAAATCACTTGAAATTGATGAAGCAGAATTAAGATTAGGAATTACTAATATTAAAAGAATTATAGTTAAAAGATATGGTGTAAATGAAGAAGAAGCACAACAAATTATTGAAGAAAATAGAAAATATCAAAAAGAAGAAATTGAATTTAATAATACTTTTTTAGGAGAAACTAAAAATGATACCAAAAATAAATCATCAATTAATTAAAACAGTTTGAAAATCAACTGGTGAAATTGAAAAAGATTTTACACAAAATAAAGATTTACAATTTCGTGTATGTCCTTTTACTATTATTTTAGGTGCTATAAATTCAACAGAAACTGGTTATAAACGACCAACTAGTATTCCTAATGATTTATACTAGCTTCTCTAAAATCTTTACTGGTAGAGAAGCAATACAAGCAGTTTGAGACCATTCTTATTTTCATATTCAAGATAAAGATAATCCGGATTTAGCATATAAACAATTACAAATTGGTGATGTATTTTATGGAAATATTTTAAGTGACCAATTAGGTATTACTTATTCAGCAACACCAGCAAATAATGCTTTTATTCAAGAACAAGCAATTAAAAATGTAGTTATTAATATTCCAAATGAAAAAAAGAATTTTGATTTTATTAATAAAATTGTTTCAAATTTATATAAGTTATATATGATTCCAGAAATTAATAAAGTTATAAATAATGATAAAAGTATTAAAGTTGATAGACAATGATATATTCTTGAAGTTGCTAGTAAAACTTATAATAATGAAAATAAAGAACTTGCTTATATTCAATGTACGGCAATGTTTAGTAATCTGTGTAACTTACAAAAATAACTATGTTTAATTAATTCTAGTAAATATAATTAAATGACTAGAAAGAGTGAGTTACAGATGGTTAAAAAACAAAATATTAATAATAATGATCCAATATCAAAAGCAGTAGATTTATTATTAGAAAATACTGAAGATTTAACAACAGTTTTTAAAGAAGGGGGTTTATATAAAGAATTAACAAAACGTTTAGTTGAAAAAATGTTGAATTCTGAAATGCAAAATTATTTAGGATATGAAAAAAATCAACATAGTAATACTGAAAATGCTCGTAATGGTACAAGTTCAAAAAAATTAATAACTCAACAAGGTAAAATTGAGATTGATGTACCAAGAGATCGCAATAGTGATTTTACTCCTGTAATAGTTGCAAAAAGACAGCGAAGATTTGATGGTTTTGATCAACAAGTGCTTTCACTATATGCAAAAGGTATGACTCTATCTGACATTAGAATGCAGTTACAAGAGTTATATCATGGTGCTGATATTAGTGAAAGTGTTATTAGTCAAATTACTGATGATGTTATTGATGATGTCAAAGCATGACAAAATCGACCATTAGAAAGCATTTATCCGATTGTTTATTTTGATTGTATAGTAGTTAAAGTTCGACAAGATAAACGGATTATTAATAAATCAGTTTATATAGCATTAGGAGTTGATTTAGAAGGTAAAAAAGATGTTTTAGGCTTATGAATTAGTGAAAATGAAGGTGCTAAATTTTGATTAGCTAATTTCACAGAAATGAAAAATCGAGGCTTAAATGATATTTTGATTGCTTGTAGTGATAATTTAACAGGCATGTCAGAAGCAATACAAGCAGTTTATCCTAAAACAGAACATCAATTATGCATTGTTCATCAAATTCGAAATAGTTTAAAATATGTTTCATACAAACATCGAAAAACTCTAGTTACAGATTTAAAACCAATTTATAGTGCATGTAGTGAAGAACAAGCAATGCAAGCTTTAGAATCATTTGAAAGTAAATGAAATAAACAATATCCCCAAATTGCTAAATCTTGATATAAAAATTGAGAAAATTTGATGATTTTTATTAGTTATCCTGCAGAAATCAAAAGAGTAATTTATACAACAAATGCTATTGAATCTGTTAATAGTCAATTACGAAAAGTTATTAGAAACAAAAAAGCTTTTCCTAATGATATGTCAGTTTTTAAAATATTTTTTTAATTATGTAGAAAAGTATGGATGACCAAAAATTATTCATCAATTTACACTTAAAATATTATTTTTAATTAAAAATTTGTTAAAAGTAACATTATTTAGTGTAAAAATTCTCTAAAAATAACACTTTATCATGTATCATTACTTTTCTACAAAATTAAAGAAATATTTTATTTAGCAATTGAAAATATAACAAAAAAATGAACATTGCCTATTCAAAATTGAAATACAGCAATTGCTCATTTTATGATAAAATTTGAAGACAGAATTAATCTGAACTAGTACTTTGTAAAACAAAGATACACAGATTTCTAAAAAGCCTCGATTTACCAATATTCAAAATTACCTCAATTTATGAAAATGAAAATATCAACACTACGGATTAACCCCTTATCAAAAATCCAATGTGTTATATTTCAGTTTGTAAAAAAAATAAATCCCAAAATTTAATAAAATCAAATTTTAAGTCAATTTGATGACTTTTTTTATTTTACCACTACTTTTCTACAAAATTAAAAAAAAATTCTGTCTTTAAATGATATTATTGATATTGAATCAGAATATTGAGTGAGGCTTTTTAGAAATCTGTGTATCTTTGTTTTACAAAGTACTAGTTCAGATTAATTCTGTCTTCAAATTTTATCATAAAATGAGCAATTGCTGTATTTCAATTTTGAATAGGCAATGTTCATTTTTTTGTTATATTTTCAATTGCTAAATAAAATATTTTAAAAACTGACATATCATTAGGAAAAGCTTTTTTGTTTCTAATAACTTTTCGTAATTGACTATTAACAGATTCAATAGCATTTGTTGTATAAATTACTCTTTTGATTTCTGCAGGATAACTAATAAAAATCATCAAATTTTCTCAATTTTTATATCAAGATTTAGCAATTTGGGGATATTGTTTATTTCATTTACTTTCAAATGATTCTAAAGCTTGCATTGCTTGTTCTTCACTACATGCACTATAAATTGGTTTTAAATCTGTAACTAGAGTTTTTCGATGTTTGTATGAAACATATTTTAAACTATTTCGAATTTGATGAACAATGCATAATTGATGTTCTGTTTTAGGATAAACTGCTTGTATTGCTTCTGACATGCCTGTTAAATTATCACTACAAGCAATCAAAATATCATTTAAGCCTCGATTTTTCATTTCTGGAAATTAGCTAATCAAAATTTAGCACCTTCATTTTCACTAATTCATAAGCCTAAAACATTTTTTTACCTTCTAAATCAACTCCTAATGCTATATAAACTGATTTATTAATAATCCGTTTATCTTGTCGAACTTTAACTACTATACAATCAAAATAAACAATCGGATAAACGCTTTCTAATGGTCGATTTTGTCATGCTTTGACATCATCAATAACATCATCAGTAATTTGACTAATAACACTTTCACTAATATCAGCACCATGATATAACTCTTGTAACTGCATTCTAATGTCAGATAGAGTCATACCTTTTGCATATAGTGAAAGCACTTGTTGATCAAAACCATCAAATCTTCGCTGTCTTTTTGCAACTATTACAGGAGTAAAATCACTATTGCGATCTCTTGGTACATCAATCTCAATTTTACCTTGTTGAGTTATTAATTTTTTTGAACTTGTACCATTACGAGCATTTTCAGTATTACTATGTTGATTTTTTTCATATCCTAAATAATTTTGCATTTCAGAATTCAACATTTTTTCAACTAAACGTTTTGTTAATTCTTTATATAAACCCCCTTCTTTAAAAACTGTTGTTAAATCTTCAGTATTTTCTAATAATAAATCTACTGCTTTTGATATTGGATCATTATTATTAATATTTTGTTTTTTAACCATCTGTAACTCACTCTTTCTAGTCATTTAATTATATTTACTAGAATTAATTAAACATAGTTATTTTTGTAAGTTACACAGATTACTAAACATTGCCTATTGAGTATCTACAGTTAACTGTGTAAATTATAATCCTTTTAATCTTTAAACAAAAAATCGTAAGTATTACTTACGATTTCTATTTTGTTTACGTTCATTTTCAGTCAAGAATTTTTTACGCATACGAATATTTTGTGGTGTTACTTCAACTAATTCATCGCTAGCAATAAATTCTAAAGATTCTTCTAAACTAAAAATAGTTGGTGGTGTTAATCTAACAGCTTCATCATTACCTGAACTTCTAGTATTTGTTAATTGTTTTGCTTTGCAAGGATTAACATCTAAATCTTTATCACGATTACTTAAACCAATAATCATTCCTTCATACACTTTAGTTTGTGGTTTAACAAATAAAGTACCACGTTCTTCTAAAGAATTTAAAGCATAAGGTAATGTTGTCCCTGTAATCATACTTACTAGAACACCATTTCTATTATTATTAATTTCGCCTTTTAATGGTTCATATGTAAGGAAACTACGAACCATAACACCTGTTCCGCGAGTAATATTAACGTATTGACGACCAAATCCAATTAATCCTCTTGTTGGAATATGAAAAATAATTTTATCACGAACATTATCAGAATCCATATTAGTCATAATACCTTTTCTTAGATTTAAATTATTAATAACAGTACTACTATATTCAGTAGGATGATTTAAAATAATTTCTTCGACTGGTTCAGTGGTGTGTCCTTTTTCATCTTTTTTAAATACTACTTCCGGTTTAGAAATACCTAATTCAAAGCCTTCGCGACGCATATTTTCAATTAAAACAGATAAATGTAATTCACCACGACCAAAAACTTTAAAACCATCAGCATTACTTCCAGATAATTGTTCTATTTTTAAACCAACATTAGTTTCTAATTCTCTTGTTAAACGTTCTTTAATTTTATTACTAGTTACTAGTTTACCTTCAGTTCCAGAAAATGGTGAATTATTGACAAGGAAATTCATTGACATTGTTGGAGCCTGTATTGTAATTGGTTCCATTGGCACAACATTATCTTTATCACAAATAGTATTACCAATTGTTATATTTTCAATACCCGCTATGCAAACAATATCACCAGCAACAGCGTTTTTAACAGCTACTCGTTTTAATCCTTGATAAACAAATAAATATTTTACTTTTGCTTTTCTTTTTAAATCATAATCATCAACAACAATTATTTCTTGTCCTTCAGAAATAGTACCTTGAAATAATCTACCAATTCCAATTCTGCCAATAAAACTATCATAATCTAATGAACTAATTTGCATTTGTAAAGGCTCATTATATTTTACTAATTTAGAAATTTTAGCATGTTTAATAATTGTTTCGAATAATGGTTCTAAATTTTCACTTGGTTGATTCAATTCATATTGGGCAATACCTTGTTTAGTAATTCCATAAAGTGTTGGAAAGTCTAACTGTTCATCATTAGCATTTAATTCCATAAAAAGTTCTAATACTTCATCTTTTACTTCTTCAATTCTTTGGTCCTTTTTATCAATTTTGTTAATCATTAAAATTGGATTTAAGTTATGTTCTAGTGCTTTTTGCAATACAAAACGAGTTTGTGGCATTGGTCCTTCAACACTATCAACTAGTAAAATAACACAGTCTACTGTTTTCATAATTCTTTCAACTTCAGAGGAAAAGTCAGCATGACCAGGTGTATCAATAATATTAATTTTTGTATTACCATGCATGATTGAACAATTTTTAGAATAAATAGTAATTCCTCGTTGACGTTCTTGATCATTACTATCCATTATTTGTTCAACAATAACTTGGTTTTGATGAAAAATATTTGATTGCTTTAATAAAGCATCAACTAATGTTGATTTTCCAACATCGACGTGTGCTATCACTGCAATATTAATAATTTTTTGTTCAGCAGAAACTTTTTCTTGTTCAGACATTATTCATTCTCCGTTATTCTTAAATTTTGACATTATATAAATTATACGCAATATTTTTAAATTTAGTAAAATAATTAAAAAAATAATTTATTTAAAATGATTTTTTGACATATAATAATTATCTAAATCTTATGATTTGTGATTTTTTTTCATTTTCATCAGTTTTATTTCTATATTTACTTTTATCATTATTATTTAAAAAATTATTTTGTTGTATTTGTTGGGTTAATAAATATGTTTGTATATCATTAAAATTATTTGTATATATAAAACTGCTACTAGGTTTTGATATTTTTATTTCGATAAATAAACTGTCTTTAGTGTATGTTTCTAATGTATTAGTATAATGTTTTTATTAATTAAAGATGTGTTAATTTTTGTTGTTAATTCTCATATTTGATTTTTATTTGGTAATGATAAATCTAATGGTTCTTGTTGTAGTCTTTGTTTTTTACTTGATAGTGATAAATCTAATGGTTTTTCATTTTTTAATTGTTCTGAAAATTGATGAGATATTGTAAATAAATATTGTAATTCTTCATCTGTTATGTTTTCTTGATTTATTAATTCACCTACAAATAAATTTAATTCACTTAATATTTCAAATAATTGTTGAGGTTCTTTTTTATATTTATTAATAAAAAAACTAAATTTTTTTATTTGTGCTAAATATTTGTTTAAAATTTTATTTAATTTCTTTTTTATCTTTTTGTTTTTATTAAATTTTCGTTGAATTTTATTTCTGTATTTTCTATTATTTTCTAATTCTAAAAAATATTTTTGTTGTTTATATAAATCATTATTGATACTTGCAATTGCATTAGTTATTTCAGAAATTTTAAATCTGTAATTAATTAAAGTACTAATTTTTAAATTTCTATTCATCAATTCAAGTAATTTTTGTCTTTTTTCATTCATATTTTTGCCTCTTTCTATATTTTTGATAGTCTAATCTCAAATTTCTTAATAATTATAATTTGTGTACAAGTACTAAAATTTCTATAATAACTACTTATATCTATTTAATTTAAAATTTTTCTATAAACTTTTTTAAAAGTTTTACACACTTTAATGATAACACTTTATAGAAATTGATAAAATTATAATAAATATTTCATTTTTTTATAAAACTATATTTTTATTTATTATTTTTTAAAAAATAATAAATAAAAACTGATAAAATCAAATTACAAAGTTATTTTAGATATTTCGGAGGTAAAAATAATGGCAAATAAAATATTAGTAATTCGTTCTTCTATGATTAAAAAAGAACTATCTTATTCTGAAAGTTTAGTATCTCGTTTTGTTAAATATTATCGTGAATTTCATCCAGAAGATTCAATAATTGAATTAGATTTAAATCAAATACCAATGGCAAGTATTACTATTACGCAAAAAAACTTTGCTTCATATTTTAATAAAAAAGATTCTGATTATTATATTAATCAACTAAAAAATGTTAATAAAGTTATATATACAACACCAATGACAAATTTTAATGTTACTAGCATGACAAAAAATTATTTAGATCACATCTTAGTTGCTGGTAAAACTTTTGATTATAAATATACCAAACAAGGTGAAGCTAGAGGATTATTACCACATTTAAAAGTTCAAATTTTGGCGACACAAGGAGCACCATATGGCTGATATTTATGAGGTAATCATGCAACTTATTTAAAAGGAACATGAGAATTTGTAGGTGCTAAAGTAGTAGAACCAATTCTTATTTGTGGTACTAAGGTTCAAGAACTTCATCAAAATGATGCTAATTTACTTATTGGTTCTAAAATATTAGCAAAAGGTGGAGGTTTGCCAGCATTAGGACCAGAAAAAACGATGGATAAATTTGAACAGTATATTAAAGAAGCAGCAAAAAAGTTTTAACTTTAAAAAATAATTTTTGTGAATTTATCTTCAAAAAGTAGTAAAGTAAAATTGGCTTCTTAAATAAAGTCAAAATAATAAAATAAAAGGATGAAAAAATGAAAAAAATATTGACAGCATTAAGTGTTTTAACATTTGCATCAGCCGCAGGAAGTTTAGCTGTAACTGTCTTAAACACAAGTTCACAAAAAAATGATGTTTTAAATAATAAAACTCAACAAGATACAATTTACATTGATGAAAATGGCAAAAAAGTAATAACTAATAAGCATAATCTATCATATATAAAAACTACCAAAATTACTCAAATTGGATTTTATAAAAATGATCAGGGAGAAATTCAAGTTGTTAACATGCCAATAACAATTAAAGAAGTTCCAGAACAATTACCATCAGAAATCACATCTTTGAGTTATATGTTTGCTGATGCGACATCATTTAATCAAGATTTGTCAAAATGAGATGTATCTAATGTAACAAATATGAACAATATGTTTAGTAATGCATGAGTATTTAATCAAGATTTATCAAAGTGAAATGTATCAAATGTTATGAAATACGAAGGTTTTTCTTTTGATTCAGGAATTCATAACTCAAATAAATTACCAAAGTTTAAAAAATTTTTAATAATTTAAAATACTAATTTAAGATTTTTATAGTTTTTTACTTTAATTTTGTAGAAAAGTAATGATACATGATAAAGTTTTATTTTTAGAGAATTTTTACACTAAATAATGTTACTTTTAACAAATTTTTAATTAAAAATAATATTTTAAGTGTAAATTGATGAATAATTTTTGGTCATCCATACTTTTCTACATAATTAAAAGTTTTTTATCCTAAATCTTCGTCCTTTATTAGAATTTCACTACTAGGATTTTGTTCAATTATTAATTGTTTGTAAATTGTATCACGATATTTTACACAACCATCAATAACATTATCTAAAGGATTTGGAGCAGTCCGCACTTCAAAAAGATCTCCTTCATATTTTTGACGCATTGGTTTTGTACCTTTTTCAGTTTTAACTTCAATATAATATTCTTTAGCTAATTCTTCTTGAATAAATTTATCAACTTTTTTAATATAAGCTCCACCACCACAAATTGTGATTCCCTTACCTTTTTTCTTTAAATCACTAATACTTCCAGCAGCCTTGTCACCAGCAGTTCTTAGTACTCTACGAATGGCTGGAATAATATGTTCTTTGAATTGAACTTGCATAACATTTTCACGAATTTCTTCTGGTGTAATTTCAATAGTTTTAGAAATTGACATTGTTTCTCCTGGCTGAGAATTTAATCTAGGTAATGAAAAACCTGAAATTGTGTATGGTTTTTCATCTTGATATTTCATAAGTGAGCCAATATTTTTAATAACATCTTCAGCTTCTTTTATTCCAACTTTTAAGGCATGTTTTTTTATAATATATTCTTGAACTTTTTGTATTAAATAGTCACCAGCACAATGTGTTGTATATGAATATAATATTGAATTATTACTAATAATAGCAACATCAGTACTGCCACCACCAATATCAATGCACATAATTGCACTTCCAAAAATATCTTGCCCTGAACCTAAGGCTGCCATTTTTACTTCTTCTTGTACAAATCCACGGAGTGCTCCTAAACGATATACAATATTTTCTAAAGCTTCTTTTTGTACTGAATTAATTTCACTTGGTGTTGCCATCAACACAATCAAATTACGATTTTTATCTAATTTTTCATGTTTTTTTATAGAATTGTTATTAATTTCTTTTAAATTTTTAATTTCAAGTCTGAAATCTTGAAAAATTTTAGTAAGAATACGTTGTAAAGCATCTGGATCAGCAATATTACCATCACGAACTGGACGTTTAATAATAACGTTTTCATTTGTTTTGTCAGTTAAAGCCTTAGCCTCTTCACCGTAAAGAATTCTATTTTTTTCATAGTCTTCAGCTAAATAGGTTGGAGCATCATATCTAAGACCTATATTAATATGTCTAGCTTTAAAGTTTTCTGTTCCGATATCTAAAGCTAATCATTGATAATCAGTTATTGATTTAAGTTTGTTATTTTTCTGATTTAAATTTTCTTTTCTTGTTTTAAACATTTCTCTAATTTTCCCTTTCTTTAAATACTTAAATTTTATAAATTTTATCTAAATTAATTTTACATGATTTTATAAATAAGTTATTTATATTAATTTATAAGGAAATATGGGATTAATGTTGATAATTTTTATTTATTATATTTTGTTTAAAAAACAGCAAAAACTTTGAAGTATGCAATATATCTAATTTTATAAATATTAAATTTAATTGAATAAATAGTTAAAAATATATTTTAATTATCTGAAAAAATCTCTGGTTTTTATTAAAAAAAGGAGATAAAATAATCATTGGAAAGGAAGGTAAAATTGAAAATAACTAATGATTTATTAAACAACTCACATATTATTTTTGAATCTAATATTAAAAATCAAATAGAAGCACTAACTAAAATTACTGATTTGACATTTTCATTAGGTTATATTACTAATCGTGATGAATTACTAAAAGCATTTCTTGCTCTTGAACAAGAATTATCAACGGGTTTTGAAGGTGGAATTGCAATTCCACACGCTAGAATTAAATCAATTAAAAAACCTGCAATTCTAATATTATGTAATAATAATGGTGTTGACTGAAAAGCAATAGATGGACAATTAACAACTTTTATTATTGCTTTAATAATTCCTGAAACACAAGCAGAAAATTTACATTTAGATATTTTAAGTACACTTGCAATTAAACTTGTAAATAAAGATTTTCGTAAAAAATTAAAAAATGCAAAAAATTCACAAGAAATAATATCGCTTATTAATGATGAAACAGTTAAAAATAGTACTAAAAAAGAAATAAAAACAATGAAAAATAAGGAAACAAAAAAAATTGTTGGAGTTTCTTCTTTTAATTATGTAGAAAAGTATGGATGACCAAAAATTATTCATCAATTTACACTTAAAATATTATTTTTAATTAAAAATTTGTTAAAAGTAACATTATTTAGTGTAAAAATTCTCTAAAAATAACACTTTATCATGTATCATTACTTTTATAAAAAATTAAAGGTTTCTTCTTGTACAACTGGAGTAGTTCATACTTACATGTGTAAAGAATTATTAGAAACCGCAGGAAAAGAACTAGGCTATCAAGTACATATTGAATGTCAAGGTCAAAAAGGACCAGAATATGTACTAACAGAACAAGAAATTAAAGAAGCGGATGTCGTTATTTTAGCAACAGATGTTGCAATTGACTTAGAACGTTTTATTGGTAAAAAAATATACTTGTGGTACAAAACCAGTAGTTAAAGATGCTAAACAAACTATTAAAGAAAGTTTAACAAAAGCAAAAATATACGGTGAAACTAATGGAAATAGTGGTGATTTCATTTTAAATGCTTCGAAAGGTAAACCAGCAATTTTAAAACATTTATTAAGCGGAGTATCATATATGATACCATTTGTTGTTTTTGCTGGTTTAATTTTTGCTATTGTTGGTGGTATCGCAAAAGGTACTTTTGGTAATGGATTTGAATTTAAAAATTCATGAGAAGAACAACTTGCTTGATTAAAAACAAATCCACCAGGAGTTAATTCTTTTAATTTTGTAGAAAAGTAATGATACATGATAAAGTGTTATTTTTAGAGAATTTTTACACTAAATAATGTTACTTTTAACAAATTTTTAATTAAAAATAATATTTTAAGTGTAAATTGATGAATAATTTTTGGTCATCCATACTTTTCTACATAATTAAAAGAAATCTGTGTATCTTTGTTTTACAAAGTACTAGTTTAGATTAATTCTGTCTTCAAATTTTATCATAAAATGAGCAATTGCTGTATTTCAATTTTGAATAGGCAATGTTCATTTTTTTGTTATATTTTCAATTGCTAAATAAAATATTTTAAAAACTGACATATCATTAGGAAAAGCTTTTTTGTTTCTAATAACTTTTCGTAATTGACTATTAACAGATTCAATAGCATTTGTTGTATAAATTACTCTTTTGATTTCTGCAGGATAACTAATAAAAATCATCAAATTTTCTCAATTTTTATATCAAGATTTAGCAATTTGGGGATATTGTTTATTTCATTTACTTTCAAATAATTCTAAAGCTTGCATTGCTTGTTCTTCACTACATGCACTATAAATTGGTTTTAAATCTGTAACTAGAGTTTTTCGATGTTTGTATGAAACATATTTTAAACTATTTCGAATTTGATGAACAATGCATAATTGATGTTCTGTTTTAGGATAAACTGCTTGTATTGCTTCTGACATGCCTGTTAAATTATCACTACAAGCAATCAAAATATCATTTAAGCCTCGATTTTTCATTTCTGTGAAATTAGCTAATCAAAATTTAGCACCTTCATTTTCACTAATTCATAAGCCTAAAACATCTTTTTTACCTTCTAAATCAACTCCTAATGCTATATAAACTGATTTGTTAATAATCCGTTTATCTTGTCGAACTTTAACTACTATACAATCAAAATAAACAATCGGATAAATGCTTTCTAATGGTCGATTTTGTCATGCTTTGACATCATCAATAACATCATCAGTAATTTGACTAATAACACTTTCACTAATATCAGCACCATGATATAACTCTTGTAACTGCATTCTAATGTCAGATAGAGTCATACCTTTTGCATATAGTGAAAGCACTTGTTGATCAAAACCATCAAATCTTCGCTGTCTTTTTGCAACTATTACAGGAGTAAAATCACTATTGCGATCTCTTGGTACATCAATCTCAATTTTACCTTGTTGAGTTATTAATTTTTTTGAACTTGTACCATTACGAGCATTTTCAGTATTACTATGTTGATTTTTTTCATATCCTAAATAATTTTGCATTTCAGAATTCAACATTTTTTCAACTAAACGTTTTGTTAATTCTTTATATAAACCCCCTTCTTTAAAAACTGTTGTTAAATCTTCAGTATTTTCTAATAATAAATCTACTGCTTTTGATATTGGATCATTATTATTAATATTTTGTTTTTTAGCCATCTGTAACTCACTCTTTCTAGTCATTTAATTATATTTACTAGAATTAATTAAACATAGTTATTTTTGTAAGTTACACAGATTACTAAACATTGCCGGTAAATCCAATGCCATGGTAATGATGGTAATGAGTAATAAATTCTTTTAAACTTGATTGTATTTTACTGACATTACTTAATTTTTTATAATTTAATTCTTTATTTTCTTTTGATTTAAACTGCTGGATAGTGGATTTAGTTTGTTTAGCTACTGTATCATATAATACTTGCATATCACAAACTATAATTGAATTTTCTTCGATAAGTTTCGATGTTAAGTTTTCTTGTACTCATTTTTTATTTAATCTTTTAGTATTTGTTGTTTGAGCATAGATATTTCGGTTTTCATCAATTGCCATTTGAATACAACAATTTAAATCTTTAGCATTTTCTTCAATTCATTATTTTCTTGGATCATTTGGATCTTTAAAGTTTCCTTTATGAATTTCTTTGATAAAAGTTTCGTCAACTTCAATTCTAGCTTTTAATTTTACAAATTGATTTTGTGTTTTTACTAATTGTGTTGATTTCATAAATTTTTGACGATTAAATCAGGCAGTTTTATTTTTTAATTATGTAGAAAAGTATGGATGACCAAAAATTATTCATCAATTTACACTTAAAATATTATTTTTAATTAAAAATTTGTTAAAAGTAACATTATTTAGTGTAAAAATTCTCTAAAAATAACACTTTATCATGTATCATTACTTTTCTACAAAATTAAAGGTTTTATTTGTAGTATTAATAAATTGAGAAATAATGTAAGCAGATTGACCTAAAGTAGCTATTTGTATCAATAAATCTCATTGATCATGAGATAAATGACTTCAATAAAAATAATGATTTTTAAAAGCATGAAAAGTAATATTACAACTTTCACATTTATATATTTGCTTATAATCTTTACTACCATATTTAGTACACAAAAAAGAACTACAATCTGGACATTGAATCCCTTTCTCTTTGAATTTTTGTTCGACTGCTTCAAATTTTTCCTTTAATTTTGTAGAAAAGTAATGATACATGATAAAGTTTTATTTTTAGAGAATTTTTACACTAAATAATGTTACTTTTAACAAATTTTTAATTAAAAATAATATTTTAAGTGTAAATTGATGAATAATTTTTGGTCATCCATACTTTTCTACATAATTAAAAAATTTTTCTTTTTTCTCAATTTGTTTAATTCTAGTTTTATTTTCTCTAAAAATCTCAATAAAATCTTTATCAGACAAATTATTTAAAATTTCTTTTACTGTATTTTTATTCATTTAAAATCACCTCTTTAATATTAAAAATACCATATAAAAATATATTTTTGCTAATTTTACTAATACCACTACTTTTCTACAAAATTAAAGGAATTTTTTGATTTTCTTGCAATATATCTTCTATCTGTATTGTTTCATAATTAGCAAAGTTGTTAACTTCATTAATCATTAATTGAATTTGCTTATCAATAAGTTCTTTATTTTTTTCTTTTCAATATATTTTTTTCTGCGTCTTTTTTCTCCTTCTCTTTTTTTTCTAATAAATTCAGGATTTGATTTATTTTTTTCTAAATATTGTTTTTGTCTTTCTGCATGTTTTTGTTTTTTAGTTTTAATGTTTTCAAATGAAATTTCTACAAAAATAGCGGGAGAAGGTACAAAAATAGATTCATCTTTTGTTTTTTCGTTATTGTTATTCTCTAACATTATATCCATATTTTATATTTCCTTTTTAAAATAAAATAGTGTATCTATAAACTTATATTAAGTTTATGTTCTTGATTTTAGCATCTTTTTTAATTTAGAAAAATACATAGAATTAATTAGATTTTAAAATTAATAATAAATAAAAATAGTTACCAAAATGGTAACTATTTTTATTTTGCTATAAATTTATTATTAACTTTAGTTTTATGTTGGATTGATAAACTTATTTTATTTATTTCATCAATAAAATTATTATCTTTTTCTATATCTCAACCATTTTTTTGATCAATTTCTTTTGTTATTTTTTCCAATTCTATTTTGATTTCTTTTAAACTAGTTTTATTAATATTATTATTTAATCTTTTTTCAATATTTTGAATTTTTATATCAATTTCATGATATCAAGTGGTATCTACAACATTGCAAAGTGGTTCTTGTACTCAAGCATGGTACATTTTTCTTTTAATTATGTAGAAAAGTATGGATGACCAAAAATTATTCATCAATTTACACTTAAAATATTATTTTTAATTAAAAATTTGTTAAAAGTAACATTATTTAGTGTAAAAATTCTCTAAAAATAACACTTTATCATGTATCATTACTTTTCTACAAAATTAAAGGAAGAATTTGGCTTTAATTTTGTAGAAAAGTAGTGGTATTAGTAAAATTAGCAAAAATATATTTTTATATGGTATTTTTAATATTAAAGAGGTGATTTTAAATGAATAAAAATACAGTAAAAGAAATTTTAAATAATTTGTCTGATAAAGATTTTATTGAGATTTTTAGAGAAAATAAAACTAGAATTAAACAAATTGAGAAAAAAGAAAAATTTGAAGCAGTCGAACAAAAATTCAAAGAGAAAGGGATTCAATGTCCAGATTGTAGTTCTTTTTTGTGTACTAAATATGGTAGTAAAGATTATAAGCAAAGATATAAATGTAAAAGTTGTAATATTACTTTTCATGCTTTTAAAAATCATTATTTTTATTGAAGTCATTTATCTCATGATCAATGAGATTTATTGATACAAATAGCTACTTTAGGTCAATCTGCTTACATTATTTCTCAATTTATTAATACTACAAATAAAACTGCCTGATTTAATCGTCAAAAATTTATGAAATCAACACAATTAGTAAAAACACAAAATCAATTTGTAAAATTAAAAGCTAGAATTGAAATTGACGAAACTTTTATCAAAGAAATTCATAAAGGAAACTTTAAAGATCCAAATGATCCAAGAAAACAATGAATTGAAGAAAATGCTAAAGATTTAAATTGTTGTATTCAAATGGCAATTGATGAAAACCGAAATATCTATGCTCAAACAACAAATACTAAAAGATTAAATAAAAAATGAGTACAAGAAAACTTAACATCGAAACTTATCGAAGAAAATTCAATTATAGTTTGTGATATGCAAGTATTATATGATACAGTAGCTAAACAAACTAAATCCACTATCCAGCAGTTTAAATCAAAAGAAAATAAAGAATTAAATTATAAAAAATTAAGTAATGTCAGTAAAATACAATCAAGTTTAAAAGAATTTATTACTCATTACCATGGCATTGGATTTACCAATATTCAAAATTACCTCAATTTATGGAAATGAAAATATCAACACTACGGATTAACCCCTTATCAAAAATCCAATGTGTTATATTTCAGTTTGTAAAAAAAATAAATCCCAAAATTTAATAAAATCAAATTTTAAGTCAAGTTGATGACTTTTTTTATTTTACCACTACTTTTCTACATAATTAAAACATTTTTCTTTCTTCAAATCCTTCTGGAAGTTTTATTTCTTCTTTAATTTCAGCAATTAATTTATATATACTTTTTATTTTTTTAACTTTACTATACATATCTTTTAATCTTCCTTTCAAAAAAATAAAAAACCCATATACTTTAAAAATTAAAATAATGAGTTGAAAACTTAAATTAAGTTTAAATAATTATATCATAATATCTAGAATATTTGGTGTTAAATTTTTATACATATTTTTAAAAGATAAAAAAAATAAAACTACTGAATTGAGTAGTTTTATTTATCTTCTTCAATTTTTACTGTCATTTCTTGATCATCAAAAACAAATTTAACTTTTTTATCATCTTTTTTATTAACAGCATCACTGGGTTTATCATTTTTTTTATTTTCAAATAAAGGTTTTGGTTTTTTCTTTAATTCTTTTTCATTTTTTAAATAATATTTTTGAACTATATCAAAAAGTTCATTATTTAAACTACCATCTTTATATCTCTTTTTAAATTTATAAAAATACTTATAACGCTTATCTAAAATTATTGATTTAATTTCATTAAAGAGTATAAAAGCATTTCTACTTGAAAATTTATAATTATTTTTACCTATTTTTACTAAATTATGACTTATAATATTGTTTATTTTAAACTTAAATCTTTTTCTTTTAAAAAGAAAAATAACTAAAATAAAAATAAAAGTTAGCATTAATAATAATATTGATAATCCTATTATTATTCAGTCCTTTATTGAAAAATCTGATCAATTAACTAAAAACATTATATTTAAATTATTTTGCATATAAATAACCCCCTAAATTTTCTTAATATATAAATTTGCGTGATTTTATAAACAAGTTCTTCTTATCTTTTATTTTGGATAAATTACATTTAAAATTACACTTCCAATAACTAAAGGGTCATCATAAGTCATTTCAACTGTTAAAGTAGTTGGTTTAATGTTAATATTATTATATTTTAAATTACCTAAAATAATTTTTTCTTTTATTAAATTTGATTGTGGATTACTTTCAATTAGTCTCTCTTTAATAACCTCCTTTACAGTTTCTGGACTTGTCATTTTCAATTAGTCTTCAGGTTTTAATTGCAAATTTGTTTTGTTTTTTAAAATTACTGCTAAAATTTGTTTATTATCACTAATCGATGATTGTTTAGAGATCGAACCATTTGATTTTTTTTATTTTTTTCTTCCTCTTCTTCTTTTTCTCCTTCTGTTTCAGCAATAGCTGTCATACCACCAGCAATGGTGGCTCCAATTAAAGCTGCAGAGCCGATAAGACCAACAATAATTTTTGTTGATTTCTTCTTCTTTTTCTTTTCTTCTTCATCTTCTTCTGACATAAATTACAAACCTCTTTTCTAAGCCCTTAAATTTTTTCTAAGTTAATTTTACATGATTAAAAATAATCTATTGACATTTTACTTTTATTAGAGTAGAAATTTAGATAAACAATTAGTTGTATAAATTACTGATGTATTTTTTTATTTTTTGAAAATTAATAATCTTAAACATTAAAATAGTAATTATTATTAGTTTTAATAAAGTTTTTTATCTTATTTTTTAAAGAACTTAGTAAAAATAAGATAAAATATTAATATTGCATTAAAGAAAAAGGTGAACGTATGTCATTTCAACAATTTAATTTACAACCATGACTAATTGAAAATTTAAAAAAAGAAAAACTAATTAATCCAACACCAGTCCAAACCGAAATTATTCCTTTAGCATTAACTTATAAAAACTTAATTATTAAAAGTGCTACTGGTAGTGGTAAAACTCATACTTATTTAATTCCAATTTTAAATAATTGTAATGTTACTTTAAAAGTAACACAAGCAGTTATTATTACACCTACTCGTGAACTTGCTCAACAAACGTTCAATTTTTTAAAAGCTTTAATCAAAGATCAAAATATTAGCATTGCTTGTTTAGTGGGTGGCAAAGATATTATTCGTCAAAGTAATAATTTAAGTAATAATCAACCACAAATTGTAATTGGAACTCCAACTAGATTAAAACGTTTATATGAACTTAATATGTTAGCAATTACTACTACTAACACTTTAGTTATTGATGAATGTGATATGTTATTTGATATGGGATTCATGGAAGATTTAGATTTTTTAATTACTAAAATGAATAAAAATACTCAAATTATGACTTTTTCAGCAACAATATTACACCAACTAGTTACTTGATTAAAAAAATATATTACTAACGCTACTACAATTAGTATTGATAATAAATCTCAAAAAATTCAACATATTTTTATTAATCGTTATCATCAAGATAGTAAAAAACAACTACAATCATTATTAACAATGTTTGATCCTTATTTATGTTTAATTTTTGTTAATAACAAAGAAAATATTGAAGAAATTGCAAACGTCTTAATTGAAGAAAATAAAAAAGTAGCAATCTTACATGGTGGATTACCAGCACGAGAACGTTCTCAAACTTTTAAACGTATTAAAAATTTTGAATATCAATATGTTGTTTGTTCAGATATCGCAGCACGTGGTATTGATATTGAAGGGGTATCTCATGTTATCTCTTTACAATTACCGACAAATAATATAGAATATTATTTTCATCGAGCAGGGCGAACAGGACGAGCTAACTATTCAGGTATTTCTTATGTATTTTATGATAAGAGTGATAATTCTACTATTCATAAGTTAAAAAATTTAAATGTTCCAATAGAATACTATAAAATTAAAGATAATAAGTTACTACCAGAAATTACTAATGACAACATCGTTGCTCATAAACGAAAAATAGAAAGAAATAAAGAAGAGCAATATGTTATTAATCGCTTTAAAAAAAATAAAAATGTAACTCCTGGTTATAAGAAAAAATTTAATAAAGATTTAGAAGCAATAAAAAAAGAAACAAGAAAACAACACATTAAAGCATCAATTAAGAAAATTAAAAAAACACAAGCAATTGCAAGAAGAAAAAAACTTTTTGATGAAAATTAATAATGAAAGAGGAAGCAAGATGGAAAATGACAAATTAATTATTGGATCTCATGTTTCAATGAAAGCACCAAAATATTTATTAGGTGCTCTTGAAGAGGCTCTAAGTTATAATGCCAATACGTTTATGTTTTATACAGGTGCTCCACAAAATACAATTCGTAAACCAACCAAAGCATTATTTATTAAAGAATTTACAGAAAAACTAATTGAAAAAAATATTGATATTAATAATCTTATTGTTCATGCTCCTTACATTATTAATCTGGCTAATAGTATTAACAAAAGTACTTACCAATTAGCAGTAGATTTCTTGCGACAAGAAATAATTCGCTGTCAAGATATTGGCATTAAAACTTTGGTTTTACATCCAGGTAGCGCTGTTGGTGCTTTACCACAAACTGCTTTAGATCAAATTGTTAAAGGACTAAATGCAGCATGTTTAGAAGAACAAACTGTAAAAATTGCTTTAGAAACAATGTCAGGAAAAGGTAGTGAAGTAGGAACTACTTTTGAACAACTTCAATATATTATTAATAATGTAAAAAGACCCGAACTAATTGGTGTTTGTTGAGATACTTGTCACTTATCTGATGCTGGTTATGATCTTAATAATAATTTAGAACAAGTAATACAACAATTTGATCAACTTATTGGATTAGATAAATTATTAGTTATTCATGTTAATGATTCTAAAAACCCAATCAATGCTCATAAAGATCGTCATGCTAACTTAGGAATGGGTTACCTTGGTTTTCAAACTTTAATTAACATTATTTATCATCCAATGTTGCTTACTAAAATAAAAATTTTAGAAACGCCATGAATTAACGGTCATCCACCTTATTTACATGAAATTAAAATGATAAGAACAAAAAAATATAATAAAGAAATTTTAGAATCATTAGGAACTAGTAAATAATGAAAAGAATTGGCATTTTTGGCGGAACTTTTGATCCATTTCATAATCAACATTTAAACATTGCAAATACAACCTATCATAAACTTTCACTTGATGAAGTTTGAATTTTACCAACAAAACAAAATCCGTTAAAAGATAGTGTCAGTGCCAACGATCAACAAAGAATAGATATGATTAATTTAGTTATTAAAAACTATTCTTGAATAAAATTAAATGATTATGAACTAACAAGTAAACAACCTAGTTATACTATTAATACTATTAACTACTTTATTGAAAACTATCCAAATCACAAATTCTTTTTTATTATCGGTTCTGATAATTTATATACCTTAAATAAATGACAAGGAATTGAACAGTTAATTAATTTAGTTAAAATTATTGTTGTTAATCGCCCTCATTATCGTAAAACATTAGAACTAATGTCAAAATACAAATGTCAAAATTTAGTAGTTCGACCAAGTAGTGATATTAGCTCTGCCAAAATTAGAAATGGTGAAATTATTAATCAAATTGATATTAAAATTAATGATTATATTAACAATAATTTAATATATAGTTATGAGCGTTTAAAAGCAAATTTGGATAACAATAGAACTGAACATTGTATTAATGTTGGTAAAATGGCTGCTAAATTAGCAATCCATTATAATGAAGATGCTAATTTAGCCCTAATTGCTGGAACTTATCATGACCTTTGCAAACAATGAAGTAAAAATAAAATGACTAAATATTTAACAAAATATAATAAAGAAATTTTACAAGAACCATTTCCAGTTTGACATGGTTATGTAGCAGCATTGTATTTAAAAAATCATTATCAGTACCATGATGATTTAGTTCTTCATGCAATTGCTAAACATACTACTGGTGCAACTGAAATGAAACCTTTAGAATTAATAGTATTATTAGCAGATAAAATATCAATTGAACGTAACCATTATTATGTTGAAGAATTAAGAAAACTTGCCTTTCAAGATTTAACTGTTGCTTTTAAATACTATCTAGAAATTTTAAAAAAACATTTACTAGAACAAAAAAAACCATTAAATAATAAGTTTTTAACAATATATGAAGCATGAAGTAATAAAAATTAACAAATAGTATCTACAGTAAAATACTTATTTATTAATTATTTAATATATAATATTAAAGAAAAGGGAAGTATAACTTAAAACAGAAGATGTATTTGTTCAGTAATGATTTCAAAATTGAATACTGATATTTATTAAGTGATTGATTTAAAAAACCAGAATATAAAGATACTTTAAATTATATAATAGATAGTAATTGTCGTTATTTTTTTAATTATATTCCATTAAAAGAATTGGGTTTACCACTATAACAAATAAAAATAAATTATTAATAAGGAGATCAAATATTATGTCTAAAAAAAATAAAACAAAAATTACTGCTTCGTCGACAAAAGAAAAAACAACAGCAAAAATAAAAAAAAGCGTGACTGATTATAATGAATTAAAAATAAAAAAAAGTGGTTTCTTAAGCACAGTTATTAAATACTTTAAAAAATATCCACTACTTTATCTAATTGCAATACTAACCACTATTGCTTCTTCAATAATTTCAGTGATTATTCCTAAAATTACTAATAATTTTTTAGCTACCCCCGATGGTTTTCAATGAGAAAAAATTACTACTTTAGCTTATATTTTAATTAGTTTACAAATTGCATCAGGATTATTTATGTACTTTCGTAATTTAACAGGAAGCATCATTGGTGTTAAAGTTGAAATTGAATATCGAAATAAAGTTTTTAAACATTTACTAGATTTAGATATGTCATATTATGAACACCGCAAAATTGGTGACACTTTAACAAAACTAATTAGTGATACTAGTGTTATTGGTGAAAATATGCAATCTATTCCTTTAACTATGCTTAGTTCAATTGTGACCTTTTTTGGTTCAATTTACGTTATTTTTTCTTTAAATTGACAATTATCATTAATTGTTTTAGGTATTGTTTTATCAATTTTAATAATATCAGTATTAAATGTTCAAATTATTCGTTATTTAAACTATAAATGAAGAAAAGTTTTTTAATTTTGTAGAAAAGTAGTGGTAAAATAAAAAAAGTCATCAACTTGACTTAAAATTTGATTTTATTAAATTTTGGGATTTATTTTTTTTACAAACTGAAATATAACACATTGGATTTTTGATAAGGGGTTAATTTTTAATTATGTAGAAAAGTATGGATGACCAAAAATTATTCATCAATTTACACTTAAAATATTATTTTTAATTAAAAATTTGTTAAAAGTAACATTATTTAGTTTAAAAATTCTCTAAAAATAACACTTTATCATGTATCATTACTTTTCTACAAAATTAAAGGGTTAATCCGTACTGTTGATATTTTCATTTCCATAAATTGAGGTAATTTTGAATATTGGTAAATCCAATGCCATGGTAATGAGTAATAAATTCTTTTAAACTTGATTGTATTTTACTGACATTACTTAATTTTTTATAATTTAATTCTTTATTTTCTTTTGATTTAAACTGCTGGATAGTGGATTTAGTTTGTTTAGCTACTGTATCATATAATACTTGCATATCACAAACTATAATTGAATTTTCTTCGATAAGTTTCGATGTTAAGTTTTCTTGTACTCATTTTTTATTTAATCTTTTAGTATTTGTTGTTTGAGCATAGATATTTCGGTTTTCATCAATTGCCATTTGAATACAACAATTTAAATCTTTAGCATTTTCTTCAATTCATTGTTTTCTTGGATCATTTGGATCTTTAAAGTTTCCTTTATGAATTTCTTTGATAAAAGTTTCGTCAACTTCAATTCTAGCTTTTAATTTTACAAATTGATTTTGTGTTTTTACTAATTGTGTTGATTTCATAAATTTTTGACGATTAAATCAGGCAGTTTTATTTGTAGTATTAATAAATTGAGAAATAATGTAAGCAGATTGACCTAAAGTAGCTATTTGTATCAATAAATCTCATTGATCATGAGATAAATGACTTCAATAAAAATAATGATTTTTAAAAGCATGAAAAGTAATATTACAACTTTTACATTTATATCTTTGCTTATAATCTTTACTACCATATTTAGTACACAAAAAAGAACTACAATCTGGACATTGAATCCCTTTCTCTTTGAATTTTTGTTCGACTGCTTCAAATTTTTCTTTTTTCTCAATTTGTTTAATTCTAGTTTTATTTTCTCTAAAAATCTCAATAAAATCTTTATCAGACAAATTATTTAAAATTTCTTTTACTGTATTTTTATTCATTTAAAATCACCTCTTTAATATTAAAAATACCATATAAAAATATATTTTTGCTAATTTTACTAATACCACTACTTTTCTACAAAATTAAAGGAAAAGTTTACACTGAAGTTAATGCTGATATTACTGATCGACTAAATACTATTACTTTAATTAAAAGTAATGCTACAGAAAAAAGTGAAAATAAAAGATTTTCTAATGAACATCTTAAATATTACCAAGCAGCAAAAAAAACTATTACTTTTGAAAGTTTTACTAGAGCATTACTAATTACATTACTAACAGGAATTAACATTGTTGGTTTAGTTGCTGGTTTCATGTTTGTAAGTAAACACATCATTAGTATTCCAACACTAATTGCTTTTTTATTAGCAGTCAACACTTTAATTTTCCCAGTTATTCAAAGTATTCAATTCTTAGGTAATTGAGCTAAAACATCAACTTCAATTTTAAGAGTTAATGAAATTCTTAATATTAAACCAAAAATAGTTAATAAAGAAAAAGCCTTACCAGTAAAACAAATTACTAGTGATATTATTTTTGAAAATGTTAATTTCCGCTATGATGAAAAAGAAGACTGAATTTTAAATAACTTCTCTTTCACTTTTGAAAAAGGTAAAAGTTATGCTATTGTTGGTGCAACTGGTGTCGGAAAAACTACTATTTCTAAGTTATTACTACGTTACTATGACCCTGCTGAAGGAAGAATTTTAATTAATAATAATACTGATTTACGTGATATTGACTTAGCACAATACTTACATCATATTGGCTATATTGAACAAGATCCACAAATTTTATTTGGCACATTTGCCGAAAACATTAGTTATACTAAGCAAGGAGCAACTTTAGAAGAAATCAAAATTGCTGCAAGTAAAGCTAACTTACATGATTACATTGAACAATTACCTAATGGTTATAATACAATTTTAGGTGAACGTGGGATTAACTTATGTGGTGGTCAAAAACAAAAAGTAGCTATTGCACGTATCTTTTTAAAAATCCAGAACTATTAATTTTAGATGAAGCTACTAGTGCTTTAGATAATATTGTTTTAATTATGTAGAAAAGTATGGATGACCAAAAATTATTCATCAATTTACACTTAAAATATTATTTTTAATTAAAAATTTGTTAAAAGTAACATTATTTAGTGTAAAAATTCTCTAAAAATAACACTTTATCATGTATCATTACTTTTCTACAAAATTAAAGTAATATTGTCGAAAAGGAAATACAAGCACAATTTAATAAATTAATGATTAGTCGTACTAGTATTATTATTGCCCATCGTTTATCAACAATTAAAACTGTTGATAAGATTTTAGTTTTAGAAAAAGAAAAAGGTTTAGTTCAAGTTGGTACTTTTGATGAATTAAAAGTTAAAGAAGGTCACTTTAAACATTTATATGAAGCTGGAATTATGGGGTAATAAAGATAGGAAGATAAATTATAATGAAAAAACAAAAACAACAATTAAAAGAAATGTTTTCTTTTTTTAAACAATTATTAAATCAAGATTCTTGAATTAAAGAACTTCATTCAGTTACTAATACTGAAGAAAAGAATGAGAATAAAAAAATTAAAAATATTCATCTCATTGATAATAAACTATTAGTTTCTTTTTGAAAAAAATATTCAATTTATAATATTGAAATTTATGATCTTTGAAAATCATTTAAAAATATTTCTTTAAATAATATGCAGCAAGTTAATAATAAAAATTATCATCAAATTTTCTTGTCAACAGAATTATCAATTTTTTTAATAAGATTAATTAAGACAGAAAATAAAATTAACTTTAATCAAACTTATGATTTTTTAGATTATGAATATATTCAAATTCAAGATATATTTAATTCACTAGTTAATATTTTAGATAAATTAAATTTAATACCCATCCAAATTAATTTAACAGAAGAAAATAAAGAACAAGCAATAAAAATTTCAAAAAAACAAAATTGAACTGAATTTGATGCAGAAGATATTCAATTTTTGAAAAAAGTTAAAACTGATTATTTTAAAAACAGATTCTATAAAAAATATTTCAATAAAAACATAGATAAAATTAATTTTTACGAACATTACTTAGCAGATGCTAGAAATCAAATTACACACTATCCAATTATTAATCATAGTTTAAAAAATAATGAAGAATTCAAAATAATTTTATTTAACTTACAAAATAATACAAATAATAAAATTCCATTTGAAACTAGTTTATTATTTTTATCTTTTAAGCGTGGTATTGTTTTAGCAACCTTATATTTATTTTTAGTTTATGAAGAAATGCTAAAAATAGATATTAAAAATATAGATTTATTTTTTTAATATTTGATAAAAATAAACACTAAAATTTTTTTTAATTATGTAGAAAAGTATGGATGACCAAAAATTATTCATCAATTTACACTTAAAATATTATTTTTAATTAAAAATTTGTTAAAAGTAACATTATTTAGTGTAAAAATTCTCTAAAAATAACACTTTATCATGTATCATTACTTTTCTACAAAATTAAAGAAAATTTTTAATAAAACCTGAATTGTAAATATAAATGGGACAGTTTTTTAAAACCTGAATTGTAAATATAAATGGGACAGTTTTTTAAAATAATTGTATTAAATCTATTGGTCTTTTATAAGATAGTGATTTTCTGGGTGTAGAATTAATTTGAAATGCTATAGTATTTAAATCTTTTTGTTTATATGAAGATAGATCTGTAGATTTTGGTAAATATCTTCTTAAAATACTATTATTATTTTCATTTAAACCTCTTTGACAAGGTTTACCAGGATCTGCAAAATAAATCTTAACATTACAATTTTTTTCGATTAATTTTCATTTACTAAATTCTTTACCACGATCAAAAGTAATAGTTTTAACTGTTCCTTTTTGTAACTTTGAAATAAATTTTATTATACTTTTTGTAATATTTTCTGATTTATTATTTTTAGTTGCTAAAGGAATTGTGGTTTTTGATCATATATCAGCTAAAGTAATAATAGAACTTTTATGATCTTTACCAATGATAGTATCACCTTCTAAATGACCAAATTCTTCTATATTTTTAATATTAGGAATGATTAAATTTCTTTCATGAATAGACTTACAATTATTAATTCTGCCCCTAGTTTCTTTTTGTTTGTGAGGTTTATTTTTTCCTTTTCTCAATAAGTTATTTTCATCAAAACCCATTCGATTTGTTTTAAACATGTTATATAAAGTTTTTGTTGAAATACTTTTTATTTTATTTTCCTTTAAAAAATTAGCAATTATATCAAGAGCATAATTTTTAGTAATTAACAAATGATTAATAGTATTAATTTCTATTAAAGTTAAAATTATTAATTTTCTACCTGCATTTTGTTTATTTTTTTGAATTTTATTCAATATTTCTAATGGTAATAAGTTTTGATTTAATAATCTACAAACTCTATGTACAGTTGATTTACTATAATCAATGGCTTTTGCTATTTTACGAATCGAAAATCCATAACTTTTATATTCTTTTATTGCTATTATTGATTCAATAGTCAGATACTTATACATTGTGCTAATTCCTTTCTTTTCTTAATTATAGAATTAACACAATTTAATTTTTATATAAGTGTCCTTTTTAATTTTACAATTCAGGATTTTTCTTTTAAACAAGAGTTTTTTATTATGAAAATGAAATTAATATACCAATTAATTCTAAAAAACAATTCATAAATTTTTTTTAGAATTCCTTATGAATTAAAAAGCAATTCTATCAAAATAAAAACTTTACCATACTTTAAAATTCATTGTAGAATTTCCCTAAAAGTACTATAATATAAATAACGATAGTTTAATATCGTTATAATTTTAATGATTATATAAACTTTATATCTTTATTAAAATTATATATTAACTTTAAAGGTATAAAATATGAGAAAAACAATAAATATTTTAACAGTTGGTATTTTTTCACTAGCAACAAGTACCACTATTTTAACTAGTGTGAATCACTTTAATACTAGCAAAAATGATTTACAAAAAGCAAACGCCACTACTAATCAAACATCATTATTTAATAATCAATATCAATATTTAAATAATAGTGACTGAATTACTAACCAATCAACAACCGATCATAAATTTTATAGTTATGATACTTCAGCATTAAAAAGTTATACTTTTACCAATGCTAGAAATGTCTTCTTAGTAGATACAACAGGTAACCTAGTTTATAATACCAAAGTTATTATTCCTAATGAAGATAAATCAGATATTGAAAATACAAAACAAGAAATGATTACCAAGAAGAAAGTAACATCACTTAAAAGCAATCCTAATTATTCTGATGCTTACAATTTTAGCGAATATCAACAAAATAATTTTATTGGTGACAATAATTGAACATATTTACAATTTGGTGGTCTTGAACAAAATATTGATATTTCTAACATTGCTGGTGCTTCTAAAATTGAAAATAATAACAATCTTAGTGAGAACTTAGGATTATATTACATTGCTGATGCTGCTATTAATAATAAAATTTCTTTAGCAATAGCTTATAATATCAGCCAACAATTCATTAATAAAAGCAGTTTAAACAAACTAATTAGTAACCAATTAACAAATAATATTATTAACTTAATTGTTGAAAATACTAACATCTTTACCTTTATTAAAAAATCACCCCTTTTCCTAAATATAAAAGATTATTCATTAAACTTTATTTTTGATAATGATAATAACTTAGTAGCAATTTACTATACAAAATGAAATATCCAAAATATAAATCAAAATATTAACTATCATTATAAAGAAGACTTTAGCAATATTAATAAAAATGATTGAGCAAAAAATAGTGATCAACAAATCATTTTAAATTGAACTAAATATGCAAAAAATTGAGAACAATTTTCACAACTTTATCCTAAATTTAATTTTAATAATTCTAAACTATCAATTAATAATATGGGTACATATAAAGAAAATAATAATCTTTCTGGTGATACTAATAATATTACTACTAATAAAAATATTAAATATGAACTACAAAATCCTTATAATGTTGTAGCAATTTCTGATCTTATTATTCAACTTCCAATTATTGATCTTTATGTATACCACGATGATAATAATATTTATTATCAATGAAATGCACGTGTTACTTCATCACCAAATTTAATTGCTGGTTGTAGTTTAGCAATTGATTTAGATAATATTAGTTTTCAATTTAAAAAATAATTAAATTTAATATATAAAAAATAATGCCTTAATTAAGGCATTATTTTTACAATGAATGTTGTCTTACAGTACTTTGATTAGATGCTGATGATTGGTTTTCTGCCATTTGATTAGAATTATTAATTAAATATTCTTCGCGAATTTCTAAACACTCAACTTTAATGTTTTCAATTCTTTTTAAAAATTCGGGATTATTATATGTTTGATATTTTCTAGCATTACGTCAATTATACTCTTGACCTGTGACATCTATTTTTTCTTTTACTTCATTAAGTTCTGACATAATTGACATTAATTGTTTAATATTAGGATTTGTTTTTGACTTCTCCTCGTTTAATTGTTGTTTAATATATTGTACTAGTCCAGCTGTTTGCATATAGGCAGGAGTACCTGCAGAATCTGAAATATCACCTAATATTTCTTTTTTAGTTTTATCAATTCTTCTTTCTACTTCAATTTTATTTTCAATTTCTTCTAATAAACCTTCAATTTCATTCATTAATTCTTTTTGATCTGCAATAATATTCATAATTTTTATCTTCCTTTTCACATATAATTTTAATTTAATAAACCTAGTATAGTTAAATTACTATACTAGGTATGAACAATTATTAAATTATAAATACTATTATAACTATAAAGTAAAAATTACTCAATCAACTATTATTTACTATTTTTAAATTTTCTAATTATTTTTTTGATCTAATATCATAAATAATCATTATATATGTTCTTTTTCTATTCAAGTTAAAACATCTTCTAAAATAATATTAATATTGGGTTCATTTAAAATTGCATGATTACCTTCTTCATAAAAACTATAAGTTATCCCCTGTCTTCAACGTTTATTATTTTTCTCAATTTTATCAAAATCGGCAAATATATCTTTTGCAGATTGAACAATCAAAATCGGACATTTAGCACTATTAAGATTTTTCGGTACTTGTTTACTTAATTTTTGTGCTTGTAAGGAAAATAATAATGTAAATTTCATATTAGTCATTGCTCTAATTTTCCCTTTTTTAATATAATTAGAGTTAATAGAAATTGTTTCCATATCAAAAGTAATAGGTAATGGATGATGTTTATAAAATAGAAATCCTCAAATTGCATGACAAACTAATGAAGGTTTTATTTTAAATATTTGTTTCTTAGTAACAAAATTAGTTAAAATTGCACCATCAATCATTTTTGGTAATCTTTTAATTGCTAATGCTGTTAATGCTGAACCTAATGATTCACCCATTAATAAAATTTTTTTATTAGGATAACGTTCATTCAAAACCGTTATAATATCTTTAATATCATTAATAGTTGTTCCTAAAGTATGATATTTTCATTTTTCATTTTCTCCTCAACCTCGTTGATCAAAACTTAAAAATGAAATACCATTTTTAGTAAAAAACTTAGCAGCTGTTTTAAAGTCTGTTAAAGAGGCACCCATACCATGAATACCAATAATAATATATTTACTATTATCAACAAATTTAAATTCAGTATGTAAAAAATAGTTATCCCTAGTAATGATTCCCTCGTTACTTCATTGTGGAAAATGACGATTCAGTTCTCAGTGATAATCAATATGGAAAATTTGATAAATTCTATATAAAATATAAAGTATTATTAACATAGCTAAAACTACAATAAGTATTGCTCATCAATAATGTTGCCAAAAATTATCCATAATAAATGATACCCTCCAATAATATATAAATACTTACTAATATTTTATCAAATTAATTTTGTTTTAATAAAAATATTTATTTCTTAGTGACTTCAGCAATTAATTGACCAACCGTTACTTGTTCATCATCTTTTACTACTTGCTTTACAACATAACCTTCCATTGTTTCATTAGTGAAAACAATTGGTGTTGTTACTTTTTTACCTTTATTCTTAACCTCTTGTAAATTAGCAACTACCATTACTTCTGATTTTTTAATTGGTTTACCTTGTTCAACTTTAATATCAAAGCCCTTACCAGCTAATTCAACAGTATCAATACCAATATGAACTAAACATTCAATACCTGTATTTACATCTTTAATACCATAAGCATGTCCTTTATTAAATACTGTTGCTAATTTTCCATCAAATGGTGATACAAATTCAACTCCATCTTTACCTTTATATTCAGGAATAATAGCAAAACCAGTCCCTAACATTTCCTGAGCAAATACTGGATCTTCAACTTTACTAAGGTTAATAACTTTACCAGTAACTGGTGCATAAATTAATAAAGGTAATTGATTTTTTTTCTTGAAAAACATATGTCGATTCTCCTCAAAATTATGTAAATTAGATGTTTATAATTTTAACATTAAATAATGTAACTTTAAAAATAAATAATATTTTTATTTTTTCCTGAATTGTAAAATTAAAAAGGACACTTATATAAAAATTAAATTGTGTTAATTCTATAATTAAGAAAAGAAAGGAATTAGCACAATGTATAAGTATCTGACTATTGAATCAATAATAGCAATAAAAGAATATAAAAGTTATGGATTTTCGATTCGTAAAATAGCAAAAGCCATTGATTATAGTAAATCAACTGTACATAGAGTTTGTAGATTATTAAATCAAAACTTATTACCATTAGAAATATTGAATAAAATTCAAAAAAATAAACAAAATGCAGGTAGAAAATTAATAATTTTAACTTTAATAGAAATTAATACTATTAATCATTTGTTAATTACTAAAAATTATGCTCTTGATATAATTGCTAATTTTTTAAAGGAAAATAAAATAAAAAGTATTTCAACAAAAACTTTATATAACATGTTTAAAACAAATCGAATGGGTTTTGATGAAAATAACTTATTGAGAAAAGGAAAAAATAAACCTCACAAACAAAAAGAAACTAGGGGCAGAATTAATAATTGTAAGTCTATTCATGAAAGAAATTTAATCATTCCTAATATTAAAAATATAGAAGAATTTGGTCATTTAGAGGGTGATACTATCATTGGTAAAGATCATAAAAGTTCTATTATTACTTTAGCTGATATATGATCAAAAACCACAATTCCTTTAGCAACTAAAAATAATAAATCAGAAAATATTACAAAAAGTATAATAAAATTTATTTCAAAGTTACAAAAAGGAACAGTTAAAACTATTACTTTTGATCGTGGTAAAGAATTTAGTAAATGAAAATTAATCGAAAAAAATTGTAATGTTAAGATTTATTTTGCAGATCCTGGTAAACCTTGTCAAAGAGGTTTAAATGAAAATAATAATGGTATTTTAAGAAGATATTTACCAAAATCTACAGATCTATCTTCATATAAACAAAAAGATTTAAATACTATAGCATTTCAAATTAATTCTACACCCAGAAAATCACTATCTTATAAAAGACCAATAGATTTAATACAATTATTTTAAAAAACTGTCCCATTTATATTTACAATTCAGGTTTTGATAAAAATTTTTCTACTAATGATTTAACTTCTTCATTGGTTTCACATTGTAATGCTTTTGATGCTAATATTTCTGTATCCTTTTTATTTAAAGTACTAATAATTTTTCTAGTTTCTAAAACACTAGATGCAGACATTGAAAATTCATCTAGCCCTAGACCAACTAGTAGTGGAACAGCAATTTTATCACCAGCCATTTCACCACACATGGCAACAGGACGATTATATTTATGTCCACCATCAATTGTCATCTTAATCAAACGTAAAATTGATGGATGATATGGTTGATATAAATAAGACACTTTTTCTGACATACGATCAGCGGCTAAACTATATTGAATTAAATCATTAGTTCCAATTGAAAAGAAATCCGCATATTTAGCAAATATTTCGGCATTAACTGCTGCTGCTGGAATTTCAATCATCATTCCAACTTGAATATCATCACTAACTTTAACTTTTTCTTTAATTAATTCTTTTTTGCAAGTTTCATATAATGCTTTAGCTGCTTTAAATTCTTCAACAGTAGCAATCATTGGAAACATAATAGCTAATTTACCAAAAGCTGAAGCACGAATTAAAGCACGTAACTGAGTTTTAAAAATATCTTTACGATCTAAACACAAACGAATGGCACGATAACCAAGGAAAGGATTCATTTCTTTTGGTAAATCTAAATATGATAATTCTTTATCACCACCAATATCTAAAGTTCTAATAACAACTTTATGTTTAGTAGCAGACAATACTTTTTTATATTCTTCAAATTGAATATCTTCACTTGGAAAATCACTACTTTCCATATAAAGAAATTCACTTCTAAAAAGTCCTACTCCTTGTGCATCATATTCAATTGCTTTAATCATATCTTTAGGTGAACCAATATTTGCTTCTAACTTTACTTCATGATTATCACTAGTTTTAGTTAATTTACCTTTAAATACTAATAATTCTTTTTGTTCTTCAATTCATGCGTTTTGTTTAGCAACTCATTTATTTTTTTCACTACTATTTAAATCAATTTCAATTTCACCAGTATTACCATCTAATACACAAAATTGATTATTTTTTACTTTTGTAGTAACATTTTTTAACCCAAGAACTGCTGGAATACCAAGACTACGAGCCATAATTGCTGCATGAGAAGTTCTACCACCAATATCACATAAAAATCCTTTAACAAATTTAGGATTCAATTGACTTGTTTCTGAAGGTGTTAGATCATGACTAACAATAATTGTTTCTTCTTTAATTGCACTTAAATCAATAGTTTTAATATTTAAAATTTTACGTAAAATTCGATCACGAACATCAATAACATCAGCAGCACGTTCACGAAAATAATCATCATCCATTGCTTGCAATGTTGTAATTGCTTTATTAGCAGTACTTTCTAAAGCATTAGCAGCATTATATTTTTCTTCTTTAATTAACTTTTCAGTATCTTCAATTAATACTGGATCAGTTGTTACTAAAAAATGAGCTTCAAAAACAGCGGCTTTTTCTTCACCCAAAGTTTTTGTTGTATTTTGGATGAGTTGTTTAATTTCATCACCTGCTATTTTTAAGGCATCATGTAACTTTTTAACTTCTCCTTCTATTTCTTTTTCATTAATTTTTTTAGGATTAGTTTTGATAGTTTCATGTTTTAAGATTAATGCTTTGGCTAGAGCAATGCCATTACTAGCACCAATACCTTTCATTTTTAACATTATATATATTTCACTCCTTATAAAATATGTTTATTAATAGTCTACTAAATTATAATAAAAAAAATGAAATATTGTATAAAATATTTATTATAATTTAAACTTTTTATAAATAAAAATGATTTTAATATTTTTAAATATTTTTCATATATATTAATTCCTACTTTTAATGAAATTAAAAGTAGGAATCTTTTCACTATATTAATATAATTAGATAGTTACGCATTGGATAAGAGAACGATCATGATTACGATTATTATTAGGAATAAGATATTCTCTATCTGAGTTATTTATATCTTGCACATCATTTTCATCTCATTCATTAATATTATTAATATGACCATTTATTCTTCTAGTAAGAAAACCTCTTCCATCACTAGCAGCATTTCCATTTGCTTGATTTATTATATTTGGTAATTCAGATAATACTTCATCAATAATCTTTTGTTGCTCTTCTTGCTTATATATTAATTTAAAATCTGGTTTCATTTTATTTGTTAAATTATATAAATCAGAACTAGTTACACCAAGTGCTGATAATACCATTCCTAATTTTGGAAATGTTTCTTTAAATTGAATTCAAGCTTTTTTTCAATCACCTTTATTTTGTGCAACATCTGCTGCATAAGTTTTAATAGCATTAGTAATAGCGCTAATAAAAAGAAAACTAACGATAAAGACTCCTAATTGACTTAATTTATTTTGATTTTTAACTCAATTTTTAAATGATTGTAGCAATGTATGATCATTATTTCTTTAATTTTTTAGAAAAGTAATTATACATGATAAAGTGTTATTTTTAGAGAATTTTTACACTAAATAATGTTATTTTTAACAAATTTTTAATTAAAAATAATATTTTAAGTGTAAATTAATGAATAATTTTTGGTCATCCATACTTTTCTACATAATTAAAACATTATTTTGAGGGCAAAAATAATTTTTTACTGGTTCAAAAATTGTATTTAATGCATTTTTAATAAAACATTCATTAACAAATCTCATTACTGTAGCACGAACAATAGTTGAAATAATATTATTAATTGATACTATATCTTCTTTATAAGATTCTCATGTTAATGTTTCAGCAGTATAAGCAGAAGAAGCAGTAATAACTAAATGATTTATTAATAATGTTGTTAAAAAAAAGTTAGTATTGGATAAACTATTTTTTATAATTTCTTTAATAGAATAGTCTTCATTTTTTAAATCAGTTTTTGATAATTCACTTAATTCATTTAAAAGTTCTTTTAAAAAATCATCACTGATTTCTGCACTAATTAAAGAATTAAATTTTTCAAAAGTAAATTCATCATTAAAATCAATCTTTTTTAATTCATCTTTAATATGATTTATTACATCATGTTTTTTGATAATTGTTGATAAATTAGTACACAACTTATCTAAGTTCGAATTAATTTTATTTAATTTTTCATATTCTTTAAGTTCTAAATGTTTTTCTAATTTTTTAATAATAATTTCAAGTGGTAAATATTCATCTAATTCTTTTTTTGTGTTAATTGATTTGAAGGTAATAAATCAATAATACTTTTTAATCCAAATGGATAGTAAGATAAAAAATAAGATGTAAGTGTATCAACACCAGCCATAGCATAATTTTCAGGAATTTTTAATGATTCTCACATTCCTTTGCCTAATATTTCTAATTGTTCTATAAAAGTTTTACCTATTATAGACTTTTCTTTTAATTATGTAGAAAAGTATGGATGACCAAAAATTATTCATCAATTTACACTTAAAATATTATTTTTAATTAAAAATTTGTTAAAAGTAACATTATTTAGTGTAAAAATTCTCTAAAAATAACACTTTATCATGTATCATTACTTTTCTACAAAATTAAAGGACTTTTCTGATACTACAGCTATTGAAAAATATCTTTGTGCTACTCTAATTGAAATACCTGTTAATAATACAATTGGAGAAGATAAATATTCAATAGTTTTTCAACAACAATTATTTGAACTTATTTCACTTTCTTTTTTAATAAATTTTGGTAAATTTTCATAAATTTCTCCTAAATCATTAAAATATATTCTTACTTTATTTTTATATTTTTGTTCATCACTATTTCAATATTGATTAATGTAATTGGTATAATAACGAATTCTTAAATTAATATTTGCAAGTTCTGCAATATTTTTTTTAGTTTTAGTAATAACTATTTCATTATTATTTTCTATTCCTACCACTAAAGATTCCATATTTTGATTTCTTATACTGGCACTATTACCATTTATTGGACACATTTGTCTTTGCTTCTTTCCTTTTTAAACTTATATTAATAACACGTTTTCTCTATTATGTATAATTAAAATTTTATTGCATAAAGATTGAGAAAAGTTTCCAAAGATTTTTTAAACATATTTTAAAATTAACACAATATTTTCATTTTCTTTTTAAAGAAATATAAGTTTTATTTTGAAATTTTAATATTTGTGTTAAATGTTCTATTTATATGTTTCTATATTAATTCAATTCGCTTATATTTCTTGATTTTATTCCAATATCTCTTTTTAATAGAACTATTTAAATTAAAACTAAAAGTTCATAATATATATTTTTTATATATAAGAAATTATTGTTTTACTTACAAAGAATAATTGAATCAACTAAATTTCATTTTTTCTATCAATATGTAAAAGAAAAACCCCATAAATAATATATTGTAATTTCATTAAATAAAAAATAAGAATATATAACTAGATTTATTTAAAAATAACAATATATTTTTCCTTTTTATAAGACATTACAAAAAAACATAAAAAAACTACTTAGTAAAAATAAAAAATAATACTAGTAGGCTAATAACCAATAATTTTGTGTGTCCAAGTATATAGGGACTTCGTCCCTCGCCACTACGTGGCTCACCCAAATTATAGTCCCAGTAGGTTCACTGGGACTATAATCATTTTTATTTATCTTTATTTTTAGGTTTATCTTTTTTCTTTAAAATATTATCCAATTTATCTAAACCAGCAGACTTAATATCACTATAAGTCATATCAATACTACTTGCTTCTTTAAGGTATTTCTTAGGTGACAATTCACTTTTAAGTTCATGCACATAATGTAAAGCACGTGAATTATACCTTTTTAACCAGTGTCTAGGAAAAAATAAAGTCATAGCCATTGCTTCACCACTATAACTTGGAGGCATAATACCTCTTTTAATCATTTTCTTTGTTCTACGACGTGAAAATACTACTTTATTATAATCCTCAATATTAGTATATAAATTAAGATTAAATATAACAATAAAACCCAAAAAATGCATACGTTTAACTTGAACAACATACTCTACTTTTTCTCTTGCTTGTACTGGTATTCTATTAGGGTGTTGTTCAATCAAATACATTGTACCATTAAACATGTGACCTATTAACTTACAAAATTGTCCTAAACTTTCTTGTTGATTTTTAAACTGTACTCCTAAATCATTAGAATTTATTTTTAATGCTAATTCATCTAAAATTATTAAATCTTGTTCCTCAAAAGCATAATTACTTGCTAACTGATTAAAAGTAAAAACATCGTTATAATTAACCAAATAAGAATAACCAGTCTTTAACTTAATAGGGAAAGGACTAACTACTCGTTTCTTATGAGTTTGTGCTAAACAACAAGCAAGAGCAGATTTGCCAGTTCTTGGAGGTGCTGAAATAATATAACTACCAACTCGTTTTAAAATTTTAACATTACGAATAGTTATACAAATTGGATAAATAATCATAATTAAACCTACAACTAATAATACATAACCATATCAAGGCATTATTTAACCACCTTATTTTTATTTTTAAACTTATTTTTAATTCAAAAACAAAATTTTATAAAATATGAACTTAAAATAAAAGGAAAAATAAAATCAAAAAAGAAAATTAAAATTTTTGAACCAAAACTAGCATTTTCAAAAAATAACTTTAATTTGTCTACATCAAAATCAAAAAATAAAGCAGTAAATGATGATATTAAAAAACCTGAATTGTAAATATAAATGGGACAGTTTTTTAAAATAATTGTATTAAATCTATTGGTCTTTTATAAGATAGTGATTTTCTGGGTGTAGAATTAATTTGAAATGCTATAGTATTTAAATCTTTTTGTTTATATGAAGATAGATCTGTAGATTTTGGTAAATATCTTCTTAAAATACCATTATTATTTTCATTTAAACCTCTTTGACAAGGTTTACCAGGATCTGCAAAATAAATCTTAACATTACAATTTTTTTCGATTAATTTTCATTTACTAAATTCTTTACCACGATCAAAAGTAATAGTTTTAACTGTTCCTTTTTGTAACTTTGAAATAAATTTTATTATACTTTTTGTAATATTTTCTGATTTATTATTTTTAGTTGCTAAAGGAATTGTGGTTTTTGATCATATATCAGCTAAAGTAATAATAGAACTTTTATGATCTTTACCAATGATAGTATCACCCTCTAAATGACCAAATTCTTCTATATTTTTAATATTAGGAATGATTAAATTTCTTTCATGAATAGACTTACAATTATTAATTCTGCCCCTAGTTTCTTTTTGTTTGTGAGGTTTATTTTTTCCTTTTCTCAATAAGTTATTTTCATCAAAACCCATTCGATTTGTTTTAAACATGTTATATAAAGTTTTTGTTGAAATACTTTTTATTTTATTTTCCTTTAAAAAATTAGCAATTATATCAAGAGCATAATTTTTAGTAATTAACAAATGATTAATAGTATTAATTTCTATTAAAGTTAAAATTATTAATTTTCTACCTGCATTTTGTTTATTTTTTTGAATTTTATTCAATATTTCTAATGGTAATAAGTTTTGATTTAATAATCTACAAACTCTATGTACAGTTGATTTACTATAATCAATGGCTTTTGCTATTTTACGAATCGAAAATCCATAACTTTTATATTCTTTTATTGCTATTATTGATTCAATAGTCAGATACTTATACATTGTGCTAATTCCTTTCTTTTCTTAATTATAGAATTAACACAATTTAATTTTTATATAAGTGTCCTTTTTAATTTTACAATTCAGGAAACAAAAAACAACTCCACTACAAATTTCAAATAAATCTTTCTTTTTCATAATAAACTCCTAACCTATAATTAAACTAATTGCTCTAACAAATAATCATAAAGGTATAATATTTTCTATTCCACTAACAATATCAAAGTTTAAAGCAGTACTAATCGTATCTGAAAAAATATGTCGTAATAAACTATCTGTTGTAAAAAGAAATTGTCTTAATGGTTCAACTGGTAAAACTTTACCAACAACACCATAAAGTACTCATCTAAAAGCATTACGTAAATGTCCAAAGACATCATATCAACTTGGTCTTTCATATTCAGGATTAAAAGGACTATTTGGTGGCACTGGCGTTATATTTTCACTTGAAAAAATATTGATTTGACCAAAATTCAACTGTGGTGAAAAAGTTGGTCTAGTTGATTCACCATGAACATCAAAAAATACTGTTAAATGTCTTAAATTTGGAACACGAATAGGCATGGTAACAAAATTATATAAATCTTGTTGATAAATATCATTATCCACTTTACCTTTAAAAACATATTTTGTATCACCAACATAATCTAAAAAACTAAAAGTAAAATTAGCAGTAAAAGTTTTAAAATATTCATATTCAAAATAAAACATAAAACCTTGAATATAAAAACTTAAAGGTTTATCAATTTCAAAATTTAACTGTGTTTGAAAATTTATAATACTTTTACCAGTATTAACAAAATTTAAATTATTAGTATTATTCTTTGCAACATAATTATGATTAAACATAATACGTGAAAATTCATCTAATTGTTTTCTATTAAAAGTATAAACGCCAGTTCCCATATCTATCATTTGTGACGGAACACCAACTGTATCACTATAATAATAACACGTATATAAACCCTCATTATTACCTATAAATTCACCACTTACTAATTTTAAATCCGGTTGGTCAACATCAAAATAAGCAGAATTTCATGGTATTGTTGCTCAATCATCAAAATTATGATACTTAACATGTTTAACCATTTCTTTTGTAATATCATAATTAACGACATTAGGGTCATTTGAAACAATTAAACTAGTTGGTGCTTGAACAGAAGTATTTACAACAAAAAACAATTTAGCAAATTTAAATCACATAATTATTTACCAAACAAACATCTTAAAACTCATCATAAACCATAAAATATAATAAATCCAATAAAAAACTGCGTTCCATAAACTACTAAATTTCATAAAATAGTAGTAAATTGGTCAACTGGACTTCCTATAAACATAGTTCAATAATCAACTATACATTGATGTATTTTATTGTAAATATCTCAAACACTCATACTTAACACCTACCCAAACAATGACCTAAAAATAAATTTAATACTACGATAAATAAAATTAAAAAATACACCTAATACCAACCAAAAAGTCAAATTAAACAAAATATAAACTTCATCAGTAATATTAGTTTGATTTAAAAATATACTAATATCATTACTAGAAAATATAAAAATTAAATGCAATATACTATTCACAAAATCACTCATAATTAAGTACCTACAAACTTTCCTTTTTTATTTTCAACACCCTTAGCCTTATTTCTTAGAACCTGTTTAGAATCTTTTCGAAAATAATGTAAAATGATTATATATTTTAAAATAAGAGGTATATATGCATAAAAATTATCCAAGTCATGTCACCAAAGAACAATTTGAGAACATAAAATCAATTTTAGAAAATAGCAAAAAGAAAACAAAACCAAGAAGTTTAGATTTATATGAAGTATTTTGTTTTAATTATGTAGAAAAGTATGGATGACCAAAAATTATTCATCAATTTACACTTAAAATATTATTTTTAATTAAAAATTTGTTAAAAGTAACATTATTTAGTGTAAAAATTCTCTAAAAATAACACTTTATCATGTATCATTACTTTTCTACAAAATTAAAGGTATTTTGTGCAATTTTATATGTATTAAAAAGTGGTTGTCAATGAAGAATGCTACCAAAAAATTTTCCAAAATGACAAACTGTATATTATTATTTTCAAATTTGAAGTAAAAATAATGGTAAAGAACCTAGTGTATTGCAATTAATTTTAAAAAAAATTAGTTAAAAAAATTCGTATCAATAATAATCGCAAAGAACAAACTAGTTTTTGTATAATTGATTCGCAAAGTGTTAAAAATACAGATACTACCGAAAATAAAGGTTATGATGCTGGTAAAAAGATTTCAGGCATAAAACGTCATATTGTTGTTGATTCTCAAGGTTTACCACATGCAATTTACATAACCACAGCAGAAAAAACAGATCGTAATAGCGCTATAATAATGATTGAAAATGAAAAAGAAAATCTTTCTGCAGTTCAAAAAATAATAGTAGATGCTGGTTATACTGGTGAAAAATTTGCTTCTGAAATCAAAACAATCATAAATGCAAATGTTGAAGTGATAAAACGTAATGAATTACATACTTTTGTAGTATTACCAAAAAGATGAATTGTAGAACGAAGCTTTGCTTGATTAGAAAAATACAGAAGATTATGAAAAAATTGTGAAAGAAAACTAAATACTAGTTTACAAATGGTTGTTCTTTCATTTATTTCAGTTTTATTAAAAAGATTCTAAACAGGTTCTTAAACGTTTTCTTTCATGTTGCTTAGCAATTTGCTTTCCAACAAATTTTGAACCACCTTTAATATTTTTATAACTTTGTTTTACAGTCCCCGATGTAGAAACTGGCTGAATATCAATATTTAAAAAAACTGACATTGCAAACTTTATTAAAAGAATAAAAATAACAAAAGTTCCCAAATTAAAACCTAAATCTGCCATTGGCAAATTTCAAAATTTCATAAAAATTTGTCCAAATAGTTCTAAAACTTTTGAAATAAAAGCAACACCCATAATAAACTACTCCTATATTATTTTTAATAATTTTAAAATTAATGAAAAAGTAAAAAGCACTAAAATAATTGCTAACAATGGTGCTGGCATTGAAACTATTTGTTGTGAACTATCACCAAAAATAAAACTTTTAATAACCAAAGACAAATTATGTAAACCAGAAAAATCTTTTAATTATGTAGAAAAGTATGGATGACCAAAAATTATTCATCAATTTACACTTAAAATATTATTTTTAATTAAAAATTTGTTAAAAGTAACATTATTTAGTGTAAAAATTCTCTAAAAATAACACTTTATCATGTATCATTACTTTTCTACAAAATTAAAGGAAAAATCAGTAATATAACTTTGCAAAATATTTTGCACAATATTATTTAAAGAAGGTAAAAGTTTACCTAATAAAGGAAAAACAAAAATTATTGCAAAAAATAATTTAATCATAACTATTACCTCCTAAAAACAACTTTAATTTTTTCTATCTAAATCCACGAATAATATGTCCAATAAATTCTTTAATAAATACTAAGACCATCATAAATATTGGAATTAATACCGGTCAATTTGTCATTATAGAATCACCCGCAAATACTCAGTTAAAAACATAACTAAAAGATTCTAATAATTTTTGGCCAATACCTCCAATCATTTCTATTAAAGCACTTAAACCTTTTGGCATATTAATCACCTCCCTCCTCTAAGAACCTGTTTAGAATCTTTTTAATAAAACTGAAATAAATGAAAGAACAACCATTTGTAAACTAGTATTTAGTTTTCTTTCACAATTTTTTCATAATCTTCTGTATTTTTCTAATCAAGCAAAGCTTCGTTCTACAATTCATCTTTTTGGTAATACTACAAAAGTATGTAATTCATTACGTTTTATCACTTCAACATTTGCATTTATGATTGTTTTGATTTCAGAAGCAAATTTTTCACCAGTATAACCAGCATCTACTATTATTTTTTGAACTGCAGAAAGATTTTCTTTTTCATTTTCAATCATTATTATAGCGCTATTACGATCTGTTTTTTCTGCTGTGGTTATGTAAATTGCATGTGGTAAACCTTGAGAATCAACAACAATATGACGTTTTATGCCTGAAATCTTTTTACCAGCATCATAACCTTTATTTTCAGTAGTATCTGTATTTTTAACACTTTGCGAATCAATTATACAAAAACTAGTTTGTTCTTTGCGATTATTATTGATACGAACTTTTTTAACTAATTTTTTTTAAAATTAATTGCAATACACTAGGTTCTTTACCATTATTTTTACTTCAAATTTGAAAATAATAATATACAGTTTGTCATTTTGGAAAATTTTTTGGTAGCATTCTTCATTGACAACCACTTTTTAATACATATAAAATTGCACAAAATACTTCATATAAATCTAAACTTCTTGGTTTTGTTTTCTTTTTGCTATTTTCTAAAATTGATTTTATGTTCTCAAATTGTTCTTTGGTGACATGACTTGGATAATTTTTATGCATATATACCTCTTATTTTAAAATATATAATCATTTTACATTATTTTCAAAAAGATTCTAAACAGGTTCTTAGAGAATTTTTACACTAAATAATGTTACTTTTAACAAATTTTTAATTAAAAATAATATTTTAAGTGTAAATTGATGAATAATTTTTGGTCATCCATACTTTTCTACATAATTAAAAAATTTTTCTGGTTTTCTAAGAACCTGTTTAGAATCTTTTTAATAAAACTGAAATAAATGAAAGAACAACCATTTGTAAACTAGTATTTAGTTTTCTTTCACAATTTTTTCATAATCTTCTGTATTTTTCTAATCAAGCAAAGCTTCGTTCTACAATTCATCTTTTTGGTAATACTACAAAAGTATGTAATTCATTACGTTTTATCACTTCAACATTTGCATTTATGATTGTTTTGATTTCAGAAGCAAATTTTTCACCAGTATAACCAGCATCTACTATTATTTTTTGAACTGCAGAAAGATTTTCTTTTTCATTTTCAATCATTATTATAGCGCTATTACGATCTGTTTTTTCTTTAATTTTGTAGAAAAGTATGGATGACCAAAAATTATTCATCAATTTACACTTAAAATATTATTTTTAATTAAAAATTTGTTAAAAGTAACATTATTTAGTGTAAAAATTCTCTAAAAATAACACTTTATCATGTATAATTACTTTTCTACAAAATTAAAGGTTTTTTCTGCTGTGGTTATGTAAATTGCATGTGGTAAACCTTGAGAATCAACAACAATATGACGTTTTATGCCTGAAATCTTTTTACCAGCATCATAACCTTTATTTTCAGTAGTATCTGTATTTTTAACACTTTGCGAATCAATTATACAAAAACTAGTTTGTTCTTTGCGATTATTATTGATACGAACTTTTTTAACTAATTTTTTTTAAAATTAATTGCAATACACTAGGTTCTTTACCATTATTTTTACTTCAAATTTGAAAATAATAATATACAGTTTGTCATTTTGGAAAATTTTTTGGTAGCATTCTTCATTGACAACCACTTTTTAATACATATAAAATTGCACAAAATACTTCATATAAATCTAAACTTCTTGGTTTTGTTTTCTTTTTGCTATTTTCTAAAATTGATTTTATGTTCTCAAATTGTTCTTTGGTGACATGACTTGGATAATTTTTATGCATATATACCTCTTATTTTAAAATATATAATCATTTTACATTATTTTCGAAAAGATTCTAAACAGGTTCTAACTCTTTTCTTGCTCTTTCTTTACGCTTTTGTTCTTTACAATATCAACAATCTGGGTCAACTACATTGTGTTTTCTATGTTTAAATTTTCAAACTAACTTTTTAATAGTACCTTTAAAAGCCCAAGAAGTACCAAGCACAGCAATTATCACAACTATTCATTTAACCATTATTTTTTACCTCCTAAAAAACTATCAAAACTCATATTTTCATATAATCTCTGTTCAAAATTTCTTTTTGCCTTTTTCTTATGCAACTTTTGTCTTGGCATATTTTTTCATTTATCTTTTTTCATAAAATTAATTCGCTCCTTATAAAATAAATGTTTTTATTGTTTTATTTTGTTCATTAATTTTTAATTTTTCATTATTAATTTCTAATAATTTATTTTGAAATTCTAATGTTTGCTTTAATTCTTTTACTTGATTATTTAAATTTTCAAATTTTCTTTCTAATTTTTGTTTTTGATATCTTTTTCTTTCAACTTTTAAGTCATTTTTCTTAATTAATTTATTTTCTTTTCTATTAAAAACTCAGTTTGTTATTTTATTTTTTAAATTATTTCATGGAATACTAACATAACCTATAACAATACCAATTAAAATATATAATGGTTTAATTGCAACAATTCCTAAAACTATAATACTGGGAACTAATCCTAAAATTATACTAAATGTAATACATCCAGTTAATGCCATAAATTTTAAAATTCATATTTTCACTTTAAACACCACCTAGTGTATAAGCATAAGAATAATCCCAATTTAAACTTGCTCTATCTAAATTAATCTCCGACATACTATCATCATTTAAATCAACATCAACCATACTGTCATCTGTACTTTGATAATCACTAACACTAGCATTAATTAACCTTGCTCTTTCATCAGTAAATACTTCTTGTAATTCACTGTTATTATGTGTACTTCCCAAAGGTAACAATAAAGTATTAATAATCTCACTTGCACCGGCAATAATTGTAGGAATAGCAAAATAATTATTAAAATTATTATTAATACCCATAGCAACACCACTACTAATCAAGCAACCACCAGTACCCATATTTGCTATCTTTCTTATATTTTGAAATCTATTAGGTATTAATTCAGTTAAGCCACTAATAACATTTGCTATACCAAAACTATTTAAAGATATATAAGTATCTCAATCTACAAAAGGAACATCAATTATCGGTTTAACAGTTGTAAATGGTGGATACGTTGGTTTAGGTGGTTCAGTAGGGCATGGTGGTCAAAAGCAAGGTTCATCTTTTAATAAAGACACAGACTTATCCTTTAATTTTGTAGAAAAGTAATGATACATGATAAAGTGTTATTTTTAGAGAATTTTTACACTAAATAATGTTACTTTTAACAAATTTTTAATTAAAAATAATATTTTAAGTGTAAATTGATGAATAATTTTTGGTCATCCATACTTTTCTACATAATTAAAAGACTTATCTACATACTGAACAAACTTAGCATAATTAATTAAGCCAATTGTTCCTAATCCTAAAAATATCTTTTTATAACTATTAATAACTTTATTTCTAGTAATAGGTCTTTGATTAATATTCCATATATCAATTCCTAACTTTTTACTAAATAACAAAGAATTAATAGAACCTAAAATTGGGTCTTTTAAATATTGACCATAATAAGCACTAACTCCAACCATAGCACTTAATGGACTTAATCCAGTTCTTAAAATTTTAGTTAAAGTATAATTACTAGTTTGTTCTAACTCATTAGGCATAAATAAAACTCCTTACTTTATATACTAATAAGGAGCTTATTTATGAATTATAATCCATATATAAGCCCCTTATTTAATTTTTACTTATTTCTTTTATTCTCTTTTCTTATTCGTTCCATTTCATTAGCAACTCTGTAACACATTTCACAACCATATACTCATTCATAAGTTAAATCACTACATTTATGTCTCATAATTTAACTTACTCTCTTGCTGTCTCATTGCCTTATTTAAAGCAATATCTAATATACAATTTGGACAATAATATTTTCTAGTATATAAGTTTTGCAAAACTCTTTTAGGACAAATAACTTGGTCACAAAGTTTACATATATAAATTGCTAAATGAAATGCTTGTTCACATGAACAATTATTATTTTTAGTCATAATTTAAACTTAACTCCTAACATATTAATAATTATTTAAAATTACCCTTTTATAAATAACTATTTTCAATTAGAAAGTTTTTTAATTTGACCGCTTAAATCAAGTTCAAGTGAATAAAAATTACCAACTTTTAAATCAACAGTAGATAAACAATTATTAAAATTACTAGCAAATTCCGGATTATATCATTTATCACGTGTTTGACCAGTTGGCACACTTGTTTGTTTGTTTATTTCTACAAACTTCAAAACATCAAACTTTAATGTTTGACCTTTATTATTTTTATCGGGAATAATACGCCCTTTTTCAATATTAACTAATTGAACTTTAAACATAAAAAAATACTTAACCTCCTGAATTCATTAAATTAAAAATTTAATAAGTTAAGCATAGTAGGGTAAACCTATACTTACAAATTAAGTATAACACAAAAAAATAAAAATCAAATAAAAAAAGCACTAATAAGAATTCAGGTAATTATTAGTGCCATTAACCATTATATATATATATATATATATATACAAGTAAAATTATAAAAAAAATAATAAATTATTGTTTAACTACATTAGTAACTAAAAAATCTGCTTGATTAAAACCTATTTCAATTTTTATACCTCTAATAGATTGTTTATTTACCATATAAATTTTTGAAAAATTATTATAAATAACAGTTGATAATTTTTCATAATCCGCTTCTTTAAATAACAAATCTTTTTCTTTATAAAAAGTTTTAAATAAATTATTAAATTGTTTAATTGCTTTCAAAGGTAAATTTTGTAAATAAATATCTTCAATCTTTAAAAAAGTATTATGATTAATATAATCATAAAATTTAATATCATATATTTTATCACCAATATAATCTTTGCCGTCAATATTCATATTATTTATTTTAAAATTATTTAATTGAAATAAATTTACTCCCGAAACAGTTGCCATTGTTGTAGTTGTTAAAATGGTTAGTAATGGTTTCATATTTATATTTATCTCCTTAATGAATTTTAATTCTCATTAACCCTAATAAAATTATAATATACAACACAAAATAAATAAAATAATATTTTAATGTAAAACTCTTTTTTTAAAATCTATTTTTTCAACTTTATTACCAAAAACTTTATCTACCCAATTCAAAACATTTTTATCTCTTTGAATTAAATAACCTATTTCACTAGTCCGTAAATAACTTTAATTTTGTAGAAAAGTAATGATACATGATAAAGTGTTATTTTTAGAGAATTTTTACACTAAATAATGTTACTTTTAACAAATTTTTAATTAAAAATAATATTTTAAGTGTAAATTGATGAATAATTTTTGGTCATCCATACTTTTCTACATAATTAAAAGTAAATAATGCTTATGCGATAAAGCACTTAAATATACATATCGTTCATAATCTTCATACTCTTTAAAATAATCATTTACAACAGTACTTTCAATAATAGCACCAATCATAACAGTATTACCATTACTATCTTTTTGGGTTTTAAAATAAAATACATTTGTTGCATTAAAACTTGCTTTAATTATATCTCCAATTGTCAATTTCTTAATACCACGAACTATAATAGGATTTTTACAATTACGACTAAATGCATATGCTTTTATACCAACATCTTCTTGATTTAAAGACTTAGCATCATCTAGTGATTTTGTAACATATTTACCTAAATATTTAATAACAAATTCATTAGTACCTTTACGAACAACTCTCAAATCAATACCCTTAGCATTTCCAGCATGTGGTCATCAATCACGTATCATATTATAAGGTATCTTTCTATTAAAAATTATATGAAAATGTACTGCTCCACGGTCTTGATATTCATAAACATACATATATTTTAATTCACCCATATATTTAGCACGCTTAGGGTCATTTCATCATTTCTTTAATTTAAGAAAAAATAAACGAATATCTTTTTTGATTGTTTAACATCTTGCATATTTTCAGCATAAGTTAAAGTAACAAAACTTAACATATTACTATTATAAAAATTATGTAATGCTTTTTGAATTAAATTAGTTTTAGTACGAACAGTACTATTTCTTAACTTTTGTTTATTACCAACATAAGATTTACCTTTTTTATTTCCAATATTATTTAAAAAAGAAATAGGTAAAACTACATTTTTAACATAACAAGCATAAAAAATTTTTTTAACATAAAAATTTTGTTGAATATCCATATATAAAATTCCTGAATTCTAGGTTTTTAAAAACCAATTTTATATTTTTTAATAACAAACAAATCTTATCATAAAAAATTATAAAAACAAATATAAAACAAAAACGTTACTTAACTTAAATTTATTATAACACCGTAACTTTGAAAATCAATAAAATTTTATTAATTTTATTATTAAAATATCATTTTAAATAAAAAAAATTAGCACCCTTATTATGGTGCTAATCTAATAATATTTTTATAATATTTTATTATCTTGATTTTTTGTTCATAGTAATGCTAATGAAATAATAGCAGCAGCAATACAACCATAAAAGTAATAAAATACATAATCTCAGTTTTCATTACCAATACCAGCAATTACTACTTTTGAAAAAAGAGCATCACCAAAAAAATAACCAGATAATCCTGTAAATCCTGAAGCAGTAGCGGCTGCTTTTTTATTTGTTAACTCAATAGCAGTAGCACCAATCATTGCTTGTGGCATATAAACACCAAAACCAGCAATCATTAAAGCAGCAATAAGCATAGGCATATTACCACGAGGAGCAACTTGCAATAAAACTAGTCCACAAAGTGCAATTAATAATCCAAATATCATTAATGGTGCTTTACGATTATTAAAAAATCACTTAGCAAAATATGCTGCAGAAATACCACCAAATAAACCAGATAATTCAAAACAGGCAGCAAATCATTTACTGTGTTTTAAATCTAAGCCATGAACATCTTTCATTAAAATTAATGTTCATCCTGCCAGTCCTTGTCGTACAACATATACTCAAATATTAGCAAATGCTAATATTCATAAAAATTTATTTTTTAAAATATATTTTACAAAAATTTCTTTTCAATTAAGTTCTACTCTTTCTTCTTTATGTTCTAGAACACCTTTTCATTTTTCAACAGTAGGTAACCCTTCTGCTTCAGGGTGATCACGCAATCCTCATAAACATAATGGAATCATAGCTAAAGCAAAAATACTAGGAATTCAAAAATATAAACCATAAATTGTTCCACCCGGATCAAGTAATGTTACTAAAGAAATAACAACAACTGGTAATAAAGCAGCACCAATATTTTGTCCTGAGTTTCAAATTCCAATACGTCCCGAACGTTCTTTATCAGTAAATCAATGAGAAAATAGTCTAGCTGTAGCTGGTCAGCCCATGCCTTGGAAAACAGCTAACATCGCAATCAAACTCAACATCATTACAAATGGGCCAACACTAATTTTAGTTCCAGCAAAAGCAACTACACCACCCATAATAATATTTAAAATAGAAGAAACAAATAATCCAACAATCATGATTACTCTTCCTGAACTACGATCAGCGACATTTCCAACAATAAATTTAGCACCACCATAAACAACGGCAAAAATTGTTCCCATTAAAGCATACTCCATTTTAGTTATGCTACCATTGCTTTCTAAAGCAGAACCCGCTACTGTATACGCTTGACGAGTAAAGTAGTAAAGAATATATGATAAAATGCTAAAACCAAAAACTTGATTACGTAAAATAATAAATTTTTTATTAACTTGCTTTAAGTCTTCACTAAAAATTTCTTTTTTTGCAGGTGGCTTAAAAACACATGCAAGTCTATTAAAAACAGACATTTTTTTTACTCTCCTTCTAAAAGGATGCATAAATTATAGTAACCCAAATAACCTGCTCTTAAAAACTTAATATAAACATACTTTAACACATAGGTTTTTACAATTTTTGTTTTTGTGGAAAAATAAATAATATTAAAAATTAAAAAATAACTCTCTACCAAACTATTTTTTTGAAATACTATAAATAAATATTAACTCTACACATTTTAAAATTCATTTACATTTATTTATTAAACAGTTTTATAAAATGTACTAATAATTTATTTATCCCCTTCTCAAATTGTTTAGTCCTAACCTATATATTTCAGATTATAACAGATATATTCTAAAATTGAAAAGATATTTCTTTAATTTTAAAAAAAATAATTGACAATTTTCTTATAAATTTATTCTAAAAAAATTATAAATATTTATATAGTAATAACTAAAATTAAAAAAAATATTTTATCGTTTAATGTTTTAAAAATTAAAACTAATGATAGAATTAAACCATAAAATAAATTAAAAGAAAAGGTAGTGAACACATGCATAATGAAAGCAAAATACAACATATTAATTCTATAAAAGAAGTTAAGCAACTTTTACAATCAAAAAAAATAACAGTAATTGATTTTTCAGCAGAATGATGTGGTCCTTGTAAAATGTTAGGACCAAGATTTGAAAATGTTGCTAATGACGAAAAACACAAAAATATTAATTTTATTAAAGTTGATGTTGACAAAGCTAAAGAACTAGCAAAAGAGTATGAAATCCAATCAATTCCAACATTAATTTATTTTAATAAAGAAGGAAAAGAAGTTAAAAAAACTTTTGGTTTAGTTTTTGAAAAAGATATGACTAATATTATCGAAGAAATAGGAAAATAAGGTATTTATAATGGCTATTAAATTAATTGTTCTTGATCTAGATGGAACTTTATTAAAAAGTAAATGAAAAATTCATCCTAAAAATCTAATTGCAATTCAAAAAGCATATCAAAAAAATATTAAAGTTATTATTGCAACAGGAAGAGCACCAATTTCAACCATTGATATTGCAAAAGCATGTTTAATGCATGAAAAAACCGGTCATATTATTTGTTATAATGGTGGTAACATCCTTGATATTACTAATGATAATAGATTAGATATATTGTATGAAAAATCATTAACAAAAGAACAAATACAAACAATAGTTAAATTTGCTAATAAAAATAATTTAGCAATGTGAGGATATAGTACCGATAATAAAACAGGCTTAATTAATCGCAGATCACTAAAAGTTAAAATTATGGAAAATTTTAATAACCTACCAACTAAACAAATTGATGAGAATACCGATGAGGGTATGTATAAAATTTTATTATTTTGTAAAAAGAAAAAACAAGTTAATCCAATTTTAGAACAATTAAATACTATACAAGATTTAGAAATTGCTACTTCTTCTCATAGTGTTATCGAAATTAATCCAATTGGTGTTAATAAAGCTGCTGCTGTACAATTTTTATGCAAAAAATGAAATATTACTCCTGACCAAGTACTAGCTTGTGGTGATGGTATGAATGATTATAAATTAATAAAGTGGGCTAAATATGGTATTGCAATGCAAAATGCTCATCCTAATTTAAAAGAAATAGCATATGATGTTACTAGTAAAAATACTTGTGGTGGTGTTGCAAAAGCTATCGATAAATATGTATTTCCTAAATCAGAGTTTGAATAAATAATTAAATATACTTTTATTAATACTTAGTCATATTAAAAATGCTAGCAATTTGTGTTAGCATTTTTAATATTTTTTAGGTTTTCATCAATATTTATGTTATAAACCTTAAATTATACATATAAGGAAGAAAAAACCATAATTAATTCAAATACTATTTAATAATAATTTACAAAAAAATAATCATTTTTTTTGTAGATTAGACACACTTTTTGGACTAATAAAAGTTTTTATAACTTTATATTATTAGTTGAGGTGTAGTTTAAAATGAAATATTTAATTAATAGTGCTGATTTTACTAAATTTGATTATAAATTTAACAAGTTTGTAGAAAAGTATAAAAATGATAAAAATATTAATAAAGTTAATATTTATTATCGTAAATTTAGAAAATTTTGTTTTATTTTTAAAAATAAAAAATACTTGTAAAGAAATAATTTCTCAATTACATATGCCAAAGCAAACTTTTTATTATTGAGCTAAACGTTTTTATGATATTTTCTACAGAAATAAACCTTTTGAAGAATTATTATTTAAATCAACAAAACCTAAAAATATTAAATATTTCTATAATTTGGAATTATCAGAAAAATTTATAAATTATTTTGTTCAGTATAAAGAAGAGTTTGGTATAGGTGATTTTCAATTTTGTTATTTAATAAGGCATATTGATGATATTAGATTTAATTTTTACCAAAACCCTCGATTAAAACTATATATCGTTGATTAAAACGTTTTGGTTTTTATTCACAAAAAACTATTAAGAAAAAACATTTGAGATATGAGGTAAAAGAAACTGGATTATTGCAGACTGATATTAAAGTAGTATCAGATTATATAACAGGAAGTAAAAGATGATATATTATTGATTTTATTGATGAAAAAACTCGAATTACTTATTGTTATCCATCTGAACAAGCACAAACCAGAGATATTGTAAATGCTACTAAAAATGCTTTAAATTTTTATGAAAAATTGGGAATTAAAATTAAAAGGATTAGGACTGATAATGGTAGTCAATATACTAATACATCTTGCGGAAAACCACAAAGAAATCGTTGATTTACAAATTTTTGTAATAAAAAAGGTATAGTTCATGAAACTACACCGTTTAGATCACCACAGAGTAATGGTAAGATTGAAAGATTTCACAGAAATTGAAGTAATTTATTTGAAATAAAACCATATTTAAATAGTGATTTTAGTTTATTTCAAAAATTAGTGAATTCTTTTCAAGAATATTATAACAATTTTAAACCACATAAATCATTAGGATTAATGACTCCTATGGATTATTTTGATAAACTTTTATTAGATGAAAAATAGTCCAAAATGTCTGTACTACCTTACAAATAATCATTTTTTTAATAAACGCAAGTAAAATCTGCTGTTTTTAAGTTTATTGTTTACTCACTACCAGAAGCACGTAAATGTGAATTATTAGAACCTATTCATTGATAATAAATATTATTATCTCTTCAAAAACATAAATGTAAATACATTTCATCATTTGCAAAACCATTAGAATAACTACTATTTAGATAGAAATTTAGAGTATTGCTTATTAATTTTATATGATTATTGGTTCCTCCTTGAACAGGAGTATCTTCAAAAACAGGAGTTTTATCAGTAATTTTACTAATATCAAATTTAATAGAAGTTGTTTTCGTTCCATTAGAATCAGTAATAGTCATATAAGAACCATCAGTAAAACTAACATTAGAATATATTTTAGTAAAACTGTCTCAATCATTAATATAATTTCTTCAATTAATTAAAGTATGAACATCACTTTGATCTTGAAAATCACTTTCTGTACCATTAAATGTATCATGTCAATAATAATTAGTATTAATTTTAAAACTAGAATTATTTCACTTATTATAATAAATTTCAATTAAATTATTATCTTTATCAAAAATATAGTTTAGCGAATAATTTTTGTTACTAACATTAAATGGTAAATTATAAATAAAATTATAAATATCTTTATTATCAATAATTAAATCAATAATTTTAGTTGCTAATTCATTATTAATTTGTTCTTTTAAACTACTTTGACTAATAAAATAATTAGCTAATTGTTGAGCAATCGTTTTATCAATTTTATTAGATATTGCCTTTAATTTTGTAGAAAAGTAGTGGTATTAGTAAAATTAGCAAAAATATATTTTTATATGGTATTTTTAACATTAAAGAGGTGATTTTAAATGAATAAAAATACAGTAAAAGAAATTTTAAATAATTTGTCTGATAAAGATTTTATTGAGATTTTTAGAGAAAATAAAACTAGAATTAAACAAATTGAGAAAAAAGAAAAATTTGAAGCAGTCGAACAAAAATTCAAAGAGAAAGGGATTCAATGTCCAGATTGTAGTTCTTTTTTGTGTACTAAATATGGTAGTAAAGATTATAAGCAAAGATATAAATGTAAAAGTTGTAATATTACTTTTCATGCTTTTAAAAATCATTATTTTTATTGAAGTCATTTATCTCATGATCAATGAGATTTATTGATACAAATAGCTACTTTAGGTCAATCTGCTTACATTATTTCTCAATTTATTAATACTACAAATAAAACTGCCTGATTTAATCGTCAAAAATTTATGAAATCAACACAATTAGTAAAAACACAAAATCAATTTGTAAAATTAAAAGCTAGAATTGAAGTTGACAAAACTTTTATCAAAGAAATTCATAAAGGAAACTTTAAAGATCCAAATGATCCAAGAAAACAATGAATTGAAGAAAATGCTAAAGATTTAAATTGTTGTATTCAAATGGCAATTGATGAAAACCGAAATATCTATGCTCAAACAACAAATACTAAAAGATTAAATAAAAAATGAGTACAAGAAAACTTAACATCGAAACTTATCGAAGAAAATTCAATTATAGTTTGTGATATGCAAGTATTATATGATACAGTAGCTAAACAAACTAAATCCACTATCCAGCAGTTTAAATCAAAAGAAAATAAAGAATTAAATTATAAAAAATTAAGTAATGTCAGTAAAATACAATCAAGTTTAAAAGAATTTATTACTCATTACCATGGCATTGGATTTACCAATATTCAAAATTACCTCAATTTATGGAAATGAAAATATCAACACTACGGATTAACCCCTTATCAAAAATCCAATGTGTTATATTTCAGTTTGTAAAAAAAATAAATCCCAAAATTTAATAAAATCAAATTTTAAGTCAAGTTGATGACTTTTTTTATTTTACCACTACTTTTCTACAAAATTAAAAAATTTTTCTTATTTTTTTTAATAAAATCTCATTTAAAAATGTTTAAAAATTAACCTAATATTTGGAATTAAGTTAATAATAAAAAAATATATTATAATTAAACTATACACAGATAGAACTTTTGTTCTTAATGATGTTTAGAGAGAGGTGAAAGTAATGGAATTTGATTTTGATGTTATTACTATTGGTGCTGGTGTTATTGGTGCTGCTATTAGTGATGAATTATCAAAAAGAAAATTAAAAGTAGTTATTTTAGAAAAAAATTTAAGAATTGCCCAAGAAACATCAGAAGGAAATTCTGGAGTCATTCATGGTGGATTTGATCCAACACCAGGAAAACTAAATGCTAAATTAAATCTAGAAGGCAGAAAATTATATGAAAATGATTGATTTAAAAATTTAGATTTTCCATGAAAAAAAATTGATTCTTTAATACTTGCTTTTAGCAAAGAAGAAAACTCAGAAATACAAAAATTATATGCACGTGGTATTACTAATGGTCTTGCTAAAAAAGAATTATCAATATTAACAAGAGAAGAAGTAATTTCATTAGAACCTAATGTTAACCCAAAAGTTACTAGTGCACTACTTTGTTCTGCTTCATATGCTGTTGATCCAGTATTATTAACACAATCTTTAATTAATCGCATGATTAAAAATAAAGGACAACTAAAAGTTGATCATCAAGTAATTAAAATTGAAACATTAAATTCAGGTTTTCGAGTTACTTGTTTAAATAATCAAAAAAAAGTAACTTTTACTTCAAAATATATTATTAATGCTGCTGGTCATTATGCTGATGATATTGCAAAGTTAATAAATTGTCAAGATTTCACTTTAAAAACTAGAAGAGGACAGTATTGTATTCTTGAAAAAACCGAAAATCATATTATAAATAATCACATTCTATTTATGATACCTACTATTCATGGTAAAGGAGTAATAGTTGCTCCAATGCTTGATGGTCATATCTTGGTGGGTCCTACTTCTCATGAAAATGTACCGAAAAGTGATACTAGATTAATTACAATTGAAGATATTGAACTTATTAATAAAATTGGTTTAAAAATTATTCCAACTTTAAATATTAATAAAACTTGTAAAGTAATTAGTGGTTCACGAGCAATTTGTGTTGAAACTGATGATTTTTTCATAAAATTTGCTAGTAATAATCCTAACTTTATTAATGTTGCTGGTATTAAATCACCAGGTCTAAGTTCAGCACCAGCAATTGCTTTACTAGTAGCAAATATGATAAAAAATATTTAATTTAAGGAGGAAAATATTATGCCAGAAGTCTCACAAGTAATTATTGGTGAACTATTTGGCACATTTATCCTAATTTTACTAGGAAATTGTGTTGTTGCCAACGTTTTATTAAAAAAAACAAAGGGAGAAAATAGCGGTTGGCTTGTTATTTGTACTGGATGAGGATTTGCTGTTGCTATTGCTGCAATGTTAAGTGGAATTTCAGGAGCACATTTAAATCCAGCTGTTACTATTGGATTATGAGTTGCTAATAAAAAAACAGCTTTTATTGGGGAAAACTTCCTTTATATTCCATTTTATATTTTATTTCAATTTTTAGGTGCAATGTTAGGACAATTAGTTGTTTACTTAGCATATTTTAAACAATATAACATTACTGAAGATAATAATAAAATTTTAGCAACTTTTGCAACAGCTCCAGCCGAACGTAGTTATATTTGAAATACTATAACAGAAATTATTGGAACATTTATGCTAGTTATGATTGTTTGTGCTACTATTGGTATTAAAAATTTAGTTATTAATTCACAAATATTTAATAGTGGTTCTGAGTTTATTACTGGACCTGCGACTGTTGGTATTGGTGTTATGGTTATTGGACTTGCTATTGGTGGACCAACAGGTTTTGCTATTAATCCAGCTCGAGATTTAGGACCAAGAATTATTCATGCTATTTTACCAATAGCAAATAAAGGAAGTTCTGATTGAAAATATGCTCCAGTTCCTGTTATTGGACCAATTTTAGGAGCAATTATTGCTGGTGGTTTAATTCAAGTAATTGAAATACTTTAATAAAAGTACAGAAAGGATAAATAATATGTCAGAAGAAAAAAAATATATTATGGCATTAGATGAAGGTACATCTAGTTGTCGTACTTTAATTATTGATAAAGAAGGAAAAATTACTGGTATCCATCAAATTGATATACCTCAGCACTACCCCCCTCAATCAGGTTGAGTTGAACATGATGCACTTGGAATTTGAAATAATCAATTAACAACAATGCAACAAGCTTTAAATAAAAGTAATATTAAATCTAATCAAATTGAAGCAATTGGTATTACTAATCAACGTGAAACAACAGTAGTATGAAATCGTGATACAGGTTTACCAATTTATAACGCTATTGTTTGACAAGATCGCAGAACAGCAGATTACTGTGAAGAATTAACAAAAAAAGGATGAAAAGAAAAAATTCATAAAAAAACCGGCTTACTAATTGATTCTTATTTTTCTGCTACTAAAATAAAATGAATTTTAGATAATGTTAAAAATGCACGTGAATTAGCAAAAAAAGGAAAACTAGCTTTTGGTACTATTGATAGTTGATTAATTTATAAAATGACAAATGGTATTGAAAATAATGTTGAAAAAACTAAACATGTTATTGACATTACAAATGCTTCACGAACAATGTTATTCAACATTAATACTAAAAAATGAGATGAAGAATTACTAGAATTATTTGATATTCCTAAAAATATGTTACCAGAAGTAGTTCCCAGTTCAGGTAAAATTGGAACTACTTATAAAGGAATGTTATTCCAAAATGATGAGCAAGAAATTCCTATTACTGCTGCAATTGGTGATCAACAAGCTGCATTATTTGGTCAATTATGTTTAACACCTGGTGAAATCAAAAATACTTATGGTACTGGTTGTTTTATTTTAATGAACATTGGAAATACTCCTCTTTTTTCAAAACAAGGTTTACTAACGACTATTGCTTATCAAATATCAGGCGAAGAACCAGTTTTTGCTTTAGAAGGTTCAGTTTTTATTGCAGGAGCTGCTGTTCAATTTTTACGTGATCAATTACGAATGTTATATCGTTCCGATGAAAGTCTATGATATTCACAAATTGTTGATCCTAAAGAAGAACAACGTATTTATATAGTACCTGCTTTTGTTGGTTTGGGTGCCCCTTATTGAGATTCAACAGCACGTGGCGCTATATTTGGTTTAGAACGTGGTACGAAACGTGAACATATTGTTAAAGGTACCATTGAATCATTAGCTTATCAATCACAAGATGTTATTCTGGCAATGCAAGCAGATGTTAAATTAAATAAAGATTTAAAAGATTTAAAAATTAAGATTAAAGTTGATGGTGGAGCAAGTAATAATTCATATATTATGCAATTTCAAAGTGACATTAGTCGTACTAATTTAATTAAACCTAAAAATACTGAGACTACAGCAATGGGTACTGCTTACTTAGCAGGACTTGCAATTGGATTTTGAAATATTAATGATATTAAAAAAATAAATAAAATTGAAAAAGAATATAAACCAATTATGACAGAAAAAAAAGCAGAAACTTTTTATAAGGGTTGACAAGAAGCAGTTAAAAGAACACGTGGTTGAACTACTTCTATTAAATAAAAATAACTGAATTGACAGTATAAAATGAGGCTTTTTAGAAATCTGTTTTAATTATGTAGAAAAGTATGGATGACCAAAAATTATTCATCAATTTACACTTAAAATATTATTTTTAATTAAAAATTTGTTAAAATTAACATTATTTAGTGTAAAAATTCTCTAAAAATAACACTTTATCATGTATCATTACTTTTCTACAAAATTAAAGGAAATCTGTGTATCTTTGTTTTACAAAGTACTAGTTCAGATTAATTCTGTCTTCAAATTTTATCATAAAATGAGCAATTGCTGTATTTCAATTTTGAATAGGCAATGTTCATTTTTTTGTTATATTTTCAATTGCTAAATAAAATATTTTAAAAACTGACATATCATTAGGAAAAGCTTTTTTGTTTCTAATAACTTTTCGTAATTGACTATTAACAGATTCAATAGCATTTGTTGTATAAATTACTCTTTTGATTTCTGCAGGATAACTAATAAAAATCATCAAATTTTCTCAATTTTTATATCAAGATTTAGCAATTTGGGGATATTGTTTATTTCATTTACTTTCAAATGATTCTAAAGCTTGCATTGCTTGTTCTTCACTACATGCACTATAAATTGGTTTTAAATCTGTAACTAGAGTTTTTCGATGTTTGTATGAAACATATTTGGGACGGTAACAAAAACGGAGGATATAATTACTTTTTAAACATTTCTTTAAAATTATAGACAAGAAATAATTGTAATTATATGCAATTGTAAGTAAATATTACTACTAAATTAAATTAATTTCAATTAAAATACAAATATTAAAAAATCAATAAGAAAATTTAATATAAATACACAACAAAAATTCTTATTAACTTTTAATTAATAAGTTTTTAATATTTCCTGAATTGTAAATATAAATGGGACAGTTTTTTAAAATAATTGTATTAAATCTATTGGTCTTTTATAAGATAGTGATTTTCTGGGTGTAGAATTAATTTGAAATGCTATAGTATTTAAATCTTTTTGTTTATATGAAGATAGATCTGTAGATTTTGGTAAATATCTTCTTAAAATACCATTATTATTTTCATTTAAACCTCTTTGACAAGGTTTACCAGGATCTGCAAAATAAATCTTAACATTACAATTTTTTTCGATTAATTTTCATTTACTAAATTCTTTACCACGATCAAAAGTAATAGTTTTAACTGTTCCTTTTTGTAACTTTGAAATAAATTTTATTATACTTTTTGTAATATTTTCTGATTTATTATTTTTAGTTGCTAAAGGAATTGTGGTTTTTGATCATATATCAGCTAAAGTAATAATAGAACTTTTATGATCTTTACCAATGATAGTATCACCCTCTAAATGACCAAATTCTTCTATATTTTTAATATTAGGAATGATTAAATTTCTTTCATGAATAGACTTACAATTATTAATTCTGCCCCTAGTTTCTTTTTGTTTGTGAGGTTTATTTTTTCCTTTTCTCAATAAGTTATTTTCATCAAAACCCATTCGATTTGTTTTAAACATGTTATATAAAGTTTTTGTTGAAATACTTTTTATTTTATTTTCCTTTAAAAAATTAGCAATTATATCAAGAGCATAATTTTTAGTAATTAACAAATGATTAATAGTATTAATTTCTATTAAAGTTAAAATTATTAATTTTCTGGCAATGTTTAGTAATCTGTGTAACTTACAAAAATAACTATGTTTAATTAATTCTAGTAAATATAATTAAATGACTAGAAAGAGTGAGTTACAGATGGCTAAAAAACAAAATATTAATAATAATGATCCAATATCAAAAGCAGTAGATTTATTATTAGAAAATACTGAAGATTTAACAACAGTTTTTAAAGAAGGGGGTTTATATAAAGAATTAACAAAACGTTTAGTTGAAAAAATGTTGAATTCTGAAATGCAAAATTATTTAGGATATGAAAAAAATCAACATAGTAATACTGAAAATGCTCGTAATGGTACAAGTTCAAAAAAATTAATAACTCAACAAGGTAAAATTGAGATTGATGTACCAAGAGATCGCAATAGTGATTTTACTCCTGTAATAGTTGCAAAAAGACAGCGAAGATTTGATGGTTTTGATCAACAAGTGCTTTCACTATATGCAAAAGGTATGACTCTATCTGACATTAGAATGCAGTTACAAGAGTTATATCATGGTGCTGATATTAGTGAAAGTGTTATTAGTCAAATTACTGATGATGTTATTGATGATGTCAAAACATGACAAAATCGACCATTAGAAAGCGTTTATCCGATTGTTTATTTTGATTGTATAGTAGTTAAAGTTCGACAAGATAAACGGATTATTAATAAATCAGTTTATATAGCATTAGGAGTTGATTTAGAAGGTAAAAAAGATGTTTTAGGCTTATGAATTAGTGAAAATGAAGGTGCTAAATTTTGATTAGCTAATTTCACAGAAATGAAAAATCGAGGCTTAAATGATATTTTGATTGCTTGTAGTGATAATTTAACAGGCATGTCAGAAGCAATACAAGCAGTTTATCCTAAAACAGAACATCAATTATGCATTGTTCATCAAATTCGAAATAGTTTAAAATATGTTTCATACAAACATCGAAAAACTCTAGTTACAGATTTAAAACCAATTTATAGTGCATGTAGTGAAGAACAAGCAATGCAAGCTTTAGAATCATTTGAAAGTAAATGAAATAAACAATATCCCCAAATTGCTAAATCTTGATATAAAAATTGAGAAAATTTGATGATTTTTATTAGTTATCCTGCAGAAATCAAAAGAGTAATTTATACAACAAATGCTATTGAATCTGTTAATAGTCAATTACGAAAAGTTATTAGAAACAAAAAAGCTTTTCCTAATGATATGTCAGTTTTTAAAATATTTTATTTAGCAATTGAAAATATAACAAAAAAATGAACATTGCCTATTCAAAATTGAAATACAGCAATTGCTCATTTTATGATAAAATTTGAAGACAGAATTAATCTGAACTAGTACTTTGTAAAACAAAGATACACAGATTTCTAAAAAGCCTCAATTTTCTACCTGCATTTTGTTTATTTTTTTGAATTTTATTCAATATTTCTAATGGTAATAAGTTTTGATTTAATAATCTACAAACTCTATGTACAGTTGATTTACTATAATCAATGGCTTTTGCTATTTTACGAATCGAAAATCCATAACTTTTATATTCTTTTATTGCTATTATTGATTCAATAGTCAGATACTTGTACATTGTGCTAATTCCTTTCTTTTCTTAATTATAGAATTAACACAATTTAATTTTTATATAAGTGTCCTTTTTAATTTTACAATTCAGGTATCCTAAATAATTTTGCATTTCAGAATTCAACATTTTTTCAACTAAACGTTTTGTTAATTCTTTATATAAACCCCCTTCTTTAAAAACTGTTGTTAAATCTTCAGTATTTTCTAATAATAAATCTACTGCTTTTGATATTGGATCATTATTATTAATATTTTGTTTTTTAGCCATCTGTAACTCACTCTTTCTAGTCATTTAATTATATTTACTAGAATTAATTAAACATAGTTATTTTTGTAAGTTACACAGATTACTAAACATTGCCTTTTGTAACATCATAAATAGCAGTACCAGCATCTAATTGTTCTCTATTTTCTACTGTTGCATTAATTAATGCAACTCTTTTTGATAATAAAACTTTTAAATTTTTAAGATATTTTACTGATAAATCTGCTTTACCACTAGGTGTACTAGGGTCATTAATTGTTGTTGATTGTGTTGTAATAATTGCCATTTTTATTCTCCTTTAATTTGTTTTAAATCATTTAATACTTGTTTTTGAAAATTAATTAGTTTTTCTAAATCAATATTACTTGCTTTATACTCAATAATAAGTTTTGCAATATTATAATCTTCTAATAATTCCATTTTACTACTTCTAGTAATCTTAAAAATATCGGGATAATTACTTTTAATATTTTCATATTTTTTATTAAATTCTTTTATTGTCATATTAACCACCTACCATTCCTAATTTACTAGTATCTACTTCTTTTGATTTATCTTCTTTAGTTTTATCTTTTATATCTAAAGAAGAACTAATATTTGTATCTTTATTATTTTTAAATAAATGTGGAAAATCTTTATTTAAATTTGATAATTCTTCATCAATATCTTCTTTATCTCCAAGATATCTTTTTAATAAATTAATATTTTCTTGTGATAAATCATATTTTTTATAACTTTCACTATGTCTAATTTCTCTATCTTTATCAGTTTTTTTCCTTTAATTTTGTAGAAAAGTAGTGGTATTAGTAAAATTAGCAAAAATATATTTTTATATGGTATTTTTAATATTAAAGAGGTGATTTTAAATGAATAAAAATACAGTAAAAGAAATTTTAAATAATTTGTCTGATAAAGATTTTATTGAGATTTTTAGAGAAAATAAAACTAGAATTAAACAAATTGAGAAAAAAGAAAAATTTGAAGCAGTCGAACAAAAATTCAAAGAGAAAGGGATTCAATGTCCAGATTGTAGTTCTTTTTTGTGTACTAAATATGGTAGTAAAGATTATAAGCAAAGATATAAATGTAAAAGTTGTAATATTACTTTTCATGCTTTTAAAAATCATTATTTTTATTGAAGTCATTTATCTCATGATCAATGAGATTTATTGATACAAATAGCTACTTTAGGTCAATCTGCTTACATTATTTCTCAATTTATTAATACTACAAATAAAACTGCCTGATTTAATCGTCAAAAATTTATGAAATCAACACAATTAGTAAAAACACAAAATCAATTTGTAAAATTAAAAGCTAGAATTGAAATTGACGAAACTTTTATCAAAGAAATTCATAAAGGAAACTTTAAAGATCCAAATGATCCAAGAAAACAATGAATTGAAGAAAATGCTAAAGATTTAAATTGTTGTATTCAAATGGCAATTGATGAAAACCGAAATATCTATGCTCAAACAACAAATACTAAAAGATTAAATAAAAAATGAGTACAAGAAAACTTAACATCGAAACTTATCGAAGAAAATTCAATTATAGTTTGTGATATGCAAGTATTATATGATACAGTAGCTAAACAAACTAAATCCACTATCCAGCAGTTTAAATCAAAAGAAAATAAAGAATTAAATTATAAAAAATTAAGTAATGTCAGTAAAATACAATCAAGTTTAAAAGAATTTATTACTCATTACCATGGCATTGGATTTACCAATATTCAAAATTACCTCAATTTATGGAAATGAAAATATCAACACTACGGATTAACCCCTTATCAAAAATCCAATGTGTTATATTTCAGTTTGTAAAAAAAATAAATCCCAAAATTTAATAAAATCAAATTTTAAGTCAAGTTGATGACTTTTTTTATTTTACCACTACTTTTCTACATAATTAAAAGTTTTTTCTTTTAATTATGTAGAAAAGTATGGATGACCAAAAATTATTCATCAATTTACACTTAAAATATTATTTTTAATTAAAAATTTGTTAAAAGTAACATTATTTAGTGTAAAAATTCTCTAAAAATAACACTTTATCATGTATCATTACTTTTCTACAAAATTAAAGGTTTTTTCTTTATATAAAGCATTATATTTTTCTTCTAATTCTTTATATTTATCTTCTAAAGTCGGTTCTTTAGTTTCTTCAGTTTCTGGTTCCTTTGATTCACTTTCTACTGTTTTTAATTCATTTTCTTCGGTTTTTGATTCACTTTCTACTGTTTTTAATTCATTTTCTTGTTCTTCATTTTTATCTTTTTCTTCCATATTATTACCTTCTTTCATTTCATTTTCATTTAACATAATTACCACCACCTTTCTAAGTTGAACTTTTTGGATTTATTACCAATGACGTAGTTTGTAAGTTTCAATTGGTATTAGTTTTAGCAAGAGGTAATCCTCTACTAAATGGAAAAGTTACAATAAATTGATATCTTAATACTATATATTTATTAAAACTAGTATAAACCACTATTTTAAATCAAATTGATGAGGCAATTGTATTTTCTCGACTTAAATTATCATTTGTTCATAATAAATCATTAACATAAGTGCTATTAATATTATCTGTTGCTTTTAAAGTTGCTGATTGACGCGGATATTTATCTTGGGATTTTTTTTCATTCCTGAATTGTAAATATAAATGGGACAGTTTTTTAAAATAATTGTATTAAATCTATTGGTCTTTTATAAGATAGTGATTTTCTGGGTGTAGAATTAATTTGAAATGCTATAGTATTTAAATCTTTTTGTTTATATGAAGATAGATCTGTAGATTTTGGTAAATATCTTCTTAAAATACCATTATTATTTTCATTTAAACCTCTTTGACAAGGTTTACCAGGATCTGCAAAATAAATCTTAAAATTACAATTTTTTTCGATTAATTTTCATTTACTAAATTCTTTACCACGATCAAAAGTAATAGTTTTAACTGTTCCTTTTTGTAACTTTGAAATAAATTTTATTATACTTTTTGTAATATTTTCTGATTTATTATTTTTAGTTGCTAAAGGAATTGTGGTTTTTGATCATATATCAGCTAAAGTAATAATAGAACTTTTATGATCTTTACCAATGATAGTATCACCCTCTAAATGACCAAATTCTTCTATATTTTTAATATTAGGAATGATTAAATTTCTTTCATGAATAGACTTACAATTATTAATTCTGCCCCTAGTTTCTTTTTGTTTGTGAGGTTTATTTTTTCCTTTTCTCAATAAGTTATTTTCATCAAAACCCATTCGATTTGTTTTAAACATGTTATATAAAGTTTTTGTTGAAATACTTTTTATTTTATTTTCCTTTAAAAAATTAGCAATTATATCAAGAGCATAATTTTTAGTAATTAACAAATGATTAATAGTATTAATTTCTATTAAAGTTAAAATTATTAATTTTCTACCTGCATTTTGTTTATTTTTTTGAATTTTATTCAATATTTCTAATGGTAATAAGTTTTGATTTAATAATCTACAAACTCTATGTACAGTTGATTTACTATAATCAATGGCTTTTGCTATTTTACGAATCGAAAATCCATAACTTTTATATTCTTTTATTGCTATTATTGATTCAATAGTCAGATACTTATACATTGTGCTAATTCCTTTCTTTTCTTAATTATAGAATTAACACAATTTAATTTTTATATAAGTGTCCTTTTTAATTTTACAATTCAGGTTAAATAAAAAATAATAAGTATGTTTAATGAAGAAGATTTACAATTATTTAACAATTTATATTTACCATCTATTGAAGGAAAAATTAATCAAATTGATCATTTATTAATTTTAAATAGTTGTATTTTTATAATTGAGACTAAAAATTGATCTTTAAAAACTTATGGAGATTATTTTAAAAAAAATTGAATCCAATATCATGGTGAAAGACAAGAATTTATTCCATCACCTCTTTATCAAAATAGAAGTCATGTTAGAACTATTCTGTATCTTTTAAAAAAAGAAAACATTAATTTAAAACAATTTAAATTTTTTAGCCTTGTAGTATTTGTTCAAAATAATTTACAAATTACTGAAAATAGTAACTTCCTGAATTGTAAAATTAAAAAGGACACTTATATAAAAATTAAATTGTGTTAATTCTATAATTAAGAAAAGAAAGGAATTAGTACAATGTATAAGTATCTGACTATTGAATCAATAATAGCAATAAAAGAATATAAAAGTTATGGATTTTCGATTCGTAAAATAGCAAAAGCCATTGATTATAGTAAATCAACTGTACATAGAGTTTGTAGATTATTAAATCAAAACTTATTACCATTAGAAATATTGAATAAAATTCAAAAAAATAAACAAAATGCAGGTAGAAAATTAATAATTTTAACTTTAATAGAAATTAATACTATTAATCATTTGTTAATTACTAAAAATTATGCTCTTGATATAATTGCTAATTTTTTAAAGGAAAATAAAATAAAAAGTATTTCAACAAAAACTTTATATAACATGTTTAAAACAAATCGAATGGGTTTTGATGAAAATAACTTATTGAGAAAAGGAAAAAATAAACCTCACAAACAAAAAGAAACTAGGGGCAGAATTAATAATTGTAAGTCTATTCATGAAAGAAATTTAATCATTCCTAATATTAAAAATATAGAAGAATTTGGTCATTTAGAGGGTGATACTATCATTGGTAAAGATCATAAAAGTTCTATTATTACTTTAGCTGATATATGATCAAAAACCACAATTCCTTTAGCAACTAAAAATAATAAATCAGAAAATATTACAAAAAGTATAATAAAATTTATTTCAAAGTTACAAAAAGGAACAGTTAAAACTATTACTTTTGATCGTGGTAAAGAATTTAGTAAATGAAAATTAATCGAAAAAAATTGTAATGTTAAGATTTATTTTGCAGATCCTGGTAAACCTTGTCAAAGAGGTTTAAATGAAAATAATAATGGTATTTTAAGAAGATATTTACCAAAATCTACAGATCTATCTTCATATAAACAAAAAGATTTAAATACTATAGCATTTCAAATTAATTCTACACCCAGAAAATCACTATCTTATAAAAGACCAATAGATTTAATACAATTATTTTAAAAAACTGTCCCATTTATATTTACAATTCAGGATATAAAAAAACCTGAAAGATTTTCAGGTCTTTTTACATTATATTACTCAATAATCTTGGAAGTACTGTAGAGTATATATAAAAAATAATAAGAATGTTCAGTTAATGAACAATTTAATCCTAACATTTTTAAAATTATTTTCTTAAAAAAATCAAAATAACACTTAATAATGAAAAATATTATAAAAAGAGCACCAAATAAAAAAGAATGTATAATTAAGAGCAGAAAATAGTTTATATTTTTCAGAAAAAATATCTAAGGGGGAAAAACAATATGAGAAACATGAAAACATTACTACGACTAATGGGTGCTGCTGCTTTAACAACAGTTGCAGCAAGTTCAGTTGTTGCATGTGGAACTCAAACAAAAGCGCCAACATTAGATGGCAAATATGCAAAATTATTAGGATGATATAGTGATGAAAATACAAGTACAATTAATCAAGAACTAAAAAAGGATGAAACTGCTGGTAAAGAAAATTATTCAATTGCTATTGTTGCTACTGATAATACAAAAATCACAGCAACTAAATTTAATGAAAAATTATTAAAAGCAGGTACTGGTACTGATTCTGATAAATTTCAAGCAGTAAGTGATGATGCTGCAGCCTTTTTAAAAGATTTAGGATTTACACGTGATAGCAAGAAGTTTTATTCAGCTGATGATGTTAAAAAGATTACTGCTTTATCTGCAAAAGTTGAAAGTACTGAATCAGGTAAAATTGAAGCAAATAGTGGAAAAACTGATTTTAATGTAGCTGCTGGTACTTGTCAAATTAACATTATGGATAAGGCAACCGGAGAGGATGCCAAATCTGTAAAAAATATACTATTAATACTGTTAAGAAGGATACATTAGGTGTTCCTACTGCAGTAGCAGCAATTGTTGTAAAGAACAATTTAGCATTGACTTCTGCAAACAATTTTAAAAAAGATGGAAATGTTCTTACATCTTTGCCTTGAGCTGATGGAAAAACTAAAGAAAAAAATCTATATGATTCTTTAGTTAAGTTAATTGGTGGTCAAAAATTAGTTTGATCTACTACTGATGGTGGAACTGCTATAAACAAGTACCCTAATGATACTACTACTGATGTATTTTTAAGAGTAATGTTTGTTGAAGTAAAGGTAGTAAGTTTTAAAGTTGACAAAATGCCTGCTTAATCATTAAATATTTTAAAAGATTGCAATTGCAATCTTTTTTAATTTATATTCTTTTTTCTTTAAATGTTAATTTTATTATAACTTTTTATCATTTAAAAAAATACTACTATTAGTAATTAAAATTATAAAAATAATTTCAATTTAAGAAGAATATATAATAAATAGCAGAAAATAATTTATATTTTTTAGAAAATTATCTAAAAGGGGAGAAAACATTATATGAAAAATATAAAAACATTATTACGATTAATGGCTGCTACTGCTTTAATTACAACTGTAGCAAGTTCAATTGTTGCCTGTGATTTTGAAACAAAAGCACCAATATTAAATGGTAAATATGCAAAATTATTAGGCTGATATAGTGACGAAAATACAAGTTTAATTAATCAAGAATTAAAGAAGGATGAAACTACTGGTAAAGAAAAGTATTCAATTGAGGCTGATGACACAAAAATTATGATGACTAATTTTAAAAACAGTTTATTAAACGCAAACGAAATTAGAAATCCAAATCAAGCAAAAGATGCTGATGCTGCAGCATTTTTGAAAGAATTAGGAATTACAAGTGGTAGTGAAAATGAAGAATATTCACCTGATGATGTTAAAAATTACTACCTTATCTGCAAAAGTTACAAGTACTGAAGCAGGTAAAACTGAAGAAAATAATACAGGAACTGATTTTAAAGTTCTTGTTGGTACTTGTCAAATTGATATTATAAGCAAAGATGATGATAGTTAGTAAAATCTTATACTATCAATACTGCTAAAAATGATGGATTAAACATTTCAAAGATAGTTATTACTGAACTTATTAGTGATAAAAATGGTTTAAAATTAACTGCTGCGCAAGGATTTAAACAAGGTGAGTCTGTTGCTGATTTTAAATTAGTAATAAATTCAGAAAGTAAACAAAAACAATTTGATTCTCTAGTTCAAATATTGAATACAAATGTTAGTACCCAGTTCCATGCTAGATTTGATGATGGTCCATTAGTAACAGGAAATTTTAGAAATTTAAAAGTTTATTTAGCAATATATTTTGGTGATGTTCATCTTTTACCTAGAATAGATTGTGGTATACCACCAACTGTTTAAATCATTAAATATTTTAAAAAATATAATGACAGTTATTGTTAATTATCATATTTTTTTGTTACTATTAATATAAATGAAAATTATTAATAATTAGACATTTGAAATCAATAGTAATTAAAGTGATAACATTGATAAGTTAAAAAACTAAACTTTAAATGAAGACACAATTGTATCTTTCAATTTTATTAAGTGATATTATTAATTATAAAAATTAAAGAAGGAGAAAAAAATATGTTAAAAGCAGGAAGTATATTAATATTTATTGTTTTTATTTTAGAATCAATATTTATAATTCCTTTATTATGAACAATACCCGGTTTTATTTTATACAAAAAAGTAAGTAAAGGTGAAGCGACTACTGATCAAAAAATTGCTTTAGCAATATTAGGAATTATCTTTGGTGCTGCATTAGGTATTATTGGTGGTATTTTTATATTAGTTGATTTGAACAATGATGAAAATAAAATCCAAAGATATTAATAAAAAAACATCATTAATTAATGATGTTTTTTATTTTTTTAAATAGTTTTCCATTGGTTTTAATAAAAATTATTATATAATTTTTATAGTTTGATTTAAAAACAACTTAAAATTATTAACTAGGAGGAAAACAAATATGGAACTTATTATTTTAGAAGCCACAAATCTGATGAATGAAATAATTTTACGTTATAAAAATGAAATTAACAAAATTCGCACCGGAAGAGCTAATCCTAATATCTTAGAAGGAATTAATGTTAGATGTTATGGTGGTGTTGATAGTTTAAGTAATATTGCCCAAGTTAAAGTAGCAGAAGCACATCAATTATTAATTAAACCATATGATCGTAGTTTAATTAAAGACATTACAGAAGCTGTTACAAAAGCTGATTTGAAATTACAAATTAAAAGCGAAGCAGAGAATATACGTTTAATTTTCCCACAATTAACAGAAGACGTTCGTAAATCTTTAGTTAAAGATTTGAGTAAAAAAACTGAAGAATATAAAGTTAAAATCCGTAATTGTCGACGTGATGCTGTTCAAAATCTGAAAAAAATAAAATTACCAGAAGATCAAGAAAAGCATGCAGAAACTACAATTCAAGATTTAACTGATAGTAAAATTAAAGAACTTGTATTAATAGAAAACAATAAAAAAGCCGATTTAATGAAAATTTAGCAATAAAGCAATAAATAGTTAGGGGTTAAATATTGTGAAAAAAAAGATAATAAATAAAGAAAATATAAAATCTAAAGTTTCTTTTTTTGCAAAACTTAGTAATTTTTTTAGAACCTATCGAAATCGTATTCTTACAAGCTTTATGTTAATTGCTTGTGGTGTATTATGAATGTTTATTGGGGCAGTTTATTTAGAACCAATTTTTGGTAATAAACCACAGTGATCAGCCTATACATTTATGATAATTAATACTTTAATTTTTATTGGTTGTTTATGAGAAATTATTAATTTAAAAAAAGAATCAAATTGATCAATTGTACTTAAAATTTCTATAATTTTAACAGGAGTCATACTTTTATGAGTTCCGCTTGGTAAAGAAACTTTTGGTCCATATATTTATAATCATTATTGATTTGAAACTTGAATGACTTTATTAACTTTATTATTTTTCATTTGTATTTTTATTTTAATTGCTTGACGAAGTAAAAATTTTCAATTAAGTGATGTCATTTTTATTTTTACTTGAATTATTTATTTAGTGTTTGTTGTTAAAGCTGTTAATTTTTTAATGTTATCAGAAATTAAACTTTCAAAACTAGGATGACCAACATTATTGTTTTTATTCATTATTGTTATGTCTAATGATGTTGGTGCTTTTATTGGTGGTATAATTTATGGTAAAACAAAAATGGCACCAAGTGTATCACCAAATAAAACTTGAGAAGGTGCTATTACTGGTTTAATAACAGCAGTTATTTTAAGTATGATAACAGTAACTGTTTTTTTAGAAACAAGTAATTATAATCCATTACCTTTTTTAGAAGTTAATAGTAAAGCACCGATCTATATTGCTTATCTTGCTACTAGTTTTATTCTTTCAATTGCTAGTCAAATGGGTGATTTATTATTTTCTTATTTGAAACGTAATTATCATGTTAAGGATTTTTCAAATATTCTACTTGGACATGGAGGATTATTAGATCGTTTAGATTCATTTTCAACAGTAGTTATTTTTGGTTCTCTAATTACTCTAGCAGCTATTGCTTAATATATAAAATTTAAGGATGAAGTTATGTATATATTTTTAGCCATTTTAATTGGTTTATTTACAATATTATTTTTAATTACCTTGCATGAATTTGCTCATTTTGTAATTGCTAAATTATCAGGAGCATATGTATATGAATTTGCTATTGGTATGGGACCAAAACTTTTGCAGTGAGGTAAAAAAGAAACACGTTATACTTTAAGACTATTACCATTGGGTGGTTATGTTTCTATTGCTTCAGAAATTGCTGATGCTCCTAAGGGACGAGAAGATGAAGTAATTGATAGTAAACGAATGATGGAAAACTTGCAACGTGGTAAAAAAGCAGCTTTCATTAGTGCACCTGCACTAATGAATTTATTATTAGCTTTTATTTTATTAATGATTGGATATGGAATTTATCCACATAAATATGATCCTAACTTGCCACCAACCTATGCAACAACAGGACCATTATATGAAGCTGTTCAAAAATATAATAAAGATAATCCAAGTTTACCAATTTTAGATACTGATGCTATTACTGGTATTTATAATACTGGTGATATTGAATCTAAACAATCAATTAAATCATATTATGATTTACAAACATGATTAAGTAAATATAATAAAAAGACTACTAATGGTACAGTTATTGCTGATTATGAAATTACTTTTGATAATAAAGATGATAAAACTGTTACTTTTAAACCTGTAGAACAAAAAGGGGTACTATTCATTGGTGTTAGTCAAGGTAGTTATTATTTAAATGCAGGGCAAGTTATTAGTAATGGTATCATTGATACTTTTAAAGATAGTTACAGTCTTTTACAAGCATTAGGACAATTAGTTACTTTTCATTGACAAAATTTATCAGGACCTGTTGGTATTGTTAAATCAACTAATAGTTTTTTAAATCCTGATTTATCATCAACACAAGCAGCAAGTACATATTTTCGTTGAGCAGCATTATTATCATCTAATTTATTTTTATTAAATATGTTACCAATTCCGCCATTGGATGGTTATAAATTTGTTGAAAATGCAGTTGAAGCGGTAACAAGAAAAAAATTAAATGAAAAATATAAAATTATTGTCAGTATTGCTGGAGCTATATTATTTTTAGTTATCTTTATTGCTATTACTATTAAAGATATATTTTTTTAATCTTTACTTTATAATAAAATCCTATTATAAATAGGATAATAAATTTGAATGAAAAAGTTTTGAGCAATTTTCTTAATTATTTATATTTCCTGAATTGTAAATATAAATGGGACAGTTTTTTAAAATAATTGTATTAAATCTATTGGTCTTTTATAAGATAGTGATTTTCTGGGTGTAGAATTAATTTGAAATGCTATAGTATTTAAATCTTTTTGTTTATATGAAGATAGATCCTTTAATTTTGTAGAAAAGTAGTGGTATTAGTAAAATTAGCAAAAATATATTTTTATATGGTATTTTTAATATTAAAGAGGTGATTTTAAATGAATAAAAATACAGTAAAAGAAATTTTAAATAATTTGTCTGATAAAGATTTTATTGAGATTTTTAGAGAAAATAAAACTAGAATTAAACAAATTGAGAAAAAAGAAAAATTTGAAGCAGTCGAACAAAAATTCAAAGAGAAAGGGATTCAATGTCCAGATTGTAGTTCTTTTTTGTGTACTAAATATGGTAGTAAAGATTATAAGCAAAGATATAAATGTAAAAGTTGTAATATTACTTTTCATGCTTTTAAAAATCATTATTTTTATTGAAGTCATTTATCTCATGATCAATGAGATTTATTGATACAAATAGCTACTTTAGGTCAATCTGCTTACATTATTTCTCAATTTATTAATACTACAAATAAAACTGCCTGATTTAATCGTCAAAAATTTATGAAATCAACACAATTAGTAAAAACACAAAATCAATTTGTAAAATTAAAAGCTAGAATTGAAGTTGACGAAACTTTTATCAAAGAAATTCATAAAGGAAACTTTAAAGATCCAAATGATCCAAGAAAACAATGAATTGAAGAAAATGCTAAAGATTTAAATTGTTGTATTCAAATGGCAATTGATGAAAACCGAAATATCTATGCTCAAACAACAAATACTAAAAGATTAAATAAAAAATGAGTACAAGAAAACTTAACATCGAAACTTATCGAAGAAAATTCAATTATAGTTTGTGATATGCAAGTATTATATGATACAGTAGCTAAACAAACTAAATCCACTATCCAGCAGTTTAAATCAAAAGAAAATAAAGAATTAAATTATAAAAAATTAAGTAATGTCAGTAAAATACAATCAAGTTTAAAAGAATTTATTACTCATTACCATGGCATTGGATTTACCAATATTCAAAATTACCTCAATTTATGGAAATGAAAATATCAACACTACGGATTAACCTTTTAATTATGTAGAAAAGTATGGATGACCAAAAATTATTCATCAATTTACACTTAAAATATTATTTTTAATTAAAAATTTGTTAAAAGTAACATTATTTAGTGTAAAAATTCTCTAAAAATAACACTTTATCATGTATCATTACTTTTCTACAAAATTAAAGGATTAACCCCTTATCAAAAATCCAATGTGTTATATTTCAGTTTGTAAAAAAAATAAATCCCAAAATTTAATAAAATCAAATTTTAAGTCAAGTTGATGACTTTTTTTATTTTACCACTACTTTTCTACAAAATTAAAAGATAGATCTGTAGATTTTGGTAAATATCTTCTTAAAATACCATTATTATTTTCATTTAAACCTCTTTGACAAGGTTTACCAGGATCTGCAAAATAAATCTTAACATTACAATTTTTTTCGATTAATTTTCATTTACTAAATTCTTTACCACGATCAAAAGTAATAGTTTTAACTGTTCCTTTTTGTAACTTTGAAATAAATTTTATTATACTTTTTGTAATATTTTCTGATTTATTATTTTTAGTTGCTAAAGGAATTGTGGTTTTTGATCATATATCAGCTAAAGTAATAATAGAACTTTTATGATCTTTACCAATGATAGTATCACCCTCTAAATGACCAAATTCTTCTATATTTTTAATATTAGAAATGATTAAATTTCTTTCATGAATAGACTTACAATTATTAATTCTGCCCCTAGTTTCTTTTTGTTTGTGAGGTTTATTTTTTCCTTTTCTCAATAAGTTATTTTCATCAAAACCCATTCGATTTGTTTTAAACATGTTATATAAAGTTTTTGTTGAAATACTTTTTATTTTATTTTCCTTTAAAAAATTAGCAATTATATCAAGAGCATAATTTTTAGTAATTAACAAATGATTAATAGTATTAATTTCTATTAAAGTTAAAATTATTAATTTTCTACCTGCATTTTGTTTATTTTTTTGAATTTTATTCAATATTTCTAATGGCAATAAGTTTTGATTTAATAATCTACAAACTCTATGTACAGTTGATTTACTATAATCAATGGCTTTTGCTATTTTACGAATCGAAAATCCATAACTTTTATATTCTTTTATTGCTATTATTGATTCAATAGTCAGATACTTATACATTGTGCTAATTCCTTTCTTTTCTTAATTATAGAATTAACATAATTTAATTTTTATATAAGTGTCCTTTTTAATTTTACAATTCAGGTTTTAAAAAAATAAAATAGTAACTATTTTAAGTAAGCAATATTGTTTACTTTTTATTTTATTTTGAAATAAAATCTATAAGTATAAAAACTAAAATTTATATCGATTATTTGCTCCTAAGAGAATTATTTTTTCTTCAACAAATTTCTGAATAGCTATCATTGCATTTTCTCTTAAAGTATTAATATTAGATAAATTAGAGTTAGTTTGCAAACTTTTTTTTAGACTTTCAACATAAATCTTTCTTAAATCACTGCTAATATTAACTTTAGTAATACCAGCTTTAATTGCTAGAGTTAATTGTTCATTATTAATAGTAACATTATCATGTAATACTAAAAAAATTTCAGGCATTTTAATAGCAATTTCTTTAATTAGAGAAATTTTTAAATCTTGTTTATTATCTTGATGATGACTATTGATAGCAGTAAATACAAGACCATTAATATTAGTTTTATTTCTAAATAGTATTGCTTGTTCAATTAAATTAATATCATTAGTAATATCCTTTAATTTTGTAGAAAAGTAATGATACATGATAAAGTGTTATTTTTAGAGAATTTTTACAATAAATAATGTTATTTTTAACAAATTTTTAATTAAAAATAATATTTTAAGTGTAAATTGATGAATAATTTTTGGTCATCCATACTTTTCTACATAATTAAAAATAATATCTCCTTTTGTATTATTGTAAAAAATCTCTGATTCAACAACAATACCCAAAGGAGCAGCAAAATGAACAATATCTTTAGTTTTTTCAATATTTTCTTTAATTGGATAGTTACTGTAATTTAACATAACTGAACTAAAATCAGATGTAATTTTAGTTTTAATAAAGTGTGGATCAAGACAGTGGTCTAGTTGTAAAAAAATTGGTACTTTTGCACGATTAATAACATTGTTAGTAATAGCAAGTACATATTTTAAATCAATACAATTAATAGTGTTAGGTGTTATCATTAAACATATTGGTGCTTTTTGTTTTTCGGCTGCATTAGTAATTGCAATTAACATTTCTAAATTATCAAAGTTAAAACTTGGGATTGCGTATTTGTTAATTTGTGCATGTTTTAACATTGTTTTCAAGTTAATTTTCAATTACAATCACCTAACTTTTCTTTTTAATTTTGCTTTTCTTTTTTTTATTAAGTTGACGTAATATTTTTTGATAAAAATCATATAAACGATGTTCAGAAGTTTGATAACGTTTGAACATTAAGTTATTAATTCAAATATAAAAATATTGTAAACTGAAAACTAAACCAAAAACAAAAACAACAGCGCTAGCAGCGATTAATCATCCATATTCGCCATTTGAATAATCAAAGAAAAAATATGGATATCATGTATCTCTTGGTGGATGAGGGACTAAGCCTTTACTGATAGTATCTTGATAATCTAAATAACGTAAATGACCTCTAATTAGAATAACAATACAATAAATTGCTGGATAAATAACAATTAATCATAAATATATTTTATGTTGTTGTTTCATATTAATATATTGATGACCTGACGTAACAATAAAGCTAGTAATCATAATTATTGGCATTAATAAGTGTAAAATTAATGTTGCAATTCAATTATAAGCACTGTATTGTTTTGGATCTTGTTCAGCAGTAAAAATTCCTATTCAAAATACTAACATCGTAATAGTGATATAAACAGTTACTGCCAATCGAGTTTGAAAACTTGGTTTAGTACCACGAAAATAAGAGTCAAATAAATAAACGCAAAAGTAAATAACAACCATATAGTTACTTTCAGTCGTAAAAAAAGCGTAATAGTTGCTTGCTCGTTCACCATAACCTAAAGGTTTAAATTTTGCCATTGGATAATATATTGCACTAATTAAATCAATAATTAAAAATAAAATTATCATTATTAATGCAGATAAACGTATATAAAAGTTGGCTTTGTTACTTAATTTATACATAATAATCCCACATCTTTTCTTTTTTTCTTTGTATTATAATTCTAACATTAATTGTGTATTTTCTTCTAAATGTTCTAATACTCCTAACTCATTTAATAGTTGATAATTAGTTTTAGTAATATTAGTTCGTAGTTGTAAATCATTTTTTGAAGTAATTGATTGTTCACTCCTTGCTTTAACAATTGAATTAGCCACAATTTCACCCAATCCATCTAAAGTAATAAAAGGTGGTAAAATTTGTTTTTCACCTTTTATTATTTTAACTTGAAAAAGTTTAGCATCAGAATGTTCTAAACTAATATTGCTAAATTTAATATTTCTAGCATTCATTTCTAATGCTACTTCTAATAATGGGATTAAATCTTTTTCTTTAGTAGTAACTGTATTTTTTTGACCATCATTTTTTCTTAATCTGTTATTAATATCTTTTAATTTATTAGTAATAGCACCAATACCTTGTAACATAGTTTTAATATCAAAAATTTCACATCTTGTTGTAAAATAAGTAGCATAATATTCATGTGGATAATAAACTTTAAATCAAGCTACTCTTCATGCCATTAATACATAAGCAGTAGCGTGTGCTTTAGGAAACATATATTTAATTTTTTTGCAAGATTGAATGTATCAATTAGGAACTTTCTTTTCTTGCATTAACTTTTCATATTCTTGTTTAATGCCTTTTCCTTTACGGACATATTCCATAATGTTAAAGGCAATTTTTGCTGGTAAGCCTTGATATACTAAATAAGTCATAATATCATCACGACAACCAATTACATCTTTTAGTTTTAAACCTTGTTGTGAAATTAATTCATCAGCATTATTTAATCAAACATCAGTACCATGTGATAAACCAGATATTTGTACTAATTCAGAAAATGAAGTAGGTAATGTATCACTTAACATTTTACGAACAAAACCAGTACCAAATTCAGGGATACCAATTGCTCCTGTTTTTTCGCCAAGTAAATCATCACTAGTAATATTTAAGGCACTTAAATTAGAAAATAATGATAAAACTTTTTCATCTTGATTAGGAATAGTTTTTGGATCAATACCAGTTAAATTTTCTAACATTTTTAATGCTGTTGGATCAACGTGACCTAGAATATCTAATTTTAATAAATTATCATGAATAGCATTAAAATCAAAGTGGGTAGTTTTTCATGTAGAACTAGTATCATCAGCTGGAAAATTAATTGGTGTAAAATCGTTAATATTATATTCTTTTGGTACAACAATAATACCACCAGGATGTTGACCGGTTGTTCTTTTAATACCAACACATCCTTGACTTAGTAACTCTAGTTTTGCTGCACGCATATCTGATTGACCAATTTTTTCTGCATAAGCTTTAACATAACCATAAGCTGTTTTATTGGCAATTGTTGAAATTGTTCCAGCACGAAAAACATTTTCTTCACCAAACATTTCTTTAGTAAAATCATGAGCTTTATTTTGATATTCACCAGAAAAGTTTAAATCAATATCAGGTGTTTTATCACCATCAAATCCTAAGAATGTTTCAAAAGGAATATCATGACCATCAGTAATTAAATCAATATTGCATTGTGAACACATTTTTTTTGGTAAATCATAACCACATTTATAAGAACCATTACTAATAAATTCACTAGTTTTACATTGTGGACATAAATAGTGTGGTTGTAGTGGGTTAACCTCAGTAATATTAGCAAAAGTAGCTACTAAAGATGAACCAACTGAGCCACGACTACCAACAAGATAACCATCTTGTAAAGATTTTTCTACTAATTTGTGTGCAATTCAATAAACAACAGCAAAACCATGAGTAATAATTGCATCTAATTCACGAGTTAAACGTTTTTCTACATATGTTGGTAATGGATTACCGTAACGATTTCATGCTTGTTCATAACAAAGATTACGTAATTTAGTATCAACATTAACAATACTTGGTGTAAATAATCCATCTTTAATTGGTTTAATCATTTCAAATTGTTTAGCTAATTGCAAAGGATTATTAATAACAATATCATTAATTAAATTAGGGTCATCTAAAAAGTTAAATTCTGTTAACATTTGATTAGTAGTTCTTAAATGTTGATCGGGATATGATGTAACTTTACCTTTACGATCAAATAATGGGTGTAACAAACCGCCAATTGCTTTGCTATTAATAATAACATCACGATACATTTTTTCATGGGGATGTAAATAGTGGGCATCGCTAGTAGCAATTACTAATTTATTTAATTTAAGAGCATTATTAATAATTTTTTTAATAGTATCATGTAATTGTTCTTTAGTAATATTTCCTAACTGTATTAAGTGTTTATAAACAGAAGGTGGTTGGATTTCAATAAAATCAAATCATTTCATTATTTTAATTAGTTCTTCTTCACTTTTATTTAATGCTGTTTCAAAAACAGCACCATTTATACAACTACTACCAATTAATAATTCTTTTCTATTTTCATTAATTGCTTCTGATATGATTTTTGGTGTTTTATAAAAATACTTTGTATGAGATAGTGAAACTAATTGATATAAATCTTTTAAACCTAATTGATTTTTTGCAAAAATAGTAATATGTTCACCACGAAGTTTATAATTAATTTGTTCATTAATTAAGTTATTAATTTCTTGTAAATTAATACAATTAAATTCTGTTTTTAATTGTTGTAACATTTTTAAAAATACTTGTGCTAATACATTAGCATCATAATCAGCACGGTGGGCAATTTCATCATCATATTTAATGCCATAAGTACGACAAATAGTACCTAATCGATAATATTTTAGTTGTGGTAGAATTGCTCTAGATAATTGCAAAGTATCAATGACAGGATTATTTAAAGGCATGAAACCCAATTGTTTCATTGCTGCTTGTAAAAAACCAAAGTCAAAGTTAGCATTATGAGCAACTATTGTTTTATTGCCAATTATTTCAATAATTGTTGGCAATATTTGTTGTAATGTTTGTTTATCTTTTAGCATAACATTGGTAATACTAGTAAGTTCAGTAATATGTTCAGGTACGGGATTATTTGGTTTAATTAAAATTGTATCTTGTTTTAAAATCATATTGTCTTTAACAATTGTATAACCAAATTCAATAATTTCGTGGTAATTGGTTGATAAACCAGTTGTTTCTAAGTCAAGAACAATGTATTCTAAATCTAATAATGATGTATTAATATTATTTTTAGTAATACTAATATTATTGGGGATTAAATCCATTTCAACACCATACATTACTTTTAAGTTTGGATGTTTTTTAGCGGCATTAGCAATATCTGGGTATGCTTGTACATTTAAGTGATCAGTAAAACCAATTGCTTGGTGTCCTCATTTAGCTACTTGATTGATATAATCACTTGCTGAAGTAATACCATCCATAGCACTCATTTTAGTATGAGTATGAAATTCAATTCTTTTAGTTTTAGCATCATCATTATTGTTAGCATTTTTATTATTTAAATCAATAATTAAATCATCAATTCATAGTACTTGTTCTTTACTATAATTATCATAACGACTATTAGCATTAATTTTTATTCAATCATCAACTTTAATATTATCAAATTTCTCATCTGGTTGATCGCTATTAATAAATGCTTTGCAAGTAATTGCATCACTATAATCAGTAATTCAAAATGAATAAAATCATTTTTGAGTTTTGGTTAAAAATTTATTAATTTTAAAAACTTTACCACTAATAATAATATTGGGTTCGTCGCCAATGATATCTTTAATGCTATGAGTTGGGTCTGTTATTTCTAAATTAACTTTTGCTTTTTTGCGATAAGTAGTGGTACTAAAGTTTTTACTTACATTATTGTTAGTAATTTTAGTTTTTAAATTGTTGGTAATTTTGCTAATTTCTGTTTTAGATTCATTTTCATAACTAATAAATGGTTGCTCTGCTTTATTTATTTTAGTTTTTAATTGAATTTTTTTAAAACCATATTGTTGAAAGTAATTAATAAATTGTAAAAATTCATTAGTTATTAATTTTTCTTCAATACTATTATGAATAGTAATGGTAATAATATTATTTTTATAATTAATTGCTGAGTCGGGTAAAGAATAATAAATGCCAGCTAATAGTTGCAATTTATGAGTTTTAATATAATGAAAATATGTTAATACAGTTGATTCATCAGCAGTAAGGGAAACATTAAAATCGACACTAATATTCGAAACAGGTAATTTTTCAAAATGTTGTTCAAAACTTTTTAAAGTAGTAGTAGTTAGAAAATTAGGTAAGTTGATGGTAATTATTACTTGTTGATTATGATGAAAATATTGTACTTTTTTAATAGTAGCATGATTAAATTCATTATTAACATCATTAAAATCCATTTCATGGAAAAGTTTTTGCAAATCTTGGTTCATATATTTTTCCCTCTCTTAATACTAAATAATTAACAATAATAACTATATTTTAATTAAAATATATTAAATCATTATTCTAATGTTTAATCAAATTTCATATTTTAATTATAACTTAATTAAAATTCTTATTCTTATTCTTATATAAAAAAAGTATGAAATTTTAGTTATAAAAAAATAAAAACAAAATAATTTAATTGCAATAAAAAGTAATGCCTAATATTTAGGCATTACTTTTTATCATGAAGGTATTATTGGATTATTTGTTTTGGGTAATGGTTCGGTTTCAAAAATAGCATTTATATTATTCACATTAAAATTTGAATTTAATTGTTGATTTCTTGTTTGTATAAATGGTTTATTAAAAGCTTTTTTTGTTCTTTTGTAAAAACTTGTATTTGTTCTTTGGTAAATGCTGCCTTTTGATTAGAAGTAAATCATTCTAATTGTTTTGGAGTTAATGATTCAATTTGAAATTTAAATTCATAAAAATCATATTCTATTGTTAATTGATTATTAATTGTTTTTAATGCTTTTCTTATTCCTTTTTCTAGTATCGAAAACTTATTATAACTGAAATTTTTTATTTGTTCTGTTGTAAATGGTGGTGGATTAGACCCAACTAATTATTATACAAAACCAGAAGTTGATAAAAAATTAGAAGATACAAAATCACAATTTCCTATTGCATTTCAAATAAATGCTGTAAGTCAAGAAATTCCTAGTTTAGAAACTACTAATAAAACAGTTGTTGGTGCTATTAATGAGTTAAAAGAAAAAATAAAAGACAAAAAATTTTCAAATGATTATTTTAAATATAATATTGAAACAAATGAAATTTTATTAAATGATGAAGAAAATTCATTACTTTGTAAGGATTTATTAGAAAATAATGAATATAAAATATTAAAAACTCAAAATAAAAAATTATTACAAGCAATTAATGAAATATTAGAAAAACAACCACAACCAAGTCCAAGTGGTTCAAATTGAAAAGAAGTAGGAACAAGAGAAAAAAATAAATGAGATAATTGACAAATTACTTATGATTTTATAGTTAATAAACATTATAGAGTTTATTATTTTTGAAGTATATATAATCCAGTTTATACTATTCAAGAATTTATTATAACGGATAACAAAATTGCTGGTGTACCAATACAAACCTTTAATGATAGTGTTAATATAGTAATTTTATCAGTTCAACATGCTAAATTGATTACTATTTATAGTGAAAAAGGTAATTTAAAAGGTAATGTATGAAAATTACAAGAATTACACGACTAATATTATGTTTTTTAAAATTATAAAAATTATTTTAGGTTTAATTGGAGTTATATTATCATCTGCAACAGCATGTTTAATTATATTCATTATTGTAAAAATTATATTAAAAATTAATCAAATATTTTAAAGAAAGGTGGTGAATATTATGCTAAGTTTATTTAAAAGAAAAGAAAAAAATAATATTAATGATAATCAAAGTGAAAAATTAAAATTTTTAACTAATAAAAATAAAAGTACACATGCTTCTATTTTAAATTATTTTGGTTTTAATGATTTTAACCATGAAACTTATTTTACTGATTTTGTAGCAGAAAATAACTTTAATTTTGTAGAAAAGTAATGATACATGATAAAGTGTTATTTTTAGAGAATTTTTAAACTAAATAATGTTACTTTTAACAAATTTTTAATTAAAAATAATATTTTAAGTGTAAATTGATGAATAATTTTTGGTCATCCATACTTTTCTACAAAATTAAAAGAAAATAATGCTAATTTATATAATGCTCCATTAGAAATTAATAATGAAACCATTAAACAATATTTAATTCAACAAGAATTTTATAGAAAAAATTGAAATTCTATTTTTAAATTAAGTAAATTAGGAATTAGTGGTTATTTAATTTATATTGCAAATGATAATTTATATTTTCAAGTAGTTGACATACAACAAAGAGTTTATGATATTACTGGTAAATTAATTCAATGTACTATTTTTTATGATAATTATGAACAAAATGCACAAACTGTAAGATTATTTGAAGTTTATACATTAAATAATAAACAAGTAACTATTAATCGTACAATTTATAGTATTAGTGATAATAAAAAAAATTTCCATTAGATTTCAGAACATATAGTAATAATCCTAATTTAGAACAAGAACAAATACTAAATATTAATTATATTCCAATAGCAATTATGCGAAATAAAGCAAATGAATTAGCAGATTGTAATAAAGTAATGGATAAAATTAAAGCATTAGATGTTATTTATGAACAAATTGTTTTAGAACCTGTTTAGAATCTTTTTAATAAAACTGAAATAAATGAAAGAACAACCATTTGTAAACTAGTATTTAGTTTTCTTTCACAATTTTTTCATAATCTTCTGTATTTTTCTAATCAAGCAAAGCTTCGTTCTACAATTCATCTTTTTGGTAATACTACAAAAGTATGTAATTCATTACGTTTTATCACTTCAACATTTGCATTTATGATTGTTTTGATTTCAGAAGCAAATTTTTCACCAGTATAACCAGCATCTACTATTATTTTTTGAACTGCAGAAAGATTTTCTTTTTCATTTTCAATCATTATTATAGCGCTATTACGATCTGTTTTTTCTGCTGTGGTTATGTAAATTGCATGTGGTAAACCTTGAGAATCAACAACAATATGACGTTTTATGCCTGAAATCTTTTTACCAGCATCATAACCTTTATTTTCAGTAGTATCTGTATTTTTAACACTTTGCGAATCAATTATACAAAAACTAGTTTGTTCTTTGCGATTATTATTGATACGAACTTTTTTTTAATTATGTAGAAAAGTATGGATGACCAAAAATTATTCATCAATTTACACTTAAAATATTATTTTTAATTAAAAATTTGTTAAAAGTAACATTATTTAGTGTAAAAATTATCTAAAAATAACACTTTATCATGTATCATTACTTTTCTACAAAATTAAAGGACTTTTTTAACTAATTTTTTTTAAAATTAATTGCAATACACTAGGTTCTTTACCATTATTTTTACTTCAAATTTAAAAATAATAATATACAGTTTGTCATTTTGGAAAATTTTTTGGTAGCATTCTTCATTGACAACCACTTTTTAATACATATAAAATTGCACAAAATACTTCATATAAATCTAAACTTCTTGGTTTTGTTTTCTTTTTGCTATTTTCTAAAATTGATTTTATGTTCTCAAATTGTTCTTTGGTGACATGACTTGGATAATTTTTATGCATATATACCTCTTATTTTAAAATATATAATCATTTTACATTATTTTCGAAAAGATTCTAAACAGGTTCTTAGATACCATTTTAAATTCACCTAAATTTATATTTAGTCAAACTTATGGTAATGTTCAATCAACATTAGAAGAAGCAGTAAGAACTTTGGTTACTAAAAACTACATATTTAAAAGTGGTGGAGATAATAATGAACAAAACGAAAATATCAATATGACAAATAGTAATTTTAAAGGTAAAAATTTAACTGATATATACGATTGAAATGTTAATGAAATATTTAAACGTTGTGGTATTCATATACCAAGTCAAAAGAAATCAGCACAACAATCAGTTCCCGAAAGTACAGCAGTAAATATTTCAACTATTAATTATATTGAACAAAAATTATGACAATTTAATATTGATATTCTTAAATTTATTCAAATATTAGTAAAAATTGATAAAGATTTATTAAATAGTAAAACATTTAATGTTAATGATGAACAAGAAATTAATAATTTAACTGTTAAATTAAAACTATTTAATCCCGAAAATAACCAATTAATAGGAGAGAACAATGGACAACAACAAACCACAAACCAAGTTTCCACAGAAACAAATTAAACTTAATCAAGCAGAATTAGAAAATGATTATTTAATAGATAATATTCCTTATGACTTTACTAATATGATGAGAGCTACTAGTGACCCTGATATTAATAGAGCATACGATGAATTTAAAAAAAGAACTATATATATTTATGAAATTGAACGTTTATTTAAAAATAATGAAAATAATAGTTTAAAATTTTCAGCAAATACTATTAAAATCGGTTTTATTGATATTGATAAAGTATTAAAGACTACTGCTGTTGAAACATCAGACTTTACTATGCAATTAAATCAAAGAGCAAGTACAAATATTAATGATAATACAATTGAATATAGTATGACTGATATTAAAAATTTAATATTTCAAGAAATAAATTTATTAAATCAATTTAAGTTATATGCAGTTAGTATTAATGAACCATTAACCGAAAATAATATTAATAATTTATATATTATTAATAATTATTCACAACTTTATCAAAATCCAAAAACAAGAAGTACTAAAAGTATTACTATTATTAAAATTAAAGATTTTAAAACAAGAGATGGTTATCCAATTATTATTAAATTACCTGAATTGTAAAATTAAAAAGGACACTTATATAAAAATTAAATTGTGTTAATTCTATAATTAAGAAAAGAAAGGAATTAGCACAATGTATAAGTATCTGACTATTGAATCAATAATAGCAATAAAAGAATATAAAAGTTATGGATTTTCGATTCGTAAAATAGCAAAAGCCATTGATTATAGTAAATCAACTGTACATAGAGTTTGTAGATTATTAAATCAAAACTTATTGCCATTAGAAATATTGAATAAAATTCAAAAAAATAAACAAAATGCAGGTAGAAAATTAATAATTTTAACTTTAATAGAAATTAATACTATTAATCATTTGTTAATTACTAAAAATTATGCTCTTGATATAATTGCTAATTTTTTAAAGGAAAATAAAATAAAAAGTATTTCAACAAAAACTTTATATAACATGTTTAAAACAAATCGAATGGGTTTTGATGAAAATAACTTATTGAGAAAAGGAAAAAATAAACCTCACAAACAAAAAGAAACTAGGGGCAGAATTAATAATTGTAAGTCTATTCATGAAAGAAATTTAATCATTCCTAATATTAAAAATATAGAAGAATTTGGTCATTTAGAGGGTGATACTATCATTGGTAAAGATCATAAAAGTTCTATTATTACTTTAGCTGATATATGATCAAAAACCACAATTCCTTTAGCAACTAAAAATAATAAATCAGAAAATATTACAAAAAGTATAATAAAATTTATTTCAAAGTTACAAAAAGGAACAGTTAAAACTATTACTTTTGATCGTGGTAAAGAATTTAGTAAATGAAAATTAATCGAAAAAAATTGTAATGTTAAGATTTATTTTGCAGATCCTGGTAAACCTTGTCAAAGAGGTTTAAATGAAAATAATAATGGTATTTTAAGAAGATATTTACCAAAATCTACAGATCTATCTTCATATAAACAAAAAGATTTAAATACTATAGCATTTCAAATTAATTCTACACCCAGAAAATCACTATCTTATAAAAGACCAATAGATTTAATACAATTATTTTAAAAAACTGTCCCATTTATATTTACAATTCAGGTTACAAAAACCATTAGATAAAGATACCAAAGTAACTGGTTTAAAAATTAAAGCGCCTAGAAGCATGATTTTCGGCAATATAAAGGTACTTGGTGAAGTTGACAATATGGAATGTATACCCAAAGTTATTTGTCAAAGATAAGATAGCATTTCCGCTATTATCAATGCCTATTGAAACACAACCAAAAGTTAGAATATTACAACAATGATTTAGTGAACAAATATTACCTTGAAATTTAGCAAAACAATTTATAGGACAAGAAAAATCAGTTTTAGATTTAATTGCTATTGGTGGTGGAACTGAAACAAGAAAAGAAATTATTAATAATGCAAAAATAACATATGCTAAAATTGGTAAATATGATGGACCATCCCCAATACCGAAAAAATTAGCTGATTTTGAAATGAAAAAGAATGAACAATATTTATTATATAGTCATCGAGAACCAAACCCACCATATCCAAGTAGAAATATTGTTATTGAATTATCACAAAATTTTGATAATATTGAAATAGAAATTAATGATAAACCACCAATTGATAGTTTACAAAAAGTATTACTAGATATGCTAACTTATACATATACTTATAATAGAAATTTTGATGGTGTATCATTTGACCAAAAAAATATAGATTGAGATATTGCTAAATTAAGAGCAAAATTTGAAGGACAAAAACCAGAAGATGTAATTACTAATTTATTTAAACAATGAAAGTTAGATTATCCCAATTATATTAATTTAGAGCAAGTAAAAATATTTAAACAACTAATTATTATGTTATCAAATAATATTTATTCAAATATGTCAATTAATAAAGGTTTAAATGATGATAATAAAATATTATTACCTTATTATTTTGAATTAAAATCTAATCCAATACATTCTACTCCTGATAAAGTTTGAGAATTTAAAGATGTAAAAGTAATATTAAAATCTCATTATTTTGATTTTACTGATATAAATAATATTAAGTTAAAAAATAATGATATTAGCCAAAATGAATTATTTAAATTAGATGATAATCAATTTAACTGATTATCTATAACAAATGAGCTAGAAAGTAATAATATTCCATCATTAATTCCTGCTGATTGAACATTAGGTAATGGTGAATAGGAAAATACTTTACAAGAGCAATTATTGATAAAAATAAAATAAAAAATATTTTAAATTTATATGGTTCAAATAAATATCAATTATTTTCAAAACTAGAATTTTATAAAGAAATATTCCAAATCGATAACAATAGTGAATTTGAATTACAAATAGAAAATCCGATTAATAACTTAAATCGGATTGAACTTAGTGGTATATTTGGTGCTGGAAATTATAATTTAACTTTATTAACTGATAAACAAGAAATAAACTTAAACAATATTAATTTATTTGATAAATACAATGAAAATATTTCTTATATAAATTTAGAAATTTAAATTATATTTTTAATAATTTATATAGTTAATTGTCTTGCAGAATTGCCATTGTTGGTTGAAGGTTCAATATTATTTTCAGAATTAATATTATTAATAATCACATCATTTAGTTGAGGAGCATTTGGTGATATACTATCTGAAAAATCATCATTTCTATTTGTATTGTTAAGTATTCTATATGTTAATTCTGATTGATTAGTAATGCAAGAATATAATGTGTCCAAACCATATCCAATCGTATATCCCAATGAATATCCTAAAATATATCCTATTTTATATCCTATTAGTATTGATGACAATGTTTTTGCACATGATATAGATGTTTCATCAATATTATTTAAATCTCATATGTTTTTAGAATTTAATGGCTGTATCATCCCTCCTAATATACCACCGGATACACTACCCATTTTTCCTAATTCTTTTGAAAATATTTTTTTAAATTTAATCATATTTATTTCTCCCTTCAAAATAAAAAACCTATTAACTTTTAAATCAAAGAATAGGTTTTAAAAACTTATATTAAATTTATATTTATCATTATACATTATTTTTAAATTTTATTTATCAAAATATCCATCAGGATAAATGCCATTTCATTTTATATCATCTTGTTTTGAAGGTTTAATTCCAAAATATAGTTTTATTTTATGATAATTACTAACTTTTTCTGCTCAAATTATTGCCCCCCAGTGTGCTTCATAATCATAATCTAAATAATAAGATAATTCATTTGTTTTATGATGTGCTAGTGAACCAACTATTAAACCAGTTGTAGCAAGAAATAATGCTAAAATTGATGTTATTTTACTTAAATTTGTTTTTATTCATGTTTTCATATTAAATTACTCCTTTTTCTTTAATTTTACTTTTAAATTGTACTTATTTTTTGATATTTTTACAAGTATGCTTTTAAATACAAAATAACGCCTAAATTAAAGGTGTTTATTTTGTGATACCTATACTATTAATTATATTGAAATTGTTTATTATATTGCAAATATGAAAGCACTTTTTTTCACAATACCATTTTTAATAATAAAAGAGTAGCATTAATTAATGCAACAGTAGAAAATAGAGAGCAATTAGATGCTGGTACTGCTGTTTATAATATTACTAAAAGAAATATTACACAAAATTATACTAAAGGTGCTGGTGCAAATAATGGTACTGCAATTAGAACAAAAAAATTCTTTTAGATATAGAAAAAGAAATTAATTATGAAATTGAAACATTAGATTTGAGAAGATTAGGTGCAAAATTTGAAGATGGGGGTATTACTATTGCAGATAGTTATACTAGTGGTTGAATTGATGCAAAAGCAAAATTAGTGGAAATATATTTAGTTGCTAAATTAATGCAATTAGCAGTTAAAACAGCAAAAGAAAATGAAATTATTAATATTACATTACCAGATTCGCCTAAAATAGATGATTACAGAATGTTATTATGATTAAAAATTGTAAATACATTAGCAACATTAAAAGCAAGAATTAATGATGAATATATTGGTACAGATGAAGAAGATTATACATTATGAGTATCTAGTTTTTTTAAACCATTAGTATTATTATCAACAACTACATTAGGTAGTGATAGTGCTTCACAAGCATTAAAAGATGGTAATATTGTAGAAATTGGTGGAATTAAAATTGTTGAATGTCCATGATTAGGTAGAAAATATCCTGTTGGAGTTATTGATAAAGAAGAAGAATTTGATTTTGTAGGTTGTGATGCTGTATTAGTACATAAAGAAGCATTAGCATTTCCATTTGACCGTGGTCTTGATAATACATTTATTTTACAAACTAATGCTAATATTAAAAATTTTCATAAATTTTTAGTAAGTAATGGTGAAGCATTAAGAGGAGATTTAGTTAAAGGACTTGCATTAAATAAAAATGTAGATATTACTACAGCAATTGAATTTACTAAATTAGGTGCTATTACTATGTCTGGTGCAACTCCTACTGCAGATGAAGTAGAAAAAGCAGTTATTAAGAAAAATCCGAATTATGTTAAAGGTAATGCTAATTTTTCAGATTTAACAGCAACAAGTGCAAATGTTGAAGGTAAAAATTTATATATTGGTTCTTTAAAAGTAACTTTTACAAAGAAGTAATTTAAATGCCTATTATCTTACTTTTAAGAATAATATTAGAAACTGCTGTTAGTGATATACAAACTGCTGAATTAATAGAAAAATTTAAAAAAAATAATACTTTATTTAATAGTTTTTTAAAAATCCAGCTGGAATATTAAAAAATCAATTAATGTCAAAAGTATTAGGACAAGGTAAATCTCAAAAAGAATTATCAGAATTTCAACAAGTTTTACAAAAATTAACAAATTTACCAGTAATTCATAAAAAAATAATGACACATATTACTAATAATAATATTGCTAAATTACAACATATTCAAAAACAATATTTAAATGGTAAATCATTAATGGATAAAGGTAAAGAAATAATAATGAATTCTTTAACACAAGAAGATTATGACAGTATGATTGGAGTTTATGTAAATCTTTCTAGTAGTGCATTAGCAGGTGGTATATGAACTCCAATTATTCAACAACAATCTGGTACTTATGGTATTGCTTCTTTAACATTTAGAACATCAAATAAATCATATGATTATTTTATGGTTACAAGGGAAACTTGAATTGATATGTGTAAAGCAACTGGTGCTTATAAACAAGGAGCATTTAGTGTATTTATGAGACAGTATTATCATGGCGGATTAGATAAAGAAAATAAAGAATATTTCTTTAATTTTGTAGAAAAGTAATGATACATGATAAAGTGTTATTTTTAGAGAATTTTTACACTAAATAATGTTACTTTTAACAAATTTTTAATTAAAAATAATATTTTAAGTGTAAATTGATGAATAATTTTTGGTCATCCATACTTTTCTACATAATTAAAAGAATATTTAGCACGTAGAAATGTTAAAAATATTAATAAAAAAGTTACTCAACAAGGAAAATATAAATCTGTTATTGATGTAGTTAATAAATCAGAAGTAACACAAGGATATGGAAGGTATAAAGATTATGGAAAACAAAAATAATATTGATTGAAATGTAAATTTAAATTATATTACAAAAGATGATTTAAAAACTATATATGGTTTTATACCAGATGCTGACCAAACTACTACTGATAATACTAAAACTGATTTTACTATTATGGCAATTGCTATATCAAGTGAAAGAATTAATACTATTACTGGTAATCAAATTGAAGTAATAGGATTTAAAAATCTTAATGAAACTCAACAACAATTAGTTAAAAGAGCAACAGCACGAATGACTATATATTATTTAACTGATGGAATGGCATTTATAAGAAGTAGTGTATCTATTAGTGGTAATGGTTTATCAAGTAGTATTAGTCCACCAAGTGAACCAGATTATGTATTAATGGAAGTATATAATTTATTACAACAAGCAAATTTACATACACCAAGAAAAGCAATAAATAATTCTATTTCATGTAATACAGATAATTTTAATACAGCTAGTATATTTGATGAAAGTGATACTAGAGTAATTACTTGAGATTCTGGTAATAAAACATTTCTTTAATTTTTTATAAAAGTAATGATACATGATAAAGTGTTATTTTTAGAGAATTTTTACACTAAATAATGTTACTTTTAACAAATTTTTAATTAAAAATAATATTTTAAGTGTAAATTGATGAATAATTTTTGGTCATCCATACTTTTCTACATAATTAAAAAACATTTTTACAAAAAATTAGTTTAATTGAAGGTACTGGTATAAAAATAGATGATGTTAGTGATACTATACCTAAATTAAAAATTCATGTTGATAGTAATATTGATTCATTATGAGAAGTTGATAAAGATAATCCTAATTTTATTCATTCAAAAGATGATAAAGGTATTAGTGCAAATGATAAACGTATTATTGATGTTGGTACACCTACTTTTGAAACTGATGGTACAAATAAAGAATATGTTGATAATTTAATAGAACAAAAACAAGATAAATTAATTGCTGGTGAAAATATTAAGATTGATGAAAAAACTAATACTATTAGTGCTAATGGTGAATCATTATGAGAAATAGACCCTAATAGTCCAAATATAATACAACCTAAAGAAAAAAGATTAATTACTGCTAATAATAAAAGAATTGTTGATATAGGTGAACCAGAACAAGATAAAGATGCAACTACAAAAAAATATGTTGATGATAAAGTAAATACTAAACAAGATAAAGAAATATGAAAAGTAATAAGTAAAAGTAAAAATAATCGTGAATGAGATACGTTTGAAATTAATTTTAATACTGTATATAGAGTAATTTTAACATTAGATGAATTACCAATAAATCAAGCAAATATAAAGCATAAAGTAGAGTTTAAAACTGGTAGTTATTTAGGTGGAGATTATGTACTTGCAAAATTTAAAATTAAAGATGAAGATATAATATTAACTTTAACTGTTAGAGGAAGTTCTTTTGATTGTAGTTTATATTTAAAAGGTGGAGATATTAATCATGGTGCTATTTTTTCATTAGAAGAATTACAAAATACAATTAAAGTTGATGTTACGCCAAAATTAAAAATTAATTCAAAAAGTTTAGAAACAAATGAAATAGAAGAAAATTATTGAGATATTGAATTACCAAATAATCCAACACCAAGGACTCATGAATGAAAAGAAGTTGCTACTAAACAAGGTAATAAAACTATTAATTATAATTTTATTAAAAATAAAAGATATCGTATTTATTATAATGGCAATGTTTAGTAATTTGTGTAACTTACAAAAATAACTATGTTTAATTAATTCTAGTAAATATAATTAAATGACTAGAAAGAGTGAGTTACAGATGGCTAAAAAACAAAATATTAATAATAATGATCCAATATCAAAAGCAGTAGATTTATTATTAGAAAATACTGAAGATTTAACAACAGTTTTTAAAGAAGGGGGTTTATATAAAGAATTAACAAAACGTTTAGTTGAAAAAATGTTGAATTCTGAAATGCAAAATTATTTAGGATATGAAAAAAATCAACATAGTAATACTGAAAATGCTCGTAATGGTACAAGTTCAAAAAAATTAATAACTCAACAAGGTAAAATTGAGATTGATGTACCAAGAGATCGCAATAGTGATTTTACTCCTGTAATAGTTGCAAAAAGACAGCGAAGATTTGATGGTTTTGATCAACAAGTGCTTTCACTATATGCAAAAGGTATGACTCTATCTGACATTAGAATGCAGTTACAAGAGTTATATCATGGTGCTGATATTAGTGAAAGTGTTATTAGTCAAATTACTGATGATGTTATTGATGATGTCAAAGCATGACAAAATCGACCATTAGAAAGCGTTTATCCGATTGTTTATTTTGATTGTATAGTAGTTAAAGTTCGACAAGATAAACGGATTATTAACAAATCAGTTTATATAGCATTAGGAGTTGATTTAGAAGGTAAAAAAGATGTTTTAGGCTTATGAATTAGTGAAAATGAAGGTGCTAAATTTTGATTAGCTAATTTCACAGAAATGAAAAATCGAGGCTTAAATGATATTTTGATTGCTTGTAGTGATAATTTAACAGGCATGTCAGAAGCAATACAAGCAGTTTATCCTAAAACAGAACATCAATTATGCATTGTTCATCAAATTCGAAATAGTTTAAAATATGTTTCATACAAACATCGAAAAACTCTAGTTACAGATTTAAAACCAATTTATAGTGCATGTAGTGAAGAACAAGCAATGCAAGCTTTAGAATCATTTGAAAGTAAATGAAATAAACAATATCCCCAAATTGCTAAATCTTGATATAAAAATTGAGAAAATTTGATGATTTTTATTAGTTATCCTGCAGAAATCAAAAGAGTAATTTATAGTAATTTATACAACAAATGCTATTGAATCTGTTAATAGTCAATTACGAAAAGTTATTAGAAACAAAAAAGCTTTTTCTAATGATATGTCAGTTTTTAAAATATTTTATTTACAATTGAAAATATAACAAAAAAATGAACATTGCCTATTCAAAATTGAAATACAGCAATTGCTCATTTTATGATAAAATTTGAAGACAGAATTAATCTGAACTAGTACTTTGTAAAACAAAGATACACAGATTTCTAAAAAGCCTCGAAAAATTTGAAAAAATTTGAAAAAAAATATTCATATTATTTTACTACTTTCTTTAATATTTATTAAGAACTTACTTAATAAGTTAGATTATACCAAAATATAATTTTTCTTAAATAAAAAATGAAATAAATAATAAAAAAATAAAAGAATTAAATCTAATTAATATAAATTTTAATTTTAAATAAAATACCCTTTCTTTAAACAAATCATAAATGTTTATTCAAAACAATTTATTTGTCTAAAGAAAGGGGTAAATAACTAATTTAAATATATTTTCAAAAATAAATTTAATTTTATAAATCAATTTTAATATCTTGACGATCGCTATCTGATGCAAGAAAGTAATCTTTTGAAACTAAATTTAATGTTGATGCTACAACATTACTTGGAAAGGTTTTAATTTTACTATTGAACATCTTAACATTAGCATTATAAAATCTTCTAGCAGCAGCAATATTATCTTCACAATCTTTGGCACCTGATTGTAATTGTAAAACAGTAGTATTTGCTTTTAAATCAGGATAATTTTCTAATAAAGCATTAAATTTTCCAAAAGCTGCATTAAGTCCACTATCTGCTTTTGAAAGATCACTCATTGTTTCCATTTTTCCACTTCGTAAAGATACAACATCTGTTAATGTACTTTTTTCAAATTTCATATAACCTTTAGTAGCATCTACTAATTTTGTTAATAAATCAAAACGACGCTTTAATTGTACATCAATATCAGAAGCAGTTTCTTCAATTGATTGTTGTAATCTTAGAAAATTATTACGAGAAACAATAAATAAAATTATTGGAAATATTAAAACAAAAGATAAATAAACCATAATTTTTCCAAATAGTGACGGTTGGGCAGTAAATGATTCATTGCTTGGTTTAATTGTTGACATAATTTTCTCCTTTCTTATCAATATCTAATAACAAACTATGTTTAATAACTAGTCCATTCTTGGTAAGTTAAATATTATTTACACACTAAACCATAATAATTTTACTATATTTTTAAATTTAAGTAATGTATTTTTTTAAGTTTTTATTTAAACTTATAATATTTTTTATTTAAATTTATACTAAAATAATTACCTTTGCCAATAATAATATTATCAACTAAGGTAATATTAAAAACCTGAAAATTTTTTTTAATTTCTTCGGTGATATATAAATCAGATAGTGAGGGCTCACTATTACCACTAGGATGATTATGAATACAAATTACTTTACTTGATTTATGAATAAGTGCCAGATGCAACATATCTTTAACATCAATTTTCATAGTATCATTAGTACCCTTATATAATAAATTTTGATGAATTAATTTATTTTGATTATTTAATAATAATAAATAAAAATGTTCTTGCGTTAAATTTTGATAATATGCATTAACTAAATTAAAAACATCTTCGGGAATAATAATTTTAAAATATTTTTTTTGACTTTCAATAGTTCTTATTCTTTTTACTATTTCTAAACAACTTAAAATTTCTAAGAACCTGTTTAGAATCTTTTCGAAAATAATGTAAAATGATTATATATTTTAAAATAAGAGGTATATATGCATAAAAATTATCCAAGTCATGTCACCAAAGAACAATTTGAGAACATAAAATCAATTTTAGAAAATAGCAAAAAGAAAACAAAACCAAGAAGTTTAGATTTATATGAAGTATTTTGTGCAATTTTATATGTATTAAAAAGTGGTTGTCAATGAAGAATGCTACCAAAAAATTTTCCAAAATGACAAACTGTATATTATTATTTTCAAATTTGAAGTAAAAATAATGGTAAAGAACCTAGTGTATTGCAATTAATTTTAAAAAAAATTAGTTAAAAAAGTTCGTATCAATAATAATCGCAAAGAACAAACTAGTTTTTGTATAATTGATTCGCAAAGTGTTAAAAATACAGATACTACTGAAAATAAAGGTTATGATGCTGGTAAAAAGATTTCAGGCATAAAACGTCATATTGTTGTTGATTCTCAAGGTTTACCACATGCAATTTACATAACCACAGCAGAAAAAACAGATCGTAATAGCGCTATAATAATGATTGAAAATGAAAAAGAAAATCTTTCTGCAGTTCAAAAAATAATAGTAGATGCTGGTTATACTGGTGAAAAATTTGCTTCTGAAATCAAAACAATCATAAATGCAAATGTTGAAGTGATAAAACGTAATGAATTACATACTTTTGTAGTATTACCAAAAAGATGAATTGTAGAACGAAGCTTTGCTTGATTAGAAAAATACAGAAGATTATGAAAAAATTGCGAAAGAAAACTAAATACTAGTTTACAAATGGTTGTTCTTTCATTTATTTCAGTTTTATTAAAAAGATTCTAAACAGGTTCTAAAGCCTTACTAACACCAATACCTTTAATACTCATTAAAGATTTAATAGTTATTTTATTTAAATTTTCAAGACCATTAAAATTAGTAATTATTTCTTGCGCTAAAAATAATACATTTTTTCTTTAGTTCCTGTTCGCAAAATAATTGCTAATAATTCATTATCACTAAGAGCGTCAAAGCCATATTTAATGGCTTTTTCTCTTGGTTTTTTTGTATTATTAAGTTCTTTAAAATTCATAAAAAGGCGGTATTAAATGTGTTAATTTTTCTTGAAATTTATTAAATTCATCTTTAATTTTTGCTAAATCTTTACTATCATCTTTAGAACTATCTCATTTACTTTCAATACCACCTGGTAACTTAATACTTCCTGAAACACTATTTCATAAATTTTTAATAACAGGAATTGCTATCCCTGATAACATGGCACCCATTAAAAATTGAGCAAAACCACCACTAACTGCCTGACACTCTTGATCAGTCATTGGTTCTAAATCTTCTAAAATCATATTTATCAACCCCCTAAAACTTATTTTTATTTAAAAAATAGTTTTTTCCTTTTTAAATTTTATAAGTTTAAAAAAAAGTAATAGGATTTTCTAAATTATATTTAAAAACTTTAACTTTTGTTGATAATTTTTCAATAAGTAATTGAAAAAGAAAATCAACAAATTTTTGTTCCATATAATGACCAACCAAAATAACATTAATTTTTCTATCTTTAGCTTCCATAATATAGTTTCATTTCATTTCTCCAGTAATTAATAAATCAATATTGCTAGATAAATTACTAATAATATCACCACCAGCACCAGCAGATAAAGCAACAGTCACTATATTGTTATCACTCAATTTATTATTAACCAATTGTATATTTGCAACATTAAAATATTTTTTTAAGTTATTAATCAATTCTTTTAATGGCATTTGTCTATCAAATTTACCAACTATTGCCAACTTTTCTTCATTAATAAAATGAATATTTTTAATTTTTAATTCTTTGGCCATCAACATATTCATACCTACTAATGATATATCAAAATTAGTATGTAATGAATATACATTAATATCTGCTATTAGTATTTTACTATATAATTCTTTTTTTCAATTTGAAATATTAGATTGATTAATATCTTTGGCAAAAACTAATGGATGATGAGAAATTATTAAATCAATATTATTATTAATGGCCTCAGTTAAAACTTCATTAGTAACATCTAAACAAACTAAAATTTTATTAATATTGATCTTTGTTTTTGATTTAATTTGTATTCCTGAAAAATCTCATTCACAAACATCTTTTAAAGGAAAATATGTTTCTAAAACATTAATTATATTATTGATAGTTAACATTTTAACTATTATCCTTTATAAAATTCTTTAATATGTTTAGATTTAGACGGATGTTTTAATTTTCTAATTGCCTTTGCTTCTATTTGTCTAATTCTTTCTCTTGTAACAATAAATTCTTTACCAACTTCTTCTAGAGTTTTTGGAGAATCGTACTTAGTAATATGACGATGAACAACCTTATCACTTAACAATTCTGTTTTATCTAAACTAGTATCATAGTGTAACTGTAAATTATTAACTACTGTTTTTAATTCAGTAATTTCTTTTTCATCTTCACAAAGTTCTAATAATCTTCTTAATTTTGTTGGTAAAATTCCAAAACGCATTCTAATAACTTTTTCTTCTCGTTTTGTTAATACTTCAGCAAAAACACGATCCAATTGTTCTCTTAATCAATGTCTTTCAGCATATTCATTGGGAGATAGCATATTTTTATCTTTAATAAAATCACCAAAATGTGTATCATCTTCTTCACCAATTGGTTTTTCTAAAGATACTGGTTCAATAGCAAGTTTTTTAATTTCACGAACACGATCGGCTGTCATGTTTTGTCCCATTTTATTGGCAATTTCCTCATGAGTAGGATCACGACCTAATTCTTGTGTTAAGTTTCTTTCAATTCTTGTTAACTTATTAATTCTTTCAACCATATGAACAGGTACACGAACCATTTTACCTTGATCAGCTAAACTTCGTGTAATTGATTGTCTAATTCATCAAGTAGCATAAGTTGAAAATTTAAAACCACGGCGATAATCAAATTTATCAACTGCTTTAATAAGACCAATATTACCTTCTTCAATTAAATCAGCAAAATCTAAACCACGATTTAAATGTTTTCTAGCAACAGAAACTACTAATTTTAAATTTGATTTAATTAATTGCTCACGACCATATGTTCTTTCCTCAACATCTTTTGATTCTAACATTTTAGCATATTTAATTTCCTCACCTTGACTCAATATTTGACTTGTTCCCAAAATATTAAAATAAGACTTAATTCCATCTTTTCTTCTTGTATCATTAGAGATCCCCATTGTATTTTTAAAACTCAAATCACTAACTAAAATATCAATATCTAAATCATCAGGTAATTGTTCATCATCAATATCGGCAAAATTAGCATCATCTTCAACTTCATCCATCAAAATATCAGTAAAGACTACTCCTTCTTTTTCTAACCGATCAAAAATTTCCTCAATCGTATCATCATCTAATTTTAAATGTGCAAACTCTTTAATGACATCTTCTTGTTTTAATTCTTTTGTTTGACTCTTTTCTAATTTTTTAATTAAATTACTTTCTACTTCCTCTAAAGTTAAAAGTTTTTTCAATTTCGTTTTTTGTTGTATAGTAGCCATATTTTCACCTTATCCTTAATTTATCATCATACTTATTTTTTCTTTATTTTATTTTTTAATACTGATATTTCTTTTAATAACAATATTTGTTTTTCAATATTTTTTTCAGATTTCAATTTATCATTGATCATTTTTATTTCATAATCAATTAGTTGATTATTGATAATTTTTAAGTAATCATTAATAATTTGAGGTTTTAAATCAAACTTTTTATTTTTATACTTATCAAGAAGTTTTTCTAAAATATTTAAAAGTGAATTACCTTTAAGTTCTTCTAAAATTAAATCAAAATTAATTGCTTCTATTTGATTATTTTGATATTTTTGACTAATTAAAAAGTATAAATTCATAAAATCTTGATTTGGAAAAATAAATTTTTCTTTTTCTAAAATTAAATAAACATTTTTTGATAACATTACTAAAAAAATAAGTTGTTCTTGTGCTTCAAAAAAAATATTTTTTACTTCTATTTTAGATTTATTTTTGATACTAAAAGTTGTAGTTACTAAATTATTATCAATATTTAAAATTTGTATTAAGTCTTCAGTGGATAAATTAGTTATTTTTGCTAACATATTTAAATAAAACTTTTGAGTAATAACATCATTGATTTTTGTTCAAATTGGAACTAATGATTTTAAAAATTCATTAAGTTCATAACTATCTTTTTTAATGTTATATTTAGTTAATGATAAATTAATTGCAAATTCAAAAGGATGAATGGTTTTTTTTATTATTTCATAAAATTTTTGAGGAAATTTATTTATTAATTCATCAGGATCAAATTTAGTATCATTATTGATAATTTGTACTTTAAAATTATTTGATAATAAAACACTAGCTATTTTTAAAGATGCTATTTTTCCTGGTAAATCACCATCTAAAAAAATAATAATATTAGTAGTAATTTTTTTTAAAAGTAAAATATGTTCTTTTGTTAAATTTGTTCCCATTAAAGCAACAACATTTTTAATATTTTGATTATTTAGAGCAATAACATCCATAAAACCTTCAGTCAAATAAATAACTTCATTTTTTTTAATATAATTTTTAACATTATTAAAGTTATATAAAATTTTACTTTTCTTAAAAAAATCTGTTTCTGGACTATTAATATATTTATAACTTTTATCTTCTCTATTATAATTTCTTGCAGAAAAACCAACACAATCTCCATCTTCATCTTTAATAGCAAACATAATTCGATTTGAAAAGGTAGGAAGAAGTTGATCCTTATTATTAATTTTCATAAGTCCTAATTTTACAAATTCAATATTATCTTTATAACCTTGTGCATTAAGATAATCTATTAATTCATTATTAATAGGTGCATAACCAATATTAAAATATTTAATATTTTCAGTAGTAATATTACGATTTTGTAAATATTTCATTGCTTCTTGACCAATATCAGTTAGTAACTGATAACTAAAAAAATTCATTGCAATATTATTTAAAATTTTTAGTGGATTTTTTTTAGTTTCAACATTAAATTCAGATAAATTAATATCAAACTCTTTTAAATTTAAATTAACATTATCTGCTGCTTCTTTAAGAGCATTAATAAAATTAATATTTTTATATTTTTGTAAAAAAATAAAAACGTTTCCTTGTTCACCACAAGAAAAACATTTATAAATTTGTTTTTCTTGTGAAATTGATAATGAAGGAGTAGAGTCTTCATGGAAAGGACAGATAGCTCAAAAATTATTGCCTTTACGGATCAAATTTAAATATTTGCCCATAACTTCGACAATATTAATTTTTGCTTTAACTTCATTAATTTTTTTATTAAACTCGATATCCATATTTTTTCACACAATTCTAACAAATAATGTCTAATTTGTCATATAAATATTCTTTAAGTTGATCAACTTTAACTATAACTTGATTTGTAGTATCACGATCTCTAATTGTAACAGTACCTTTAGTTTTTGTGTCATAATCAATTGTTACACAATACATAGTACCAATACCATCTTGATAACGATAAGATTTACCAACACTTGATGATGCTTCATAAATTACTCTTAATTGTGTTTTATTTAACATTTCAAAAATTTCATATGCCTCTTTACCCAATTTTGTTTTATTTAAAGACATAACAGCTACTTGATAAGGGCAAATACTCTTATTTAATTTTAACACTAACCGTTCTTTATCGTCTTTTAAAACTTCTTTTGTAAATGCTTCACAAACTAAAGCTAATAAAAGCCTTTCAACACCAATTGAAGGTTCAATAACTGAAGGAATAACCATTCTTTTTACTGTAACATTAGGATCTTGAATTTCAAAATTTACACCAGAATTCTCACTATGTTTTGTTAAATCATAATTCCCGCGATTAGCTATACCACATAATTCACTCATACCAAAAGGAAAATTATATTCAATATCAGTAGTTGCTAATGCATAATGTGCTAGTTGATTTTGTTCATGATTTTTAAATTTTATATTTTTTGAATTCAATAAACCTACTAGAGAGAGAAATTCTTTACATTGATCAACTCAATAATTAAATCAATTGTTATCATTTTTATCCTTTGGAATAAAGAAAAATTCTAATTCCATTTGTTCAAATTCTCTAGTACGAAAAATAAAATTACCAGGAGTTATCTCATTTCTAAAACTTTTACCAATTTGACCAATACCAAATGGTACTTTTTTATTACAACTATTTCTTACATTATTAAAATTTATAAATATTCCTTGTGCAGTCTCAGGTCTTAAATAAATTTTATTTTTATCTTCTTTTAAAACACCTTGATATGTTTCAAACATTAATTGAAATTGTCTAACTTTAGTTCAATCTTCATTATTGCATTTAATACATTTAATATGATTTTGATTAATATATGTTTCTAATTTTTCATTACTTCAATTATCACAATTAATACTAGGAAAATAATGATTAATTAAATTATCAACTCGAAAGCGAGACTTACATTTTTTACAATCAATTAATGGATCACTAAAATTACTCAAATGCCCTGAAGCTTCTCAAACTTTAGATTTCATAATAATTGAACTATCTAACCCAACATTGTATGGATTTTTTTCGACAAAAAAAACTCATCAACTTTTCTTAATATTGTTTTTAAGTGCTACACCAAGCGGACCATAATCTCAACTATTAGCAAGACCTGAATAAATTTCTGATCCTTGAAAAATAAAACCATTTTCTTTTAAATGAGTAATTATTTCCTTCATTGACTTATCATTGATAATTTTATTAATCATTGCCCCTCCATTAATCATAAAAATTTTCTTAAATATCTTAAATAATACATAAAATCTCTAAAAAGAATAATCCTTTAATTTTGTAGAAAAGTAATGATACATGATAAAGTGTTATTTTTAGAGAATTTTTAAACTAAATAATGTTACTTTTAACAAATTTTTAATTAAAAATAATATTTTAAGTGTAAATTGATGAATAATTTTTGGTCATCCATACTTTTCTACATAATTAAAAGAATAATCTTGTTAATAATATGTTCATAGATAGGTTTTGTCAACCTATTATAAGTGTTATATATTATTAAAAACAATATAACAACTAATTATTAAAATATTTATGTAATTATTAATTTATTATTATATTTTTGACAGTGGTTTTCTAAAATATTAAGAATTTTATTAAGTTCTTCTTTTTCAACTTTTCATTTATTAATATCTTGATAATTTAATAAATAAAGTTGATATATTTTTTTAAACAAAACAATGTCAAAATTAATTATAGCTAATTTTAAAGAACAATTTTTACAAAAAACACCACCCAAATCATAATTAATTAAATACAAATTAGTTATTTGATTACAATTAATACAATTAGTAAAGTTAAACTGAATTCCTTGAAATATTAAACTATGAAATAAGAAAAAAACATAAACTTTTTTAAAGTTACTATTTATCATTAACTGTTCATATAAATTACCTGAATTGTAAATATAAATGGGACAGTTTTTTAAAATAATTGTATTAAATCTATTGGTCTTTTATAAGATAGTGATTTTCTGGGTGTAGAATTAATTTGAAATGCTATAGTATTTAAATCTTTTTGTTTATATGAAGATAGATCTGTAGATTTTGGTAAATATCTTCTTAAAATACCATTATTATTTTCATTTAAACCTCTTTGACAAGGTTTACCAGGATCTGCAAAATAAATCTTAACATTACAATTTTTTTCGATTAATTTTCATTTACTAAATTCTTTACCACGATCAAAAGTAATAGTTTTAACTGTTCCTTTTTGTAACTTTGAAATAAATTTTATTATACTTTTTGTAATATTTTCTGATTTATTATTTTTAGTTGCTAAAGGAATTGTGGTTTTTGATCATATATCAGCTAAAGTAATAATAGAACTTTTATGATCTTTACCAATGATAGTATCACCTTCTAAATGACCAAATTCTTCTATATTTTTAATATTAGGAATGATTAAATTTCTTTCATGAATAGACTTACAATTATTAATTCTGCCCCTAGTTTCTTTTTGTTTGTGAGGTTTATTTTTTCCTTTTCTCAATAAGTTATTTTCATCAAAACCCATTCGATTTGTTTTAAACATGTTATATAAAGTTTTTGTTGAAATACTTTTTATTTTATTTTCCTTTAAAAAATTAGCAATTATATCAAAAGCATAATTTTTAGTAATTAACAAATGATTAATAGTATTAATTTCTATTAAAGTTAAAATTATTAATTTTCTACCTGCATTTTGTTTATTTTTTTGAATTTTATTCAATATTTCTAATGGTAATAAGTTTTGATTTAATAATCTACAAACTCTATGTACAGTTGATTTACTATAATCAATGGCTTTTGCTATTTTACGAATCGAAAATCCATAACTTTTATATTCTTTTATTGCTATTATTGATTCAATAGTCAGATACTTATACATTGTGCTAATTCCTTTCTTTTCTTAATTATAGAATTAACACAATTTAATTTTTATATAAGTGTCCTTTTTAATTTTACAATTCAGGAAACAAAAAGATTTAAATACTATAGCATTTCAAATTAATTCTACACCCAGAAAATCACTATCTTATAAAAGACCAATAGATTTAATACAATTATTTTAAAAAACTGTCCCATTTATATTTACAATTCAGGAAATAATTAATAATTATCTTGTTAAAACTTTTAATCAATTGATAACTTTTTTCATTTATAAAACTATTAAAACTTTTTTTTAATTTTGTAGAAAAGTAGTGGTAAAATAAAAAAAGTCATCAACTTGACTTAAAATTTGATTTTATTAAATTTTGGGATTTATTTTTTTACAAACTGAAATATAACACATTGGATTTTTGATAAGGGGTTAATCCTTTAATTTTTTAGAAAAGTAATTATACATGATAAAGTGTTATTTTTAGAGAATTTTTACACTAAATAATGTTACTTTTAACAAATTTTTAATTAAAAATAATATTTTAAGTGTAAATTGATGAATAATTTTTGGTCATCCATACTTTTCTACATAATTAAAAGGTTAATCCGTAGTGTTGATATTTTCATTTCCATAAATTGAGGTAATTTTGAATATTGGTAAATCCAATGCCATGGTAATGAGTAATAAATTCTTTTAAACTTGATTGTATTTTACTGACATTACTTAATTTTTTATAATTTAATTCTTTATTTTCTTTTGATTTAAACTGCTGGATAGTGGATTTAGTTTGTTTAGCTACTGTATCATATAATACTTGCATATCACAAACTATAATTGAATTTTCTTCGATAAGTTTCGATGTTAAGTTTTCTTATACTCATTTTTTATTTAATCTTTTAGTATTTGTTGTTTGAGCATAGATATTTCGGTTTTCATCAATTGCCATTTGAATACAACAATTTAAATCTTTAGTATTTTCTTCAATTCATTGTTTTCTTGGATCATTTGGATCTTTAAAGTTTCCTTTATGAATTTCTTTGATAAAAGTTTCGTCAACTTCAATTCTAGCTTTTAATTTTACAAATTGATTTTGTGTTTTTACTAATTGTGTTGATTTCATAAATTTTTGACGATTAAATCAGGCAGTTTTATTTGTAGTATTAATAAATTGAGAAATAATGTAAGCAGATTGACCTAAAGTAGCTATTTGTATCAATAAATCTCATTGATCATGAGATAAATGACTTCAATAAAAATAATGATTTTTAAAAGCATGAAAAGTAATATTACAACTTTTACATTTATATCTTTGCTTATAATCTTTACTACCATATTTAGTACACAAAAAAGAACTACAATCTGGACATTGAATCCCTTTCTCTTTGAATTTTTGTTCGACTGCTTCAAATTTTTCTTTTTTCTCAATTTGTTTAATTCTAGTTTTATTTTCTCTAAAAATCTCAATAAAATCTTTATCAGACAAATTATTTAAAATTTCTTTTACTGTATTTTTATTCATTTAAAATCACCTCTTTAATATTAAAAATACCATATAAAAATATATTTTTGCTAATTTTACTAATACCACTACTTTTCTACAAAATTAAAGAAACTTTTTATTTTTTTATATGTTATATATCATAAAGTTTATGTTGTTGAATACCAAAATAATTACAAAAATCATTAAGTCAATACTCCATATATTTATGTTTTTCATTTTTCTTTCAATCAAGTTTACCAATTGAACTTAAAATTGCAAAGTTAAATAGCCTTTGAGTCATAATTCCAGCACACTCATTTGTCACTGCACGAACAATTACATTTGACTTTTTAATAAATTTATTTTCTTTTTGGTTTACTAAACTATTTGCCATAAACTAACCCCATTTAAATTATTTATCAAATATAAAATCATTATATCATATTTATATCCGTATATGTTGTAATTCATATCCGTATATGTTGTAATTCATATCCGTATATGTTGTAATTCATATCCGTATATGTTGTAATTCATATCCGTATATGTTGTAATTAATATAAATATTTCCATAATCAATAAAGATAATTTGATAGTCTATAATATATAATAAGTATTAATAATATATAATAATTAACAAAAAATTTTAAATGTTTTAATAAATCAACTATTATTAATGCATAAAATCAGAAAATAAATGCTTAATTTATTAAATTAATTCAAAATTTTGAACTTTTAATTACAACATATACGGATATAAATATTTTGACAATAATTGCTAATTTATTTTTTCATATAAATATTTTTGTAAAAACTATTATTTATAATTCAAAAATCTAGTAATTTATTGTACAATTAATTCTGTTACTGGTGTGGTCTTTTGCGAGGTGGCACTGGTAACGTTTATATTTAATTGAAAGTTTGATTTGCAATCAAAAATTAAATATGATAAAGTTAAATTATAAAAATTGAATACTAAAAATAGGTACACCTCGCAAAATTATGACCTATCTATAAAGATATATTTTTTATCTTCTTTTAAATGAAAAAGAATTTAAAAATAAACGAGTTACAACCTATTACTTTGGTTGTAATTTTTATTTTTAAAAGTACTTTTGGAAAGGAAGATTTTTTTATGAATAAAGAATATTTAAAATTTATTAAAGTAGAATTCATGCACGGAGTTGAAGAACCTTGATGCAATAATCAAGGTGTTGCAATATTACCCTATGTTGTTAAAAACAATGAATATCATTATTTATTGAGTAAAGAATACAACCCATTGTTTAAAAATAAACAGATTAGTCAGTACAGTACTATTACGGGTGGATTAGAAAATAATAAGCACTATCAAACAGTAATTAATGAAATGTTTGAAGAAACTGGTATTGATGTTACTAACAAAAAAGTAAAAATTCATTATTTAGGTAAACATTATGCAAATAAGTCAAGTACAAAATTATGATATTTTTATGGCATTGATTTAACTAAATTAGATTTAGATTTGAATGCAACATATAAAGGTACTGGTGATAATAGCATTGGTGAAAAAGAAATTAGTGCAAGATTTGTTAATGAAAAGCAATTAAACAGATCAAATGATGCTTTAAGTTTAACTACGCATAGTAAATTAACTTTAAAAAATTTGATTAGCTTTGATAATAATGCAAATCAAAAACTAGATACTATTTTGCAAATTTTAAATGATATAAAACAAGCAACAATTAAATCTAATGAAAATTCTTGAAAAGATTAGGGGGTAAAAATTATGCAATTAACTAAAAAAGAACAAGAGCTTCTATCAACTTATCAAAACTGATTAAAGAAGAATAGTTTAAGTGATAAATGTAATGCTTATTTTATTTCTAAAAATTCGATGTTGGTGTTTCAAGTGTGAGATTTTCAAAAACTTATAAGTGAAACTATTTGAATAAAAATTGATAATGAAAAATGACAATTTTATATTAAAAATTTAGATGAGAAGTTTAATAAAACTTTTTTATTAGAAGATATTTTGAAAATTGAAAAAGATTTTGTTTTAAAAACTTTTAAATAAAAAGCAAATTTGTAAACAATATGTAACAATGTATAATAATATAGTGTTTAAACAAATGTAAAGCGTTGAATTTAAGAATATGAACGGTTTTGTATTCATATTCTTAAATATCGCTAAAAACAGCAAATATGGAGTGCATTTAGGCAAATGGTATCAAGGAGAATAGTATGAATAAAAAATTAACAAATTATCAAAAAAATAAAGAACAAATTTTAATTAGAAAAAAAGAAAATTAAAAATTGTCAAGAAAAGATAAAAATCAATGAGACCGTGATTTGTGAACAAGAGTTTAAAAAGGAGTTAAAGAAAAAATGGCAGCAGAAGTATTTTTTGAACCAGAAAATGAGGAGTTTAACCTTTATATTGATAATAAAGAAGTCAAACGTGGTGGTAAATTTAAAAAAATTAAATGAAAAAATGAACAATTAGAATTATTCAAAAGATTTAAAGAAATTAAACAAAATATTTGAATTCAAATATATGATGTTTATTTAGATAAATCAGAAAATGTTATTGGTCTTGGTTTTAGAATTACTCCTGAAGCCAGTTTTTATCATGAATATCCAGACATAGATTTTGATATAAATGGTTTCATTATTGGTGATTTAGAAGAAGAATTAAAAGATATAAAAGCTAGTAGTCAAAAATGATACAAATTAGTTAATAATTTTTATAAAGTTTTAATAAATTTACAAAAAGAACAAAAAATAATTGTTAATAACAAATCAAAAATACATTAAAAGGAGAATAAAAAAAAATGAACAAAGTTATATTAATAGGCAGACTTGCTCTTGATTTAAAATTATATAAAACTCAAAGTGAAAAACCTTTTACTTTTTTTACCATTGCAGTTAATAATATTTCAAATCAAGCTGATTTTATTTCATGTGTTGCATGAAATAAAGTTGCTGAAAAAATGTGTGAATATTTAGGTAAAGGTTCTTTAATATCGTTATCAGGAAGACTGTCAGTAAGAAAAATAATAAATCAAGATAGAAAAGAACAATATATTACTGAAGTAGTTGCTGAAAATGTTACTTTTTTAGATTATCGCAAACAGGAAAATAAATTAAATAATTCTAATATTGATAATTCACTAATAGAAACTGATAAGAAAATTGATTTAGATAGCGCTTTTAAAAATGTTAATTACACTTTAAATAATTCAGAAATTGAAAATTTATATGAAAATAATGATTTGGATTTTAATGAAGAAGTTATTGTTTGAGATAATTAATTGTGTTAAATAATTATAAATTAAAGGAGAACAAATAAAATGAAAAAATTACTAACTATGCTTGCAGTTTCTACTTTGGTAGGAACAAGTGCAAGTAATTTAAAACCAGTATTTACGAATAATGTTGTAAATCATGGTTTTAAATCAAATCAATTAAATAAAAATTTAACTATGATTAATAGTCCATTTATTAATGATTTTCAAGACTTAAAAAATAAAAAAATTCAAAAAGTTATAATTGCACCAAATGGTACAATATATGCAGGAAGTAGCACAACTGGTTTATGAAAAAGTACTGATGGCGTTAATTTCAAACAAGTAAATGGTATCCCTAATAGTTATGCTATTCAAAGTATAGATATTGCTTTAAGTGGAGAAATATGAGTTGGAACAAACCAAGAATTATATTTTTCAAATGACAATGGAATTAATTTTAATTCAGTAACAAATAATAAAATAAATAATATAACTTCTATTGCAATTGCTCCAAATGGTACAGTTTATGTAGGTGTTTATGGTAATGGCTTATGAAAATTAACTAAGGGAGAGACTGATTTTGAAAAATTAACAAGTGTATCTTCTTCAATGATTTATTCTATTAATATTGATAAAAATGGAAATATTTTTTTTGGTAGTTCTTTATCATTTAAAAATACTGGTTTATGAAAAAGTACTGATGGAATAAATTTTACAAATATATATCCAAAAAATAATATAGACTCTATTGCAATTGCTCCAAATGGAACAATATATGCAAAAATTAATACTAAATTAAATAAATCAACAGATGGAGGAATTACATTTGAACAAGTAAACGGTATATCTGATGAATACTATGTAAATTCTATTGCAACTGCTCCAAATGGAACAGTTTGAGTTGGAACTGAAAAAGAAGGACAACATGGTTCTGGGTTATTATATAAAAGTACTGATGGCGTTAATTTCAAATCACTTTCTGGTATTGTTGAAACAATAAAATGTGTATATTTATCAGATGATAATATTTATTTTACTACAGGCGACTATTACACTGATGGTGGTTTATTTAAAGGTCATTTAATTAATGATTTATTAAAAATCAATAAACCTGACTATTGAGATTCTTTATTTGATGGTTTTGTTTATAAAAATGAACAAAAATTAGATTTTAAAGAACAATACTTAAAAAGTGCTATATTAGATGGAAATTCAATTACAGTTCCATCTACAGATGTAGATATAGCTAGTGGTGAACATACTTTAATTTTAACTTTGAAAGATGAATATAGACAATATCTTGATTTATTTAGTGGTGATATTACAACTGGTCAAGTTACATATAAGTTATGAGTAAAAACATCAATTGATAAAAATAAAATCAACTACAAAACCAATGTTGATGATACAGATTTATTGACTGGTTTGGTATCGGATTTAGGTAATACTATTGGTAAACCAATTATTCAAACTCGAAGTAAACAAGGTAGTAGTCACTCCGCAACTTTAAATTCTAAATTTGATGATATTTTGATTGATTACCCAAATAGTTTTTATGTACAAGGAACAGTAAATGAAACAACAAATGATTTTACTGAAGTTAAAACACATCAAACTTTTTCTAAAAATTTAAATATAAATAATGATGGTATATATCATTTACATTTAGTTGATGTTGTTGGTAATATTTATGAAAGTTATCTTGAACTTGGTGAAAGTAATTGAAAATTACAAGGAAAATTTGATGATCAGGATTTAAATGATAAATCAAACAAATTAAATGTTACAGTTGATAGTCATTCTGCAAGTCAAGAAGTTAAACAAGAAGCTAATGGTTGATTAGATAATTATAAAAATATTGCTGATAATACATTTAATAATATTGTATCAACTAAAGGTAAGGGTTTTGTAATATCAATTGATAGTGATTTAAAAGGTGATTATAAGTCATTTTTAGATCCAGTTACTTATGTAAATACACAAACATTATATGCTATAAATCAAAGTAAATTAGATAAAGTAATTAGTGATATTGCAGAACAAAAATTACAAGATGGCTTAGAAAAATTACCAAAAAATTTAAATGTTGATATTAAAAATGTAGTTAATAAATCAACATTAGATAATTATTCGGTTTGAATTAAAAACTATCAAGATTTTATTAACAAAAAGGAAGATAAATGAATAAATGAAATTGAAAAAATAGCTTCTCGTGGTTTTGCAACAACCGAACAAGAACAACAAATCAAAGATCAAGTTATTCAATTTTTAAATAACGATAATATAAAAAAATATTTAAAAAATATTGTTTGAGAAGACAATAAATTATTAAAAGCTACAAGTAATGATTATCAGCAATATATTGAATTAGATAAGTTACAAAGTGATACTATCGATTGAGTAAATACCAATATGAAAGACATAAACATAGCATATCAACAAGCTATTAAAAATGCTGAAAGTGGATTGAATTTACATGGATATAGTATTGATGAAATTTTAAATGGTAAACAAAAACCTCAAACAAAAAACGAAATTGATAATTTTGCAGCTGGTCAAAGTTATCATGACTGATTACAAAGTCAAGCAAATATTAAGTTTCGTGATTGAGGCTTATTGTTGGGATTTAGTATTGGTATTCCATTAATTTTACTTTCTTTTGTTGCAGGTATTTTTATTCGTTGACGTACAAATCCTAAATATCGTGGTTATTGAAGAGCAAGACAGTTAGATAAACAAGATAAAGTAGCTGAGATGAAAAAAATAAAAAATATTAGAAAAGAAAATAAAGGAATCAAAAAAAACCACGATGAATAGAAAACAATTAGGTTATTATGTTGAACATTTTGTTTATTTAAATCCTAAAAAAAATAAATATCCAAATTTTAATAAATATGATCTAAGTTCTTTTTTAATTATTCAAAATCAATTTAAAAAAAATAAAAAATACATTATCACTTCAAATTATGATGATATTTTTTATAATAAAAATGAATTTTTAAATGGAAAAAAATGAATATATATTCTTTTATCAAGTAAAGATATTTTTGAATATCATAAAAAAATTAGAGATGATTTTCCTTTTTGTAAACATAAAAAATTAATTAAAACATTATTAGATGATTTATTTTTTTGATTTGATAAAAATCCTAAAAAAATAATTAATGATGTATCGGAAGCAAGTTATAATATTGAATTAAGAAAAAAATTAGAAAAAATACGTTATTTTTTAGATGAACAAGATTGAAGTAATTATTTTTTTAATTTACAAAAATTAATGCATGAACAAATTATTAAATTTTTAGGGTGAAATAAAGAATTAAAATATGATTTATACAATAAAATTTTAAGAAAAAAATTAAGTATTTTCTTATGTAAAGAAAAAGTAGATAAATATTTGCAATTTATTGAATTATTAAATATTTATAGAAATACAATTTCTAAAGCAGCTCCTTTATTACGAAATATTAATCAACAAATATTAAATAATTGAAATACTTATTCAACATTTGATAAAAAAGATACTGCATTAGAACTTTACTATAGTTTAATTAAATTTATAGATGTTTGTTATTAACTGTCAATATTGAGTGAAAATTTCCCAAAAATATTTATAAAAAAATAAATTATTTTGGAAAGTTAAACTATTCAATAAACTACATAAATTCCAAATAACCCATAAAAAATTTAGTTCCTTATTTTATACAAAAACTTTTTTTATTTTAAAAAAGTAGTAAAATTTAGAAAAATAAAAAATTGCTTTGTTTTGAAAGTAAATATTTTTATATTTACTTTCAAAGGAGAACAATAAATATGAAATATTTTAATCCAAGTTATTGATTTAAGTTATGAATGCTAACTGTCCCATTTTTTCAAAATAAAAACCAAGGTATTAATGGTAAATGAATTGATAATAATGAAAAGATTAAAAATTGAGCTAGCAACAATACTAATTTACAATCAATAAACCAAGATATTAGCTTTACAAATTTAAATACTAATTATCAACGATATAATTTAAATCAACAATTACCAAATCAAAATATTGACCTTTTTTATCAAATAAAACTACAAACAAATACTCATAAACATCGTCATGAAAAACACAGAAATAGACTAAAAAGAGAGAATTTTTTTGATATAACATCAATCAAAGGAAATGAAATTACAAATGTTCCATTTTCTTTTTCTTCTCCAATTACTGTTTCATTTGTACCAATAATTTTTGAAGGAATAATAGATGATTATTATTATTGAAAAGACTTAAATTTTGATGATCCTAAAAAGAAATTTGGTGAAATATTTAAAGAAAAAATAAAAGATATGTACAATAACGGTGAAATTAAAATTAATTTTCAAATTAATTGGTCAACTGTAAATAAATTTGGTGAACTTATTTTTGATAATTTTTTGGAAATTGAAAAAACATATGCAAATAGTTCTAAACAAGAACGCATAGAAATTAATTTTGAGTATTATAATTTTAAATCAGTAAGAATAATAACAGAAGATATATTGGGTTATCCAAATAAATGTTTTGATAATTTAAAAAGAGATTTTCCAGATTGAAATAAAAATATCGAAATTAATTTAGGAAAAATTAATATTAATAAAAATTATGAATATTGATCTGGAAAAAAAGATGATAGCATTAAAACTGCAATAAAAAGAAAATATCTTTCTATTAAAAAAGAAAATATCGAAATTATAAATTGAAAAGATTATTCATATTTTGATAAATGTTTTAAATTTCAATTATTAGCAAAAAATTATGCTAGAGAACTTGATGATTGTTATTCCTATGGTTCAACAAAAACAATTTTTACTTATATAACACAAAATAAACTTAATGAAATAAACTATAATATAACAAATAACGTATTATTCCAAGATTGAATAGAAGATATAAGATATTGAAATTCTACTTTGCCACAAGCAATAAATAATGCTAAAACATTTACTCCTGAACAGCTATATAATTGAAAAAGACAAGAACGTATAAATATTCAAGGTTATGTATCAAGATGAAAAATTTTAATAAAAATAATAGATGATGAGATGAAAATTGATGAATTAAGCAAAAATTTGCAAGGATTAAAAAATGATTTTAAAATTTTAAATAAAACAGTTAATGAATTAGAAACAAGAGTTTCTAATTTGGAAAATGAATCAAATTGAAATTGTGCTAATACAGTAAATTTAGTTGGTGAATTAATTTCTTACATGCCTGTAATTGGAACTGTTGGTTCTAAACTTTCAGCAATTACTTCTGGTACTTGTGCTATTGCTGGTATATAATTCTAATTATTTTATATCTTTAAAATCAATTTTAAGGCACCAAATTTGCCACTAGACAAATGATTTAAAATTTTATATAGTTAAGTATTCACAAAAATAATCTTTTATAAAAAGAATTTTATCTAATTTTAATTTGGCATTATTGGTATCCATATCTTCAAGGATGGTTTTTATTTGGTATATAAACCTTTTTAGTTTTTATCAACTCTTTTATGATAATTGGTTTTGGTGCTATTTCTTTTAGTTCATATATTTGATAATTGTAACTAATATATAACTCATCAATAAATGATTTAAGTACAATTACATCAGTTCTAGGTTGTATGTATTGAACTTTGTTATTTTTGGCAATGTTTAGTAATCTGTGTAACTTACAAAAATAACTATGTTTAATTAATTCTAGTAAATATAATTAAATGACTAGAAAGAGTGAGTTACAGATGGCTAAAAAACAAAATATTAATAATAATGATCCAATATCAAAAGCAGTAGATTTATTATTAGAAAATACTGAAGATTTAACAACAGTTTTTAAAGAAGGGGGTTTATATAAAGAATTAACAAAACGTTTTTTTAATTATGTAGAAAAGTATGGATGACCAAAAATTATTCATCAATTTACACTTAAAATATTATTTTTAATTAAAAATTTGTTAAAAGTAACATTATTTAGTGTAAAAATTCTCTAAAAATAACACTTTATCATGTATCATTACTTTTTTACAAAATTAAAGAAACGTTTAGTTGAAAAAATGTTGAATTCTGAAATGCAAAATTATTTAGGATATGAAAAAAATCAACATAGTAATACTGAAAATGCTCGTAATGGTACAAGTTCAAAAAAATTAATAACTCAACAAGGTAAAATTGAGATTGATGTACCAAGAGATCGCAATAGTGATTTTACTCCTGTAATAGTTGCAAAAAGACAGCGAAGATTTGATGGTTTTGATCAACAAGTGCTTTCACTATATGCAAAAGGTATGACTCTATCTGACATTAGAATGCAGTTACAAGAGTTATATCATGGTGCTGATATTAGTGAAAGTGTTATTAGTCAAATTACTGATGATGTTATTGATGATGTCAAAGCATGACAAAATCGACCATTAGATAGCGTTTATCCGATTGTTTATTTTGATTGTATAGTAGTTAAAGTTCGACAAGATAAACGGATTATTAATAAATCAGTTTATATAGCATTAGGAGTTGATTTAGAAGGTAAAAAAGATGTTTTAGGCTTATGAATTAGTGAAAATGAAGGTGCTAAATTTTGATTAGCTAATTTCACAGAAATGAAAAATCGAGGCTTAAATGATATTTTGATTGCTTGTAGTGATAATTTAACAGGCATGTCAGAAGCAATACAAGCAGTTTATCCTAAAACAGAACATCAATTATGCATTGTTCATCAAATTCGAAATAGTTTAAAATATGTTTCATACAAACATCGAAAAACTCTAGTTACAGATTTAAAACCAATTTATAGTGCATGTAGTGAAGAACAAGCAATGCAAGCTTTAGAATCATTTGAAAGTAAATGAAATAAACAATATCCCCAAATTGCTAAATCTTGATATAAAAATTGAGAAAATTTGATGATTTTTATTAGTTATCCTGCAGAAATCAAAAGAGTAATTTATACAACAAATGCTATTGAATCTGTTAATAGTCAATTACGAAAAGTTATTAGAAACAAAAAAGCTTTTCCTAATGATATGTCAGTTTTTAAAATATTTTATTTAGCAATTGAAAATATAACAAAAAAATGAACATTGCCTATTCAAAATTGAAATACAGCAATTGCTCATTTTATGATAAAATTTGAAGACAGAATTAATCTGAACTAGTAACTTTGTAAAACAAAGAAACACAGATTTCTAAAAAGCCTCAATTTAATTAAATAATAAAGTTCTAATCGCTATTTTCAGAAAATAGCGATTTTTTATTATTTTTTACACATTTTTCGTTTTAAAAATATATACTTTTTCTTGGATATTTTAAAAGTAGAAAAAAGTATTCAAAAATAATCAAAGGAGAATATAAATATGTGAAGATCATGTAATGAACTAAGTCAAGCAGATAAAGATAAACATGACAAAGAAGCTAAAGAAACAAATAAAGCTTGAGGAGAAAAAAACGAACGTGAAAGAAGAGAAAGAGTTGCTAAATCTTTTGAATCTGAAAAAGCTAATAAACAATCAACTTCAAAAGGACCAAAAATATAGTAAATCTCAAAAAATGTAAATCTTAAATACTTTAAAACTACTCAATTGAGTAGTTTTATTTTTTCTTGTAGAATTTTAATGAAAATATTTAACGTAAATAAGTGTTAAAATATAAAATAAAAGTGTTATAATAAAATTGTTCTTATTTTTTATAGAACAAAATAATTTTAAAAAATGAATATAAAATTTAAATATAAACACAAATTTCAAATAACCTTTAAAACTTTTAGTTCCTTATTTTATACAGGAACTTTTTTTGTATAATTTATTTATATAAAATTAATACATGTTTTTAACTCACTACTTTAATTTTAAAGTAATTGAGTTTTTATTTTGAAAGGAAAGTTTAGATGAAAGATAAAAAGAAAGATTTACAAGAAGAAATTGAAATTTTTGAAAATGAAATTATAAAATTAGATGAAAAAATAAAAAACATAGTTTTAGAAATAGAACCACTACATAAAGAATTAGAATTAAATTTAAATAAAAAATCAGCTATCAAAAAATACACTTTTTTAAATGTAATTAGTTTTGGATTATTTAATTTTTTAAAAAAGAAAAAATTAAATCACAAAATTAAAGACAATAATACAAAAATTAAATATTTGATGCGCGAAATTAGTCATTTTGATGACAAAAAATCACAAATAAAAACTAAAATAATCGAAAAATATAAAAAAATAGTAAACATAATTTTTGAAAAGAATATGAAAGAGAATTCTATTAAAAATGATAATAACCAAAAACAAAGAAGTAATTCAATTTAAAAATTGGAGGTAATGTTTAATAAATATTACCATAAACTGCTCAAATGGAGCAGTTTATTTTTCTTCTTCAAATTTAACTGTCATATTTTTATCATCAAAAATTGGTTCAATTTTTTTATTCGAATTATCTGATACATCATGATTATCTATTTTTTTAGTATCAACATTTAAATTTTGTGGTTTTTTATTTAATTCTTTTTCATTTTTTAAATAATATTTTTTAACCACATCAAAAAGTTCATTATTTAAATTTCCCTCTTTGTACCTTTTTTTAAACTTATAAAAATATTTATAACGTTTATCTAAAACTATTGATTTAATTTGATTAAAAAGAGCAAAAGAGTTTTTGCTAGAAAATTTATAATTTTTCTTACCTATTTTTATTAAATTATCACTTACAATATCATTTATTTTAAACTTAAATTTTTTTCTTTTATAAACAGAAAAAACTAATAATAAAAACAAAATTAATAACACAATAATTATAGACAATCCTATTATTACTCAATACTCTACTGATAACTCTAATCATTTAACTAGAAAATTCATTCTTTAAATCCTTTATTTTTTGCTAGTTTTAGCAAGCAAATATCGTTCTTTATCCGCATTAGCTAGCGCTTGATATTTTTCTTTTTCAGTTATATCTAATTCAATTCATTTTTCATAAATTTTTTTAACTAATTCTTGCGGTTTTAAATTTGGGTATTTTGTTTTAAAGTCTGATCTTTGTTCTATAAGAAAAAAGAAATAAGCATTTATTGGTGGTTTCGGAGCATTAGGATTTTTTATTTTTTTAGTTCTTTTAATTTTCTGATTTTTCTCTGCTTTTGACATATAAATAAACCCCCTAAGTTTTCTTAATATAATTTTACATGATTTAAAAATTAATTTTGCACATATTGGTTTTTAATAAAGAAATCTATCCATGATTACTATTTTTAGATTTAAGATTTTTCAATAAAAAAATTTCATTTTTAAGTTGTTTATTTTCTTGCTGTAATTGGCTTATATTTAATTCTTCATCAAAAATTTCTTTATATTGCATTTCAATAATTTTCTTAAAGAAAACACTGTTAGTGTCAAGAGACACTATTCCCCCACGTTCAAATCATAAACTTTTAATTAAATTAAAAGGAATAGTAACATGATATATAGGTCGAATATAACCAATTTTATTATTTACAGTAATTTTATAATAATCATCTTTATTTGGTTGAGTTGATAATAATTGCACTTTTACATGACTTGGATAAGATTTAATTACTATTGCTGGACGATACTTTTGCTTACCAGTTTCTTTATTAATATCATTAGGAATTTGAACTTTAATGCCAGTTCCTTTTTGCAATTTTCATCAGTATTTTTGTTGCATAATTTGACTTTCTTTCTAAAGTAATGAATAAAGTTATGTTTGACAACCTTTTTAATGTAGTATATAATATTATTGTTAGTACAGGTAATGCTGTGCAAGAGGGTATAGCCCCCGAGTCGCTTAATCATTTTTGGTTAAGTGTTTTTTTTATTTTTAACTACTAAATTATTTCTGCAATAAGTTCTTCATATGCTTGTTTTTGACGTCAATAAGTAGGGTTAGTTCAAATTGTATCAAGTTTAACAGTATTTTTTGCAAAAGTGTCAGAATGTTTAATTTGTGATTTTAATAATAGTTTTTCTAAACTATCATCTTGTAATCATTTAAAAATAGTAGCACTTACATCATTATTTTTAACATTATTTAACAAAATTTTAATTGGTGGTATATCCTTGTTAATGATACGACAAGCCATATTTAAAGTATTTTTTAAATCTAATAATCCTTTATAACAACCACCATCATCAGTTAAAGGAACTATAATTAAATCAGAAAGTGTTAAAAAATTTAATGCTAATTCTTGCATAGTTGGTGGATAATCAATTAAAACATAATCATAACTATCGAATATTTCTTTATTATTTTGATAAATAACTTCTGCTAATAAAAGTTGTTCTTTTTCATTTGGATAGTTAAGATTTATTAAAGATGAAGTTTTATTTAAGTTTTCTCCCCCAACAATAATATTAATATTTTCATATTTTGTTTTTTGCACTATTTGATTTAAAAATATCATTGTTGGTTCTGTTAAAATTGTTTTTAAGGTTTTATTTTTATTATATTCTGGTTTGCTAAAATTTAAAGTAAGTGTAGCTTGTGGGTCTAAATCAATAAGTAACACTTTTTTATTTTCTAAGGCAAGTTTATAAGCGATATTTTTACAAAGAGTAGTTTTTCCAACTCCACCTTTTTTTACTGCAAATGAAATCATTTTCATAACTATTCACTCTCACTTTCATCAATAATCTTTCCATATCTTTCTTCTAAAATTTCATTCATTAAAGTTGTTAATAACCATTTTTTATTTTGTGCTTCTTCTCTGAATTTTTTAACTAATATAGAATCACATTTCATTCTTGGCATAAATTCTTCATTTTTAATTTTTTTAAAGTCAGAAGTTTTATTGAAAGAAGCAGAATTAGTAATTAATTCTTTAACTCCTTTTGTGTTAATAATTTTTGCTTCATTTTTTTTAGAAATATTTGGCATTTTATCTTTCTCCCTTTTTATATAATTAAACTTTATGTACTTTTTATACTTTAAATACTATAATATAATTTAATTAAATTAATTTTATATAAAGTACCTACATACTTTAAAAAGTATTACTAATAATTATTATATACTAATTTATTTTTTATCATTAAAATAGTATAAATAACTTATTTTAATAATTTATACTATTTATACTTTAAATACTATAATATAATTTAATTAAATTAATTTTATATAAAGTACCTACATACTTTAAAAAGTATGTAGGTACTAAAAGTTATTTTACAAAATTTAATAAAATAATTTTCAAAAAATATTAGCTGAATTATACTTGTAAGTGCAAGTAAATAAAATTGCAAAAAATTCCTTTAATTTTGTAGAAAAGTAATGATACATGATAAAGTGTTATTTTTAGAGAATTTTTACACTAAATAATGTTATTTTTAACAAATTTTTAATTAAAAATAATATTTTAAGTGTAAATTGATGAATAATTTTTGGTCATCCATACTTTTCTACATAATTAAAAAAAAATTCTCATATAAAAATTTCATAATGCTAAATTTAGTTTAGAAAAAAGTAAGGAGTTTTTATATGAGTTATAAACATCTTGGCATAGATGAAAGAATTTATATTGAGAATCAATTGAAATTTAAAGTTAAAATTAGTGAAATAGCTAAAAATCTTAACAGAAGTATTAGTACTATTATTCGAGAAATTAATAGAAATAAAGATAATAGTCATTATTTTTCATTAATTGCACAAAATAAAGCTGAAAATCGAAAACAATCACATATTATTTTTCATAAGTTTAAAAATAAAGATTTAGTAAAATATGTAGCACAGAAATTACTATTAGGTTGATCACCTGAACAAATTTATGGCAGAATTAAAAATTTTCATAAACAATGAGCAATTAGTTTTAAAACAATTTACAATTGAATTTATTTTGGATTACTTGAAAAAATTACTATTAAAAATTTAAGAAGAAAAGGTAAAAAACGAAGATCTCAAGAAAATCGTGGCAAATTCAATGGTAAAACAATTAAAGAACGAAATATCAATGTTAATGATCGCATAACTATTGGTCATTGAGAAGGAGATACTATAGTATCATCAAGAGGCAAAAGTAAAAAATGTTTAATAACTTTAGTTGAAAGAGTATCACGATTTACTTTAGCAATATTAGTTAAAAACAGAACTACTAAAGTTATTAATAAAAATATTAACCATTATTTATCAATTCTTCCCAAAAACATTGTTAAAACTATAACATTTGATCGTGGTAAAGAATTTTCAAATTGACAACAACTTGAAAAAAATTTAGATGTGAAAATTTATTTTGCAAATCCATATTCACCTTGACAAAGAGGTACTAATGAAAATACTAATGGTTTAATTAGAGAAAAATTTCCCAAAAAATTTAATTTTTCGGCAATGTTTAGTAATCTGTGTAACTTACAAAAATAACTATGTTTAATTAATTCTAGTAAATATAATTAAATGACTAGAAAGAGTGAGTTACAGATGGCTAAAAAACAAAATATTAATAATAATGATCCAATATCAAAAGCAGTAGATTTATTATTAGAAAATACTGGAGATTTAACAACAGTTTTTAAAGAAGGGGGTTTATATAAAGAATTAACAAAACGTTTAGTTGAAAAAATGTTGAATTCTGAAATGCAAAATTATTTAGGATATGAAAAAAATCAACATAGTAATACTGAAAATGCTCGTAATGGTACAAGTTCAAAAAAATTAATAACTCAACAAGGTAAAATTGAGATTGATGTACCAAGAGATCGCAATAGTGATTTTACTCTTGTAATAGTTGCAAAAAGACAGCGAAGATTTGATGGTTTTGATCAACAAGTGCTTTCACTATATGCAAAAGGTATGACTCTATCTGACATTAGAATGCAGTTACAAGAGTTATATCATGGTGCTGATATTAGTGAAAGTGTTATTAGTCAAATTACTGATGATGTTATTGATGATGTCAAAGCATGACAAAATCGACCATTAGAAAGCGTTTATCCGATTGTTTATTTTGATTGTATAGTAGTTAAAGTTCGACAAGATAAACGGATTATTAATAAATCAGTTTATATAGCATTAGGAGTTGATTTAGAAGGTAAAAAAGATGTTTTAGGCTTATGAATTAGTGAAAATGAAGGTGCTAAATTTTGATTAGCTAATTTCACAGAAATGAAAAATCGAGGCTTAAATGATATTTTGATTGCTTGTAGTGATAATTTAACAGGCATGTCAGAAGCAATACAAGCAGTTTATCCTAAAACAGAACATCAATTATGCATTGTTCATCAAATTCGAAATAGTTTAAAATATGTTTCATACAAACATCGAAAAACTCTAGTTACAGATTTAAAACCAATTTATAGTGCATGTAGTGAAGAACAAGCAATGCAAGCTTTAGAATCATTTGAAAGTAAATGAAATAAACAATATCCCCAAATTGCCAAATCTTGATATAAAAATTGAGAAAATTTGATGATTTTTATTAGTTATCCTGCAGAAATCAAAAGAGTAATTTATACAACAAATGCTATTGAATCTGTTAATAGTCAATTACGAAAAGTTATTAGAAACAAAAAAGCTTTTCCTAATGATATGTCAGTTTTTAAAATATTTTATTTAGCAATTGAAAATATAACAAAAAAATGAACATTGCCTATTCAAAATTGAAATACAGCAATTGCTCATTTTATGATAAAATTTGAAGACAGAATTAATTGTACAATAAATTACTAGATTTTTGAATTATAAATAATAGTTTTTACAAAAATATTTATATGAAAAAATAAATTAGCAATTATTGTCAAAATATTTATATCCGTATATGTTGTAATTAAAAGTTCAAAATTTTGAATTAATTTAATAAATTAAGCATTTATTTTCTGATTTTATACATTAATAATAGTTTATTTATTAAAACATTTAAAATTTTTTGTTAATTATTATATATTATTAATACTTATTATATATTATAGACTATCAACTTATCTTTATTGATTATGGAAATATTTATATGAATTACAACATATACGGATATGAATTACAACATATACGGATATAAATATGATATAATGATTTTATATTTGATAAATAATTTAAATGGGGTTAGTTTATAGCAAATAGTTTAGTAAACCAAAAAGAAAATAAATTTATTAAAAAATCAAATACCATTGTTCGTGCAGTGACAAATGAGTGTGCTGGAATTATGACTCAAAGGCTATTTAACTTTGCAATTTTAAGTTGAATTGGTAAACTTGATTGAAAGAAAAATGAAAAACATAAATATATGGAGTATTGACTTAATGATTTTTGTAATTATTTTGGTATTCAACAACATAAACTTTATGATAAGGTTATTCATAAAAATAAAGAAATGACAGTAATTCAAAAAGAAATAGAAATTTTAACTAGTTATAAGTTTTTTTTATTTGATGAAACAAAAGATAAATTTGAGTTTGTAAATTTATTTTTAAGAGGCGGAAATGATCAAGGAAAACTTTATTTAGAAGTTCATCAAAGTTTAGTTGCAGAACATTATTTAAATTTAAAATCTGATTATACAAATATTTATTTACCTTATACAAAAGAAGTTACAAGTAAGTATTCGTTACGTTTATATGAATATTTACGTAGTTATTTGTATATGAATGCTAAAACTAAAAAAACACCAAATTTTAATCATGAATGAGATTTTGAAAAACTTGCTAAAATATTAAATTTAAGTTTAAAAAGTAGTTATTTTAAACAAATTAATATGTTAAAAACTAGAATTTTAGAAGTGGTGAAAAAAGATTTAGCAAAAACTGATATTATTTTTTCTTATGAATTAATTAAAGTAGGTAGAAAATTTAGCAAAATAATTTTAAATACGCATTTGGATTTAGAAAAATTTAATTCTCAAAGTCCTGAACTTGAAAAAGTACCAACTAGAAAAGAATATAAAAAATATGCAAATAAATCAAAGCTAATGGCAAATAATTTTAAAAAACAAAAAAGTAACATAATTGAAAAGCAACTTTTAAGTAATGATGAAATTAAAAAAATTATGGAAGATTTTGATAATCATTAAAAATTATTGGAGATATTAATATGCATAAAATAATATTATTTAAATAAAACAAAGGAGGTAATTTATGAATGTAGAAATAATTGGTTGATTAGCAGTTGCTGTAAATAGTTTTATATTTTTACCTCAAATTATAAAAATTATTAAAACAAAAAGAGTACGTGATTTATCGTTTTTCATGTTATTAATTCAATTATTATCTTGTTTTTTATGAATAATTTATGGAATATTTATAAAAAATTGAGAAGTTGTAAGTTTAGATTCAATAATTTTAATATCTACAATTATTATGTTAGTTTTTAAATTAAATATTCATTATAAAGAACCATATAAATAGACCACCATAATTATGGTGGTCTATTTATATTAAAAACTTTTCTTTTTAACAAACCGTTCTTTTTTAAAAAATTTCCAAAATAAACTTCATCTAGAACTTAAATTTCTTACAAATGTTTTCATAAAAAATCAACTCCTTGAAATAAAGAGGCTTTTTAGAAATCTGTGTATCTTTGTTTTACAAAGTACTAGTTCAGATTAATTCTGTCTTCAAATTTTATCATAAAATGAGCAATTGCTGTATTTCAATTTTGAATAGGCAATGTTCATTTTTTTGTTATATTTTCAATTGCTAAATAAAATATTTTAAAAACTGACATATCATTAGGAAAAGCTTTTTTGTTTCTAATAACTTTTCGTAATTGACTATTAACAGATTCAATAGCATTTGTTGTATAAATTACTCTTTTGATTTCTGCAGGATAACTAATAAAAATCATCAAATTTTCTCAATTTTTATATCAAGATTTGGCAATTTGGGGATATTGTTTATTTCATTTACTTTCAAATGATTCTAAAGCTTGCATTGCTTGTTCTTCACTACATGCACTATAAATTGGTTTTAAATCTGTAACTAGAGTTTTTCGATGTTTGTATGAAACATATTTTAAACTATTTCGAATTTGATGAACAATGCATAATTGATGTTCTGTTTTAGGATAAACTGCTTGTATTGCTTCTGACATGCCTGTTAAATTATCACTACAAGCAATCAAAATATCATTTAAGCCTCGATTTTTCATTTCTGTGAAATTAGCTAATCAAAATTTAGCACCTTCATTTTCACTAATTCATAAGCCTAAAACATCTTTTTTACCTTCTAAATCAACTCCTAATGCTATATAAACTGATTTATTAATAATCCGTTTATCTTGTCGAACTTTAACTACTATACAATCAAAATAAACAATCGGATAAACGCTTTCTAATGGTCGATTTTGTCATGCTTTGACATCATCAATAACATCATCAGTAATTTGACTAATAACACTTTCACTAATATCAGCACCATGATATAACTCTTGTAACTGCATTCTAATGTCAGATAGAGTCATACCTTTTGCATATAGTGAAAGCACTTGTTGATCAAAACCATCAAATCTTCGCTGTCTTTTTGCAACTATTACAGGAGTAAAATCACTATTGCGATCTCTTGGTACATCAATCTCAATTTTACCTTGTTGAGTTATTAATTTTTTTGAACTTGTACCATTACGAGCATTTTCAGTATTACTATGTTGATTTTTTTCATATCCTAAATAATTTTGCATTTCAGAATTCAACATTTTTTCAACTAAACGTTTTGTTAATTCTTTATATAAACCCCCTTCTTTAAAAACTGTTGTTAAATCTCCAGTATTTTCCTTTAATTTTGTAGAAAAGTAATGATACATGATAAAGTGTTATTTTTAGAGAATTTTTACACTAAATAATGTTACTTTTAACAAATTTTTAATTAAAAATAATATTTTAAGTGTAAATTGATGAATAATTTTTGGTCATCCATACTTTTCTACATAATTAAAAGTATTTTCTAATAATAAATCTACTGCTTTTGATATTGGATCATTATTATTAATATTTTGTTTTTTAGCCATCTGTAACTCACTCTTTCTAGTCATTTAATTATATTTACTAGAATTAATTAAACATAGTTATTTTTGTAAGTTACACAGATTACTAAACATTGCCCAAGATTTAGCAATTTGGGGATATTGTTTATTTCATTTACTTTCAAATGATTCTAAAGCTTGCATTGCTTGTTCTTCACTACATGCACTATAAATTGGTTTTAAATCTGTAACTAGAGTTTTTCGATGTTTGTATGAAACATATTTTAAACTATTTCGAATTTGATGAACAATGCATAATTGATGTTCTGTTTTAGGATAAACTGCTTGTATTGCTTCTGACATGCCTGTTAAATTATCACTACAAGCAATCAAAATATCATTTAAGCCTCGATTTTTCATTTCTGTGAAATTAGCTAATCAAAATTTAGCACCTTCATTTTCACTAATTCATAAGCCTAAAACATCTTTTTTACCTTCTAAATCAACTCCTAATGCTATATAAACTGATTTATTAATAATCCGTTTATCTTGTCGAACTTTAACTACTATACAATCAAAATAAACAATCGGATAAACGCTTTCTAATGGTCGATTTTGTCATGCTTTGACATCATCAATAACATCATCAGTAATTTGACTAATAACACTTTCACTAATATCAGCACCATGATATAACTCTTGTAACTGCATTCTAATGTCAGATAGAGTCATACCTTTTGCATATAGTGAAAGCACTTGTTGATCAAAACCATCAAATCTTCGCTGTCTTTTTGCAACTATTACAGGAGTAAAATCACTATTGCGATCTCTTGGTACATCAATCTCAATTTTACCTTGTTGAGTTATTAATTTTTTTGAACTTGTACCATTACGAGCATTTTCAGTATTACTATGTTGATTTTTTTCATATCCTAAATAATTTTGCATTTCAGAATTCAACATTTTTTCAACTAAACGTTTTGTTAATTCTTTATATAAACCCCCTTCTTTAAAAACTGTTGTTAAATCTTCAGTATTTTCTAATAATAAATCTACTGCTTTTGATATTGGATCATTATTATTAATATTTTGTTTTTTAGCCATCTGTAACTCACTCTTTCTAGTCATTTAATTATATTTACTAGAATTAATTAAACATAGTTATTTTTGTAAGTTACACAGATTACTAAACATTGCCAAAGTTTGAGATTTAGATGGTTTAAATTCTTCTATTGTTGAACAACCACCTGCTTGGCGATTAATAAATTCTTCCTTTAATTTTGTAGAAAAGTAATGATACATGATAAAGTGTTATTTTTAGAGAATTTTTACACTAAATAATGTTACTTTTAACAAATTTTTAATTAAAAATAATATTTTAAGTGTAAATTGATGAATAATTTTTGGTCATCCATACTTTTCTACATAATTAAAAAATTCTTCTGTTTCATATTCATAACTTAAATATACATCTATGCTTTTATAATATCTTTTTAAATCATTAAAAGTTTTGATTAATAATGTAGGGTCTAAATAATCTTTAAAATTAATATTTATTTCTAATGGTTTGATTTTAGGAAATACATTTTCTACTCATGAATCATAGTCTCATATTAATTTATATTGTGTATGAGTAAATATATGATTTTCTGGTATATTAACTTCTATACTTGGATTTTTAGGAATTATTACAATTTGTTTTGCTATATTTTGTGGACTTGGTGGTAATATTTTTGCTGGATAACTAAAAGTAGTTTTTTCACTTTCTTCATATTCATCATGATTTAATTTATATAACGTTGTTCAATTAAAAGCATTTCCAGTTAAATAACCCATATTATTATAACGAAATTGTGCAATTGATATTTCATTATAATCACCTTGATAAGTAAAAGGATTATCACTATAAAATGTATGTCTTTCTTCACCTTGATGTAAACTTTGTGTAACAATTGTATCAATAATATAAGCATAATTTGAACCGTCAATTACTCCATTTGCAGTAGGATTTCATTGACAATCTTTATCTTCATTTGTAAATGGTGAAGCAATATCTAAAAATTCAGTATCTTCTTTTAATTATGTAGAAAAGTATGGATGACCAAAAATTATTCATCAATTTACACTTAAAATATTATTTTTAATTAAAAATTTGTTAAAAGTAACATTATTTAGTGTAAAAATTCTCTAAAAATAACACTTTATCATGTATCATTACTTTTCTACAAAATTAAAGGTATCTTCTGCTAAAATATAAACTTTATTATTTTTCTTTTGTGATAAATCAACAGTTGATATTTGTTCTTTTTTAGTTAACTTCTTACCAGTAGTAGGGTCTCATGGATAAACACTTATTCTATCACTTAATTTCATTGTCATAGCAGTTGTTGAAACATTTGCACCTAATAATTTACCAATAGTAAAATCATTATCATTTGTAAAAGCATTTAATGGAATTAAACCACCATTACCAATAATACTTTCTAAATTACTTGTAAAAAATGCTGACATAAAGCCATTAAAATATAACATTTTTTTTATATTGTTGAGCATTTTGAGTAATAACTCAACTACTTCATATACCTAATGTTAAAGCATTTAATAATTTACCAATTAAAGGAATATCACTTAAAGCAAAAGGTAATCATTGTTGACTATCATAAGGCATTTGTATTAATGGAGAAAATACAACACTATTAAAATTTAATATTGCTGACATATATTTTTGACTTATTTTTGAATAATCTACAGTTGGACTACCAATAATTAAATGAGTATCTGGGTCTTTATATTTAAAATTACTACTCATATCTACATTATAATTACCAGAGATATTATTTATATTTCATTCACTATCTCAAAAAAATTTAGCTTCTCCTACTGATGTACCATTACTTAATCTTGCTTTATCTTTATCAAAAGAAAGCATACCTTTAAAATCTTTTGTTACAAATAAATTATCTTGAAAATTTAATGAAGTTTTTAATCATTCTGTAAAATTTTTAAAATTAGTAAATCCAGTAGGTTGTGCATTCATAATATTATAAAATGTAGTTTCTGGATGACTACTTGTTGTTATTTTATCATTTATTCCAGCAAGTAAACCACCATTATTTTTAATATTAGTTGTAGATTTTTCATTATTACCAGCAATAAATAATCTTCTTGAAGCAAATACTTTACTTTCAAATATTTCTTCATTATTTTGTTGAATAGGCTCTTGTCCTTGAATTATTGGTCTTCCATAATAATAACAACTTGATAATAATTCTAATCCATATGATTGTCTATGACTATATCTTACTCCTATATCACGCATTAAAGTACGATTTAAGGTTACTTTTCCTTTTTCAATAGTAGGGGAAAGCATAACCACTACCCGAGCTTGCATATTGTACAAAATCAAGTGTATTTTGACGAGTAGAAACTACTCTATCATTTAAACTACTAAAAGTTAAAACTTGCATACTAAATGCACCATTATAAGGACTATAATAATTTGTTACATTTGAAATATATAATAATTGTCTATCTTGATTTTTACCACTATTACCACCAATATTTTCATTTTCATCATTAAATACAACAAAAAATTGTAAATAATCATCAATTGTAATATGTTCTTCAAACATTACTAAAGTATATTGTCTTTTTGTTTGTACTGTTTTAAATATTTGATTATTTGGTAAATTACTAAAATCAACACCACTTGTATCATCAATTAAATAAGCATTTCAATAATCACCAATTTTATATTGTTTTGTATAAAATTCATCTTGTCCACTACGTTTATGAGTTATAGGGTCAATTTTACCTTTATTTTTTTGATATATTTTTGTACTATTTTTTCAAATACATACAACTGGAGTAGTACCAGTTAATATTAATTCATATTGACCAAAATCACTAATTTTACTATTAATTGGTTTATAACCAGTTTCAGTTAAAGGAATTGCACCATTATTTATAATAAATGGAAATATTTTTCAATAACTACATCTTTTAATTAGCAATTGTTGTCTTTTTAATTGAAGATGTAGATGTTTCATTAATTGAATTTGTTGATGTATCATTTTCATTTTCTCCTAATAATTTTATTTCTTCTTTATCTTCTTCCATTATTTCTTTATAATGTTTTTTTGCTTGTTGTTTTGTTACTTCATCTAATTCAGCAATAGCTTGTGTATATGATATTGTTCTATCTGCTAATCTTTGACTAATCATTTCTTGTTTTAATAATTGGTCAGTCATAGCAATAGGTAAAAATTTAAAACTATAAGGTCTATCACCAATACCATTTCATAAATTTTCATAAATTAATAACATATCAAAAAATCTATAAAAATAATATGAATAATGACTTATTTTAGTTTCTGTAGTTTCCATATCATTTTTATTATTAAATAATGATTTAGTTTTATTTTCATAATTTACAGCAGAAAATTCATTATAATCATACCCTGCACCATTTCAAATATCTTTTCCTAAATCATCTTTATCTAAAATATAATTACTAGCTTTAAAATCACCTTGAATAACTTCTATACCACCAGCACCAGATTTATTATATCCAGCAGTACCAACATTAACTACAATATTTTTTTTAGGATTATCAATTATTTTTCCATGTTCAATCATATTTTTAACAGTTTCATTATCAAATGCACCAAATAAAGTAGTAACATTTAATTCTCTATCAACATTTCTTTGAGTATATGATTTATGATAATATTCAATTAAATTTCAAACTGGATAAGTATCTGGATAAGCATTTAAAGTTGTTGAATTACCATAAAAATTAACCATTGGTAAATTTGTTATTTCTAATATTGGTAAATAATTTCAAGGATTTTTAATTTCATAACTATATTTTGGTATTAAATTAGGTTTTAATTTTGTATGTGCTGTTCCTAAAATAATTTCTTTTTCATTTTTATCATCATTTTTATAAGTTTCAAATCTTATTTTTCCATTTTCAGCAATTACTCAAGTTAAAGTTGCACTATCTGCTTGTTCATTTATAAAAAAGAATTCTGCACATTGTTCTTCTTCATTATATTTAGCAACTCTACCAGCAAATGAATTAGGTAATACTTTTAAACTTGTACTATTATCTTTATAAATAATAGGCATTATATATACTTTTCCAAGTAAACTTTCTTGTATTCCAAATTTATATAATTTTTCAAATCATTTATCACTAATAATTTTATTAGTAAAATATTTTAAAATATTTTCTTTTTCACTATCAAATAATAAACCTTTACCTAATCATAATTTAGTTGATTTTTGAGCAATTCTCATAGGAATATCACTATATCATTCTCTTCTATTACAAGAAAGATATTCTAATGGATTATTCATTTTTATCACTCTCCAAATTTATTTTTATTAATTAATAATTCATTATTAATATTATTAATTAATCATTTCATTTTATGCATTGAAGCATACATTCTTGCATCTCAACAATTATCATATAAATCAAGCATTTGTGGTTCATTATTTGAATTTTCTAATTTAGATTTTGCTAATCATTGCATTTTTGATAATTCTTCATGTGTATTAGGACATCTTTTTCAATTAATACTTAATATACCTTAATATACCTTTAATCATACAAATAGTATCTCAATCAATTCTATCTCTTAAATACATTGTAGTTTTATCTACTGGAGTAAAATATAATCAATTAATTTTTCTTTTTTCTACTTCTTTTTTTAAAATATCAATTACAGCTAATCCACCACTACCATAATCAACATAACAAGTAAATCCAAATTTCATTGCTTGAAATTTAATACTTTCATCTAAATAATAATCAATAATATTATTTGCTAATTCATATGTATCTTTAAATTTCATTATTGCATTACTATGATAAAATTCACTTTCTTGATGTATTCTTCTAGTTTTTTCATTTTCACCAATAAAACATAAAATAGCAACAGTAGGATGAGCTTGTGAACTTGTAGCAAAACCTAAATCTAAACCACCAACTATTTCATTAACATTAAAATCTAATTCAGTTTTAAGTTTATCTAAATATCTTGCAAATATAGAACCAGTTAAAACACTAGGTACACCATAATATCAACTTTGTGCTTTAATAGGATCAAGTATTTTTAATTCTTCTAAATCATTAATTTTATCTTGTTTTAAATTATGTTCATTTAATTTTCAATTTGAATAATGAAATAATTTAAAAATATTATTATCAAATACTGATTTAATTTGTTCATTATTTTCTTTCATTAAATTTAAATTAAAAGGTACAATTTTATTCATATATTCAATAAAATATTGATAAATATTATCTGGATTACAACTTCTAATTTTAATAGTTTTTTTTAGCATTACCTAATGCAAATGTAATTGCTTGAAATTCTGCTTGACTAAATTCATTTGCTTCTTCACATCATTCAATTGCTAAATCAAAACCTTTTATTTCACTACGAGAAAGACCTTTAAGTGGTATTCTATCATTACTATTACTATATACACCCATAACTCTAATAAATGATTTTGAACCTTTAAAACGAAAATCTGCTTGTTTATTTGGATATTTTAAAGTAAAATCTTTATAATCAAAACTAATATTAATTAAAGCTTCATCAATTTCTTTTGTTAATTCATTAATATCTTTATTTAATTTTCTAAAACAATATATAGCAATTGATTTATTAACTTTAATTGAAATTGCTATTAATATTGCTAATTCTTCTGCAATACTATATGTTTTACTTGAATATCTACTTCCACTTAAATTATATTCACTATGAGTAAAATCACTTTTATTTAATAATCAATAACTAATTTCATGTAAATAAGTAAATTCTTTATTCATAATATTATTCTTGTAATTCTTCTAATTTTCATACATTACCTTTTAAATTACCTTTTCCACTATAAATAGTAATCAATTTAGCATGTTGAACTGATAAAATTACTATATTAACACTATCATTAAAGGTTTGTATTGGTACACCAGCAATTTTGTTATCCGTTATAATAAATTTTTGAATAGTATAAACTGGATTATATATACTTCAAGAATAATAAACTCTATAATGTTTATTAACTATAAAATTATAAGTAATTTGTCGAGGCTTTTTAGAAATCTGTGTATCTTTGTTTTACAAAGTACTAGTTTAGATTAATTCTGTCTTCAAATTTTATCATAAAATGAGCAATTGCTGTATTTCAATTTTGAATAGGCAATGTTCATTTTTTTGTTATATTTTCAATTGCTAAATAAAATATTTTAAAAACTGACATATCATTAGGAAAAGCTTTTTTGAGGCTTTTTAGAAATCTGTGTATCTTTGTTTTACAAAGTACTAGTTCAGATTAATTCTGTCTTCAAATTTTATCATAAAATGAGCAATTGCTGTATTTCAATTTTGAATAGGCAATGTTCATTTTTTTGTTATATTTTCAATTGCTAAATAAAATATTTTAAAAACTGACATATCATTAGGAAAAGCTTTTTTGTTTCTAATAACTTTTCGTAATTGACTATTAACAGATTCAATAGCATTTGTTGTATAAATTACTCTTTTGATTTCTGCAGGATAACTAATAAAAATCATCAAATTTTCTCAATTTTTATATCAAGATTTAGCAATTTGGGGATATTGTTTATTTCATTTACTTTCAAATGATTCTAAAGCTTGCATTGCTTGTTCTTCACTACATGCACTATAAATTGGTTTTAAATCTGTAACTAGAGTTTTTCGATGTTTGTATGAAACATATTTTAAACTATTTCGAATTTGATGAACAATGCATAATTGATGTTCTGTTTTAGGATAAACTGCTTGTATTGCTTCTGACATGCCTGTTAAATTATCACTACAAGCAATCAAAATATCATTTAAGCCTCGATTTTTCATTTCTGTGAAATTAGCTAATCAAAATTTAGCACCTTCATTTTCACTAATTCATAAGCCTAAAACATCTTTTTTACCTTCTAAATCAACTCCTAATGCTATATAAACTGATTTATTAATAATCCGTTTATCTTGTCGAACTTTAACTACTATACAATCAAAATAAACAATCGGATAAACGCTTTCTAATGGTCGATTTTGTCATGCTTTGACATCATCAATAACATCATCAGTAATTTGACTAATAACACTTTCACTAATATCAGCACCATGATATAACTCTTGTAACTGCATTCTAATGTCAGATAGAGTCATACCTTTTGCATATAGTGAAAGCACTTGTTGATCAAAACCATCAAATCTTCGCTGTCTTTTTGCAACTATTACAGGAGTAAAATCACTATTGCGATCTCTTGGTACATCAATCTCAATTTTACCTTGTTGAGTTATTAATTTTTTTGAACTTGTACCATTACGAGCATTTTCAGTATTACTATGTTGATTTTTTTCATATCCTAAATAATTTTGCATTTCAGAATTCAACATTTTTTCAACTAAACGTTTTGTTAATTCTTTATATAAACCCCCTTCTTTAAAAACTGTTGTTAAATCTTCAGTATTTTCTAATAATAAATCTACTGCTTTTGATATTGGATCATTATTATTAATATTTTGTTTTTTAGCCATCTGTAACTCACTCTTTCTAGTCATTTAATTATATTTACTAGAATTAATTAAACATAGTTATTTTTGTAAGTTACACAGATTACTAAACATTGCCGCTTTTTTGTTTCTAATAACTTTTCGTAATTGACTATTAACAGATTCAATAGCATTTGTTGTATAAATTACTCTTTTGATTTCTGCAGGATAACTAATAAAAATCATCAAATTTTCTCAATTTTTATATCAAGATTTAGCAATTTGGGGATATTGTTTATTTCATTTACTTTCAAATGATTCTAAAGCTTGCATTGCTTGTTCTTCACTACATGCACTATAAATTGGTTTTAAATCTGTAACTAGAGTTTTTCGATGTTTGTATGAAACATATTTTAAACTATTTCGAATTTGATGAACAATGCATAATTGATGTTCTGTTTTAGGATAAACTGCTTGTATTGCTTCTGACATGCCTGTTAAATTATCACTACAAGCAATCAAAATATCATTTAAGCCTCGATTTTTCATTTCTGTGAAATTAGCTAATCAAAATTTAGCACCTTCATTTTCACTAATTCATAAGCCTAAAACATCTTTTTTACCTTCTAAATCAACTCCTAATGCTATATAAACTGATTTATTAATAATCCGTTTATCTTGTCGAACTTTAACTACTATACAATCAAAATAAACAATCGGATAAACGCTTTCTAATGGTCGATTTTGTCATGTTTTGACATCATCAATAACATCATCAGTAATTTGACTAATAACACTTTCACTAATATCAGCACCATGATATAACTCTTGTAACTGCATTCTAATGTCAGATAGAGTCATACCTTTTGCATATAGTGAAAGCACTTGTTGATCAAAACCATCAAATCTTCGCTGTCTTTTTGCAACTATTACAGGAGTAAAATCACTATTGCGATCTCTTGGTACATCAATCTCAATTTTACCTTGTTGAGTTATTAATTTTTTTGAACTTGTACCATTACGAGCATTTTCAGTATTACTATGTTGATTTTTTTCATATCCTAAATAATTTTGCATTTCAGAATTCAACATTTTTTCAACTAAACGTTTTGTTAATTCTTTATATAAACCCCCTTCTTTAAAAACTGTTGTTAAATCTTCAGTATTTTCTAATAATAAATCTACTGCTTTTGATATTGGATCATTATTATTAATATTTTGTTTTTTAGCCATCTGTAACTCACTCTTTCTAGTCATTTAATTATATTTACTAGAATTAATTAAACATAGTTATTTTTGTAAGTTACACAGATTACTAAACATTGCCAATTTGTCAATTATCTCATTTATTTTTTTCTCTTGTTCCTACATCTTTTCATTGTTGATTATTTGGACTTGGTGTTGGATTATCTGGTAATTCAATATCTCAACAATTTTCTTCAACTTCATTTGTTTCTAAACTTTTTGAATTAATTTTTATTTTTGGTGTAACATCAACTTTAATTGTATTTTGTAATTCTTCTAATGAAAGAATAGCACCATAATTAATATCTCCACCTTTTAAATATAAACTACAATTAAAACTACTTTCTCTAACAGTTAAAGTTAATATTACATCTTCATCTTTAATTTTAAATTTTGCAAGTAAATAATCTCCACCTAAATAATTACCAGTTTTAAATTCTACTTTATGCTTTATATTTGCTTGATTTACTGGTAATTCATCTAATGTTATAATTACTCTATATACAGTATTAAAATTAATTTCAAAAGTATCTCATTCACGATTATTTTTACTTTTATTTATTACTTTTCATATTTCTTTATCTTGTTTTTTATCAATATTTGCTTTATTTTCATTAATAGCAAGAACAATTTGTTTAGCAACTGTTTGTAAATCTTCATCATTGATATTTTGTTTTTTATCTATTAAATTATTAACATATTCTTTATTTGTACCATCTGTTAAAAAAGTAGGTGTTCCAACATCAATAATACGTTTATCATTTGCACTAATATCTTTATCATCTTTTGGTTTAATAAAATTAGGATTATCTTTATCAACTTCTCATAATAATTCACCACCACCAATAGCACTAATAACTTTTTCTTCTTGACCTTCTTTACCATCAACTAACTGTAAACTATCATTACTAAAATATTTAGTAAATAATTCAAGTGTTGTTAAATTATCAAATGATTTTATACCAGTAGTATCAAATCATAATTCAGTTCCAATAATATTTTTAGGATATTTTGGATATATTTTAACTCTTTTATCATTTGTTTTTAGATTTAATATTTCTAAATATCTTGTTAAAGGACTATCTTCACCACAATTACTATAAAAATTACTAAAAAAATCATTTCTTTTAGGGCAATGTTTAGTAATCTGTGTAACTTACAAAAATAACTATGTTTAATTAATTCTAGTAAATATAATTAAATGACTAGAAAGAGTGAGTTACAGATGGCTAAAAAACAAAATATTAATAATAATGATCCAATATCAAAAGCAGTAGATTTATTATTAGAAAATACTGAAGATTTAACAACAGTTTTTAAAGAAGGGGGTTTATATAAAGAATTAACAAAACGTTTAGTTGAAAAAATGTTGAATTCTGAAATGCAAAATTATTTAGGATATGAAAAAAATCAACATAGTAATACTGAAAATGCTCGTAATGGTACAAGTTCAAAAAAATTAATAACTCAACAAGGTAAAATTGAGATTGATGTACCAAGAGATCGCAATAGTGATTTTACTCCTGTAATAGTTGCAAAAAGACAGCGAAGATTTGATGGTTTTGATCAACAAGTGCTTTCACTATATGCAAAAGGTATGACTCTATCTGACATTAGAATGCAGTTACAAGAGTTATATCATGGTGCTGATATTAGTGAAAGTGTTATTAGTCAAATTACTGATGATGTTATTGATGATGTCAAAACATGACAAAATCGACCATTAGAAAGCGTTTATCCGATTGTTTATTTTGATTGTATAGTAGTTAAAGTTCGACAAGATAAACGGATTATTAATAAATCAGTTTATATAGCATTAGGAGTTGATTTAGAAGGTAAAAAAGATGTTTTAGGCTTATGAATTAGTGAAAATGAAGGTGCTAAATTTTGATTAGCTAATTTCACAGAAATGAAAAATCGAGGCTTAAATGATATTTTGATTGCTTGTAGTGATAATTTAACAGGCATGTCAGAAGCAATACAAGCAGTTTATCCTAAAACAGAACATCAATTATGCATTGTTCATCAAATTCGAAATAGTTTAAAATATGTTTCATACAAACATCGAAAAACTCTAGTTACAGATTTAAAACCAATTTATAGTGCATGTAGTGAAGAACAAGCAATGCAAGCTTTAGAATCATTTGAAAGTAAATGAAATAAACAATATCCCCAAATTGCTAAATCTTGATATAAAAATTGAGAAAATTTGATGATTTTTATTAGTTATCCTGCAGAAATCAAAAGAGTAATTTATACAACAAATGCTATTGAATCTGTTAATAGTCAATTACGAAAAGTTATTAGAAACCTGAATTGTAAAATTAAAAAGGACACTTATATAAAAATTAAATTGTGTTAATTCTATAATTAAGAAAAGAAAGGAATTAGCACAATGTATAAGTATCTGACTATTGAATCAATAATAGCAATAAAAGAATATAAAAGTTATGGATTTTCGATTCGTAAAATAGCAAAAGCCATTGATTATAGTAAATCAACTGTACATAGAGTTTGTAGATTATTAAATCAAAACTTATTACCATTAAAAATATTGAATAAAATTCAAAAAAATAAACAAAATGCAGGTAGAAAATTAATAATTTTAACTTTAATAGAAATTAATACTATTAATCATTTGTTAATTTCTAAAAATTATGCTCTTGATATAATTGCTAATTTTTTAAAGGAAAATAAAATAAAAAGTATTTCAACAAAAACTTTATATAACATGTTTAAAACAAATCGAATGGGTTTTGATGAAAATAACTTATTGAGAAAAGGAAAAAATAAACCTCACAAACAAAAAGAAACTAGGGGCAGAATTAATAATTGTAAGTCTATTCATGAAAGAAATTTAATCATTCCTAATATTAAAAATATAGAAGAATTTGGTCATTTAGAGGGTGATACTATCATTGGTAAAGATCATAAAAGTTCTATTATTACTTTAGCTGATATATGATCAAAAACCACAATTCCTTTAGCAACTAAAAATAATAAATCAGAAAATATTACAAAAAGTATAATAAAATTTATTTCAAAGTTACAAAAAGGAACAGTTAAAACTATTACTTTTGATCGTGGTAAAGAATTTAGTAAATGAAAATTAATCGAAAAAAATTGTAATGTTAAGATTTATTTTGCAGATCCTGGTAAACCTTGTCAAAGAGGTTTAAATGAAAATAATAATGGTATTTTAAGAAGATATTTACCAAAATCTACAGATCTATCTTCATATAAACAAAAAGACCTGAATTGTAAAATTAAAAAGGACACTTATATAAAAATTAAATTGTGTTAATTCTATAATTAAGAAAAGAAAGGAATTAGCACAATGTATAAGTATCTGACTATTGAATCAATAATAGCAATAAAAGAATATAAAAGTTATGGATTTTCGATTCGTAAAATAGCAAAAGCCATTGATTATAGTAAATCAACTGTACATAGAGTTTGTAGATTATTAAATCAAAACTTATTACCATTAGAAATATTGAATAAAATTCAAAAAAATAAACAAAATGCAGGTAGAAAATTAATAATTTTAACTTTAATAGAAATTAATACTATTAATCATTTGTTAATTACTAAAAATTATGCTCTTGATATAATTGCTAATTTTTTAAAGGAAAATAAAATAAAAAGTATTTCAACAAAAACTTTATATAACATGTTTAAAACAAATCGAATGGGTTTTGATGAAAATAACTTATTGAGAAAAGGAAAAAATAAACCTCACAAACAAAAAGAAACTAGGGGCAGAATTAATAATTGTAAGTCTATTCATGAAAGAAATTTAATTATTCCTAATATTAAAAATATAGAAGAATTTGGTCATTTAGAGGGTGATACTATCATTGGTAAAGATCATAAAAGTTCTATTATTACTTTAGCTGATATATGATCAAAAACCACAATTCCTTTAGCAACTAAAAATAATAAATCAGAAAATATTACAAAAAGTATAATAAAATTTATTTCAAAGTTACAAAAAGGAACAGTTAAAACTATTACTTTTGATCGTGGTAAAGAATTTAGTAAATGAAAATTAATCGAAAAAAATTGTAATGTTAAGATTTATTTTGCAGATCCTGGTAAACCTTGTCAAAGAGGTTTAAATGAAAATAATAATGGTATTTTAAGAAGATATTTACCAAAATCTACAGATCTATCTTCATATAAACAAAAAGATTTAAATACTATAGCATTTCAAATTAATTCTACACCCAGAAAATCACTATCTTATAAAAGACCAATAGATTTAATACAATTATTTTAAAAAACTGTCCCATTTATATTTACAATTCAGGATACATATAAAATTGCACAAAATACTTCATATAAATCTAAACTTCTTGGTTTTGTTTTCTTTTTGCTATTTTCTAAAATTGATTTTATGTTCTCAAATTGTTCTTTGGTGACATGACTTGGATAATTTTTATGCATATATACCTCTTATTTTAAAATATATAATCATTTTACATTATTTTCGAAAAGATTCTAAACAGGTTCTTAGATAAGTTTCATGCATTTAGTTATTTATGAAAATCTTTTGTTGGAGTTCGTGGTAAGAAAAAAGAATCTCATGACTGAAAAAAATTTTTAGATTCTTCAACTACTTTTTCAAGTGGTAATTGTAATAAATTACTTGATTTTTTAAAACTTAATGTTAATACTAAAACTTATAATTATTTTAAAAATAATGCTCATGGTATTGTAAATCAAAATGCTTCATGAAATATTGGATGTTCTGCAGAAAGTGATGTTTATCATTTTTTAAAATCTTTAACTAATGGAGCAAAAATATATAATTATCAAACATTAAATAATATGTTAATTGCAAAAGCAAATTATTTAAATGCTAGAAGTTATATGAATAGTACTTAATAAATTAAAACTTCATATTTTTAAAATCTAATTTTAAGATTAGAATTTTTGTGTTGTTTAAATGTAATTTTGTCATTATATTTTTAAACATTTATGTATTTTATGATATAATTAAATTAACAAAAAATAGAAGTACATCAGTTTATTGTTCTAGTTGTCCCTTTCTATCCATTAATCTCATACGTCCATTAAAATATTAGAATTTGAGGAGATGAAGTTAATATGAATAATACAACTAATTTAAATGATAATTTTGTTATTAGTAGAGTAGTACTGTCAGATGTTTCATGTACCTCTTGTGCTAGTGCCATTGAAAGACATTTTACCAAAGAAGATGGTATTACTGTTAGTATCAATTTTGCTACTAAAAAAGCACAATTTAGTTATGATCCTAAGTTTTGAAATGAAAAAAAAATTAAAAAAGCAATGCATAATTTAGGATATGAAATTTGTAAGTTTGAAACTGAGATTAAAGATATAAAAACAAGTCACAAAGTTGATATGAAAGATATTACAGATGATCATAGTAGTCATAGTCATAGTAGTGAACAACATCAATCTCATATGTCAGAACAACATCATAATCATCAACATAATGTTAAATTACGTGATTTAATTGAACTTATTATTGGTTGAATATTGTTACTACCACTATTATTAATTATGATACCTAATACTCCATTTTTTGATAGTTTACGTAATCCTTATGTCCAACTTGCACTAGCAATTCCAATTCAATTTTATTTTGGTCGTAAATTTTATATTGGTATTTATCGAGAATTAATTAAACAAAAATGACCCGGTATGCATACTTTAGTAGCATTAGGAACAACAACGGCATTTATTTTTTCTATTTATTTAATGGTAATTAATAAAACCGAACACTTATATTTTGAAGTTAGTGCTTCAATTATTATGATTGTTTTACTTGGTGATTTAATTAGTACTGTTGCACAGAAAAGGGCTACTAGTGGCTTAGAAAGTTTAATGTCATTAAAGCCAAAATCAATCTTAAAATATGATTATAATACCAAAACAGAAACTTTTATTAATATTGAAGATGTACAATTAAATGATATTTTAATTATTCGAAAAGGTGAAAATATTCCTACTGATGGTCAATTAATTAGTGAAGAAGCATTTATTAATGAATCAATGTTAACTGGTGAATCGCAAGTTATTACGAAACAAGTTAACCAAAATTTAATTGGTGGAACTAATAATGTTGGTGATAGTTTTAGGATGAAAGCAACTAAAATTGGTAAAGACACAGTATTAGCAAGTATTATTAAGGCAGTTGAAGATGCACAATCTCAGAAACCAAAATTACAAAAATTGGCTGATAAAATTTCTGGGTGATTTACACCAACTGTTATTTTAATTGCCATTTTAGTTTTTCTTATTCGTTATTTTGCAGTAGGTAATGGTGTGCAAGAATCATTAGAAATTGCAATTGCAACTTTAATAATTGCTTGTCCTTGTGCATTAGGAATTGCAACACCATTAGCAGTTGCTGTTGGAATTAATAAAGCAGCAAAAATAGGAATCATTTATAATAAGGCTAGTGCTTTTGAAAAAATTACTAAGATTGATACCATTTGTTTTGATAAAACAGGAACATTAACTACTGGTAATTTGTTTATTATTAAAATTTATGGTCAAGAAAAACATGTTAATAAGGCAATTGCTATGGAAAAGCATTCAACACATCCTTTGGCTTTAGCTTTTTCTTTATATGCTAATACTAATAATGTTGGACAATTATTGACAATTACCGAAGTTAAAGAACAAATTGGTTTTGGTATTAAAGCAAAATATCAAACTGAAGAATTACAAATTTCATCACTTGAAAATTTACAAAAAGCAAAAATGCCATTTAGTCCATTTCTAAAAACATTTGATTTTGAAACAGTTACTCCTAGCCAGAAAGTATTGGCATTGGCAATTAATAAAGTTGTTACTAATATTTTTATTTTAGAAGATGAATTACAAACAAATGCATTATTAACAATTGAAAAAGTTAAAAAACAGGGAATTGAGGTTATTTTAATTAGTGGTGATAATGAATCACAAACACTTGCTATTGCTAATCGCGTTGGGATAGAAACATACTTTGCTAATGTTACACCACAAGGTAAATCACAAATTGTTGCTGATTTACAAGCAAAAGGGAAAAAAGTAGCGTTTGTTGGTGATGGTATTAATGATGTTATTGCCTTAGAACAATCTGATTTAGCAATTGCAATGGGCTCTGGTAGTGATATTGCTAAAAAAATTGGTGATATTACTATTCTTGATAATGATATTAGTATTGTTTATAAGGCTATTGTTTTAACTAAAAAAACTAAAAATAATATTTGAATCAATTTTATTTGAGCATTTAGTTATAATATTATCATTATTCCATTAGCTGCTGCCGGATTTATTATTCCACCGTTGGCTGCAATTGCGATGGCTCTTTCTGATATAACTGTTGTTGGAAATTCATTAATTTTTAAATGAAGAAAATATAAATATTAGATAATATATAAATTAATAATAAATAAAAAAGTACTTTAATTTTTTAAAAGGAGAAATTTAAATGGCTAGACAAAATGAAGAAAAAAAAGCAGAGCTTGATCAAAAGATATCTATTTTACAGGAAATGATACGTATTATAGAAGAAAAAAATAATGTTGAACCAAAGCCTGATGAAAAGTTGATTAGAATTAATCAACTGATAATTGATGATTATAAGAACAAACTTTCTCTATTAGTAAAAGAAAGAGAAAATAATAATTGAGAAACAATTAATTTAGAAGATATTGATAAACCATCTACAGGTCAAAATAAATGAAGTTTATCAAAAATATAAAAAAAGTTACCTTTCTCTATAACCCTACTAGGTAAGTATTTTGATTATACTTTATCATTGTTGATTTGTATAGCAATTTTAGTGTTTTTTTAAAATTTCAATATTTTTTTTATATCCTTAATTGTAAATATAAATGGGACAGTTTTTTAAAATGAGGCTTTTTAGAAATCTGTGTATCTTTGTTTTACAAAGTACTAGTTCAGATTAATTCTGTCTTCAAATTTTATCATAAAATGAGCAATTGCTGTATTTCAATTTTGAATAGGCAATGTTCATTTTTTTGTTATATTTTCAATTGCTAAATAAAATATTTTAAAAACTGACATATCATTAGGAAAAGCTTTTTTGTTTCTAATAACTTTTCGTAATTGACTATTAACAGATTCAATAGCATTTGTTGTATAAATTACTCTTTTGATTTCTGTAGGATAACTAATAAAAATCATCAAATTTTCTCAATTTTTATATCAAGATTTAGCAATTTGGGGATATTGTTTATTTCATTTACTTTCAAATGATTCTAAAGCTTGCATTGCTTGTTCTTCACTACATGCACTATAAATTGGTTTTAAATCTGTAACTAGAGTTTTTCGATGTTTGTATGAAACATATTTTAAACTATTTCGAATTTGATGAACAATGCATAATTGATGTTCTGTTTTAGGATAAACTGCTTGTATTGCTTCTGACATGCCTGTTAAATTATCACTACAAGCAATCAAAATATCATTTAAGCCTCGATTTTTCATTTCTGTGAAATTAGCTAATCAAAATTTAGCACCTTCATTTTCACTAATTCATAAGCCTAAAACATCTTTTTTACCTTCTAAATCAACTCCTAATGCTATATAAACTGATTTGTTAATAATCCGTTTATCTTGTCGAACTTTAACTACTATACAATCAAAATAAACAATCGGATAAACGCTTTCTAATGGTCGATTTTGTCATGTTTTGACATCATCAATAACATCATCAGTAATTTGACTAATAACACTTTCACTAATATCAGCACCATGATATAACTCTTGTAACTGCATTCTAATGTCAGATAGAGTCATACCTTTTGCATATAGTGAAAGCACTTGTTGATCAAAACCATCAAATCTTCGCTGTCTTTTTGCAACTATTACAGGAGTAAAATCACTATTGCGATCTCTTGGTACATCAATCTCAGTATTACTATGTTGATTTTTTTCATATCCTAAATAATTTTGCATTTCAGAATTCAACATTTTTTCAACTAAACGTTTTGTTAATTCTTTATATAAACCCCCTTCTTTAAAAACTGTTGTTAAATCTTCAGTATTTTCTAATAATAAATCTACTGCTTTTGATATTGGATCATTATTATTAATATTTTGTTTTTTAGCCATCTGTAACTCACTCTTTCTAGTCATTTAATTATATTTACTAGAATTAATTAAACATAGTTATTTTTGTAAGTTACACAGATTACTAAACATTGCCTTTAAAATAATTGTATTAAATCTATTGGTCTTTTATAAGATAGTGATTTTCTGGGTGTAGAATTAATTTGAAATGCTATAGTATTTAAATCTTTTTGTTTATATGAAGATAGATCTGTAGATTTTGGTAAATATCTTCTTAAAATACCATTATTATTTTCATTTAAACCTCTTTGACAAGGTTTACCAGGATCTGCAAAATAAATCTTAACATTACAATTTTTTTCGATTAATTTTCATTTACTAAATTCTTTACCACGATCAAAAGTAATAGTTTTAACTGTTCCTTTTTGTAACTTTAAAATAAATTTTATTATATTTTTTGTAATATTTTCTGATTTATTATTTTTAGTTGCTAAAGGAATTGTGGTTTTTGATCATATATCAGCTAAAGTAATAATAGAACTTTTATGATCTTTACCAATGATAGTATCACCCTCTAAATGACCAAATTCTTCTATATTTTTAATATTAGTAATAATTAAATTTCTTTCATGAATAGACTTACAATTATTAATTCTGCCCCTAGTTTCTTTTTGTTTGTGAGGTTTATTTTTTCCTTTTCTCAATAAGTTATTTTCATCAAAACCCATTCGATTTGTTTTAAACATGTTATATAAAGTTTTTGTTGAAATACTTTTTATTTTATTTTCCTTTAAAAAATTAGCAATTATATCAAGAGCATAATTTTTAGTAATTAACAAATGATTAATAGTATTAATTTCTATTAAAGTTAAAATTATTAATTTTCTACCTGCATTTTGTTTATTTTTTTGAATTTTATTCAATATTTCTAATGGTAATAAGTTTTGATTTAATAATCTACAAACTCTATGTACAGTTGATTTACTATAATCAATGGCTTTTGCTATTTTACGAATCGAAAATCCATAACTTTTATATTCTTTTATTGCTATTATTGATTCAATAGTCAGATACTTATACATTGTGCTAATTCCTTTCTTTTCTTAATTATAGAATTAACACAATTTAATTTTTATATAAGTGTCCTTTTTAATTTTACAATTCAGGTATTTAAAAGAGTCAGATTTAAAATCTGACTCTTTTAAGCAATTATCTGTTTATCTATTTGTTTTTAGGATTTTCTTCAGCATTAGCTCATAATGCTGCTGCTTTTCCAAAAGCCTCAGTGTGTTTTAATTCTGGGTGTTCTGCTTTAACTTTTGGCAATGTAGTTTTCATAAAAATATTAAAAACAGTAGGTTTTTTTGCTGCCATATTTTCCTTCTCCTTTCACTTTTCTTATATTATTATAATATATTTTAATTATTAGTGTGTTAATAAACTATAAGAGTATATTTTTAAAAATATTAAGTTTTTATTTTCCTGAATTGTAAAATTAAAAAGGACACTTATATAAAAATTAAATTGTGTTAATTCTATAATTAAGAAAAGAAAGGAATTAGCACAATGTATAAGTATCTGACTATTGAATCAATAATAGCAATAAAAGAATATAAAAGTTATGGATTTTCGATTCGTAAAATAGCAAAAGCCATTGATTATAGTAAATCAACTGTACATAGAGTTTGTAGATTATTAAATCAAAACTTATTACCATTAGAAATATTGAATAAAATTCAAAAAAATAAACAAAATGCAGGTAGAAAATTAATAATTTTAACTTTAATAGAAATTAATACTATTAATCATTTGTTAATTACTAAAAATTATGCTCTTGATATAATTGCTAATTTTTTAAAGGAAAATAAAATAAAAAGTATTTCAACAAAAACTTTATATAACATGTTTAAAACAAATCGAATGGGTTTTGATGAAAATAACTTATTGAGAAAAGGAAAAAATAAACCTCACAAACAAAAAGAAACTAGGGGCAGAATTAATAATTGTAAGTCTATTCATGAAAGAAATTTAATTATTACTAATATTAAAAATATAGAAGAATTTGGTCATTTAGAGGGTGATACTATCATTGGTAAAGATCATAAAAGTTCTATTATTACTTTAGCTGATATATGATCAAAAACCACAATTCCTTTAGCAACTAAAAATAATAAATCAGAAAATATTACAAAAAATATAATAAAATTTATTTTAAAGTTACAAAAAGGAACAGTTAAAACTATTACTTTTGATCGTGGTAAAGAATTTAGTAAATGAAAATTAATCGAAAAAAATTGTAATGTTAAGATTTATTTTGCAGATCCTGGTAAACCTTGTCAAAGAGGTTTAAATGAAAATAATAATGGTATTTTAAGAAGATATTTACCAAAATCTACAGATCTATCTTCATATAAACAAAAAGATTTAAATACTATAGCATTTCAAATTAATTCTACACCCAGAAAATCACTATCTTATAAAAGACCAATAGATTTAATACAATTATTTTAAAAAACTGTCCCATTTATATTTACAATTCAGGTTTTTAAAAACATAATTATTAATAATATATCCAACTCCATGTTCATCATTATTTGGAGCAATAGTTTTACCATATGGTTTTAAAGCAATATTAGCATTTTCCATTACTATTGGATGACCAGATACTTCAAACATTGGTAAATCATTAAATCCATCACCAATCGTTAATGCATCTTTAGTGTCAATATTTAAATGATTACATAATCATTGTAGTGCTGAACCTTTATTAATGTTTTTATTACCAATTGAAAAAACATTTGTATGATATTGAACAATTGTTAAATCTGGAAAGTTAGTTTCAAAATTATTAATGAATTTTGTAATTTCATTAGCCTTTCAATATTTTTCTAAAATAACCATTACTTTTGAAATTGGCATTTTAATATCAGTACTATTAGTTAACTTAATAATTTTAATTTGCAGATTTTCAACTCATGTACTTCAACTATTAGCTGCATGGTTAACATACAAAGTATCAATACTATTAAAATGTAAAATCATTTGTTTATTATATTTGGTTAATCATTCATAAAGTTTAATTGTTGTTTCTGAATTTAATTGTTGTAAATAAATTCATTTTTGTTTAGTATATGATCAAATTTCAGCGCCATCATTACCAATAATATAACCATCATATTTTTCAGCATTAATCATTTTACCAACACGAATAGCATTTTCACCATATCTACCTGTATTAATTACAACTTTAATATTATTTTTTTGAGCTTTTAAACAAGCATTAAGATTAATTTCACTTAAAGCACTGCCACTATCAAATAAAGTACCATCTACATCAGTAAAAATTATTTTTACCATCAATCATTTCCTGCTTTCTTTTTTCTATTATTTTATTAATATTATAAAGATAAAATAATAAAATACTATATATTTCCATAGAATAAAATTTCTTAAATTAAAATAAAATATTATGTTTAAAATATAATATTTTATTTTAATTTTTATTATATAAAAATGTTAAAAAAGAAAAAACCTTTAATGCAAAACATAAAGGTTAACAAAATAATGTATGGTGCGGAACAAGGGACTTGAACCCTCATGCCTTTCGGCGCCAGAGCCTAAATCTGGTGCGTCTGCCAGTTTCGCCAATTCCGCATTTTTGGTGTCCCGTATAGGCCTCGAACCTACAACCCTCAGATTAAGAGTCTGATGCTCTGCCAATTGAGCTAACGAGACATCTAGGGGAATAAAAAACAAGTAATTATAATACTTGCAGTCTAAATATTAATTAATGGTGACTCGTACGGGGATCGAACCCGTAATGTAGGAATGAAAATCCTATGTGTTTACCAATTCACCAACGAGCCGTAGAAAACAAGAGTTTAGAATAATGGCGCCCAGTATAGGATTTGAACCTATGACACTTCGATTAACAGTCGAATGCTCTGCCGCTGAGCTAACCGGGCATTTACTAAACCTTAATTATTATATTGAAGAAAAGTATAATTTGCAATAACTAATAAAGTTTTTTTTATTTTTTTCTTGATTACGGCAATGTATATGCTTTATTAATCATTTTTTTAAATTAAATATAATAATAAATTAAGTATTATTTGTAATAATGAATACTATTAATGGTAAAAATAATTAGAAAGAAGTAAACATAGAAATCATGTAGAATTACATTATTAATATAAAGGGGTTTTAATTTATGAAGTTATTATTAGCAACATTAAGTTTTTTAACATTTGGAACAACTGTAGGAACTTTTGGAAATGTATTAAGTACGAATCTAAGCAAAATAAATAATAGTATTAAAGAAACTTATACTATAATTCCTAATTCATTTAGTTTGAAAAGTGAATTAAGAAAAGAAAAAATGAATACTGATAATATTGATGTTGATATGTTAGATGGAATGACAAAGGCTATTATTCGTTATATGCCAGATACAACAGATTTACCTTTTTTAGTTAAAGAGGTTAATTTGCTTTGACTAAGTAATGATATTAGTCAAATAATAACTAAAAAAGCATTGCCTTATAGTAAAAGTTTTGAAAAAAACGGAATAGTTGATAAAGATTTAATTTTAGAAGCAATTAATATTATGAATGGTACTAAGTTTTCCAATAATGATTTAGATGTACTAATTAATCAAGATAATAAAAATATTTCTTTAATAGCAAAAAGTAATAGTCACTTTCAAGGGAAAATAGATATTTTAAATAAGCCAGTAGAATTTTCGGATATTTTTTATGAACAAAATCTTGGAAAAATTTATTTTAATACTGATATGTATGAAAAAAGCACATTCTTACATCCAACAAGTCAATTTGGGAGATTTGCAACAGTTATGGAATATTTAGGAAATCGTAATAAATTAATAAAATTTTATGAAAATGAGATTACATCTGCTTTAACTAGTTCAGCATTAAAAATATATGAGTTAAGTTTTCCCAATTTTAATAATGAAGGAAAGATTGAATTTAGTTTTGCAATTGAAAATATTATGAATTATTCATCATTTAAAGCAAACTTTTTACCATTACCAACAGAAAATAATCGAGTTTTTATTAACTACCAAGGTAAACAACCAAAAAATGATGAAGAAATTGACATTAAGTTAGAAGGATTATATACAGAAAATAATAAAAATAAATTATTTTATGATGTTGTAGTAAAAACACTTGGTAAAAAATTTTTTTAATTATGTAGAAAAGTATGGATGACCAAAAATTATTCATCAATTTACACTTAAAATATTATTTTTAATTAAAAATTTGTTAAAAATAACATTATTTATTGTAAAAATTCTCTAAAAATAACACTTTATCATGTATCATTACTTTTCTACAAAATTAAAGAAAAATTTGCCGATAAGTATAAAGATATTTTATATAATGAATTTTTTATTGAGGGTTTTAATATTACCTGAATTGTAAATATAAATGGGACAGTTTTTTAAAATAATTGTATTAAATCTATTGGTCTTTTATAAGATAGTGATTTTCTGGGTGTAGAATTAATTTGAAATGCTATAGTATTTAAATCTTTTTGTTTATATGAAGATAGATCTGTAGATTTTGGTAAATATCTTCTTAAAATACCATTATTATTTTCATTTAAACCTCTTTGACAAGGTTTACCAGGATCTGCAAAATAAATCTTAACATTAAAATTTTTTTCGATTAATTTTCATTTACTAAATTCTTTACCACGATCAAAAGTAATAGTTTTAACTGTTCCTTTTTGTAACTTTGAAATAAATTTTATTATACTTTTTGTAATATTTTCTGATTTATTATTTTTAGTTGCTAAAGGAATTGTGGTTTTTGATCATATATCAGCTAAAGTAATAATAGAACTTTTATGATCTTTACCAATGATAGTATCACCCTCTAAATGACCAAATTCTTCTATATTTTTAATATTAGGAATGATTAAATTTCTTTCATGAATAGACTTACAATTATTAATTCTGCCCCTAGTTTCTTTTTGTTTGTGAGGTTTATTTTTTCCTTTTCTCAATAAGTTATTTTCATCAAAACCCATTCGATTTGTTTTAAACATGTTATATAAAGTTTTTGTTGAAATACTTTTTATTTTATTTTCCTTTAAAAAATTAGCAATTATATCAAGAGCATAATTTTTAGTAATTAACAAATGATTAATAGTATTAATTTCTATTAAAGTTAAAATTATTAATTTTCTACCTGCATTTTGTTTATTTTTTTGAATTTTATTCAATATTTCTAATGGTAATAAGTTTTGATTTAATAATCTACAAACTCTATGTACAGTTGATTTACTATAATCAATGGCTTTTGCTATTTTACGAATCGAAAATCCATAACTTTTATATTCTTTTATTGCTATTATTGATTCAATAGTCAGATACTTATACATTGTGCTAATTCCTTTCTTTTCTTAATTATAGAATTAACACAATTTAATTTTTATATAAGTGTCCTTTTTAATTTTACAATTCAGGAAAAATTAAAAACTGCAAAAATAACTCCTAAACCAGGATCAAAAATATTTGCTTTTTCAACAAAAGTATCAGAAAGTTATACAGAAATCCCTTATTATAAGTTAAATATTTCATGATAGCATAATTAAATTAATATAAATCCCTAATTATTTAAATATAGATTCAGGAGATAAAGTTATGAGAAAAATAATTAGATTTTTTTTAAATTATATTTTTGTTAGTGCAACAACAATAAATGTTATTGCTTGTAGGTGAGGTTGTACTAATAATGATTATGATTTAGCTGATGAAAATGAGCAAGATATTTCCTTTAATTTTTCTGATTTACAAAATCAAATTAATACTACTAATCTTGGCAAAACTTATACAAATGTTAATTGGGATACATTAATTAATTCATCTACAATAAATGCTACTGAAAAAGCAGAGATAAAAGATAAATTAGTTCGATTTTATAATATATTTGCACAAATTTATGGTAAAAAAAATGTTCTTAAACTTTTATATCGAGTGGCTAAAATTAATAAAAATGGCTTATTTGGTTTTGTTAAATCTGGTTATGTTTATGATTCACAATTTCAAAATTATTCATTAGTTCAAGTTATGGCAATAAATCCAAATTCTCTTAGTAAAAGAACTCAATATTGGCAATATGTTAGTAGTTATAAAGCTTCAAAAAGTATTATTAGAACAATTGTTCATGAATATGGTCATGCTTTAGGTTCTTTTATTCGTTTAAATTTTCAAGGAAAACAAAGAATAAATTCACTTGCAGATAATGATCCTAAAAAATGATGAAATAATTATTTTAATTCATCTTATTTATTAAAAGATAATCTAGAAAAAGGAGAAATAACTTTTAATTATGTAGAAAAGTATGGATGACCAAAAATTATTCATCAATTTACACTTAAAATATTATTTTTAATTAAAAATTTGTTAAAAGTAACATTATTTAGTGTAAAAATTCTCTAAAAATAACACTTTATCATGTATCATTACTTTTCTACAAAATTAAAGGAAATAACTGATGAAACTAATTATATGATTTCATCATTAGCAAATGGTACAAAAATTAACGATCCAATTTATCAAAAACTTTTAGCATATGGTATTGTGAGAAGTGAATATGGCCGAGAATCACATCTTGATTTATTTGCCGAAGCCTTTGATCAGTGAATAGATACTGAAGAAAGTCAACGTAATATTGCATGAGAAAAATTAGATAAGGCAATGTTTAGTAATCTGTGTAACTTACAAAAATAACTATGTTTAATTAATTCTAGTAAATATAATTAAATGACTAGAAAGAGTGAGTTACAGATGGCTAAAAAACAAAATATTAATAATAATGATCCAATATCAAAAGCAGTAGATTTATTATTAGAAAATACTGGAGATTTAACAACAGTTTTTAAAGAAGGGGGTTTATATAAAGAATTAACAAAACGTTTAGTTGAAAAAATGTTGAATTCTGAAATGCAAAATTATTTAGGATATGAAAAAAATCAACATAGTAATACTGAAAATGCTCGTAATGGTACAAGTTCAAAAAAATTAATAACTCAACAAGGTAAAATTGAGATTGATGTACCAAGAGATCGCAATAGTGATTTTACTCCTGTAATAGTTGCAAAAAGACAGCGAAGATTTGATGGTTTTGATCAACAAGTGCTTTCACTATATGCAAAAGGTATGACTCTATCTGACATTAGAATGCAGTTACAAGAGTTATATCATGGTGCTGATATTAGTGAAAGTGTTATTAGTCAAATTACTGATGATGTTATTGATGATGTCAAAGCATGACAAAATCGACCATTAGAAAGCGTTTATCCGATTGTTTATTTTGATTGTATAGTAGTTAAAGTTCGACAAGATAAACGGATTATTAATAAATCAGTTTATATAGCATTAGGAGTTGATTTAGAAGGTAAAAAAGATGTTTTAGGCTTATGAATTAGTGAAAATGAAGGTGCTAAATTTTGATTAGCTAATTTCACAGAAATGAAAAATCGAGGCTTAAATGATATTTTGATTGCTTGTAGTGATAATTTAACAGGCATGTCAGAAGCAATACAAGCAGTTTATCCTAAAACAGAACATCAATTATGCATTGTTCATCAAATTCGAAATAGTTTAAAATATGTTTCATACAAACATCGAAAAACTCTAGTTACAGATTTAAAACCAATTTATAGTGCATGTAGTGAAGAACAAGCAATGCAAGCTTTAGAATCATTTGAAAGTAAATGAAATAAACAATATCCCCAAATTGCTAAATCTTGATATAAAAATTGAGAAAATTTGATGATTTTTATTAGTTATCCTGCAGAAATCAAAAGAGTAATTTATACAACAAATGCTATTGAATCTGTTAATAGTCAATTACGAAAAGTTATTAGAAACAAAAAAGCTTTTCCTAATGATATGTCAGTTTTTAAAATATTTTATTTAGCAATTGAAAATATAACAAAAAAATGAACATTGCCTATTCAAAATTGAAATACAGCAATTGCTCATTTTATGATAAAATTTGAAGACAGAATTAATCTGAACTAGTACTTTGTAAAACAAAGATACACAGATTTCTAAAAAGCCTCAACAAGTGCTTTCACTATATGCAAAAGGTATGACTCTATCTGACATTAGAATGCAGTTACAAGAGTTATATCATGGTGCTGATATTAGTGAAAGTGTTATTAGTCAAATTACTGATGATGTTATTGATGATGTCAAAGCATGACAAAATCGACCATTAGAAAGCGTTTATCCGATTGTTTATTTTGATTGTATAGTAGTTAAAGTTCGACAAGATAAACGGATTATTAATAAATCAGTTTATATAGCATTAGGAGTTGATTTAGAAGGTAAAAAAGATGTTTTAGGCTTATGAATTAGTGAAAATGAAGGTGCTAAATTTTGATTAGCTAATTTCACAGAAATGAAAAATCGAGGCTTAAATGATATTTTGATTGCTTGTAGTGATAATTTAACAGGCATGTCAGAAGCAATACAAGCAGTTTATCCTAAAACAGAACATCAATTATGCATTGTTCATCAAATTCGAAATAGTTTAAAATATGTTTCATACAAACATCGAAAAACTCTAGTTACAGATTTAAAACCAATTTATAGTGCATGTAGTGAAGAACAAGCAATGCAAGCTTTAGAATCATTTGAAAGTAAATGAAATAAACAATATCCCCAAATTGCTAAATCTTGATATAAAAATTGAGAAAATTTGATGATTTTTATTAGTTATCCTGCAGAAATCAAACGAGTAATTTATACAACAAATGCTATTGAATCTGTTAATAGTCAATTACGAAAAGTTATTAGAAACAAAAAAGCTTTTCCTAATGATATGTCAGTTTTTAAAATATTTTATTTAGCAATTGAAAATATAACAAAAAAATGAACATTGCCTATTCAAAATTGAAATATAGCAATTGCTCATTTTATGATAAAATTTGAAGACAGAATTAATCTGAACTAGTACTTTGTAAAACAAAGATACACAGATTTCTAAAAAGCCTCTTTTTAACGTTAATAACAGTATTTGCAACATACTGGAAGTTAGGATTATGAGTAACCATAATAATTGATGTTTTATATTCTCGATTAACATCCAATAAAATCTCTAACACCTTACGCCCCATTTCCTCATCAAGTGCTCCTGTTGGCTCATCACAAAATAAAATTGTTGGATTTTTTTTGCTAGTGCTCTACCAATCGATACTCTTTGTTGTTGTCCACCTGATAATTGACTTGGAAACTTATTCATATGTTCATACATTTCAATAACTTGAAAAATATCATCAATACTCATATTTTTATTTTTAGCAAGATTTTCACCAACTTCAGCATTTTCACGAGCAGTTAAGTTAGTTAATAAATTGTATTGTTGAAAAATAAAACCAACATTATCTCGTCTAAATTTAGTTAAATGACTATCTTTTAATAAAGATAAATTGTATCCCGCCACAAAAACATCACCAGTATTAGGTTTATCCAATCCCGAAATAATATTTAATAATGTTGTCTTACCACTTCCCGATGGTCCTAAGATAACAACAAAATCACCTAATTTAATTTTTAAATTAACTCCTTTTAATACTTCGTATTCTAAGTCTCCAGTTAAATAAGATTTTTTAACATCAAATAATTCCTTTAATTTTGTAGAAAAGTAATGATACATGATAAAGTGTTATTTTTAGAGAATTTTTACACTAAATAATGTTATTTTTAACAAATTTTTAATTAAAAATAATATTTTAAGTGTAAATTGATGAATAATTTTTGGTCATCCATACTTTTCTACATAATTAAAAAATAATTCAATAACATTAGTTTTAGTATCAGGAGTATTATTAGTCATTGATATAATTTTACCTGCTAAAATTTCTTTTGAATGAGTTTTTGTTAACTTTTTAATTGCTTTTTGATTATCTTTAAAAGCTTGCAATTTAGCTTTATTAGCTTCTATTTCTTCCTTTGATTCTGGTTTATCATGAGATTTATTTTTAATTATGTAGAAAAGTATGGATGACCAAAAATTATTCATCAATTTACACTTAAAATATTATTTTTAATTAAAAATTTGTTAAAAATAACATTATTTAGTGTAAAAATTCTCTAAAAATAACACTTTATCATGTATCATTACTTTTCTACAAAATTAAAGGATTTATGGGTTACTGGTGGTATTGTACCTTCATTTTTAGATACTGACTTCTTTGTAAAAGTAGATTCTAACTTATTTTTGGTTACTTGTTCACTTGAATTTTTAGTGTTTTTTTTATCCTTTTTCATGTTTTTATTCCTTTCTGCTTTTAATCAATTTCATTTAAAGTTTTAATTGGATTAATCTTCTTCATGGCATATCAATCAATAATAAAGGTTGTTGCATAAATATCAAAGACAATTAAACCAACTACAAGCGGTAATCATCAAACAAAGAATAATGGTAAAACCCATGTTGTATTAGCAGCTAAATAGTTAAGAATAAACTTAACAATTATTCATCCTACAGGAAAACCAATAACAAACATAACAGCAATCACTGGTAAATACATACCAATAACAATATTAGTTATTTTTGCATCACTATAACCAAGTGTTTTCATTGTTGCTATTGTTTTACGATTTTCATAAATTACTAAATTACTTGTTAATAAAATAATAAAGAACGAAATGATTAATGAAAAGATAATAAATGCAACCAATACTGTATCAACTAAAGCAGTAATTTGATTTAACAACTGATGATGGATATCTTGTGGCGTAATATTAACAGCACTACCTGCACCATAACCTTGATAAGTACCAGAACCATCAGTACCACCATTTAAACCAAAAGCACTGTAATCTCCATACATTTGCGAAGTTGAAAATGAATTAGTTATATCTGGTAATGATTGCGAATTTGAAAATTTAAAATTAAAGATTGGATTTTCATTTTCAAATACTTGATTAAGTTTAAAAATAACGGGATCATTTAATTGATTAAGAAAATCTTGATATTCATTAAATGATTTTAATTTACCAAAATCAACATCACAAGTTGTTTTTTTGTCTTCTCATTCTTTTTTAAATAATAAAAATAAAAATTCTTTTGTTTTATTAAATGATAAAACTTTATCAGCATTAGTTTTACTAATATAAGCATTAGGTTGACCATAACCATTATATATACCAACTACTTTATATGTTGGTGTTTTAGAACTTATCTTATCATTATAAGAATTAACAACCTTACCAGCAGCAACTTCTTTTAACATATTTGTAGCATTAATACCCATATTATCATAAGCGCCATCCTTTAACTCATCAACTTGTGTATAACCAGTTTGTTGTTTTAATAATGTTACATTATTAACATTTTTACTATCACCAACAATGTTATCAATATTAATTTTATCCAAATCAAAAGGTTTCAATTTATTATCATCTTTAAATTTCATAGTATTACCATTACTACTCATTTTAAATTCATCATTTATTTTTAAATTTAATTGTTTAGCAATCGTTTGATTAATAACAAGACTAATACTATCATCACTATTTTCTTGTTCTAAAAGTGGATTTAATGAAGAACCCCCAGCATCATATAATTGCATCATTGAAGGTTTGTCTAACTGTTGTTGATTTTGTAAACCAAAAACTTTCAATAAATACTTATTTTGTTTAAATAATTTTTCAGGAGTACCAATAAAGTAAGTTCCTAATTCATCAGTTTCTTTATCAAAAGGCACAACATTAAAAGCAACATTAAAAGGAGCATTGGGATCACTATAAGCTTTAGCAATATTTTGACGAATAAAATATGGACTTTTAGTATAAGCACCTTGTACTACAGTTTGTCCCATTCTATTATAAAATAAAGCACCAAATCAAATTCCAACTTTATTAATTCAACTATCACGCTCTTTGTCACTAATTTCAGATGCATTATTATTCAATAATTGTGTTTCATTAGTTAAATGTCACGGATATAATTTATCGCTAGTATCAAAACTTAAATTATCAATATCATTAATAAAAGTAGGACCCTCACTTGAGTCATTTTTGTAAGCAAGAATATTACTATTTGCTCAATCTTTGAATTTTGTAATATCTAAATCATTAGGATTAGTACTAATCTTACCAGTCTTCGAAATCGTACCACTAATATTCATTGCCACTGTTGTTCGATAGTTTTGATAAAATTTTCTAATAATATTATAAGTATTCTCACTATAAAAACTGTTAATATTAGTATTATTTAAAACTGTGTCATACATTGGTAATGCATTTGGTCAAGCCATTTGTACCATAATTCCAACAATCACAGAAGCATCTTTAATATCACTAGAATCTAATCCATTTAAAAAGTTTTTAGTAAGCATTTTACCATTTAAATACGTTAAACCAGTATATCCTAAATCCCTAATAGCACCACTGGGATTAGATTCATCTGACATTGGAGCATATGCTTCAGCATTAATATTATTTTCTAATAATTCTTTAACAAAAGTATCATTTAATGGCCCAGAATTATCAAAACGTGGTGGATATCAATATGTATCACCAGTAGTACTATCAACAGTAGAAGTATAAGTTCAATCATCTTTATTATTTGGATTATAAGTTTTATAAAAACTATATGGAGAATTATAAGTCGGAACGTCATATTCAACTAAGGAGTGATAATTCATACCAGTAAAAGAAAGTAATTTATTATCAGCCATAATTTTTGGTCCAATAATAGATGTTGTCATTAAGGTTGTTCCTAAAAACATAGTTAATGCTGCTGCTGCCATTTTTCCAATTGATGATGTAAATAGTGACAAACGGAATCTTGTTAAAAATCCACGATTAATACTTTTTGTTTTAATAATTCGACTAAAGCGAGAATTAATAGTAGCTGATTCGTTTTTAATTAAATCTATTGGTTTTTTAATAACTGTTAAAGCACTAATAACTCATGCAATAATTGATAAAAAACCAAATATTAAAATTAAACAATATATAAATCCTAAACCATTAAAAATAAAATGACCAAAATCTAGATTAAAATAGTTGGCAAATGTTTGAACTATAATTACTTGTAAACCACTTGCTGGTAAAAACACTAAAATAGTACCAATAAGTGCTGCTACCATTGGATAAGCTAAAGATGTAATTAAAATTTTAATATTACTATAACCTAATGATTTTAAAATTCCAATTTGTGTTCGTGAATTATCAATATTTTTATAAGTAATTAATATTACTGTAATTCCTGTAATAATTAAAACAATTAATAATAAACCAATTAATAAACTTTTAAATCCAATAATAGTTGCATTCAAAGTAGCAGTACGATTATTAAACGTATACTTATTATTTCCTAACTTATATACTAAAGCAGCATCAGAATCAATAGTATTAATATATTTATTTCTTAAACTTTGTGAAATTAATTTAATATCATTAATTTTACCTATTGTTGATTTTCCAACAAAATAAATTTCGCGATCATTATCAGAAGAAATTGTGATTTTTTCATTAGCTTTATCATATGATCAAATATAATTATTATCTTCTAACCTTTTGCTTAAACCAAATTGCATTGGATCAACGTATAATAAACCTTCACGAGTTTTATTTGGAATTGGTGTAGTTTGATCAATAATTGGGGTTGTGAAATCAGCAGATACACCATATCCAACAATTTTTAATCAATTATAACTACTATAAGCAGCATCATTTAAATCATATCCTGAAACTTTTAAACTACTTCCTAATTGATCTGATTGCACACGAATTGTATCATTAATATGCAAATTATTTTTTTGGGCAAATTCTTTATTAATAACTACCTGTTTTCAACTTGGAGTTTTATCTGGATTATTACTATCTCCTATTTGATAACCATCACTAATGATTAATTTATCAATACGAGCATCTTGATTATAAGTTAATATTTTTAAAATTCTAGGATTACTATTATTATCTAATTGCATAGTTCTGCCTTCAACACGATCTCATATAAATTCATTACCAGCATCATTTGCAATATTGTTAATATCAAAATCATTCTTTTCATCAACAGCAGTTGTTGATGTTGAGATTTTATTAGAAACAGTTTTTGGAGTAGTATTAGATAAATCAATAACAAAATCATGTAAATTAGATTTTGCAACTAATGTTGAATATTCATCAGAAATTCTTGCTAAACTTGTTTGCATTAATGAAAAAATAGTTGATGATAATAATACTAAAACAATTAAACCAACTAATTGAATTTTATTACGAAATGCTTGTTTAAACGCATTTTTAAAAAGCAAAAATGATTGTTTTTTCATATTCGTTCTTCCTTTCTTTTAAATTTTAAAACAAAAAAAGTTATTGAATTAAAGCCATTTTTCAACCATTAATTAAAGTTTTTAAATCTTGAATAGTTTTAGTAATAAGTAGTGTTAATTGGGCACTTAAAAAATAAGTTAAATTCTTCTTAAAAATAGCAATTAAAAGTTTTTTATTATTATCAGTAATAGAAACTTGGTGGTCAAAATTAGTAAACATTTGTTTTTTAAATTGCCATGTTAAAATGATAATTTTAGTTTTAGTATATGCTTTTACTGGAAATTGTTTATTAATAATATTGGGTAATGAAGAATTACTAAATAATGTTACTCAAGTTTTTTTAATTAAATTAAAAATTGTAAATAAATTATCACTAAACATTTTTCATGAAAAGAAACCTAATCAATAGTAAAAGAACACTAAAATTAGTACTGAAACAAAGTTATTTATTGATGGTAATGATATTTTAATCATAGTAAAATTAAATTGTAAAATAATAGCAACTATAATAATTGACAAAATAGTAAAACGCATCACTTTCATAATTTGATTATTATTACGACTTAAAAAACTAAAAAAAATAAATAAATGTAAAATCGAAATCAATAATAGCATTGGTAAACTTTCTAAATCTAAAAAATTAATATTAATTACCATTTCTTGAACTGGTAATAAAAATAAACAAAATTGTGCTAAAAATCATAAACTAAATTGAAGAATAATGATTTTTGTTTTATTAAATATTTTTTTATTATTAATACTATTTTTATGAAAATTAATAGTAATTAAAAAAGTTAATTTCATAATTAAAAGTAAAAAAAGAACTGATAAACCAAAAAAAATAAATAATTGTTCAAAATTATTAATACTATTAATTTTTAAAATATTACTACTACGTAACATTATATTCACCTTTAAATAAACTTTGCTATTATTATAATTATAAACTATTAAAATTAAATAATGCAATTATTTACTTTTAGATAGTGTTCAAATATTCAAAAAGAAAATGTTATGAAACTGCTGTATTAAATTCTTTAGTAATAATTTTGATAATGAATATCAATATTTACAACCTATGGATTCAAACTATATGTACTACCCCACTACTAATTATCAAACTACTACATCTACTACTAAAACAATAGCTGTTCAACAACCAACTAAAAATACATCAACAGTTTTTTCAAATAGAAAAATTATTTCAAAACCATTGAAAAAAAGATACAAGAAATTAATTTTAACAATATTACTATTTTTGAAGAAGAAAGTGAAAATCAAACTAAACATATATCTTTATAAATAAAAAGAGTTAATAAATATTTATTAACTCTTTTTATTTAATTTATAACTATCTTTAATTTTTTTAAAAACCATTGTTTTATAATCTTTGCTACGATAATCATCAAAAACAAATATACCTATAAAATGATAACCAATGCCTTTTGATTTTTCTTTTATTTTTACAAAAGTAACAAATTCTACTTTATATTTAATATATTTTTCACCCAATTGTTTTCTTTTTTCACTTGTACTAGTACTATTAAATTGATAAATAACATTTCAATCTTCTGACAAAAAATTTGCATATCCTGTTTTAATTACTTCTTCTTTTTCACTATTTGGACTAATCGTTAAAATCAAACAGACGGTTGTCAAAGGGCGCATCACTTTAATCCTTAGAACCTGTTTAGAATCTTTTCGAAAATAATGTAAAATGATTATATATTTTAAAATAAGAGGTATATATGCATAAAAATTATCCAAGTCATGTCACCAAAGAACAATTTGAGAACATAAAATCAATTTTAGAAAATAGCAAAAAGAAAACAAAACCAAGAAGTTTAGATTTATATGAAGTATTTTGTGCAATTTTATATGTATTAAAAAGTGGTTGTCAATGAAGAATGCTACCAAAAAATTTCTTTAATTTTTTAGAAAAGTAGTGATACATGATAAAGTGTTATTTTTAGAGAATTTTTAAACTAAATAATGTTACTTTTAACAAATTTTTAATTAAAAATAATATTTTAAGTGTAAATTGATGAATAATTTTTGGTCATCCATACTTTTCTACATAATTAAAAAAAAATTTTCCAAAATGACAAACTGTATATTATTATTTTCAAATTTGAAGTAAACCTGAATTGTAAAATTAAAAAGGACACTTATATAAAAATTAAATTGTGTTAATTCTATAATTAAGAAAAGAAAGGAATTAGCACAATGTATAAGTATCTGACTATTGAATCAATAATAGCAATAAAAGAATATAAAAGTTATGGATTTTCGATTCGTAAAATAGCAAAAGCCATTGATTATAGTAAATCAACTGTACATAGAGTTTGTAGATTATTAAATCAAAACTTATTACCATTAGAAATATTGAATAAAATTCAAAAAAATAAACAAAATGCAGGTAGAAAATTAATAATTTTAACTTTAATAGAAATTAATACTATTAATCATTTGTTAATTACTAAAAATTATGCTCTTGATATAATTGCTAATTTTTTAAAGGAAAATAAAATAAAAAGTATTTCAACAAAAACTTTATATAACATGTTTAAAACAAATCGAATGGGTTTTGATGAAAATAACTTATTGAGAAAAGGAAAAAATAAACCTCACAAACAAAAAGAAACTAGGGGCAGAATTAATAATTGTAAGTCTATTCATGAAAGAAATTTAATCATTCCTAATATTAAAAATATAGAAGAATTTGGTCATTTAGAGGGTGATACTATCATTGGTAAAGATCATAAAAGTTCTATTATTACTTTAGCTGATATATGATCAAAAACCACAATTCCTTTAGCAACTAAAAATAATAAATCAGAAAATATCTTTAATTTTGTAGAAAAGTAATGATACATGATAAAGTGTTATTTTTAGAGAATTTTTACACTAAATAATGTTACTTTTAACAAATTTTTAATTAAAAATAATATTTTAAGTGTAAATTGATGAATAATTTTTGGTCATCCATACTTTTCTACAAAATTAAAAGAAAATATTACAAAAAGTATAATAAAATTTATTTCAAAGTTACAAAAAGGAACAGTTAAAACTATTACTTTTGATCGTGGTAAAGAATTTAGTAAATGAAAATTAATCGAAAAAAATTGTAATGTTAAGATTTATTTTGCAGATCCTGGTAAACCTTGTCAAAGAGGTTTAAATGAAAATAATAATGGTATTTTAAGAAGATATTTACCAAAATCTACAGATCTATCTTCATATAAACAAAAAGATTTAAATACTATAGCATTTCAAATTAATTCTACACTCAGAAAATCACTATCTTATAAAAGACCAATAGATTTAATACAATTATTTTAAAAAACTGTCCCATTTATATTTACAATTCAGGATTATAAAAGTATAGATGGTAATGAATAATGATTTTTTTTAGAAAAAGTACTTATTTATTAGGAAGTAGTTCAATTTTTCTTTTTTTAGGACTCTTATTAGTTTTAAAAATTATTAATATTCCTCATGTTTATGCTGTTAATGGTCAAACTATTTTTATAAGTGAGACAAGATATGAAAATAAGGGACACTTTGCTTATTTATTAGATTTTAAAAGAGAAGAATGTTTAAAGTTTAATAGTTTTAATCAAATTACTATTTTTTTCTCTATTAATAAATGTTATTTAACAATTTTTTTTCCAAAATGAAATGATAATAATCAACTTTTAATTGAAGAAAACATTAATTCTAATACATATTTAAATCAAATGGTATTAATAATTATTGGTAAAGAAAGTTTGTTAACATTTATTTGAAATAATATTACAACATAAATGTAAAATTGATATAATTTAATCAAAAAGAAGTTAGGTAGATAAATGCCAGCAAAAATTAATATTGTAAATATTTACAATGATCATAACTATGACATTAAAAATTTTAATATTTTATCAGAAAATATTTTAAATGCAGTAGCTATTAAGTTAAAACAGAAAATTACATGGTGTATTGCTGTTATTTTTAATGACGAACAGACTAGTATTGAATTAAATAAAATGTATCGTCATAAAGATTATGTCCCTGATGTTTTATCATTTGGAAATAATGATGATGATTTTCCAAATATTAATATTGATATTAGAGATTTAGGTGATGTTTATATTTGTTATTCAAAGGCAGTAGCGCAAGCACAAGAATATGGCCATAGTTTAATTAGAGAATTATCATTTCTTTTTATTCATGGATTACTTCATACATTAGGATATGATCATCAAAATAGCGTAGAAGAAAAGGTTATGTTTGATTTACAAGATGAAATTTTAAATATTCTTGGTATTACTAGAAAATAAGGAGTGTTATAATGGAACAAGATATAGATTTATTAGTATTATTGAAAAAAGCAAAAGCAATACAAAAAAATGCTTATGCTCCTTATTCTTTATTTAGAGTTGCTGCAATAGTAATTTTGAAAAATAGTAAAGAAGTGTTAGGAGTAAATGTTGAAAATGCTGCATACTCAGTAGGGATTTGTGCTGAAAGAGCAGCTTTGTCACAAGTTATTGCTCAAGGTTATAAAAAAGAAGATATTATTAGTCTATTTTTAATTACTGATAGTGAAACGGTTGGTTCTCCTTGTGGTATGTGTCGTCAATTTATGATTGAAATTATGCCAGAAACATGCCCTGTTTATATTAGTAATAAAAATGAAAATAATGATACTAAAACAATTTGTAAAATATTAGTAAAAGACTTATTACCTTTAGCGTTTAAACCAAGTTCATTGAAAGGGAATTAATTTATGACTAATAATTTTAAATCAGGTTTTGTTAGTTTTATTGGTAGAAGTAATGTTGGAAAATCAACTTTATTAAATACCATTCTTCAAGAAAAAAAGGCAATTGTGTCTAATAAACCACAAACAACCAGAAATCAAATTCAAGGTATTTATAATAGTGATGATATGCAAATCATATTTTTTGATACTCCCGGCATTCATAAACATAATAACCAACTTGGACGAATGATGAATCGTGATGCTAACCGTGCCACTAAACAAACTAACATTATTTGTTTGTTAGCGCCATGTAATGAATACATTGGAAATAGCGATAAACATATTATTAAATTATTATCAGAAAGGGTAAATACAACTATTCTACTTTTATTAACTAAGGTTGATTTAGTAACAAAAGAAAAAGTAATGGATAAAATTAATGAGTGAAAAGATTTATTACCATTTAAAGAAATAATTCCAATTTCTGCTATAAAAGAAATGAACTTAGATATATTATTGAAAAAACTATATGAGTATTTACCAATTGGTGAAAAGAATTATTTAATCGAAAATAACGATGATGTTTCAGATAATACTTTAATTAAGGAAATTATTCGTGAAAAAATTTTAAATTTAACAGAAGAAGAAATTCCTTATAGTGTAGCAGTATTAATTGAAAGTATTAATTATAATCCAAATACTAATATTACTGATATTAATGCTGTTATTGTTGTTGAACGAGACTCACAAAAAGGAATTATTATTGGTAAAGGAGGTAGTATGATTAAAGAAATTGGAATAAGAGCTAGAACAGATTTAGAAAGTATTTTTGATTCTCATATTATATTAAAAACTTTTGTAAAAGTAGTACCTGATTGAAGAAATAATCCTAGAAAATTAAAAGAGTTAGGTTATAGTTAAAATATGTTTAATATTGATACTGGTTTGATTTTAAACATTAACTACATTAAATCAATAAATAATGTTACTATTTTAACATCAAATTATGGTGTTAAAATAGTTTCTTTACCAGAAATAAAAATCAATTTAAATAAATATAGTCTTTTAGATTGTTGAATTTTTATTTTTAATCAAAATTATGATTGTTCAAACTTATGTATATATTCATAAAAATAAAGAAATGACAGTAATTCAAAAAGAAATTGAAATTTTAACTAGTTATAAGTTTTTTTTATTTGATGAAACAAAAGATAAATTTGAGTTTGTAAATTTATTTTTAAGAAGCGGAAATGATCAAGGAAAACTTTATTTAGAAGTTCATCAAAGTTTAGTTGCAGAACATTATTTAAATTTAAAATCTGATTATACAAATATTTATTTACCTTATACAAAAGAAGTTACAAGTAAGTATTCGTTACGTTTATATGAATATTTACGTAGTTATTTGTATATGAATGCTAAAACTAAAAAAACACCAAATTTTAATCATGAATGAGATTTTGAAAAACTTGCTAAAATATTAAATTTAAGTTTAAAAAGTAGTTATTTTAAACAAATTAATATGTTAAAAACTAGAATTTTAGAACTGGTGAAAAAAGATTTAGCAAAAACTGATATTATTTTTTCTTATGAATTAATTAAAGTAGGTAGAAAATTTAGCAAAATAATTTTAAATACGCATTTGGATTTAGAAAAATTTAATGCTCAAAGTCCTGAACTTGAAAAAATACCAACTAAAAAAGAATATAAAAAGTATGCAAATAAATCAAAGCTAATAGTACATAATTTAAAACAACAAAAATCTAAAATAATTGAAAAACCAATTTTAAGTGATGAAGAAGTAAAAAAGATTATGCAAGATTTTGACAATCATTAAATCAGTTGATGAAAAATAAAAACATAATTTAAGTCATGTTCAAATTCTATAAAAAAAATCTATAATTTTTTTTATTTTAATATTTATTATAAATTAAATTAGAAAATATATTATAAAATAAATATAATTTTAATTTTAAAATATATTATATAATATAAATATAATTTTAATAGGAGGTATAGTATTTATGAAAATTATTACAGTTGCAGCTCTTAAAGGAGGTGTTGGTAAAACCAATTTTGTTTTTAATCTTTCAACTATTTTATCTTTAAAAAAACAAAAGATTTTACTTATTGATTTAGATCCACAAGGAAATTTAAGTAGATATTTTAAAGTTTCAACACAAGAATCTAAATCTAAAAAGTTATTTTTACAAAATATTAAAATCTTAAATGATGAAATAATAGTTTCTTGAAATTATAAAGACATCAACATTGACATCATTCCAACTAATATTTCAATGACAACTCTCGAAAAAGAATTAATTGGACGTTCGGCAGTGGATTCAATTTTACAAAGAACATTTATTAAAAATTTAGATTTTTTTAAAAAATATGATTATATAATTATTGATACAAGTCCTAGTCTAAATTTAATCAATAGAAATGCTTTATTAATAAGTGATGAAATAATTTTAATTAGTGATAATTCAATTTTTAGTTTGGATGCTATAAATATGTTATTTTCAAATTGAAGTGCTATTTGTGAAGATTTAGGTATTAAAAATAATATTAATACTATTGTTTTAAATAATTTTGATCATTATAAAATTTCAAAAGATTTTACTCAATATATTACTAATAGTAGTTTTAAAAATAAAATTTTAAAAACAAAAATTCCACGTAAACAAATTCTTAAAAAATCAGAGTTTACAGGAATTCCTTCGATTTTACTAGGAAAGATTGAAAATCATATTTATAATAATTTATTTAATGAATTAAAAGATAAGGAGATAATTTAATGAAAAATGCAAATAATTCTAATTTACTTTTTAATTATGATGCAGAAGGTACTATTCCTAGCATAGATATAATTAAGAATGTGGATGTTAAATCTAAGAATAAAGTTGAAAAGTCAATTAAAAATAATTTTGAAATTCAAAGTGATATCAATGAGTTTGCTGTTAAATTTCAAAAGAAAGATAAAATAAAAAAAGAATATAAAACTATTTATATAAAATCTGATTATGTAAAAAAAATTAAAAAATTAGCAAAAAGTACTAATCGTAGTTTTGCAGAAGTTATTGAATTATTAGTTGAAGAATTTGAAAAAAATGAACTAGTAACTTTATAATTTTACAATTTAAAAATTTCTTGATTTAAAAAATTAAATTAGGAACAATAATTAAATCAAGTAATAATGAAGATAAAAATTATGATTATTGGATAGAATTTTCTTTTAATTTTGTAGAAAAGTAATGATACATGATAAAGTGTTATTTTTAGAGAATTTTTACACTAAATAATGTTACTTTTAACAAATTTTTAATTAAAAATAATATTTTAAGTGTAAATTGATGAATAATTTTTGGTCATCCATACTTTTCTACATAATTAAAAGAATTTTCTCTTATACAGTAATTTTAGTATAAAAAGTAAATCTAAAATACATTTTAAAACAATTAAAAGGTGGTGAAATATATTGTAAGATATTATTACCTAGTTAAAATCGATATATAAATAAAATCAAAATAGAAAATAGTTAGGAGTAAAAAAAAGATATGACAAAAAAATATAAAATTATATCTTTATTTTCTGGTGCTGGTGGACTAGATTTAGGATTTTACAATAATAATTTTGAAATTATTTGAGCAAATGATTTTGATAAAGTTTCTGTTGAAACATATAAAAAAAACCTTGGTAATCATATTATTTATGGTGATATTACTAAAATCAATTCTTCTAGTATTCCTAATAATGCTGATGTAATTTTAGGAGGTTTTCCTTGCCAAGGTTTTTCTGTTGCCAATAATAAGAGAAATATGAAAGATATGAGAAACTACTTATATTTAGAAATGGTTAGAATTATTAATGATAAACAACCAAAAATTTTTGTTGCTGAAAATGTAAAAGGTTTACTGTCAATGGAAAATGGTAAAATTTTAGAAATGATTATTAAAGATTTTAAAGATATTGGTTATGAAGTTGATTATAAAGTTCTAAATTCTGCAGACTATGGAGTTCCACAATTAAGAGAACGTATTGTAATAGTGGGAAATAAAATAGGGAAAAAAAATTTATTTCCTAAGAAAACACATGATAATTTTAATTTAAAAGATTATCAAAAACAAATCACAGTTAAAGAATCAATAGGCTTTTTAAAAGATATTGAGGTATCGGAAAATCCAATAAAAATAAATAATATGATTATTAAAAATCATATTGCTTCTGAAAATGTTTTATCTAAATTTTGAAAAAGAAAATATAATATTACACAAAGAGAGATTTGTGATTATTTAAATAAATGAAAAAAAAATACAGGAATTTCAATTAAAACAATTGATAAAATTTTTGGTTATAAACATACAGCAGGTCATTGGTTTAGAAAAGATAATAATTCAGGTTCAATTCCTAAACCTCATGATTGATGAAAATTGAAAGAATTACTAAAATTTGATAATAAATATGATAAACAAGTAACTGAATTTATTGAAAAAGATATTACTTTTGAACAATCTTTAAGAATAGTTAACTGAGATAAGCCAAGTGATACAATTACAGCAAGTCAACCAGAAATTCATATTAATAAAAAAAGAAGATTATCTATTAGAGAGTGCGCTATATTACAATCTTTTCCATTAAACTTTGAATTTAATGGTTCAAAAAGTGGAATGTATAGACAAATTGGTAATGCTGTACCTCCATTATTAGCAGAAAAAATTGCTAAATGTGTAATAGAAATGTTGGAAACATAATAATGATGAATATGACAGAAATTGAATTTTGAGAACAAGAATATTTAAAACAAATATATTTTTTATTAATGTTAGAAAAAGAAAAAATGTTTGAAGGATTTAATACGAAAGAATATATAAGGAGTGATTGAATTGATTTTTTAGGTAAAGAAACATCAGATTTTGCAAGAGGTTCGGAAAGAATTTTTTATTGATTATTTAATCAATTTGGTCAGCCAAATTCTTCACCTATAGGTTCAGATTTATTTTTTGAAACATATAATGCTTATATTCATATTGATATTAAAACAGTAACTACTGATAATATTGGTGATTATACAAATACTATTTTTGTTGGTAATAATCAAACTAGTTATCAAAGTACCTTTATAACAACTACCGGTAGAACTGAAAGATATAAACCTCACTTGCCACCATTTTATAATAAAAAAGTAGAAGATTATATTGAAGAAAAAATATGTTTGACATATTTAATAACAATCTTATATGATAAAAAAGATTTAGATATTTTAAATATTGCACTTATGTGTATACCAAATGGTAATTTAAAAGAAATTTATAATAATGATGTTTTTGTAGCAGGAAAAAATCCAGGTAAAGTTAGATTTAATTTTAAATATTGTAATAAATTTAGAACTATAACTAATGGTGATAATTCAAGAATTAAAATAATTTTTCAAAAAGATTTCAAATTTCTTAATAAAGAAATCATTAAAAGATTAAAATTTTGAATAGATTTGTATAATAAACAAAAACATGAAAAATTACGTTCTCATGGATAGATTTCTTCTAAAAATAAGTATATGAAAAACTAATTTTTAAATCATGTAAAATTATAGTAATAAATCTAACGAAATATCTTGAAAAGATTAGGGGGTAAAAATATGTCGCATAAAATTAAAAGACCAATGAATGCTTATATGCTTTTTAGTAAAGAAAAAAGAGGAGAGATTATTCAACAAAATCCTGAACTTGAATCAAAAGTTGCAGAAATTGCAAAATTGATTGGTAATCATTGAAAAGAAATGACAAGCGAAGAGAAATCTAAATATGTAAAAATAGCAGAAGATAATAAAAATATAGGGGACTTTCCTGAAATCTGTGTAAATTTACAAAATTAAGTTGCAAATTATGGATGGGTTACACAGATTTCTGAGAAGTCTCGAAAAAACAGCAAAATTACAAACAACAATTCAAGAACAAACACAGGAACAACAACAACTTGAGATAATTCATATGATGGTAAACTATTTAAGAAATAATACATTTTTATCTTGATAAAAATGAAATTGAAGTCATGAAGCAATTAAAACAATACGAAAATATAAATAAATAAAAACATACATATATATATTTTAATTGATTGCTTTGTTTTGAAAGTAAATATTTTTATATTTACTTTCAAAGGAGAACAAAATTATGAAATATTTTAGTCCAAGTTATTGATTTAAATTGTGAGTACTAAGCGCTCCACTTTTTAATGATAAAACACAAGGTATTAATGCTAAATCAATTGACAATAAAAATATTAAAGATTGAGCTAGCAACAATACTAATTTACAATCAATAAACCAAGATATGAGTTTTATAAACTCAAGTACTAATTATCAACCATATAATTTAAATGACCCACAAGCACAACAAAATATTGATCCCTTTTATCAAACATACTTAGATTCACTAGCAAACCCAGAATTAGAAACAAGTACTCACAAACATCGTCATGAAAAAAGTAGAAATAGAGTTAAAAGAGATTCATATTGGGATCCTTATTATCTATCATTTCAAAATAAAATTGAAAATAATAGATGAAATGAAGATAGTATTAATTATGGTAGTGTTAGTGGCGATCCTCTTTGACATACTTATTTACATATTTCTCGTGAAAAGTGATTAGATTTAAGAAATAATAATCGAGAAAATGCTAAAGATTTTTTTCTTTATTTATCTCATTATGATTATGTAGCTGATACTTTAGTTGAGCTAATTTGGAATAATTTTGATTGAATTGATAAAGTTTATAAAACATTAAATTATAATAATGGTTTACGAATTCATATTAAAGGATATACAAAAGATGGTAATGCTGAATTAATTAATGTTAGTCCTTTATGTACAGAATGTAACAATAATCCAAAACCACTTAAAAATTATATTAATACGATTGATCAAAAAGATTTAGATGTTATACAATATGGTAGTGTTAGTGGCGATCCTCTTTGACATACTTATTTAGGAATTTCTCGTGAAAAGTGATTAGATTTAAGAAATAATAATCGAGAAAATGCTAAAGATTTTTTTCTTTATTTATCTCATTATGATTATGTAGCTGATACTTTAGTTGAGCTAATTTGGAATAATTTTGATTGAATTGATAAAGTTTATAAAACATTAAATTATAATAATGGTTTACGAATTCATATTAAAGGATATACAAAAGATGGTAATGCTGAATTAATTAATGTTAGTCCTTTATGTACAGAATGTAACGATAGGGAACAAATAAAAAGATTAGGTTATGTAATTAAAAATGAAAATTTAGGTGAAATTCAAAATAATGATTTTGAAACAATTTTAAATAAAATTAAATCTAAAAATTCTGATTTAGATATTAAAGATATAACTATTAATAAAATTACTGATAAAACAGCAACCATAAATGTTAAAAAAAATTCTTATAAATATTATAGACTCAGTTGAATAAATATTAATTTTTCAATTCAAGATACTATTAAATTTTTAGGTTATAATAATGAATATAAAGGCGGAATAGGATTAGATACAACAAATAAAAAAATAATATTTTCAAAAAATAATAATATTTTTCATTTATATTTTGATGGAATAAAATTAAACTCAAAAGCAACACTTTACAATAGCATTACTTTAATAAACGACTTTGATAAAAAAATTCTAGAAATTAATATTAATGGTACTAATTCAATGCAAGATATTATTAAAAAATATGATTTATCAAATGGCATCAATTATGAAAATGTATATTTAATTCAAATCTTTTCAACAGAACCATGAAGAACAAAATTTTATGAAGGAAATCAATGAAAATGTCTTACGGAAAATAGAATGTATAATAATACTCAAAAAAGAAACTTAACTGAAGATTTTATCATATTAGATGATAAAATCTCATCATTTGATTATATGAAAAATGAATTTCATTTAATAAATGATTGACATGATAAAGTAAATGCTTGAAAAATAAGAGTAGATGATGATATTAAACAAAATTTACCTACCTTTACATTACAACAAAAAAATGCTTGAAAAAATCAACAATTAACGAATTTAGATATTTGAAAACATCAATTGAAACAAAATTTAGAAATTATAAAAAATAGTCAAAACATTAAAAAATTAACTACTAATTTTGAATCTATAAAAAAACAAATTAATGATTTGGATAAAAGAGTTACAGATTTAGAAAATGTATCAAATTGAAATTGTGCAAATATAGTAGGTATTAATGCTGCTGTAATCGCTCCAATTCCGGTAATTGGAACTATTAGTTCTGCAGTTTTAGGAATTATTGCTGGATCATGTGCTATTGCTGGTGTATAAACCAGATTATCATAATTAACTAACAACAAATAAAAAAGAACCTTGAACTTGTCAAGAAAAGTGGACAATTAAAGTAACCTTTTATTATTTTTTATAAAATAGTGTTTGTAAGTGTTGAATTTGTAGGTATGAAGTAATTATTTGTTGGTTTGGAATGGCAACCCTTTTTAGGACTATTTTTTGGTAGACATTTGTGCTTGGTATTTAGTGGGAGTTAGGTAGTTTAAAGTGCTGTGGACTCTTATGTTGTTGTATCAGTTGATATAATCAAATAATTCTAATTTTAATTGGATTAATGATGTAAAATTTTTATCATTAATAAATTCGGTTTTAAAAGTTTTGAAAGTTGCTTCAGCAACAGCATTATCATAAGGACAGCCTTTTTTGCTTAAAGAGTGGGTAATGTTTAGTAATCTGTGTGACTTACAAAAATAACTGTGTTTAATTAATTCTAGTAAATATAATTAAATGACTAGAAAGAGTGAGTTACATATGGCTAAAAAAGATAACTTTAATAATAATGATCCAATATCAAAAGCAGTAGATTTATTATTAGAAAATACTGAAGATTTAACAACAGTTTTTAAAGAAGGAGGTTTATATAAAGAATTAACAAAAAGATTAGTAGAAAAAATGTTGAATTCTGAGATGCAAACTTATTTAGGATATGATAAAAATCAACGTAGTAATAGTGATAATATTCGTAATGGTACAACTTCAAAAAAATTAATAACTCAACAAGGTAAAGTTGAAATTGATGTACCAAGAGATCGCAATAGTAGTTTTACTCCTGTAATAGTGCCAAAAAGACAGAGAAGATTTGATGGCTTTGATCAACAAGTTCTTTCGTTATATGCAAAAGGAATGACATTATCAGATATTAGAATGCAATTACAAGAGTTATATCATGGTGCAGATATTAGTGAAAGTGTTATTAGTCAAATTACTGATGATGTTATTGATGATTTCAAAGCATGACAAAATCGACCATTAGATAGTGTTTATCCGATTATTTATTTTGATTGTATAGTAGTTAAAGTACGACAAGATAAACGGATTATTAATAAATCAGTTTATATAGCATTAGGAGTTGATTTAGAAGGTAAAAAAGATGTTTTAGGCTTATGAATTAGTGAAAATGAAGGTGCTAAATTTTGATTAGCTAATTTCACAGAAATGAAAAATCGAGGCTTAAATGATATTTTGATTGCTTGTAGTGATAATTTAACAGGCATGTCAGAAGCAATACAAGCAGTTTATCCTAAAACAGAACATCAATTATGCATTGTTCATCAAATTCGAAATAGTTTAAAATATGTTTCATACAAACATCGAAAAACTCTAGTTACAGATTTAAAACCAATTTATAGTGCATGTAGTGAAGAACAAGCAATGCAAGCTTTAGAATCATTTGAAAGTAAATGAAATAAACAATATCCCCAAATTGCTAAATCTTGATATAAAAATTGAGAAAATTTGATGATTTTTATTAGTTATCCTGCAGAAATCAAAAGAGTAATTTATACAACAAATGCTATTGAATCTGTTAATAGTCAATTACGAAAAGTTATTAGAAACAAAAAAGCTTTTCCTAATGATATGTCAGTTTTTAAAATATTTTATTTAGCAATTGAAAATATAACAAAAAAATGAACATTGCCTATTCAAAATTGAAATACAGCAATTGCTCATTTTATGATAAAATTTGAAGACAGAATTAATCTGAACTAGTAACTTTGTAAAACAAAGAAACACAGATTTCTAAAAAGCCTCAAATCTTGATATAAAAATTGAGAAAATTTGATGATTTTTATTAGTTATCCTGCAGAAATCAAAAGAGTAATTTATACAACAAATGCTATTGAATCTGTTAATAGTCAATTACGAAAAGTTATTAGAAACAAAAAAGCTTTTCCTAATGATATGTCAGTTTTTAAAATATTTTATTTAGCAATTGAAAATATAACAAAAAAATGAACATTGCCTATTCAAAATTGAAATACAGCAATTGCTCATTTTATGATAAAATTTGAAGACAGAATTAATCTGAACTAGTACTTTGTAAAACAAAGATACACAGATTTCTAAAAAGCCTCCAAACTTTTGTTTTTTCAAAAGACTTAAAAGATTTATCAATGTATAATAATCCATTAAAATTAAAATATTACGAAGACAATAATATTACATATCATGGATTATTTGCTGGATATTATGGTAATGGTAAAATAGGGATAAAAATTGATAGAAATGAATATAATTTATATAGTATTGAAAGTACTTATATGCAAAGTAAAATTGAAGATAATATTACTACCCAAAGCATTGAAAATCAAAAAGATACAATGTTAGGTTTTTGTGATTTATTTGATAAAGAATTTAAGTGAAAAATACAATTATTACCTAATATTATGCAATTAGAACTTGGTATATTTAGTGAAAAATTAGTTTTAGGGATAATACAATACATAAGATATTATAAATATTATAAATTAACTATTTCAAAAATAGTATTTAATCCTAGATAATTATGTTATAATAAAACAAAAAAAGTAAGGAATAATTTTATGTTATTATTAGCAACTATAAGTCCAATCTTAGCAATTAAATTATCAATAATAGGAGCCTTGTTTTTAGTGGTTACTTTAATACCTGGGATACTATTATTCTGTAAATCTTACGAAAAAAATAAAAAAATAAATTTTAAAGAAAAAAAAACCATTATTGGTATTATATTCTTAATATTATCAATTTTATCTTTTATAGAAGTAATTATTTTTACAAGTATTACTTTTTAATAATATTTCCCCACAATCTTAAATATTAATGTATAATATTAAAATACTTACCTAAGGGGTTAGAAAAGGTAAGTTATAGATGTCAAGTTATTTCATTTATATTTAAACTTAGGTTGGCACCTAATTAAAAAGTTACCTTAATTGGTAACTTTTTTTATGTATTATTAATAGTAAGATAATTATTATTTGTTTTATATTTAGTAATAAATTTATTTATTATTGAATTGTTATTAATTTGTTGTTCTCTATTTTTTTTAAATTCATTATTTTTTCAATCTAAAAAGAAGTTATTATATCAATAATTAAAAACATCAATTTGTAAATCTTCATTTTTTATGAAATTGAAAATAAAATTTAATTCTTCAAATAAATTTTTGTATTTTGTATTTTTTTCTAAAAAAATATGAATATCATTTATTTCTTTTTCAGAAAAATCATTAATTTTGTTTTTATATTTTTTAATTTTTATATTTTTTTTCGTTAAGATAACCGACTTATCTAAATAATTTAAAATTAATTCTGGAACATCTTTTCCTTTATCTTTTTTTAGTAAATCTAGATATTTCTCAGCTATTTCAATTATAACTATATCTATTATTGCTCCTAGAAATCAATCTATTCTTTTTTTATTTATCATTATTTCTTTTTTCATTTTTTCTCCTTATTTTTGTTTCTTAATTTTTTTCACTCTTTTATATGATTTCCATTATTTTTTAATTTAATTCTTTTTCTATTTATTCTACGCTCTAATAATACTAATAAGGACATTAATGCTATATCTTCTCTACTTTTTAATTTAATTTTTTTTATTTCATGTTTTCTATCTTTATTTTTTTCATTTTTATAATCTTTTATTTTCATTCATGTAACTAATATAGTTCCCGAAACTGTAACTAAAACACCTAAAAATCCAAAAAAATATTTTCATCACTCTGACATTATTATATAACCTAACCCGTTTCAAAATATTATTATTTATATTTAATATTATAAATTAAAATACAAAAAAGAGAAGTTATAAATAATTAGAAACGGGTTAACTTCTCTTTATTAATTATATCATATTTTCTATATTAAATATAGATAATTTAATAATTATTTATATTCTTCTTTATTATGTTTTATAGAAATATTACAAATTAAATCTTCTTGTGTTTTAAACATTCTTAAAATAGTAGATATAATTTCATAATCAATTTTATTTATATAATTATTATTTTGTAAATTATTTATAATTTTAATTCCATCATTATATAAATTTTCAATATCATTTTTATATTTCCTGAATTGTAAATATAAATGGGACAGTTTTTTAAAATAATTGTATTAAATCTATTGGTCTTTTATAAGATAGTGATTTTCTGGGTGTAGAATTAATTTGAAATGCTATAGTATTTAAATCTTTTTGTTTATATGAAGATAGATCTGTAGATTTTGGTAAATATCTTCTTAAAATACCATTATTATTTTTATTTAAACCTCTTTGACAAGGTTTACCAGGATCTGCAAAATAAATCTTAACATTACAATTTTTTTCGATTAATTTTCATTTACTAAATTCTTTACCACGATCAAAAGTAATAGTTTTAACTGTTCCTTTTTGTAACTTTGAAATAAATTTTATTATACTTTTTGTAATATTTTCTGATTTATTATTTTTAGTTGCTAAAGGAATTGTGGTTTTTGATCATATATCAGCTAAAGTAATAATAGAACTTTTATGATCTTTACCAATGATAGTATCACCCTCTAAATGACCAAATTCTTCTATATTTTTAATATTAGGAATGATTAAATTTCTTTCATGAATAGACTTACAATTATTAATTCTGCCCCTAGTTTCTTTTTGTTTGTGAGGTTTATTTTTTCCTTTTCTCAATAAGTTATTTTCATCAAAACCCATTCGATTTGTTTTAAACATGTTATATAAAGTTTTTGTTGAAATACTTTTTATTTTATTTTCCTTTAAAAAATTAGCAATTATATCAAGAGCATAATTTTTAGTAATTAACAAATGATTAATAGTATTAATTTCTATTAAAGTTAAAATTATTAATTTTCTACCTGCATTTTGTTTATTTTTTTGAATTTTATTCAATATTTCTAATGGTAATAAGTTTTGATTTAATAATCTACAAACTCTATGTACAGTTGATTTACTATAATCAATGGCTTTTGCTATTTTACGAATCGAAAATCCATAACTTTTATATTCTTTTATTGCTATTATTGATTCAATAGTCAGATACTTATACATTGTGCTAATTCCTTTCTTTTCTTAATTATAGAATTAACACAATTTAATTTTTATATAAGTGTCCTTTTTAATTTTACAATTCAGGTTTAGTAATATTATTAATATTTATAATTTTTTCTTTGGTTTTCATTATTTACTCCTTATTTTTAAATTCATTTTTAATTTCTTTTATTTTATTTTTAAATTGTTTTTTATGAAAATAACACATATTAAAAAATTGAATTACACTATCTTCTATATTTATAGTTTTTAAAGTAACTAATACTTTACTATTACAATCTTTAACAATACATTTAAGTAATACTTTTTCTTCTTTTTGTTTTTGCATTATTTTACTTCCTTATTATTTTTAATTATTTTATTAAAAATTTCATATTTATTTACTTCAAAAATAATATTTTTTTTCATACCTTCAAATATTTCAATATTTCATTTAACTTTTTTTAATTCATCAATATTTTTTTCCATTTTTTTATAATTTAAAATAGTAGGATTTTCAATAAATTTTTTCTTTTCTAAATAAATCAATTCTTCAATAATTTTTATTTTTTCTATATTTTCTTTTTTCATTATTTATTATCCTTTCTTATAATAAAATTCATTATTTTATAAATTAAATAATTATTATAAAAATTACAGTCTTTATAATCTTCTATTAAAGATAATAATTCTAACATTATTTATTTTCCTTATTTAATTTATTTAAATAATTATTTAAATAAATAATAGTTACATCTTTTTTTATTTGTTCATTATTATAAAGTAAATACATATGTAAAAAAGAAGCTCTTTCATCTAATAATTTATTAATTTTTGTTATTTTTTTTAATTTAAAATTCATAAACATTATTTATTCTCCTTATTTAAATAATATCAACCAATTAATAAACTATCTGCTTCATCATGATTAGTAATATTAAAATTTCATTCATTTTCTGAAATAATGATTTGTGCCATTGCTAATGATGTTTCTTTTGTTCATTTTTCATTTTTAATATCTCAATATGCTCCAAAAGGTCTATTTTTATATCATTTCTTTCATTCACTTGGACTAATTAACATATTTTTTGTTAATAATTTATTAAATTGTCCAGCAATAAAACCACGTAAATGTTCTTGTGTTTCATAACCAATTCCATTTTTACTATGAAAAGTACCACGTTCAATAATTAAATCAAAATTATTTTTAGAATTAGTTAATTCATCTTTTAATTCTAAAGTTCCATATACAACATAATGCATGTCTCTATTAAAATTATCAATACCATTTTTTTTAAAACTACAACTACTAATTAATATTGGTTTTCATATATATGTATATGTATCACAATATATTTTCTTTTCTCATAAAGTAAATCCAGTATTTTTAATACTTGGGTCAATTGAAAGTAAATAATTAGTCATTATCAAATTCACCATTTTTAATTTTTTCATAAATTATTTTTAAAGTATGTTGTGCTGATAAATTATAATTTTTTAATGCTTCTTCTATTGGTAATTTATAATATTTATTAATCTCATTTATTAAATAATTATTTAATTTTTCTTTATTCATTATCAAAGTCTCCATTTTCTATGGCTTTATATAGTCACTCTGTATTAATTGGTTCCCATATCTCACAGTACATACCATTTCTTTTTTGTTGTAATAATCTATTCAGTAATTTTTCTTTATTCATATTATTTCTCCTTATTTTTATTTAAATTCATAACTAATATTTCTAAACAATTCATACATCAATATTTACTTAATCAAGTTCTTTTTTTACAATATTTACATTTATTCATAATTTCTATACTCATTTTTATTATTAGTTTTTAAATTTTTAAATCTTTCACGAATTTTTTTAAATTTATCAAATAAAGTTTTTAAATAATTTTCACCCATTAATATTAAAAAATCTTTATTATTACTTGGATTTAATCTTTCCATATCTTCTCTTATACATTCATCAAATAAAACTGTATTTGTAATCATATATTTTTCAAAATAATCTAATTGTTTTTCACTTGGTTCTCATTTTTCATTTTGTATTTTGATATTATTAATATAATTATTTTGTTGTTTATTATTATTTTGAATTACATTAACATTATCTGGGTCAAGTTCATCTTCACTTAATAATAATAAATTCATTAAAAAATATCTATAAGCATAAGTTTCTTTTAATTATGTAGAAAAGTATGGATGACCAAAAATTATTCATCAATTTACACTTAAAATATTATTTTTAATTAAAAATTTGTTAAAAGTAACATTATTTAGTGTAAAAATTCTCTAAAAATAACACTTTACCATGTATCATTACTTTTCTACAAAATTAAAGTAAGTTTCTGCACTACCTTTTGCTTTTGCTACATCTGTATTTTTAGCACAAGCTAATATATCAAAATATTTACTTTCTTTATCATTATCTAAATCAATAATTGTATATCTTTTAAAATAAGTTATTTCTACTTCATTTTTATCTAAATAATTAATTTTTCTATCAGTTGTTAATATATCTTCATGTGTAATAACAATATTAAATTCTTTACATAATAATTTAAATTTATTAAAAATATCACTTAATAATCAATATTTATAATTACCAAATTTATTAAAACCATTTTTAGGTGTACTACCAATTTCTAATTGTAATTTAAGTATTTTTTTATATAAATTATTCATTTTTATCACTCTTTCTATTTATTGCATTTTTAATTAAATCTCTTACAAAATCATTCATAGTTATATTTCTTTCATAACAATATGTTTTTAATTCATAATGGTCATTTTTAGTAAGACGAATTTTTAAATTTTTAATTAATAATTTATCTTGATGTTTTTTAAGTGCTGCTGCTACCATTTATATTCATCTCCTTTAACTTTTAATAATTCTTTTATAATCAATAATTACTTGTTCTAATTGATTTACATTTTTATAATTAAAATAATCACAATTAATTTTAAATCACCATCATTATCAATTTCAATTTCTAAATCTTCATATTTACTATTAAATTCTTCTTGTAATTCTTCAAATTTTTCTATTAATTTCATTGCATTTTGTAATTCTAATTGATTCATTTTTTATACTCCTTTAAAATTTTCTAATTGTAATTCATTAATATAATATTCATATAAGTAATCTCAATTCTCACTTGTTAAATACATATCTTCTTCAATCATTTCATTAATACATTTATTACAATAATAACTATTATCTAATTCACTAATTCAAATATATTTTTCATTATGAATATTACATTTCATTTTTTTCACCTATTAATTTATAAAAACATTTATTACAAGTTCTATTTGCAAATGATGAATTTTTATTACATATATCACATGAACCAAATATTTTATATATTCTTTTATCTTCTTTTAAATTAAGCATTTATATTACTCCTTTAATTAAGAATATTTACTTACAGTAATTAATAAAATTATTAATCCAATTAAAGTTGAAATTAAAGTAATAATTATTTTTATTTTTAATCACTTTTTTTGATGTTCTTTTGCTATTTTGATTTTTTGTTCTATTAATTCTTTCTTTTCTTTTTCTTCCATTTTTAATCCCTTTCTATAATTTTTAATATTTCTTGTATTTCAATATATTTTTTATTTTTAAGTAATTTTTCATTACATAATTTTTTAATTAATTCTATTTTTTCAACATTTAATAACATATTTAATTTCCTTTAATACTTTAAATAAAATATTTTTTCATTATGAGTATTTATATCTTTCATTGGTGTAACAATATAATTTATTGCTAAATCATTATGTTTATATGGATTATTTATTTTAAAACTTTTCATATCTTTTTCTCATGTAATGTTATATTTAAAAAATTTTTGATTATTATTATTTTTAAAAATATAATAACCATTATATTCTTCATAAAATTCACAAGATATTAATTCATTTTCAGTAGTAGTAATATTTGGAATATTTTTAATATATTTTAAAATTTCACTACCTTTAATACTTTCAATATCTTTTGTAATTGATTTTTTACCTAATTTATAATTAAAATCTTCAATTATTTTTATTATTATTTTTTGATTTTGATTATTAATAGTAGTAAATTGTTTAGGAAATCATGTTTCATATTCACCAATTTCTAATAATATTCCACCATTATTTGTTTCTTGTATTTTACTTTTTAAATCTAAACTAATATTTGGCATATAATATTCCTTTCTAATACGTATTTTTACGTATAAGCCTTATCACCTACAGTGATAAAAGGCTTATATATATTTTTATTAATACGTATACGTAATATATTGTGCTTTCACTTTTTATAAGTGAAGCACATATACATAAATAAAAATTATATTTAATAATTAATTTATTTATGTTATGATAATATTGATAATTTATGTATGTAATATATAACCCCCTTTATGTGTAATAATTTATTAATAATTAAAGAACAGGGTTTATGGTTATTGCATTTCTATACAAATTTAATTTCAATTTTATACAATAACAATTCAATAAAAATAAATAAATTACTCTTTTATACTCATATAGTAATATTTACATTTAGTATTCACAATTAGACTATCTACGAGAGTTTTAAAGTTTTTTATTTAACAATTAAAAAATGAGAGTTTTATCTCTCATTTATATTTTTATTAAATCGTATCCAAGTTTGCAATGCGCTCATGATAATTTTAGTATTTGAGCAAGAACGTATCAAACAGTTGGTAAAGCAAGTAATAATAGTAGATTAATACAAAATACATTTATTTTGGCAAATAATACTTTTAAATTTGACCAACCATTTAATTATCCACAAGCAATTCAACCACCCCAATTAATAGAAAGAGCGCATCCTATATTTATTGATTTAAGTAATCAAAGTCAATATGGGATTACAAATAACATTCAAGGTTCACGTGATATAATACCAAATTATCCTTATCAAATGAGACCTTATGTAAATGAAGAATTAAATGGTTATGGTAGAGCAATATTATTTTCATTTAAAGATTATGGTTATGACAGTTTTGATAAATTTCAAGAAGATTATGAAAGTATGACATTTAATTTTAATTTTAATATGAACGCAATTTATGAAACAGTAACAAATTCAAAAAATTGGTTTACACCTATAAAAATTAATTTAAGTGAATTAAAAGATATTAATGAAAATAATCCACAATTTGAATCAAATGTTAATTATTATGATAATAATTCTGGAAATCATAATGATGCTACAGATAATTGAACATTTAATATTATTAATCCTGAATTGTAAAATTAAAAAGGACACTTATATAAAAATTAAATTGTGTTAATTCTATAATTAAGAAAAGAAAGGAATTAGCACAATGTATAAGTATCTGACTATTGAATCAATAATAGCAATAAAAGAATATAAAAGTTATGGATTTTCGATTCGTAAAATAGCAAAAGCCATTGATTATAGTAAATCAACTGTACATAGAGTTTGTAGATTATTAAATCAAAACTTATTACCATTAGAAATATTGAATAAAATTCAAAAAAATAAACAAAATGCAGGTAGAAAATTAATAATTTTAACTTTAATAGAAATTAATACTATTAATCATTTGTTAATTACTAAAAATTATGCTCTTGATATAATTGCTAATTTTTTAAAGGAAAATAAAATAAAAAGTATTTCAACAAAAACTTTATATAACATGTTTAAAACAAATCGAATGGGTTTTGATGAAAATAACTTATTGAGAAAAGGAAAAAATAAACCTCACAAACAAAAAGAAACTAGGGGCAGAATTAATAATTGTAAGTCTATTCATGAAAGAAATTTAATCATTCCTAATATTAAAAATATAGAAGAATTTGGTCATTTAGAGGGTGATACTATCATTGGTAAAGATCATAAAAGTTCTATTATTACTTTAGCTGATATATGATCAAAAACCCAATTCCTTTAGCAACTAAAAATAATAAATCAGAAAATATTACAAAAAGTATAATAAAATTTATTTCAAAGTTACAAAAAGGAACAGTTAAAACTATTACTTTTGATCGTGGTAAAGAATTTAGTAAATGAAAATTAATCGAAAAAAATTGTAATGTTAAGATTTATTTTGCAGATCCTGGTAAACCTTGTCAAAGAGGTTTAAATGAAAATAATAATGGTATTTTAAGAAGATATTTACCAAAATCTACAGATCTATCTTCATATAAACAAAAAGATTTAAATACTATAGCATTTCAAATTAATTCTACACCCAGAAAATCACTATCTTATAAAAGACCAATAGATTTAATACAATTATTTTAAAAAACTGTCCCATTTATATTTACAATTCAGGTAATTTTTAATTCGATTTTCTAATTCTATTATTTGATAAGAATATTCCTTTAATTTTGTAGAAAAGTAATGATACATGATAAAGTGTTATTTTTAGAGAATTTTTACACTAAATAATGTTACTTTTAACAAATTTTTAATTAAAAATAATATTTTAAGTGTAAATTGATGAATAATTTTTGGTCATCCATACTTTTCTACATAATTAAAAGAATATTCTATTTCTTTACTTTTTTCTAAATTAAAATATTTTTTTTATATTTTAAATATTTATTTGCCAATATAATAGTAGTTAAAATTGAAACAGTAATTATAGAAAATATAATAATTATAGTTATTCAAACATTATTAACAATTCATTTTTCTAAACCTTTAAATAATGACTTAATCAAAAATATAATAGTGATAATAATTATTAAACAAATAAAAACTACAATACCAATATTTTCATTCTTTTTCTTATTTTTACTCATAATATTTACTCCAAATTTTTATTATTTAATAAAATTTAATAAATAAATCTTAACATTTTTACTAATGTTTGAAAATATTTTAAAAAAATCTATAATCTTTGATAAGCAGAATATATAGGAGATTAATATCAATATAAGAACAAATTAGTATTGAAAAGCAATTTAGTTCCCATTGATTTTAAAAAATAGAAACTTTAAAATGAATGTTATATCTTTCAATGATAATAGAACAAAAACAATTACTACTATATAAATAATTATATTTAATCAATTTAAAACTTGAAAATTACCATTAATATAATGAAAGATATTTCTACAATATAATCTACGATAATAAAACTCTATCATTTAATAAATTTCTATTGTTTTCAAATTAATAATATTGTATAATGAACAATGAATTAGAATTATAGCAAGGCAGCTACCAGCTGTCTTTATTATTTCTAGTGTAATATATTTTATTTTTTTATTTAAGTATATTTTCATTTTGAAATAAATCTATTTCAAATACTATTAAATAATAAACAACAATGTTTATAAAAAACAAGGAGGAGAAAAAGTGGACAAAGAAATTAGTCAAATCATTTTAAATGCCATAAATGAAATTGCTGAAGAAAAACAAATAGCAAAAGAAGATATCATTGAAGCTTTAAAAGAAGGACTAAAAAAAGCATATGAATATCAAAGTCATCGTGATGATAGTACAAATATCAGAATTGAAATTGATCAAAATAAAGGTACTATTAAAATTTTAAAGGATTTAATTGTTGTTCCAAAAGTTGAAGATCCTGAATTAGAAATTGCACTTTCAACTATTAAAACAAAGAATCCCGGCTTAACAATTGGTGATACATATACGCAAATAATTCCTAGTGATCAATTCTCTCGTTTATCAATTTTTAAAGCTATTCAAGTAGTGAAACAATCAATTCGTGAAGCAGAAAAAACATCAATTTATGATGAATTTATTGATAAAAAAGATCACATATTAATTGGTACTATTGAAAGCGTTGAAGAAACTTATATGTTAATTAAAATTGGTAGAGCCTATGCTTTCTTACCAAAACAAAATCAAATCCCTAGTGAGATCTTACCAAAAAATAAACCAATCGCTAATAATACTTATATCAAATTTTATGTTGAAGATATTATTAAAAATAAAAACTATGGTCAAATTTTAGCATCAAGAACTCACGTTAATTTTTTACGTTGTTTACTAGAATTAGAAGTTCCTGAAATCGCACAAGGTGTAATCGAAGTTAAAGATATTGCTCGTATTCCTGGAATTAGAGCTAAGGTTGCAATTGTTAGTCATGATCCAAGCATTGATGGTATTGGTGCATGTATTGGCCCAAAAGGCGAAAGAACAAAACTAATTACGCAAGAATTAAGTAGCGAAAAAATTGACATTATTGCCTGAAATCCTAATATAAAAGAATATATAATTAACGCTTTAACACCAGCTAAAGTTATTTCAATTGATATTAATGAAGAAGAAAAACAAGCAAATATTATTGTTCCTAATGAACAATTATCATTAGCTATTGGTAAAAATGGTATGGCTGCTAAATTAGTTGCCGGTGTAACTCACTGAAATATTAATATTACTTCATTAGAACAAGCAAATGAAAATAATATTAAATTTACTTGAAATGGTAATATTAAAGAAAGTGAATATGAAAAGTTTATATCTGAATTATTAAAAAAAACACAATGAAAAAATAAAAATCAATAAACAATAAAGTAGGTCGTTATGAATAAAATACCTTTAATTCAACGTAAAAAAATACCAATGCGTAAATGTATAGTTACAAATACTATTTTACCTAAACGTGAATTAATTAGAATTGTTATTAATAAAGAAGGACAATTATTCATTGATAAAACTGGCAAACAAAATGGTCGAGGTGCCTACATCCAACCTAAACTTGAATTAATACCTTTGCTTATTAAAAATAAGGCATTAGAACGAGCATTAAAAACAAAAATTCCAAATAAATTTTATGAACAATTAATTAATGAAATTAAAAAAAATTGAGATTAATTTTCCCAAGCGAAAGGCGGGATGCAAATGGCAAAAAAACGAATATATCAACAAACACAAAATATTAATCAACAACTAAAACAAAAAACATCTCAAATTAATGAAAAAGGAGTATTTTTATATAACGAACCATTAACTATTTCAGAATTTGCTAAAGCATTGCATCATCCAGTAACTGACATTATTAAATACTTCATGAAACAAGGCAAACTATTTAATCAAAATCAAATATTAACTCAAGAATTAATGCTTGAACTTTGTTTGGAATGAAATATTGATTTTGAAAAAGCTAAAGTGGTAACATATGAAAACTTATTAGAAAATATTAATCTCGAAGATGATAAAAAAAATTTAGTAACTCGACCACCTGTTGTTACAATTATGGGCCATGTTGATCATGGAAAAACAACACTATTAGATACTATCCGTAATTCTAAAGTTACTAATCAAGAACACGGTGGTATTACTCAACATATTGGTGCTTATCAAATTAAAACTAATAATAAATTAATTACTTTTATTGATACCCCAGGTCATGAAGCATTTACTGAAATGCGTTCACGTGGTTCTAAAATTACTGATATTGTTGTTCTAGTAGTTGCTGGTGATGATGGTGTGATGCCACAAACTCGTGAAGCAATTGACCATGCAAAAGTAGCTGGTGTTTCAATTATTGTTTTTGTTAATAAAATGGATAAACCAAATGTTAATACTGATCGCATTATGAATGAACTAGCTAATTGTGATTTAACTAGTGAAGAATGAGGTGGCGATACTATTTTTGTTTATGGTAGTGCTTTAAAAAATCAAGGAATTGATGAATTATTAGAAGCAATATTAGTAATTGCTGAATTAAAAGAACTAAATGCTAATCCAAATCGATTTGCTAATGGAACTGTTATCGAATCTCATCATGATAAAAATGTTGGTTCAATTTGTACTTTATTAATACAAGGTGGAACACTAAAAGTTACTGATATTGTAGTTGCGGGTAGTGTTAAAGGAAAAATTAAACGCCTTATTAATGATACTGGTAAAATAATTACTAAAGCTGGACCTTCAATGCCTGTTCAAGTTTTAGGATTTGAAACAGCCCCTACTCCTGGTGAATCTTTTATTGTTTTTAATGATGATAAATTAGCAAGAAAAGTAGCACTAGTACGACAAACAGAAGAAACAAATAAAATTAGAAATAATCGACAAATTAGTTTAGGTAATTTAACACAAGATGTTGCTACAGGTGAATTAAAACAAATTAATGTTATTTTACGAGCAGATACTCAAGGTTCAGTGCAAGCAATCGTTCAAGCAGTAAATAAAATTAATGTTAATGATATTACTGTTAAGTTTATTAGAGCAACTATTGGTGGTATTAGTGAATCAGATATTAAACTTGCTCAAACTTCAGGAAGTATTATTTATGGTTTCAATGTTCGTCCCAATCATGTTATTCGTGAAGCTGCTAACAATGCCGGTGTTGAAATTAGATTACATAATATCATTTATAAAATAACTGAAGAATTAGAATTGGCTGCTAAAGGTTTATTAGAACCAACTTATGAAGATAAAATTCTTGGTCAAGCACGAGTTATTAAAACTTTTCATTTTTCAAAAGTAGGAACAATTGCTGGTTGTGTTGTCATTAATGGTTTCATTCAACGTAATAGCAAAGTTCATATCATTCGTGATGATGTTGTTATTTATAACGGTGAAATCAGTGGTTTAAAACATGAAAAAAATGATTTAAAAATTGCTAAAAAAGAAACTCAATGCGGTATTACTATTAAAAATTTTAATGACTTAAAAGAAAATGATATTATTGAATCATATTTAGTAGAAGAAGTGGAGACAAAATAGGATGTCTATCATTAAATTTGAACAACAAGAAAGTTTCTTAAAAAAAGAAATTACTAATATATTAAAAAAAGAATCAAAAAATATTCTTTTCAAAGATATCACTATTACTAATGTAAAAATAACAAAAGATAACAGTTATGCTACCATTTATTGAACAGTTTACTTAGATAATTTAGATATTAAAACCATTAGTAATGCTTTAGAAAAAGCAAAAGGTTTTTGTCGAAGCGCACTTGCTAAAACAAGTAATAAATATAAAGTTCCAGAATTACGCTTTAAATATGATAATACCAACACTAGAGTTAAAAACATTGAAGAAATATTAAAAAATATCAAAAATAATAATTCTTCAAATGAATAAAAAGAATTAAAATGAGATTTATAATCTCATTTTAATTTTTTAAATTTAAAATTTTTTTATAATAATTATTTAATAATTACCTGAATTGTAAATATAAATGGGACAGTTTTTTAAAATAATTCCTGAATTGTAAAATTAAAAAGGACACTTATATAAAAATTAAATTGTGTTAATTCTATAATTAAGAAAAGAAAGGAATTAGCACAATGTATAAGTATCTGACTATTGAATCAATAATAGCAATAAAAGAATATAAAAGTTATGGATTTTCGATTCGTAAAATAGCAAAAGCCATTGATTATAGTAAATCAACTGTACATAGAGTTTGTAGATTATTAAATCAAAACTTATTGCCATTAGAAATATTGAATAAAATTCAAAAAAATAAACAAAATGCAGGTAGAAAATTAATAATTTTAACTTTAATAGAAATTAATACTATTAATCATTTGTTAATTACTAAAAATTATGCTCTTGATATAATTGCTAATTTTTTAAAGGAAAATAAAATAAAAAGTATTTCAACAAAAACTTTATATAACATGTTTAAAACAAATCGAATGGGTTTTGATGAAAATAACTTATTGAGAAAAGGAAAAAATAAACCTCACAAACAAAAAGAAACTAGGGGCAGAATTAATAATTGTAAGTCTATTCATGAAAGAAATTTAATCATTCCTAATATTAAAAATATAGAAGAATTTGGTCATTTAGAAGGTGATACTATCATTGGTAAAGATCATAAAAGTTCTATTATTACTTTAGCTGATATATGATCAAAAACCACAATTCCTTTAGCAACTAAAAATAATAAATCAGAAAATATTACAAAAAGTATAATAAAATTTATTTCAAAGTTACAAAAAGGAACAGTTAAAACTATTACTTTTGATCGTGGTAAAGAATTTAGTAAATGAAAATTAATCGAAAAAAATTGTAATGTTAAGATTTATTTTGCAGATCCTGGTAAACCTTGTCAAAGAGGTTTAAATGAAAATAATAATGGTATTTTAAGAAGATATTTACCAAAATCTACAGATCTATCTTCATATAAACAAAAAGATTTAAATACTATAGCATTTCAAATTAATTCTACACCCAGAAAATCACTATCTTATAAAAGACCAATAGATTTAATACAATTATTTTAAAAAACTGTCCCATTTATATTTACAATTCAGGATTTATAAAAATATTTCATAATTTTATCTTTTTGCTTGTAATAACTAATATTTATGTTTAATATTAAAATTGAAATTAATATTTATATTAATCTAAATTAGATAAGTATAATTAATAATAATTAGTTTTCAGCGAGAGTGAATAGTGTAAGCACTTAACCATTATTAATTAGAAGCTCCTAATTTAACAATTTTAATCATTAATTAAGCGCATTTACTTTGTAAGTGAATTAGGATGGTACCGCGTTAAAAAACGTTCATATTTTGATAGGAATTTTTATTATTTTGAGGAGAAATTATTATGTCAATAAAATGAACAACAGATAAAGTTAGAACAACTTGATTAAATTTTTTTAAAAGTTATGATCATCACATTTTAGAAAGTGCATCACTTGTTCCAAATGATGATCCTTCACTATTGTGGATTAATTCTGGAGTTGCTACATTAAAACCATATTTTGATGGACGACAAACCCCAATTGCTAAAAGATTAGCAAATTCACAAAAAGCAATTAGAACTAATGATATTGAAAATATTGGTATTACAGCAAGACATCAAACTTTTTTTGAAATGTTAGGTAATTTTTCAATTGGTGATTATTTTAAAAAAGAAGCTATTGTTTGAGGATGAGAACTTTTAACTAGTAAAAAGTGATTAAATTTAGATGCTAATTTATTATATGTAACAGTTTTTAATGAAGATAAAGAAACATATAATTTATGATTAAATATTATTAAATTACCAAAAAAACGTATTATTAAAGGTACAAGATCTACTAACTTTTGAGATATGGGTCAAGGTCCTTGTGGTCCTAATACTGAAATTTATTATGATCGTGGTATTAAATATGATCCTGAAAATATTGGTATTAAATTATTAAAAGATGATATTGAAAATGATCGTTATATTGAAATTTGAAATATTGTTTTTTCACAATTTAATAATGATGGCAAAAATAATTATACTGATTTACCAAGAAAAAATATTGATACTGGTGCAGGATTAGAAAGACTAGTAGCAATTTTACAAGATGTGCCAACTAACTTTGATACTGATTTATTTCAAAATATTATTCATGAATGTGAAAAATTGACAAATTTTTGTTATGATATTAATAATTATTTTACACAAGAGATTAAGCAAAAAACTATTAATACTGCATTTAAAATTATTGCTGATCATATTCGTTGCTTAGTTTTTGCAATTAGTGATGGTGTTTTTCCTAGTAATAAAGATCGTGGTTATGTATTACGAAGATTGATTAGAAGAGCTGTTGTATATGGACAAAAACTTAATATTAATGAACCATTTTTGTTTAAGTTAGTTTCAATTATTATCAAAGTTATGGGTCAACATTATCAAGAATTACATAAAAAAATCGATTTAGTAACTAATATTATTAAAAGCGAAGAATTAAAATTTTGAACAACATTGATAACAGGAAAACAATTATTATTACAAGTTATTAGAGATAATAAAAAAGTAGATGCAACTGCGGCTTTTAAATTATTTGATACCTATGGTTATCCTATTGAATTAACATTAGAGATTGCAAATGAAGAAAATGCTACTGTTGATTTAAAAGGTTTTCAAAAGTTATTAGATAACAGTAAAGATAATACAAGAAAAGTAAGAATTAATCATCAAGCATTAACAATTCAATCTTCATTACTAACTAATTTAAAAGTTCCTTCAACCTTTGTTGGTTATGATAAAGAACAAATAAATACAAATATTGTTTTTATGTTTAAATCAGAGCATGAGGTAAAATTTTTAAAAAATGAAAAAGGTTATTTAATTTTAAATGAAACGCCTTTTTATGCAGAAAAGGGGGGGCAAGCATCTGATGATGGTATTATCAAAGGAGAAAATGGAACGGCCTCTGTTATTGATGTACAACAAGGACCACAAAAACAGCATATTCATAAAGTGGAAGTAAAAGGTGAATTAACACAAACAGAAATTGTTGAAGCACAAATTAATAGTTCACATCGTTTTTATACAAGAAAAAATCATTCAGGAACTCATTTATTACATGCTGCTTTAAGAAAATTATTAGGTTTACATGTTATGCAATCTGGAAGTTTTAATAATTATCAATATTTACGATTAGATTTTAGTCATTATGAAATGTTAACTTTAGAACAAATTATAAGTATAGAACAACAAGTAAGTAAATGAATTAAAGGTAAATATCCTTGTGAAATTATTTATTGTACATATGAAGAAGCAATCAAAATTGGAGCTTTAGCTTTTTTTGGTGAAAAATATGAAGAAAAAGTTCGAGTAATTAAGTTTGGTGATTTTTCAATTGAACTTTGTGGGGGTACTCATTGTTATAATTCACAAGAAGTAGAACAATTATTAATAACTAATGTTGAATCAAAAGGATCTGGTTCTTATCGAATTCATGCTTTAACATCATTAAAAACTATTAATGAATACTTAACACAACAAATAATGATGATTAAAGAACAAAGCAATAATTTATTTATTCAATATCAAAAAAATAAAGATAATTGTATGCAAGAAGAAGAAATTGAAAAAATATATGATGCTATTAATAATTTAAAAGTGGTAGCTGCTGATTGAAGAAAGGGAAAAATGTTATTACTAGAATTACATGGTTTATTTAAAAAATGACAAATTAATTTTGAAGAATTAAATCGTCAGAAGATAGTGAAAAAATATTTAACTTTAGTGCCAAAAAATGAAAATAATTATAAACTATTAATTGCAAATTTTGAAAATTTAGATATTAAAACATTAAGAGAAATAATTGAACATTATCGTAATCAATATCAAAATATTATTATTATTTTTATTAATAAAATTAATAATCAAGAATATTTAGTATTAGTTGCTTCAAGTAAAGAATTACATAATAATAAACAATATCAAAGTAATAATATTTTACAAAAAATATTAAAAATATATAATGGTAAGGGTGGCGGTAGCCCAATTTTAGCACAAGGGAAGATTAATAAATATATTACAGAGCAAGAAATTAATAAAATTATACGTTAGATTTAATATTAATTTATTAATTACTACTTATATTATTATTTTTCTATTTTTTTTAGTTAAATATGGTAAAGTTAAATCATAAAAATTATATATCATAGTTAGTATTAGTTACTATTAAAAGTTTTTAAAATTTCTAATTTTTATTTACATTCTTTTATTACCTGAATTGTAAATATAAATGGGACAGTTTTTTAAAATAATTGTATTAAATCTATTGGTCTTTTATAAGATAGTGATTTTCTGGGTGTAGAATTAATTTGAAATGCTATAGTATTTAAATCTTTTTGTTTATATGAAGATAGATCTGTAGATTTTGGTAAATATCTTCTTAAAATACCATTATTATTTTCATTTAAACCTCTTTGACAAGGTTTACCAGGATCTGCAAAATAAATCTTAACATTACAATTTTTTTCGATTAATTTTCATTTACTAAATTCTTTACCACGATCAAAAGTAATAGTTTTAACTTTTAATTATGTAGAAAAGTATGGATGACCAAAAATTATTCATCAATTTACACTTAAAATATTATTTTTAATTAAAAATTTGTTAAAAGTAACATTATTTAGTGTAAAAATTCTCTAAAAATAACACTTTATCATGTATCATTACTTTTCTACAAAATTAAAGGTTTTAACTGTTCCTTTTTGTAACTTTGAAATAAATTTTATTATACTTTTTGTAATATTTTCTGATTTATTATTTTTAGTTGCTAAAGGAATTGTGGTTTTTGATCATATATCAGCTAAAGTAATAATAGAACTTTTATGATCTTTACCAATGATAGTATCACCTTCTAAATGACCAAATTCTTCTATATTTTTAATATTAGGAATGATTAAATTTCTTTCATGAATAGACTTACAATTATTAATTCTGCCCCTAGTTTCTTTTTGTTTGTGAGGTTTATTTTTTCCTTTTCTCAATAAGTTATTTTCATCAAAACCCATTCGATTTGTTTTAAACATGTTATATAAAGTTTTTGTTGAAATACTTTTTATTTTATTTTCCTTTAAAAAATTAGCAATTATATCAAGAGCATAATTTTTAGTAATTAACAAATGATTAATAGTATTAATTTCTATTAAAGTTAAAATTATTAATTTTCTACCTGCATTTTGTTTATTTTTTTGAATTTTATTCAATATTTCTAATGGTAATAAGTTTTGATTTAATAATCTACAAACTCTATGTACAGTTGATTTACTATAATCAATGGCTTTTGCTATTTTACGAATCGAAAATCCATAACTTTTATATTCTTTTATTGCTATTATTGATTCAATAGTCAGATACTTATACATTGTGCTAATTCCTTTCTTTTCTTAATTATAGAATTAACACAATTTAATTTTTATATAAGTGTCCTTTTTAATTTTACAATTCAGGTTATAAAAAAAATAATTTAGTAACAATCTAGTTCATTAATTATAATTTTTATTTATAAGTATTAAAAGAGAATACCATTCAATTGAAATGTATATTTAAGTAGTCCTATTTTACTTATTAAAAGTAAAGCAGGACTTTTATAATTAAAAGGGGGAAAAATGAAAACAAAAAAGAATTCAGAACAAACACCTTTATTAAATAAAAATAACAATAATTACAATGCAATCAAAAGTCAAGATCAACCTTCAACAAGTCAAGAACATGTTAATGGATATCATCAAGAAAATTTAGAAGTTAGAAATGAAGACAATATTAATTACACAAGAACAGAAAGTCAAGATCAATTTTCAACAAGCGATGAAGAAGAGTGAATAAATGATACTAATAGTCGTTATGGTGGAATAACACAAAAAAGATTAGATATTAATGGACGTTGAAAATATCGTACGAGATTTGAACCTGGTGTAGTATATTCTAGTATAATGATTCATGAAAATGTTATTGATATTTCTAATGATTTAAAATGACAGAAAACTATTCGTTTGAAAAACGGTAGAGTGATTTTAGAATTATCAAATTTAGATGAAAATAATCAATTTGAACAAAAATTTGGCAATGTTTAGTAATCTGTGTAACTTACAAAAATAACTATGTTTAATTAATTCTAGTAAATATAATTAAATGACTAGAAAGAGTGAGTTACAGATGGCTAAAAAACAAAATATTAATAATAATGATCCAATATCAAAAGCAGTAGATTTATTATTAGAAAATACTGAAGATTTAACAACAGTTTTTAAAGAAGGGGGTTTATATAAAGAATTAACAAAACGTTTAGTTGAAAAAATGTTGAATTCTGAAATGCAAAATTATTTAGGATATGAAAAAAATCAACATAGTAATACTGAAAATGCTCGTAATGGTACAAGTTCAAAAAAATTAATAACTCAACAAGGTAAAATTGAGATTGATGTACCAAGAGATCGCAATAGTGATTTTACTCCTGTAATAGTTGCAAAAAGACAGCGAAGATTTGATGGTTTTGATCAACAAGTGCTTTCACTATATGCAAAAGGTATGACTCTATCTGACATTAGAATGCAGTTACAAGAGTTATATCATGGTGCTGATATTAGTGAAAGTGTTATTAGTCAAATTACTGATGATGTTATTGATGATGTCAAAACATGACAAAATCGACCATTAGAAAGCGTTTATCCGATTGTTTATTTTGATTGTATAGTAGTTAAAGTTCGACAAGATAAACGGATTATTAATAAATCAGTTTATATAGCATTAGGAGTTGATTTAGAAGGTAAAAAAGATGTTTTAGGCTTATGAATTAGTGAAAATGAAGGTGCTAAATTTTGATTAGCTAATTTCACAGAAATGAAAAATCGAGGCTTAAATGATATTTTGATTGCTTGTAGTGATAATTTAACAGGCATGTCAGAAGCAATACAAGCAATTTATCCTAAAACAGAACATCAATTATGCATTGTTCATCAAATTCGAAATAGTTTAAAATATGTTTCATACAAACATCGAAAAACTCTAGTTACAGATTTAAAACCAATTTATAGTGCATGTAGTGAAGAACAAGCAATGCAAGCTTTAGAATCATTTGAAAGTAAATGAAATAAACAATATCCCCAAATTGCTAAATCTTGATATAAAAATTGAGAAAATTTGATGATTTTTATTAGTTATCCTGCAGAAATCAAACGAGTAATTTATACAACAAATGCTATTGAATCTGTTAATAGTCAATTACGAAAAGTTATTAGAAACAAAAAAGCTTTTCCTAATGATATGTCAGTTTTTAAAATATTTTATTTAGCAATTGAAAATATAACAAAAAAATGAACATTGCCTATTCAAAATTGAAATACAGCAATTGCTCATTTTATGATAAAATTTGAAGACAGAATTAATCTGAACTAGTACTTTGTAAAACAAAGATACACAGATTTCTAAAAAGCCTCTTTTATTTTGTTTTTTAAGTGCTTTTTTATTAGGGTCTTTTAATGATTTTCCAAAAGAAATTAAAGCACTTCCTAATTTTACTAATACATAACCACCACTAATACAAGCATTAGCAATAATTATAATTAAACTTGTATCCATTATATTAATCACCACCTTTCTAAAATATTTGATTAATTTTAAATACAATTTTTACAATAACAAAAATAATTAAACCAGCAACAGCAGAAGATAATATAACTCCAATTAAACCTAAAATAATCTTTATAATTTTAAAAATCATAATTTTATTCCTACAATTCTTCTAATTTTCATATATTACCTTTTAAATTACCTTTTCCACTATAAATAGTAATTAATTTTGCATGTTGAACTGATAAAATTACTATATTAACACTATCATTAAAGGTTTGTATTGGTACACCAGCAATTTTGTTATCCGTTATAATAAATTCTTGAATAGTATAAACTGGATTATATATACTTCAAGAATAATAAACTCTATAATGTTTATTAACTATAAAATCATAAGTAATTTGTCAATTATCTCATTTATTTTTTTCTCTTGTTCCTACATCTTTTCATTGTTGATTATTTGGACTTGGTGTTGGATTATTTGGTAATTCAATATCTCAACAATTTTCTTCAACTTCATTTGTTTCTAAACTTTTTGAATTAATTTTTATTTTTGGTGTAACATCAACTTTAATTGTATTTTGTAATTCTTCTAATGAAAGAATAGCACCATAATTAATATCTCCACCTTTTAAATATAAACTACAATTAAAACTACTTTCTCTAACAGTTAAAGTTAATATTACATCTTCATCTTTAATTTTAAATTTTGCAAGTAAATAATCTCCACCTAAATAATTACCAGTTTTAAATTCTACTTTATGCTTTATATTTGCTTGATTTACTGGTAATTCATCTAATGTTATAATTACTCTATATACAGTATTAAAATTAATTTCAAACGTATCTCATTCACGATTATTTTTACTTTTACTTATTACTTTTCATATTTCTTTATCTTGTTTAGTATTTACTTTATCATCAACATATTTTTTTGTAGTTGCATCTTTATCTTGTTCTGGTTCACCTATATTAACAATTCTTTTATTATTAGCAGTAATTAATCTTTTTTCTTTAGGTTGAATAATATTTGAACTATTTGGGTCTATTTCTCATAATGATTCACCATTAGCACTAATAGTATTAGTTTTTTCATCAATCTTAATATTTTCACCAGCAATTAATTTATCTTGCTTTTGTTCTATTAAATTATCAACATATTCTTTATTTGTACCATCAGTTTCAAAAGTAGGTGTACCAACATCAATTATTCTTTTACTATTAGCAATAATACCTTTATTATCTTTTAATTTAACAAAATTAAGATTATCTTTATCAACTTCTCATAATGAATCAATATTACTATCAACATTTAATTTTAATTTAGGTATAGTATCACTAACATCTTGAATAGTAATACCAGTACCAGCAATAATTCCTTCTTTTCGTAAAAATGTTTTATTACCAGAATCTCAAGTAATTACTCTTGTATCACTTTCATCAAAAATACTAGGAGTATTAAAATTATCTGTATTACATGAAATAGGATTATTAATTGCTTTTCTTGGTGTATGTAAATTTGCTTGTTGTAATAAATTATATACTTCCATTAATACATAATCTGGTTCACTTGGGGGACTAATACTACTTGATAAACCATTACCACTAATAGATACACTACTTCTTATAAATGCCATTCCATCAGTTAAATAATATATAGTCATTCTTGCTGTTGCTCTTTTAACTAATTGTTGTTGAGTTTCATTAAGATTTTTAAATCCTATTACTTCAATTTGATTACCAGTAATAGTATTTATACGCTCACTTGCAATAGCAATTGCCATAATAGTAAAATCAGTTTTAGTATTATCAGTAGTAGTTTGGTCAGCATCTGGTATAAAACCATATATAGTTTTTAAATCATCTTTTGTAATATAATTTAAATTTACATTTCAATCAATATTATTTTTGTTTTCCATAATTTTTAAACCTTTCATATCCATGTACTGCTTGTGATTTATTAACTACACCAATAACTGATTTATATTTCTTTTGTTGAATTACTTTTTTACCTATATTTTTAGAATTTCTACGTGCTAAGTATTCTTTATCTTCTTTATCTAATCCGCCATGATAATACTGTCTTATAAGTACTGAATTAGCACCGGTACCGTAAGCACCAGTTGCTTTACACATATCAATTCACATTTCTTTTGATATCATAAAGTAATCATATGATTTACTTAAATTAGTTCTATATGTTAATGTAGCAATACCATAAGTACTAGACTGTTGTTGTATTACTGGAGTTCATATACCACCTGCTAATGCACTACTAGAAAGATTTACATAAACTCCAATCATACTGTCATAATCTTCTTGTGTTAAAGAATTCATTATTATTTCTTTACCTTTATCCATTAATGACTTACCATTTAAATATTGTTTTTGAATATGTTGTAATTTAGCAATATTATTATTAGTAATATGTGTCATGATTTTTTTATGAATTACTGGTAAATTAGTAAGTGTTTGAAGATTTTTATTAAAACTATTTAATTCATCTTGTAACTTTCCTTTTCCTAAAGTTTTAGAAAAAATTCTAGTTTTTAATATTCCTGCTGGATTTTTTAAAAAACTATTAAATAATGAATTACTTTTTTTAAATTTTTCTATTAATTCAGCAGTTTGTATATCAGTAACAGCAGTCTCTAATATCATTCTTAACAATAATATAATAGGCATTTAAATTACTTCTTTGTAAAAGTTACTTGTAAAGAACCATCATATAAAGTTTTACCTTCAACATTAGCACTTGTTGCTGTTAAATCTGAAAAATTAGCATTACCTTTAACATAATTAGGATTTTTAGCAATAACTGCTTTTTCTACTTCATCTGCTGTTGGAGTATCACCAGCCATAGTTATTTTTCCTAAATTAGTAAATTCAATTGCTGTAGCAATATCAATACTTGAAGTAACTGTAAATCCTTTAACTAAATCGGGTCTTAATGCTTTACCTTCTGAAACTAAAAACTTATGAAAATTCTTAACATTCCCATTAGTTTGTAAAACAAAAATATTATCTTGACCACGATTAAAAGGAAATGCTAATGCTTCTTTATGAACTAATACAGCATCACATCCTAAAAAATTAAATCCTTCTTTTTTATCAATAACTCCAGCAGGATAATTTCTACCTAATCAAGGACATTCTACAATTTTAATACCACCAATTTCTACGATTTTACCATCTTTTAATGCTTGTGAAGCACTATCACTACCTAATGTAGTTGTTGATAATAATACTAATGGTTTAAAGAAACTAGATACTCATAATGTATAATCTTCTTCATCTGTACCAATATATTCATCACTAATTCTTGCTTTTAATGTTGCTAATGTATTTGATATTTTTAATCACAAAAGCATACGATAATCATCAATTTTTGGTGTACTTGGTAATGCAATTTTAATAATGTCGTTATCTTTTGCTGTTTTAACTGCTAATGATAATAATTTTGCTACTAAATATGTTTCAACTGATTTTGCTTTAGCATCAATTCAACTTGATGCTAAACTATCTGATACAAGAACATTACCATCTTCATATTTTGCACCTAATCTTTTTAAATCTAATGTTTCTTCTTCAAAAGTAATTTGTTTCTTTTTATCTAGTAAAATTTGTTCAACTCTTGTTGCTGTTAAATCATTAGCACCAGCACCAGCATTATAATCATCTGTAAGATTTCTTTTTGTAATATTATAAATAGCAGTACCAGCATCTAATTGTTCTCTATTTTCTATTGTAGCATTAATTAATGCAACTCTTTTTGATAATAAAACTTTTAAATTTTTAATATATTTTACTGATAAATCTGCTTTACCACTAGGTGTACTAGGGTCATTAATTGTTGTTGATTGTGTTGTAATAATTGCCATTTTTATTCTCCTTTAATTTGTTTTCAATCATTTATTAGTTGTTTTTGAAAATTAATTAGTTTTTCTAAATCAATATTACTTGCTTTATATTCAATAATAAGTTTTTCAATATTATAGTCTTCTGGTAATACTATTTTAGTACTTCTAGTAATTTTAAAAATATCAGGATAATCTCTTTTAATATTTTCATATTTTTTATTAAATTCTTTTAATGTCATATTAACCATCTACCATTCCTATTTTTCTAGTATCTACTTCATCTTCTTTATTTTCTTTAAATTTATCTTTTATATCTAAAGAATTACTAATATTTGTATCTTTATTTTTATTAAATAAATGTGGAAAATCTTTATTTAAATTTGATAATTCTTCATCAATATCTTCTTTATCACCAAGATATCTTTTTAATAAATTAATATTTTCTTGTGATAAATCATATTTTTTATAACTTTCTGAATGTCTAATTTCTCTATCTTTATCAGTTTTTTCTTTATATAAAGCATTATATTTTTCTTCTAATTCTTTATATTTTTCTTCTAAAGTTGGTTCTTTAGTTTCTTCAGTTTCTGGTTCTTTTTTCTCTTCAGATTCAGATTCTTTTTCAGTATTTTCTTCTGATTTTACTTCTTCTTCCTTAGTTTCTTCTTGTTCATCTTTTTCTTTTTCTTCCATAGTATTACCTTCTTTCATTTCATTTTCATTTAACATAATTACCACCACCTTTCTAAGTTGAACTTTTTGGATTTATGACCAATGATGTAGTTTGTAAGTTTCAATTAGCATTCGTTTTAACAAGAGGTAATCCCATGCTAAATGTAAAAGTTACAATAAATTGATATCTTAGTACTATATATTTATTAAAACTAGTATAACCCACTATTTTAAATCAAATTGATGAAGCAATTGTATTTTCTCGACTTAAATTATCATTTGTTCATAATAAATCATTAACATAAGTATTATTAATATTATCTGTTGCTTTTAAAGTTGCTGATTGACGAGGATATTTATCGTGGGATTTTTTTTCATTAATAATATTAAATGTTCAATTATCTGTAGCATCATTATGATTCCCAGAATTATTATCATAATAATTAACATGTGATTCAAATTGTGGATTATTCTCATTAATATCTTTTAATTCACTTAAATTAATTTTTATAGGTGTAAACCAATTTTTTGAATTTGTTACTGTTTCATAAATTGCGTTCATATTAAAATTAAAATTAAATGTTATACTTTCATAATCTTCTTGAAATTTTTCAAAACTATCATAACCATAATCTTTAAATGAAAATAATACTGCTTTACCATAACCACTTAATTCATCATTTATATCAGGTCTCATCTGATAAGGATAATTTGGTCTTATATCACGTGAACCTTGAATGTTATTTGTAATTCCATATTGACTTTGATTACTTAAATCAATAAATATAGGATGTGCTCTTTCTATTAATGGGGGTGGTTGAATTGCTTGTGGATAATTAAATGGTTGGTCAAATTTAAAAGTATTATTTGCTAAAATAAATGTATTTTGAATTAATCTACTATTATTACTTGCTTTACCTACTGTTTGATAAGTACCACTTCAAATACTAAAATTATCATTAACAGCACCATTTCTATTATCTGGCATTGAATAAAATGTTATTTTAAAATTACTTTTACCTACAACTTTAATATCAATCATATCAATTGCTCATTTTAATATATTAGTATCAGTAAATTTAGGTTCATTTAATAATGGAATTAAACTATTTTCTTTTGGTAATAATGAAATTGTATCTTTATCACCAGCACCATTTTGAACTAAATTTACAGTATCATAAATTCCTTGTGAAGAAATACTTCCATCATTAATATTAAAATTTTGTAAATTAATCCTATCAGTTAAATTAAATGTAAATGATGTCATATGACTTGCTGTTCCAGCAACTGCTTGTATAGCATCTGGAGTATCATTTCTAAAGACATCTAATGGAATTAATGCTGGATTAGTACTTTGTGAACTATATAATAATGTTGTATAAAAATTATATAATTCAGCAGATATTAAGCCATTTATATAAGGAAATTGTGGTATTAATAAATTACTTGATAATTTAGCACCAATATCTAAACCACCAACAAAAGCATTCATAAATGAACCAAATATAGGTATAGTATTAAGATTAATTTTAATAGTTTCTCTTACTGTTAAAGGTATTTCACTAATAGGATTATAAATAAAATAATGTAATGCATTTATAGTATTTAATTGCTTAAATTTATTATTATTCATATTATAATGATTATTACCAATAAATTTTTTATTATTTTTATTATAATATTGAAAATATGGATTACCAGCAGTTGCATAATTATAATCTTCTATTTCAGCACCATTTAAAAAATTATTATCTCAATAATTTACTAATCTATTTGAAACATCAACTTTATTAGTATTTTTAGTTTTTTCAACATTAGTTCTTAAATGACCTTCATAATGTTTTGTTGCTCCATCATCATAATTTGGAGAAATTACTTTTTGTCAATCTTGATAACTATCCATTGTACTTTCACCACGTACAGTTAATACATAATTAGTTTCTGGTAATGCTTGAAAACTTACTGGGTCATAAGTTGAACATTGATATTGTCATGGAAATAATAATTTACTTGGGTATTGTCGATATTTATGTTGTTTAGTATTAATAGGATTATTATCAATATCTCTACCTCATAATGCTATTGAAATAGGTTTTACTGAACCATAAAAAGATATTTGACAATGAGTTACTGGTAATGGTGTTAAATAATTATCATCTAAAACAATATTATTATTTTCATCCAATGTTGGTAATGCTACTGGGTCGCCCGGCGCCCCTAATTGTACATATTGATTAATTGCTAATCCACTATGTGCTAATTTATCATTTAATGAACTAAAAGTACATTGAATAAAAGCCAATTCTTTATTTTCTGGATTATAAGTTTTAGTTGCAACTTCAAGAATATATCATTGTCTATCAACTTTAATTGATTTATCAGTATTTATAACTTTATTAATTTCTGGAATCATATATAACTTATATAAATTTGAAACAATATTATTAATAAAATCAAAATTCTTTTTTTCATTTGGAATATTAATAACTACATTTTTAATTGCTTGTTCTTGAATAAAAGCATTATTTGCTGGTGTTGCTGAATAAGTAATACCTAATTGGTCACTTATAATATTTCCATAAAATACATCACCAATTTGTAATTGTTTATATGCTAAATCTGGATTATCTTTATCTTGAATAGGATAATAAGAATGGTCTCATACTGCTTGTATTGCTTCTCTACCAGTAAAGATTTTACTAAAACTAGTATAATCATTAGGAATTGAAGTTGGTGGTTTATATCCCGTTTCTGTTGAATTTATAGCACCTAAAATAATAGTAAAAGGACATACACGAAATTGTAAATCTTTATTTTGTGTAAAATCTTTTTCAATTTCACCAGTTGATTTTCAAACTGTTTTAATTAATTGATGATTTATTTTCGGTATCATTCTCATTTTTAGTTTCTCCTAAAAAAGTATTATTAAATTCAATTTCTTCTTTTTGATATTTTCTATTTTCATTAATAATTTGTTGTGCTTCTTCTTCACTTACACCATATCTTTTAACTATAATTCTTTTAATATTAGTAATTCCTAATCTTAATTCTGCTTCATCAATTTCAAGTGATTTTAATCTATCTATAATAGTATTTTCTTTAATTTCAAATGTTCATTTAGATTTATCACCATCTAATCCCATTAATATAAAACATCTTTGAAATATTTCATTTCAATCACTTTGATTTAAAGTTCTTTTAATTCTTGTAGTTTCCATATCTCTTGAATTAGTAATTAATACTTCTGCTTCAGTTTTTTGACTTGTAGTATCATTTACTGGACTATATCCAGCACCTTCAAATGTTTTATCAATAATAAATTGTATAAAATCCGCATATTTATCTAATACTGGACTACCTTGTATTATGGCAATTGGCGGTGTACCACTAGTACTTCCTAAACTTCTTAAATTTGTTTGTAATACAAAATCACCAAATAATTTTTTCATGTCAAATGCAGTTTTAGTTTGATTTACTTCTTGTTCAGTAATATCAGCAAATACTCTTGTACGATTATATTCAAGTTCTTTTCATATCATTTCAAAAGTATGGTTTAATAATTTTTGTAAACCTTTAATTGGAGTCATATCTGGATAATAATCACCAATAACTCCACCAAAGAAATTCTTTTTAGGTAAATTTTGCATAAATTTAACTGGAATAATCCCTAAATTATGGTTTTCTATTAAAGGTAATTGTAAATCTTTACTTATTTTTTCTTGTAAACCATCTAATGTAACTGTATCACTCGTAAAATATCTAATTATTTGATTTGGTGTATATGTTGTTTTAACAAATATACTTTGGTCATCATATTGTATTCTTGACCATGTTGATGCACTATATTCAGTTTCTAATACTCTTGCTACTCTTGATTGAGCATATGGTTGAGCAAAATTTAATGAAATTCTACCAGTTTTACTTTTATCAATTTGAACAATACTATAACCATAACCAGATTTAATATGACAATCTTGATAAAATAATGAATCTAAATTATTTCATTCTTTTAATTTTTTAATTGCTCTTTTATATTCTTCATGTTCACTTGTTAAAGTATAACCATTACCTCATAATAATTTACTTCCATGATTTGCTATTATTTCTTGAAGATTTATCAGACATCAAAATGGTATTAATATTTCAGTATTAGGATTATTCATATGTTACTTCCTTTCAAAATAAGGATTTATATCTGCACTTAAATTTCTAATATATGGTTCTATAGCATAATCAAATGCATCACGTAAATGGTCATTACCCGCTAATGGTATTTGTTTAATACTTTTAGGGTCTCATACAGCCAATCTAAATTCATCTAATAATGCTTGTGCATTCATACTAATATTTAAGCGTTCTGAAGCCATTAAAGCCAAATTCTTACCTATTCTAAACTCTAACCTTAACTTCACACAATCTTTAAAATATAGCCATGAATTAACTTGATATTTAATTGCTGTATCATTTAACATTTCAATAAATGTATAATTACTAAAATCACAATATACAGTTAATCCATATTCATATAACAAATTATTTTCTTTTGCTAATTTAATATAAAACTCAACTACTAATCTTGCTAATTGTTTATTATCATAACGTACTAATTTATTTTCTATTTTTAAACAATCAATAACATTAACAAATTTAAAATTATAATCAAAACCTATTAATAAACATGCTAAAGCATCATCTTTAAACCCATAATCTAATCCAGCACTAAATCTATAACTTGGTTGTAATAATCTACTAATCTTATGAATAAGATGTGAATATATTCCACCAGATTCATAACCTACTAAACCATGACTTCTTACTCTTGCAGATATCGGGTCTAGAACTTCTATTTCTAATAATTGATGTTTATCACTATCTTTTAAATGAGTATTTAATTTTCAATTTTGATAATGATAAATGGTATTATCAATAATAGTAAATTGTTCATATTCATTAATAATTTGTTTTTCATTTTGTGGACAAGCATTTATAGTTTTTTTAATAAATTCATTTAAAATACTTCAAGGATTACAACTTTCAATTTCTAATAATTGATTTGCTCCACGAATAGCATCTTTTAAATCTTGATAATCATTTTCAGTAATTTCATATCTTTCATCACTTCATATAATTACATAATCATATAAATAATTACTTGCTAATCCAGTTAATTTAACATTACTATTATCTTGTGAATGTAAATATTTACAAGTTATTTTACTACCATTAAATTCAATAGTTTTTTTAGTTTCACTAATAATAAAATTAATTGATGGATATGTTGCTTTAATAATTTGTTTTAATTCTTGTCAACTATCATTTAATTGTTTTGACATATTACGAATTAAATAAGCATGAATATTAATATTTTCTAACATTAATAAAATACCAAGAAATTCAATATCACTAAATGTTTTACCAGATTTACGACTACCTAATTGTTTAATTTTAGTAATATTTAAAGGTTGTTTTAAATACATTCTTTTAGCAATATCTAATAAATAACCAAAATTACTTAACATTTATTCTTACCTTTATTTTCTAGATTAACTTGTATAAGGGCTGTATTATCATTACTTTTTATATCAATTTTTGTAGATAAATGATATTCTTTCACAAATGCTCTTTCTAAATATCATGCAGTATTATTTGCATTTACTTTTAAATATCTTTGTGTATTAATATGGCGTATTTGTAAATATGCTCAATTAATTTGTTGTAAAAAAGTATTTCTCTTTTTTTGTTTTCAACTATAAAGAGTATTTTCAGTAATATCTAAATAAATTAGCATACCAACTTTCGTAGGTATTTCATCAAACTCTTTACAATGAATAAAATAATTTTCTAATGCTTCTCTTAATTTTGTAGCATCATTAAAAATTGTTCTTATTTTTATTTTTTCTTCTTGCACATAAAAATCTCCTTTCATATGCTTTAAAAAACGAAAAATTATGATATAATTAATATAATCTTTAAGTTAGAATTCGCTAGTAATAACTTATTAACTTTATTAATTACTTCATATATTTTTTTATTTAATTTTTATAATATAATTATAACAAAAAATAGCATTATACTGCTATTTTTTTATTTTTTCTTCTTTTATTTTTAATTTTTTTTATTAAATAATCTATTAAACATCACATAATACCTAGTCCTATTACACCTACACCTATCAATAATCATTTAGGGTCTTGGCCATGATGTTCAATATTTGTTAAGTACTGTCCTATCATTTTTTATTTTCCTTTTCTATTTATATTTTTCTTTATTGTACATTATTTTATTAAAAAAGAAAAGATAACTAATAAAAGTTATCTTTTAAACGTAAATAGAATTTGCAGTTTATTTTATCGTTCTTTAATATTATACTCTAAAACCAAACATTTTTCAACAATATTTTAATAAATTTGATATATTTAAGGTGCGAAAATAAATATAGAAAGGTATTAAAAAATGTTTAGTTTTAAAGAATTTCTAAAATCTGAAATCACTAATATTTTAGCAAAATATTTTCAAAAAATCCATGATTTTGATGAATATTTTTTTCAAAATAGAGATAAAAATCAATATAAAGTTGCTTGAACCTGTAATAGAACAGTAAATACTCCAATTGGAATTGATACTTTTAGACAAAGAGTTTATTGAGATACAATTAATAAAAAACATTATTATCCAATTTATGAAGAATTTGGTATTAAAAAAAGAGCAAGAATTACTAATGATTTATATTTTGAAATATTAGATAATTTAATTGAAAATTTAATAAGTAAAAAAGGTTATTTTAATATTCAATCAGAATTTAAATATACTTCTTTTTCTAAAAATCTTATTTCAAGGATTTTTAAAGATGCAAAAATTCCAAAATTAATACCAGAACAAAAATTTAAAGTATTAGATAATCAAAAATTAAATATATGTGCAGATGATGCTTATATAACTTGTTGAGATGAAAATGGTTTAAAACAGCAATATTGTTGTAGACTTTTAACTTTTAATCTTGGTAGAAAAAAAATTTATTCATATAGAAATAAATTAGACAAGAAAATAACTTCATTTATGTTATTTAAAACTAATAATGCACCAAAACAAGAAGAATTACATAATTTTACAATGCAAACTATTAATAATCATTATGATATTAAATTAAATATATTTGCTATTAATTGAGAATATAATAATTATAATTTAGTAGTTGCTGGTGATGGGGCATTATGAATTAGAGCAATGGCTAGTTGATTGGGTTGTTATTATATTTTAGATAAATATCATGCTTATAGTTATTTATGAAAATCTTTTGTTAATGTTCGTGGTAAACATCAAAAGAAAGCACTTGATTGAACAAAGTATTTAGATGTAACAACTACTTTTTCAAATGGTAATTATAATGGATTAATTACTATTTTAGAAAATAATCATAATAAAGTTACTAAAAAAACTTATAATTATTTTAAAAATAATGAACAAGGAATTATTAATCAAAATGCTGATTGAAATATTGGATGTTCTGCTGAAAGTGATGTTTATCATTTTTTAAAATCTTTAACTAATGGAGCAAAAATATATCATCATCAAACATTAAATAATATGTTAATAGCAAAAGCAAATTATTTAAATGCTAGAAGTTATTTGAATAGTACTTAATAAGTTAAAACTTCATATTTTTAAAACCTAATTTTAAGATTAGTATTTTTGTGTTATTTAAATGTAATTTTGAAATTATATTTTTAACTATTTATACATTTTATGATATAATTTAATTAACAAATCATAGAATTTGCAGTTATATTGTTAATGTTACTCATAATTCTAAGGGTTAATCTCATACGTCCTTGTCAAAGTTACGAAATAATTAATTATTATATTAGTAACTTATTTCCAAAAATGAATTATTTGAAAAATAATGAAAATTAGACAAAATTACTCTCTTTAACCCTTAAATTTATATTCGACGTATTTTAAAAAATATACATTTAAAAAAAATTATTCTCAAACTTATTAAGGAAAAAGACAAGAAATAATCTTGTCTTTTTTTGTAATTGTAAAATTTTAAAATTTTTAATAAACCTCTTTAGCACTATTATCAACACGTGTTAAGGAATTAAAAAAGTGAACCACAACACAGTTGTTCAAAATAGTGGCTAGCATGTGGACTTGCATGAATAAATAATAAGTGGATGATGCCTAATAAATTATACTAACCATTTAATGGTAATTCTTGGGGTGGGAGCGAATTGGAAACTAGTATATATAGACCTGTTGTAGGGACCTATTGTATTAATTCTATTCTTTATTTAACCAACCTTGCCACTACCAAGTGAGCAAGTGTTGGTTTTATTTTTTATTTTTTTTTGAAAAATTTTTTTGGGCGAGAAAATAAATTTCAAACTTGTAAAAAAAATTGAGCGGTGCCGGTTCAATTAAAATATTAATTTGTTTAACACAAATTAAATAAATATTGAATCGAATGCCTTAATGTTTTTTAAAATTTCACAATTTATTTTTGAGCCCAGAATTGCTGGAATGAATAAAACGAATAGTAGTAGTATTAATAATCTAAAAATCAAAATATATGTTCTTTATGCTAGAAGCAACAGAACATATTAGGAAAGGATTATTATGCAAATAGAATTTAAAAAAGAACAAATTATTAAAGATAAACCACAATCTATTCTTATTGATTATGTTGAATATAAATTATCACTTCCAAAATGAATGATTAAAAATAATTCTTTTATTGTTGATAATAATTACACATATTGAGTTTTTAATTTAGGCAATATTAAAAGAGAATTAAGTGGTAATGAATTAATAAAATTATTAGAACCATATATTTCTGAACAAAAAATAACTGTTAATAAACCAACTGCTCCAAAAGAATACTATCTTAATGATATAAAACTTGAACCACTAACATTTTATGAACAGCATAATAGTTGATTTATGGGTGAAATAACTGATAACAAAACAAACATTACTAATCCTTGTTTTAAATATAACATTACGTGAGAAGAAAACAGAAAAGGCTTTAAAATAAATAATCCATGTAATAAGAATGACTTAGCAATTAATTATATAGTTACTTCTTATAAGGAAAGTTCAACTCATAATGAAAAAGTATTTTTGTTGAACATGTAAACAAAATAAATTAGATTATTTATTCTTTAATACTAATGATATAAAAACAAGAAAATATTTTTTAAGAGATAAAAATAGTAAAGCAATTTGTTATGACTGTATTTTAAATATTAGGTTAAGTAGGAGGTATAAATATGGATAAACAAAAACCATTTTCTTATAAAGACCAAGAAATTATTAATGAATATAATAAAAAACGTAGTAAAGAAATAACAGAAGAACATTTAAATAATATAAAAAAATTAAGAGCAGATTTTAAAAAAGAAGAATTTAATGAATATAAGGAAAATTTAATTTGTTCATTAAATATATTTTTAGGTCATTATATAGAACAATACAAAAAAGAAGAAGATACATTTTATTTAAATCAATTAAAAGGTTCAATTGATACTATTAAATTCTTAATTAATAAAATAGAATCCGAAGAATTTGATTAATAATGCAATATGACTTAATTATTGGGATTGACCCTGCTGGAATTGGCAATAATGGAATTGTTATATATTCAAATGAAACAAATAGGATTATTTATACGGAAACATTCAACACAACACATGTTTTTGAAAGTAAAAATCGTTTTAAAAGAATACTATCGATAATTAAAGAACAATTTTTTGATAAAAAAATATTAGTTATTGTAGAAAATTTCTTTTTAAGTTCAAAACAATTATTAACTAATCCATTAGCAACTCCTAAAATTATTGGTGCATTAATGGTATTAGTAGAAGATGTTATGAACTGAGATTATTCAGAAAGTGAACCAAAAAATAAAACTAAAATAGAAAATTATAAAGGAAATATAAAATTTACAAAACATGAACAAGATGCATATAAGCATATTCAATACTATTTAAGGAATTATAAAAATGAAAGATAAAGCCAATTATGTCAAATTAACAGTAAAACTAAGTAACACTATTGAAGCAAAATATTACGAAAAAGGTAATAAAGAATTATATTATAGTGTTCGTGGTCAATGAAATGGTTTAAACTATGTTACTTTAATTTTTAACAACCCAAAATTTTATAGACGATGTATTTTATTAAACAAAAATGATGAAATTTTAGTAACTGGTCAAATTTTTAATACTTTAAATATTCCTAAAAATCGTGCATTTTGTTCAATTAATGTTAAATGATTTAAAAAATGAAAAGAGTAAAAAATGATATTATGAAAAATTTTATTAATAGTACTAATATTAATAACATCTATAACACTAATAATATTTTTAATATTTATTATTAAAGAATTAAAAAATGAATATAAAGTATTAAAAATATTAAGTGAAATTGCTAATCAAATTAAAAATAAGGAGAATAATTAATGATAATATTGCCTACTTTATTTGAAAATAAAGATGAAATTGAAATATTATCACCATTTCCAAAAGCAATTCATACAAGTAATGATATTAGAGCAATTATTTTAAGACAATATCCAAATGTTAAATCAAAACACATAATTGTTTCTGACCCCGAAAGTAATGTTGCATTAATAGTTGGTGATAATGATATTTATCAAGGTTGAATTAAAGTAACAATTAAAAAATTAGAAAATTAAAGGAAAATAAAATGATTAATGATTATGAATGACTATGATATTGTGATAGTTATGGTTGTAAAAATAACAATAGTAATCAAGAAATATATGTTTGCTCAATTAAAAAAGATACAAAATTAGGATTATGTAAAACTCATTTTAATAATTACAAAAATATAACAATTGATTATGTTATTGAAATTAAGGGAGAATAAACAAATGCAAAAGGAAAAAATTAAAATTAGAAATTATGAATTTGAATTAAATTCTTATGTAGTAGATTCCTTATTAGATGTTATAAGAGAACTGATAAAAACAAATAAAGGAGAATAAAATGCCAAACGAAAATCCACAATCAAATTATACTTTAACTAAGTTAATAAGAACTGGAATAAGTCCAATTTGTGCAATGATAGGTACAAGTGCTTATTATGGTCAAGTAATTACAAATCCAGTATTAGGTTCAATTAATAGTTTATTATTTGGTAAAAAATTAGGTTTAGATATATGAAATTTAAATCAAAGACCAAATACTAAAACTAAATTAATTAATAGTTCTAAAAAAATTATTTTAGGTTTAGGAACAATTGGTTTAGCAAATTATAGTAAATGAACAGAAAATAATATTAATCCTATTATTCCAACAACACCAATTCCAATAACTACTACAACTACAACAGAAGGTCCTCCATGATTATTATTAAATAAACAAGAACATCAGTCATTAATGGATTGAGATACATATATTAGTTTAAATGCTTATGGTATTTCAAATATTATTAGTGGAATTCTAGAATTAATACCTAATAGGTTTCAAAATATAAGAAAGATAGCAAATATGGGTACTGGTGGGTGTTTGATTTTAACTGGTGTAGCAATGGGTATTAATAATGATTTTAATAATGCTTATGCAATTCCTACTATTGTTGCTGGTGCTTCTGAAATTATTCATAATTTACTTCCAATAGAAACAAATCATAATAAAGAAATGCAAGAAACTTTATTTACAAATGAAACTGCAAGATTAATTAATGATAATAGATTCACAATTAATAGTGAAACAAGTAGTCAATATGGAAGCGATTTACATGAAGTACCATTAAATAATGATAATGCTTCATTAACTTGAGATTATAATCACATGAGTTTATAAAGGAGGTGAATAATTTATGAATAAAGAAAAATTACTTGAATATTATGATGTTAAATTAAAACAACATGAAAAAGATTTAGAAGACATACGACTAAATGAACGTTTAATTGCAAATCTTTTAATGGATGCAAAATGTATAATTGAAAGAATTAATAAAGGTGAATTTGATGAATAATCAAAAATAAACAATAAATAATTGAAAGGAAAATATTCAAATGAAAGAATTTTTACATGAATTAATAATTATTGGAACAAGTGTTGGAACATTAATTTGCAGAGAAATTATTGTTTTATTAAAAAGATTTATCACAATTCCAAAACATGTTAGAGCAAATAACAAAATTATTAAACATCAAAAAAAATTAGCAAAATTAAATGAAAAGATTAATAAAGGAGAAAAATAATATGACAAAAATCGAATTTAATGAAAAATATAGAAAACAAGATATCAGTATTGATAGAGATTTTGATTTACATATTGATAATTGTTTTAAATTTTCTGATATTGATATATTAGAAAATGCAGTTAATGATTATAAAAAACTAATAAGTGAAATGCCAGAATTAGTTAAAGATTGATTATTGGGATAAGATTAGGAGAATGTTAAATGTTAGAAAATGAAAATAATGTTCAACAAACAACTGAACCTTTAACTGAAAACAATGCTTCTTCACAAGAAATAGAAAATAAAGTTAATGAAGCAGAAAATAAGTTAAATAAACTTAATCAAGAAATTAAAGAAAAAGAAATGATTAATATATTTAAAAAATATCAAGTTAAAACTGAATTTTATGATTATTTAAAATTTAAAACTAATAATCTAGAAAATTCAAAAATTGAAGAAACTATTAAAAAAATGATTAAAGAACAACCAGTATTTAAAGAAACAATTAATACAGGTGGCAATAAACAAATAATTATTAATAATAAAACAAATGATAAAGAAAATTTTTTAATTAATTATAAAAAGAAAAATTATTTATAAACGAAAGGAAGAAATAAAATGTCAGTACCATTTAATCAAAATTTAGACAATACAGAGAGATTAGTAGAAGCGCCAGAATTTATAGAGTTTTTTAAAATTTCAAATAGTCCATGGGCAAACTTTTTCCCTACTGAAATTGTTGACTCAGTAAATATTGAGTTTATTGTTAAAAAACCAAAAAAACCAGAAGTAAAAATTATTGCTTGAGATGATAAAAGTAAAAGATATGAATTACCATATGTTGATACAGATAAAATTAGTAAAAAAATAACTAAAAAATATCTTGCAGGAGAAATTATTGCAGATGTAGATTTAAAAGCAAATAATGGACAAAATTTATTAGATAGTATGCAATATGAAGTTGCAAATGATTTAGCAGATAAATTGGCAATTGATGATACACAAGCAATTGCAAAATTTGCTACTAAAATCGATATTGAAGATACAACACCAGTAGGCTATTTAAAATCAATGTTATCTGCTTGAAATACTTTGTTTCAATTTAGAAACATTGCAAATAGTAAATTTTTTATTACTAATGGTCTTTATGATAGTTTAGTTTATTTAGCAGATAATAAAGGTTTAATTACCGATAATCAGTTGGCACAACAATTACGTTTAAATGGAAATAATTTATATGTAAAAGGTGTATTATGTGAAATCGTTCTTGATGACTATATGATTTTTACTAATGATAAAAATGAACAACAATTAATGACCTTTATTTTAACAACACCAAGAGCGATGAAAAGATACATGATAGAAAATACTTTTAATTTTGTAGAAAAGTATGGATGACCAAAAATTATTCATCAATTTACACTTAAAATATTATTTTTAATTAAAAATTTGTTAAAAGTAACATTATTTAGTGTAAAAATTCTCTAAAAATAACACTTTATCATGTATCATTACTTTTCTACAAAATTAAAGGAAAATACAGTTATTTATGTAGATTTTATTAAAGATGATAAAGCAGGAAGAGCATATAAAGTTGCTGGTGAAGTTGTTGGAGAAGCAATACCATATATTTCTAATAATGAAACAACATCAAGATGAATGTTATATGGAATTATTAAAACAGAAAAAACTTTTAATTATGTAGAAAAGTATGGATGACCAAAAATTATTCATCAATTTACACTTAAAATATTATTTTTAATTAAAAATTTGTTAAAAGTAACATTATTTAGTGTAAAAATTCTCTAAAAATAACACTTTATCATGTATCATTACTTTTCTACAAAATTAAAGGAAAAAACTGATTTAAAAACTAAAATTACAAATTTAACAACAAATATTACTGCAAATGTTAATAACAATAATAAAGAATTAGATACACAAATAAAAAGTACAGATGAACTTAAATCATTAAATCCAAATTTAACAAATCCAACTATTAAATATTTTAGTGATGCACAAGGTAAAACTAATGTAAGTAATCAAAAACAAAAAGCAGGTGACTTATATATAACTATTACTGCAAATGTTAATGACTTAAATTATAAAGGAACAACAAATCCAATTAAAATAACTCTTAAATAAAGGAAATTAAATGCAATGCCAATCGGTACAACTAATACAGCAATACTTTTAAACATAAATAAACCAAAACATACTAGAATTAGTCAACAACAAGAAAATAAAAGTTTTTGATGAGAAATTTTAGAAATGATTGGTGTACAAGTAATTGCAGTAGCACTTGCTCCTTTTACTGGCGGTTTAAGTGAAAGTTTAACACTTGGATTAGGTGCAAGTGATTTAGTTGCTAGTATTACTGCTGTTGGTGTAGAGTTTTTAACTGATTTTACTATTAATCAAGTTTATGATTATTTAAAAGGAAATGTAACAAAATTAAATACTTTCTTTAATATATTACCTGCATTTGCTGGACTTAATAAAATTAGTCGTGGTTATCGTACTACTAAATTTATTAAACTTGCACAAAAAACTAAAACATTAGAACAAATTGGAATTAAAGAAACAAAAAACTTACAAGAAATTATTAGTCAAGTAAGTGGAAAAGAAATTTTAACAGATAAAATTATTGGTAATAAACGTTATTTAATGAATTATAGTTTTACTCCTAATCGTGAAACAGTATTACGAGATTTAGGTTATGTT